>NZ_BJUA01000009.1 GCF_007989825.1 Cellulomonas persica | reverse complement strand
CAGAGGGGTCTCCACGTGCACAGGGCTCTCCACGTGCACAGGGCTCTCCACGTGCACAGGGCTCTCCACGTGCACAGGGCTCTCCACGTGCACAGACGTCCGTCTCGTCACCCGCGCAGCCTACGACCCGCCGCCGACACGCCCGCAGTCGGGCAGCACCCTCGTCGTGCCGTTGCTCCCACGGGGTGATCTGGGTGACAGGAAAGGATGGAACTCTCAAGTAGGACGGGCCAACGGCCGTAGGGACAGAGGTCAACGGGACGAGGAGGAGCACGCAGATGACTCCTGGCGGCGACCACAAGGTGCGCAGCCTGCGACTCGACCGCCGAGCCCTCCGCGCCGAGAAGGCGCGCGTCGTGTGGTGGCGCCGCCTGGTGCGCGCGCGCATCGACCTCGCCGTCGCGAGCGCCGCCCGCCCCGACCCGCTGGGTGAGGACGTCGCGTTCCAGCTCCCGCTCGACATCTCGCTCGCCGTGCCGCACATGGACGAGCTCATGCACCTGCTGCCCGAACCCGCGCCGGCCGACGTCGCCGAGCTCGACCGCCTGCGCGCCCTCGACGACCGCCTCGCGTCGTACGAGCAGGGCGTCACCGCCGCGCTCGCGCGGACCACGGACAGCCTGATCTCACACCTCGCCGACGACCCCACGGGCGCCGGCGACCTGCTCGCCGGGCCCCCCGCCCGGCGGTGACCCACCGCCCCTCGAGGAGACACCGCGCCGCGATGCGGCAGACTGTGGCGTGGATCTCGTCGTCCGGACCTCGGTACGGCGGGTGCGGGTCAGCTGACCAGAGTTGGAGTAAGGAGCGACCGTGGCTGAGGACGTCGTGCTGTCGGCACCGCTGTTCGTGGGTCTCGACGAGGAGTCGGCTCTCGCGCTCGTCGCGAACATGACCCCGATGGAGGCGGTACGCGGCGACGTGCTGTTCCATGAGGGAGAGCCGGGCGACCGGCTCTACATCGTGCGCGACGGCAAGATCAAGCTCGGCCGCCGGTCGAGCGACGGCCGCGAGAACCTGCTCGCGGTGCTCGGCCCGGGCGAGATGTTCGGTGAGCTGTCGATGTTCGACCCGGGTCCGCGCACCGCGACCGCCACGGTCGTCGCCGACGCGGTCCTGCTCGAGCTCGACCACGACGAGCTGGTGCGCTGGCTGGCCGACAAGCCCGACGTCGCGCGCCACCTGCTGCAGGCCCTGGCCCGCCGCCTGCGCCGCACCAACGAGGCGCTCGCGGACCTGGTGTTCTCCGACGTCCCCGGCCGCGTCGCGAAGGCCCTGCTCGACCTGTCGACGCGGTTCGGCGAGCAGGTCGACGAAGGTGTGCGCGTCGCGCACGACCTCACGCAGGAGGAGCTCGCGCAGCTCGTCGGTGCGTCGCGCGAGACCGTCAACAAGGCGCTCGCCGACTTCGCCGCGCGCGGGTGGGTCCGTCGCGAGGGCCGCGCGGTCGTGCTGCTCGACGTCGACCGCCTGGAGCGCCGCGCACGCTGACCTCGCCACACGCAGAACGGCCCGGACGGTTCGTCGTCCGGGCCGTTCTGCGTCCTGGGGTGCTCGAGGGTGCGCGGGGCGTCAGTCGGCGAGCTCGACGACGATCTCGACCTCGACCGGCGAGTCCAGCGGCAGCACCGCGACGCCGACCGCGGACCGTGCGTGCACGCCCGCCTCGCCCAGCACGTCGTGCAGCAGCAGGCTCGCGCCGTTGATCACCGCGGGCTGGGCGGTGAACGACGGGTCGCTCGCGACGAACCCGACGACCTTGACGACGCGCACGACCCGGTCGAGCGCGTCGGCCCCCGCCGGGCCACCCTCGCGCTCGACCAGCGCCGCGACCGCCGCGAGCGCGTTGATCGCGGCCGTGCGCGCGAGCGCCGCGGCCTCGTCGGGACCCACGTCCGCGCCCACCTTGCCCGTGGCCGGCAGCGTGCCGTCGACGAACGGGAGCTGGCCGGACGTGTGCACGTACCGGCCGCTGCGCACCGCGGGCACGTACGCCGCGACGGGCGCCGCCACCGCGGGCAGGCTCAACCCGAGCTCGGCGAGCCGCTGCGCGGCGCCCATCAGGCCTCCAGCGGACGCTTGAGGTACGCGACGAGCCCGTCACCGGGCCCGGGCACCACCTGCACGAGCTCCCACCCGTCGCTGCCCCACTGGTCCAGGATCGCCTTGGTCATGTGGATGATGAGGGGGACGGTCGCGTACTCCCACTTGGTCGCCATGGCCACACCCTAGCCAGCCGACGAGGGCACGGTCAGCCCGGTGCCGACGGCGGGTTCGGCGGGAGGCGAGGGCGCGTGCGTGGAGCGTCCGGGCGGCGTCAGCTCGGGACGAGCTCGCCCGTGGGCACCAGCTCGGACCACCACGAGCGCACCTCGGGCCGGCGGCGCAGCAGCGCACGCCGCTCGCGCTCGGTCATGCCGCCCCACACACCGAAGTCCATCCGGTTGTCGAGCGCGTCCGCGAGGCACTCGAGCCGCACCGGGCACTGCTGGCACACCGAACGCGCGTCGCGCTGGGCGGAGCCCTCGACGAACAGCGCGTCGGGTGAGACGCTCCCGGAGCCGCACGCCGCGGACGCGGTCCAGTGGCCTTCCTTGGTCGCTGTCACCGCGCTCCCCCTGTTGCGTCGTCGCTTCGTGGTTGCCACCTCACGTGCAGCTACCACACAGACGAGGCGTTTGCCCCGAAAACTAGCGTGCGACCAGGGGTGTTGACGAGACTCCGTTCGGGTCATCCCGAGGTGTGGACGCGCTCCCGCAATCGGGTGACACCCGTCGTCGGGGCTGCGATATGCCCCGAGTAGGACGTTTGTCCTGGTGGCGGTGCCGGTTGTGCAGGTCCGGTGCAGGCTCCGAGCCGGACGGCCGCCCAGGCCCGGGTCCACGGGGGCTCCGACTACCCTGGCGGGCATGCCGAAGACTGCCCGCGCACGAGGTCGACAGGTCAACGCCTTCCAGGCGCTGGCCCTCCTGCTGTCCTTCGTGCTCGTCGCCGGCCTGGGTGGCGTGCTCGCCGCAGGTCTCGCGCTGCCCGGCGTCGCGATCGCGAACGGCCTCACCGAGATGTCGCAGACCGCGTTCGACGACCTCCCGACGGCGCTCGAGCAGAAGGCGCTGCCCCAGAAGTCGCGCATCCTCGCGTCCGACGGCACGCTCCTGGCGACCATCTACCACCAGGACCGCGTCGTCGTGCCGCTCGACGAGATCGCCCCGATCATGCAGGAGGCGGTGATCGCGACCGAGGACCGGCGGTTCTACGAGCACGCGGGCGTCGACGTGATGGGCATGGTGCGTGCCGCCGCGCGCAACGCGATGGACGACGACTCGCAGGAGGGCGCCTCGACCCTCACGCAGCAGTACGTCAAGAACGTGCTGATCGAGGCCGCGGACTCCGCCGAGACGGAGGAGGAGAAGCAGGCCGCGATCAACAACGCGCGCGCCAGCGAGGGCACCGAGGGCATCGCGCGCAAGCTCCGCGAGGCGAAGCTCGCGATCACGCTCGAGAAGACCATGTCCAAGGACGAGATCCTCGAGAAGTACCTCAACATCGCCCAGTTCGGCTCGTCGGTCTGGGGCGTCGAGTCCGCGGCGCAGCGCTACTTCGGCATGCGCGCGCTCAAGCTCGACTACCTGCGCGCCGCGACCATCGCAGGGATCACCAAGTCCCCGTCGTACTGGGACCCGACCCTGCACCCGGAGCGCGCCGAGAAGCGTCGCAACGTCGTCCTCGGGCTCATGCTGCGCGAGAAGTACATCACGCAGGAGGAGTACGACACCGGCAAGGCGACACCGATCGAGGACACGCTCAACGTCCAGACCCCCAAGCGCGGCTGCATGTCCGCGAACGTCGCCATCGCCGGCGCCGGGTACTTCTGCGACTACGTCACCAAGGTCATCCGCAACGACGAGGCGTTCGGCAAGACCGAGGAAGAGCGCCTCGGCCGCCTGTACCGCGGCGGTCTGACGATCTGGACCACGCTCGACAAGCAGATGCAGGCCGACGCCGACAAGGAGGTCAAGGCCGGGGTCCCGGTCGACGACCCGTCCGGCATCGGCACGGCGATGATCGTCGTGGAGCCCGGGACCGGCCAGATCAAGGCCATGGCCCAGAACCGGATCTACAACAACACCCAGGACCACGGGAAGCGCGAGACCGCGGTCAACTTCAACACCGACAACAAGTACGGCAGCGCGTCCGGCTTCCCGCCGGGCTCGACCTTCAAGCCGTTCACGCTCCTGCAGTGGCTCAAGGAAGGCCACGCGCTGGGCGAGACGATCAACGGCACGAAGCTGAAGTACAACCTGTCGGAGTTCAATGCGCCCTGCACCAACCTCAGCGGGACGTGGGAGTTCGGCAACGCCGAGGGCAAGGGCGCCGTCATGACGGTGCTGCAGGCGACGATGAACTCGGTGAACTCGGGCTACGTCGCGATGGCCAGCAAGATCAACCTGTGCGACATCTTCACCGGCGCAGCGGAGATCGGTGTCCACAAGGCCGGCGGCCTGGCGAAGGACGGCCCCGTCGACCCGCTGCCCGCGAACGTCCTCGGTTCCCAGTCGGTGGCCCCGCTGACGATGGCCAACGCGTTCGCCACGTTCGCCGCCAACGGTGTCTACTGCCAGCCGGTCGCGATCCTCAAGGCCACGGACAGCAACGGTGAGGAGCTCAAGGTCCCGAGCGCCAACTGCAGCCAGAAGATCGACGAGGGCGTCGCCAAGGCGATGAACTACGCGCTCAGCAACGTCTGGAACGGCACGGCCAAGGGCATCGCACGGCCGGGCTTCGCGGCGGCAGGCAAGACCGGCACCACGACGCACAACGAGCACACCTGGTTCGTCGGGTACACCCCGCGCCTCGCCGCGGCCGTGTGGGTCGGCCACACCGACGCGATGAAGTCCATGCACGGGCTGACGATCAACGGCCGCAACTACAGCGGGTTCGGCGCCGGGCCGTGGGGCTCGTCGATCGCCGCGCCCACCTGGGTCCGGTTCATGAACGCCGCGCTCGGCGGCGGCGACAACCCCGGCTTCGACACCCCGCCGAACGACCTCGTCCACGGCAAGAAGATCTCCGTGCCGAACGTCATCGGCATGAAGGAGAACGAGGCGCGCAGCGCGCTCGCCGCTCGCGGGTTCCAGGTCGTCGTCTCGACGCAGCGTGTGCCCTCGGCGCTCGAGGCCGGCCGCGTCGCCGAGCAGGACCCGCAGGGCTGGGCCGTCGCCGGCTCGGTCATCACGCTGCGGCTGTCCGACGGGTCGCAGCAGAACTGGGACCCCTGCAAGGACGACCCGAACCGTCCCGAGTGCAAGAAGGACGACGAGAAGGGCCCGCCCGGACGTGACCGGGACCGCGGGCGCGACGACTCCGCGAACCGGCCGTGACGGGCGCGTCCGCGGCGAAGGCCGCGGGCGGGCTCGTCGCGCTCGCCGCCGGGGCGCTGACCTGGTCCCTCGTCGAGGCCCGCTGGTACACGCTGCGTGAGGCCACCGTGCCCCTGCTGCCCGCGGGTCACGACCCGCTGCGCATCCTGCACCTCTCGGACCTGCACCTGACGCCGTCGCAGGACCGCAAGGTCGCGTGGGTGCGCGAGCTCGCGTCGCTCGACCCGCACCTCGTCGTCGACACCGGTGACAACTGGGCCGACCTCGAGTCGTTCGGGCCGCTCGCGCACGCGCTCGAACCGCTGCTCGAGCGCCCCGGGGTCTTCGTGATGGGCTCCAACGACTACGTCGCGCCGCAGCCGAAGAACCCCGCGCGCTACCTGCTGCCCGACGCACGCACCGCTCCCCCGAGGCCGCCGCGCGCGATGCCCTGGCGGGAGCTGATCCGGCTGTTCCGTTCCGCGGGCTGGCTGGACCTCGACAACCGCCGCGGCGTGCTGGACCTCGACGGGCGGCGGGTGTCGTTCGTCGGGACCGACGACGCGCACCTGGACCGCGACCGCTTCCCGGCCGCCGGCGGCCCCGACGACGCCCGCACCACCCCCCGCTCCCCGTCCGCCGCCTCGTCGGCTGCGGCGTCCGGCGTCTCGTCGGACGGGCTGTCCGTCGACCTGCACGTCGGGGTCACGCACGCGCCGTACCGCCGCGTCCTGGACGCCATGCTGGCCGACGACGCGGACCTCGTCCTCGCGGGCCACACGCACGGCGGTCAGCTCGCGGTCCCGGGCTGGGGCGCGCTGGTCACGAACTGCGACCTCGACCCGAGCCGGGCCAAGGGCCTGCACGGCTGGCCGGGCCCGCGCCCGGACGCCCCCGGCGGCGCCGACTCGACGTGGCTGCACGTGAGCGCGGGCCTCGGCACGAGCCCGTACACGCCGGTCCGCTTCGCCTGCCGCCCCGAAGCCACCCTCCTGACCCTCACCCCGGCCTGACCCCTCACGCCCCCCCCCGCAAGCGCGCCAGATCCATCGCGAGCGCGGCAGATCCGTCGCGAGCGCCGGCGCTCCGATGGCGCGCTCGCACCCGATCTACCGCGCTCGCGTCCTCACCGCGCACCCGCACGCACCCACGCGCTCGCCGGGGCGCGCCAGGTCGCGTGCGCGGGCGCGGTCGCACCACCCGAGCGCGATAGATCCATCGCGAGCGCGGCAGATCCGTCGCGAGCGCTGGCGCTCCGGGCGCGCGCTCGCACCCGATCTACCGCGCTCGCGTCCTCACCGCGCACCCGCACGCACCCACCCGCTCGCCGGGGCGCGCCAGGTCACGTGCGCGAGCGCGGTCGAACCACCCCGAGCGCGGCAAGTCCATCGCGAGCGCGGTAGATGCGTCGCGAGCGCCGGCGGTCCGGGCGCGCGCTCGCGTGCGATCTACCGCGCTCGCGGGGTGGTGGGCGCCTGTGCGGAGAAGGGCGGGGCGCGGGTGGGTCGGTGTGGGGTTCGGCACGCGGCATGGATTTCGGAGATGCGGGACGTGTCGGGTAGTCTGAGCAGGCTTCACGGGGTGTGGCGCAGCTTGGTAGCGCGCTTCGTTCGGGACGAAGAGGTCGTGGGTTCAAATCCCGCCACCCCGACCAGCGCAGAGCCCGGGCCGACGAGTCAGTCGGCCCGGGCTCTCGCATTTCCGCCCTCGCACCAACTGCGCTCTCGTACGCTGGCCGCATGAGTGCGATGACACAGCCGATGCACGGCAGCGAGGGGCGCGGACGCCGCCTCGCCCGGGCGGTCGCGGTGCTGACCGGCCTGCTCGGGGTCGGCGAGCTCATCCGGTGGGGCAACCGTTGGTACGTCTCGACCCAGTATCCCGACGACGCCACCTACTCGGCGACGCTTGAGGTCGGTGCGCACCAGGCGCTCGTGACCGCGCTCGTCCTCCTGCTCGTCGCGGCCGGTGCCGCGGTGATCGGCTGGCGCCTGCGCGTCACACGCGCTCGCTGACGACGCACCGCCCAGGGGTGGGACGAGGGCCCCGGCCGGACGGATCCGGTCGGGGCCCTCGTCGTCAGTGGGCGCGCCCCTCCGCGCGCCCAGGTCCTCAGCCGCGCGGCGGGAGGTAGGAGACCGAGCCGTTCGACGAGCGGATGGTCACGCGCACCGTCGCGGCGGGGTCGGTCGGCGCCTCGACGTTCCGGCCGCCGTTCGACGTGTCGATGTCGAGCGCCACGGGCTCGCCCGTGCCGTACACCCGCACGTCGCCGTTGCTCGAGGTGGCGGTGATGTCGCTGCGGGCGTTCGCGACCTCGACGCGACCGTTGCTCGAACGTGCGACCACGTCGCCCGCGACGTCCTCGACCTCGACGTGGCCGTTGCTCGACCTCGCCTCGACGGACGCGGCGCCCCGGACGGTCACGGACCCGTCGCTCGTGGTCGCCAGCACCGCGCCGGCGGCGTCGACGACGACCACGTCGCCGTTGCTGGACCGGGCGATCACGTCGCCCCCGAGGTCTCGGGCGTCGACCTTGCCGTCGCTCGTCCTCAGGTCGACGTCGCCCACGATCCCCGCGACGCGGACGTCGCCGGACGAGCTCCGCACGACGAGCTGCGTGCCGGCCGGCAGCGTCACGTCGAGCGACGTGTCGCACGTGAACACCCAGCTCATGCTGCAGCGGTAGGAGACGACGAGGCGGTCGTCGGTCAGCGTGGTCGAGTAGCGCGGCTCGGAGAAGGCGAAGCGCGCCTCACGGTCGACGTGCACCTCGTCGGACCCGGGCGGTGCCGCGGCCACGGCGACCCGGCCGTCGGCGACGAGCTCGACGACGTCTCGTGCTTCGTGCGTCGCCTCGTCGGTGGTCTTCTCACGGGCGATGAGGCTCGCGACGCTGAGCGACGACCAGATGGCGAGGACGACGCCGATGCTGCCGCCGACCCACGCGAGCGCCCGCCCGCCGGGTGACAGCGGCGGTCGCCGCGTGGGAACCGGCGGGGTGCCGGTGGGCTGGTCCAGGACGGTGGTCATGACTCTCCGTTCGGTCGGTGCTCGAGCCAGCGCAGGACGGCCAGCACGCGACGGTGGTCGTCGGAGTCGGGCGGGAGCCCGAGCTTCGTGAGGATCGAGGTGACGTGCTTCTCCACGGCCGGCAGCCCGATGAACAGGCGCTCGGCGATCGCGGAGTTGGAGCGGCCTTCGGCGACGAGCGCCATGACCTCGTGCTCCCGCGGGGTGAGCAGCTCGAGCCCGGTGCGGGTCGCGCGCGCCATGATCTGCGCGACCACCTCGGGGTCGATGACGGTCCCGCCCGACGCGACGCGGTTGATCGCGTCGAGCAGCTCGTCGACGTCCGTGACGCGGTCCTTGAGCACGTAGCCGAGACCGCGCACGTCCCCCGCGAACAGCTCGCGGGCGTAGCGCTGCTCGACGTACTGCGAGAGCACGAGCACCGGGAGCCGGGGGTGCAGGCTGCGCAGGTGGATCGCGGCGCGCAGGCCCTCGTCGGTGTGCGACGGCGGCATGCGCACGTCCGTCACGAGGAGGTCCGGCACCGTGGCGTCGGGACCGAGGTGCGCGACGAGCTCGTCGGCGGTGCGGTAGCCGACCACCTCGTGCCCCTCGTCGGTCAGCAGCCGCGTCAGGCCGTCCAGCAGGAGGACCGAGTCCTCGGCGATCACGATGCGCACGGGATCTCCACGGTGAGGGTCGTGCCGGCCCCGGCGGGGCTGGCGAGGTCGAACGTGCCGTCGAGCGCCGCGACCCGGCTGCGCAGGCCGTCGAGCCCGCTGCCCGGCGTCGCCACGGCACCGCCGCGCCCGTCGTCGTGCACGACGAGCCGCAGGCGACCGGCGGTGCAGGCCACGTCGACGCTCGCTCTCGTCGCCGACGCGTGCTTGGCGACGTTGGTCAGCGCCTCGGCGACGACGAAGTACGCGGCGGCCTGGGCGGACGAGCCGCACGCTCGCAACGTGTCGTCGTCGGGCGTCCGGACGGTCACGGGGACGGTGCTGCGCGACGCGAGCGCGCTCAGCGCGGCGTCGAGGCCGCGGTCGGTGAGGACGGCGGGGTGGATGCCGCGGACCAGGTCACGCAGCTCGGCCAGGGTCTCCTGGACCTCGCGGTGCGCGCGGTCGAGCGCGTCCGCGGCGGCCTGCGGGTCGGTCGCGGTGCGGCGCTTGGCGGCGCCGAGCTCCACGCCCAGCGCCACGAGGCGCTGCTGCGCACCGTCGTGCAGGTCGCGCTCGATCCGTCGGCGCTCCTCGTCGGCGGCCCCCACGACGAGGCTGCGCGTCTGCTCGACGTGCGCCGCACGCACCTCGGCGCGCGCCCGGGCCTCGTCGGCCACGGCGACCTGCAGCTGCGTGCGCGAGCACCCGAGCATGCCCCGGGCCATGCGCACCTGCAGCAGCGTGCCGGACTGCGCGACGAGCGCCGCGAGCCACATGCACGCGAGGCCGCCGATGACCAGCCCGAGCCACAGCAGACCGCGCGGCCAGCCGAGGTACTCCTCGAGCACCGGCCCGGTGCCGTACACCGGGGAGAAGATCGCCGCGAGCCCGCCGCCGGCGAGCGTCAAGGTCACGCCGAACGTGAGCGGCGCCGTGAGCGTCGAGAGTGCGGCGTAGCCGGTGGCGGCCCAGGCGCGGCTGTCGCGCAGCGGCGCGAAGAACCGCGACCACCAGCCCGGCCCGCCGCGGCGCGGCTCGGCCGGCAGGATCCGCAGGCCGGTCTGCACGCCGATGCGGGCGAGCTCGACGCGGGCGAACCAGCGGGCTACGACGAGGCCGAGCACCAGCATCGGCAGTCCGATGCCGAACGCGAACACCAGTCCGGCGCTCGTCGAGACCCAGACGATGGCGAGGATGCCGAAGAAGAGCAGCCACGGCCACCCGATCACCACCTGGGCGAGCGCCCGGCCGGACGCCTCGGATACCGGGGCGAGCGCGAGCTCGCGCCCGCCGAGGAGCGCGGGGGCGACGGCCGCCATGTCGTCGGTGGTCGGCGGATGGGCCTGCCCGAGGGTGGGCCGGTCCGCCTCGGGGGCGATCGGTCGGGGCACCGGCTCCGGCGCGAGCTGTGAGGTCATGCCACGAAGTTAGGCCGTCGCCGCTGGTCATCGACATCCCGCCCACCCCCGAACCTGGAGTAGGGAGAACCCGACCACCCGCTCGGCCCGCCCCCATGACGCGCCAGCGGTCGCCCCGGCTCCCGTGACGGGGGCGGAGCGACCGCTGGGTCGCGATGGGGGGTCGGGTCAGGCGCGCGCCGGCAGACGGGCGGCGAGGAGCTCGGCGATCTGGACCGCGTTGAGCGCCGCACCCTTGCGCAGGTTGTCGTTGCTGATGAACAGCGCGAGGCCGCGGCCCTCGGGCGCACCCTCGTCGGCCCGGATACGACCGACGAGCGACGGGTCCGCACCGGCGGCCTTGAGCGGCGTCGGGACGTCCTCGAGTTGGACGCCGGGCGCGTCGGCGAGCAGCTCACGCGCGCGCTCGGGCGACAGCGGCCGTTCGAACTCCACGTTGACCGACAGCGAGTGACCGGTGAACACCGGGACGCGCACGCACGTGCCGGACACCAGCAGGTCCGGGATCGACAGGATCTTGCGCGACTCGTGCCGCAGCTTCTGCTCCTCGTCGGTCTCGTTCAGGCCGTCGTCGACGATCGAGCCCGCGAGCGGGACGACGTCGAACGCGATCGGCGCGACGTACTTGACCGGGTCCGGGAAGGTGACCGCGGAGCCGTCGTGCACGAGCGCGAGCGTGTCCTGCTCCACAGCCGCGCGGATCTGCGAGTCGAGCTCCTGCGCACCGGCCAGGCCCGAGCCGGAGACGGCCTGGTAGGTCGAGACGACGAGGCGGCGCAGGCCGGCCTCCTCGTGCAGCGGTCGCAGCACGGGCATCGCGGCCATCGTCGTGCAGTTCGGGTTCGCGACGATGCCGAGCGGTATCTCGTCGAGCGCGTCGGGGTTGACCTCGGACACGACGAGCGGGACCTGCGGGTCACGGCGCCACGCGGAGGAGTTGTCGACGACGATCGCGCCCGCCGCGGCGAAGCGCGGGGCGTGCTCCTTGGACGTCGAGCCGCCGGCCGAGAACAGCGCGACGTCGATACCCGACAGGTCGGCGGTCGCCACGTCCTCGACCACGACCTCCTGGTCGCGCCACGGCAGCGTGCGCCCGGCCGAGCGGGCCGAGGCGAAGTAGCGGATCGACGCGACGGGGAAGTCGCGCTCGTCGAGGAGGCGGCGCATGACCGCCCCGACCTGCCCGGTCGCGCCGACGACGGCGACGTTCAGCCCGCTCATCGTCCGGTACCCCCGTACACCACGGCCTCCTCCTGGTCGGCGTCGAGCTCGAACGCCGTGTGGACCGCACGCACCGCGTCGTCCAGCTCGTCGGCCCGCGTCACCACGGACAGGCGGATCTCGGAGGTCGAGATCATCTCGATGTTGATGCCCGCGTCGGCGAGCGCCGCGAACAGCTTCGCGGAGACGCCCGGGTGCGACTTCATGCCCGCGCCGACGAGCGAGAGCTTGCCGATCGAGTCGTCGAACTGCAGCGACTGGTAGCCGATGTCCGGCTGACGCTCCGTCAGCGCGCTCAGCGCCGCGGTGCCGTCGAGGGCGGGCAGGGTGAAGGAGATGTCCGTCAGACCCGTCGCGGCGGCCGACACGTTCTGCACGATCATGTCGATGTTCACGCCGGCGTCGCCGACGACCTGGAAGATCCGCGCGGCCTTGCCGGGGACGTCCGGCACGCCGACGACGGTGATCTTGGCCTCCGAGCGGTCGTGCGCGACGCCCGCGATGATCGGCTGCTCCACGGTGGGGTCCTCGTTCTTCTCGTTGGTGACCAGCGTGCCCGTGCGGTGGGAGAACGACGAGCGGACGTGGATGGGGACGGAGTAGCGCCGGCCGTACTCGACGCAGCGCAGCATGAGCACCTTGGCGCCCGACGCGGCGAGCTCGAGCATCTCGTCGTAGGAGACGCGGTCGAGCTTGCGGGCGGTCGGGACGATGCGCGGGTCGGCGGTGAACACGCCGTCGACGTCGGTGTAGATCTCGCAGACGTCGGCGCCCAGGCCGGCCGCGAGCGCGACCGCCGTGGTGTCCGAGCCGCCGCGACCCAGCGTCGTCACGTCGTTCGTCGACTCCGTGACGCCCTGGAACCCGGCGACGATCGCGACCTGGCCCTTCTCGACGGTCTCGCGCACGCGCGTCGGGACGACGTCGACGATGCGGGCCTTGCCGTGCACGGCGTCGGTGATGACGCCGGCCTGCTGGCCCGTGAAGGACTTGGCCTTCACGCCGAGCCCGTTGATCGCCATCGCCAGCAGCGACATGGAGATGCGCTCACCCGCCGTGAGGAGGATGTCCATCTCCCGCTGGGGAGGAAGGGGCGAGACCTGCTTCGCGAGGTCCAGGAGGTCGTCGGTCGTGTCCCCCATGGCCGAGACGACGACCACGACGTCGTCACCTGCCCGCTTCGCCGCGGCGATGCGCTTGGCCACCCGCTTGATGCTCTCGGCGTCCGCTACCGACGAACCGCCGTACTTCTGCACGACAAGTGCCACGTGCTGCTCCATCTGTCGCCGGTCGCCGTCTGTCTCAACGGCCCGCCGGGTCCTCTTGGTCGCACGGATGGTAGGCACGCCCGCGGTGCGGACGCCAGCGGTTTCAGGATGCGGGCACGACGACGTGCGGTCCCGCCGGCCGCCGTCAGGCCGAGCGGGTGCGCAGGCGGACGCCCAGCAGGTACATCTCGCACCCGAGGCACAGCCCGAAGACCGCGTTGAGGAACGCGGCGACCAGCGCGAACGCCGCAGCCAGCGGCACGGCCCACGTGACGCCCAGCAGCCCGCCGACGACGCCGAGCGTCGTGATGACCAGGCCGACGAGCTGCGCGAACTTCGGCGGGCGCGGGTCCTCGAGCTCGCTCGGCGGCGCGAGGCGCGGACGCACGAGCGTGCGGAACAGCCAGCCCTGCCACGTCGCGCCCGTGCCGCCGACGGCACCGAGCGCGAAGCTCGCGGCGACCACGGCGAGCAGGATCGTCGCCGCGGACCCGCCGAGCAGCAGCACGACGACAAGCAGGACGGCGGTGACGCCGGCACCGAACCGGGGACCGCGCGGGTCGATGTCCGCGGGCGCGTTCGGCGTGGTGGCGTTCGGGGTCTCGGAGAGGGTCATGGGGACTCCTGGGGTGGGAGGGATCGTCGACCGGGGGAGGTCAGGGCGAGCGCGACCCGTCCGGGTCGGCTGGGGGAGGGCCGGCGGGTGCGCGGCCGGTGCGGCTCAGCGAGCCGGTGCCACGTCCGGACAGGACTCGAGCGCGGTGAGCGCCTGGCGGCGGTCCGTCCCGCCGGTCATCCGTCCGACGACCACACCGTCGTGGTCGAGCACGAGCGTCGTCGGCGTCCGCAGCACGGAGAACCGCCGCACGAGATCCAGGCGGTCCGCGGCGTCGATCTCGACGTGCACGACACCCGGGTGCTCCGACGCCAGGGCACCCAGCACTCGCCGGGTGCTGACGCACGCCGCGCAGACCTCGCTCGAGAGCTGCACGAACGTCGCGCGTCGTCCGAGCGGCGCCACCAGGTCGGCGCTGGTCAGGATCTCGCGCGCCGGCGTCGTCACGGCACCCGCATCGGCGGCTGCGCCGCGCCCCAGCGGCGCCGCGGTGGGCTCTGCCGCCCGGAACCGGCCGCTGCGCGTCTGCCACCACCAGCCGAGGAGAGCGGCGACGACGAGGAGCGCGCACACGAGCACGACCTTCGACATGACGCCCTCCCGGTTCCGGGGGCCACGTTAACCCGAGCGATGCGGTCCGGGTAATGGGTGTCTCACATCCCGCACAGCCCGAGGTGCGCTACCGCGCGCGCGGCCGCCTCAGTCGAACTGACGATCCAGCTTGAGCAGGGCGAGCACCGGACGGTTGACGTGCCGGGGCACCTGGACCAGCGACACGACAGCGAAGAGGGCGCCCGCGAGCAGGAGCACGAGGCCGAGGTCGACCGCCAGCAGCCACGGCCTGCCCGAGTACTGCGCGATCGCCGCCGCGACCGCGAGCACGGCCGCGGGCACGGTCGCCTGAGCGACCACCGACGCCAGCCGGATCCGGTAGACGCGCCGGACGCGCGCCGCGGGGTAGCCGATGTGCTGCAGGATCCCCATGTCACGATGCGCGAGGTTGAGGTACGACTGCAGATTCGTGAACGTCAGGACCAGGCACAGCGCGAGGGCAGCAGCCATGAGCCCCAGACCCACGGCGCGGCCACCCGAGATGCTTCCCGCGAGGTCGTCGAACGCCCGCAGCGTGTAGGACGTGCTGTAGCCCGCCCGTTCGAGTGCGCGTCCCACCCGGTCCACGTCGCTGAGGTCGTCCACGTGCACGTAGACCGCCGCGACAGCCTCGAAGCCGTACGGGTTCGCACCACCGTCGTGCTGGTCCCGGAAGGTCTGCCAGTCGACACCGTCGCCCACGACGGCGACCAGCCTGGCGAACGTCGCCTCGTCGACGAAGAGCCGAGCAGGATCGACCGTCTCGAACACCGCGACGGGTGCACCGGGGGCCAGGGGCTCGATGTCGAGCCGGACCTGCTCGAGCCGGTCGCTCGACATGCCGCCGTCCTCGCCGTGCACGACCGGGACGTCGAGCTGCGCACCGGAGAGCGCGGCGGTACCGCCCACCGCCACACCGTCGGGCAGCGACTGCCGGGCGAGCAGCCCGGCGCCACCGGAGGACAGTCCGTCGACGAAGTACGTCATGCCGTCCGACGCGGTGAGGCCGAACGGGATGCGGTACCGGCCCACGGCCTGGGTCGCACCGCTCGCCGCGTCGCTCGCCACCTGTGCGACACGGTCGACGTCCGCGAAGCGCAGCGCCCCGGTCCCCGTCGCGACCTGGCCCGTGCGGAAGGTCGCCGCGATGTAGTGCACGTTCCGGTTCGCGGTGAAGTTGTCGACCACCGAGCCGAGCTGCTGCTGCAGCTGCGTCAGCATCGCCACCACGAGCACGAGCGTGCCCCCCAGCGCGACCGAGGCGTACCGGAGGTGCTTCGAGGCCCTGCCCGTCACCAGCCGTGAGACGGCGCGGTCGTCGACCGGCTCGTCGGGGCCGACGACGGCCACTGCGGTGGCCTCAGGCATGGGTCAGCTCTCCGTCCTCGAGCACGAGTCGCTCGACGTCTCCGATCTCGTCGGCCAACCGCTCGTCGTGGCTGACGACCACGCACGTGACGTGCGCGAACACCTCGGCGAGGAGCGTGGCCACGTGGCGCCTGGTGTGCGGGTCGAGCGATGCCGTCGGCTCATCGAGCAGCACCAGGTCAGGTGTGCCCGCGAGCACCGTCGCCAGCTGCACACGCTGACGCTCCCCGCCTGAGAGCACCGCGACGCGTTCGTCGCCACGTCGCGTCATCCCCACCGCCTCCAGGCAGTGGTCGACCGTGCTCCTGACCTCCCCGCCGGGTGCGTGGAGGCCTGCGCGCAGGAGGACGTTCTCGCGTGCGGTGAGCCCGGAGAAGAGGATGTCGTCCTGGAACAGGTAGCCCACCTGCTCCGGGACGCGGATCGTCCCTCCGTCAGGGCGCACGTAGCCGGCGAGCAGGTTGAGCAGGGTGGTCTTGCCGGCCCCGCTGCGGCCGGAGACGACGTACGTGACACCCGCCTCGAACTCGAACGTCACGCCGTCGAGCACCCGCACCGCTCCCCAGCGCTTCGTCACGGCGTCGAGCGCCGCGCCGGATGCCGCCGCCCGGTCCCGGTGGACGTCACTCGTCGCGTTCGCCGTCACGCGCCCTCCTTCGTGAGGTCGATGTCCTGCACGCCGTGGCGCGTGTACGCGACCAGCGTCCCGGACTCGAACGAGAAGCCGACGACGCTCGGCGCGCGGCCGAGCTCCTCGCCCGTGGCCGCGTCGCTCACCGAGAGCACGAGATCGGCGCCCTCGGTGGTGATCTGCGCCAGGACCGCGGGGTCGTCGTAGAACCAGCACAGGCTCGCGCAGCGGTAGTCGCGGGGGCCGCCCACGATCGTCGTCCCGTCCGAGACGAGCAGGTGGCCGCCGAACGCGTACAGCTCCCCCGAGCCGAGCCCGCCGCGCTCGAGGGTCGGCGCCGCCCCCGGGTCGTCGGCGGGCAGGCTGAACACCGTGTGCACGTCCTTGGCCGGGTCGTAGACGGAGTAGAAGAGCTGGTCGCCGATGAGGACGCCCTTGTCGACGAGCTCGCTCGGCCCGGCGAAGCTGGCGTACGTCTGCCACGACCCGTCGCCCTCCAGCCGGACGATCCGCCGACCGGACTCCACACCGGGCCGGCTGTAGGAGTACACGACGAAGAACGAGCGCACGCCGTCGGTCGCGAGCGGGAAGACCGCCTCGTCGGAGCCCACCGTGGCGACCGTCCGCACGCTGGTGCGACCGACCTCGAGCACCGCGAACCCCAGCGCGCTCGAGCTCCCGGCCGTGTAGAGCGGGCTGGGCGTGCCGAACGCGTAGTAGAAGAAGTCCTCCCCGCTGCTCGTGGCGACGACCTCGCCCGCCTGGGGGTCGTACGACGTGAGCTGCTGCTCCCACGGGGCGTACACGTAGATCTCGGCGCCCGCACGTGGCGGCACCGTGACCACCTGCGGGGTGGCTCCCTCGTGCCCGGTGGCCGAGGCGCACGAGGCGACGAGCGACGTGCCGACGAGTGCGGCGCACAGAGCGCGCACCTTCGACACCTTCATGGACGTGGGCATAGAGCGGGTCTCCCCCTGCAGCGCCGCCCGAGGCACAGGTGCACCCCGGGCGGCGGCCGTGGTCAGGTCACGTGCGATCGCGTGGTCGTCAGACCGACGCGGTGACCTCCTTGGGCTGCGCGTACCCCTTGGTGTACACGCGTGCGACGTTCTTGCCCCAGATCGAGTTCGACTGGTAGTACTTCGACGGCGCCGCGACGGCGGTCGACCGCCAGCTCGACGACTTCGCCCCGTTGGTGTTCGTCCAGTACGCCGTCACGTCTCCGCACGTCCAGCTCGATCCGGCACCGACGGTGAACCCGTCGACCGAGACGCCGATCGTGAACGACGCGCTGTTCTGCATGCACGCGCCCAGAGTCCACTTCGTGCGGATCGACGTCACCGTCTGCGCTCCGCTGTAGACAGCCGAGACCTGGTAGTCCCAGCGGTACGTGTTCCCGCTCGACGACAACGACCCACGCCAGATGTTCGACGTGATGGTCCCTCCGCCAGGGACACTGGCCGAGTTGTCGTCACTCACCGCCTGAGCCGACAGCCCCGTCCCGAGCACGAGCCCGAGCGACACGACGCCGACACTGATCAGTCTCTTCACCCTCACGATCACTCCGATCACTCACGATGGATCCGGAATTCCCCCCTGCGCGCGAGCAGCGACCACACCTCGGGCGATCGGCCTGGTCGGCGTGGCACTCGTGAACGTAGCGCCGCCCGCGGTCGGCCCGCAGGCGTTTCGCCCGTCGCCGGCCCCCGGGACCTGCGACACGCCGCGCACACGGCGCGACACGCACGGGCGGGTGTCCCCCTGAGGTCGACGCCGCGGGCGAGGCATGTCCACCCTCGGGACGACTCGGCGGCGACCGCTGCGGCTCTAGCGTCGGCGCCATGACCGACACCACCGCGGCGCCGGCGCCGCCGCCCGCCTCCGCACCACCGCCGCCGGGCATCGTCGTGCGCAACCTGAAGCGCTCGTTCGGCGCGGTGCACGCGCTCGACGGCGTGAGCCTGACGGCGCGCTCGGGAGCCGTCACGGCGCTCGTCGGCCCGAACGGGTCCGGCAAGACCACGCTCCTGCTGGTGCTCGCGGGTCTGCTCGTCCCGGACTCGGGCGAGGTGCAGGTCGCGGGGTTCGACCCCGTGGTCGAGGGGCCGTCGGCGCGGGCGCGGACCGGCTGGATGCCCGACGCGTTCGGCACGTGGGACTCGCTCACGGCGCGCGAGGTGCTGCAGACGTTCGCGGCGGCGTACCGGATCGACCCGGCGCGCGCGCGTGCCCGGGCGACGGAGCTGCTCGAGACCGTGCACCTGACCGAGTACGCGGACCGTCCCGCCTCGGTGCTGTCCCGCGGGCAGAAGCAGCGGCTCGGCCTCGCCCGTGCGCTCGTCCACGACCCGCAGGTGCTGCTGCTCGACGAGCCGGCCTCGGGGCTGGACCCGCGTTCGCGCGTGGACCTGCGCATCCTGCTGCGACGGCTCGCGGAGGAGGGCCGCACGGTCCTCGTGTCGAGCCACATCCTGTCCGAGCTCGAGGAGATGGCCGACGACGTCGTGTTCGTCTCGCGCGGTCGCGCGGCAGGTGCGAGCGAGCTCGGCGGTGCGGGCCTCGCGGCGACGGACCGTTCCACGTGGCACGTGCGCGCGCTGTCCTACGCCGCGCTCACCGGGTGGCTCACGTCCGTGGGTGCGTCCTGGCAGCCGGACGACGAGCAGGACCCGCACACCCCGCCGCGCGAGCAGCCGGGTGGCGTGCTGCTGACGATCGAGGGCGACGAGGGAGCGGCGCGACTCGTGCGCGACGCGGTGGCCGCGGGCGTCCCGCTGGTCTCGCTGTCCCCCGCGTCCGGTGCGCTGGAGCGCGCCTACCTGGCACTCGAGGAGGAGCGGCGATGACGCAGATGATCGAGGTCCCCGCGCCCGACGGCGCCACCGCACCGCCCACGGTCAAGGTCCGCGGCCGGTGGGCGCTCTCGTGGCACGGCGTGCGCACCGTCGCCGCGCTCGAGCTGCGTCAGCGCGTGCGCTCGACGCGCTGGGTCGTCGCGCTCGTCGTCTGGACCGTGGTGGTCGGCGCGATCACCCTGCTGCTGTTCGGCGCGACGCGTCGGATCTTCGACTTCGACGACGTGACCGCCGACCGCAGCCAGTCCGGGCCCCTGCTGTTCGCCGCGGTGACGTTCCTGGTGCTCGGGCTCGGGCTGCTCGTCACGCCGACGCTCAGCTCGACGTCCGTGAACGGCGACCGCAACGCCGGGACCCTCGCGACGCTGCAGGTCACGCTCCTGACCTCCGCCGAGATCGCCCTCGGCAAGCTGCTCGCCGCATGGGCGGCGGCGTGCGCGTTCCTGGTGCTGAGCCTGCCGTTCCTCGCACTCGCGACCGGCGCCGGCCCGACGCCGTGGTGGTCGCTGCTGCGCGTGGTGGCGATCATCGCGGTGCTGCTGGTCGCGGTCTGCGCGATCGGGCTCGGGATGTCCGCGCTGGTCTCCCGCAGCGCGGGCTCGACCGTGCTCACGTTCATCGTCGTCGCGGCGGTCACGTTCATCGCGCCGTTGCTCTTCGGCCTGACGTACCAGTCGGTCTCGTCGTACCAGGAGGTGCGGGTCTACGGGATGCCGTCGTCGTGGAACGGCGAGGACGAGGTGCAGTGCGTGTGGACGCAGGAGGAGCGCTGGGTCGCGAACACCCAGTCCACGTGGTGGCTGCTCGCGGTCAACCCGTTCGTGATCGTCGCGGACGGCGCCGGCACGAACGCCGACGACGACGGCACCGACCCGTTGCGCGGGATGCGTGACGTGGTGCGCGAGGTGCGCGCCGGGGCCAGCGGCCAGGTCGACGAGTGCTGGGCCGACAGCTCGGAGTTCGAGGCGGTGCGCAGCGAGCACGCGGTGTGGCCGTGGGGCCTGGGGTTCAACGTGCTGCTCGGTGCGATCGGGTACGTCGTCGCGGTCCGGCGCCTGTCGATCCCGCAACGCACACTGCCACGCGGCACACGCGTCGCCTGACGCACCGACGGTCGAGCCGTCGAGCCCGGTCCCGGATACCCGGGGCCGGGCTCGGTCGTCTGGGTCAGGGCTGCAGCGCGTCGTACTCCGCTTCGGTCGCGACGTCGTCGTCCACGTCCAGGCGCAGGTGCGCCAGGATCACCTGGAGCGTGCGCAGCGTGCTCGACGCGCGCTCACCCCAGTCGGACAGGTACGAGAACTGCCACCACCACAGGGCCTCGAGCACGCCGCCGCGCTCGTGGTGCCGCAGACCCTGGGCCAGCGCGCCCGCGATCGAGACGAGGTCGCCCGACACCGTCGCCGGGCCCACCTCCGCACCGAGGAGCGGGTCGATCACCTCGGCGTACTCGTCGATCCCCTCGAACGAGTTCGCCAGGCCCGCACGCAGCGGCTCGACGTCCGGGTCCGGGCCGACGTCCGGCTCGAACCGCTCCGCGGGCACCACGTCCGTGATCGCGCCGAGCCGGGCGCCCTCCGCGAGCAGGTCCGAGACCGCGAGCAGCAGCAGGGGCAGCGCCGCCTCCGGGTTCGCGCCCGCGGCGACCTCCGTCACCGTGGTCAGGTACGCGCGCGACTGTTCCGCCATCGAGTCGGCGATCGAGCGCAGGTCGTCGTCGGGCGGGCGGGCTGCCGGGTTGCGTGCCATGGTCCTATCGTCCGCGACCGGGGAGCCCGTGTCACCCGAGACCCGCCCGCGGACGACGAACGTCCGGATGCCGGTCCCGGCAGACACGGCCCGCCGGGCTCCGCGAGCTGCCGCAGCCGTGCGTGTCAGGCCGACAGGCGGCGACGACCCTCGAACGCGCGGCCGAGCGTGACCTCGTCGGCGTACTCCAGGTCCCCGCCGACGGGCAGCCCCGACGCGAGCCGGCTCACCGTCAGGCCCATCGGCAGCAGGAGCCGCGCGAGGTAGGTCGCCGTGGCCTCGCCCTCGACGTTCGGGTCCGTGGCGAGGATGACCTCGGTGACGGCACCGTCCGCCAGGCGGCGCATGAGCTGGGCGATGCGCAGGTCGTCCGGGCCGACGCCCGCGATCGGGTTGATCGCCCCGCCGAGCACGTGGTATCTGCCTCGGAACTCCCGCGTGCGCTCGATCGCGACGACGTCCTTGGCCTCCTCGACCACGCACAGGACGTTCGGGGAGCGCCGCGGGTCACGGCAGATCCGGCACTCCTCCTCCTGCGCGACGTTGCCGCAGGTGTCGCAGAACCGCACGCGCGCCTTGACCTCGATCAGCGCGTCGGCGAGGCGGCGCACATCGGCCGGGTCCGCCGCGAGCAGGTGGAAGGCGATGCGCTGCGCGCTCTTGGGACCGACGCCGGGCAGCCGCCCGAGCTCGTCGATCAGGTCCTGGACCGCGCCCTCGTACACGCGCTCAGCCTACGTGCAACCGGGTGCTCCTCCGCTGCGGGACCGACGGTCGTCCTCAGCGACCGTCGTCGACCTGCTCGTCGATGACGGTCCCGCCGAGGATCTGCGCGACGAGCGGCGCGCCGACGAGTCCCGAGGAGGCCATGTCCGGGTCGTCGGGCGACGCGTCGAGGTACGGGTCGACGGGCGCGGCGGGCGCTGCCGCTCGCGGCGCCGGCGTGCTGCGTCGTGGGGCAGCGGCGGCCAGGCGCTGGGCTCGCGCGACGGCCGACTCGGCCGCGGCGCTGAGCTCGCGTGCCGGTCGTCCAGGCGCACTCGCGCGCGCGTCGGCCGGACGTGCCTCCGGGCGGGGGGCCGGACGACCGTTCGCAGGCACGTCCCACGACGCCGCGGCGTCCTCGGGCGAGATCACGCCCGGAACGGTGTGGGCGGGCCGGGGCGCGGGCCCCTGCGTCGCGGCGGGGCCAGGCGCCTCGGGGCGAGCAGCGGTGCGGGTGGCCGTCGCGGGCGCCGGGGCCTCGGGCTCCCGGGGGGCCGACGCCCACGGGTCGTCGGGCTCCTCGGGCGGCTCCCAGTCGGAGTGCACGGACGACGAGACCCGGGGCGCCGCAGCGGGAGCGTCCGCCGCCGATGCGGCCGACGCGGCACCGGCCGGAGCATCGGCGGTCGGAGCAGTCGGAGCCGAGGCGCCGGTGCTGGGCGTATCGCCCGCGGACGCAGCGGGTCGGCCGGCTCGGTGGCCCTCCTCGTCGTCGCCCTCGGCGGCCGGCGAGGCGGCGTCGGGGCGAGGACGCGACGCGCGACCGCTCGGCTGGCTGCCCTGGGCCGCGCGGGGAGCGTGCTGGCCGCCCGCGGCGGGCGCGCTGGCGGCGCGCGGATCCCCGCTCGTCGCCTCGACCCGCACCTGGAAGCCGAGCGTCTCGTGCACGGCGCGCGACACGACGTCCGCGTGCGGGCCGTTGCGGAACGCGTTCGCGAGCTCGGGGGTGGTGAACGCCAGGCGCAGCGTCGTCGCGTCGAGCTCGGCCACCTGAGCGTTGTTGGGGTCGACGAGCGCGCCCGTGACGCGGCGCAGCGACCGGACCGTGTCGAGGACCTCGGGCCACCGGCGCCGCAGCGTCTCGGTCTCGGAGTGCGCCGCGGCGGGGACGGCGACGAACGGCGCCTCCGCGTCGGCCGGGGCGTCGCTCGCGGCATCCGACACCGGGGCGGACTCGTCCTCGTCGGCACGTCCGGGCGCCGCTGCCGCGGCCGAGGGCTGCTCGTCCACCGGCTCGGGCCGCGCCGGCCCGTCGGCTGCCTCGCCGGCGGCGGGCGCGCGCAGGGGCTCACCGGCGGCCGGGACCTCGGCCGTCGGACCCTCGCCAGGCGTCAGGGCGACCTCGGGCCACGCCGCCTCGGCCGGTGCCGACGGCGTCGAACCGGAGGATGCGGGTGCGTCGTCCGCGGGCGCGGGTGCACCGGCCTCCTCGACGACGTCGTGCGTCTGCGGTGCGGACGAGGCCGCTGCTGGCGGCTCGGGCGACGTGGCGGGGATCGGGCCGGGCGTCGGGGTGTTCGGGACCACGGCCAGCTTCGGCGGCGAGGTCGGGCCGGCCGGCTCGGGCTCCTGGGGCCGCGACTCGGACGGTCCTGCCGAGGCCGCAGGCCCCGCTCCCGTCATCTGTGCCGCGCGGTGAGCCGCGAGTGCTGCGCGGGCGGAGTCGGCACCGCGCACGCCCGTCGGCAGCAGGACGGGCTCCGCCGGCCCGACCTCGTCGTGCGACGCAGGGGCGGACGAGGCGGGCCGGGCCGTGGGCGTGGGCGTGGCACCCGCGGGCAGCCCGCGCTCGAGCCGGTCGAGGCGTGCCGCGAGGCCGACGCGCTCGTCGTCCGCGGCAGGAAGCAGCAGGCGGGCCATGAGGAGCTCGAGGTGCAGGCGCGGCGAGGTCGCGCCCGTCATCTCGGTCAGCGCGGCGTTCGCGAGGTCCGCGGAGCGCGACAGCTCGGCCGAGCCCAGGCGCGCCGCCTGCACGCGCATCGTGGCGAGCTGGTCGGCGGGCAGGCCGCGCAGCGCGGCGCCGGCGGCCTCACCCGCGGCGTCGATGACGATGAGGTCACGCAGCCGCTCGAGCAGGTCCTCGACGAACCGGCGCGGCTCGTGGCCCGTCGCGATCACGCGCTCGACCACGCGGAACGCGGAGCCGCCGTCGCCCGCGGCGATCGCGTCGACGAGGTCGTCGAGCAGCGACGCCTGCGTGTAGCCGAGCAGCGCGGCGGCGCCCTCGTACTCGATCCCGGACGCGTCGGAACCGGCGATCAGCTGGTCGAGCACGGACAACGTGTCCCGCACGGACCCGCCGCCGGCGCGCACGACGAGCGGCAGCACGCCGCCACCCACGGGGACGCGCTCGCGCTCGCACAGCTCCTCGAGGTACGGCAGCAGCACGTCCGGCGGGACCAGGCGGAACGGGTAGTGGTGCGTGCGCGAGCGGATGGTGCCGATGACCTTGTCGGGCTCGGTCGTCGCGAACACGAACTTCACGTGCGGCGGCGGCTCCTCGACGATCTTGAGCAGGGCGTTGAAGCCCTGGTTCGAGACCATGTGCGCCTCGTCGAGGATGAAGATCTTGAACCGGTCACGCGCGGGGGCGAACGTGGCGCGCTCCCGCAGCTCACGCGCGTCGTCGACGCCACCGTGGCTCGCCGCGTCGATCTCGACCACGTCCAGGCTCCCCGGGCCCCCACGCGACAGCTCGACGCACGACGGGCACTGCCCGCACGGGGTGTCGGTGGGGCTGGCCTCGGTGTTCTGGGCGCAGTTGAGGATGCGCGCGAGGATGCGCGCGCTCGTCGTCTTGCCACACCCACGCGGCCCGGAGAACAGGTACGCGTGGTTCACCTGACCGCTCCGCAGCGCCTGCCGCAGGGGCGCCGTGACGTGGTCCTGACCGATCACCTCGGCGAACGTCTCCGGCCGGTAGCGGCGGTACAGCGCTGTGGTCACCCCCGAACCCTAGACGCCCGCGCTGACAGTGGTGGACCGTCGTGCACACCGGTCGGGACCCGCGCAGGTCAGGCGACGGCCACCCACGCGGCGAGCAGCACGACGAGCCCCGAGCCGACCGGCGCGGACCAGTGCTGCCAGCGCGCGCCGAGCCGTCCACCCGCCCACGCGCCCGCGAGCCCGAGCACGCACTGCCACGCGAGCGAGGCCGTCCCGGCGCCCAGCGCGAACGCCACGAGCGCCCCCGGCCCGGCGACCAGCCGCCCCGCCAGGCCGACGGCCACGGTCGCGAAGATCAGCGCGGTCGCCGGGTTGAGCAGCGTGATGACGACGAACCGCGCCCAGACCCGCGCCGCGCGCACCGTGCCGTCGCCGGCCTCGTCGGACGCGGCCGCCCCCGGACCCGGCCCGACGCCCGCCGACCGTCCCCGCCACCACCGCGCCAGCCCGACGAGCCCCACGACGGCGAGCACCACCGCACCACCCACCCGCAGCCACGTCTCCCACCCGTCCAGCGCGCGGCTGACCTGCGCGCCGAGCAGCACCGCGACCATCGCGTAGGTGAGGTCGACGCTCGCCACACCGGCCGCGGCGGCGAGCCCCGCGCGGCGCCCGCGCACGAGCCCCTCGCGCACGATCAGCACCGCGACGGGGCCGACGGGAACCGCGACCGAGAGACCTGCGACGACGCCGAGCGCGGCGGCGGACAGGACGGGGGAGGCGTCGAGCATGCGGGCATGGTCGCCCACCCGGAGACATCACCGCAGGTCACAGCGACTGTCTGCACCGTCACACTGTGACAATCGCCGTCCGGGGGGCACTTCACGGCGAGAAACGCGCAGCCGACTGCGAGAATCGTCG
This sequence comes from Cellulomonas persica, assembly GCF_007989825.1. GTDB lineage: Bacteria > Actinomycetota > Actinomycetes > Actinomycetales > Cellulomonadaceae > Cellulomonas > Cellulomonas persica. Next base: position 151,048 of record NZ_BJUA01000009.1, on the reverse strand, counting down.
TCATGGATGCGATCGACGATGCCATTCTCCGTGAGCTGACTGCTGAAGGACGCCTCCCCTACCGCGAGCTCGGCGCCCGCGTCGGGCTCTCCGCGAACGCCGCCGCCGCGCGCGTCCGCCTCCTCATGGCCGAGGGCGTGATCGCCGGCTTCACCGTGGTCCGCGGCACCAACGCCGAACCGACGCCCGCCGGGCTCGAGGTGTTCATCGAGGTGCGCCTCGCGGAGCGCACGACGAACGAGGCCTTCACCGCCGCGCTCGCGCAGAGCTTCCCGCAGGTCCGCGACGCCGTGCACGTCACCGGTTCTTACGACTACCTGCTGCACGCGTTCGTCAGCGACCCCGCGTCGCTCGACTCCCTGGTCCGCCGCCTCAAGCGCGAGGCCGGCGCCGCCCAGACCTTCACCCGCCTCGCGCTGCGCGGAGCCTGACATGCGCATCCGGACGACGACGAGCCCCGACGAGCTCGCCGTCGTCCACGCGCAGGTGCTGCGCCCGTCGTTCCCCGACGACGAGCTCGCGGACCTGCCCACGCTCGAGGCGATGCTCGCCGACGGCACGCTGCGCCTCGTCGTCGCCCACGACGACGACGGCCTGCGCGGCGCCGCGCTCGCCGAGTGGTTCCCCACGACCGGCGTCCTGCTGCTCGCCTACCTGGCCATCGCGCCCGGCCAACGGGGCGGGGGCGTCGGCAGCGTGCTCCTCGACCGCGCGATCGACGCGTGGCGCACCGAGCTCGACCCGTGGCTCGTCGTCACCGAGGTCGAGGACCCCGCCGTCCACGCAGGCTCCGAGGCCCACGGCGACCCGACCGCGCGCCTGCGGTTCTACCGTCGGCACGGCGCGCGCATCATCCCGCTGCCCTACGCGCAGCCCGCGATGCACCCCGGCGGTCCGCGCGTGCCCGGCCTGCTCCTGCTCGCGCTGTGCGCGTCAGGCGAGCGGCTCACCGGCGTGGAGAGCGACGGGACCTGGCTCCTGCCGACCGCCCCGCTGCGCGCGTTCCTCACCGAGTACTTCACGCTCTCGGAAGGCACCCCGCCCGCGGGCCCCGAGTGGGACGCGATCGTCGCGGCGCTGGAACCGCCCGCGCTGCGCGTGTAGCGGACGGCCACGACGCGCGTCGTCGTCCGGGTACGCAAGGACCCCCCGTGCACCCGCCAGAGCTCACCTGCCCTTGCTGCCTTCCGGCCCTGGGGGAGTTCAGCGAGATGACGCCGCACGAGGGGTCTGCCGCCAAGGATAGCCCAGGGCGTCCGGCGCTCCGCACCCGCCGGCGGCGAGCGCGGGCCCGACGAGCATGCGGCCAGGGCATCGGTGTTCCTCGGCTAGACTCCTACCCGCGGTCCGTCGGGTCACCCCGGCGAGCGCACCTGGAGGATTCGCCTAGTGGCCTATGGCGCACGCTTGGAAAGCGTGTTGGGTGCAAGCCCTCGGGGGTTCGAATCCCCCATCCTCCGCCGTGTGATGACGCGGGACATCGTTCATCGATGTCCCGCGTCATCGTTCATAGACGGGGCCCGGCCATTGGCCGGGCCCCGTCTCGTTGCAGCGCCCCAGGTGCCAAGCCCGTCAGCCACCGAGTCGGTCGAGGACGATGCCTTGGCGCAACGACCTCCGCCAGCGGCCGCAGCAGCAGGGATGACCTCGAAGGTGTTGCCACTCATGAGGCCGGTCACGTCTTCGGCCTGAACCACGTGGACCGGTCGTCCCTGCAGGTCATGAAGCCCTACAGCGGTAGTTGTGAGTCGGGCCAGCGCAAGCTGGGCCCAGGCGATCTGCGCGGCATGAACGCGCTGTTCCCGTGAGAGAGGAGAGCCGGACGATGATCCGTTACCGCGCTTGGGGGCTCATGGGCGTCATCGCCGGAGTCCTCGTCATGGCTGGCTGTTCGCAGTCGGAGGAGCAGTGTGCGTTGCCGACGCTCGCGCTCTCGTCGACCAGCGCTGCGGCTGGTGACAACGTGACCGTCAAGGTGGAGAACGCGTCAACGGGATGTGCCGACCAGGGTGATGCTGCGGCGTCGCCGGTGAGGTCCGTGGATGTCGTGCTCGTGGCCGACGGTCGGACCTTCGTGCTCGGGTCCGCACCGACGGACGGCGACGGGACCGCGACGCTGGAGGCTGTCGTGCCGGCTAGCTGTACTGACCCGCGGCGCGGCCGGGGCGGGCGGCCTACCGTGGAGCGCCCGACGACAGTGGAGGTGCCATGCAGGCGAAGGACGTCCTGACGGACGGGTTCGGGCGGATCGAGGACCTGGTGCGGCGTGCGATCGAGGGCGCCGACGAGGCTGCCCTGACACGACGGCTCGACCCGGACGCGAACACGCTCGCGTGGCTCGCGTGGCACATCGCGCGCGAGCAGGACGGGCAGGTCGCGCCGTTGGCCGGCACGGAGCAGGTGTGGACGTCGCGCGGGTGGTCGCAGCGGTTCGCGCTCCCGTTCGACGACTCCGCGATCGGGTACGGGCACACGTCCGACGAGGTGGCGCAGGTGGTCGCGCCCGCGGAGCTCCTGCTGGGCTACCTGGCGGACGCCACCGCGGCGTCGCTCGCGTACGTCGAGCGCCTGGCCGACGACGACCTGGACGTCGTGGTCGACGAGAGCTGGGACCCGGCCGTGACTCTCGGCGTCCGCCTGGTCAGCATCCTCGGGGACGCGTTCGAGCACGCGGGCCAGGCGGCCTACCTGCGCGGCGTGCTCGACCGGACCGCGCGCTGAGCGGCAGCCACGCGCTGGGCGGCAGCCGCGCTCACCCGACGGCACGCTGAGAGGCGGTGCCGCTCACTGCGCGGCGTGCTCGACGCACGTGGTCGCGGTCGGCCGCGCGCGCAGGCGCTCGGGGTCGATCGGCTCTCCCCCGACGACGCAGGTGCCGTACGTCCCGGCGGCGAGTCGGTCGAGTGCGGCGTCGACCTCCGCGAGGCGGCGGCGCACGTCGGCCGCGAGCGCGTCGACCTGGGCGCGCTCGAACGCGATGGTCTGGCCCTCGGGGTCGTGCTCGTCGTCGATGTTGGCGCCCCAGGACGCCTCGACGAGGTCGGACTTCGCGGCGCCGAGCCCGACCGCCCGGTCCAGCGCGTCCGCGCGCATCGCGAGCAACCGTGCACGCACCTCGTCGGCCTCCGGACCACGCTCCATGAACGTCACCCTCGCACCGCCCGGTGACGCGCGCAGGGAGCCGTCTCGCGACGTCGTCAGGTACGGGCGGGATCGTCAGCTGGAGCAGACGACATCACGGAAAGCTGACGACCTCGCGCGGACGGCTGACGACGTCACGCGCGGACGCGGGCTCACGGCTCGGCGCGCAGGGGGAGGTGGCGGGTGCTGCGGAAGTGGCGTGGAGTGCCGTCCAGGGGGTCGGTGAAGGACAGCTCGCCGGCGAGGAGCTGCAGGGGGTGGGCGAAGTCGTCGACGGCGACGTCGCACACCACCGGGTAGAGCGGGTCGTCGACGATCGGGATGCCCAGGCCCAGCAGGTGCAGGCGCAGCTGGTGGGTGCGGCCCGTGCGCGGCGTGAGGCGGTAGACGCCGAGGCCGTCACCGACCGACGACTCGAGCTCGACGAGCGTCTCGGCGTTGACCGGGGCGTCGGGCACGACGCGCGCCTGCCAGTCGCCGCGCTCCTTGCGGATGTGGTTGCGCACCACCACGGGCAGCGCCAGGTCGTCGCGCAGTGGCGCGAGCGCCCAGTACGTCTTGCTCACCTCACGGCGCTCGAAGACGCTCTGGTACGGCCCGCGCCAGCGCCGCTCGGTCGCGAGCATGAGCAGGCCGGACGTGACGCGGTCGAGGCGGTGCAGCGGGGAGAGCTCGGGCAGGTCCAGCGCGGCGCGCAGACGCACGACGACGCTCTGACGCACGTGCCGCCCGCGGGGGATCGACGAGAGGAACGGGGGCTTGTCGACGACGACGAGCCGCTCGTCACGGTGCACGACGTGCAGCTCGCCGGGCACGTCGGGCTCGTCGCGCAGGTCGCGGTGGAACCATACGAACCGGTGCGGGCGGTAGGGGTCGTGGTCGCGGACGGCGCGACCGTCGTCGTCGACGAACCGACCGTCGGCGAGCATCGCGGCCACGTCGACGTGCTCGGGGAACCGCTGCCGCAACCAGGCGCCCATCGTCGGCCAGGGGGCCGGCTGCGCGGGGTCACGGTCGGGCGTGCGCACCCACGCGGCGGCAAGACCGTGCCGCGCCGGCAGCGGGGAGCGGGGTGGCACGCGCCGATCGTACGGCGGCGTGGCACGGGTACGACGAGCGCACGACCAGCACCCGACGAGCGTCAGGCGGCCGCCCGACGATCCCGCCGCGGTCACGCGACGCGCCCGCGGCAGGCCGCACGACGCGCGTCGGCCGGGGAACGAGTCCGACGAAACCTCTCCCCTTGACCGCTCACCCGCCGCTACGGTGGTGCGCGTAGTCGCAGTGCCTCGCTTGTCGCCGCCTCCTCGCACGACCCGGCGGACTCCAGACGACGAGACCGTGATCACCGGTCCCGGCACCGCCGGGGTCGTCCCGCTGCAAGGAAGTGAACGGCCGCATGGCAACTGGCACCGTGAAGTGGTTCAACGCCGAGAAGGGGTTCGGCTTCATCGCCCCCGACGACGGTGGACCGGACGTCTTCGCCCACTACTCCGCCATCCAGACGAGCGGCTTCCGCTCGCTCGAGGAGAACCAGAAGGTCGAGTTCGAGGTGACGCAGGGCCAGAAGGGCCCGCAGGCCTCGAACATCCAGCCTCTCTGACGGCCTGCGAAGGGCGGGTTCCCTGCGGGGGACCCGCCCTTCGTCGTCCCCGACCGCACTCCGGGACCGGACCGGCCTCAGCGAGGTCCCCACCCGTCCTCAACCCGCCTGGCCTGCGTGCCGACGTGTACCCCAGACGTCGCGCCCGACGGCGTCCGACGACGAGGACGCCATGACGACGACCCAGCCCGGCTGGTACCCGGACCCGCAGAACCCCGCGACGATGCGTTGGTTCGACGGCACGCAGTGGACCGAGCACGTCTCGCCGGTCGTGACGATGGACCCGAACGCGCCCAGGGGCTCGTCGCGGTCCGCGGGCAAGACCGCGCTGATCGTCGTCGCGATCGTCGTCGTGACGCTGCTCGTCCTCGGGATCCTCGCCGCGATCGCCCTCCCCGTCTGGCTCAGCCAGTCCCAGAAGGAGGAGTTCGCCTCGAGCGTGCGCACCGTGACGTGCGAGCAGGTCGTCGACGAGGCCGTCGAGCTCTCGCACCGCGACCTGCCGGCGGGCTACGTCGCGCTGGCGGACGTCACGGACGTGTTCGTCGTGGCCGACGAGCGCGCGGACCTGCAGCGACCGCCCTCGGGCGAGCTCGTGCTCGTGCTGACGTGCGAGGGCACGGCGCGCTGGGACGACGGCACCACCGGCACCATCCGGCTGGCGCTGTCGGTCGACTCCGCGGGCAGGCACTCGATCGCCGACGCGACCCAGACCACCACGTGACGGCTGCGGCGTCGTCGGCCGAAGTCACCCGAAGGGGTCGACGGGCGGCGGGTGAAGGTCCGGCGAACGGCGGCTCGCCCTCTAGAGTGTCCCCGTGATCTTCAAGGCGGTGGGCGAGGGCAGGCCCTACCCGGACCACGGGCTCGAGACGGCGAAGCAGTGGGCTGAGGTCCCGCCGCGCCAGGTGCGGCTCGACGAGCTCGTCACCACCAAGCGCACGCTCGACCTGGACGCGCTGCTCTCCGAGGACTCCACGTTCTACGGCGACCTGTTCGCGCACGTGGTGCAGTTCAAGGGGGTCATGTACCTCGAGGACGGCCTGCACAGGGCGGTGCGGGCGGCTCTGCAGCAGCGTCCTGTGCTGCACGCGCGGGTGCTGGTGATCGAGTGAGCGACGCCGACCGCGCGCGGGCGTTGCGACGCCGGCACATGCGCGAGCGCCAGGCCGTGGTCTTCGGCGTGCTGCTCGCGGCGCTCGCCGTGATCGGCCTCGGTGCCGCCGCGGTCTACACCGGCAGCCTGAGCCTGCCGTTCGTGGAGGAGGAGTTCCAGGCGAAGCCGACTCCCACGCCCACGTACCGCGCGTTCCCGTGCCCGCCCGAGGGCGCGCTGCCCGTCCCCTACGGCGAGATCACGCTCAACGTCTACAACTCGACGAACACCGGTGGCCTCGCGGCCAGCACGCAGAAGGCGTTCACCGACCGCGGGTTCGCGGCCGGCGAGACCGGCAACCAGCCGGCGTTCGCCGGCACCGCCCAGATCTCGTTCGGCGTCTCGGGGATCGCCGCCGCGTACACGGTCGCCGCGCACGTGAGCGACCCGGTGCTCGTGCTCGACGGTCGCAAGACCGCGGAGGTCGACATCACGCTCGGCTCGCAGTTCACAGCTCCGCTGCCCGCCGACGAGGTGACCCTCGACCCGGAGACCCCGCTCGTGGCACCCAAGGGCTGCACACCCGTGCCGACGGCGGCCGCGACGACGCAGGCGCCCGCGACCGAGGGCTGACGACCCGCCCACCACACGGACCGCGCACGGCACCCGCACCAGCACGAGCGAGCACAGCACCAGCGAGCACAGCACGAACGCCGCGGGCCGACCCCCGATCAGGGAGCCGACCCGCGGCGTTCGTCGTGCGAGGCGTCAGTGCGCCGCGGCCTCCTCGACCGCGTGCTCGTCACCGCCCGGTGCGGACGCCGGCGACGCGGGCTCGTGCGTCGTGCCGCGCCACCGCGCGATGACCCGCATGAGGTGGTAGATCCCGATCGAGGCGGCCGTGCCGAGCGCGATGCCCGTGAACGTGAGCTGGCCCCAGTGCCACGTGAAGTCGGCGATGCCGATGACGAGCGCGACCGCGGCGGGCGTCAGGTTCACCGGGTCGGAGAAGTCGACCTTGTTCTGGATCCAGATGCGCGCGCCGAGCAGGCCGATCATCCCGTAGAGCAGCGTGGCCGCACCGCCGATGACGCCGGGCGGGACCGTCGCGATCGCCGCGCCGAACTTCGGCGAGAGCGCCAGGAGCAGTGCGGTGAAGCCGGCGACCCAGTACGCGGCCGTCGAGTACACGCGCGTCGCGGCCATGACGCCGATGTTCTCGGCGTACGTCGTCGTCCCGGAACCACCGCCGACGCCCGCCAGCGTCGTGGCGACACCGTCCGCGAACAGCGCGCGACCGGTGACGTCGTCGAGGTCGCGCCCGGTCATGGCCGTGACGGACTTCAGGTGGCCGATGTTCTCGGCGACGAGGACGAGCACCACGGGCAGGAACAGGCCGAGCGTGCCGACCTCGAAGCGCGGCGTGACGAACTCGGGCAGACCGACGTACTGGGCCTGCCCGATGGCCTCGAAGTTCACCTCGCCGCGGATGACCGCGACCACGTACCCGATCAGGACACCGACGAGGATCGACAGGCGGCCGAGGATGCCGCGGAACAGCACCGAGCACAGGATGATCGCGCCGAGCGTGCACAGCGCCGTGACGGGCGCCGCGCGGAAGCCGCTGTCCTCGTTCTGTCCCCACGCGGCCGGCGCGAGGTTGAAGCCGATGAGCGCGACGATCGTGCCGGTCACCACGGGCGGCATCGTCAGCTCGATCCACCGGGTCCCGACGACGTGCACGACCAGGCCGACGAGCGCGAGCGCGACACCGGTGACGAGGATCCCGCCGACGGCGACCTGCTGGCCCCCGCTGGCGCTCGCGGCGGCGATCGGCGCGATGAACGCGAAGCTCGACCCGAGGTAGCTGGGCACGCGGTTGCGCGTGATCAGGAGGAAGCCCAGCGTGCCGATCGCCGAGAAGAACAGCGTGGTCTGCGGCGAGAAGCCCGTCAGCAGCGGCACCAGGAACGTCGCGCCGAACATCGCGACGACGTGCTGCATGCCGATCCCGATGGTGCGGGGCCACGAGAGGCGCTCGTCGGGAGCGACGACCGCACCTGGGGAGATGGTCTTGCCGTCACCGTGCACCGTCCACCCGAACCAGCGTCCGCGCTGGTCGACCTCAGCCGCCACGTCAGTCCTCCTCCTGCGCCGGTTCGTCGTCCGGCTCGCTGCCACCCGGAGGCGGTCGACGACCGCCTCGACCCCCGTGACGGAGGGTAGTGGTCCGCGTTCGACGCGCAGGCCAAACGCCCACGTGACATCGTCGTGCGGTAACGTCCGCTGCGATCGGGAGGCCGAGATGTCCGAGAACGACGAGACCTTCACCCCGCCGGTGCCCCATCACGTGGTCTCGGGCGGCGCGCCCGACCCGGTGAAGGCCACCGAACCCGTGGCTCCGCCGGCGCTCGACGAGACCGAGGCAGGCGACGAGGGAGAGCGGGGGGGGCGCGAACCGGCCGACGATCATGCCGCCGACGGGTCCGCAGTCCGGCGTGGTCATCCCGCCCGTCGAGCGCCTGGACTAGTCACCGCCCGCCACCGCCCCACGCACCACGGGGCCCGCCCGCACGGAGGCCCCGCTGCACCGCCTGCTCCGCTCCACGCCGACCGTGTGGCTCGCGTTCCTCGTCGTGCACGCGTGGCTGCTGGTGCTCGGCGTGTACCTGCGACCTGCCCAGACGTTCTGGGACCTCGACCTGTACCGCTGGTGGATGTGGCAGGGCCTGCACCAGGGCACGTGGCCCGTCCTGGACGGGCCGTGGGTGTACCCCGTCGGGGCGCTCGTGCCGATGCTCACCGCGGCGACGGGCGGCGCGGACAGCACGTCCGGGTACGCGCTCGCGTGGAGCCTGTGGGCCACGGCGTTCAACGCCGTGGGTCTCGTGGCGCTGCTGCACGCGCCGCGGGTCGTGGGGCACCGGCACATCGAGCGCACCACCGCGGGTGCGTGGTGGTGGATCGGCTTCACGGCGCTGCTCGGCCCGGTCGCGATGGGGCGGCTCGACGCGGTCGTCGCGCCCGTCGTGATCGGGGCGCTCGTCGTCGCGCTGCGCCACCCGCGTGTGGCGTCCGCGCTGCTGACCGCGGGCGCCTGGGTGAAGGCCGCGCCCGGCGCGCTGCTGCTCGCGCTCGTCGTCGTGGTCCGACGCCCGTGGCGCGAGGTGGTCCTGCCCGCCGCGCTCGTGTGCGCGGGCGTCGTCGCGTTCGTCGTGCTCGCCGGCGGGCGCGAGCACCTGCTGTCGTTCCTCACCGAGCAGGACGAGCGCGGGCTGCAGATCGAGGCCGTCGGCGCGACGCCGTGGGTGCTCGCGAGCCTCGTCGACCGCGACGTGAACGTCGAGCTCAACGCCGAGCTCATCACGTGGGAGGTGCACGGACCGGGAGCGCAGGGCGCGTCGGACACGCTCGGCGTGCTGTTCGTCGTCGGGATCGCGCTCGCGGGGCTGTTCCTGTGGTGGTGCGCGCGGCGCCTCGGCCCGCGCCTGTGGTCCGACGACACGGCACGCGCCCAGCTCCTGGTCCGCGGGTCTCTGCTGGTGGCGACGCTGCTGATCGTGCTCAACAAGGTCGGGTCACCGCAGTACATCGGGTGGATCGCACCGCCCGTGGCCGTCGCGCTCGCGTTGCGTCTGCCGGGCTGGCGGGCGACCGCGTGGTTCGTCGCCGCGATCGCCGGCGCGACGCAGCTCATCTTCCCGTGGGGCTACCCGCAGATCACCAGCGAGGGCGTCGCGATGACGCTGCTGCTCGCGGGTCGCAACCTCGCGCTCGTCGTGCTCACGGCGCTCGTCGTGCTCGACCTGGTGCGCGAGGCCCGCGCCCCGCACTACGCGGTGTCCGTCGTCGGGTCGTCCGACGAGGGTGCGCTGGTGCCCGAACCGCGGCTCAAGCACCAGCGCGACGCTCAGCCGAGCTGAGGCGCGACCTCGTTCGCGACCAGCTCGAGGTGGTCCAGGTCGGCCAGGTCGAGCACCTGCAGGTAGACGCGCGTCGCGCCCTGCTCGCGCAGCCACGCGAGGCGCTCGACGACCTCACCCGGCGTCCCCGCCAGGCCGTGCTCGCGCAGCTCGTCGGGCTCACGGCCGATCGCCTCGGCGCGCTGCGCGACCTGCGCCTCGTCCTTGCCGACGCACAGCACGAACGCCGCCGAGAGCACCAGGTCGTCGGCCGGGCGGCCGACCGCCTCGCACGCCGCGCGGGCCCGTGCGAACTTGTCCGCGACCGTGTCGAACGCGGGGAACGACAGGTTGAACTCGCTCGCGAACCGCGCCGCGAGCGCGGGCGTGCGCACCGGGCCGTTGCCGCCGACGATCACCGGGACACCCGGACGGCCACCGACCTGCTGCACGGGCTTCGGCAGAGCCGGCGAGTCCTCGAGCGTGTAGTGCTCACCCGCGAAGCCGTACTTCTCGCCGACCGGCGTGCCCCACAGGCCCGTCACGATCTCGAGCTGCTCCTCGAGCAGACCGAACCGCTTCGCCGGGAACGGGATGCCGTACGCGCGGTGCTCCGCCTCGAACCACCCGGTGCCGAGGCCGAGCTCGACGCGCCCGCCCGACATCTGGTCCACCTGCGCGACCTGGATCGCCAGGATGCCCGGGTAGCGGTACGTGACCGACGACACGAGCGTGCCGAGGCGGATCCGGCTCGTCTCACGCGCCAGGCCGGCGAGCGTCGTCCACGCGTCCGTCGGGCCGGGCAGGCCGTCGGTGCCCATGCCGAGGTAGTGGTCGGAGCGGAAGAAGGCGTCGAAGCCCAGGTCCTCGGTGGCGCGCGCGACGCGGAGCAGGTCGTCGTAGGTGGCCCCCTGCTGGGGCTCGGTGAACACTCGCAGATCCATCCCCCGATCATGCCGTGCCCGAGCCCCCGACCCGCCCCGCCTCTCACCGCTGGCACGGGGTCGTCAGCACCCCGCGACGTCGTCAGAAGAACTCGGGGTCGTCAGGTGTTGCTGACGACCCACCCTGCTTCTGACGACTTCGCGCGGCCGGCGGGTCGCCGGGCCCGGGCGACGAGGGTCAGGGGCGGGTCTGGCAGGTGCGGCAGTGGTAGAGCTTGCGGGTCGCCATGTCCTCGACGGTGATCGGTGTGCCGCACAGGTAGCAGGGCAATCCCGCGCGGCCGTAGACCCAGTGGCGCAGCATCTTGTCGGTCAGCGCCAGGCGGCGCTCGTCGGGGCTCAGGTCCTCGCGCGTGATCATCACGCCTGTCGCGATGCCGTCGGGCAGCAGCCGCGCCCAGTCCTCCCAGAGCCCGAGCGCGACGTCGTGCGGCACCTGCTTGCCGGGCGTCCACGGGTCGAGCCGTGCACGGAACAGCAGCTCGGCGCGGTAGATGTTGCCGATCCCCGCGACGACCGCCTGGTCCATGAGCAGCTGGCCGACCGGGACGCCGCGCGTGCGCACACGCCGGACCATCTCGGCGCCCGCGGCCTCGAGGTCGGTCTCGGTGGCGGGGTCCGGTCCGAGCCGCGCGACGACCGCCTCGGCCTCCGCCGGGTCGAGCACCTCGCACGCCGACGGCCCACGCAGGTCGGCCACGGTCTCGTCGGTCGCGAGCCGCACCCGCACCTGGCCGACGGGCTCGGGCGGGAACAGTGCGTCGTCGTGCGGGACGCCCGCGACGAGCCCGCCCTCGTCGGCCGGTGACTCACGCTCGTCCTCGCCCATGCGCACCGCGCGGCGCAGCCGCGGCGCGCCCAGCGACCCCCACGCGGACTCGCCGGGCACGATCGACGACAGCCGCCCGTAGAAGTCCCACGCGCCGTACAGGCCCAGGTGCACGCGCAGCACGTCGCCGCCGGCGAACTCCAGGAACAGGTGCTTGCCGACCGCCGACGAGCGGGTCAGCGTCTGGCCGTCGAGCCGCGCGGCGCCGGCCGCGAACCGGCCCTGCGGCGAGCTCACGCGCAGGGTCCGTCCGACGAGGTCGGCGTCGAGCTGGCGGGCGATGCGGTGGACCGTATGACCTTCGGGCACGCCCGCAGGGTAACCGCGCGCCCGTCCGGGCAGGGTCAGGCGGCCGGGCTGGTGCCGATCCGGCCGGCCACCGCCTGGGCCAGGACGGGCCGCGCCGCGCGGACCTCCGCCATCGACTGCGCACGCTCGAGCACGTCGGTGATCTCCGGCCCGATCAGCTCGTGCCGCTCCAGCAGCGCGTCGCGCAGCGCCTCGACGAGGTGCCGGTTGCGCGACAGCAGACGCCGCACGCTCGAGCGGGCCTCGTCGAGCACGCCCTCGAGCTGCTCGCGCGAGGCGTGGTCGGCGAGCACCGCGGAGACCAGGTCGCGGTCGACCGCGAGGAACGACACGAGCGAACCGGTCATCCCCGCGGCGCCGACCATCTGCGCGGCGGTACGCGTCGCGGCGGCCAGGTCGCTCGCGGGGCCGGTCGACGTGTGCCCGTAGAACAGCTCCTCGGCGACCCACCCGCCCATCGCGATCTGCACGAGCGCCTGCAGGTCGTACTGCGAGTGCGTCCACACCTCCTCGCAGTCGTTGTGCGCGAGCAGGCCGAGCGCGTCGCCGCGGCGGATGATCGTCAGCACCTCGAGCGTGCGGTTCGGCGCGACGAGCCACGCGACCGTCGCGTGCCCGGCCTCGTGCGTCGCGATCAGCCGCTGCTCGGCCTCGGTGTACCGCACGGGCTGGCCGATCCCGACCATCTCGGTGATGCGCGCCTGCTCGACGTCGTGGAACGACATCGTGGTCGAGCCGCGGCGCAGCGCGTTGACCAGTGCCTCGTCGAGCAGGTGCTCGACCATCACGGGCGTCCAGCCGTTGGTCGCCGCCGCGATGCGGTCGCGCAGCACCGGGTCGTCGAGCGAGACCTCGTGCGAGCGGCGCGCCAGGAAGTGGTCGACGAGCGCCCGACGACCGTGCGCGTCGGGCGCGGAGAACGTCAGGTGCCGGTCGAACCGGCCGGGACGCAGGAGTGCCGGGTCGAGCGAGTCGGCGCGGTTCGTCGCGGCGATGAGCAGGATCGGCGCACGGCCCGGTCGGCGCTGCTTGAGCTGCTTGTGCCCCGGGAGCAGCAGGTTCACGGCCGCGATCATCCGGTTGACGAGCTTGTCGAGGCCTGTCGGCTCGTCGAACGACTGCATCTGCACGAGCAGCTCGTTGACGACCCCGCCGGTGCCCTCCGAGATGACCGCGTTCGTCGTCGTCCCCCGCAGGCCCGGCAGCGGACCGGACGACGACGACACGCACGCGGACGCCGCCGACGGCACCCCCGACGGCGCGGCGCCGAGCATCCCGCCGCGCCGCAGCGCGATCGCGTCGATCTCCTCGATGAACCCGATCGCCCCGCCCTCGCGCCGCGCGGTGGTGCGCAGCGCGCGGAAGTACGCGCGGATCTTGCGGGCCGTCGCCCCGTAGTACATCGACTGGAACGACGTCGCGGAGACGAACAGGAACGGCACTCCCGCCTCGGCGGCCATCGCCTTGGCGGTCAGCGTCTTGCCCGTGCCGGGCAGCCCTTCGAACAGCAGCCCGCGCCGCGGCGTGCCGCCCATCTGGTCGGCGAACCGGCGGTGCGTCTGGAACAGGTCGATCGAGCGGCGCACGTCCTCCTTGACCGGGTCGATGCCGATCACGTCGTCGAGCCGCACGTCGACCTGCTCGGGCCGGTACACCAGGTGCGGCGACCGCGACGTGCCGACGGTCGTGAGGACGACGATGAGCAGCATCGCCGCGAAGAAGATCACGATCGTCACGAGGAACGGGTCCATCGCGGGCAGCCGCGGCAGCACGGGCCGGTCCAGCAGCGCCGCGGTGATGACCCACGCCTCGGCGAGCAGGATCACCGCCGCGAGCCGGTACACGCGGCGGCGGCGCATGCGCTCGCGCTCGACCGCGATGTCGTGAGCGCCCTGCCGGATCGGAGAGATCAGCTCCTCGGCCACGTCGGTCTCCTCGTCGTCGGTCGGGGACGCGGGCGCCGGCGGGCACGCGCGCTCGGTGACGTCAACGGCGCCACGTGCGCCCATCGTCCGGCCGGGTCGGGATGACCGCAAGATCGGACATTTCGGACCACCCGAACGGCCTAGTCAACGGTCCTCGTCCCGTCGCAGGCCCGCGGTCCCCGGCCTCGCCGACCGCACCGCGGCATCCTCGGACGTCCGGGTGCGCCCGCGCTCGGTGAGGCACGATGAGAGGACATCCCGGGCACCTCGGGCGAGGCCCAGCACGACGAGGAGGATCCGTGCAGGTCACGACGCAGCACCGATGCGCGCACCCCTGGGCCGCCGCGCTGCTCGTCGTCCTGATGGCCGGGTGCGCTGCCCCGGCCACGCCGCCGACCTCGTCGGGTGAGGCGGCGGTCGTCGTCGTGCACGACGACGTCACGGTCGCCAAGTCCGCGGCCCCCTCCCCCGAACCGCGCCCGGACCTGTCGACGCTCACGACGATCGACCCGGTGCACGTGGTCCCCGGGCTGCTCGGGCTCGACGGCCTCACCCAGCTCGAGAACGACGACCCGTCGCTCGGCCGGTGGCGGACCGCGCTCGTCGTGCGGGACACCGCGGCCTACGACGCACCGGACGGCGAGCCCGTGGGCGTGCTGCCCGCGCGGACGCTCGGGGTCGGCACGGTCGTGCCCGTGGTCGACGCGCGTGACGGGTGGCTGCGCGTGATGGTCGCCGCGCGCGGCGCGCTCCCCAGCCAGGACCCGACGCGCGTCAACGGCCGCACCGCGTGGGTCCGCGCGTCCGACACCGCACGCGCAGGCACGGACTGGCGCGTGACCGTCGACCGGGCCGCGCAGACCGTGACGATCGACGACGGCCGCGACGTCACGACCCACCCCGTGCTCGCCACCGGCTCGTCGTCACGTCCCACCCCGACGGCGCCGCAGTTCGTCGTCGGCACGTTCTGGGACCAGCCGGGGACCACGACCCCGCGCGTCATCCTGCTCTCGACGCAGAGCGAGACCATGGACGACTACGACAAGCGCACCGGGACGTCCGCGACCGCGTTCCACACGACGACACTGCGCTCGCGCGGCGAGGTCTCGAACGGCTGCATCCGCGTCTCCGACGACGTCCTCGACGTCCTGTGGCACCGCGTCCCCGCAGGCACCCTGGTCCTCATCACCTGACCCGGGCCCGCCCACCCGCGACCACGGCACACCCAGACCGACCCCCACGTCACGAGCGCGACACACCCACGCCGACCCCCCACCCACGAGCGCGGCAGAACGAGCGCGAGCGCGGGTCGGAGAGCACCGCGCTCGCACCCGATCACCCGCGCTCGGGCCCGAACACCCGCGCTCGCGATCAAGCCCACGCGAGCAGTGCCCCAACCCGCGAGCGCGGTAGAACGGACGCGAGCGCGGGTCAGAGAGCACCGCGCTCGCGCCCGATCACCCGCGCTCGGGCCCGACCACCCGCGCTCGTGGGAGGGCGGGTCAGCGGTGGGCGGACTCGATGGCGGCGCGGAGCGTGCCGGGGACGGTGAAGTCGCCCTCCCAGCGCTGGCCGTCGATGAGGACCGTCGGGGTCACCGCGCGGCCGCTGCTGTTCGGCGGGATGAGCGGAGCCGTCGCCGCGGCCCACCCGGCGAACGTCCGGCCGGAGTCGGTGCGTGCGGTGAGCGTCTCGACGACGTCGTCGGGCACGCCCACGTCCCCGGCGAGCGAGGCGAGCGCGTCGTCGTCCAGGCCCGTCGTGCCCTCCTTCGGCTGCGTGCCCTCGGCGAACAGCGCGGTGAGGAACGCGGGGAACGCCTCGGGCGCGCGGTCGGCGACCACGCCGAGCGCGTTCACGGCACGCGTCGAGTACACGCCGCCCTGCGACACGTCGTCCAGGATCGCGACCGGGTGGTAGACGACCGTGACGCCGTCCTGCGCGACGAGCTCGGCGAGATCCTCGCCGTTCGTGCGCTCGAGCACGCCGCACCACGGGCACATCGGGTCGAGGTAGACGTCCACGGTGGCTCCGTCGCCTCGTTCCCCGACGCCCGCGGCGCTCACCGGGATGGCGCCCGTGGTCGGGTCGGCGGTCGAGGGGACGGTGACCTCGGTGAGCGCCGGGGTGTCGCCCGGGTAGAGCACGTCGGCGGCGTTGACGCGACCCTCACGCGCGCGCACCGCCGCGAACGCGATCGAGGCGACGAGCCCGAGGACCGCGAGGACCACGACGCCGATGACGACGACGCGCGTGCGCCGGGCCGCGCGCTCCTGGCGGAGACGTGCTTCACGTGCCTGCTGCCGCGCCAGCTCTCGGCGCTGGTCACGGGTGGGACGCGCGGACGCCTGAGAGGACGGACGCGAGGACGGCTGCGGGGTCGACTGGGACGGGGATGACGGCATGGCGAAGCTCCTGTGGTCGGACGTACGGGGATGGACGGCGCGGGCTCAGACGAGCCGCGGCGGTCCCCGGTGCGACCAGGCGTCGACGTGCCCGACGGCGGACCGCACCGACACGTACGACGAGGGAGCCCGACGCGCGTCGGCGAGAGCCGGCACGAGCACCGGCTCGGGCAGGATCCCGACGAGCTGACGCACGAACGCCCGCCACGGGACGACGAGCAGCGCGACCGGCGCCGCGCGCAGCAGCTCGGTCAGCAGCAGCAACGGCAGGAGCGCCGCGACACCCAGCACGGCGGCCCGCAGCACCGGCGGCGACCCGCCCTGGTCCTGCGCGCACCCGACGGCACGCGCCACCGAGGTCAGGTGCAGCGTGAGCCGCTCGAGCGTCTCGGGCGGGAGACACGTCTCGGCGAGCGCGCGCAGCCGCACGAGCGACGCCACCCACACCAGGGCGAGCGCCGCCAGGAGGCGAGCACGCGAGCCACCGCCGGACACGCCGCGAGCGTAGACCCGCACCCTGTGCCCCGCGGGCGCTTCCGACGACCCGCGCAACGGACGGTCCGTCGACACGTCCCGAGCGAGGAAGCCCGGGCCGAGCGCGGTCGAACGGGCGCGAACGCGGGTCGGGCCGGACCGCGCTCGCGCCCGATCACGCGCGCTCGCGCCCGATCACGCGCGCTCGCGGCCGATCACGCGCGCTCGCGCGGCCGGCTCGGGGTGTTGGTCGGACCGTCGTCGCGCGCTCGCGCGCACGTCACCCGGACGCCACCTGGCGTCAGTGGACTCGTCGTGCCCGCGCGCACCGCCGGGCCACCACGTCATCGAGGAGTCTCCTGATGAGGACACGCATGCTGCGCCCCGCAGCCGTCGCGACGATCGCGCTCGCCCTGACCGCGGGCGGCGCCGCGGGCTGGGCCGCGACCGCGGACCTGACCGGCCACGGCGACGCCCGCCGCATCTCGGGCGACCAGACGCGCCAGCTGCGCCAGCAGCTCGTCGGCGGTCATGCCCGCAACGTCATCCTGCTCGTCGGCGACGGGATGGGTGACTCGGAGATCACCGTCGCGCGCAACTACGCGCTGGGTGCCGCCGGCCGGTTCGCCGGCATCGACGCCCTCCCGCTGACCGGCCAGTACACGACGTACGCGCTCGACAAGGCGGACGGCAAGCCGGACTACGTCACCGACTCGGCCGCGTCGGGCACCGCGTGGGCCACGGGCACGAAGTCGTACAACGGAGCGGTCTCCGTCGACGTCACGGGCGCGCCGCAGCGCACGATCCTCGAGCTCGCGCGCGCGAACGGCCTGCGGACGGGCAACGTCACGACGGCCGAGATCCAGGACGCCACGCCCGCCGTCCTCGCGTCGCACGTCACGAGCCGGTCCTGCTACGGCCCGGTCGCGACGACGAAGACCTGCCCGACGAACGCGCTCGAGAACGGCGGCCTGGGCTCGATCTCCGAGCAGATCCTGGCCACCCGCGCGGACGTCACGCTCGGCGGTGGGGCGAAGTCGTTCGGCGAGACCGCGGTCGCCGGCGCGTGGGCGGGCAAGACGCTCCTGCAGCAGGCCCAGGCGCGGGGGTACCAGGTGGTGACCGACGAGGAGGGCCTGAAGAAGGTCCGCTCGGCGGACCAGCAGCGTCCGGTGCTCGGGCTGTTCGCGTCGGGCAACCTGCCCGTGCGCTGGACCGGGCCGCTCGCGACCCGCACCGGGGGCAGCGAGCCGGCGGTGCGCTGCACGCCGAACCCCGCCTACGGCTCCGCCCCGACGCTGGCCGAGCTCACCGCGAAGGCCATCGACCTGCTCGACGAGCCGCGCGCCCGCAAGGGCTTCTTCCTGCAGGTCGAGGGCGCGAGCATCGACAAGCAGGACCACGCCGCGAACCCGTGCGGCCAGATCGGTGAGACGGTCGACCTCGACGAGGCCGTGCAGGTCGCCCTGGCGTTCGCCAAGAAGCACCGCGACACGCTCGTCGTCGTGACGGCCGACCACGCCCACTCGAGCCAGATCGTGTCCGGCGGCTCGACGACGCCCGGCCTGACCCGCACGCTGATCACGGCAGACGGCAAGAACATGACCGTGGCGTACGGCACCTCGGAGGCGGGCGGCTCGCAGCAGCACACCGGCAGCCAGCTCCGCGTCGCCGCGTACGGGCCGTGGGCCGCCAACGTCGTCGGCCTGACGGACCAGACGGACCTGTTCTTCACGATGCGCGACGCCCTGCGCCTCGACCCGAAGGCCCGCCCCCGCTGACCCACGGGGTCACCCCCGTGCGCGGGTGACCCGGCACGAGCGCGGGTGATCCGGCGCGAGCGCTGTCCCTTCCGACCCGCGCTCGTGACCGATCACCCGCGCTCGCCTGGTCCTGGCACCGATGCCCGTGGCGGGGACGTCGCTCCGGGCGGCGCGCCGAGCCGGCCGCGAGCGCGGGTGATCCCGTTCGAGCGCGCTCGTGGGAGACCCGCGCTCGGGCTCGATCTACCGCGCTCGCGGGGTTCGGTTCCGGCGGCGCGGGCGGCGGGCAGGGGGGCGACCTACGATCGGGAGGCCAGCGATCGGTGACGGGGGAGTCCCATGAGTGACCAGACGACGGCGGACCGGGAGGCAGCGGGCGGGGAGGCACGGCTGCTCGCGGGCGTCCCGGACGGGCTGCTGATCGGCGGGCAGTGGCGGGCGGCGTCCGACGGCGGGACGTTCACCGTGCACGACCCGTCGGACGGGTCGGTGGTCAAGGAGGTCGCCTCGGCGACGGTCGAGGACGGCACCGCGGCGCTCGACGCCGCCGTCGAGGCGTTCCCCGCGTGGTCCCGCACGCCCGCCCGCGAGCGCGCCGAGATCCTGCGGCGCGCGTTCGACCTGCTCATGGCCCGCGCCGACGACGTCGCGCTGCTCATGACGATCGAGATGGGCAAGCCGGTCGCGGAGTCGCGCGCGGAGGTCACGTACGGGGGCGAGTTCCTGCGCTGGTTCTCCGAGCAGGCGCCGCGCGTGCAGGGCCGTTACGGCCCGAACCCCGAGGGCACCGGGCGGATGATCGTCAGCCAGCATCCCGTGGGCCCGTGCTTCCTCATCACGCCGTGGAACTTCCCGCTCGCGATGGCCACGCGCAAGATCGCACCGGCGCTCGCCGCCGGGTGCACGGTCGTCGTGAAGCCCGCGTCGCTCACGCCGCTGACCACGCTGTTCGTCGCGCAGCTCCTGCAGGAGGCGGGCGTCCCGGACGGCGTCGTCAACGTGATCACGACGAAGGCCACGGGTCCGGTCTCGGAGGCGGTCATCCGCGACCCGCGCCTGCGCAAGCTGTCGTTCACCGGGTCGACGCCCGTGGGGCAGAGCCTGCTCGAGCTCGCGGCGGGCGGGGTGCTGCGCACGTCGATGGAGCTCGGCGGGAACGCGCCGTTCCTCGTGTTCGACGACGCCGACCTGGACGCCGCGGTCGACGGCGCGATCGCCGCGAAGTTCCGCAACATCGGGCAGGCGTGCACGGCCGCGAACCGCTTCCTGGTGCACCGCTCGGTGGCCGACGAGTTCGCGCGGCGCGTCACCGACCGGGTCTCGTCGTTCCGGACGGGGCGTGGGACGCAGGACGGCGTGACGATCGGTCCGCTGATCGACGACGACGCGGTCGCCAAGGCCGACGAGCTCGTCACGGACGCCGTGGAGCGCGGCGCGACGGTGCGCACGGGTGCCTCGCGGCTCGAGGGTCCCGGCACGTTCTACGCCGCGACGGTCCTGTCGGACGTCCCGGCCGACGCGCGTCTGATGCGCGAGGAGATCTTCGGGCCGGTCCTGGCGATCGTCCCGTTCGACGACGAGGACGAGGCGGTGCGGCTCGCGAACGACACCGAGTACGGCCTGGTCTCCTACGTGTTCACGCGGGACCTGGCGCGCGGGCAGCGCATGATCGAGCGGCTCGAGACCGGGATGCTCGGGCTCAACGTGGGCGTCGTGTCGAACGCCGCGGCGCCGTTCGGCGGGTGGAAGTACTCGGGGCTCGGGCGCGAAGGTGGCGCCGAGGGCATCACGGAGTACCTCGAGACGAAGTACACGCTCACCGCCGACCCGTTCGCGTAGCCGGCCTGCGGGCCGGCGGAGGGCGGCCGGGGCCGGTGGGTCAGGCGGGAGCCGGGGCGGTCCAGCGCAGGCCGTCGAGGACCAGGCGCAGCACGCGCTCGGTGCGCTCGCGGTCCATCGACTCGGCACCCGCGAGGCACACGCCGGAGACGGCGCGCAGGAGGTCGGCGGGCTCGAGGTCGGTGCGGATCGACCCCTCGGCCTGCGCGGCGGCGATCAGGCGCGCGGCGACGCCCTCGAGCTTGGTGCGGCCTTCGCCCATGACCTGCATCGCCTCGGGTCCGAGCCCGGCCTTGAGCGCGTCGGCCATGCCGCGCTTGCGGATCACGTAGCCGACGAAGCCGAGCACCCACGCGTCGAGCGCCTCGCCCGCCGGGTGCTCGGCGAGCAGCGCGTCGGCCCGCGCGACGAACGCGTCGAGGCTCGAGCGGTAGACGGCCTCGATCAGGTCGAGCCTCGTCGGGAAGTGCCGGTACAGCGTGCCGACGCCGACTCCGGCGGTCCGCGCGATGTCCTCGAGCGAGGCCTCGGTGCCCTGCTCGTCGAACGCGGCGGTGGCGGCGTCGAGGATCTTGGCGCGGTTGCGCGCGGCGTCGGCGCGCAACGGCCGGACCGCTGCCCCGTCCTGGCTCACCTGTCGCTCCTCGTCGTCGGCATGCACGGTCGTCGGCATGCAGGGATCGTCGCACACGTCTTGCGTAAACGGAGGCACCCTCCGTATAGTCCATTGACAGCGGAGGCTCCCTCCGCTTCAACGACATCATAGACCGCGGAGGTCCGCATGATCGCGCCCGCGTCCCCCAGAACCCGCACCGCATCGCCCGTGCTCGTCCTGGCCGCCATCCTCACCACCCAGCTCATGCTCGTGCTGGACATGACGATCGTGAACGTCGCGCTGCCGGACATGCAGCGCGCGCTCGACTTCACACCCACCGGCCTGTCGTGGGTGCTCAACGCCTACACGCTCGCGTTCGGCGGGCTGCTCCTGCTCGGCGCCCGCACGGGCGACCTGCTCGGCCGGCGCCGCGTGCTCGTCGCCGGCATCGCGCTGTTCACGCTCGCCTCGCTGGTCGGCGGCTTCGCCGGCTCGTCGGGCGTGCTGCTCGCCGCCCGCGCGGCGCAGGGCGTCGGCGCGGCGTTCGCGGCACCGTCCGCGCTCGCGCTGCTCATGGGCCGCTTCCCCGAGGGCCGTGAGCGGGCCCGTGCGCTCGGCTACTTCTCCGCCGTCTCGATCGGCGGGTCCGCGCTGGGCCTGATCGCCGGCGGGATGCTCACGCAGTGGGCCTCGTGGCGGTGGGTCATGTTCGTCAACGTGCCGATCGGCATCGGCCTGGTCCTGCTCGCCCGCGCCGTCCTCACCGAGACGCGCCGCCACCCCGGCCGGTTCGACCTCACGGGCGCGTTCACCTCGACCATCGGCATGACCGCGCTCGTCTACGGGTTCATCGAGGCCGCCGAGTACGGGTGGTCCGCGCCGCGCACGGTCGCCGCGTTCACCATCGGCGCGGTCCTGCTGATCGCGTTCGTGCTCACCGAGCTGCGCGCACCCTCACCGATCACGCCGCTGCGGCTCGTCGGCGACCGCACGCGCTCCGCGGCGCTCGTCGGACGGCTGCTGCTCATGGCCGCGATGACCGGGCTGTTCTTCTTCCTCACCCAGTTCCTGCAGGACATCCTCGGCTACACGCCGCTCGCCACGGGCATCGCGTTCCTGCCGATCACCGTCATGCTCCTGGTGTTCTCGCAGGTCAGTGCGCGTCTGATGGAGCAGGTCGGCACCCGCGGCCTCATGGTCGTCGGGCTGACGATCACGACCGTCGCCCTCGTGCTCCTGTCGCGTCTGGACGCCGCCTCCGGCTACCCGCAGATCCTCGTCGCACTCCTGCTGTTCGGGATCGGCAACGGCCTCGCGTTCGTCCCGCTCACCGCAGCGGGGCTGCAGGGCGTCGACCCGCGTGACGCCGGAGCCGCCTCCGGGCTCCTCAACGCCGCACAGCAGATCGGCGGCGCGCTCGGGCTCGCGGTGCTCGTCACCGTCGCGGAGTCCGCGGCGCGTGCGGCCGGGCCCGTCGGGTCGACCGTCGCGCAGATCGCGCAGCACGCGTTCGTCGTCGGGGCGCAGCGCGCGTTCCTCGTCGGCGCGGGTCTGACGGCCGTGACCGTCGTCCTGCTCGCGCTGCTCGTCCGGCCCGCCCGCCCGGCACCCCAGGTGGTCGAGCCCGTGGCCGAACGCGAGCTGGCCCTGGCCCTCGACTGACGTCCGGCACGACGAAGGCTCCGCCTCACCGAGCGGGGCCTTCGTCGTGCGTCGCTGCTCCCACTCGCCGGGTCGGGCGACTGGCGATGCTCGACGCAGGCCCGGTCTCGGCCGGCCGAGCGGCCCGGGGGACCTCGACCCCGCTCGACGAGCCGGGTCGGGGCTCCCGTGGCACGCTTTCGCAGATGAGCCGCACCCTCCTGCGCTCCGGTCGCCGCCCGGAACCGCTGTCCGCAGGCGCGTCGGCGTCCGGTCCGGGCCGCGCGCGCAGGCTGCTGCGTGCCGCCGCGGCCGCGGCTGCGACGGCGGCCTCGGTGCTCGCGGTGGGCCTGTTCGTGCGCGACGCGTGGGAGCCGCTCGTGCGGTTCGACGAGCGGACCGTCCACGCCGCCGTGAGGTTCGCGTCGCAGCACCCGGCGCTCGTCGACGCGCTGAACGCCTGGCAGTGGGCGTTCGAGGGCCGTCGGATCGTCGTCGTGGTCGTCGGTGCGTGCCTGCTCGTGTGGTGGCGCACGGGGATGAAGACCCGGACCTGGTGGGCGCTCGCGACGGCGCTCGGGGCCTGGGGGTTCGCGAACCTCGCGAAGGAGGTCGCCCGGCTGGCCCGGCCCGTGCTGGACGAGCCGCTCTCGCACGCCTCGGGCTACTCCTTCCCCTCGGGCCACGCCTCGACCACCGCCGCCTGGTCGACCGTGCTCGTCGTCCTCGTGTGGCCGTTGCTGCGCACGCGCGCGGCCAAGGCGCTCGCGGTCACCGGGACGGGTCTGCTCGTCGTGCTCACCGCGCTCGACCGCGTGCTGCTGGGCGCGCACTTCCCGTCCGACGTGCTCGCGGGCACCGTCCTGGGCGTGGGGCTGGTGCTGGCGTCCTACCTCGGGTACCGAGGCTGGTCCCCGGATGACTCCGCGCCCACCGGCTCGTCCGTCCACTCGACCCAGGAGGCACGATGAGGCTCGACCTGGACCGGTACGCGAACGACCAGTCCGCGCCGACGGGCACCGAGTTCGGGCGCGACCTCGGGCTGCGGGTGGGCGTGCCCGCCGTCGGACTGTGGGCGGTGGTCGTCGGGATCGGGTTGCTGCTCGTCGGTCCGCTGGCGACGT
The DNA here is from genome assembly GCF_007989825.1 of Cellulomonas persica. GTDB lineage: Bacteria > Actinomycetota > Actinomycetes > Actinomycetales > Cellulomonadaceae > Cellulomonas > Cellulomonas persica. Next base: position 127,458 of record NZ_BJUA01000009.1, on the reverse strand, counting down.
TCGGCGAGCGTGAGGTCGCCGTCAACGAGTGGTTCGTGGCGCGTCGCACCGAGCTGCTCGACCAGCTGACCGCGTTCGGGAGCACCATCGGCAACACCCAGATCATCATCGGGGTCTGCCTGGTCGTCGTCGCGGCCGTGTGGTGGCGCACCCGACAGTGGTGGTACGCGGTCGTACCCGCGATCGCCGTCGCCACGCAGGCCTCGGTGTTCATGCTCTCCGCGCTCGTGGTCGGCCGGGAACGACCAGACGTCGAAGCCCTCGACGAGGCACCGCCCACCTCGAGCTTCCCGAGCGGGCACTCGGGCGCCTCGACCGCGCTGTACGTGACGTTCGCGCTGATGGCGCAACGCATCGAACGCACCTGGCTGCGGGTCACCCTCACCGTGATCCTGATCGCGCTCCCCATGCTCGTCGTGTACTCGCGTCTGTACCGCGGGATGCACCACGTCAGCGACGTCGTCGTCGGCGTGCTCAACGGGCTCGTCTGCACGGTGCTCGCGTGGAACTACCTGCGCCGCACGCCGCTCCCCGACGACGAGCCCGCCACCGATCGCCTCGAGGAGCGCACCCGATGACCCAGCTCGCCGTCGTCGCCAACCCGTCCAAGCTCGACGACGCCGAGAAGATCCGAGCCGTGATCGACGAGGCCTGCGCGGCGCGCGGGCTCGAGCCGCCCCTGTGGATCGAGACGACCGTCGAGGACCCGGGCAGCGGGCAGACACGCGAGGCGCTCGAGCAGGGCGCGGACCTCGTGTGCGCGCTCGGCGGGGACGGCACGGTCCGCGCCGTCGCCGAGGCACTCGCCGGCGGCGACGTCCCGCTCGGCCTGCTGCCGGCCGGCACCGGGAACCTGCTCGCCCGCGCGCTGGGCCTGCCCGTCGACAGCCTCGAGGACGCGCTGGCCGTCGTGCTCGACGGCCGCACGTCGCGCATCGACGTCGGCGCGCTGAAGCTCGACGGCTCGGACGACGAGCACGTCTTCCTGGTGATGGCGGGCATGGGACTCGACGCCGAGACCATGGCCCACGCCGACGAGCGACTCAAGGGCGTCCTCGGCTGGCCCGCCTACCTGGTGTCCGGCGTCAAGGCCGCTGCGCGCGGCGGCTTCACCGCACGCGTGCAGCCCCGCGACGGCCGTGCCACCTCCCGCACCGTCCGCGCCGTGGTCATCGGCAACAGCGGGACGCTCACCGGTGGCATGGAACTCATGCCGGAGGCCCAGCTCGACGACGGGCTGCTCGACGCCGCCGTCATCGCCCCGAGCGGCCTACCCGGCTGGATCCGCACGATCCGCACCGTCCTCACCGGGGGCCGCGCGCACGAGCACCTCGAACGCCACCAGTCGACCGGCTACCGGGTGTCCGCGCGGCACCCCACCGCCGTCCAGCTCGACGGCGACGCCGTCGGCGAGCACCGCCTGCTCGAGTTCCACGTCCGCCCGGGCGCCCTGCCGGTCCGAGTCCTCGCCACCAACGCCTAGGACGGCCTGCGCGCAGCCCCACGCGGACTGGGTAGCCGTCATGGCTCCGAGCGCTGCCGCAAGTGAAACGTGGGATGCCGCGCTCGCCCGGTATCGGAACATCGCGTCAGACGCGGCGGCGTTCAACGTCGGCCTGCTCGAGTGTCTTCGACCGACTGGAACACGCGCGTGCGGCCGGATACCTCGATGCTCGCGACAAGCTCACCCCTCTCGACGCCCTCGCACCCGAGGCCGGCTGACCCTGCCCTTATGACCCGGATACGACGAAGGGCCCCACAGCCGCGCGATCACGCGGGTGGGGCCCTTCGGGTGGCGGTAGCGGTGGGATTTGAACCCACGGTGGACTTTCACCCACACACGCTTTCGAGGCGTGCTCCTTAGGCCGCTCGGACACGCTACCTCGGTGCAGAAGGGTACCCGGTCGGGGCCGATGCACCGAATCCGGGTCCACGCCGAGGCCAGGGACCGGCACCGGCGAGCGCGCCACCACACCGGCGAGCCCGCAGCACCGGGCCTACCGTGGAGGCGTGAGCACCGACGCACGCCCCGTGACGACCGCTTCGCTCGGCGACGTGGTCGACGCGCTCGCGGGGCACCGGCTCACGGTGCTGACGGGTGCGGGCGTCTCGACGGACTCGGGGATTCCGGACTACCGCGGCCCGGACTCACCGCCGCGCACACCGATGACGTTCCAGCAGTTCGTGGGCGACGACGCGTTCCGACGGCACTACTGGGCGCGCAACCACGTGGGTTGGCGCCACGTGCACCGCACGCTCCCCAACACGGGCCACAAGGCGCTCGTCGCGCTGGAGCAGCGGGGTGTGGTGCTGGGGATCATCACGCAGAACGTGGACCTGCTGCACGAGGCGGCGGGGTCGCGGCGCGTGATCGACCTGCACGGCCGCTACGACCGCGTGATCTGCCTGCAGTGCGGCACGGTGATCAGCCGGCGTGAGCTCGCGGACCGGTTGGAGGCGCTGAACCCGGGCTTCGTCGAGGAGGTCGGCGCGGTCGGGGACGTGGAGATCGCGCCGGACGCGGATGCGGTGATCGAGGCGACGAGCCACTTCCGGGTCGCAGACTGCGCGGTGTGCGGCGGGATGTTGAAGCCGGACATCGTGTACTTCGGGGAGACGGTGCCACGGGAGCGGGTCGATCGCGCGTACGCGCTGGTCGACGAGGGGGATGCGCTGCTGGTCGCGGGGTCGTCGCTCACCGTGCAGTCGGGGTTGCGGTTCGTGCGGCACGCGGCGCAGGCGGGCAAGCCGGTCGTCGTCGTGAACCGTGGCGCGACGCGCGGCGACCGCTACGCGACGGTCACGCTGAACGCGGGGACGTCGGAGACGCTCGACGAGCTCGCGCAGGTGCTGCCGTCACCGCACACCGGCGCGTGACCAACGAGGCGGTCACTCCTCGCGCTGCAGCTCGAAGAAGTGCCGCAGCAGCGCCCCGCACTCGTCCTCGCGCACGCCACCGACCACCTCGACGCGGTGGTTGAGCCGCCGGTCGCGCACCACGTCCCACTGCGACCCGCACGCGCCGGCCTTGGGGTCCCACGCGCCCAGGACGAGCCGCGGGATGCGCGCCAGCACGGTCGCGCCCGCGCACATGAGGCACGGTTCGAGGGTCACGACGAGCGTGCAGTCGTCGAGCCGCCAGCGGCGCAGGGTCTCGGCCGCCGCGCGCAGGGCGCGCACCTCGGCGTGCCCGGTGGGGTCGTCGTCGGCCTCGCGGGCGTTGCGACCGCGTCCGACGACGACGCCCGTCGGGTCGATCACCACCGCACCGACCGGGACGTCCCCCGTGCGGATCGCGCGGCGTGCCTCGTCGAGCGCGAGCCCCATCGCCCAGGCGTCGGCGGGCTCCACAGGCCGGCCGCTGGTGAACATGGCGTCACTATGGCGCACCGCCCCTCGTCGGACCACACCCACAACGGGGCGTCCTGCACGGACGCGCGGACCGGCGAGTAACCTGCGGGCATGCGCCTGCACGTCGCGGACCACCCGCTCGTCGCCCACAAGCTCACGGTCCTGCGGGACCAGGGCACTCCGTCAGCCACCTTCCGGCTCCTCGTCGACGAGCTCGTGACGCTCCTCGCGTACGAGGCGACGCGGGACGTGCGCACGCGTGAGGTCGAGATCCAGACCCCCGTCGCGGTCACCACGGGCACCAAGCTCGCGCAGCCGCGCCCGCTGGTCGTGCCGATCCTGCGCGCCGGGCTCGGGATGCTCGACGGCATGACGCGCCTCCTGCCGTCGGCGGAGGTCGGCTTCCTCGGCATGCAGCGCGACGAGGAGACGCTCGAGGCGATCACGTACGCGAACCGTCTCCCCGAGGACCTGTCGGGCCGCCAGTGCTTCCTGCTGGACCCGATGCTCGCGACGGGCGGCACGCTGGTGGCCGCGATCGACTACCTGCTGCAGCGCGGCGCGCACGACGTCACGGCCGTGTGCCTGCTCGCGGCGCCCGAGGGCCTGAAGGTCGTCGAGGACTTCGTCGGTGACCGCGCCGACGTGCAGGTCGTCGTCGCGGCGGTCGACGAGCGCCTGAACGAGAAGGCGTACATCGTCCCCGGCCTGGGCGACGCGGGCGACCGCCTGTACGGCGTCGTCTGACCGTCCGTCCGCCACGGCGGGACGTCGTCCTCACAGGCCGACGAACGTCGTCGTGAGTCTGCGGTCGCCGTCCTGGCGGTCGCTGCTTACCGTGGTCCGCATGCGAGTCGCGGTCGCCGGCGGTCACGGGAAGGTGGCCCGACACCTCAGTCGGGTGCTGGCTGCGCGCGGGGACGTGCCCATCGCGTTGATCCGCTCGCTCAACCAGGTCGACGACGTCACGTCGGACGGTGCCGAGGCGGTGGTCCTGGACCTCGAGCGGTGCAACGTCGCGGACGTCGCGGGCGCCATCACGGGCGCCGAGGCGGTCGTGTTCGCGGCCGGTGCGGGACCGGGCAGCGGCGCGGGTCGCAAGGACTCGGTGGACCGTGCGGCCGCGGCACTGCTCGCGGAGGCCGCCGAGCAGGCGGGGGTCAGCCGCTACGTGCTCATCTCGTCGATGGGCGTCGACACCGAGCCGCCCGCGGGCACCGACGACGTGTTCGCGGCGTACCTGCGCGCCAAGGCGGCGAGCGAGCGGGACCTGCGGGAGCGGGACCTGGACTGGACGATCCTGCGTCCCGGGCGGCTGACGGACGACGAGCCGACGGGTCAGGTGCTGCTCGAGGAGTCGGTCCCGCGCGGGGCCGTCCCGCGGCAGGACGTGGCGGCGGTGGTCGCGTCGCTGCTCGAGCAGCCGGCCACGGCCGGCCTCACGCTCGAGCTGGTCTCGGGCGTCGTGCCCGTCGACGCGGCCGTCGTCGCGGCCACCGAGCGCACCGACTGACCTCCCGCACGCGGCGACGAGCGCACCACCCGACGCACGCGCCGGGCCGCGGTGTCAGGGCTCGACCGGCTCCGAGCGCAGCGTGATCGCCCCGACGAGGTACTGGTCGCCCGACGTGCTGGGCGTCAGCGACGAGACCTCGCACGGCAGCTTCGCGGGCACGAAGCCCTTGGCGTCGATGCCGAGCGACGACGACGAGCGCCACCCGACCGCCGAGGAGTCGAACGCGTTGGCCGCGTCGCCCTTCGACCCGTCCGCGCGCAGCGGCACCAGGTCCGTCACCGCGCTCGTGCACAGCCCGCCGAGCCGCATGCGGTCCCCGGTGAGCGAGCGGTCGCCCTCCCAGCCGACCACGCCCACGCGGGCGGTCGAGCCGGCCGGGGCGGCGAACCGGAACGCGGGCGGCGGCGTCGACGTGCCGACCCACAGCCCGCCGTCATAGACCGTCACGCGCGAGCCGCCGGGGGCGGAGTAGACGACGACGAGCGACCACCCGCCGTAGTACGTCGGGTCCTTGTCGTTCCGCGTGGCGCTGACCGCCATGTCGGCGAGCGACCAGGTGCCGCCGCCGTGCGCGCGCACCAGGCTCGTGACGTCGGCGAACGCCGAGTAGTAGGCGCGCGACACGTTGTCGGTGCGCTGCGTCGGGTCGCCCGTGACCGGCACGTAGTCGCCGCCCGGGCCGCGCAGCAGCGCGTGCGAGAGCGACCCGCTCCACGAGTCCGTCCTGCCGCGCACCGCGGACCAGTACAGGCCGGCGAACGCGATCTCGCGGCCCTCCGGCACGGTCACGGTCGTGCTCGACGACACCGGGACCGAGGCCCGCTGGACACCCTTCGCCGGAGCCTCGTCGATCGGGAGCATGGTCTGCGAGTTGTTGTCCGACGAGCCCTGGAGCGCCTTCTTGCACGCGGCCTTGGTCGCGTCGCACGAGAGCACCGCGCCGCCCGCCTCGGTGACCTCCCAGCCGCCCGTGCCGGTGGTGAACCGCTCCGCCAGCCCGCCCGACCGCCCGGCGACGAACGCCGTCGCCGTCGCAGGGTTCGCGACACCGGTCGCGGTCGCCTCGATGCGCACCGCGGTGCTCGCGGAGTACGTCGAGCGCACCGGGAGCAGCACCTCGGCGAGCTCACCGGCCGCGATCCCCGGCCAGCGGCACTCCACCGCGCGTCCGCCCGTGTCCGGGGTGCACTCGCCCGGCACCGGCAGGGCGGCCTGCGTCAGGTCGACGACGAGGTTGCCCGGCAGGGCGACGCGCGCGAGCACGTCCGCGGCGTCGGCCGCACCCTCGTCGGGGCGTTCGACCTCGACCGCGAACGCGAGCTGACCGGCGTCGTCGGACTGCAGCACCACCGACGCGCCCTGGACCGCGAGCGCGGGCGCCCGCCCGGTCGCGGCGAGCGCGAGCGGCTCGGCGGCATCCGCGTCAGGTGCCGTCGCCGTCACGACGACGTCCGCCAGCGCGCCGACCGTGCCCGCCGCGGCCCGCACGGTGAGCTCGAGGTCCGCGCTGCCGCCCGCCGCGAGCGCGGGGCCGTCGCACCGCACCTCGTCGGCCTCGGTCGCGGCGCACGCCCACAGCGCCAGCTCGTCGTCCCCGGTCCACGTGACGCCCTGCGGGAGCCGCACGTCGAGCGAGACGGGCTCCGAGTCCAGGTCACCGGTGTTCGACGCCGTGAGCGTCAGCGCACTGGTCCGACCGCCGGAGACGGCCAGGTCCGTGCCGGCGAGCGCGAGCGTCGCGGGCTGCGCGAGGGTCGCCGGGACGACCTCGTCGGCCCCGGCGGACGTCGGCGAGGGGCGCAGCACGAGCGGGATCGCGTCGAGCGTCGCGCTGCGCTCGACCGCGAGCCCGAGCGTCAGCGGGACGGCCGCGCGGCCGGACACGCCGTCGGCCGCGCAGGACAGCACGGCCCTGGCAGGCGTCGCGCACGTCCAGGGCGCCGCGACCCGACCCGTCCACGAGACCCCGTCGGGCAGCCGCACGTCGGCCTCGACGCGCGTCGCCGCCGAGCGTCCCGCGTTGACCAGCGCGAACGTCGCGTCACGCTCGCGTCCCGCGACGAGCGACACCGGCTCCTGGAGCCGGGACACCGCGAGCCGCGCGGGGCTCGGCGTGACGTGCACGTCGATCGGCGGCGGGCGGTAGTCCACGCCCGGTCCCGTCACGACGAGCCCGACCGGGGCGTCGTCCTCGTCGAACTCCTCGTCGATGCTCACGCGCACCACCAGGCGCGCCGCGTCGCCGCCGGGCAGCTCGGCGAGCGTGCACGTGGCGACCTGCGTCCGCACGCCCCGGCACGTCCAGTCCTCGGCCGCCGGCACGCCCGCGGCCGGCGGCCACCCACCCGGCGCGAAGATCGAGCCCTCGAGCGTCGTCCCCGCGAGCCCGGTGCCTGCCGGGTCGGCCGCGCCCAGCGCCGTGCCGCCACCACTCGTCGCGTCCAGCACCCGCACGGCCGCGCCCTCGATCCCGTCGAGGCGCACACCGTCGGGCAGCGTCAGCTCGGCCTCCAGACCGAGCGCGGCCTGCTCGCCCTCGTTGCGCAGCGTGATCACGAGCTCCTGCGCGGACAGCCCACCGGTCAGCACCAGCCCCGCGGGGGGCAGCGAGACGACGACCTCGGGTGCGCGCGGCGGCGTCGTCGGCTCGGTCGTGGGTTCGCTCGTCGGCTCCTGCGTCGGCTCGGGGTCGCTCGTCGGCTCGGACGTCGGCCGGCTCGTCGGCTCGGACGTCGGCTCGGACGTCGGCTCGCCCGTCGGCTCCGCGGTGGGGGCGGAGGTCGGGTCGGTCGTCAGGTCGCCGCCCGGCGGGACGACGCGCGTGCTGGGCGCCGGCGCGGGTGTGCTGCTCGTCGTCGGGCCGGGCGTCGGGCCGGCGCTCGCGGAGCCGGTCGGCGCGGGGGTGGTCGTCACGGTGACGGTCGGCAGCGGGTCCGCCTCGACGATCTGCTGCGGGGTGTCGTCGAGCCCGAGCACCACGGCGACCGCCACGGCCGCGACGACGACGGCACCCGCGACCCCGGCGGCCACCCCGGCCGGGATGCTCGCCAGGAGCGCCGCCAGTCCCCCGGCACCTGCCGCGCCACCGCTCCCGGCGGCGACCGCGGCACCACCGGCAGCACCGCCCGCGGCCGCACCCCCGCCGGCGCCCGCACCCCCGCCACCCGTCGCTCCGCCGGCCGTGCCCGGGTCACCCGACGCGCCCGCACCAGCGCCCGCCGCCGCACCCGCACCGACGAGCGCGCCACCACCGATGGGCAGCCCGGACGACAGGGCGCCGATCCCCGCGAGGCCCAGCACGAGCGGCGCGATGACCGCGCGCATGCCATGGTTGACGTCCCCGACCTCGAGCAGCAGGGCGCGGCACTCGCCGCAGTCCTCGAGGTGCTTGTCGACCTTGCCGCTCTCGCGCGCACCGAGCCCGCCGCGCACGTACGCGCCGAGCGAGCTCGCGACCGCGCGACAGCCCTCGTCGAGCGGGTCGCGCAGGTGCTGCTGCAGGTACGCCTGCCGCAGGCCCTCGCGCGCCCGGTACGCGAGCGCCGCGACCCCGTTGGCGGTCAGGCCGAGCACGGGCGCGACCTCGGCGGGCGTCAGGCCCTCGACCTCGGTGTGCCACAGGACGGCCTGCCAGCGCTCGGGCAGGGAGTGGAACGCGCGCGCGACGACGCCGCGCTCGAACCCCTCGAGCGCCGGCTCCTCCGCGGTGCCCGCGAGCGCGGTCCCCGCCTCGAGGGTCGCGAGGTCGTCGGTGGGTCGCACGCGCCGCGCGCCCTCGCGGCGCACGCTCGCGGTCCGGCGCACGACGGTGAACAGGTAGGCGCGGAACGCCTCGTCGGGCCCGTTGCCACGGCGCAGCGCGGAGTACACGGCGGTGAACGCGTCGGCGACGACGTCGTCGGCGTCCGCGTGGTCGTCGGTGTACCGGCGGGCGACGATCGTCGCGGCGGCGGCGTGACGCTCGTACAGACCGGCGAAGGCGCTCTCGTCGCCCGCGCGGGCAGCACTGATCAGCTCAGCGTCGCTACGCGCGACGGCCGCCTGCGCCTCCACCCGTACCCCGTCCTCGGAACGCCATTCGCGCGGCCCTTCCGCTTCGAACCGGTACCAGGGTGACATACCGCACGGACGAGCAGGAATCACTCAGCACACGCCGGGCGCTGCTCCGACCGGGTGAAACGTTGCAAACCGGCGTCACACCTCGTCGGACGGCCTCTCTCATCGCACGTGACGACCGAGACCGGACCTCTGCTGCCCAGCCAGCCGTCGCGTCTGCTCGAGCGATGGCGGGACGAGAGCGTCGCCTCCGTGTGGCGCCGCCCCTCCGACTGGTACCACCCGACCGTCGACGACCTCGCGCTGGCCCTGCTGCTGCGCGACGACCCGGTGCCCGCCGCCGCGCGCCTCGGGTACGCGCGTGGCGACGCGGGCGTCGGCGTCGCGGAGACCATCGACGACCTCGCGTGCCTGTACCGCACGACCACCGGCGCCCAGCCGCCGCTCGAGGTGCTGCGCGCGCTGTGCACCGGCTGGGCCGACGCCCAGGCGGGCGGCGTCGCGCTCGCGCTGGGCCTCGATGCGGGCTCGGGGCTGCCCGCCGCGGACTACCTGCGGCTGCGGCTCGCCGAGTGCTACCCGCCGGACGGCCCGACCGGTCGGCTGCTCGTCATCGACGTCGCCGCGGGCGCGCCCGACGGCCTGAGCCGGCTCGCGCGGTCCGCGGCCGTGGGCGCGTCGCTGCGGGAGGTGTTCGGCCCGGCTCGCGCCATGGCGAGTCTCGGCAGCGGGGTGTTCGTCGTGCTGCTGGACGACGACGAGGAGCACGACGAGCCGACCGCGCGGCTGCGCGTGCTCGTCGACGAGCACGTCGTCGGGCTCGGGATCCAGGAGGTGACCCGCCGTCCGCTGCGCTGCTGGGTGGAGCCGGTGGCCGCGACGCACGAGGCCGCGACACGACGCCTGAGCCAGCTCGCCCGACCCTGACGCGACGCTCGGGCGAGCGTCGCGGCGGCTGTCACGCGTCACGCTCGGCGTGTCGCGAACCTGGACGGTCGTCGGCCGGGCCAGATGCCGACATCGGCGTTATGTTCGATGCATGACCCCCTCCGGCATCGCCTCGCACGACTCTGCCTCCCAACCGCAGGGTGAGCAGCAGCGCGGCGGCGAGGCCGGGCCCGCCCCGGCGGGCATGCCGCACCCGCACCCCGCGCCGCTCGCCCCGACGCGCGCGCACCGGCCCGTACCCGACGCGAGCGTGCTCACGCTCGAGGACCCGGGCCCGCTGCTGGCGACCGGGGCCAGCGCCGACGTGTACGCGCTCGACGAGGAGTACGTGCTGCGCCGCTACCGCAACGGTCATGACGCGGCGCGCGAGGCGCGCATCCTGCAGCACGTCGCCGCGCACGGCTTCCCGGTGCCGACGGTCTTCCTCAGCGAGGGCCCGAACCTGCTCATGGAGCGGCTGCACGGCCCGACCTTGCTGCAGGCGCTCGCCGCCGGCGAGATCCCCATCGGCGAGGCCGCGCAGGTCCTGGTCGACCTGCACACGCGCCTGCACGCGGTCCCGGCGGCGGCGGACGAGCCGTGCGACGAGGCGCGGTGGCCGTTCGTCGCGTCCGGGCCCGTCGTCGTGCACCTGGACCTGCACCCCGGCAACGTCGTGCTCTCGGACACGCGCGGCCCGACGCTCGTCGACTGGGCGAACGCACGCGCCGGCTCGGCCGAGCTCGACGTCGCGCTGACCGCCCTGATCCTGGGCGAGGTCGCCGTCGACGCGGGCGGCGACTACTCGCAGGCGGCGCGCGCGCTGCTCGCGGCGTTCGTCGTGCGCAGCCCCGTCTCCCCGCTCGACGCGCTCACGGAGGCGACGTCGACGCGCCGCGCCGACCCGAACCTGGTCACGGGCGAGAGCGAGCTCGTGGAGGACGCGGCCGAGCTGATCCGCGACCTCATCCGCGTCGCGCACTAGGAGTCCCGCGACGGGGCCCGTCGTCAGGTGAGGTCCGCCGTCAGGTGACGCTCGTCGTCGTCCCGTGCGGCGCGTCGTACGCAGACGCGACGACACCCCGCGGGAGGGGATCCGGCAGGGTGTCGACTCGCTGGGCCGTCAGCGCGGCGCGAAGGTGAGGCAGTCGGCGAGGTCGTGGCCGCCGCCCACGCGGATGGACTCCGCGGTGCACTCGAGGTGCGAGTTGTGCGCGCACTCGGGGCGCTGGCACGCGCCCACGTGGCTGAGCACCTTGTCGAGTCCGCCCTTGACGGTGAGCGGGATGAACGTGGTGCACTGCGCGTCGCCGCTCGTGCCGCCGACGGTGATCGCCGCGGCGTGGCAGTGCGAGTGGTCGTTGTAGGAGCAGCCGGCCACCGAGCACTCGGCGATGGCGGGCATGTCCATGAGGTCGGTCATGGTGCGCCTCCGGGGGACGGGTCCAGGTGGACGGTGCCGAGCTGCGGGGCTCGTCGTCTTCCGACGGTAGACCCGTGACGCAGATCACGCCAGCACTCCGACCGGGGCGATGCCGCAGGTCAGAGCCGGTTTTTGCGCACAGGGTCGTTGCGTAATGCGACCGACGAGCGCGTCTCGCGAGGTCAGCGCGCCGCGTGCGTGCGGGCGGTCAGACGCCCGCGGCCGCAGGCTCGCGCCACATCGCGACGGGCTCGGCGGAGCGGACCCCGGCGATCACCCCGTGCTCCTCGAACCCGTGCCGCAGGTACAGCGCACGGTTCCGCTCGGTCGAGGACTCGAGGTACGAGCCGCTGCGGGCGTCGTCGACGTGCCGCAGCCGGTGCGCGAGCAGCGCCGAGCCCACGCCGACCCCGCGCGCGGACGCCGCGACGCCGATCTGACCGAGGTACCAGTGCGGGGACGTCGGCCGGCAGCGGGCGAGCGCGGCCCTCGTCGTGAGAGCGCGCGGGATGCCGGTGACGCCGAACGCGCGGACGAAGGTGCGGGTCTGACCGAGCAGCGCGGGCAGGGTCGCGCTCGGCGCCTGCGGCTGCTCCCACACGGCGGCGCCGATCACCGCGCCACCGAGGTCGCGTGCGACGTCCACGACGACCCCGCAGCCGAGCTCGGCGCGCAGGAGGGCGGTGAAGAAGTGGGTCGCGCGCTCCCGGCGGCCCGGGCCCTCGCCGACCATGCTCAGGATCACCGGGTCGTCCTCGAACGCCTCGCCGAGCACGTTCGCGACGTCGGGCATGTCGGCGCCCGTGGCCGCCCCCATCACACTCACGACACCCTCTCCGCTCTTGGACGCGCGTCCATCTCGCGCACATCGTCCCGTGCGTCCCCCTTGTCGCACATGGGCCTTCAGCCCTACGGATCGACGGGTGCGCGTGCTGGTGAGGAGTTGGCTGTGTGAGATGCGTCGCTGCAGTTCACGCGACGCTCGTCGGCCGGGTTGGGCGCGCTGCCGAACCCGCTGCTCAGCACGCACCGACCGACCTGCCCCGGGCCGACGGCGGACCTCCGCCCCGATCGGGACGGGCTGCGGGAGTCGTAGGCTCGAGGGGTGGCCACCTTCTCCGGCGTGACGCGTCAGCACATCCTCCAGTCGATCGCGGAGTACGACACCCGCGGCCGTGACGACTTCCTCGGGGTCTACGGGTTCACGGCGAACGACGACTACGCGATCGTGCACGGCGGCACCTCGTACGACCTGCCCGCCGTGCTCGGCGTCGCGCACCGCTTCGGCACCGGACGCCTGGCCCCCGCGCACGAGATCACCGCGAGCCTGGCCGCCGCGGTCACCCTGGTCCGCAAGCGCGGCTTCGAGGTCACCGAGCCCACCGCCGCGGTGCGCAGCGCGGCCCGCTCGTCGGCCCGTGCGAAGGCCGCGTCCCGCGCGACCACCCCACGTGCCACCTCGACGCGACGCAGCACGGCCGCACCCGAGCGCGTCGCCGCCATCTGCCCGACGTGCTCGACGACGCTGCCCGGCACTGGGATCTGCGACTACTGCGGCTGAGCCCGACGACCGCACCCTGACGCCCGATCAGGCCCGGGGAACGAGAAAGGAGAGCACGTCCGGTGCTCTCCACTTTCAAGGTATAGCGGCACAGGGGTCTTGCGGCAAGGCCCCCCTCACGGCGCAGACTCGTCGGCCCCCGACCCCTGCCGTGCGCGCCGAGCGCACGCGGACCACGGAGCTGATGACGTGCCCGTCCTCCCCACCACCGCGTTCGACCTCCCCGAGCGGCTGTCCGCCAAGGCCGACCCCGCGCTGATCGAGCGCGACGAGCAGCACTTCGCGGCCATCGCGACGAGCCTCGAGCAGCAGGTCGACGACCTGACCCGCCGCCTGGCGGCCGCGCGCCGCGAACCCGGCCGCAGCGGGACCGCCGCGCTCGAGCGCGACCAGGAGGTGCACCGGCTCACCGCGCGGCTGCACCTGCTGCGCCGGTTCGGCCTGGACCTGTGCCTCGGGCGCGCCGTGGGCGCCGACGACGAGACGGTGTACGTCGGACGGCTCGGGCTCACCGACGCCTCCGGGCGCAGGCTGCTCGTCGACTGGCGCTCACCCGTCGCGGAGCCGTTCTTCGCCGCGACGCACGCGAACCCGATGGGCCTGACCAGCCGGCGCCGGTACCGGTGGACGCGCGGGCGGGTCACCGACTACTGGGACGAGGTGTTCACGCCCGAGGGCCTGGCCCACCACGCGGCCCTCGACGACCAGTCGGCGTTCATCGCGTCGCTCGGCAGCGCCCGTTCCGCGCAGATGCGCGACGTCCTCGGGACGATCCAGGCGGACCAGGACGCCATCATCCGCGCCGGGTCGCGCGGCCCGCTCGTCGTCGACGGCGGTCCCGGGACCGGCAAGACCGTGGTCGCGCTGCACCGCGCGGCCTACCTGCTGTACGCCGACCCGCGGCTCGGGCACCGGCGCGGCGGACTGCTGTTCGTCGGGCCGCACCAGCCGTACCTCGACTACGTCTCCGACGTGCTGCCGAGCCTCGGCGAGGAGGGCGTGCGCACCTGCACGCTGCGCGACCTGGTCCCCGAGGGCGCCACGGCAGTCCCGGAGCGGGACGCGGCGGTCGCCCGGCTCAAGGCGTCGGCGGACCTCGTGCGCGCGATCGAGCCCGCGGTGCGGTTCTCCGAGCGGCCGCCGCGCGACGGGATGCTCGTCGAGACGCCGTGGGCGGACCTGTGGGTGAGCCCGTCGGACTGGGCCGACGCGTTCGACGCCGCCGAGCCCGGCACGCCGCACAACGAGGCCCGCGAGCAGGTGTGGGACGAGCTCGTCGAGATCCTGGTCGCCAAGGTGGACGACGACGAGGTGCCCGCCGACCGCCTGCGCGCGGCGCTCGCGCGGGACCGTGACCTCGTCGGCGCGCTGCACCGCGCGTGGCCCCTGCTCGAGGCGACCGACCTCGTCGCCGACCTGTGGTCCGTCCCCGCCTACCTGCGCGTGTGCGCACCGCACCTGACGCCCGACGAGGTCGCGCTCCTGCAGCGCGACGACCCCTGGGCCTGGACGCTCGACGACCTGCCGCTGCTCGACGCCGCCCGCCGACGGCTCGGCGACGCGTCCGCACCCGCGCGGCGGCGCCGGGCAGCGGCGGCCGAGGCGGCCGAGCGCGCCGCCATGGACGACGTCGTCGACCGGCTCGTCGAGTCCGACGACTCCGAGCTGCAGGTCATGAGCATGCTGCGGCGCGGCGACCTGCGCGACGCGCTCGTCGACCCGGGCGCGCTCCCCGACGCGCCGGCGGACCCGCTCGCCGGGCCGTTCGCGCACGTCGTCGTCGACGAGGCGCAGGAGCTCACGGACGCGCAGTGGCAGATGCTGCTCGCGCGCTGCCCGTCGCGCAGCCTGACGATCGTGGGCGACCGCGCGCAAGCCCGGCACGGGTTCGCCTCGTCGTGGGCCGATCGGCTCGCGCGCGTCGGGCTGACCGACGTGCGGATGACGTCCCTGAGCATCAACTACCGCACGCCCGCCGAGGTCATGCGCGAGGCCGAGCCGGTGATCCGCGCGGTCCTGCCCGACGCGAACGTCCCGACGTCCGTGCGCAGCACCGGCCGGCCCGTGGTGCACGGGCGGGTGCGGGACCTCGCGTCGGTCGTGTCGTCCTGGCTCGCGGCGCACGACGACGGGGTCGCGTGCGTGATCGGTGACCCCACCTTCCCGGACTCGCCGCGCGTGCGATCGCTGACGCCCGAGCTCGCCAAGGGCCTGGAGTTCGACCTCGTCGTCCTGGTCGAACCCTCCCCGCCCGGCCCCCAGCCCACCCCCGCACCGGCCGAGGCCGCGGGGATCGAGGCGGCCGTGGACCGCTACGTCGCGATGACCCGCGCCACCCGCCAGCTCGTCCTCCTCACCTGACCTCGATCAGCCCTGTCGGGGGTGGTGCCGGGGCGCGGGGTTGACGGGTGTGAGGGGGTTCGCGAGAGTGGCGGGGCCGCCGGACGACGGTGCGACACCTGCTCAGGGAGGCATCCGTGGTCACGTTCGACCGGTCCGCTCAGCTCCGTGGCGCGCAGTTCGTGGACGCCGACCTGTCCGGGGCGCGGTTCGTCCGCTCCGACCTGTCGGGCGCCGTGATGCGCGGCGTCGAGCTGCAGGGGGCGGAACTCGACGCACCGTGGCTCAGCGAGCCGTTCCTGGTCAACGGCGTCGACGTCGTGGCGTTCGTCGACGCCGAGCTCGACAAGCGGTTCCCGGGCCGCGAGCTGCGCCGCGCAGCCGATCCCGAGGGCCTGCGCTTCGCGTGGGACGCGGTCGAGCGCACGTGGGCGGCAACGCTCGACCGGGCCGCCGCGATGCCGCCCGGATCGGTGGACGTCCAGGTGGACGGCGAGTGGTCGTTCGCGCAGACGCTGCGGCACCTGGTGATGGCGACCGACGTGTGGCTGCGCAAGGCGGTGCTCGGGGTGGAGCAGCCGTACGACCCGATCGGCGTGCCGAACTCCGAGTACGAGTCCGACGGCCACGACCCGTCGGTGTTCTCGTCGGAGCACCCCACGTACGACGAGGTGCTGGCCTCACGCGCGGAGCACGTCGCGCTCGTGCGTGACTTCATCGCGAACGTGACGGCGGACGAGCTCGAGGCCGTCCGGGCGAACCCATGGGCGCCCGAGTACCCCGAGACGACGCTCTCGTGCCTGCACACGATCCTCGAGGAGGAGTGGGAGCACCACCGGTACGCGGTGCGCGACCTGGCGGCGATCGAGTCGGACGCGGCCTCGACGAACGGTTGACGCGCGGCTGCGCTTGACGACGCTGGCTAACGCTATTAGCTTTACGGCTAACCGCATTAGCCAGGGAGTCCAGCATGACCGAGCACCTCACCGTCGACGGCGGCACCCTCGCCTACGACGTCACCGGGACGGGCCCGCTCGTCGTCCTCGCGCACGGCATGGGGGACAACCGCGCGGCCTACCGCTTCATGGCACCCCAGCTGGTCACCGCCGGCTACCGCGTCGCGACAATCGACCTGCGCGGCTGCGGCGAGTCCAGCGACACGTGGCCCACCTACAGCCGAACCGCCGTCGCCGGCGACCTGCTCGCACTCGTCCGCCACCTCGGCGGCGGTCAGGCCGTCCTCGTCGGGCACTCACTGTCCGGCGGAGCCGTGACGATCGCCGCGGCGCAGGCGCCCGAGCTCGTCGCAGGGATCGTCGAGCTCGCGCCGTTCACCCGCAAGCAGGCGATGAGCCTGGGCGACCTGCGAGTGGGCCGGTACCGCACCGGCATGCTGCGGCTGCTCCTGACCGGCGCGCTCGGCAGCGTCAGGTGGTGGCACAAGTACCTCGAGGTCGCCTACCCCGGGCGCCGCCCCGCCGACTGGGACGACCAGCTCCGGCGCAACGCCGAGAACCTGCGCGAGCCCGGCCGCATGCGCGCGATGCGGCGCATGGCCACGCCCGCCGTGGACGCCCACGAGCAGCTCGCGAAGGTGCGGTGCCCCGTGCTCGTCGTCGAGGGCTCGCTCGACCCGGACTGGGCGGACCCGCGCGCGGAGGGCGAGGCGATCGTCGCCGCGATGCCCGCCGGGCTCGCCCGGCTGGAGGTCGTCGACGGCGCCGGGCACTACCCGCACGCCCAGTTCCCCGACGAGACCGCCGCCCTGGTGCTCTCCTTCCTGCGGGCGCACGCGCGTGCCTAGGGCCGGGCTGGACCGCGGGGTCGTCGTCGCGGCCGCCGCCACGCTGGCCGACGAGGTCGGGCTCCCGAACGTGACCATGAGCGTGCTGGCCGATCGGCTGGGCGTCCGCACCCCGTCGCTCTACAAGCACGTCGACGGCCAGGCGGACCTGGGCCGGCGCATCGCCGTGCTCGCGCTCACCGAGCTCGGCGGCGCGCTGCGCGACGCGCTGCAGGGTCGCGCCGGCAAGGACGCGCTCGACGCCGCCGCCCGCGCGATCCGCAGCTACGCCGTCGCGCACCCCGGCCGGTACGCCGCGACGGTCCGCATCGACGCCGACGAGCCCGACGAACAGCTCGTCGCGGCCAGCGCGCGGGTGCTCGACTCGTTGTCCGCGGTGCTCGTCGGCTACCCCGTGGCACCCGAGGACAGGATCCACGCGCTGCGGATGCTGCGCAGCCTGTTCCACGGCTTCGCCGTCCTCGAGGCCGCGGGCGGGTTCCAGCTCGACACCGACCTCGACGCGAGCTTCGCCTGGATCGTCACCGCCGCCGACCACGCGCTGCGCGGGCGCTGACCTACGACCGGGCCACGCCACGCGGTTCCGCACCTGCGAGCCCTCGCGTGGGCGGCGGTGACGCCGCAGGTCAGCGCGCTGCGGCGCCGTCGGCCCGTCGACCGCCGTCCCGTGCGTCGGCGGTGCTCGTCGTCCGTGCCCACGGGCGCGTGACCACCAGCGCGAGCGTCAGCACCACCGCCGTGCCGACGACTTCGAGGACGTAGTGGTTGCCCGTCACGATGACGACGACGACCATGCCCGCCGGGAACAGCCACGCGAGCCACGCGGCCCGCGGATGCTCGCGCCGCAGCGTGAACCACACCAGGTACGCGGCCACCGAGGACCACCCCACGTGCATGCTCGGGAACGCCGAGAAGTGGTTCTCGCCGCTCGCGAGGTCGCGCGTCCCCTCACCGGCGACCGGGTCGTTCTCCGCGACGATGTCGACGATCCCCGGCATCGCGAACCGTGGCGGGGACATCGGTAGCAGCCAGTAGCACAGCAGCGCCAGGACGGCGACGACGAGGATCGTCACGCGCAGCACGCGGTACGTGTCCGCGCGCGGCAGCAGGAGCCACACCAGCACGCCCGCGAGCGGGACGTAGTACAGCCGGTAGTAGAGGACCGACGCGGCGACGAGCACCGGCTGGCCCGCGAGCCACCGGTTCGCCCCGAGCTCGATGTCGAGGCCCACCGCACGCTCGAGGGACATGAGGTGCTCGGCGTTCTGCGTCGCGCGGGCCAGGTCCGTCCCGACCAGGTGGTGCACGCGGAAGAACAGCACAGCGCCGACGAGCAGGAGCAGCACCTCGATCGCGAGCCGACGCCAGCGGTGCGCGGGCGTGCGCGTCTCGTCTCGTCGTGCTGTCTGCTCCGCCACGCGTCCCCTCCGCACGGACCCGGCAGGCACGCGACGCCACCACCCGCCCGGGAGCCACCCTGCCACCCGACCGTGGCGCGCCGACAGGTTCGTCGTCCGACCGACGTGCCTACACTCGCCGGGACCCGTCGGTCGGACGGGCTCGCCACCACCCCGGAGGCCTCGTGCGGCCCGCAGTCCTTGCCCTCCCCGTCGTCGTCGCCCTGCTGCTGGCGTCGTGCACGCACGGGGACGACGAGGCCCGGCCGTCACCCTCGGCCCCGACGGCCGGCACGACCACCACCGCCGAGCCGTCAGCGCCCTCTGCGCCCAGCGCACCGCCGACCGCTGCGGCCACGGCCGTCGCCACGCCTCCGACCACGGCCGCACCGACCGCGGGCACCGCACCGTCCGCTCCTGCCGCGCGCCCGACCGCCGCACCCGCCCCCGGACCCGCGCCGGCCCCCGCCCCGGATCCGGCTCCGGCCCCGGAGATCACGTTGCCGCCCACGTCGGGGGTGTTCGACTACCAGCTCGGCGGCACGTCGCCGACCGTCCGCGTCGGCGGGACGACGCGCGCCATCGACGTCGTCGCGCGCGACGCCACGGCGACGCCGCTGTCCGGCTCGTACAACATCTGCTACGTCAACGGCTTCCAGACGCAGCCCGGGGACGCCTCGATGTGGCGCAAGCACCAGGACCTGCTCCTGCACGACAAGCACGGCGACCTGGTCGTGGACCCGGACTGGCCCGACGAGTACGTGCTCGACCCGTCCACGGCAGCGCAACGCGCGGGCATCCTGGCGATCCTCGGTCCGGTCGTGACCGGCTGCGCGCGGCACGGCTTCGACGCGGTCGAGATCGACAACCTCGACACCTGGACCCGGTTCACGGCGATCGACAAGGCCGGCGCTCACGCGCTCGCCGCCGCCTACGTCGACCTGGCCCATGCCTCCGGACTGGCCATCGCGCAGAAGAACGCCGCCGAGATCAGCCGGTTCGCGCACGACCGGCTCGGCTTCGACTTCGCCGTCACCGAGTCGTGCGCGGCCTGGGACGAGTGCGCCGCCTACACCGACGTCTACGGCACGCACGTCCTGCAGATCGAGTACCCCGAAGCCCTCGACGACGCGGACCTGACGTTCGCGCAGGTGTGCGGCCTGCCCGACCGCGCACCGCTGACGATCCTGCGCGACCGCGACCTCGTCCCACCGGGCAAGCCCGGCCACCGCTACAGCGCCTGCTGACGCGCGCCGAGGAGTCCGCGCGGCCGCGAGTCGCGGCTCTACAGCACCGCCGAGCGCCGCTGCACACCCCGCGACAGGAACGCGGGCGCCGTGCGAACGGGCGGAGGCGGAACGGGCTCGTCGGTCCCGCCGGCCACCGTCTGACTCGCGAGGAGCCGAGACCCGACGGTCGGCGCGGCGAGCTCCTTCGCAAGTGCGCCCGCGTAGGTGACCACCGTCCGCGCCCAGACAGCCGGGTCGCCGTTCGTCGGGACGGCGGTCACGGCAGCGAGCGCGGTCGTCGCGTCCGCCGTAACAGGCGGCGCCGGCGTCAGCGTGGTGAGCGCTCCGCCGAGCGTCGAGATGACGTACCAGATCGCGACGGCCACGAGGGCCGCGCACGTGAGGGCCACGGGCAGCCGCAGCTCGTCGGTGTCCCAGAGCGCGACCGTCACGCTGCCGAGCAGTCCCGCAGCGGCCGTGAGCGTCAGCCACCCGCCGAGCATCGCTGCCCCGACCGTCACGTCGTCGCCGGCGCTGACCGCCTTCATGACCGCGCCCGAGACGAAGGTGAGCAGGGACGCCACGAGTCCCGCGACCAGGACGTGTGCGACCGCCTGCTCGGGTTCGCTCCCGAGCAGCGCGGTGAGGGGTTCGGCGACCCCGAACAGCGCGACGACGGCCGTGGAGACGAGCGTGATGTTGGTCGCCCACGAGTCGGCCGACCACGACGCGCTGAGCCCCGCCACCGGGGACCTGAGGGTAGGTCCGCCCGTCTCGTCGCGATGGGCGTCGTCGAACCGGCCACCGACGACGAGCAGCGCGAGGGCCGCGAGGGCCGCGGCCACGACGAACGGCCACACCACGACCCGGACCGACAGGTCCGCCGGTTCCGTGACGTCGAACGAGACGGGGATCTTCTCCTCGCCCACCTGCAGCGTCCCCGTCGTGGTCGCGGCGAGCTCGCACCCGCTCACGCTGAGGTCGATCGACTCCTGCCGGCCCGGACCGACCTTGCCCGGCTCGGCGTCGGCGGTGCAGCCCTTCACCGTGAAGAGGACCTCGATCGCCGAGCTCTCGGGATTCGTGACCGTCAGCGTCCCGGTGTACGAGTCGTCCTCTCGCGTGAGCGCGATCTGGTCGTCGTCGCCGAGGTCCACGACCGGCGACGCCCACGCCGCGGGTGCGCCCGCCGAAGCCCCACCGACGAGCCCGACCGCCAGCACCACGCCCGCACACACCCGAGTGACAGCACGCACGGTCCCGACCCCCTCGCTGGGCACCTGGTCATCTCGACGGTAGCCACAGCGCGGCCCCGCCGCTACAAGGGGACGCGCCCGGAGGGTCCAACCGCTCGGCGGTACCGGCTCACGACGGGCCGACGGAGCGTGCCGCGTCTGCCGGCGAGGCGCCCCGGTCCCGGGAACGGCGACGGCTCCCGACCGCCCGGGTGGGCGGCGGGAGCCGTCGTCGTGTGGTGCGGGAGTGCCGGGATCAGAAGTCCCAGTCGTCGTCCTCCGTGTTGACGGCCTTGCCGATCACGTAGGACGAGCCAGAGCCGGAGAAGAAGTCGTGGTTCTCGTCGGCGTTGGGCGACAGGGCCGAGAGGATCGCCGGGTTGACGTCGGTCTCGTCGCGCGGGAACAGCGCCTCGTAGCCCAGGTTCATGAGGGCCTTGTTGGCGTTGTAGCGCAGGAACTTCTTGACGTCCTCGGTCAGCCCGAGCTCGTCGTAGAGGTCCTGCGTGTACTCGACCTCGTTGTCGTACAGCTCGAAGAGCAGCTCGAACGTGTAGTCCTTGAGCTCGGCGCGCTCGGCCTCCGTGATGAGCTCGAGGCCCTTCTGGAACTTGTAGCCGATGTAGTACCCGTGCACGGCCTCGTCGCGGATGATCAGGCGGATCAGGTCGGCCGTGTTGGTGAGCTTGGCGCGCGACGCCCAGTACATGGGCGCGTAGAAGCCCGAGTAGAACAGGAACGACTCGAGCATGGTCGAGGCGACCTTGCGCTTGAGCGGCTCGTCGCCCCGGTAGTAGTTCAGGACGATCTCGGCCTTGCGCTGCAGGTTCGGGTTCTCCTCCGACCAGCGGAACGCCTCGTCGATCTCCTTGGTGGAGATCAGCGTCGAGAAGATCGAGGAGTACGACTTGGCGTGCACCGACTCCATGAACGCGATGTTCGTGTAGACGGCCTCCTCGTGCGGCGTGAGCGCGTCGGGGATGAGGCTGACCGCGCCGACCGTGCCCTGGATGGTGTCCAGGAGCGTCAGGCCGGTGAAGACGCGCGTCGTCATCGTCTTCTCGGCCTCGGTGAGCGTGGCCCACGACTGGATGTCGTTCGAGACCGGCACCTTCTCCGGCAGCCAGAAGTTGCCGACCAGGCGGTCCCAGACCTCGAGGTCCTTGTCGTCCTGGAGTCGGTTCCAGTTGATCGCCGAGACCCGGTCGACCAGCTTCAGCTTCCCCGTCGGGGTCATGTTCTCACTCACACTTCGTCAAGATTGGGCAATAACCGCAGGTCAGAGCGTCACAGCATGCAGCTGACGCAACCCTCCACTTCCGTCCCCTCCAGAGCGAGCTGGCGGAGGCGGATGTAGTAGATCGTCTTGATGCCCTTGCGCCAGGCGTAGATCTGCGCCTTGTTCAGGTCACGCGTGGTCGCGGTGTCCTTGAAGAACAGCGTCAGCGACAGGCCCTGGTCCACGTGCTGCGTGGCCTCGGCGTAGGTGTCGATGATCTTCTCGTAGCCGATCTCGTACGCGTCCTGGTAGTACTCCAGGTTGTCGTTCGTCATGAACGGCGCCGGGTAGTACACGCGGCCGATCTTGCCTTCCTTGCGGATCTCGATCTTCGACGCGATCGGGTGGATCGAGCTCGTCGAGTGGTTGATGTACGAGATCGAGCCGGTCGGCGGGACCGCCTGCAGGTTCTGGTTGTACAGGCCGTGCTCCTGGACGAGCGCGGCGAGCTCACGCCAGTCGTCCTGCGTGGGGATGTGCACGCCGGCGTCGGCGAAGAGCTGAGCCACGCGCTGCGTGCGGGGCGCCCACTCCTTCTCGATGTACTTGGTGAAGTACTCGCCGGTCGCGTACTTCGACTTCTCGAAGCCGTAGAACGACGAACCCCGCTCCTGCGCGAGCAGGTTCGACGCACGGATCGCGTGGTACGCGACCGTGTAGAAGTAGATGTTCGTGAAGTCGAGGCCCTCGTCCGACCCGTAGAAGATCCGCTCGCGCGCCAGGTACCCGTGCAGGTTCATCTGGCCCAGGCCGATCGCGTGGCCGCCGCGGTTGGCGCGCTTGACCGACGGGACCGACTCGATGTCGGTCTGGTCGGACACGGCCGTCAGCGCGCGGATCGCGGTCTCGACGGTCTTGCCGAGGTCCGGCGAGTCCATCGACAGCGCGATGTTCATCGAACCGAGGTTGCAGGAGATGTCGCGGCCGACGTGGTCGTACGAGAGGTCCTCGTTGAACGTCGACGGCGTGGAGACCTGCAGGATCTCCGAGCACAGGTTCGAGTGCGTGACCTTGCCCTCGATCGGGTTGGCCCGGTTCACCGTGTCCTCGAACATGATGTACGGGTAGCCCGACTCGAACTGGATCTCCGCGAGCGTCTGGAAGAACTCCCGCGCGCTGATCTTGGTCTTGCGGATCGACGCGTTGTCGACCATCTCGTAGTACTTCTCGGTGACGTCGATGTCCGCGAACGGCTTGCCGTACACGCGCTCGACGTCGTACGGCGAGAACAGGTACATCGGCTCGTTCTTCTTGGCGAGCTCGAACGTGATGTCCGGGATCACGACGCCGAGGGACAGCGTCTTGATGCGGATCTTCTCGTCGGCGTTCTCGCGCTTGGTGTCGAGGAACCGGTAGATGTCCGGGTGGTGCGCGTGCAGGTACACCGCACCGGCGCCCTGGCGCGCACCGAGCTGGTTGGCGTACGAGAACGAGTCCTCGAGCAGCTTCATCACGGGGATGACGCCCGAGCTCTGGTTCTCGATGTGCTTGATGGGCGCACCGTGCTCGCGGATGTTCGACAGCAGCAGGGCCACGCCGCCGCCGCGCTTGGAGAGCTGCAGCGCCGAGTTGATGCCGCGCGCGATGGACTCCATGTTGTCCTCGATGCGCAGCAGGAAGCAGGAGACGGGCTCGCCGCGCTGCGCCTTGCCGAGGTTGAGGAACGTGGGGGTCGCAGGCTGGAACCGGCCGGAGATGATCTCGTCGACCAGCGAGGTCGCGAAGTCCTCGTCCCCCTCGGCCAGCGCGAGCGCGACCATGCACACGCGGTCCTCGAAGCGCTCCAGGTAGCGCTTCCCGTCGAACGTCTTGAGCGTGTACGACGTGTAGTACTTGAACGCGCCGAGGAACGTCTGGAAGCGGAACTTCTTCGAGTACGCGTACTGGAACAGCGTCTTGACGAACGCGCGGTCGTACTGCGCGAGCACGGCCGGGTCGTAGTACTTGTTCTCGACCAGGTACTCGAGCTTCTCCTCGAGGTCGTGGAAGAAGACCGTGTTCTGGTTGACGTGCTGCAGGAAGTACGCGCGCGCGGCCTCGCGGTCCTTGTCGAACTGGATCTTCCCGTCGGCGCTGTACAGGTTCAGCATCGCGTTGAGGGCGTGGTAGTCCAGCCCTGACGTGTCTACGCGGAAATCAGTGACTGTCGCTGCCAAAACCGTTCCAATCCCTCGCGGACGCGGTGCACGTCCTCGTTCGTTCCCATGAGCTCGAAGCCGTACAGGTAGGGGACGTGGCACTTGGCCGCGATGATGTCCCCCGCGATGCAGTACGCCTCGCCGAAGTTCGTGTTGCCCGCGGCGATGACGCCGCGCAGCAGGCTGCGGTTGGTCGCGTCGTTGAGGAACTTCACGACCTGCCGCGGTACCGCACCGCCCTCGTTCCCGCCCCCGTACGTCGGCACGACGAGCACGTACGGCTCGGTGACGTGCAGGAACGGCTCGGTCGGGCGCAGGGGGATCCGCTGGGCGGCAAGGCCCAGCTTCTCGACGAAGCGGTGGGTGTTGTTCGACGCCGAGGAGAAGTAGACGAGCGAGCTCATCACGGCCTCCTGCGCGGGTCGGACGCTGGCTTCCGGCCGGCCCGTGAGGGCCGGTGTGGCCGCCGGGAGGCGGCTGTTCAGGCGACGGTGACGGCCTGCAGGCGCTGCTCGAGCGCCTTGATGCGGTCGGGGCGGTAGCCCGACCAGTGATCGCCGTCCACGATGACCACGGGAGCCTGCAGGTGGCCGAGCGACATCACGTAGTCACGAGCATCCGCGTCCTCGCTGATGTCCACGACCGTGTACTCGGCACCGAGCTTGTCGAGAGCACGGTAGGTCGCGTTGCACTGCACGCAGGCCGGCTTGCTGTAGACCGTGATCGTCATGGTGCCTCTCCCCGGAGACTCAGAGATAACTCAGTGGAACTGGTGCTGGTGACGCCTCTACCGGACCCTCGGGGACCATCCCGACCGAGCCTCCGCCGGGCCCTTCTCAGGGCCTCCGCCGGCCGCTCGACTCCCCGGTCGATCGCGTGATGAAGACACTACACCTAGTGCCTGACACTGCAACCAACCACTAGGTGTTGTGTTACATCCGTGTCGTTTTTCACCCCGTGCATGACTCGTCCACAGTACCC
This sequence comes from Cellulomonas persica, assembly GCF_007989825.1. Classification (GTDB taxonomy): domain Bacteria; phylum Actinomycetota; class Actinomycetes; order Actinomycetales; family Cellulomonadaceae; genus Cellulomonas; species Cellulomonas persica. Next base: position 102,221 of record NZ_BJUA01000009.1, on the reverse strand, counting down.
ACGGGCACTGACACGGCTCCTGGCCTGCATGTTCGTGGGGCAGGAACGACATCGGTGTGGTTCGGCCCACAGGCGGCCCACAGGCCGTCCACATCGAGGCCCCGTTCGTCCCCAGCGCCGTCCACAGGCGGAACGCCCGGGTCCCTCCCGATATGTCCGCTCACCCCGCACCACCCCGGCCGCGGACCGCCCCGGGCACCTGCGAAGACACGCCGAGAGGCGATCCGCGACACGCCGACGCGCGTCCACGGAGCGGACACGGGGTGACCGGTCAGGCGGACCGAGCCGCCGTCCACGCCGCGCGCAGGCCGTCGACCAGCGGCGTCGTCGGGCGCCCGATGAGGGTGCGCAGCGTGTCGGTCGCGTCCGCGAGCTCGCCCGCGGCGGTGTTCTGGTCGAGCGCCACGAGGAAGCCCACGGTCCCCTCGTCGAGCCCGGCCGCCAGCAGGCCCGCGCGCTGCTCGTCGGCCGTCACGCGCCGGTGCACGACCGGGCGACCCAGCACCTGCGCCGCCGCCTGCGCGAGCTCGTCGTGCGTCCACGCGTGATCGCCCGAGACCTCGTACGTCCGGCCCTCGTGCCCCTCACCCGTCACCACCGCGACGACACCCGCCGCGTAGTCCGCGCGGCTCGCCGACGCCACGCGCCCGTCCCCGGTCGACGAGACGATCTCGCCCGTCGCCGCCGCCTGCTGCAGCGCCGGGAGGTAGTTCTCGGTGTACCAGTTGTCGCGCAGGACGGTCACCGCCAGGCCCGAGGCCGCGAGCAGCTCCTCGGTCGCCTTGTGGTCGGGCGAGACGACGAGCGACGAGGTGTCCGCGTGCGGCGCGCTCGTGTAGACCACGCGGCGCACCCCCGCGGCCTTGGCCGCGTCGATCGCCGCGCCGTGCTGCGCGATCCGCCGGCCGACGTCCGACCCCGAGACGAGCACGAGCGTGTGCGCTCCCGCGAACGCCTCGGCCAGCGTCTCGGGCCGGTCGTAGTCGACGACCGGCCCGCACGCCGCGTCCGGCCAGGTCCGCGAGACGTTCGGTGCGCCGCCCGCCCGCCACGACCTCGTCGGGCGCGACACCCGCCTCGAGCAGACCTTCGACGACGAGCCGGCCCAGGTGGCCGGTGGCCCCGGTGACGACGACAGACATGCGGATCCTCCTCGCGCTGGCGACCCGCGGCCCGGGTCGCTCGTCAGCGTCAACGCCACAGCCCTGCGAACCTTTCCCGCCGCACCGTTCCCGCCGTGACAGACGCGTGAGGGATGCTGGGTGCGTGCACGTCACCACCCTCGGACCGCTCGCGCTGGACGGTCGGCCCGTTCGCGGCGAACGCCTGTCCGCCGTGGTGCGTGAGCTCGTCGCCGCGCGCGGGCGCGCCGTCTCGGTGGGCGCGCTCGTCGAGGCCGTCTGGGACGGCGCCCCGCCCGACGACGAGCAGGGTGCCGTGCAGGCGCTCGTCTCCCGCGTGCGCCGGCTCGGCCTGCGTGTCGAGACGCTCCCGGGCGGGTACCGGCTGCCCTCCGACGACCTGACGGTGGACGCCGACGAGGCGCGCGCGCTCGTCGGTGCGGCACGCGCAGCGCTCGACGCCGACGACCTGGCCGCTGCGGCCGAGCACGCGCGCCGCGCCCGCGCGCTCCTGCCCGCCGCCCCCGACGACGTCGCCGCCGTGCGTCTGCTCGCCGAGACCGCCGACGTCGCCGCGCGCGTCGCGCTGCGCGCCGGCGGCCCGTACGACGAGTCCGACCTGCGGCAGCTCGCGACCCGCACGCCGCCCGACGAGCCGTCGGTCGCCCTCCTCGTGCGCGTCCTGGCGGCACAGGGCCGCGACGCCGAGGCGCTCGAGGTGGTCGAGTCGCTGCGGCGCGACCTCGCCGAGCGGTACGGCACGGACCCGTCGCCCGTCGTCGCGCACGCGCACGTCGCCCTGCTGCGCGGCGAGCTCGGCCCGACGAGCGCGCCCGCGACCTCGTCGTCACCCACCGCGACGCCCCTGGCCGCCGGGCACACGCCTGCTCGCCCGGCCTCGTCGCCCCTCGCCCACCTGCCCTCCGCGTGGCGTCGCCCGCCCACGCCGCTCGTCGGACGCGACGCGGACGTCGCGGCCGTGACCGCCGCGCTCCAGGAGGCGCCGGTCGTGACCGTCGTCGCGACGGGAGGCGCGGGCAAGACCAGGCTCGCGGCCGAGGTCGCCCGCGGCGTGGCGCAGGCCGGGCAGCAGGTGCGCGTCGTCGAGCTCGCGGGACTGCGGTCCGCCGACGACGTGCTGCCCGCCGTGCTCGGTGAGCTCGGTGGTTCCGAGACCGTCCCCACGCTCCCCGAGGTCAACGCCGAGCGACGCGTCCTGCCGCGGCGCGACCGCCTGCGCGCCGCGGCGCAGAACCTGAGCGGGCTCGTCGTGCTCGACAACTGCGAGCACGTGCTCGCCGAGGCCGCGAGCGTCGTCGCGGACCTGCTCGAGGTGGTCCCGCCCGACGTCACGGTCCTGGCGACCTCACGCGCGCCGCTGGGCCTCGTCGGCGAACGCGTGCACCGCCTGCTCGCGCTGCCCGACGACGACGCCCTCGCGCTCCTGCGGGCGCGCGCCCAGGCCGCGCGGCCCGGGATGGTGTGGGACGACGAGCAGGCGCTCGCGCTGTGCCACCGCCTCGACAACCTGCCGCTCGCGCTCGAGCTCGCCGCGGCGCGGCTGCGCTCGATGCCCGTGCAGGACCTGCTCGACGGCCTCACCGACCGGTTCACGCTCCTCGACGACGCGCTGCGCGGCCTGCCCGAGCGGCACGCGAGCCTGTGGGCGCTCGTCGACTGGAGCCGCGACCTGCTGCCCGACGACGAACGCGCGCTGCTCGAACGGCTCGCCGTGGTGCCGGGCTCGTTCACCGCCGCGCTCGCCGCGAGCATCGCCGGGGTGCCGGACGCGCGCCGCGGGCTCGCGGACCTCGTCGACCAGTCCCTGCTCGTGCTCGACGACACCGGCTCCGGCCCCGCGCGGTACCGCATGCTCGAGACCGTCCGGGAGTACGGCGACGCCCGGCTCGAGGCCTCGGGGCACCGCGACGACGCCATGGCCGGGCTCGTCGCGTGGGCCACGCGCGAAGCCGTCGACCTCGCGGACCGCATGTTCGGGCCGGGGCAGCTCGCGGCCCTCGCGCGGTGCTCCGACGAGCAGGAGTCGCTGGTCGCGGCGCTGCGCTGGGCGCTCGAGCACGACGAGGAGCCCTCCGCCGTGCAGGTCGCGGCCGCGCTGTTCCAGTGGTGGACGGTCCGGGGCATGCACGTGGAGGTCGTGACGTGGGCGTCGCGGCTCGTGCACGTGGACGACCCCGCCGCCCGCCGGCGCTCCGCGCTGTTCGTCGGCGCGGCGTCCGGGCGGCCGCTCCCGCACGGCGACCTCGCCACGTCCGTCATGCTGCAGACCGCGGTCAACGGTGGCATCACCTCGACCTTGCGCCTGCCCTCGCTCGCCGGGCGGGTGCTGCGCCGGCTGATGCGTGAGCAGGCCGACGAGATCAGCCCGGGCGCCGCCGCGCTCGCCCAGGCCGTGCCCACGCTCGCGTCGAACGACCTCGAGGCCCTCGAGCGCTCCGCCGAGGTGCTCGCCGGGCACGACGACGAGCACACGCGCGCGCTCGGGCTGTTCCTGCGCGCAGCGGTGCGGGAGAACAGCGGCGAGCCGGCCGGGTCCGTGCAGGACGCGCATGAGGCGTTCGCGCTGTTCGAGCACCTCGGGGACCACTGGGGCATGGGCATGGCGGCCCAGGGCGTCGCGCAGTGGTCGGCCGCCCACGGTGGTGGCGACGACGCCGTCATGTGGCTCGAGCGCAGCGTGCACCATCTCGAGCTCGTCGGCGCCGTGCAGGACGCGCGCAGCCTGCGGGTCCTGCTCGATGTGCAGCGCGCCGCCGAGGGTGATCACGACGGGCTCGCGGCCCTGCACGACGTCGTCTCCTCGTCTCGTGCGGAGCCCATGGACCGCGCGCAGGCCTACCTCGGGCTCGCGATGGTCGCGCTGGGCGACGCGGACCGCGGGACCGCGGTGGACCACGCGATGCGCGCCGTGCGGATGGTCACCGACGACGAGTCGTCCGCGCCGCAGGCGCGCATCGTCCTGCGCACGTCGGCGGTCGTCGTGCTGCTGCAGGCGGCGCTCGACGACACCGACGCCGGCCGCCGCGCGAGGGTCGACGCCGGTGTCGTCGCCGCGCTGACCGCCGCGGCCGCCGACCTGCTCGACCTGGGCGACATGCCCGTCGTGGGTGCGTTCGCGCTCGGGTGCGCCGAGCTGCTCGCGTGGCGCGGCGACGACGACGAGACCGCGATCGAGCTGTGGGCGCTCGGCACCCGGATGGGCGCGAGCGTGTCGAGCATCGCGCTGCTGGTCGGGCACGGCCGGTCGCTCGCGAGCGAGCTCGCGGGGGCTCGCGGGCGGGCCCGCGCCGACGAGCTGCGCCCGCGGCCGGCGTCCGAGGTCAGCCGGGCGATCCTCGCCCTGTCGCTCCCGCTCCTGGGTCTTGCGGCGCCGCGCTGAGGCCGTTCGTCGAGCACGCGGGCCCGCGCGCACGGATGACGAGAGCCCGCGCCGAGTGAGCGCGGGCTCTCGTCCCGTCGTCAGACCTTGCGGCGGTACGCCCGCAGCGCCAGCGGCATGAACACCGCGACCAGGCCGACGCACCACGCGAGCGTCCACCACACGTGGTCGCCGACCGGCAGGCCGAGGAACAGGCCGCGCATGGAGTCGACGAGGTGCGTCAGCGGGTTGACGTCGACGAAGCCCTGCATCCACGTCGGCAGGTCGTCGGTCTGCACGAACACGTTCGAGCCGAACGACAGCGGCATGACCAGCAGGAACATCACGCCCTGCACCGCACCGGACGTGCGCACGACCATCCCGACCCACACGCTGACCCACGACAGGCACACCGCGAACAGCACGGCGAGCAGGCAGCCCGCGACCGCCTCGAGCGGGCTCGTCGCGATCCGGAAGCCCATCGCGTAACCCGTCGCGATCGTGACGACCGCGACGATCACGTACCGCACCACGTCGCCGAGCACCGCGCCGAGCAGCGGCGCCGACCGCGGGATCGGCAGGGACTTGAAGCGGTCGAAGATCCCCTTCTCCATGTCGGTGTTGAGGTTCACGCCGATCGCGATCGCGCCCATCGCGATCGTCTGGCCGAGGATGCCCGGCAGCAGGAACTGCAGGTAGTCCTCCGTGCTCCCCGCGACCGCGTTGCCGAAGATCGTCGCGAAGATCGCCAGGAAGATGATCGGCTGCAGCGTGACGTCGATCAGCGCCTCGGGCGTGCGCCACGTCTTGATGAGCGAGCGCTTGGTGAGCGCCGCCGAGTGCCGGACCAGCGGGAACGGTCGGCGCGCAGCTGCGGCGGCCGGCACGCGCGGGGTGCGGTCGGTGGTCGTCGGTCCGAGCGTCGTGGTGGTCATGCCGCCACCTCCTTGCTGGTCGCGTCCGGGCCGGTGGCGGACCCGTCGTCCGCCGTGTGGCCGGTCAGGCTGAAGAAGACCTCGTCGAGGCTCGGCAGGTGCAGCGAGAGCTCCGTGACCGCGATGCCCGCGGCACCCAGCCGCGCGACCGTCTCGGTGAGGGCCGCGTCACCGGCCACCGGGACCGCGAGCATCCCCTTGCGGATCTCGTCGGCCGCGGCACCCGTGCTGACCTGCGAGAGGATCTGCGCGGTCTCCGGCAGGCGGCTCGGGTCCGCCGGACGCACCTCGAGCGTCTGGCCGCCGACGATCCGCTTGAGCCCGTCGGGGGTGTCGTGCGCGATCACGCGGCCGTGGTCGACGACCGTGATCTCGTCGGCCAGCGCGTCGGCCTCCTCCAGGTACTGCGTCGTCAGCAGCACCGTCGAGCCGTCGGTGACGAGCGAGCGCACCACGTCCCACATCGCCTCGCGCTTGGCGGGGTCGAGGCCCGTGGTCGGCTCGTCGAGGAAGATCACGTCCGGCCGGCCGACGAGGCTCGCGGCCAGGTCGAGGCGGCGGCGCATGCCGCCGGAGTACGTCTTCGCGGGCCGGTCGGCGGCGTCCGCGAGGTCGAACCACTCGAGCAGCTCGGCGGCGCGGGCTCGCGCTCCGGCGCGGCCGAGCTCGAGCAGCGTGCCGAACAGCACGAGGTTCTGCCGGCCCGTGAGGTCCTCGTCGACCGACGCGTACTGGCCGGTCAGACCGATCATGTGCCGGACCTTCTCGGCGTCGCGCACGACGTCGAGACCGTTGATGCGGGCCGTGCCCGCGTCCGGGTCGAGCAGCGTGGACAGGATGCGCACGGTCGTCGTCTTGCCGGCGCCGTTCGGTCCGAGCACACCGAGCACGGTGCCCCGGGGGACGACGAGGTCGACGCCTTGCAGCGCCTTCGTCTCGCCGTAGTGCTTCACCAGGCCTTCGGCCTCGATCACCAGGTCTGTCGTCATGCCGCCACCCTGACGGCCTCGGCCGACACGCCCCTGACACCCCACCGACACGCCCCGCACGCCGCTGACACGGACCGGGTCAGGCAGGAGGCGTCGGGGTCAGTCGGCGTCGCGGCAGAGGAGGAGCAGGGTGACGTCGTCGACCGACGACGGGTCGCTGCACGCGCGGATCACGTCGTCGATGTCGACCGGGACCGTGGGGTCCTCGCGCGTGAACGCCCCGACGAGGCGGGCGAGCCCGGCGCGCAGGTTCGTCGAGCGGGAGTCGACGAGACCGTCCGTGTAGAGCACGACCCCACCGCCGGGCTCGATCTGGAAGTGGTGCGTGGGCGGCTCACCCGACCCGACGCCGACCGGCCGGTCCACGGTGACGTCCAGCAGCTCGGCACCCCCCACGGCGTCGAGCACGAGCGGGCGCGGGTGGCCCGCGATCGAGACCTCGACCTCGCCCGAGGCGGGGTCGACGGCCGCGACGACGACCGTCGCCATGTCGGTCGCCATGGTGCGGCGGGCGACCACGTCGGTCCAGCGCAGCGCGTCGGCGGGGCCGTCGCCGCGCAGCAGGAACGCACGCAGCGAGTTGCGCAGCTGACCCATCGCGGCGGCGGCGGACAGCCCGTGACCGGCGACGTCGCCGACGACGACCGCGATCCGCCCGTCGGGCAGCTCGATCGCGTCGTACCAGTCGCCGCCGACCTGGCCGCCGGGCGCCGGTGCGTAGCGCGCGTGCAGCTGCCACCCGTCGACGTGCGGGAGGGCGGCGGGCAGGAGCGAGCGCTGCACGGTCTCGGCCGCACCGAGCGCCCAGCGGGTGCGCAGCAGGAGCGTCTCGAGCAGGCGGCGCCGCAGGTCGGTGACGGAGCGCAGCTCCTGCGGCGTCCACGGAGCGCTCGTGCCGCGCACCGTCTCGGTCCACTTCTCGAACGACTTGCGCGGGCTGAGCCGCACCTCGTCGCCCTCGCGGCGCGCGATGGCCTTGTTGTGCGGGTCGCCGCCCCACGAGACGTCGCGCACGGCCTCGTGCCGCAGCCACACGATCGCGCGGTCCTCCGGCATCCGGACCGCGAGCAGCCCCGCGACTCCGGGCAGCGCGGCGGCGAGCGCGGGCTCCTGCACGGCGAGCTCGGTGCGGGACACGACGTCCTCGGGCTGCGCGGCGAGCCACGCCCGCAGCGGCGTGGGGTCGTCCGGCACGACGCCGTCGACGCTCCACGCGTCGTCGCCGAGCACGACGACACCCTGTGCGGGCACGAGCTCGAGCAGCGACACCCCGGACTCGGTCCGCCCGACGAGCGTGTCCCCGAGCGTGCGCGACGCGTCGCGCGACGCGATGAGCAGGCGCACGAGCGTCGACTCGGCCGCGAGCGCGGCCTGCAGCTCGTCCTCCTCGGCGCGCGCCACGAGGCGCAGCGACAGCGAGGACCCGAGGAACTCGGCGGCGGCCCGCACGCCGTACGGCGGGTGGTGCGGGCCGGAGTAGTGGTGGCACGCGACCAGTCCCCACAGCCGGCCGTCGCGCAGCAACGAGATCGACATGGATGCCGCGACGCCCATGTTGCCGAGGTACTCGAGGTGGATCGGCGAGACGCTGCGCAGCACCGAGTGCGTGAGGTCGAGCGGCTGCCCGGTCGCGCCGTCGATCCCGGGCACGAGCGGCGCCGGGGCGTACCCGACGTCGGCGATGAGCCGGATCCAGTTCTTCTCGTACAGCGCGCGGGCCTGCGGCGGGATGTCCGAGGCGGGGTAGTGCAGCCCGAGGAACGAGTTGAGGTCGGCGCGCTTCGCCTCGGCGACGACCTCACCGTTGTACTCGGCGTCGAACCGGTAGATCATCACGCGGTCGAACCCGGTCAGCGCGCGCACCTCCTGCGCGGCGACGTCGTACAGCTCGGGGAGCGTGCGGCTCTCGTTGAGGCGTTCGAGCGCGTCGCGCACCGCCTGGTAGGTGTTCGGGAACGAGAACGGCCGCGGGCCGGTGGACGCCTCGAGCTCGACGACGAGCAGGGTGCGTTCGCCGACGACCACGCGGTGCAGCACCGCGTCGACCTCGAGCGGTCCGGCCGGCGTGCTGGCGACGATGACGACCGGGTTGCGCTGCCGGAGGTTGCCGAACGTGCGCAGGTGCGCCCGCACCTGCTCGGCCGGCTCGGCTCCGAGCAGCGTGTCGAGGTCCGACCCGAGCGCGTCGTCGACGCTGCGACCGAGCAGGTCGGCGACGTTCGCGGACACGTGCTCCACCACGAGGTCCGGCTCGGTGACCGCGAGCAGCACTCCGTGCGGCTGGACGGACCCGGGCACGTGGATGGGCTCACGCGCGCAGTTGTCGAGGTCGACGGGCTCACCGGGTGCGAGCAGGTCGGTCGACGGCACAGCGTCGGACATCGGGCTGCACCTCCTCGTCGGCCGTCCCCGACGTGCAACCTAACCCACGCCACCCCCACCCGAGTCACGCCCGGCCCGACGAGGCCGCACGGGCAGGGGCCGGACCAGCGCCAGCACGACGACCGCCGACGCGGCCGCCACGGCGACCCCGAGCACCGGCCAGCCCGTCGCGGTCGTCGCGAGGCCCGCGCCGAGCGACCCGACCACCGCCGCGACGGTCGCGACGAGCTCGGCGACCGGCTGCACCCGGCCGCGCTCGGCGGGTCGGTAGGAGGCCGCGACCATCGCGGCACCGCCGCTGCCCGCGAGGTTCCACCCGACGCCCGCGAGCGTCATCGCGACGACGAACGAAACGGTCTCGGGTCGCAGCGTCGCGAGGCCGGCGGCGCCGAGCACGAGCGCCCCGAGCAGCGCGACCCTGCGCTCTCCGAGCCGCCCGATCCACCGCGCGACCAGCAGCCCGGGCGCGTACATGCCGATCATGTGCAGCTGCACGGAGAACGCCGCCTGGTTCTCGGTGTGGCCCATGTCCATGCCCGCGACCGGTCCGGCCGTCATGAGCGAGCTCATCGCGGCGGCGGCGAGCGCCGTGGCCAGCACGCCGAGCACGAGGACCGGCTGCGTCCACAGCTCGCGCCGCGAGCGCGGCGCGGCCGCCGGCGCGTCGTCGTGGGCCGCACCCGGCCCGGTCAGGTGCGCGAGGTCGCGCGGCAGACGCGCGTTCCACACCACCGCGAGCGCCGCGAACGCGGCCACCAGCAGGTACGACGCGACGTGCGGGGTGGGTCCCAGGTCGCGCACGGAGGTGGCGAGGAACGGTCCGACGAGCGCCGCGAGCAGACCGCCCGCGAGCAGCGTCGTGATCGCGCGCGCCCGCTCGGCCGGGTTCGCCTCGGCGACCGCGTACCGGTAGTACCCGGCGCCTGCCTGGTACACGCCGACGAGCGCCGTGCCGAGGCAGAACAGCGCGAACGAGCCGACGTGCACCGCGTACGCCGAGACGAGGCCCGCGGCGACGGCGGCGAGCGGCGCGGTCGCGAACACGCGCCGGTAGCCGCTGCGCCCGATCCACCGCGAGAGCGCGAAGGTCGAGGCCGCCGCGACCACCGGCATGAGGCTGAACGGGAGCGTCGCGAGGGCGCGCGTGGGGGCGAGGTGCGCGCCGACGATCCCGGTGAGGGTGAGGTCGATCGAGATGCCGAACGTGTAGAGCGACTGCGCGGGGACGAGCCTGCGGGTGAGGCGCGGGCCGTCGACGCGCGGGCCGACGAGCGGGCGGGCGAGGGCGTCTGACGAGGTCACGCGTCCACCCTGGTGGCCTGGCGCCCGACCGACGAGCGGCAGGATTGCCACTGTGCGCTAGATTCTTGCCATGAGGCCGAGCACCGCCCCGCTCGTCGAACCGCCGCTGCCCGCGCCCGTGCCCGAGGCCCGGCGCGAGCGGGACGTCGCGGTCCTCGCTCTGCCCGAGGCGCTGCCGATGGAGGTCGGCATCCCGTTCCAGGTGCTCCTCAGCCGCACCGCAGAGCACTACCGCGTCACGCTGTGCGGCCGCCGGCCCGGACCCGTCGCCACCACGGGCGGCTTCCCGGTCGTCGCGCAGGCGGGGCTCGAGCACGTCGTCGCCGCGGACACCGTGATCGTGCCCGCCTACGACACGATCGGGCAGCCCCCGCCCGACGACGTGCTCGACGCGCTGCGCACCGCGCACGCCCGCGGCGCCCGCATCGTCTCGATCTGCGTCGGGGCGTTCGCGCTCGCCGCCGCGGGTCTGCTCGACGGGCGTCGCGCGACCACGCACTGGGCGTACGCCGACCGCCTCGCGGCGCAGTACCCGCGCGTGCGCGTCGACCCCGACGTGCTGTTCGTCGACGAGGGCGACGTGCTGACCTCGGCGGGCGTCGCGTCCGGCATCGACGCGTGCCTGCACCTGATCCGCACCGACCTCGGCGCGGCCGTCGCCAACCATGTCGCGCGCGCGATCGTCGCGGCCCCGCACCGCGACGGCGGGCAGGCGCAGTTCATCGCGCGGACCACCTCGCCGCACACCGCGACCTCGCTCGCGGCGACGCGCGCGTGGGCGCTCGACCACCTGCACGAGCCGCTGACCGTCGCCGACCTGGCCCGGCACGCGCGCCTGTCGCAGCGCACGCTCGCGCGCGCGTTCGCCGCGGAGACGGGGGCGTCACCGCTGCGCTGGCTCACCGCGGCGCGCGTCGACCGCGCGCGCGAGCTGCTCGAACGCACCGCGTGGGGCACGGACCGCGTCGCGCAGGAGTGCGGGCTCGGGACCGCCGCGAACATGCGGCTGCACTTCCACCGCCTCGTCGGCGTGAGCCCGTCCGACTACCGCCGCACGTTCGCGGCCGCCGCCACCGCCTGACGCCCGCCGGTCGCGACGCTGCACGGGCGAGCGCGTCCCGGTCAGGACGTCGCGCGGGCTGCGGCGACGAACGCCTGCAGGCGGCGGTCGACGGCCGCGGGGTCGGGCGCGAGGTCGTCGGGCGGGGTCGGCAGGACCGGGAGCGCCGGGGCCGGGCCGACGAGCCCTGCGCGCTCGGCCGCGAGCAGCGCGGCACCCGCGGCGACCGCCTCCTCGTCGGCGACGACGTCCAGCGGCGCGGGCGAGCACCAGCGCTTGAGCGCCGCCCACGCGGGGTTCACGAGCATCGGCCGGCCGAGCGCCCGGACCTGGGCGGGCACCCGGCCCGCGAGCGCGGCCTGCGCGTCGAGCATCCAGCGCGCCTGCAGCGCCGCGCCGAGCAGCACGCCCCGCAGCGCGTCGACCGGGTCCGCGGGCACGGCACCCACCGCGCGGAGCGTCGCGGACGCGTCCGGCGCGGGCGTCTGCCGCCCGAGCACGTAGGGCAGCACGACGAACGCCTCGTCGGCCCCGCTCCCGCCGCCCGCGGGGTGGCCCTCGCCGACGAGCAGCGCCACGAGCGCGTCGTCGACGCCCGACGCCCGTTCGAGCAGTGCGGCGCGCTCGTCGTCCGGCGCGAGCGGGGCGAGCCAGGCGGCGACGGCGCCGCCCGCACTCGACGAGCCGGCGACGAGGGCGGGTCGGTCGCCGCGGACCGTGCGCACCAGGCTCATCCCAGCCTGCGCGACCGGACCCGGATCGGGGTCGGACGTCAGCACCGTGCACACCACCTCCGTCGTCCCGACGGAGTCCGCGGCGTCGCCCGGCTCGCGCACGCCCGCCGCGAACGCGCCGACGGCGTGGTCGTGGCCCGCGACCGTCACGGGTGTGCCCGCGAGCAGCCCCGCCTCGGTGAGCGGACCGCGGCGCAGCGGGACCGTCTCACCCGGCCGCAGCACGTGCGGGACCTGGTGCGGCGCGAGGCCCACCTCGGCCAGCAGATCGGCGTCGAACGCCGCGGGCAGCCCCGCGGGGAGACCGTCGCCGGCCGGCAGCGCGTCGCCCAGCCGGTACGCCATGGTGCGCCCGGCGAGCGTGTGGTCGGTGACGAGCCGCCCGGCCAGGCCCAGCACGACGAGGTCCGCCGCGCCCGCCCAACGACCACCCCGGTGCAGCGACCCGATCGCGCCCGCCGGGGCGCTCGGCATCTGCGCGGCACCCGCCAGGTCGACGGCGCTCGTCGGACCGCGGGCGCCCGCGGGGCCGCCCGCGCCACGACCGGACGCGACGTCGCGCAGCCACGCCCACGTCGCCAGCGGGACCTTCGCCGAGGCGCGCACCCCGGTCGCGGCGAACAGCTCCGCGCGGCCCAGTCGTGCCGCGAGCTCGTCGGCCTGGCGCCCTGCGCGTCGGCCGTCCCAGCGCAGCCAGTCGCCGCGCGGCTCGTCGTCGGGACCGACCGGGACGCCCGTCTCCGCCATCGACGCGACGCCGATCGCCCCGGGGACGGGCGCTGACGGCACCTGCGCGAGCACGCGGCGCGTGAGGTCCGCGACGAGCGCGAGCAGGTCAGCGGGCGGCGGGGTGGGCGCGGACGCGCACGCGAGCGTGCGCGGTGCGTCGACGTCGACGAGCGCGACCTTGGTGTGCGTCGTCCCGACATCGATGCCCAGCGCGGTGCTCACGCGAGCATCCTGCCGTGCCGCAGGGCACGACCGCCGGGTACGTCAGTCGTCGCCCTGCGTCGGGCGCCACAGCACGACCGCGGCGGTCGACGCGGTGATCGCCCGCGGCGGCTGGGCGACGCGCGGCGTGCGTGGGGCGCGGCGGGTGGCCACCACGTCACCGCGCGGGTCGGCCGTGAAGACCCGGCGACCGGGCTCGATGAGCGAGCGCAGGTGGTCGACCTGGCGCTCGAGCCGCTCGACCTGCATCTCGAGCTCGAGGATCCGCTTGATCCCCGCGAGGTTGATGCCCTCGTCCTGCGAGAGCCGCTGGATGGTGCGCAGCGTGACGACGTCACGCATCGAGTACCGCCGCCCGCGGCCCGCGGTGCGCCGCGGCGACACGAGCCCGATCCGGTCGTACTGGCGCAGGGTCTGCGGGTGCATGCCCGCGAGCTCGGCGGCCCGCGAGATGACGAACACGGGCGTGTCCTCGTTCATCGCACCCCCTCGCACCCGCGCCCTCCGCCCGCACGGTCCCCGACCACGCGAGCGCGGTAGATCCACCGCGAACGCGGGCTCTGCAGCGCCGCGCTCGCGGTGGATCTACCGCGCTCGGTGGAGGGACTCAACGGCGGGCCTGGTCCATCAGGGTCGCGCGGACGTCCTCGCCGCTCGTCGCGATGCCGAAGGCCTGCACCGCCTGGCGTGCCGCGTCGGACAGCCGCTGCGGGACCACGACCTGCACGGTCACCAGGAGGTCGCCGCTCGACTTCGCGTCCTTGCCCGGCACCCCGCGGCCCTTGACGCGCAGCGTCCGGCCCGACGGCGTGCCCGCGGGCACCTTGACCTTCACCGTGTCGCCGTTGAGCGTCGGGACCTCGACGGTCGCACCGAGCGCGGCCTCGTCGAACGCGATCGGGACGGTGATCTTGAGGTTGCGCCCGTCGAGCGAGAACACCGGGTGCGGCTTGACGTGCACGGTCACGACGAGGTCGCCCGCGGGAGCGCCGGGCTCGCCCGGACGCCCCTTGCCGCGCAGCCGGATCTTCTGCCCGTCGCGCACGCCGGCCGGGATCCGCGCGTTGACCGTGCGGTTCTCGACCTGCAGCGAGACGGTCGACCCCTCGACGGCCTGCCGGAACGGCAGCTCGACCGCCGCGGACAGGTCGACGCCCGGCTGCGGGCCCCGCTGGAACCCGCCCCCGAACATCCCGCCGAGGATGTCCTCGAAGCCACCGCCGCCGCCGGTCGAGTACCGGACGCGGGTGCTGCCGCCGCCCGGCGCCCCGGCGCCGAACATGCCCCCGAGGATGTCCTCGAAGCCACCGGCCCCACGGCCGCCGGACGTGAAGCGGGCACCGCCCGTCATGGCGCGGATCTGGTCGTACTGCTGCCGCTGCTCGGGGTCCGAGAGCACCGAGTACGCCTCGCCGATGTCCTTGAACTCCGACTCGGCCTTCGCGTCCCCCGGGTTGTGGTCCGGGTGCTTCTCGCGCGCCAGCTTGCGGTACGCCTTCTTGATCGTCGCCGCATCGGCGTCCTTGGGGACGCCGAGAACCGCGTAGAAGTCCTTCTCGAGCCAGTCCTGCCCGGTCACGGCGCCTCCCTCCTCGTCGTCGTCGTGCTCGTCGTCGTCGTGCTCGTCGTCGTCCTGGTCACCCCTCCGGGTCCACGACGGCGACGCGCGTGGCCCGCAGGATGCGGTCCTTCGTGCGGTAGCCCGGCTGCAGCACCGTCTGCACGGTCGACGTCGTGACGTCGGCCGAGTGCGAGTGCATGAGCGCCTCGTGCATCGCGGGGTCGAACTCGTCGCCCGCCTGCCCGTAGCGTTCGACCCCGAAGCGCCCGAGGGTGGCCTCGAGCTTCTCCGCGATGGACGCGAACGGGCCCTCGGCGAGGTCACCGTGCTGGCGGGCCAGCTCGATGTCGTCGAGCACCGGGATGAGGGCTTCCGCGACCGCGGCGACCCCACGGTCGTGCGCGGCCAGCGCGTCGGCCTTCGAACGCTTCACGTACGCCGAGTACTGCTGCTCGAGGTTGTAGTACGCCGCGTTGGCGCGCTGCAGCTCCTCGAGCCGCTCCTCGGCGAGCCTCTGCGCATCCGACTGCTCGCCGGAACCCGCAGCCGCCGCGGCCTCGGCCTCGGCGATCACGGCCTCCTCGGGCGTCGGCTGACGCACCTGACCGGTCTCCGGGTCGATGCGGCGCTTGTCCGTGAAGCGGGGCGTCTCCTCGTCGGAACCGCCCCCCGGGCCCTGCTCGGGCCCGGGGGTCGTCGGCTGGTCCGTCACTTCTTGTCGTCCTCGTCGTCGACGATCTCGGCGTCGACCACGTCGTCGTCGGACGACGCGTCGGAGTCACCCGCGGGGGCGTCCGCCGGGGTCTCGGCCTGCGCCTGGCTGTAGATCGCCTCGCCGATCTTCTGCGCGGCGGTCGACAGCGCGGTCGTCTTGGCCTTCACGTCGTCGGCGTCCGTGCCCTCGAGCGACTTCTTGAGGTCGTCGACCTTCTCCTGGACCTCGGTCTTGACGTCCTCGGGCAGCTTGTCCGCGTTGTCGACGAGCAGCTTCTCCGTGGAGTAGACGAGCTGCTCGGCGGAGTTGCGGGCCTCGGCGTCCTCGCGGCGCTTCTTGTCCTCGGCGGCGTGCTCCTCGGCCTCGCGCACCATGCGCTCGATGTCCTCCTTGGGGAGGGCCGAGCCGCCGGTGATCGTCATCGACTGCTCCTTGCCCGTGCCACGGTCCTTCGCGGACACGTGCACGATGCCGTTCGCGTCGATGTCGAACGTGACCTCGATCTGCGGGACGCCGCGCGGCGCCGGCGCGATGCCGGTCAGCTCGAAGGTGCCCAGCGGCTTGTTGTCCCGCGCGAACTCACGCTCGCCCTGGAACACCTGGATCAGCACCGACGGCTGGTTGTCCTCGGCCGTCGAGAAGATCTCGCTGCGCTTCGTCGGGATGGCCGTGTTGCGCTCGATGAGCTTGGTCATCACGCCGCCCTTGGTCTCGATGCCGAGGCTCAGCGGGGTGACGTCGATCAGCAGGACGTCCTTGCGGTCGCCCTTCATGACACCGGCCTGCAGCGCGGCACCCACGGCGACGACCTCGTCGGGGTTCACGCCCTTGTTGGGCTCACGCCCACCCGTCAGCTCCGTGACGACCTCGGTGACCGCGGGCATACGGGTCGAGCCGCCGACGAGCACCACGTGGTCGATGTCCGACAGCTTGATGCCCGCGTCGCGGATGACCGAGTGGAACGGCGCCTTGGTGCGGTCCAGCAGGTCCTTCGTCATCTCCTGGAACTTCGCCCGCGTGAGCTTGGTGTCCAGGTGGATCGGGCCGTTCTCGCTCATCGACAGGTACTGCAGCGAGATGTTGGTGCTGGTGGCCGACGAGAGCTCCTTCTTGGCCTGCTCCGCCGCCTCACGCAGACGCTGCAGCGCGATCTTGTCCTTCGACAGGTCGACGCCCGAGGAGTTCTTCACCTCGGCGACGAGGAAGTCGACGATCCGGTTGTCCCAGTCGTCACCACCGAGCCGGTTGTCACCGGACGTCGCGCGGACCTCGATCGTCGAGAAGCCGTCGTCGTCCTTGCCGACCTCCAGGAGGGACACGTCGAACGTGCCACCACCGAGGTCGAAGACGAGGATGAGCTCGTCCTCCTTGCCCTTCTCCAGGCCGTACGCGAGCGCGGCCGCCGTGGGCTCGTTGATGATGCGCAGGACGTTGAGGCCCGCGATGGCGCCCGCGTCCTTCGTCGCCTGACGCTCGGCGTCGTTGAAGTACGCCGGGACCGTGATGACGGCCTCCGTGACGGGCTCACCCAGGTACGCCTCGGCGTCCCGCTTGAGCTTGCCGAGCACACGCGCGGAGATCTCCTGCGGCGTGTACTTCTTGTCGTCGACGTCCACCGTCCAGTCCGTGCCCATGTGGCGCTTGACGGACGTGATGGTGCGGTCGACGTTGGTGACGGCCTGGCGCTTGGCGATCTCGCCGACGAGGACCTCGCCGGTCTTGGAGAACGCCACGACCGACGGAGTCGTGCGCGACCCCTCCGCGTTGGCGATGACCGTGGGCTCGCCACCCTCGAGGACGGCGACGACGGAGTTCGTCGTGCCCAGGTCGATGCCGACTGCTCGTGCCATGTGTGGTGCCTTCTTTCGATCGTGGTGCAGATGCTCTGGACGCTCTTGAGTCCGCTGCGCTCAACCTTGCACCCGGGCCCCCGGGACTCGCAAGCTCAACCCAGCAAACTTGAGTCTGTCCGGCTCAACTTCTCGCCGGCGCCGAACATTCCCACGGGCGTCGGTGCACCGCGGGCGCCAGTGGAGATGAAGCTCCACCACACCCGTCCGTCGCCCGACGCCTGGGCGCCGGGGTGGTCCGGTGGCTCCGAACCCGGCGAGCAGATCCACCCCACCGCGGTCACCGCGATGGCCGAGCGCGGCATCGACATCTCCCGCGAGTACCCCAGGCCCTGGACCGACGAGATCGTCCGCGCCGCCGACGTCTCGGTCACCGTGGGCTGCGACGACGCCTGCCCGCGCTTCCCCGGCAAGCGCTACGAGGACTGGCAGCTCGACGACCCCGCCGACCTCGACCTCGACGACGCCGGGTCCGCGACGAGATCGAACGCAAGGTCCACCACCTTCTCGACGAGCTCGGAGTTGAAGACCCAGCCTTCCGGACCCGGAGCGCGAGCTCGGCTGACCGGCACGATGCGGGCTTGACGATCGGGCCCGCTCACCTCGGTGTACGAACCACCGCGCCACGACCGGACGGCGCTACGAGCCGGACCCGTTGTCTCCGCGCCGACAGGAGCGCTAACATCGCCGCATGACGATACCAACGGTCTCTGGCGATGTGGACGGTGTCGACGAAGCCCTGGCACTGGAAGCCGCAGCGTGTCTGTTCCACGGGTTCAGCGACCCTTCTCGGCTGACCATCCTTCGTCACCTGGCCCTTGGCGAGCACCGCGTCGTCGACCTCACCGAGCACCTCGGGCTCGCACAGTCCACCGTCTCCAAGCATCTGGCGTGCCTGCGTGACTGCGGCCTCGTCACCTCGCGACCGCAGGGGCGGGCGTCGATGTTCGTGCTGAACCATCCTGAGGCGTTGATGGACCTGCTGAGCGCCGCCGAGCGGCTGCTCGCCCTCACCGGGGACGCGGTCACGCTGTGCCCGACATACGGCACAGGTGCCGCGGACCGGAGCGGGGCATGAGCACCCTGTCGATCGGTCCGCGGCCGCTGGATGCCGCCCGCCGGGCGGTGCTGCAGCAGCGCATCCGTTGGGTGGTCGCGGCCACGATCTCCTACAACGTCGTCGAGGCGGTGATCGCGATCGCGGCGGGGCGTGCCGCCTCGTCCGCTGCGCTGATCGGCTTCGGTCTGGACTCGGTCGTCGAGGTGCTCTCCGCCGCGGCGGTCGCCTGGCAGTTCGCCGCGCCGAACCCCGAGTCGCGCGAGAAGGTCGCGATGCGGGCGATCGCGCTTTCGTTCTTCGGCCTGGCGCTCTTCGTGACCGTGGACGCCGTGCGCACGGTCCTGGGTGGAGCTGAGCCCGACCACTCGACGGTCGGGATCGTGCTGGCCGCGGTGAGCCTTGCGGTCATGCCGGCGCTGTCCTTTTTCGAGCGCCGCACCGGCCGCGAGCTCGGCTCAGCCTCCGCGATCGCCGACTCCAAGCAGACGCTCATCTGCTCCTACCTCTCGGCGGTGCTCCTGATCGGGCTGGTGCTCAACAGCACGCTCGGCTGGTGGTGGGCGGACCCGCTCGCCGCGGTCGTGATCGCGGGCTTCGCGGTCCGTGAAGGGCTCGAGGCGTGGAAGGGCGAGGCGTGCTGCACGCCGCTGGCGCAGCTGACCGGCGACCAGGACGCGCACTGTGACGACGGCTGCTGCGGCCCGGACGACAAGGACGGCGGTTCCCGATGAGCCCGGACACCGCGGCGGCAGTCGCCCTGCCGCTCTACGCGGTGGGCTGCGCCGTGATCTTCGGGTGGCGCAGCTGGCAGCAGCGCCGCGGCACGGGCTCAGCGGGCTTCCGCGGGATCAGCGGGGCACCAGGATCTGCCCCGTGGTGGGGCGGCGTGCTGTTCGTCGTCGCCCTGGTCCTCGCGGCACTCGCCCCGGTGCTCGAGCTCACCGGCGACGTGACGCTCGCCGTCGCGACCTGGGTCCCGATCGTCGGGCTGGCCGTTACCGTCGCCAGCTTCGCGGGCGTGGTGCTCTCCCAGAGCGCGATGGGCCGGTCCTGGCGGATCGGCGTCGACGCTCACGAACGCACCGACCTGGTGACCGGCGGCGTGTTCGCGCTCGTGCGCAACCCGATCTTCACCGCGATGGTGACCGCGCTGACGGGGCTCGCACTGATGGTGCCGTCGGCGCTCTCTGTCCTCGCCGTCGTTGCGCTCGTCACGGCGGTCCAGCTGCAGGTCCGCGCCGTCGAAGAGCCCTACCTGCTGAGCACCCACGACCAGCGCTACGCCCACTACGCCGCGCGGGTCGGACGATTCGTGCCCGCTGTCGGCCGGCTTCGCCCGCACGTCCCCGAGGAGCGCACCGCGTGACGCCCCAGACCCTCGCTCCACACCGACGCCCGACCCCAGGTGAAGGTCGTTGATGGGACACGATCACGGGCACGCTGCTCCCGACCACCGCGCACGCCTCGCGATCGCATTCGCGATCACCGCGACGATCCTGCTGGCCCAGGCCGTCGGAGCCTGGCTCACCGGCAGCCTCGCGCTGCTCGTCGACACCGCGCACATGCTCACCGACGCCGGCGGCCTGCTGCTCGCCCTGTGCGCCGCGTCCCTGTCGCTGCGGCCACCCACCCCGCGCCGCACCTGGGGCTACCGCCGCGCCGAGGTCCTGGCCGCCCTCGCCCAGGCCGCGATCCTGCTCGCCGTCGGCATCTACGTCCTGATCGAAGGCGTCCAACGCCTGGTCGAACCGCCGCAGATCCCCTCGACCGAGCTCGTGGTCTTCGGCGTCATCGGCCTCGCCGGCAACATCGCCTCGCTGCTCGTGCTCGCCGGGCAGCGGTCCGCGAACTTCAACCTGCGCGCCGCGTTCCTCGAGGTCCTCAACGACGCCCTCGGCTCGGTCGCCGTGATCGTCGCCGCGATCGTCATCGCCGTCACCGGCTGGCAGCAGGCCGACGCGGTGGCCGGCCTGTTCATCGGTGTGCTGATCGTCCCTCGGGCGTTCACGCTGCTGCGCGAGACCACCGCCGTCCTGCTCGAGTCCACCCCGCCCGGCCTCGACCTCGACGAGGTGCGCAACCACCTGCTCGAACTCGACCACGTCGACGAGGTCCACGACCTGCACGCCTCCCTGATCTCCTCCGGGCTGCCGGTGCTCAGCGCCCACGTCGTCGTGGCCGACGAGTGCTTCAGCGACGGCCACGCGGCACGCATGCTCGACGACCTGCAGCAGTGCATCGCCGAGCACTTCCCCGTCACTGTCGAGCACTCCACGTTCCAGCTCGAGTCAGGTGCTCACCGCCGCCACGAGCACGCCAGCCACGCCTGAACAGCACTGTCGTGGGGCGCTGACGAACTGGCGGCTGCGCAACGCTGACGCTGCGGCCGGCCCCGGTCTATCCACGTGGGGCGTACATGATGACCGCGACCCCGAGCAGGCAGATGACGGCGCCGGTGATGTCCCACCGGTCGGGTTGGAAGCGGTCGACGAGGATGCCCCAGGCCAGGGACCCGGCGACGAAGATGCCGCCGTAGGCGGCCAGGATGCGCCCGAAGCTCGCGTCGGGCTGCAGGGTCGCGACGAACCCGTAGAGGCCGAGGGCGACGACGCCGGCGCCGATCCACAGGACCCCGCGGTGCTCGCGTACGCCCTGCCAGATCAGCCAGGCGCCGCCGATCTCGGCCAGCGCGGCGACGGCGAACAGCAGCAGGGAGCGCGCGAGTGTCATGGTGGTCAGTGTGGCTCGCTGCTCAGCGCACCGGCTGCACCGTGTCCAGCCGCAGGCCCGCGCCCGCCCAGTCGGCCTTGCCACCGGGGTAGACCCGCACGTCGGTGTAGCCGAGTGCGGCGAACGCCGCGGCGGTGACCTTCGAGCGGCCGCAGGCCGGACCGGAGCAGTACACGACGACGGTCCGGTCCCGGTCGGGCGCGAGGTGCTCGGCGAGCTGCGCGGTCAGGCGGTCGGGGACATTGAGCGCGCCGGGCAGGTGCGCATCGTCGTAGTGCGCGGCGGGCAGCGCCTCGACGAGCACGACGACGTCGCGTTCGAGCGCAGCCTGCAGGTCGGTGCGGGTGATCGTGGTGAGCACGGTGTTCTCCTGTCGAGTCGATGCGATCGGGCCGCGGGGTCGGTCAGCACCCGCACCCACCGCCGGCCGTGGCTGCGGCGGCCTTCGCCCGGCGCCGGCGCACCCACATCGCCGTACCCACGGCCACGGTGACTAGCAGCACGACGCCGAGCGCCACGCCCTCCCCGCCCGCGAGGAAAGCCCCCACGCCCGCGGCGAGCCCACCGGCGAGGATGAGCGGCAGCGAGCAGGCGATCGCGCAGGCCAGCACGATCCCGGCGCCGGCGAGCACGCCCTTGCGTCCGGGAGTGCGCTGCGGGGTGGTGGTCAGGTCGTCGGGTGCGGTCATCGTGTGCTCCTCGGGTCTGTCGGGCAGGGGGTACCGCAACCCCGGCGGGTTCGCCGGGGTTGTCGAGCGGTGGGCTGGGTCAGGCGGTCGGGCCGAACATCGCGGCCACGACGTCGGCGGCCTCCGGCGGGGCCTGGACCTCCAGGCGAACGCGGCCGGTGGTCAGGCGCACGGTGAAGGTGAAGAAGGCGCAGCAGTCCTGCTCGGCGGCTGCCAGGCGCGCGACGTCGGCGACGAGCTCGGGCGAGGCGTCAAAGGTCAGCGCCACGCCGCCCGTGATCGGCTCCCGGCTCGTGGCCCTCGGGACCAGCGCCTGCCAGTCCACGACCCGGCCGGGCACGTCCGCACCGTCCAGGGAGCACGCGATCGACGCCACAGGCGACCCGACGGGCGGGGTCGGCGTGCGGGTGAGCTCGACGAAGGTGCGACCGGGTGTCGACGTCGGCGTGGCCGCTGTCGCGCACGGGCAGCTCGGGCCGCACGGCCCGGCACCCGGCGCGACGGCGAGTCGGGCCGCGACCCGCTGCAGGTCGGCGGCCAGCGCGACGAGCTCACCGATGCGCGTCTGGGTCTCCGCGAGCCGCTCGGAGACCATCTCCACGACCTGGTGCGCGACCACGGAGCAGTCCTCGACGTCGTAGGCCTTCACCAGCTCGGCGACGTCGGACAGCGGGATCCCGATGTTCTTGGTCGCCGTGACGAACCGCAGCCGCTGCACGTCCTCGTCCGTGTAGGTGCGGTAGCCGTTGGCGCCTCGCGTCGGCGTCGCCACCAAGCCGATGTCCTCGTAGTAGCGCAGCGTCGTGGTCGGCACCCCGACGAGCTCGGCCACCTCGGCGATCCGGTACGTCATGTCAGCGACGGTAGACCTTCGACTCGACTCGAAGGTCAACCCCTCGGGATCGAGGACCACCGCGGTCGCTAACCGGTCCGAGAGCGACGACGGTGCCGCAGCCGGGTGTTGCTCACGCGGCCTGCTGATGGAGCCAGCCCACCGTGAGCCACCGCCCGACGATCCTGCGCGAGGCGGGCCTGGTCGTCAGCGAGAAGCGGGGCGCCTACGTCTAGTACGCCGCGGTACCCACCGCCCTGGCGGCCCTTCGGGACGCTCTCGCTCCCGTGCGCTGAAGACTCCGCCACTCTCGTGCGAAGTCGGGTCCGACAGACCTCTGCGAACCCGCAGGTCACGCGACTGCCGCTCCGACAAGAAGCGCGCGAGCCTACAGGAGAGTCAGCTCGGGAGCAGGCCGCGTTCGCGTGCGAGGGCGACCGCTTCGGTGCGCGACTGGACGCCGAGCTTGTCGTAGGCGTGGGCGAGGTGGGACTTCACGGTGGCGCGGGAGATGACGAGCTCGCGCGCGATGGCGTCGTTGGAGCGGCCGAGCGCGACCATGCGGAGGATCTCGAGCTCGCGCAGCGTGAGCGAGATGCCGGGGCGGCGCATGCGGTCCACCAGACGCGCCTGCACGGCCGGGCCGAGGGTCACTGATCCGGCCGCTGCGGCCCTGATGGCGGAGGCGAGCTCGTCGGTGGGGGCGTCCTTGAGCAGGTACCCGGTCGCTCCGGCTTCGACGGCCGTGAGGATGTCGGAGTCGGAGCCGTAGGTCGTCAGGATGAGCACGGGTGGGCCACCGGCCTGGACGATCTGCCGGGTGGCGTCCGCGCCACCCAGGCGGCCGGGGCCGAACTGGAGGTCGAGGAGGAGCACGTCGGCTCGTCCGCCGCTGCGGACGTGGGCCAGGAGGGCTTCGGCAGTGCTGAACTCCTCGACGACGTGCATGTCCGGCTCGCTGTCGATGACCGCCCGGAGGCCGGCGCGCACGACCGGGTGGTCGTCCGTGAGCACGACGTCGATCACCGGTCCTCCTGGTGCTGCGGTGCGCTCGTGGGCGGGACCTGCCCCGTCTCGTCCTCGTCGTGGTCGGGGATGCGCACGGCGACGACGGTCCCGTCGCCGGGGCTGGTCTCGATCGTGAGGGAGCCGCCGAGCTCGCGTGCACGTGAGCGCATCGCGGTGAGGCCGAACCCGCCGGGCCGGTCGGGTGGCGGCTGTCGGTCCGGGTCGAAGCCGCGCCCGTCGTCGACCACGTCCAGGATGACCTCGTCGGACAGGAACGTCAGGCTGAGAGTGGCGTTCCGGGCGGCGGCGTGCTGGACGACGTTGGCCAGGGCCGACTGGGCGATGCGCACCAGCGCGGCCTCGACCTGGAGCGGGAGGGCTCGGGGCTCGCCCGAGGTCTGGACACGCACGACCAGCGACCCGGGTGCCGTGTCCCCAGGTCCGTCGTCCGCGACCGGGGCGGCGACCGCCGCGGCCTGGGTCCGGTCCGCGATGCGGTGCAACGCGGCGACGAGGGTTGCGCCGTCCAGGTCCGTTGGCGCGAGCGCACGGACGAACCGACGGGCCTCGGCGAGGTTCTCCTGCGCGGTGCTGCGCGCCTGGTCGATGTAGGCGTGCGCACGGGCGTCGTCGTGTCCCACGTCCCGTGCTGCTGCCCGCAGGAGGAGCTCGATCGCGGAGTAGCCCTGCGCGAGGGTGTCGTGGATCTCGCGGGCGAGGCGTTCCCGCTCGGTCGCGACCGCGGTCTCCCGTTCGGCGGCGGCGACGTCGTCGCGGGCGCGGGCGAGCTCCTCGAGCATCCGCTGCCGCTCCTGCGACTCGCGCACGAGTGCTTCGAGCCCCAGGGTGACGGCCACGGCCACGGCCGCACCGACGGCTGGACCGAGCGCCGGTGCGATGGAGGTGTCCGTGGGGGCGCGCTGCAGCATGCCGTCGACGGCGGCGACGAGGGTCGTCACGACGACGGCGAGCACCCCGGCGCGCGGCCCGAGGACGTGCATCTGCAGCAGCATCAGCGGGAAGGCGAGCCACAACGCGCCGTCGCTGACCTGCAGGAGGATCGTCCAGACGACGATCAGGGCCGCGATCCACGCACCCGCCGGCCACCACCGGCCGCGACCTGCGTCGAGGGGTGCCTCGTGGACCCGGATCGTGGCGCGCCCGGTCGCGTACAGGGCCGCGAACGCCGCGGCGGCCAGCAGGGTGGCCCACGGCCGGGCGGAGTCGGCGGGGCGCAGGACGGCCACGGTCAGGAGCCCGGCCACCAGCACGTCGAGCCCGACGAGCAGGCGACGCGTCACCGCCGGCAGGGTCTGCGCACGCATGTCGCCACGGTAGCCAGGCTCCGCCGCGCCGCATCGGCCGAAAGGTGGAGCCCGGCGGCCACCCTTCGTCGGCCGACGTGCGTCCCGGGGCCCGATGGACCGGACCGTCGATCGGCGCAGGCTGGTGGGACGCCGCAGACCAGGAGGTCCCATGTTCGTCGCGCTGCGCGACCTGCGCCACGCCCGTGGCCGTTTCGCCCTCATGCTCGTCGTCATCGCGCTGATCGCGTTCCTCGTCGCGTTCCTCTCCTCGCTGACCGCGGGCCTGGCCCGGGAGTCGACATCGGCGGTCACGGACCTGCCGGTCGACCACCTCGCGTTCGCGATGCCGGAGGCGGACGACGACCCGGACTTCACCGCGTCCACCGTCACCTCCGCTCAGCGGGACGCCTGGTCCGCGGCGGCCGGGGTCGAGGGCGCCGAGCTTCTCGGCGTGGCCACGACACGCGCGCAGTCCGCGGCGACGACCGCCGCCGTCACCGCCTTCGGGGTCGAGCCGCGATCGACCCTGGTGCCCGCCGACACGCCTGCGCCCATCACCGGGACGGCGACGGTGTCCCGAGGTGCGGCCGACGGCCTGTCGGTCGCCGTCGGCGACACCGTGAGTCTCGGAGGGCACGACCTGCAGATCGGGACGGTCCTGGACGTCGACGCGTCCTACGCGCACACCCCCGTCGTCTGGGTCGCCCTGGCGGACTGGCAGACGATCGGCGGGCGAACACCTGCGTCCGACGAGGGGCAGACCGCGACGGTCGTCGCGGTCACCGGCGACGTCGACGACGACACCCTCCACCGCACGGACGCCGGGGCAGGCACCACCACGCTGGGCGTCGGCGAGGCGAGAGCCGCGATCAGCTCGTTCTCGTCCGAGAACGGATCGCTCGTGACCATGCAGGCGTTCCTGATCGGGATCTCGGCCTTGGTGGTCGGCGCCTTCTACACCGTCTGGACCATCAGCCGCTTCGGCGACATCGCCGTCCTCAAGGCGCTCGGCGCGTCCACCCGCTACCTGCTGCGCGACGCCATCGGCCAGGCGTTCCTCGTGCTCGTCATCGGCGTCGGTCTCGGTACCGGGGTGGCTGCCGCCGGCGCGACCTTCCTGGCCGGCGCCGTGCCGGTGGTCGTCACGGCCACGACGACGCTGCTGCCCGGTGCGGCCCTGGTCGCCCTCGGCCTCGTCGGCGCGGTCCTGGCCGTCGCGCGCATCACCACCATCGACCCCCACGCCGCTCTCGCCGCGCGCTGAGCACCGGAGGAACCCCATGGATCTGCACCTGGACGCCATCACCCTCGTCTACCCCGACGGCGACTCGACCCTCACCGCCGTCGAGGACCTCGACCTGTCGATCCCGTCGGGGACGACGACCGCCCTGCTCGGACCGTCCGGTTCCGGCAAGTCGAGCCTGCTCGCCGTGGCCGGCGGCCTCACGCGGCCCACGGCCGGCACCGTCCGGATCGGGCAGGACGTCGTCTTCCACCCGGCAACCACCGTCGCGGCAGCCACCCGAGCCCGTCTCGGCCGGATCGGCATCGTCTTCCAGTCGCCCCAGCTGCTGGGATCCCTGACCGCGCTCGAACAGCTCGAGCTGCACGCGCACCTGCGCGGCGACCGGCCCGCCGGCCTGCGAGCGCGGGCCCTGGACCTCCTGGCCGAGGTGGGGATGAGCGACCACGCGCACAAGCGACCCGCTCAGCTGTCCGGCGGCCAACGGCAGCGTGTGGCGATCGCCCGCGCGCTGATCGGTGCCCCGCAGGTCCTCCTCGTCGACGAACCTACGTCGGCGCTCGACCACGCCCGCGGCACCCAGGTCATCGACCTCATCACGCGCCTTGCCCGCGAGCTCGACGCGGCCACACTCGTCGTGTCGCACGACTCCTCGACACTCGACTCGGTCGACCGGACCGTCCGGATGCTCGACGGACGACTGGAAGAAGCATCTCGGTCGGCCGTCGGGACGTGAGTGCCCCGATGGCCCCGGCTCGTTCCGCAGCTCGATCGGCCACCTCCTCGACGCTGAGTCCGCCTCGCTGCGGCCTACGCGGACCAGCGCATCCGTGATGGTCTCGAAGACGACCCTGTGCCCATCCGCCTCGACGTCGCGGCTGCGGAACGGCATGCCTTGCGGCGTTCGACAGTTCCGCGACGACGTCGGGGCCGTGGCTCGTCGCGGGGATGCTCCGGTCAAGCGGTCACTCGCGCACCGTGATAGCAGAAGCGCTATCGTCCGGTACATGACCTCTGGATACGGTGCGGAGCTCCGAGCTCGGCGCCTCCGCCTCGGCCTGACGCAGCGTGAGCTCGCTCGCCTGTCCGGCGTCGCGCAGCCGGTGATCGCAGCCATGGAGACCGGTCGACGCAGCGCGAGCGCTGTCACACGGTCCCGGCTCGACGCTGCGCTGAGTGTGCGACCGTCCGTGGTGCTGCAGCGCCACCGAGCAGCCGTCCGTGACGCGGTTGCGCGGCACCGGGGTCACGACGCTTACGTCATCGGGTCCGTAGCACGCGGCGACGACACCCCTGAGTCCGACATCGACCTCATGATCACCTTCGATGACGGCACCGACCTCGTGGACGTCCTCGACCTCACGGACGAGCTCGAGCGGCTCCTCGGCGCCAAGGTGGACGTGGTCTCGGGGCGCGTCCACGGCGCCGTGAGCACCCACGCTCGGCGCGATGCGGTTCCGTTGTGACAGGTGACGACAAGGTCGCGCGGCTGCTCGACGACCTGGCGACGATGGCGGACGACGCCGCCCACATCGTCGACCTCGGCGAGGACGCGTACCTAGCCGACGACGCCCACGGGCGACTGCTGCGCAACGCGGGCGAGCGCATCGTCATCAAGGTGTCGACCGTGGTGGAGCGCCTCCCGGAGGACTTCAAGGAGCAGTACCCGGAGATCGAGTGGGTCAAGATCCAGCGGATGCGGAACCTCGTCGCGCACCACTATGACAAGGTCCAGGCGGACTTCGTGTGGGCAACGCTCAGGGGGCGCATCCCTGAACTCGTGCGTCGCGTGCGGGGTCGCTGAGCACAGCGGACCCCGCCCGCGCGACGTACTCAGCCCTTGCCTGCACGTAACAGGTCGTCGTCAACGCACCGTCGCCATGCTGTCCGGCGTGGCGATCCCCGCCGCAACCCGTTCGACCTGGTGAGCTCGGGGCCGTGGACACCGCCGTCGAGTCAGCCCTTCGTCTGCAGATCATCGCCTGGCTGCACGAACGAGCCGACCGCAACGGCGGCTTCCTCCACCGCCATGAGCTGCTGAGCTACCGCACGGGCGATCGAGACCTCCCGCTGATCGACTTCTCCCGCGGCATCCGCAATCCCGCAGGCTTTGCCTCGACACTCGCGATCGTGCAGTCAGCGCACGGCCCGTACGACGACATTGAGGACCCGGACGACGGCCTGCTGCACTATGCCTACCGCTCGGGCGACCCGTTCGGCGGCGACAACCGCAAGCTGCGCGCGGCGATCGAGACGGGCGCGCCGCTGATCCTGTTCCGCAAGGAGACGCCGAACTACTACACGCCGATCGCCCCGGTCTACGTCGTCGACGACGTGCCGGAGGAGAACGCCTTCCTCATCGCCCTGGACGAGTCGTTCCGGTACATGGGCGACGTGCGCTCGCTCTCCGAGCCCCAGCGCGCGTACGCCCTACGCCTGGCCAAGCAGCGCCTGCACCAGCCGGCGTTCCGCACCCGGGTGCTGCTCGCCTACGAGACGCGGTGCGCCGTCTGCACGTTGAAGCACGGGTCGCTCCTCGACGCCGCACACATCGCGCCCGACTCCTCGGCGCGCGGCATCCCGACGACGCCCAACGGCCTGGCGCTGTGCAAGATTCACCACGCGGCATTCGACCAGAACATGCTCGGGATCTCGCCCGACTATGTCGTGCACATCGACCGGGACCTCATGGAGGAGGTCGACGGGCCGATGCTCAAGCACGGCCTCCAAGAGATGCAGGGGCGGCCGTTGACGGTGCCGGGTCGGGTGAAGGACCGGCCCGACCGGGAGCTGCTGGCGGCGCGCTGGAAGGAGTTCGCAGGGACGCGGTGATGCGGAGTCGCTGATCCTCGGAGGGCGGCAGGGATCGCCGCCATGGTGGCGGGACATCGTGACGTGGCCAGGTACCTCGAGGATGAGCGGGCATAGCCGGTGCTCGGGGTCATGGTCCGGTCCTTCGCCGGCGGTGTGGGCGACTGAGAGCGTCGCACTCCCGCGGGTGGTCCGATCACTGCACGTTCGAGGAAGAGGACCGTCGGTGCCTGCCGGACGCGCCACCGCCACGGTGCGCCACCGGCACGGTGGGTACGGCGGACGGGTCAGGCCGTCGCCGAACGATGATGGCACGCCAGGCGCAAGGTACGAACGGGGTCGAACACCCCTCACGTAAGGGGGCTCGGCTCGACCACCTCGACCTGGCCGAGAGCGTCCACGACGTACACAGTCACTCGCAGTGCGCGCCGCGTTGCTTCCGGCACCCGCAGCGCCGCAGCACGCGACTCGACCGGGACGACTACGCCGAAGACGACGCCTTCTGCACCCACGTCGGCGCGCCGCAGCAGCTGACCGTAAAGGGTGTCGACGTCGAGACCGACGGCCGCCGTCCGCCCCTTGGCCTCCGCATAGAGCGTCGTCGTGCCGCGGTGGGCGACGACGTCACAGAAATCGACTTCTCGCTCCACGGTCCAGCCGTCACTTGTGAGCCACGCCGTGAACGCCTCGATCACCCGTACCTCGTCGCCACGCATCACCTCAGGCTAGTGATGTCGGAGAAGGGAGCGGCGGGGCACACAGGTGAAAACGAGGCCGGGCGATGCAACGACGCTCACCTCCGCACGGGCACCGTCGTATCGCTTGGCCGGTAGACGTGGTCCCGGTGCCACCGCGCGTACTGCACGTCAATGACCGTCGCTCTCTGCGGCAGAGCCACCCGCTCGAACAGGTGCGGTGCGCCGAAGTACAGCTGCACCTCCGGCCGGCGGTCGCGGTCGAGAGCGAGGCTCGGTGCCACGGTGATGAGCAGGTCGTCCTCGATGGTGAGCAGCCCCTGGTCGAACGCTGCGTCGTGCGTGGGGCAGGCGGCGAGGCCGTTGGCGACGTGCAGGCGCTCACGCTTTGTCGCATCCCGCCAGGGCTTCACGTGGCTGGCCCGCAGTAAGTGCGACGGCCCGGCGCTCGGTGCCGCAAACCCGCAGAAGACGCATGCATGGCCGCAGTTACCGAGGACGGCGCGCGCGAACCGGTGCTGACCGACGCGGACGGAGCCCAGCGTAATCCGCTCGGTCTCGCGCTCGTCGTAACCGGCGTCCGCGAACGTCCCGAGCGCCTCTTCGACGGCAAGCTCGAGGACGCTCGGCCCGAGCTCGTCCTGCCCGAGCAGCCAGACCTGCCCGCCGTCCTCGATCCCGAGGAAGTCCGGGAGAGTCGCCGGGTCGATGCCGACGCTCCGTGCGCCGGCGAGGCACGCCCGGTACACCGCGGCAAGGTGCTGGGGGTCGCTCCTCAGTGCGGCAGCGACGAGGACGTCGTTCTTGTTGCCCTTGGGCCGAGCCCCGTCGAGGTTGTCCATCTTGGCGATGACGCTCGTGGGCGGGCGGCGGAACAGCCGCGCCAGCTCCGGCACCGGCCGTGGTGCGTTGACAGCAGCCTTATTGCTGAACCGCGAGCTGTCGACGAGGTACATCGCCGCGAGGCAGAGGATCGTCTCGACGGGGTTGAAGTTCTCCTGCCGTTTGCCCTGGTCGACCGGCCTGCGATCCAGGATCGACAGCCACTGTCGGCGGGCGTCCTCGGGCGTGAGGTCGAGGTAGTCAGCCGAGGTATATAGCACGCGGGACATGCTTGGTCGTCGTCAGATGCACATGAGGGCTTGAGCAGATTCGGCACACACCCGGGCACAGACGGCGAGCCACGCCGCTCGTTCGAGCGATCAAGGAAAGCGCGCGAGGCAAGGCGACGGGCACGGGCGTGACGGGCCGATCGCGGTAGCGCGTCGAGCGATCGCGGGCCTCTGTGGGCGAGCGCTCGGCCTCGAACAGGTGAGCCCCGCGGCATCGGAGGCCCCGCGCCTGAGACACCTGACGGCCAGGGTGCCCAAGCGACGGGGGTAGCCGGGCGTCACGCCAGGTCGAAGAACCGGTCGAAGAACGCGGTGAGCTTGTCGATCACCGTCTGCTTCTTGGCACCGTGGTTCGAGCCCTTCGCGAACCGGGAGACCGGAGGCAGTATCTCGGTGATGGCGGTGCCCGTTCCGCGTACCTGTCCGTCACGGAAGGCGGTGTCGACGAAGGCGCGGGTCGGCTCGGGGCGGAGGTTCTCCTCAGCGATGATCCGTTGGAGCTCGGTCTCGCGCTTGGCCGCGACGTAAGCGCGCCACTCCTCGGCCACATCCTCGTCGATGGACACCCGGTCGACGAACTCCTCGATGAGGTCCTTCTTGTTGCGCAGCGACGGGCTGGAGTCGACGGCGCGGTCGATGGCCGCCTTGATCTCCCTGTCCTCGCCATTGCCCTTGGCGGCCCGGTACTTCTCGACGAGCATGAGGATGTAGTCGACGTTGATCTCGACCTGCTTGATGAGCTCGATCTCGAAGACGACGTCGTCGTTGATGGCCTCGCGATCGGCGCGGTCCGTACGGCGGAAGGACGCATAGAGGTCGAGGTAGATGGATTGGTAGTCCTGCAGGTCCCGGTCCGAGAGGATCTGGTTGCCGGCGAAGTCGTCGAACGACACGAGGATGTTGCGCAGCCGCAGCAGCGCACCGAACAGGGCGATGAACGCCTTCTGCTCCTGCTCTCCGAGGATCTGCTGACCCACCGGGAACCTCTCGCGCAGCTCGGTGACCTTGTCGGCGTACTCGTTGAAGTACTCCCCGAAGGGCTTGAGGAGCACGACGCCGGCGGCGTCCTTGTTGCCGAACAGCGCGATCGCGTCGTTGGTCTCGGTCTCCAGGTCCCGGAAGGAGACGATGTTGCCGTACGTCTTGACCGAGTTGAGGATGCGGTTGGTCCGCGAGTAGGCCTGGATGAGGCCGTGGGCGCGCAGGTTCTTGTCCACCCACAGCGTGTTCAGCGTGGTGGCGTCGAACCCGGTGAGGAACATGTTGACGACGATGACCAGGTCGACCTGGCGGTTCTTCATCCGCAGGGACAGGTCCTGGTAGTAGTTCTGGAACCCGTCCGCGCTCGTGTCGTACGACGTCCCGAACATGTCGTTGTAGTCCTGGATGGCGTCCTCGAGGAAGTCGCGCGAGGAGCGGTCCAGGAGGTCGGTCTCGAACTCCTCCTCGCCGAGCAGCCCGGCGCCGGTCTCGTCCTCGGCCTCGTTGGCCGCGTACGAGTAGATGAGAGCGACCTTGAGCCGCTTCGCCTCGGGCACGTCCGCCTGGAGACGGCCGAACATGTTGTAGTAGATCTTCGCGGCCTCGATGGACGCTGTGGCGAACAGGGCGTTGAAGCCGGCGACGCGCCGGTCCTTGAGGGCGTAAGTCTGGTTGCGCTTGGTCTTCTGGTCGAAGTGGTCGATCACGTACTGCGTCACCTGCCGGACGCGGGACGTGTCGAGCAGCGCCCGCTCGGTGTCGATCGCGGACACCTGCTTGTCGACGACGGCGCCGACCTTGACTGTGTTGACGTAGTCGATCCGGAACGGCAGCACGTTCTTGTCGTTGATCGCGTCGACGATCGTGTAGGTGTGCAGCTTGTCGCCGAACGCCTGAGCGGTGGTCCGCAGCGCCGGGTTCCCACCGGTGCCGGCGTTGACGGCGAAGATCGGCGTCCCGGTGAACCCGAAAAGGTGGTACCGCTTGAACGCCTTGGTGATAGCGGTGTGCATGTCACCGAACTGCGAGCGGTGGCACTCGTCGAAGATGATGACGACGTGCCCGTCGTAGACCGCGTGGCCCTTGTTCTTGGCGATGAAGGTCGACAGCTTCTGGATCGTCGTGATGATGATCCGGGCCGACGGGTCCTCGAGCTGCTTCTTGAGGATCGCCGTCGAGGTGTTCGAGTTGACGGCGCCCTTCTGGAACCGCTCGTACTCCCGCTTGGTCTGGTAGTCGAGGTCCTTGCGGTCGACGACGAACAGAACCTTGTCGACATCACCGAGCCTGGACGCGAGCTGCGCTGCCTTGAAGGACGTCAGCGTCTTGCCGGACCCGGTCGTGTGCCAGACGTACCCCCCGGCCGCGGGTGTGCCGAGCTGCTTGAGGTTCGTGGACGTCTCGATGCGGTTGAGGATCCGCTCCGTTGCCGCGATCTGGTACGGACGCATGACGAGCAGCATGCGGTCGTCGGTGAGCACGCAGTACCGCGTGAGCACGTTGAGCAGCGAGTGCTTCGCGAAGAACGTCCGCGTGAACCCGACGAGATCGGTGATCGGCGTGTTGGTGGCGTCTGCCCACCAGGACGTGAACTCGAAGGAGTTCGACGTCTTGCGGCCGCGCTTTCCCTTGCTCTGCTCGTCGAGGTGCTGGGCGCGGGTGGTGTTCGAGTAGTACTTGGTCAGCGTTCCGTTGGAGATGACGAAGAGCTGGACGTACTCGAACAGCCCCGACCCTGACCAGAACGAGTCCCGCTGGTAGCGGTTGATCTGGTTGAACGCCTCGCGGATGTCGACGCCCCGCCGCTTGAGCTCGACATGCACGAGCGGCAGCCCGTTGACGAGGATCGTCACGTCGTACCGGTTCGCGCGCTGCGCCGGCACGTCGGCGCCCGCAGCGCGGCCCGGCACCTCGTACTGGTTGATGACCTGCAACCGGTTGTTGTGGATGTGGGTCTTGTCGAGCAGCGCGATGTTCTTCGACGAGCCGTCGTCCCGCTTGAGCAGCTGGACGTGGTCCTCCTGGATCCGGACCGTCTTCTCGACGATGCCGTCCCGCTCGCCCGCGATCTTCTCGGCGAAGAACCGCTGCCACTCTCTGTCGGTGAACGTGATGCGGTTCAGCGCCTCGAGCTGGGCGCGGAGGTTCGCGACTAGGTCGGCCTCGGACGTGATCGGCAGGTACTCGTACGCCTGCTCCACCAGCAGCCGGATCAGCTCGGCCTCGAGCGCCGACTCCGACTGGTACCGCGTCGCCTCGGTCGGGTCAGCCTCGAACTGGGCGACGACCGTCGACTCCGACGACAGCGCGATCGGCTCGAACCGGCTCCCCGACCCCTCGCTCACGCCACAGCCTCCTTGAACGTCAGCAGACGATCCCGGTAGTACGCGTATTGCTGCCGGCGCGCCTCGATCTCTGCGGGTAGACCGGACGACAGGTCGTTCACGAGAGTGTCGAACTGATCGAGGATTGCGACGATCCGCCGCTGTTCATCGAGAGATGGCACCGCAATTCTCGCACGCAGGATGCTGTCATTGTATAGTCGCTTTATGGTCCCACCGTCCGTCACGGGCCACGTAATGACCGAGTACCAGTGGCGAAGATATGCGTTAAGGACGGTCGACTCGTCATGTTCGAGCCAGACGATATTGGAGTCCTGGAAGTACGCATCCCGTCCATCATACGGAATGGCTCGCCCAATAGTGCCGGCGGCAGAAATTAACACATCACCCACACGCGGGAACGAATACCGACCACTATAGTCGTCAAACAGTTCCCTCGAAATGAAGGCGTCCGCCTCGCCGCCGAAGGTTCCGATCTTGAAGAAAGGGACATGCCCGTGAGGCCGAGTCTCGGCCTTGAAGATGCGCTTGCACATAGCAACGCGACCAATGTCGCCCAATGACGCCCAGCGATGCCCGCCCTGGAGCAGCAACTTATCCCGGTAGTGGGCGTACTGCTGCTTGCGGGCCTCCAGCTCCGCCTCCAGCTCCGCCTCCAGCTCCGTGAAGGCATCCAAGACTCTCACGATCTCCCGCTGCACCTCGAGAGGCGGCACCGGCACACAGTAAGCGCGGATCATCTGAAGGTTCAAGCCGCCCCGAGTGCCTTCTCCAGACGAAATTTCGCGCAACCTGTGGTACTGCGTGCGGAGGTAGTGCCAGAGAAAGTCTGCGATTAGTTCGTCGCCAGGGATTATCGCGGCCAGCGACTGGTTGGTGCAGAGCGCGATCCGCGTCCTGGCGACCAGGCCGCGGGTCTTTCCCTGCCCGGCAAGGGCGATGACCACGACGTTCGCGGGGACCATCCTTGTGCTACACGATTCGTAGCCCGCCTGAGTGATCTTCTGCTCCGTTGAGAAGATCGTTTCCTTGTTCACCTCGCCGGAGCTCATCCAGGGGATCGTGCCAC
Source organism: Cellulomonas persica (assembly GCF_007989825.1). Lineage (GTDB taxonomy): Bacteria > Actinomycetota > Actinomycetes > Actinomycetales > Cellulomonadaceae > Cellulomonas > Cellulomonas persica. Next base: position 67,363 of record NZ_BJUA01000009.1, on the reverse strand, counting down.
TATCCCAATACTCCGGGACACCCTTGGCCGGCGTTGCGCCCGCGATGCATGTCGCGACTTCGCCAATCGTCTTGTACGCAACGCCGGCCGGCGCATAGCGCTCGATGAGGTCATCAACTCGGCTCATGCGTCCGCACCTTCGAGATCGGCGACGATGGCGTCGATCTGCGCGCGCAGCGCGGCCTGACGCTCGACGATGCCGGCGATGCGGGCGTTCAGCTCGGTGATGTCGACGACCTCGCGGGTGTCCTCGGCCTCCACCCACGACGACACGGAGATGTTGTAGCCGTTCTCGCCGATCGCCTCGTTCTCCACGAGCCGGGCGAAGTGAGCGACGTCCTCCCGCGCCGTGAACGCCTCCAGGATCCTCGCCTGGTTCGCCTCCGTGAGCTTGTTCTTGTTCCCGCCGCGCACGAACTCGGCGGACGCGTCGATGAACAGCACCGCGTTGTCGTTCTTCGACTTCTTGAGCACGATGATGCAGGTCGCGATCGTCGTGCCGAAGAACAGGTCGGGCGGGAGCTGGATGACGGCGTCGACGTAGTTGTTGTCGATGAGGTACTTGCGGATCTTCTGCTCTGCCCCACCGCGGTAGAGCACCCCGGGGAACTCGACGATCGCGGCGGTCCCGTTGACGGCGAGCCACGAGAGCATGTGCATCGTGAAGGCGAGGTCCGCCTTGGACTTCGGCGCGAGCACGCCGGCCGGGGCGAAGCGCGGGTCGTTGATGAGCAGCGGATTCGCGTCGCCCTCCCACTTTATGGAGTAGGGCGGGTTGGACACGATCGCCTCGAACGGCTCGTCGTCCCAGTGGGCAGGGTCGATGAGGGTGTCGCCGTGCGCGATGTCGAAGTGCTCGTAGTTCACGTCGTGCAGGAACATATTGATCCGGCACAGGTTGTACGTCGTGAGGTTGATCTCCTGGCCGTAGTACCCCTGACGGACCCCGTCCTTGCCGAGGACCTTGCGGTACTTCAGCAGTAGCGACCCCGACCCGCAGGCCGGGTCGTACACCTTGTTGACGCTGGTCTTGCCGACCACGGTGATGCGGGCGAGCAGCTCGGAGACCTCCTGCGGCGTGTAGTACTCCCCGCCGGACTTGCCGGCCGAGGAGGCGTACATCTGCATGAGGTACTCGTACGCGTCACCGAACGCGTCGATCTTGTTCTCCGTGAACGACCCGTTGCCGAGGTTGAGGTCCCCGATCGCGTCGAGCAGCTTGACGAGCCGCTCGTTGCGCTTGGCCACCGTGGGCCCGAGCTTGTTCGAGTTGACGTCGATGTCGTCGAACAGGCCCTTGAGGTCGTTCTCCGCGACCGTCCCGACGGCGGACCCCTCGATGTTGCGGAAGGCCCGGTCCAGCGTCTCGTTGAGGTTCGGGTCACGGGGCGCGCGTGCTCGGACGTTCGCGAACAGCTCCGACGGCCGGATGAAGAACCCCTTCTCCGCCACGATGTCCCGGGCGAGGTCAGGGTCCTCGACGTCACGGTTGGCCAGCCTGGCGTAGTCGAAGTCCGAATTGCCCGCCTCGTGCTCCAGCGCGTTGAGGTAGTCGGTGAGGTTCTCCGAGATGTACCGGTAGAAGAGGAACCCGAGCACGTACTGCTTGAAGTCCCACCCGTCGACGCTGCCGCGGAGGTCGTTCGCGATCCTCCAGATGGTCTTGTGCAGCTCTGCCCTCTGGGTCTCGCGGTTCATGCGGGTGACCTTAGCCCCCCTGGCCGACACGCCCGCGGAAACGGCGCCGGGAGCGCTACGGTGGCGCCAGCTTGTCCAGAGGTGAGAGCCGGAGGCGCGCGTGGTCAAGGCGACCGAGACGAACTTCGCCGCAGTGCTGGAAGGCCGCAAGCAGTACCAGGTGCCGCTCTACCAGCGGACGTACTCCTGGGGGACGAAGCAGCTCAACCAGCTCTGGGACGACGTCGTCGAGCTGGCCGCGACCCGGCGCACCGAGCCAGGGACGAGCCACTTCATCGGCTCGCTCGTCCTGGCCACCAGTCCGGACTTCAACGCGGTCGGGATGTCGAAGCTGCTCGTCGTCGACGGACAGCAGCGGCTGACGACACTCACGCTCCTGCTCGCGGCGCTGCGCGACCACCTCACCGAGACCGGCGACGCCGAGGGCGCCGAAGGCATCCACGCCCAGTACCTGGCGAACGTCTACGACAAGGGCAAGCCCGCCAAGGTGCTGCCCACGCAGGCCGACCGCGAGGCGTACAAGGCGGTCCTGACACGCTCGCCGGATGCCGGCGGCCCCGATCGCATCGGCGTCGCGTACAACCACTTCCGGGCCAAGATCGCGGCAGCGGACGACCCCGACGACCCCCACGACCTCGAGGAGATCGAGCACGCCGTCGTCCACGGGCTGGCCGTCGTCGTCGTGACTGCCGAACGCGGTGACAACGCGCACCGCATCTTCGAGTCGCTCAACAACACCGGCCTGCAGCTCAACCAGTCGGACCTGCTGAAGAACTACCTGTTCATGCGCCTCGGCGAGCGCGGCGAGGACGTCTACGACACCGTCTGGCTGCCGCTGGAGAAGAGGCTCTCCTCGGACCAGCTCGAGCTGCTGTTCTGGCTCGACCTGGCCCAACGTGACGAGCGCGCCAAGCAGTCAGACACGTACGCGGGACAGCAGAAGCGCCTGGAGAAGCTCACGGGGCCGGAGCAGATCGAGTCCGAGGTGCGACGCATCGCCGCTCTCGGCGACCTCCTCGCGACGATCCTCGACCCGTCACGCGAGCCCGACCCGGCGATCCGCCAGCGCCTCGAACGCATCCGGGACTGGGGCTCGACCACCGCCTACCCCGTCGTCATGGCGCTCCTCGCCCGGCGAGCCGGGGGCACCGCGACGCCCACCCAGGTCGCCGACGCCCTGCTGACGTTGGAGTCGTACTTCGTGCGACGCATCGTCGTCGGTCGCGCGACCGCCGGACTCAACCGCAGCCTCCTTCAGGCCGTCGGCGCGGTCACCGACGCCCCTGCCGTGGACGTCGCGCTACGCGACTACCTGTCGCGCGGGCGCCGGCACTTCGCCACCGACGCACAGATCCGCGGAGCCGTCGGAGTGGTGGCCTTCTACTGGCAGGGCCGCGCCGCGCAGAAGAAGCTCATCCTCCAGTGGATCGAGGAGTCCTATGGCTCCAAGGAAGCCGTGGACCCCGCGCACCTCACGATCGAGCACGTCCTGCCCCAGGCGCTGACCGACGCCGCCCTGCGGGAGTTCGCCGCAGGGCTGCCCGAGGACGCAGATGTCAGGGCCGAGCACGAGCGCGTCGTCCACACACTGGGGAACCTCACGCTCACCGGCTACAACAGCGAGCTGAGCAACCGACCCTTCTCCGCCAAGCGGTCCATGCTCGCCGACTCGGGCCTCCGCATGAACCGCGAAGTCTCTGCGAGCGAGACCTGGAGCGTGCCGGAGATCGACGCGCGTGGCGCGGCACTGGCCGAGCAGATCATCCAGCTCTGGCCGGGACCGAACGAGGCCCTCACAGGCGGGAGCGTCGAGGAACCCTCGGAGACCCGTCGGCTGGTCGCCTCGATCGTCGCCGAGATCCCCGCCGGCCGGTGGACGTCCTACGGGGAGGTCGCGCTCGTCGCAGGCTCCTACCCTCAGCCGGTTGCGGCGATCATCACGACGCACCCCATGCAGGGAGCGTGGCGCGTCCTGCAGACCGGCGGGACCATCTCGCCCGGTTTCCGGTGGCTCGACCCGGCCCGTAGCGAGGAACCTCGCGCCTTCCTCGAAGCCGAAGGCCTGAGATTCGACGCTGAAGGACGTGCCGACACCGAGCAGTTCATCGACGCCGCCGAGCTCGCCTCCCTCGTCGGGCTCGACGTCCCCGACGAGGCGCCTGCTTGGCGGGCTGCCGGAACACGGCCACTACTCGCGCAACGGCAGGCGTTCTTCCAGAAGGTGCGAGACCTCGGCGAGTCGACGGGCACGGTCGTCGGGTACTGGCCCAGCCCGTCGACCCAGGACGCCGTGGACGTCAATATCGGCGTCCCCGGCTGCATCGTCGTGCTCTCGCTCGCCTCCCGTGCCCCTGGGGGCGTCCAGTGCTCCTTCTACATCCGGGACGACAAGGCGCTCTTCGCACAACTGCACGCACGTCGTGAGGAGATCGAGGAGGCACTTGGAGCCACGCTCGAGTGGCACGAAAACCCCACATACAAGGCCAGCAGAGTTGCGCTGCGGCATGACGGGGACTGGCGGGACGAGAACCTCGCCCCCCGCCTCGCACAGTGGCTCGTGAGCACTGCCGAGCTCTTCGCCACGGTCTTTCCGAAGTACACGAGCGACGTGCGAGGGCTCACCTGACAGGGTTCTACGAGTTCACGTACCCGCTCCCGAGCATCCACGCGAGCACGTCGAACACACGCAGCACCGACACCTCCGGCCCGAGCCCCGCCGCCAGACGGAGCTCCTCGAGACGTCGGTGCTGGGCGCGGCCGTCCGCGGTCAGCCATGCGTGCAACGGCACCCAATACCGGCCCTTGACGACGGACAACTCGGCAGTGACGACGGCGTCGAGGATCGGGACGAGATGCGGTCGCTTGCGTGCGAGCAGCTTGGTGGCGGTGGTCTCGCCGATCCCTGGGACAGCCAGGAGCTCTCGGTAGGCGTCCCGCACGGGCCAGACGTCGCCCACCTCGTCGGCCGTGAGCTCGGCGAACGCCACGTCCGTCGGAATCTTCGCGAGTAGGTCGCTCAGCTCCGGTCCACGCGCCTCGAGGAGCTGCAGCGCCGCGGCTGCGGGGACAGGTACCGAGAGCATCGACACGGCCACGATGTCGTCAGAGGTGAACGTGTTGGCCACGTCAGGCCGGTCCCCTCCGCCTCCGAGCCGCTCGAAGTAGGCACCCGTGAAGCCGCCCGCCGGCAATGGCGCGAAGTAGCGCCGGAGAGCCGCCACCGCTACCGGCTCGTCCCCCGGTGCCAGGAGGGCCTCAAGTCGCTCGCTGATCTGCACGCCGTCTCCTCGTCGTTGAGCGCCATGCGTAGGCCGCCTCGCGGACCTACGCGAGAAAAGCGGCGCCGAGCGCGACGTGTTCCGCGCGCCCGCCGTGCCCGCATCGTCGCAGAGGCACGGCCGGCGGACACGAGGTTCAGGAGACTGCGCGCCCGCCCGGGCGATTCTCACCCGGTCGAGGACGCCGCCGCCCACGCCCAGGCATCCCCCAACCGCCTCCTGACCGCCTCTCCGCCAATCTCCTCCACGTACCCGAGCGGCCCCACCACCACGAGCAACACACGCGCTCGTGACAACCCCGTGTAGAGCATCGACCGAGCCCGCGCCGCGTCCCGGACCCCGTTGACCGCCAGCACCACGACGGTCCGCTCGAGCCCCTTGAACCCCAGCACGTGCCCGTAGAACACGTCCTCACCGGCGAAGAACCCGTCCCAGTACTCCTGGTAGCCCGCCATCCCGACTGTCTCGACCTGCATGGGGTGACGCCGCCCGGTGGTGAGCAGCGCGATCTGCCCGGGCTCCCAGCCCTCGTCGAGCAGCGCCTCGACGGCGTCGTCCGCGGCACTGACGGCGTCCTCGAACGGCACGTCCACGACACGCACCGGCGCGCCGGGCCACCCGCGCGGGCGGGTGACGCCCTCGTGCAGCGCACCGCACAGCTGGGCGATCTGCTTGGTGGAGCGCAGGTTCTCGTCGAGCTCGACGACGGTGAGCTCGACCGGTGCGGTGCCCGAGCGCGGGAAGACGCGCTGCCCGTCGTCTGAGAACACCGTCAGCCTTCCGCCGTCGGGGTCGCGCAGGCACCGCAGCAACGCCGACCACCACGCGTCGCCGAAGTCCTGCGCCTCGTCGACGACGACCGCGTCGAACAGGTCGGTCTCCGGTCGTTGCGCGGCCAGCTCCCCGAGGTCGCGCGGCAGGCGTTCCTCCCAGTCGGTCGGGTCAGCGTCGTCGCCGGGCGCGGCACCCCAGCGCACCGGCAGCTCGTGGAACAGCCCGACGTACGCCGGCCGCTCCCGCACGGGCCACTGCGCGGTGATCCGCTCGAGGTACCGGGCCAGACCACGCGAGTAGCACATGAGCGCGACCCGTTCCCCCGCCTTCGCTCGACGACGGGCGTGCTCGAGCGCCAGCCACGTCTTGCCCGTGCCCGCCCCGCCGACGACGTGCACCCGGCGCACCGCGTCGAGGTAGCGCATGGCCTGCGCCTGATCGCGAGTCAGCCGGTCGAGGTGGTCCTCGTACTGGGCTGCCACCGCGAGCGACTCGGACTGCGAGGGGAACCCGCCCGTCAGCCACTCGACGAGGGCCTCGGCCGACGGCTCGTCGAGCCGAGCTTGCCCGGCCCCGTGCTCGTCGATCGCCCGACGCACGAGGTGGACGGCCCGCCCGCCGTCCGTGACATCGCCCCGGTCGAGCAGCATGGCGCGAGGCAGCTCCGGTGCGTCCCAGTCCCCTGCGACGAACGTGTGCGGCAGCGCGACGAGGTGCGCGGCCCGTGCCCGCGCCGCCGCGAGACCGTGCCGGTGCAGCAGCGCGAGCAGCGTGTGCTTCGCGTCCTGCACCTGGCCGACCGGGTCGATCGCATGGCGCGCCTCACCGGAGCCCTGCCACCACCGCCCGTCAGCGCGCGTGACGTGACCACCCTTCACCTCGACCGCAGCGAGCCCCAGGCCCGGCCACACGACGAGCAGGTCGATCTCGCGTTCCTTCGCCCCGTCCTGCAACGCGGTGCCCGCGAGCAGGACCGCGTCGTCAGGCAGGTGGTCGCGCAACGCCAGCCAGACGGTCTGCTCCGCCCCGCCGTCTTCGGGGAACGCGGGGTACTCGGGGTAGGTACGCGCCACGGCCGTGACCTCCTGAGGTGAGTGTCCACCCCTGCTATCGGCATGGACCGGTCGGTGCCGGAGGGCGAAGGTCGCAGGATCTCGTCCGCAGGCTCGTCACGCCGGCTCCCGCATACCTCGTCGACCACGCCACGCCGGTGCTGCGTCAGGCCTGCAGGAACTCGGGCCGCGGCGCGACCGTAGTGATGCAGAACGGGTGCCCTGCGGGGTCCAGCAGGACCCTCCACCGCGGGTCCGGCTGCGGGTCGGCGAGCCTGGCGCCGAGCGCCACGGCGCGCTCGGCCGGCTCGTCCAGCTCGTCACCGGCCGTGAGGTCGAGGTGCACGATCGACGAGCCGGGCCACGACGGTGGCTGGTAACCCTCGACGCGCTGCGGGACGAGCAGCACTCCCTGCACGAGCACGCCGACGCTTGACGGGCGGCTCCAGAGCACGCGTCCGCCCAGCAGTCGCAGGTAGAACTCGGCGAGCTCGGCCGGGTCGGCGCAGTCCAGGGACACGCCCACGAACCGCAGGTCGCCGGGCTCCGCTGGGGCCGTCATCGCGCCATGGTGTCACCCGGGCGACGAGGGGTCGAGGTCGCCGCGGCACCGCACTGGAGGACTCGTCGCGTCCCGAATGCCGGGATCGTCTCCCGGGGGCGGGGGCTGCGGTCCACCCTGTCCGCCATGACCAGCGACACCAGCACGCCACCGCCCGTGACGGTCCGGCGCGTCACGGCCGACGACCACGACGGCTGGGCCGCGCTGTTCGCCGGGTACCGGGAGTTCTACCAGCTGCCCGACGACCCCGCCGCGGTCGCCACCACCTGGAGCTGGGTGGTCGGCGAGCAGCACGGGATGACGGGTCTGGTCGCGGAAGCCCGCGACGGCTCGTTGGTGGGGCTCGCCCACGTCCGGACGTTCGCGCGCCCGTCTATCGGGAGTGTCGGGCTGTTCCTCGACGACCTGTTCACCGACCCGGCGGCCCGGCGCTCGGGTGTCGGCGCGGCGCTGCTGCGCGCGGTGTCCGACCTCGCCGCGCAGCGCGGCGCGAGTGTCGTCCGCTGGATCACCGCGGCCGACAACGTCACCGCTCGCGCGCTGTACGACGAGCTGGGCGCCCAGACGCCGTGGGTCACGTACGACATGGTGCCTCAGCGGTACTGAGCCGCCGCGGCATCGTCGGCCGCTGGGAGCGCGCGGGTCCGCAGGCCGCAGGCGGTCGGGGCAGGTGACCGTCCCTGCCCGAGGTCCTGAGGGGCACCGCCGGAGCGCGCGCCAATCGTTTCGCACGGGGTCGGGACGCGTCGCCCGCGTGCCACAGTGGCCGGATCGTCGTGGTAGCGCTCACATGGCTGCCATCGTCACCGGGAGACGGTCATGGGCGACAACGATGTCGACAGTGCTCTCGAGCGGAGCCTCCGCTCGGCCCACCCGCGACGGCACCTGCCCTCACCTCGCTCTGCACCCTGGCGGCGGTTCATTCCACTCGCGAGCGGACAAGGGAGATGGTCAAGGTGACACGAGGAACCCCAGGAAGCCCGTCGCGACGCAGGACCGCGATGCTCCTCGCGCTGGGCGTCGCCGCGGCCGGTGCGGTCGCCGTGATCGCAGCACCGTCGGCGACCGCAGCGAGCATCGACACCTCGGCGTCGTACGTGCTGGTCAACCGCACCAGCGGCAAGGTGCTCGACGTGTACGCCAAGTCCACCGCCGACGGTGCCCGCATCACGCAGTGGTCGCGCAACGACGGCGCCAACCAGCAGTGGCAGTTCGTCGACTCCGGCGGCGGGTACTACCGGCTCAAGTCGCGGCTGTCGGGCAAGGTCCTCGACATCAGCGGGCGGTCCACCGCCGACGGCGCCGCAGTCATCCAGTGGACCGACAACAACTCGCCGAACCAGCAGTTCAGCGTCCAGGACGTCGACGGTTACATCCAGCTGATCGCCCGCCACAGCGGCAAGGCCGTCGAGATCCAGGGGGCGTCCACCGCCGACGGCGCGAACGTCGTCCAGTACACCGACTGGAACGGCAGCAACCAGCAGTGGCAGATGGTCCGCGTCGGCAGCGGGCCGACCTCCAACCCGACCCAGACGCCGCCGCCGACGGGCAGCTGCTCGCTGCCGTCGAGCTACCGGTGGACCTCGTCGGGACCCCTCGCGCAGCCCAGGTCGGGCTGGACGTCGCTGAAGGACTTCACGAACGTCGTCCACAACGGCAAGCACCTCGTGTACGCGTCGAAGGTCGAGAACGGCAGCTACGGCTCGATGGCGTTCAGCCCGTTCACCAACTGGTCGGACATGGCTTCCGCGAGCCAGAACGCGCTCCCGTCGGGCACGGTCGCTCCCACGCTGTTCTACTTCGCGCCCAAGAACATCTGGGTGCTGGCCTACCAGTGGGGGCAGTGGCCGTTCATCTACCGGAGACCCGACGAACGTGAACTCGTGGTCGTCGCCGCAGCCGCTGTTCACGGGCAGCATCTCCGGATCCGGGACCGGTCCGATCGACCAGACGCTCATCGGTGACGGGCAGAACATGTACCTGTTCTTCGCCGGCGACAACGGGAAGATCTACCGGGCGAGCATGCCCATCGGGAACTTCCCGGGCAGCTTCGGCTCGAGCTACACGACGATCATGAGCGACACCACGGCCAACCTGTTCGAGGGCGTGGAGGTCTACAAGGTCGCGGGTCAGGACCAGTACCTGATGATCGTCGAGGCGATGGGGTCGCAGGGCCGCTACTTCCGCTCGTTCACGTCCTCCCGGCTCGACGGCACGTGGACGCCGCAGGCGGCCACCGAGTCCAACCCGTTCGCGGGTAAGGCCAACAGCGGCGCGACGTGGACCAACGACATCAGCCACGGCGATCTGGTCCGGTCCAACCCCGACCAGACCAAGACGATCGACCCGTGCAACCTGCAGCTGCTGTACCAGGGCCGTGACCCGAACGTGAACGCGGACTACAACAACCTGCCCTACCGCCCGGGCCTGCTCACGCTCCAGCGGTGACAGCCAGGGGAGGGTGGGTCGACCCGATCGGCCCACCCTCCTCCGGCACGACGACGAGGGTCCGGGCCAGCACTCAGGGTTGGCGGCGGTGGACCGTCCACGCGTGTGCGGTGCCGAGGTCGCCGTCGGCCACGCGCGTGAAGACGAGCCGGTCGTGGAGCCGGTCGCGCCGGCCCGCCCAGAGCTCGACCTCGTCGCACACGATGCGCCAGCCGCCCCAGTCGTCGGGGACCGGGACGTCGGTGGCCGACCCGGTGTCCGGGTAGAGCGCGGCGTACCGCTCGTAGGCGGCGACGAGCGTCGCCCGGTCCGCGACCGGCTGCGACTGGTCCGACGCCCACGCGCTGATCCGCGACCCCCAGGGTCGGGTCGCGAAGTAGGCGGCGATCTCGTCGCGACCGATGGGGACCGCGTGCCCGCGGAACCGGACCGCGCGGAACATCGCCGGCCAGGTGAGCGAGGCGGCGACCGAACCGGTCGCGACGATCTCCCGGCTCTTGGCGGACCCGAGGCCGGTGACGAACCCCGGCCCGCGCTCGTCGAGGAACCGCATGAGCACGGTGCGCACGTTCGCGTGCCCCTCGGCGTCCACCGTCGCGACCGACAGGGCGGTGGGTTCGACGACGTCACCGTGCTCCGCCTGCCGTGCCTGCGCGTCGGCCACCCATGCCCGTACCTGGTGCAGAGGTGTCGGAGCCAGGCCGTCCTCGCTCAGCCCCTCACCGGAGTACTCGCTGCGCACCCTGCCACCCTTCGCTCGCGGGCCCCTGCCGGACCACGGCGAGCGTACGTCGCGCCCGGACCGGTCTGGTGAGCCCACCCCTAACCGATTGGACCGATCGCGGACGCGACGACCCGATGCGACAGTGAGCGGGGCCGGTCGTGTGATCGTTCACATCCCGGCCGCACGGCGCCCACCGGGCAGGACGTGCTCGCGCCACCGCGACGCTGCGGCGGGCGGAAGGACGCCGCGCACCCATCTCCAGGAGGCAGGTCATGCACGGAATCGGTCGACGGCTGCTGCTCACCGTCACGCTCTGCGTCGCGCTGGTGGCAGGCGCGGTCGCCACCTCGGTGCCCGCGACCGCCGAGAGCAACGGGGGCACGCGCGTGATGCCCCTCGGCGACTCGATCACCGAGGGCTACCCGTCAGGCGGCGGCTACCGCGTCGGGCTCTGGCAGCGCCTGGCGCAGGGCGGCTACACCACGGACTTCGTCGGGTCGGCCTTCAACGGGCCGGCCAGCCTCGGGGACCACGACCACGAGGGGCACGGGGGATGGCGGATCGACCAGATCGACGCCAACGTCGTCAGCTGGGTGCGCACCTACCAGCCGCGGACCGTGCTGCTGCACATCGGCACCAACGACATCAGCCAGAACCGCGACCTGGCCAACGCGCCGAACCGGCTCGCCGGGGTCATCGACAAGATCACCAGCACGTCCCCGCAGACCGACGTCTTCGTCGCGACCCTCATCCCGATCTCGTGGGGTGACGCGCAGGTGCGGGCCTACAACTCCGCGATCCCCGGGATCGTGTCGAGCCGCGCCAACGCCGGCAAGCGCGTGCACCTCGTCGACATGTACCGGGCACTGAACACCGGTGACCTCAGCGACGGCGTGCACCCCAACCAGAACGGCTACGACAAGATGGCGGCCGCCTGGTACGCCGCGCTGCGCGCCGTGCCGGGGAGCATCGGCAACCCGTCCGGCGGCACCGACCCGACCCCGACGCCCACGCCGACCCCCGACCCGGGCAACGGCACCGTGGACACCTCGGCCTGGTACACGCTCGTCAACCGCAACAGCGGCAAGGCCATCGACGTGTACAACTACGCGACCAACGACGGCGCCCGGATCACGCAGTGGTCGCGGCACGGTGGCACCAACCAGCAGTGGCAGTTCGTCAGCTCCGGCAACGGGTACTACCGGCTGAAGTCACGGCTGTCCGGCAAGGTCCTGGACGTCAGCGGGAACTCCACCGCCGACGGCGCGGCGATCCAGCAGTACGGCGACCACGGCGGCAACAACCAGCAGTTCAGCATCCAGACGATCGACAGCTACATCCAGCTGATCGCGCGCCACAGCGGCAAGGCGGTCGAGGTGCAGGGGGCGTCCACCGCCGACGGCGGCAACATCGTCCAGTACGCCGACTGGAACGGCACCAACCAGCAGTGGCAGCTCGTCAAGGTGGGCTGACCCCGGCGCGCACGGCGTGACCGACGACGGCCTCGTCCTCGGGAGGGCGGGGCCGTCGCGGCTCGCGCAGCGCAGGGTGCGGGGCCGTGGGGGACGATGGGTGGGTGATCGAGCCGAGGCGAGGGCTGCGCAACACGGGCGTGCAGGCGGCGCTGTGGGCCGCGGTCCTGTTCGGGGCGAGCGCGCCGGTGGCGAAGCTGCTGCTGGGCGAGGTGAGCCCGTGGCTGCTGGCCGGCCTGCTCTACGTCGGCGCCGGCGTCGGGATGGGGGTGTGGCGCCGGGTGCGCCGCGCCCCACGGGTCCACCTCCCGCGGCGGGACGTCCCGTGGCTCGTCGGCGCGGTGGGGGCCGGAGGTGTGGCGGGGCCGGTGCTGCTGATGGTCGGGCTGTCGTCGATGCCGGCCTCGGGCGCGTCCTTGCTGCTGAACGCCGAGGGCGTGCTGACGGCGGTGGTCGCGTGGGTGGTGTTCCGGGAGCCGGCGGATCGCCGGGTGGTGCTGGGGATGCTGGCGATCGTGGCCGGCGCGGTCGTGATCGCGGTGCCGACGGGGCACGCCGAGGTCACCAGCCTGTGGCCGGCCGCGGCGATCGTCGGGGCGTGCGCGTGCTGGGCCCTGGACAACAACCTGACCCGGAAGGTCTCGCTCACGGACGCGACGTGGCTCGCGATGGTCAAGGGCGCGGTCGCAGGTCCGACGAACCTCGTCGTCGCGCTCGTGCTCGGCGCACAGCTGCCGGGGCTCGCCGCCTCGGCCGCGGCGCTGGGTCTGGGCTTCGTCTCGTACGGGTTGAGCCTCGTGCTGTTCATCGTCGGTCTGCGGCACGTCGGGACGGCGCGCGCCGGCGCGTACTTCTCGGTCGCGCCGTTCTTCGGCGCGGTGCTCGCGGTCGCCCTCGGTGACCCGGTCACGTGGCAGCTGCTGGTGGCCGGCGGGCTGATGGCCGTGGGCACGTGGCTGCACCTGAGTGAGAAGCACGCGCACGAGCACCACCACGAGGCCGTGACGCACGAGCACTGGCACACGCACGACGACGGGCACCACGACCACGAGCACGCGCCGGGCGAGCTCGTGGCGCCCGGGGTGCGGCATCGCCACGTGCACACGCATGAGGCGCGGACGCACACCCACGAGCACTACCCCGACGCGCACCACCGCCACGACCACTGAGGCCGGACGCCCACGACGTGGGCGAGCACGGCCTGGACCTGGTCGCGTGCCCGGGCGGAACCGCCCGGTCCCCGCGCCGGCGGCAACGGTCTGATCAGGTGTCTCGGCTCGCGCGCCGCCACGCGGCGGGGGACATCCCGTGCGACCGGCGGAACACGCGCGCGAAGTACGCGGGGTCCGGGTACCCGACGCGCGTCCCGACGAGCCCGACGAGCAGGTCGCCGCCCTCGAGCAGCCGGCGGGCCTCGGCCATGCGGTACTCGACGAGCCACTGCTGCACGGTCCGGCCCGTGCGCTGCCGGACGGCCGTCGTGACGTGCCCCGGGCTGAGACCGAGCTCGGCCGCGACGTCCCCGAGGGACAGGGGTTCGGCGAACCGCCGGGCGAGCACCTCGAACGCGGCGGCGAGCAGCGGGTCGTCCCACCCCTCGTGCGCGTCGTCGACGAGGCGCGCGACGTCGACGAGCAGGAGCGTCAGATGGGCGACCGCCGCTTCCGGGGACCCCACCGCGTCGCCCCGCGCCACCTCCGCCTCGAGGTCCGCGAGCCGCTGGGACCAGCGGCTCCGGTCGGCCTCCGGGACGCGCAGTCGACGCACCGTCCTCGTGCCCGGCCCGACGAACGGCAGGAGGAGCGGGTGCCGACGCCACGAGCGCAGCGCACCGGGGCTGCGTCCCTCGACCGCGTCGGGCGGGAAGAACACGGCCCGGACGACGCCGTCGAACGGCCGCGGTCCCACGGGTCCGACGACCTGTCCGGGCGGCACGACGAGCACGTCGCCGGCCGTCACGTCGTACTCCACGTCGCCCGCGCGCAGACGGCTGCCGCCCTGCTCGACGTACGCGAGGACGAGGAAGTCGTGCGCGTGGCGGTGCTCGACGGCCGACCGTGGCGCTCCCGAGCCGGGGCCGCCGAACCACATCAGGCTGACCGGCGGCCGGCCCGGCTGCCCGACCCACGCGTAGACGGGGACACCGTCCGGCCGGTGGCGGCGCAGGCGCATGGACGCCGCGTCGAGGAGCGCGTCGTCGTCCATCGGAACATCGTCCTACTCCTGCCTGTCCGCGGTCCTGGTCGACGACGGACGACCCGTCCACGCTGGAGGAAGCCACCCCCGCCGGGGCGGACCGCCGAAGGGAGAACCTCCATGTCGACCCGAAGCACGGCCACGGAAGGCGAGCGCGAGCACCTGCCACCGATGGGCAAGGCGTGGCTCCTGCCGCTCTACGACCCCTTCTCCCGGCTCGTCGGGGCGGAGCGCCTGCACCGTCGGCTGCTCGGCGAGGCGAGCCTGCAGCCGGGTGACCGGGTGCTCGAGATCGGCTGCGGGACCGGCAACCTGCTGCTGCTCGCCCAACGGCTCGTCCCGGGGGTCGACACCACCGGCCTCGACCCGGACGCCGCGGCGCTCGCCCGCGCGGCACGCAAGGCCCGCCGCCGCGGGGTCGACGTGCGGCTCGACCACGGGTTCGCCGATGCGCTGCCCTACCCCGACCAGAGCGTCGACGTCGTGCTGTCCTCGCTGATGCTCCACCACCTGCCCGACGAGGCGAAGATCCCGGCGTTCCGCGAGGCACGGCGCGTGCTGCGTCCCGGCGGGCGGCTCCACGTCCTCGACTTCCTCGGCGAGAACCACACGCACGGGCTCGGCGTTCGTCGGACCCGACGCGACTCGCAGCCCGACGCGGACCTCGACGCGATCCCCGCGCTCGTGCGCACCGCCGGGCTCGAGGTCGCGAGCGTGACGCCCGTGCGGACCCGGCTCGGTTCGTTCGTGCTCGTCGCCGCCCGCACGTGACGTCGCCGACGCGCGTCGAACTCCCGCGGGAGGTCGACGCGCGTCGCGGGCGTCAGGCTCGCTCCGCCACCGCGGACCGAGTGCCGTTCGACGCACGCCGGAACCTCGTGGCGAGGCGTGCGAAGGCCTCCGCGAGCGCGTCGCCCTCGATCACCTCGACGTCCGCGTCGAGCTGCGCCAGCCACAGCGCCAGCCGGTCGGGGTCGTCCGCGCCCAGCTCGAGGCGGCACGTGGACTCGTCGACAACCGTGACGTCGAGAGGGATCGGGAACGTCGCGGCGACCACGGCGGCGGGGGCGTGCACGAGCACACGCGCGCGGTACGCCCAGGCCTCCGTGCTGACGCGTCGCACGACGAGCGCGACGGCGTCGTCGTCCGGGATGGGGCGCGGTCGGAACCGCGCGCTCGTCGGTGTGTGCAGGGCCATGCGGTCGACGCGGAAGACCCGCCAGTCGTCCCGGTCGAGGTCCCACGCGAGCAGGTACCACAGGGCGCCCCAGCGCACGAGGCGGTGCGGCTCCGCGTGACGGGACGCCTGCCGTCCGCCGCGCGTCGTGTACCCGAAGCGGAGCCGTTCGTGGCGCCGGATCGCGCCCGCGACCTCGCCGAGCACCATGAGGTCCAGCGGTGGCTCCGGCGCCGGGACCGCGCTCGTCGCCTCGCGCACCCCCTGCACACGCCGGCGCAACCTCGTCGGCAGCACCTGCTCGAGCTTCGCGAGCGCGGCGAGCGACGTCTCCTCGACTCCGAGCCCCCGCGTCGCGACCAGACCCAACCCGATCGCGACCGCGACGGCCTCGTCGTCGTCGAGGAGCAGAGGCGGCATCGCCGTCCCGGCCGCCAGCCGGTAGCCGCCGGCGACGCCGGGACGGGCGTCCACCGGATAGCCGAGCGACCGCAGCTTCCCGACGTCGGCTCGCACCGTCCTCGGGCTGACCCCCAGCCGGTCCGCCAGCTGCGGGCCCGTCCAGTCGCGTGGGAGCTGGAGCAGCGACAGCAGTCGGAGCAGGCGGGCGGAGGTCTCCAGCATGGGTCGCATCCTGCCGCTGATCGCGGAAGGAACCCTGCCGCAACGCCTGCGAGCGTCGTCCCCATGGACACCACCACGACCCCCTTCCGCATCGACATCCCGCAGGCCGACCTCGACGACCTGCACGACCGGCTCGCCGGCACCCGGTGGCCGCACCCCGTGCCGGGCCGCTCCGACCGCCGCGACTTCAGCCGCGGCATCCCCCAGCCGTACCTGCGCGAGCTCGCCGAGCACTGGCGAGACGGGTTCGACTGGCGCGCCCAGGAGGCACGGCTCAACGCGCTCGATCAGGTGACGACCGTCGTCGACGGGCAGACTGTCCACGCCGTCCACGTCAGGTCCGCCAACCCGCAGGCCATGCCGCTGGTGCTGTGCCACGGCTGGCCCGGTTCGTTCGTCGAGTACCAGGCCCTCGTCCCGCTGCTCGCCGACGACTTCCACGTCGTCATCCCGTCCCCGCCCGGGTTCGGGTTCTCCACGCCGCTGTCGGGGACCGGCTGGGAGCCGGCGCGGACCGCCGAGGCCTATGCCGAGGTCATGACGCGCCTCGGCTACGCGAGGTTCTCGGTCCACGGGTCCGACATCGGGTCGGGGATCGCCGGCCTGCTCGCCGCGCGCCACCCGGACCGCGTGATCGCCACGCACGTCGCGTGCGAGCAGCGGATCCTGGCGATGGTCGGCGACAAGTTCCCGTTCCCCGACGGCCTGTCCGACGACGAGGTCGCGCAGATCGACCACGTCCGCGCGACCGTCGCCGCCGACCGCGGCTACCTCGAGATGCACAACCACCGTCCCGACACGATCGGCCCGGCGCTCACCGACTCCCCCGTCGCGCTCCTCGCCTGGGTCGTCGAGAAGTTCAAGGCCCACGGCGACGCCCGCACGCCCGACGAGACCGTCGACCGCGACCAGCTCCTGACGGGCGTCAGCCTGTACTGGTTCACCCGCGCCGGTGCGTCGAGCGCGCAGCTCTACTACGAGGGCGAGCACTCGGGGATCGACTACTTCGCGTTCAGCCCGACCGTGCCCGCGGGCTGGGCGGTGTTCGACACTCACCCGCTCGCACGACGCGCGCTGGACCCGTGGCGGGCGATCGGCCACTGGAGTGAGTTCGCCGAGGGCGGCCACTTCCCCGCGATGGACGCGACGGACCTGCTCGCCGACGACATCCGGACGTTCCTCCGCGGCCGCTCCTGACCCCGCACCCGGGCCGGCCGACGCCGCCCTCCGACGCGGCCGGCCCGGGCGCTGACGCTGAACGCTGGGGCAATGGTCCCTTTGGTCCGCACCGTCGCCGGGGGTGGGCCCCCGCGCACATCCCGGCGAGAGGAGCCCACGTCGTCAGCCTGTCCGCGCCCACGCGCGTGACTCGACGCGTGTGCGTCACGACGGTGGTCTCGTTCGGCGGCGATCAGGCGGCTCGAGGTCGGGCGAGAAGGTCCGCGAGCACCGCCGCCGACTCCAGGCGCGCGATCCTCGGCAGGATCACGTCGAGGGCGTTCGCGTGCGCCGACGCGACGAGGTCGGTGACCGCGTCGTGAGCGACGACGACCTCGTAGCCGAGCTCGCGGGCCGTCCGTGCGGTCGACTCCACGCCGATGCTCGTCGCTATCCCGGCGATGACCACCGCGCGCACGCCCCGACGCCGCAGGCGCGAGTCGAGCTCGGTGCCGGTGAAGGCATCCCAGCCGCGCTTGACGACGTGCAGATCGGCCGACGAGGCCGGGACCCGCGGGTCGAGCTCGGAGAAGTCGGCAGCCTGCGCCACGGCTGGACCTGGCGAGTCGGTACGCCCGTGCAGCAGGTCGCCGCCGTCGGGCGCGAGCTCGACGCGAACCCGGACGACCAGTCGCCCGGCTCGCCGTGCTGCGTCGGCGAGCTGGGCGGCTCGCGCGACGACGACCGCCGGGTCGTGGACGGTGGGGAGAGCCGTGATGCCCTTCTGCAGGTCGACCAGGACGAGGGCGGTGGTGGGATCGAGCACGTCGACGGGCATGGGGACTCCTCACTGGGGCGAAGAAAGACAGCAAGACTGTCTATGGCGGGCAGGCAGGATGTCTAGCCAAACTGCGCAGTCCGGCTGTACGTCTGACGTACGATGCGTGCATGGACGACGCACTCCTGGCCGCCGAGCTGCGACTCCAGCTCGGCCGACTCGTCAGGCGAGGCCGCGCCGAGGACCCCCGGCCCCACGCGCTGACCGCAGTCCTCGGGCTGCTCGCACGCGAAGGTGCGCTCACGACGAGCGAGCTCGCCGGCGCACAGCGCGTCCGCCCGCAGTCCATGGCGCGCACGGTCCGCACGCTCGAGGACGAGGGGCTCGTCGTCCGCTCGACGGACCCCACGGACGCCCGCAAGTCACCACTCGTGCTCACCGAGCGGGGCCGCTCGGCGCTCGAGCGCGAACGCCGGCGCCGGACCGACTGGCTCACCCTCGCACTCGCCCAAGCCCTCGATCCCGGGGAGAGGGAGACGATCGCCGCCGCTGTCCCCTTGCTCGCCCGCATCGTCGCCTGGGACGAGCTCCGCTCAGACGAGCACGCTTCCGACGAGCACGGCTCGCACCCGCCGCACCGGCCCTGACACCTCAGCCGTGCCAGGCGTAGTACGTCGCCTGGCTGACGGCGTGCTCCGCGTTGCGCTCGTCCACCCAGGGGTACGCCGTCCGCACATGCGTCTCCGCCGACTCGGCATCCGCCCGGGACCAGCTGCCGCCCACCTCTTCCCAGCGTCGCAGGACCCAGCTCTCGATCCCGCTGCGGACGTCCGTGATCTCCTGGACGAGCGCGGTCCGCTCCTGTCCGTCCAGCTCCGGCAGCCTCTCCGCGGCGAGTTCCGCGACGTCGCGCCGCCAGTTCGCACCGAACTCGAGCGCGGCGTCGAGGAGCATGTTGCGCGCGTCCCTGGACCGCTGCGGCAAGAGCGACATCCCCGCAGCGTCCCACGCCACGTCGGCTGGGCGACGGGCATCGCTGCCGTCCGCCCGCGCCTGAGCGCGTCCACATAACCGATTCGGACCCGCATGCGGTGAGGACCACCGCCTCCGCCCTCCGGCGTGCAGGTGAACACTCGGTCCGTCTCGTCGTCCATCGGGAAGGCACGGTCATGTCGACGCAAGGAAGCGCACGCCGTTGGGGTCGCGTGCTCGCGCTGGTGCTGGCGGGAACCGCGCTCGTCGCGGTCCAGTCGCAGGCCCAGGCGGCGCCCCCGGGCGGCGAGACCGAGCCGGTGACGGGCAACGCGACCTGGTTCGACAACCTCGGCTCGCCGTACGGCGGCTGCGGGCTGCCGCAGGACCAGCTCGAGACGCAGAACTGGATCGCGCTGAACGTCTACGACACTCCCGGCGACTACGCGATGTACCCGCGGCCGATGGCGGCGAACGACCCGAAGGTCGGCATGTTCGACAACGGCCGCAACTGCGGCCGGTGGGTGCGGGTGACCATCGACGACTACTGCACGGGACTCAACGACGGCGCCGCCGGGCAGACGTTCTGCCGCAACGGCTCGTGGGTCGAGGACAAGTACAACGGCGCGACGCTCGACATGCTCGTCGCGGACTCGTGCGGCGACCCCAACGCGTGGTGCCGCGACGACCCGTACCACCTGGATCTGGCACACGCGTCGATCAATACGTTCGTCAAGAACGGCGCACCGGTCGGCGACCTCGAGCCCGCGCACTGGGGCAACCGGCACGTGACGTGGGAGTTCATCGAGGCGCCGCACTACTCCGGCGACATCGAGATCGGGTTCATCCAGGGCTCGGAGAAGTGGTGGGCGGGCGTCTCGATCAACCACCTGCCCAACGGCATCCACGGCGTCGAGAACTTCACCGGGGGCGCGTGGGCGCCCGCCACGATGAACGTCGACATGGGGCAGTCGTTCCTGCTCAAGCCGACGACGACGGGCGGCACGGACTACCGGATCCGGGTCAAGGACGTCGACGACGAGTACCTCTTCGGAGGTCGCGAGTACGCCTTCTCCCTGCCGTCGAGCTGTGGCGGCAAGTGCTCGGCGCCGCGCACGGTCGTCTCGTACACGACGACGGGCGGCACCGACCCGACCCAGGAACCGACCGAGGAGCCGACCGACGACCCGACGGACGACCCCACCGACGACCCCACCGACGACCCGACGGACGAGCCGACCGACGACCCCACCGACGAGCCGACGGACGAGCCCACGAACGACGCGTCCGGCTGCACCGCGACGTTCAGAGCGATCAGCACCTGGCCCGGCGGCTACCAGGGTGAGATCACCGTGACAGCCGGTTCCTCGGCGATCACGTCGTGGCAGGTCACCGCGTCCGGCACGTCGGTGAGCTCGCTCTGGAACGGCGTGGCGACGAGCTCCGGTTCGACGCTGACCGTCCGCAACGCGCCGTACAACGGCGCCGTGTCGTCCGGCGGGTCGACCACCTTCGGGTTCATCGGCAACGGTGCGCCCGGCACGCCGACCCTGACCTGCGCGGCCTGACGCCGAGCCCGCCCTGTCCGGTCCGGCCAGCCCGACGACGCCGCCCCGTGAGCACCGTTGCTCGCGGGGCGGCGTCGCGAGAACCTGGAGCCCCGTCGACCGGAGGCACTCATGGGCAAGCTGATCTACGCGGCGAACACCTCGCTCGACGGCTACCTCGAGGACGCCTCGGGTGCGTTCGACTGGTCGGTGCCCGACGACGAGGTGCACCAGTTCTGGAACGACCACGAGCGGGGCATCGGCACGTCGCTGTACGGCCGGCGCATGTACGAGACGATGCGCGTCTGGGAGGACGACGAGTGGCTCGCCGACGAGCCGGCGGTCGTCCAGCAGTACGCGCAGGTCTGGCGTGACGCCGACAAGGTCGTCTACTCCACGACGCTCGCGGACGTCTCGACGGCGCGCACGCGCCTCGAGCCCCGGTTCGACCCGGACGCGGTCCGGCGGCTCAAGGCGCAGTCACCGAAGGACCTGAGCGTCGGCGGTGCGACGCTCGGGGCGGAGGCCTTCCGGCACGGGCTCGTCGACGAGTGCGTGCTGGTCCTGCACCCGGTGACGGTCGGCGCCGGCAAGCCCGCGCTGCCGACCGACGTCCGCCTCGACCTGGAGCTGCTGGACCACCGCCGCTTCGCCAACGGCACGGTCTACCTCCGCCACGCGGTCCGCAGCGTCGCACCGGCCGCGTCAGCCGACTGACGACGGCGGCTGCAGCCCGATCGCGTCACGGCCTGCGTGGCCCGCTGGCGAGCGGCAAGACCGCTCGAACGGCGCGCATCGGGCGGCGTGGCTACGGTGCGAAGATGACGCGCATGACGCGGACGACGAGGTCCGCGATCCTCGCCACGATCGGTGCCCTCACCCTCGTCGGGTCCGCGGCGACGGCGGCTCCCGCGGCTCCGCCGCGCGCCGTCTACGACGCGCTGGGTGACTCATACGCGTCCGGCTACGGAGTCCCGCCGTACGGCGAGTGCGGCCGGTCGCAGAGCGCGTACGCCGTCCAGCTCGACGGGCGTCATCGACTGCGCCTGGACGACTTCGTCGCGTGCGCCGGCGCGACCACGACCTCGCTGGTCGCCGGCGGTCAGCTCGACGCGCTGGACCGCAGGACGGACGTCGTGACGGTGACCGTCGGCGGCAACGACATCGGCTGGGCGAGCGCGGTCGTCGCCTGCCTCGGCGGTACCGACGAGCAGTGCGCCGGCGCGGTCGCGGTCGTCGACACCCGCATCCGGACGCAGCTGCCGGCCCTGCTCGACGCGCTGTACGCCCAGGTCGACACCGCCGCCCCGCGCGCCCGCGTGCTGGTGACGGGTTACCCGCGGCTGTTCTCGCCCGAGTTCGGCGCATACCTCGGGGCGTCGCCGGCCGAGCAAGAGGGCCTGAACGCCGCCGCGGACGCCCTCGACGAGGTGATCGCCGCCGCGAGCGCCCGTGCGGGCTTCGAGTTCGTCGACGTGCGCAAGCGCTTCACCGGCCACGGCGCGAACTCCCCCGACGCCTGGATCCTCGGTGCGACCGACCCCGGCTCGTTCCACCCGAACGCCGACGGCTACGAGGCCTACACGGCGGCGGTGAGCTCGGCGCTCCGCCACGTGAAGCCGGGCTGCGGTCGCCACCGCTGACCGAGGCGACGACGACGCGCGTCGGACGAAGGTCCGACGCGACAGCGCCCGGCTGCCGCGAGGCTGCGGGCATGCCCTCCGTGGACCTCACCGGCCCGTCCCGCATCCGCACCGACCGGCTCGTCGTGCGGCGGTTCGCGCCCGACGACGGCGAGGGACTACACGGCTACCTGTCGCGGCCCGAGGCCGTGCGGTTCGAGCCGTACGACGTGCAGACGCGCGCGCAGTGTGACGAGCTCGCGGCCGCGCGTGCGCACGACCCGTCGTTCTGGGCGGTCTGCCTCCAGGACGACGGCACGCTCGTCGGGAACCTCTACCTGCACCACGACGAGCCGCGCGCCTGGCGCGGCCACAGCCTCGGCTATGTCTTCCACCCCGATCACTGGCACCGGGGTTACGCGACCGAGGCGTGCCGCGCGCTGCTCGACGTGTGCTTCGACCAGTGGGGTGCGCACCGCGTGACCGCGCACTGCGACCCGCGCAACGAGGCGTCCTGGCGCCTGCTCGAGCGCCTCGGTCTGCGGCGCGAGGGGCACTTCCGGCAGTCCGCGTCGTTCAGCACCGACGACGCGGGTCGTCCGCTGTGGCACGACGCCTACCTGTACGCGGTGCTCGACTCCGAGTGGCGGCCCGCGAACGACTGAGGCCGCGCGTCAGGGGCGTCGCCACCACGGGAGCGTCGCGAGCGGTCACGCGATCGTCCTGCAGTGACCGCCACACTGCCGGGCCGGCGCCCGGCTCGGTGCCTGCTCGGCGCCGCTACCTCCTCGCGGCTCGCGCGCCGATCCACGCACCGGCGACGACGCCGAGGCCGGCCCCCAGCAGGACCGTGACGGCCAACGACGGAGAGCTGTCACCCCGCGTCACCTCCGCCGTCACGTCCACGACGCCCCCCTCCGGTGACCACACGCGGATGGCGAGGTCGACCCCGCCGCGCGAGGCCGTCACGATCTGCGACCTGGCACCCGTCTGCACCTCGGCGTCCTCCCACCCCTGGGCCTCGAGCGCGGTCCGGACGACCGCGCCGTCGACGGTCGGATCCGCCGTCGCGTCGACCACCACGGAGCCCCGGTCGAACGACGGCGCCCACTTCCCGCTGACCACGGGTTCGCCGTCGGCGACGAGTCCCGCCAGCTCGATCTGGCGTGCGTGTGCCACCAGCTCCTCGTCGGACGGCTGCACCACGTACCAGTGGAACGCGTACGCACCGACCGCCGCCACGGCCGCGAGCAGGACCGAGAACAGGACTCCGACCGCGACCCGCCGGACGTTCACCCAGGGCTCGTCATCGCTAGCCGCCGGCGTGCCCGGGGTCGATCGGGGCGCCGTCGCCGTCCTCGGGCAGGTCGCCGCGTTCGACGGGTCCGTCCGGCACGCGGACCTCCGAGAACAGGTGTGGCAGCTCGCCGACGGTCGGGACGCGGACGGCCTCACCCGCCGCGCGCAGGGTCGCGGCGTCGACGTCGGTCCCCTCGAGCGACACGAAGGCCTCGCCGCGCACCACACCGCACAGCAGCGTCGTCGGCGTGTCCGTCAGCTCGTCGCACGGCACGACGACGGACGGGTCGACGACCGTCGTCCGGGCGGTCCTGAGCGCGACCATCGCCAGCCTGTCGTCGACCTCACGCGTGTAGGTCGCGGAGAACCCGTCGTCACCGGAGACCCCGACGGACTGCACCGCGAGGTCGAACCCCTCGACGTCGGTGACGTACACGAGGTCGGGCGCGATCCCCGCACGCGTGGCCTTCGACGCGATGTCGTCGACGGCGGCCGGTTCCGTGGACCCGGCGCCCCCTTCGCCGGCGCACGCCCCCAGCAGCAGCACGGG
This sequence comes from Cellulomonas persica, assembly GCF_007989825.1. Taxonomy (GTDB): domain Bacteria; phylum Actinomycetota; class Actinomycetes; order Actinomycetales; family Cellulomonadaceae; genus Cellulomonas; species Cellulomonas persica. Next base: position 43,432 of record NZ_BJUA01000009.1, on the reverse strand, counting down.
CACGACGACCAGGGCAAGGACGCTCCGGGAACGGATCACGCCCCGGAATGTACCCAAACGCCCCGGGGCGGGAGGCCGGATCGGGTGGAGAAGCGCTCGCTCAGCGAGCGCAAGCCCACCCACAACGCGCAGCGCGCAGCAGCGACGTGGCCGGAGGGCGGGCGGGCGGGCGGCTCGGCGGGCGGGGCATAGTGGCGGCGTGGAGCCCGAGCCGATCACCGCGACTCCGCCGCCGCTGCGCGGGCGTGCGGTGCTGCGGCAGTCGTGGCGTGACCTCACGTTCCTGCACTGGCGCGTCGAGGCGGACGTCGTCGCCCCGCTCCTGCCTCCCGGCACGCGCCCCGACGTGAACGACGGCACGAGCTGGGTCGGCCTCGTGCCGTTCCGCATGGTCGACGCGGGTGCGGCGCGCGGGCCGGGCATCCCGTGGCTCGGCACGTTCCCCGAGACGAACGTGCGGCTGTACTCGGTCGACGAGCAGGGCCGCCGCGCCGTGGTCTTCCTGACCCTCGAGGCGGCCCGGCTGCCGTTCGTCCTGGGCTCACGCGCGGCGCTGGCGCTTCCGTACACGTGGGCGCGGATGCGTGTGACCGAGTTGGGCGACGTCGTGACGTACTCCTCCCGGCGGCGCTGGCCGGGACCGCGGGACGCGACGACGCGCGTCGTCGTGCGACCGGGTGAGCCGCTCGCACCCGGCGACGCGCTGGCGGACTTCCTCACCGCGCGCTGGGCGCTGCACACGCGGGCGTTCGGCCGCACGCTGCACCTGCCGAACGCGCACGAGCCGTGGCCCCTGCGGACCGCGGAGCTGCTCGAGCTCGACGACCACCTGCTCGCGGCGTGCGGCCTGCCGGGTGTCGCGACCCGCCCGCCGGACTCCGTGCTGTTCTCCCGCGGCGTCCGCACGACGTTCGACTCCCCCGTCGACGCCCGCGCGCCTCGGCCGGGCACCGGCGGGGCGACCGGGGCGTAGGGCACGCGAGGGGCTACGTCGCCGGCGCGCCGCGCCTCGGACGCCGGGTCCGCCACAGCCGGAGCCCGACCCCCACGACGAGCACCACGGCGCCGACCGCCACGGACGCGGCGGGCAGGGTCACGACGAGGGTGAGACAGCCGAGCGCACCGAGCACCTGCAGGGCACGCGGGAAGCGGCGGTGCTCGTCGTCCTGCGTCCACGCGGCGAGGTTCGCGACGAGGTAGTAGAGCAGCACGCCGAACGACGAGAAGCCGATCGCACCGCGCAGGTCGACCGTGAGCACGAGCACGCACACCACGACCGCGAGCGCGACCTCGGCGTGGTGCGGGACGCGGTGGCGCGGGTGGACGGCGGCGAGCCAGCGGGGCAGGTCACCCTCGCGCGCCATCGCGAGGCTCGTACGCCCCACGCCGGCGATGAGGGCCAGCAGCGCACCGAGCGACGCGGCGGCCGCCCCGACCCGCACGACGGTCACCGCCCAGCCCTGCCCGCCGAGCTCGACCGCAGCGGTCAGCGGCGTGGGCGTCGCGGCGGTGCCGTCCGGCCCGAGCGTCGCCAGCAGGGTCACGCCGACCGTCGCGTAGACGACGACGGTGATCGCCAGCGCGACCTGGATCGCGCGGGGGATGGTCCGGCGCGGGTCGCGCACCTCCTCACCCATCGTCGCGATGCGCGCGTAGCCCGCGAACGCGAAGAACAGCAGCCCCGCGGCCTGCAGCACCCCGTACCAGCCGCCGGTCGCACCCGACCACGGGCTGGCGTCCGACCACCGCGGCTCACCCCCGGACAGGCTCACGGCGACCGCGACGGCGAGAGCCAGCAGCACGACGACGACGATGATCCGGGCGACTCGCGCGGTCCGGGTCACGCCGCGGTAGTTGACCGCCGCGAGCGCGGCGACGGCGACGACCGCCACCGGCCGCTCCCACCCCTCGGGCGCCGCGTACGCCGCGAACGTCAGCGCCATCGCTGCGCAGGACGCGGTCTTGCCGATGACGAACCCCCACCCCGCGAGGAACCCCCACCACGGCCCGAGCCGCTCGCGCCCGTAGACGTACGTGCCGCCCGAGGTCGGGTACTGCGCGGCGAGCTGGGCGGACGCGGTCGCGTTCGCGTACGCCACGAGCGCGGCGACCGCCAGGCCGACGAGCAGCGCCGACCCGGCCGCCGCGGCGGCGGGCGAGAACGCCGCGAACACCCCCGCGCCGATCATCGACCCGAGGCCGATCACGACGGCGTCGCCGGTGCCGAGCCGCCTGGCGAGCGCGGGGTTCTCGGTCACGGACTCACCGAGCGCGGGACCGACGACGAGCCGGCCTCGGCCGTCCGCCGCGCCCACTGCTCCCGGGTGATCTCGTACTGGAACCCGCCGAGGTCGGAGCGCTCGACGCCGAGCATGTCCTCGGGCGTCTCCAGCGTCCGCGTCACGGTCATCCCGACCTTCTCCATGACGTGCTGCGAGGCGTGGTTCACCGCCATCGTCGCGCCCCACACCACACGCACGTCGAGCTCGGTGAACGCCTTCTCGACCAGTGCCGAGGCGACCTCGGTGGCGTAGCCGTGGCCCCAGGCCGCGCGGCGCAGCCGGTAGCCGAGCTCGACCTCGTCGACGGGGCCGTCGCGCTCGGGACGCAGGCAGAACCACCCGATGAACGCGCCGCCCGCGTTCTCGTACGCCGCGAACAGGCCCCGCTCCCCGTGCCAGCGGTCGTACCCGGCGAGGATGCTCGGCAGGACGACGTCGCGGATCTCGTCGGGGTCGGTCGGGGCGCCCCCGGACAGGAAGCGCATGACCGCGGGGTCGCTGTCGAGCTCGATCAGCAGATCGGCGTCGTCGGCGGCGAACCGGCGCAGCGTGACGCGTGCGGTCTGCAGGTAGGTGTGCACGGCGGTCAGCATGCCCGACCGACGAGGCGGCGGCGCCGCGACACGACCGGACGACGTCCCGACTGCCGGTCGGCCTCAGGCGACCGTGCGGCAGGCGCGTGCGTCCAGGCGCTGGACGGACTCCTGCACGCTGCCGTGCAGCATGAGCTCGACGTCGCCCACCAGCCGGTACGGGTCGGCGACCATCCCGTCGGACACCCAGCGCAGCACCACGGCCAGCACGGCGGACGTGTAGAAGTCGACGACGAGCTCGTGGTCGGCGGGGCGCCTCGGCCCACCTCCGCCGACCTCGCGCACCACGGCGGCGGTCACGGGCCGCATCTGCCGGAACAGGAACCGCTCGAGCCCCGCGCGGCCCAGGCCGTCGAGCACCGCGGCCGTCGAGGTGCGGTTCTCCCGCAGGTAGCCGAGCAGCCGCACGAGCCCGTCGGCCCACGCGTCGTGCCGGGCCTCGACGCGCACCTGCTCGGCGACCTCGGTCTCGAACACCCACGCCGCGAGGTGCTGCACGTCGTGGAAGTGGTAGTAGAACGCCTGCCGGGTCAGGCCGCAGTCCTGCACCAGGTGCGTGACGGTGACGCGTGCGAGCGGCTCGGAACGCAGCCGTTCCTTGAGCGCCGCCGCGAGTGCTGAACGCGCGTCGGGGCGGCGCGCGACCTCGTCGTGGCTGCTCACACCCCTAGCAACGGCCCGCCGACGCGCGTCGGCGTGGGCCGAAGGTCCCCGCGGACCGGGCCCGGGATCCCGCCGACGACGCCCGCGGGTGGCCCGCTGGACACATCCCGCCGGCTGTCCAGTGACCGCCGACGCGCAGCGTCCCTACCGTCGGGCAACCCCGGGCCACGGACGGCACCGGGTCGGTCCGCGAGGAGGTCACGGTGTTCCTGTTCGACTCCATCCCCTGGCAGTCGTGGGTGATGTGGTTCGTCGTCCTCGGTGCGCTCATCGTCCTGAACGAGGTCACGCGCCGCTGGAAGTGGGCGGCGGTCGCGTTCTTCGTCGTGCTGCCGTTGGTGCTGACGGTGTTCGTGTGGCCGACGACCGCGGGTGAGGGTTCGTCGACCGGCACCTGGTTCCACTGGGTGAAGGTGTACTCGGCGCTCGCCGGCTGCCTCGGCTTCATGCTGCTGCGGTACGTCGACAAGCTGTCGAAGAACCGCTGGATGCTGCTGTTCCCGGCGCTCATCCTCGCGGTGAACATCGGCGAGGCCGTGATCCGCGACTTCCAGGTCGCGGGGCTGCAGGGCATGCACGACGGCGTGTTCATGGTCGGCGGCGCGTGGAACTACATGAACGGCGTCGCGGGCATCCTCAACGCGCTGACCATCTGCGGCTGGGCGGGCATCTTCGTCTCGCGCGACAGGTCCAAGGACATGATCTGGCCGGACATGCTCTGGTTCTGGATCATCGCCTACGACCTGTGGAACTTCGCGTACGTCTACAACTGCGTGGGTGACCACGCGTTCTACGCGGGCGCCGCGCTGCTGATCTCGTGCACGATCCCGGCGTTCTTCCTCAAGAAGGGCGCGTGGCTGCAGCACCGCGCCCACACGCTCGCGCTGTGGATGATGTTCACGATGGCGGTCCCGACGTTCGTGTCGTCGTCGCGGTTCGCGGTGGACTCCTCGCACGACGAGACCGCGCTGCTCGTCGTCTCCGCGCTGTCCCTCGTCGTGAACGTGGCGGTCGCGGTCTACCAGGTCCGCGTGATCGTGACGCGCCGCCTCAACCCCCTGCGCGACGAGCTGTTCACGCACCTGCGCCCGTACCGCGAGGTCCGCGAGGCGAACCTCCCGCTGCCGACGACGACCGGCGCCCACCAGGCCGAGCCGTTCGCCACGGTCTGACCACCGATCGGGCCGTCCCGCTGCGTCCCCCGACGCGGCGGGACGGCCCGTGCGTGCGCCTGCCGTAGCGTGACCGCCGTGATCGTCTGGCTGAACGGGACCCACGGGGTGGGCAAGACCACGACCAGCGCGCTCGTGCAGCGCCTCGTGCCGGACTCGCGGGTCCTCGACGCCGAGAAGGTCGGCGAGACGCTCATGGACATCACGCCCGGGTTGCCGGCGACGGACAACTTCCAGCACTGGGCGCCGTGGCGGCCGCTCGTCGTCGACACCGCGCGACGTGTCCTGGAGTACACCGGCGGGACGCTGGTGATGCCGATGACCGTGCTGGTCGAGGGCTACTGGCGGGAGATCGCCGACGGGCTCGCGTCGCACGGCATCCCGGTGCGGCACGTCGTCCTGCACGCCGACCCTGCCGCGCTGCGTGCGCGGATCCTCGAGGACCAGGCGATGGGACCGTCACCGTTCCGGCTCGCGTACGTCGACGCGTACGCCGAGGCCGCGCGCACCTGGCTGCACGACGCCGCGCACGTCGTGGACACCACCGACCTGACACCGCAGCAGGCCGCTGAGCAGGTGGTCGCCGCGGTGAATGCCGTTGCCCCGTCCGACGGGCGGCTGTAGGACTGTCGCTGCGCCGACCCCGGCCCGCTCACCCTCGGAGGACTCATGCCGCTCGCTCTCGTCACCGGCGCCGCGCGCGCCGACAGCATCGCGGCCGGCATCGTGCCGCGGCTGCGCGCCGACGGCTGGGACGTCGCGACGAGCGACCTCGTCGGCACGGACTACCCGTGCGACCTGTCGACGCCCGACGGCCCCGACGAGCTCATGGCCGCGGTCACGCGCGACCGCGGGCCGGTCACGGCGCTCGTCCTGAGCCATGCGCACGACGTGAACAGCGGGATCCTCGACACCACCGCGGAGAGCTTCGACCTGCATGTCGCGGTGAACGCGCGCGCGAGCCTGCTGCTCATCGCCGCGTTCGCGCGCCAGGCCCCGGCCGACGGCGGCGTGGTCGTGGCGCTCACCAGCGACCACACGACCGGCAACCTGCCGTACGGCGCGTCGAAGGGTGCGCTGGACCGGATCGTCATCTCCGCGGCGCGCGAGCTGGGGCCCCGTGGGATCTCGGCGAACGTCGTCAACCCCGGCCCGATCGACACCGGGTGGATGGACGACGACACGCGCACCGCGTTGACGGCCGCGCACCCGCTGGGCAGGCTCGGCACGCCTGCCGACATCGCTGCGGTCGTCTCGTTCCTGGTCTCGCCCGAGGGCCGGTGGGTGTCCGGGCAGCTCCTCCAGACCGACGGGGCGTTCTCCGCGCGCTTCTGAGCACGCCCCGGCCGGGCGGCTGTCGGAGGGCGGTCCTACTGTGCCGATATGACCGATCTCGGTGGGGACTGGCGGGTCGTCGACGGCCTGACGACGGCGTGGTTCGACGCGCGTTCGCTGACCGAGGGCGCGGCGCTGGCCGCACGCGTCACGCAGGTCGCGCCCGGGGCCGCGGTCGACGTGCGCGCGTCGGGCATGCGGGTGCGGCTGGCGTCCGACGACGAGGCTGCGGGCCTCGCAGAGGCCGTCTCCGACGAAGCGCGCGCTCTGGGACTGGTCGCCGACCCCACGGTGCTGCAGGTGCTGAACGTGGTGCTCGAGTCCCCCGACCCGTCCGCGCTGCGGCCGTTCTGGCGCAGCGCGCTCGGGGACGTGGCCGAGGCCGGCGACCGGCTGGTCGACCCGGTGCTTCGGGACCCTGCGTTCGTCGTGCGCGCGTCGGGCGAGGTGCGGCCGCTGCGCAACCGCATCCACGTCGACGTGGTGCGACCGTCCGACGCCGTCGAGCACGCGGGTCTGGGCGAGGCGTCAGGCCCGTACGGGGTGTGCCACGCCGACGCGGACGGCAACGAGGTCGACCTCGTACCGGGCGGCCTGCTCGACGAGTCCGACGAGCCGGCGGACGCGACGTCCGACTGGCACGCGGTGTTCGGCGCGGTGGCCTGCTACCGCGTGACGTCCTCGGACCAGCAGCGCGACCTCGCGTCCGCAGCGGCGGCGCTCGCCGACGCCGCGGGGTTCCCGCTGCTCGTCGACCTGCGACCGGGGCTCGTCGTCCTGGACACCGGCAAGGACCAGTGGGACGCCGAGGCCCACGGGCTCGACGTCGACGTCGTCACTCTGGCCGCACGGCTGCAGAACGCCGCACGCGAGGCCGGCGCCACCCCGGACCCCGGCCTGCCGCGGTTCGTGCAGTTCCTGATCGACGCCGCGGACGTCGCGGCGCTGCGCGCGTTCTGGGCCGCTGCGCTCGGCTACGTCCCGGACCGCAGAGCCGCCACGACGGACCTCGTCGACCCGCGACGGCTCAACGCCGTGGTGCTGTTCCAGGAGCTGGACGCCTCCGAGACCGAGCGGCGCCGTCAGCGCAACCGCATCCTGCTCGAGCTCGCGGTCCCGGCCGACCGCGCGCCCGCGCGCGTCGAGGCGATCGTCGCCGCGGGAGGGCGCGTCGTCGAGGAGTCCGGCGCCCGGTGGCGGCTCGCGGACCCGGAGGGCAACGAGCTGGAGGTCGTCGCCGGCTGGGCCGGACCCCGACGATCGGCCCGGACAGGAGCACGATGAGCTCGTGAGCGAGCACACCCCGAGCGACGAGCTGTCGGCCGACGACCACCTCGGGGGCGGTCGTGCGCCGCGCACCGACACCGCCGGTCGCACGCGTGCCGACTGGAACCCCCGCGGACCGCGCGTGCGCCGCGACCCGCTGGCCGCCTACGACGCGCTGCGGGCGCACTGCCCCGTCGCGCACGGCCCGGACGGGGCGTGGACGCTCTTCTCGCACGCGGACGTCATGGCCACGGCGCTCGACCACACGACCTTCTCCAACGCGGTGTCCCGTCACCTGCAGGTCCCCAACGGCATGGACGGCGCCGAGCACAGCGCCTACCGCGCGGTCGTCGACCGGTACTTCACCCCCGAGCGCATGCGCGACGTCGAGCCCGTGGTGCGACGCGTCGCGACGGACCTCGTCGCGAGCCTCGACGTCCCCGGCCGGATCGACGCGGTGGCGGTGGGCGCGCGGTTCGCGGTGCGCGCGCAGAGCGCGTGGCTGGGCTGGCCCGCGGACCTCGAGGAGGAGCTGCTCGCGTGGGTCGAGGAGAACCGCCTCGCCACCCGGTCACGCGACCGTTCCCGCACGGCCGCGGTCGCGCAGCACTTCACGGCGATCATCACGTCCCTGATCGCCGCTCGACGCGGCGACGACGCACCGGCCGACGTCACGACCGAGCTCGTGCGGGACAGCGTGGACGGACGGCCGCTGTCCGACGAGGAGATCGTCTCGATCCTGCGGAACTGGACCGGTGGCGACCTGGGCTCGATGGCCCTGTGCGCGGGCGTCGTGCTCACCTACCTCGCGGACCACCCGGACCTGCAGACGCACCTGCGCGCCGGGGTCCCGGACCGGGAGCTGGACCGCGCGCTCGACGAGATGCTCCGGATCGACGACCCGTTCGTGAGCAACCGCCGCATCGCGACCCAGCCCGTCACGATCGGGGGCCGGCAGGTGGCCGCGGGCGACCAGGTGCTCGTCCACTGGACCGGCGCGAACCGCGACCCGCGGATCTTCGGCGACCCGGACGCGTTCGAGCCGGACGCCCACGCGCCGTACAACCTGGTCTGGGGCATCGGCAAGCACGTCTGCCCCGGCCGGCCGCTCGCTACGCTCGAGCTGCGTGCCCTCACGCGCGCGGTCCTCGCCGCGACGACCGCGGTCCGCTCCGACCCGGACCGTCCCCGCGAGCGCGAACGCCCACCCGCCGGCGGCTTCGCGTCAGCCCCACTCGTTCTGCTGTAAGAACGGTCACAGGACGTGCCTGGATGCCGCCGAAGTCGATCCCGCCCTCGCGCACCCGGTCGACTCGCTGGCCGAGCTCGCCACGCTCCCCGAAGTTCGAGACGCGCTCCCGCCGGGTGCGGTGCGGGTCCTGGATCTCCTGCGTCGCGTCGGTCGCCCACTCGGCACAGGTCAGGTCGCGGAGGCAGCTGGCGTGACCCGGCCCACCGCCTTGCGGCATCTCCAGCGTCTGCAGGACGCGGGCCTCGTCGCATGGCAAGGGCAGTCGCCCAAGGATCCTCGGGCGGTGTGGCGCCTGGCGTGACGGCCTCACGTCGACGACCTACTGCAACACCTACTGCCAAGGTCCTGTTGCAGTAGGTGCTGCAGTAGTGAGCCCCGCTTCGAGCGCCGGGACCGGGCGTAGCGGGCTCCGCGGAGTATCACGCCGTAGGCGTGCGCCCTCTTTGGTCCCGACGCCGGTCTGCGGCCCCACGGTGTGGCACCGATCTGGGACGGCAGGGGGCAGAGTGCTCCCGACGGTCAACGCAGGCAGCACGGACATGCCCACCATCAGCACCCCCACCCTGAGCCTCACCGATATCGGGGTCGGGATCGTCGTCCAGGTCCGGTACACGGCGACCTTCAACCGGTTCGACCGCCAGCTCTCCGCCCTGGGCAAGACCTGGCACTCCCACGTCACGATCCACGACTTCGACGGGGGTGCCGACCCAGGCGACGTGATCCTCGACTTCGGGGCGCCCGACGACCGCGAGCGCTTCGCGGTCACCGTCGGGACGACCGATCTGGCGATCGCGAAGACCGAGCAGATGACGGTCCTCAACCGCTCGCTGCTCGTCGTGGACGCCGACGGCGTGAACGAGCTGAAGATGCTCCCCGAGGCCTTCGAGCGCATCGCCGACCCGACCTCGAGCGTGAGCCCCGCCGACTCGGCAGATGCCGTCGCAGAGCTTGCCGCGGGCGGTCAGCTCGACGCCTGCTCGGTGCCGATCGGCGCGGGAGCGCGATCGACTGGACCGTCGCCACACCCGGGCCGTCCTTCACGGCGCCCTTCCTCGCGGAGGCACGACGCCAGGTCGACGAGCTGTTCGGTGCGCACACCGTGACCGCCGACTTTCGCCAGGAGATCGTCGACTTCTTCCTCGCGCACCCCTGACCGGACCGGGACGGCACCGGGGTCAGTGCGTCAGATCAGCTCGACGTCGTCGGCCTGCGGGCCGCGGTCACTCTGGCGGACGCGGAACCGGACGCGGTCGCCCTCCTCGAGGACCTCCTCGTCGCGGATCACCGACACGTGCACGAACAGGTCCGCGCCGCCTGCGTCCGGGGCGATGAAGCCGAACCCGCGCTCGGGGTCGTAGCGCACGACCACACCCTCGCCGCCGCGCGCGGGCGCGGCTGACGATGCGCGTCCCTGCCGTCGCCGACCGGGTTCCGACGGTGCGCTGCGGCGACCCGAACCGCCGACGAGGCGCACGTCGCGGGCCTGCGGCCCGCGGTCGCTCTCGACCACGTCGAACGTGACACGGTCGCCCTCGGCCAGCTCGGCCAGGCCACCGCTGAGCGACTTCACGTGGACGAACACGTCGTCGCCGCCGCGCTCGGGCGCGATGAACCCGAAGCCCTTCTCGCCGTCGTACCAGGTCACGGTCCCGTCCGCACCGTCGTCGGCCGACGGGCTCGTGTCCGCGCCGAGCGGGAGCAGGTGGTCGGCCTGCGGACCCTTCTCGCCGTCGACGACGAGGAACGCGACGCGCTGCCCCTCGGTGACGACCCCGCCGCCGACGATCGCGGAGCTGTGCAGGAAGATCTCCGCACCGCCGGTGTCCGGCATGACGAACCCGTAGCCCTTGCCGGGCTCGTACCAGGAGACGGTGCCGAGGACGCCCAGCGTTCCGGCCGCGTGGTCCGCCGTGACGCGCACCCGGCGCGCCTGCGGGCCGCGGTCCCCCTCGCCGACCTCGAACTCGACCTCCTGCCCCTCGCGGAGCACGCGGTCGTCGCCCACGACCTCGGACGCGTGCACGAACAGGTCGTCGGCCCCGTCGTCAGGAGCGAGGAACCCGAACCCTCGCTCGGCGTCGAACCATCGGACAGTTCCCTGGGGCACGGTGGACTCCTCGTCGAAGCAGATGTTGCGACCTCCAGTGTCCCCCGGCTGGAGCGCGTCGCGAGACGGGAGGCGCGCTCGTCGTCCGCTGTGCGCGCGTCCGGGGCCGTCACGCGGGCCACTAGGGTGACGCGCGTGACGGTGACGGCGCGGCAGGTGGCGGAGCGGATCGGCGCGCACATGGGGGTGCCGCCCCGGGCGACGACGGTCGACGGCTTCCTGGCGGGGGACCCGGACGCCCCGGTGCGCGGGGTCGCGGTGACGATGATGGCGACGCTCGACGTGCTGCAGCGCGCCGCCGCGCGCGGGCTGGACCTCGTCGTCACGCACGAGCCGCTGTACTTCGACCACCACGGCGCGTCCGACGAGGCGCTGGCGTCCGACCGCGACCCGGTGTTCGCGGCGAAGTCAGCGTTCGTGGCCGAGCACGGGCTCGTCGTGCTGCACCAGCACGACGCGTGGCACGACCGCGAGCCCGACGGGATCCAGACGGGCGTCGCGCGCGCCCTCGGCTGGCTCGAGCGCGCCCGTGCCGGTGACCACGAGGTCTACGACCTGCCGCCGACGACGCTCGGCGCGCTCGCCGCACACGTCGCCGACGCGCTCGGTGCGCGCGCGCTGCGCTACGTCGGCGACCCGGGTTCGCCCGTCTCCGTCGTCGGGATGCAGCCCGGCTTCGTCGGGTTCGAGCGCAACCGGCACCTGCTCGCCCGGCCCGACGTCGACGTGATCGTCATCGGCGAGGCGCACGAGTGGGAGACCGGCGAGTACGCCGCCGACGCGGTCACCGCGGGGCTGTGCGCGGGCGTCGTCGTCGTGGGGCACGTGCCCTCCGAGCAGGAGGGGATGGCGGAGTACGCCCGCTGGTTGCGCGAGCTCGTGCCCGAGGTCCCGGTCGAGCTCGTCGCCGCCGCCGACTCGTTCCGCACGCTCACGGCGTAACGGCCCGACGGCGCCGGCCTCGTCAGACCATACGGGTCTTCCCTGTACGCAGCCCGGAAGCGCGCCGCACCCGGACACCGAGGTCTCGGGCGCGGCGCACGGCAGCCGGTCAGTAGACCCCCATCGTGTCCAGGACACGGGTCGCCAGATCGACGATCGCGCGGATCTTCGGCAGGTCGTCGAGGACATCCTGGCTCGACAGCGCGGGGGTGTCCGCCGCGGGGTACTCCGCAGCGTGCCGCTGACGTCGCATCCGATCGAACGGCCGCAGCGTGGCACCCATCGGCGGGTCGAGCTGCGCAAGCACAGCTCGGTAGACGGCCAGGTGCCCACCTCGGGTGGTGGGGCGCAGCCCTTCGTTGGCCAGGACGGCCCACAAGGCCTTGCGTCCGGCGTCGTACAGCACGCCGTAGGCGCCCTCCGGGTCGCCGTCGGCCGTGGCTTCCGCCGATGTCAGGTGCCGGCCAGCCTGCTCCACGAGCCTGTCCCGTGCTCACGACTCGCCGGCACTCGTTCGATATGCCCGTCGGCGATGAGCGCGTCGATGTCTGCGCGCCCTTGCTCCCACCTCATGCGTCAACCTGCTCCTGTTCGTCGAGGGGCACCGCAACCTTGGGTCGGGCCCGGACCGTGGAGACGAACGGGTCAGTCCCGTCCGCCCACGTCTCGGGCCGGACGCGACGCACGTTGACCTCCCGCCGCAGGATCTTCTCGGCCCGGCGGGCGCGCTCGTCGAGGTCGTCCACATCGACGTCTCCGACGACGATGACGTCGACGTCGGCCGGCGGCGGCCCCGGCTCTCCGTTGTACCGAGCAGCCCACGATCCGTAGATGTAGGCGGTCTCGGCTCCGCGCAGCCCGGACAGCGCGGTGGTGAGCACCGGCAGCGGTCCGTACGTCAGTGCGAGCAGGTCGGTCAGCGGGCGCGCGAGCGGGGAGTCGACTGCGGCGCGCACCAGACGAGAGGTGCCGGCGCGGCGGTCGGTGAGCAAGCCGGCCTCGACGAGACGGGAGATCTCCTGGTGGGCAGCCTTGACCGATGCGCCTGTGCCGGCTGCGGCGTCGGTGATGCTGTACTCGACCTCAGGATGGAGGTAGAGCAGCGCGAGAAGCCTGCCTTGCACCTGCGAACGCAGGATGGGAAGCAGCGCTGGCGGCGGAGTTCGCATAACAGGTACAAGATTCTAGACGTCACAGGTAAACGTCAAGGTCCGCGCGAACGCGCGATCGGGCATCAGCAGCACCGCTCCTCGCCCGAGTAGTCCAAGCAGAGCCTCGACCTAGGCGGTCCGTGGGCCGCCGCGCATACGCCGAGGCGAGCTCTCTCGTCGCGTTCGACGCAGGCCTGTCGGTGCTCCGGACGCAACTTCAGGTCCGCGCGACCGGGCGTCGTACACGGGCTCTCGTCACCACGCCCGGGCGCTGTCTCGCCTTGACGACCCCCGGGGCGATACCTAGCGTGTCACCCGTACGGGCTAGGAACGCTGCGTCGATGAGGACGCTTCTGCATCGATGGAGATGTGCCTGGGTCGTGCTCGTGCGCTCTTGGCAGAGGCTCTCGTCGTCGAAAGTCTCGGTCGCACGGCGAAGGACGCCAGACAGATGCCGGACAGGTGGGTTGGTCGCTGTTCACCTCCGATCGCCTGATCGCCACCCCCGGCTCCGAGCGGTGCCAGCGAGAGGAACGGGTCTATGACAGGGCTTGTCACACGACGACGTGAGGACGGACCAGGAACGGCGCCGCGGCGCCGTCCGGCGCGATGGGCGGGGGCGGCGGTCGCCGGCTTCCTCGTCGCCGCCGGCGTCGCCCTACCTGCGCAGAGCGCGAGCGCCGACGACGGGTTCGACGTGCGGATCAAGGTCACCGGTCACGGCGGCACCGTCAGCGGCGCGGGCAGCTACGAGCCGGGTGAGACCGTCCAGCTCACCGCGACCCCGAAGAAGGGGCAGGTGTGGGGCGGGTGGACGTCGACGCAGCTCGAGTGGATCGGCGCGCGGGTCGACTCGTTCACGATGCCCGAGAACGACGTGGTCCTGACCACCTCGTTCCGGCCCGCGATCAAGCCGCTCAAGGACGTCTACCGCGACTACTTCGACGTGGGGAACATCTACTCCGGCCCGCAGACGTACGCGGCCGGCTCGCCGAACGTCGCGACGGTCGACCGGCACTACAGCGCGATGACGGCCGAGAACAACATGAAGCCGGACCAGCTGCTGCCGAACGCCAACATCGACCCCGTCACGGGCGAGTTCACGTTCACGTTCGCGGCTGCTGACGCGTTCGTCGACCAGACGCTCGCCAAGCACAAGAAGGTCCACGGCCACGTGCTCGTCTGGCACGGCCAGTCCCCGGCCCGCATCAACTCCGGCCCGACCGGCGGGACCCGCGAGCTCGCGCGCGCCAACATGGAGCGCTACATCAAGGCCGTCCTCACGCACTTCAAGGGCCGCACGGTCTCGTGGGACGTCGTCAACGAGGCGTTCGTCGACGGGCTCGACGAGTTCGACCCGGCCACGCAGGACTGGCGTGACTTCCTGCGCGGCGGCCCGAACGGCGGCTGGTCGAACTGGTATGCGGCGTACGCCAACGGCGCCGACACCGCGGCCGGTGAGAGCCCGGCCGACTTCATCTACGACGCGTTCGTCTTCGCCCGGAAGTACGGGCCCGAGCAGCGCCTCGTCTACAACGACTTCAACGTCTTCCAGTCCGAGGGCAAGGGCGAGGCGATCGTCACGATGGCCAAGGACCTCAACGCCCGCTACGCCGCCGAGAACCCCCGGGACGAGCGGCCGCTCATCGAGAGCATCGGCCTGCAGTCGCACAACTACATCAACCAGACGCCGGCGTTCGCGTGCTCCGACCACACCCAGCTGCGCAAGGTCGTCGACGACGACGCGCAGGAGTGGCAGCCCGGGGCGTGCTCGGACCACGCATCCGTCGAGCGCTCGCTGCAGCTCATCACCGAGGCGGGCCTGACCGCCGACATCAGCGAGCTCGACACGCAGGTCTGGGAGGCGTGGAACGGCCAGCCCGAGGGCGACGACCGCTCGCAGTACCGCGACCTGACCGACCCGTCGGTCAAGGACCGGATCTCGCGTGACGGGTTCACGTACTGGGTCGGCAAGATCACCAACCGTGCCGAGCTGGAGAAGATCCAGGCCCAGCGGTTCGCCGAGTACTTCGCCGTCTACAAGAAGTACTCGACGTACATCCACCGTGTCACGTTCTGGGGTCTGACGGACCAGCTGAGCTGGCGCGCGACGCACAACCCGCAGATCTTCAACAGCGACTTCTCCGAGAAGCTCGCGGCGGTCGCCGTCGCCGATCCGGAGCGCTGGCTGGGCATCCGCGGGCAGATCACCGACACCTCGACGCTCCAGGCGACGATCGCGCACGCGAAGGCGATCGACCTGCGCACGTACACGCCGAAGAGCGCCGCGGCGGTGCGCAAGGCGCTGGGGAACGCCAAGGCCGCGCTCGCCAAGGGCGCATCGCAGGCCAAGGTGAACAGGGCGACGGCCGAGCTGGAGCGCGCGATCGACCAGCTCCAGCTGCACAAGCCGCACCACCCGAAGCCGGTGCCGCCGAAGCCTGCCCCGCCGAAGCCGCCGCACCCCAGGCCGTGACGGCCGGCTGACACCGACGAGGCCCCCGCGGGAGCGCACATCGTGCTCCCGCGGGGGCCTCGCTGCACCCGGCCCGCGGTGGTCGGCGGTGGCGCGGGCGGTCAGCAGCAGCGGACCGGCCAGCAGCAGCGGACCGCCAGCAGCAGCGGACCGGTCAGCAGCGGACGGTCCGTCGCGCGGACCGGCAGCGGGCGGATCAGTAGCGGTACGGCGTCTGCGCGCAATGCACGCCGCGCGGGCCGTAGGGCGCCTTCTCGAGCCAGACCGACGCGGCCTCGTCGTCCGGGGCACGCTCGGCCGCCGCGCGGATCCGGGCCGCGGCCTCGTCGTCGGGACGCAGGTGCGCGAGGGCCTCCCCGGCCGCGTCGCGGTTGAACAGGGCCGCCGACCGACGAGCGAGCGCGAACGCCTCGACGGGCGTGCGCGCCGCGGCGCCGGTCGCGCGGGACGCCGCGGCGATCGCGATGGCCGCGGCCTCCGCATCCGGCACCCCGGAGTTGAGGCCGCGCGCGCCGAACGGCGCGAACAGGTGCGCGGCCTCGCCGACGAGCAGCACGCGCCGGTGCGGGTCGGCGAAGTCGTGCGCCACGAGCTGCAGGAACTGGTAGGTGGACACCCACGTGGTGCGGTCGGCGTAGCCGCGCGGCAGCACCGCGTCGAGCCACGCGCGCACCCCGTCGGGCGACGCGAGCTCGTCGGGGTCGTCGTCGGTCACGAGCTGCAGGTCGACGCGGTACCCACCGGCGAACGGCACGACGAGCACGTTGCGCCCGCCGACGGCCGGGTGCGCGTAGTGGAAGTGCCGCTCGCGCGGCAGGGTCGGGTGCTCGAGCTCGGCGACGTCGACGACGACGTACCACCCGTCGTCCTTGCTGCCCTCCATGCGCGCGCCGACCTGCTTGCGCACCGCCGAGCGCGAGCCGTCGGCGCCGACGACGTACGCCGCCTCCCACCGCGTGCCCGCCGCCGTGGTGAGCACGACCCCGTCGTCGTCCGTCTCGACCTGCGCGACGTCCTGCTCCCACGCGAACCGCACACCCGCGGCGACCGCGCGGTCGTACAGGTACGCCTCGATCTGCACCTGCGGCAGGCTCGTGAAGTGCGGGTACACCCCGGCGGGCGGGTCCGGGTACGTCTTGGCGTAGACCTCGCGGCCCTCGTAGAACGTGCGCTGGGTGTTCCAGTACACGCCGTGCTCGTACAGCTCGGCACCCAGCCCGGGGCTGATCCGGTCGAGGATCTGCAGCGTCTGGCTGTGCGTGAAGATCGCGCGGCTCCCGGGCCGCTGACGTCCCTGCGCACCGGCCTCGAGCACGGTGACGGGCAGCCCGTAGGCGCGCAGCGCGAGCGCCGCGGTCAGCCCGACGGGCCCGGCGCCGACGACGAGGACGTCCGTGGACCGGCCGTCGGCACGGACGACGGGCTGCGGGCTCACTGCGGACATGTCTCTCCTGCCTGGGGTTCGGATGTTCAGGGTTCGGTTGCTCAGGGTTCGGTTGCTCAGGGTTCGGTCACGACGAGCGCGTCGAGCGCGAGCGGGCCGTCGGGCGTCACGCGGACGGGGTTCAGGTCGACCTCGGTGACGTCGCCGTGGTCGACGATCAGGTCGCCGACCGCGCGCAGGACGGTGGCCAGGGCCGCGATGTCGACCGGCGGCGCTCCGCGGAAGCCCGCGAGCACGGCGGACGGCAGCGCGCGGACCATCTCCTCGCTGCGCTCGGGCGACAGCGGCGCGAGTCGCAGCACGGGCTCGCGGCCGAGCTCGGCGGCCACCCCGCCCAGGCCCAGCAGGACGACCGGACCGAACGCCGGGTCACGCACCGCGCCGACGATCAGCTCGGTGCCCGGAGCCGCCATCTCCTCGAGCAGGTAGCGCCGGGACGCGTCCGCGCCCGCGGGAGCGGTCGTGCCGGAGGGGATCGCGTCGATGGCGTCGAGCGCCCGGTCGAGGGCTACGGGGTCGTGCACGCCGACGTGCACGCCGCCCACGTCGGACTTGTGCGTGACCGCGGCGTCGAGCACCTTGACGACGACGCGCACGCCGTCGCGGGTCAGGTCCGCGAGCGCGGCGTGGGCCTGCGCGCGGTCGTCGGCCACGCGGCGGGCCGGGCAGCGCACGCCGAGCGACTCGAGCAGCGACTTGGCCTCGTGCTCGTCGAGCGCTCGTCCCACCGTGCGCGAGGCGGGCGCGGGCGGGGCGTCCGGGACCGCGCGCAGCCGGGCATCGGCGACGACCGCGGCGAGGCCGGTCGCGAGCTCACCCGGCCCGCCGAGCGTCGGGATGCCGGCGTCGGCCAGCGCGGCGGCTCGCTGCTCGATCGCGTCCTGTGGCCCGCCGGTCGCGAACAGCACCCGACCCGCGGCGGGGCCCAGGGCCGCGACGGGGTCGAGCGCGCCCGGCTCGTCGAGCGCGTACACCCCCAGCACGTCGATCCCGGGGTCGCCCGCGACCGCTGCCAGGACCTGCCCGAACTCGGGCGACGGCCTGCCGGTGTCGACCGGGTTGCGCTGGAACGTCAGCGGCGGCAGGAGCTCGGTGAGGCGCTGCTGCGTCGCGGCGGTGAGCGGAGGCAGCTCGATCCCACGCGCCCCGAGCGCGTCGGTGACGACCAGCCCGGGCCCGGCCTGGCCGGTGAGCAACCCGACGCCGACGCGCGTCGCTACGGGCAGGCGCACCGCACGCAGCGCGACGAGCGCGGCGACGAGCTCCTCGAGGCTGTCGACGACGACCGCCCCCGCCTGTGCGAGCGCCGCGCGCGTCACCCCGTACGAGCCGATCATCGCGCCGGTGTGCGACCGGGCGAACTCGGAGACGTCCGAGCGCCCGACCTTGAACGCCACGACGGGCTTGCGCGCGGTCGTGCGCCGCAGCGCGGCCACCAGCGCCGGGCCGTCGCCGACCCCTTCGACGTGCAGGCCGACGGCCGTGGTGGCGTCGTCGTCCGCGAGCAGGTCCAGCACCTCGGGGAAGTCCACGTCGACCGCGTTGCCGAGCCCGACGCCGAGCCGCAGCCCGACACCGGCGCGTGCGAGCAGGAACGCGAGGGTCAGGTTCACGCCGCCGGACTGCGCGACGATGCTCACGGTGCCGGGCGTGAGGTCGGCGACCGCCGGCATGAAGTTCGCGGTCACACGGTCGACGGGGTTCATGAAGCCCGACGTGTTCGGCCCGAGCAGCCTGATCCCGGCCTCGCGCGCCACGCTCGCCGCGCGCTCCTGGACCGCCGCGCCCTGCGGCCCGGACTCCGCGAACCCGCCCGCGCACACCACGGCCGCGCGTACCCCGGCCGCGGCGGCGTCCTCGAGCGCGGCGGGGACGGCCACGGGCGGGACGACGAGCACCGCGAGGTCCACGTCCGAGGACTCGCGCAGCGACGTGAGGACCGGGCGCCCGAGGATCTCGCCGCCGCGTGGGTTCACCGGGTGCAGCGCACCGGGGAACCGCCGCAGGGCCTGGAGCATCGCGTGACCGGCCTTGTCGGGCTGGGCGGACGCGCCGACGACCGCGATGCTCGCGGGCCGGAACAGCGGGTCGAGCCCGTACGGTGCGGGCGGCGCGGCCGGCCCTGTCGTCGACGCCGGCCCCGTGGCTGCGGGCCTCGTCGCAGGCGCCAGCGTCGTCCGGGCGTCGGCCGACGGGACGGTGGTCACCGGTGCCCCGGGCGGTCCGCGTAGGCGATCGCGCCCTCGTCGGTCACGCCGACGACGAGCCGTCCGAGCCGCTCGATCTCGACCGCGACCCGCTGCCCGGCGGCGATCGGCCCGACGCCCGCGGGCGTGCCGGTCGCGATGACGTCCCCGGGGTGCAGGGTCATCACATGGCTCGTGTAGGCGATGAGCTCGGCCACGTCGTAGATGAGGTCGGACGTGGACGCGTGCTGGCGCAGCTCGTCGTCGACCCAGCACCGCAGCTCGAGCGCGCCGGGGTCGGGCACGTCGTCGGCCGTCGTGACCCACGGGCCGAGCGGCGTGAACGTGTCGAAGGACTTGCGCGTCGAGCGGTCCTCGCCCGAGCGGACGGTGATGTCGAGGACGGGCGCGTAGCCGAAGACGTGCTCGAGCGCGCGCTCGGCCGGGACCCGGCTCGCGGTGCGGCCGATCACCACGCCGAGCTCGCCCTCGTGGTCGGTGCGCAGGTCGAGGTACGGCAGCCGGATCTGCTCGTTCGGCCCGATCACCGACGAGGTCGCCTTGAGGAACACCCCGAAGTCGGCGATGGTGCGCTGCTCGCCCATCTCGGCCTTGTGGTCGAGGTAGTTCACGGGCGCGCCGACGACCTTGCCGGGCCGCGCGATCGGCGCCGCGAGCCGCCCGGTGTCCAGCGGCTGCGACGGCAGCGCGTCGAGGTCGAGCGCGTGCAGCGCGTCGAGGGACCCGCCCCGCTCGAGGAACGCCAGGAGGGGCCCACCGGCCCCGGGTCCGGCGATCCCGAGGGCGTCGGTCACGTCGACCGAGCGGTCGTCCAGGACGGCGAGCAGGCGCGCGTCGACGGTGCTGGCTAGCTTCATCGCTGTCGCTCCCGTGCGTCGGTCGAACGTGACATCACTATCTGCGGGCGGCGTAGAATGTGTCAAGCATCGGCGCCGTCGGCACCGAGCGTGGTCGACGAGAGGGGAGCCGCCCGTGGCGCGGACGAGCGAGAGCGGCACGCGCATCCCGCGCACGCGTCAGGGATCGCCACCGAGCCTGCTGCTCACGCTCCTGGGCGACTACTGGTGGGGCCAGGAGGCACCGCTGCCCTCGGCCGCGCTCGTCGACCTCCTCGCCGACTTCGGCGTGAGCGACGTCGCGGCCCGCGCGGCCCTGAGCCGCATGGTCAAGCACGGTCTGCTCGCGTCCACGCGCGAGGGCCGCCGCACGTTCTACGCGATGACGCCGCGCGCGCAGTCGATCATGCGCACGGGCGCCGAGCGCATCGTCGCGTTCGGCGCGCACGCGGACGACGACTGGGACGGCCGCTGGAGCCTGGTGGCCTTCTCCGTCCCGGAGACCAACCGCTCGGCGCGCGAGGCGCTGCGTACGCGCCTGCGCTGGCTGGGGTTCGCGCCGCTGTACGACGCGCTGTGGGTCTCGCCGCACCCGCGGCACGACCAGGCGGTCGCCGAGCTCCGCGACCTCGGCGTGACGCGCGCGACCGCGTTCGTCGCGACGTCCCCCGAGCTGTCCGCCACGACGCTCGCGCCGCAGAGCGCGTGGGACCTCGACGGCCTCGCCGACCTCTACCGCACGTTCGTCGAGACCTGGCAGCCCACGCACGCCGCGCTCGGCAAGGGCGCGATCTCCCCCGTCGACGCCCTGGTCAAGCGGACCGCGCTCATGGACGCGTGGCGCGCGTTCCCCGGCCTGGACCCGGACCTGCCGCGCCGCCTGCTGCCCGACGACTGGCCGCGCGACCTGGCCCGCCTGCTGTTCCTCGACACGTACGAGCAGCTCGGCGCACCGGCGTCGGTGCGCGTGCGGCAGGTGATCGGCGGGTACGCCCCCGAGCTCACCGACCGCGTGGTCCAGTTCTCCGTCCTGGCCGACCCGCCGGGCCCGCGTCCCACGGTCGCGCTGCGCCCCGCCGCGACCGCGGGCCGCTAGGGACAGCAGCGCACGGGACGACGAGGCTCAGGTCGCCAACGGCTCGGCCGGCAGGTCCAGCGGGGGCAGGGCGATGCCGCTCGGCTGCAGGTACGACGCGAAGGTCGTCTCCCACGCCTCGTCGATCGCGTCGGCGTCCCAGCCGCCCTCCCGGAACGTCACCCCGACCTCGCGCGGGACCGTGTAGAGCGACAGCTTGTCGCCGCCGATCCCGATCGCCTGCCCGGTGACCGCGGCGGACGCGTCGGACGCGAGCCACACGACGAGCGGCGCGACGTCCTCGGGGCCCCCGAGCGCGTGCTCCTGGCGCACGACCTGCGGCAACGGCTCGCCCCTGCTGTACGCCGCGGCGACGCCCGCGTACAGCGGGATCGTCGCGGTCATCGCCGTGATCGCGGTCGGCACGACCGCGTTGACCGTGATCCCCGCGCGCGCCAGCTCGAGCGACCACGTCCGGGCCATCGCGACGATGCCCGCCTTGGCGGCCGCGTAGCTCGTCTGCCCGAAGTTCCCGTGCTGACCCGCGGGCGAGCCGACGAGCACGATCCGCCCGCCGCGGCCCTGCTCCCGCAGGTGCACCGCGGCGGCGCGGGCGCACGTGAACGTGCCACGCAGGTGCGTCGCGATCACGGTGTCGAAGTCGTCGTCCGTGGTCTTCCACAGCACGCGGTCGCGCAGCACGCCCGCGTTCGTGACGAGCACGTCGAGCCCGCCGAACGCCTCGACGGCCGCGGCGACGAGCGCGTCCGCGGTCTCCGCGGGCCCCACCGGGGCGATCACCGCGACGGCCCGGCCGCCGCCGGCGACGATCGCGTCGACCGTCTCCTGCGCGGCGTCGCCGTTGACGTCGTTGACGACCACCCCGGCCCCGGCCGCGGCCAGCGCGCGGGCGTACGCGCGGCCCAGGCCCTGGCCGCTGCCGGTGACGATCGCGGACTTCCCGGTCAGGTCGATGCTCATGCGTAGTACCTCACGATCATGACGGAGACCGCAGCGGGCTTGGCCTGCCCCTCGACCTCGAACGTGTTCTCGTAGACGGCCTGGTGGCCGCCGGGGACGTCGGTGACCGCCGACAGG
The DNA here is from genome assembly GCF_007989825.1 of Cellulomonas persica. GTDB lineage: Bacteria > Actinomycetota > Actinomycetes > Actinomycetales > Cellulomonadaceae > Cellulomonas > Cellulomonas persica. Next base: position 21,533 of record NZ_BJUA01000009.1, on the reverse strand, counting down.
GTCGACGTCACGCGGATGCGCGAGCCCACGCGCACGGGTGCGGGGAAGCGCAGGCGGTCGAGCCCGTAGTTGATGCCGGTGCGCACGCCCGTGACCTCGACGACCTCCGCCATGAGGGGCACGACGAGCGCGAGCGTGAGGTAGCCGTGCACGATCGTCCCGCCGAACGGCGTGGTCGCTGCGTAGTCCGGGTCGACGTGGATCGGGTTGTGGTCGCCGGTGAGGTCCGCGAACTGGTTCACCTGCTCCTGGGTGATCGTGCGCCACGACGACGGGCCGAACGTGGTGCCGACGAGCGAGGGCAGGTCGGCCAGCGCGACGGTGGTCGCGGCGGTCGTCGCGGGAGGCGGCGCGTCGGCGGGGGCCTCGGTGACGGGGTCGTGGGACATCAGGGGTGCTCGCTCTCGTCGTCGGGCTGGTTCGGCAGGTCGGGTCCGGGGTCGGGCGGGCGCTCAGCCGTCGACGCGGACGACGACGGCGCCGGCGGAGTCCCCGGCAGCGCAGCCGGTGAACAGTCCGGTCCCGCCGCCGCGCGCGTGCAGCGCGTGGATCAGCTCGGTCACCGCGCGGGCGCCCGTGGGCCCCTGCGGGTGCCCGTAGACCAGCGACGACCCGTACGGGTTCATGCGCTCGAGCGGGAAGCCGGTCTGCTCGGCGAACCACAGGTCGTTGACCGCGAACGGGTTGTGCGTCGTGACCACGTCGACGTCGGCGACGTCGAGGCCCGCGTCGTGCAGCGCGCGCAGCGCCGCGGGGACGGGCGCCTTGGGCATGTACGCAGGCTCGGCCCGGGCGAAGCCCGTGGCCAGGATCTGCGCGGTGACCCCGTCGCGACCGAGCTCGCGCGCGCGTCCGGTGCTCGCGACGACGACGCCCGCGCACCCGTCCGCGGGGTGCGTCTGCGCGCCGTACGTGACCACGCCGTCCGGCGCGACGGGACGCAGCCGCGCGAGCCCTTCGGCGGTCGTCGGGAAGACGCCGTGGTCCTCCTCGACCCATGTGTCCCCGCGCCGTCCGGGGATGCGGACGGGGACCATGTACGCGCGCTGGACCGCGCGGTCGTCGGCCAGCGCGCTGCGGTACTGCTCGTAGCGCAGCAGCGCGACCTCGTCGACCTGCTCGCGCGTGTACCCCGCGGACCGCGCGGTGTTCTCGGCCGTGTCGTTCATGGACTGGCCCGTGGTCGGGTCGAGCTTCATCGGGTCGAGCACCCAGTGCTCGCTCACCGGCGCCCCACCCGGACCCGCCGCACTGCTCCAGAGCATGAGCGGGCCGTTGCTCGTGCGGTCGGTGACGACCCCGATCGTCGTCGTGTGCGCGCGCAGCTCGACCTGTGTCGCGAGGTGCTCGACCACCGCGGCCGACGTCGCGCACGCACGCGAGATCCACGGCCCGCCGTGCTCCCCTGCGCCCAGCCGTCGCGCGACACCCGTGACGCCGTAGAACGCGTACTGCTGCGGGACCGTGCACCCGAGCGTCCACTCGGTGATCTCCTGCGGGTCCAGACCGCGGTCCGCGAGCGCCCGGCCCGTGACGTCGACCGCCAGGTCCAGGCTGTTGAGCTCGGCCAGCGGACCCTGCCACTTGGCGAACGGCGAGGTCCAGGCCATGCCGAACGGGATGTGCGCGTCGGTGAACCTCATCGGCCCTGACCTCCGTCCGGGGCGCCCGCCGCGTCGACCAGCGCAGGCTGCTCGACCTCCGTGAGCCGGCGGCGCAGGCGGTGCATGTCGAGCTTGCCGCTGGGGCTGCGCGTGAGCTCGTCGAGCACGTACAGGCGCCGCGGCTTCTTGTACCCGGCGAGCCGGCGGCCCACCTCGTCCTGCACCTGCTCGGGCGCGATCTGCGTCCCGGGCGCGGGCACGACGACGGCCGTGACCACCTCGCCCCAGCGCGGGTCCGGCAGGCCGAGCACGACCGCGTCGACCACGCCGGGCAGCGCGAGCAGCACCTTCTCGACCTCGCCGGGGAAGACCTTCTCCCCGCCGGTGTTGACGACGCCCGACCCGCGCCCGAGCAGCTCGACGTAGCCGTCGCCCAGGACGCGCACCCAGTCGCCCGGCATCACGTGCCGCACGCCGTCGATCACCGGGTACGTCTCGGCCGTGCGGGCCGGGTCGTCGTGGTAGCCGAGCGGCATCGCGCCGCTGTACGCGAGCATCCCGGTCCCGCCGACCTCCGTCACCGGGGTGAGGTCGGGGGTCAGGACGACGGCGCCCGGTGCCAGGCGCAGCCGGCACGGCAGGTCGTCCGGCCCGCGCACCACGCCGTACGCGAACGGCCCTCCCTCGCTCGAGCCGATGATGTCGATGAGCGTCGCGTGCGGTGCGTGCTCGAGCAGGCGGCGCTTGAGGTCGTCGGACCAGACCATCCCGCTGCTCAGCACCGTACCGAGCGACGAGATGTCGATCCCGGCGGCCTCGGGCGAGTCCAGGACGTCGACGAGCGGTCCGACGATCGCGTTGCCCGCGACGATCAGACGCGTCACGCCATGCTCCTGGATGGCGCGCGCCGCCGCCGCAGGGTCGAATCGCGCCGCGGGCAGGAACACGACCGTGCCGCCGAGCACCATCGCGTTCATCACGTTGAACAGCGCGGTCGCGTGCATCATCGGCGGCAGGGGCAGGCACACCGTGCGGGGCAGGTCGTCGCGCGCCGCGATGCGCGTGACGTCGGCCAGGGACGTCGGCTGCGCGACGGGAAGCGACCCGTAGATCGAGAAGAGCTGACTGTCGAACAGGTTGCCGTGCGTCCAGACCACGGCCTTGGGGCGGCCGGTCGTGCCGCCGGTGAACATGAAGATCTTGTGCTCCGGCCCGCGGTCCTGGGCGGGCAGCGGCTCGGCGTCGAGCGCGCGGGCGAACAGCATGGCGTCGGTCGACGCGTCGCCGCGGCCTGGGGCGTCCTCGTCGGACGCACCGTCCGGGCGGGTCTGGCCGGGCGCCTCGTCGTGCGGTTCGTCGTGCGGCTGGTCGGGGACGACGAGCACGAGGCCGGGCAGCTCGACGCGCTGCGCCGCGTCCCGCACCGCCGCACCCAGGCTGCTCGGGTGGACGAGCGCGCTGGGGCGCGACATCTCGAGCAGCTCGGCGAGCTCGGCCCCGTGGTAGCGGAAGTTGATGTTCACGGGGATCGCACCGAGCTTGTACGCCGCGTACAGCGTGATCAGGTACTCGACGCGGTTGTACATGAAGATCGCGACCCGCGAGTCCACGCCCAGGCCGTGCGCGACGAAGGTCGCGGCGAGCCGGGCAGCGTGTTCCTCGAGGTCGGCGTACGTGAGCGTGACGCCTTGCGCGCGCACCGCGACGCGGTCGGGCACGGCCCGCGCGACGGCGTCCCAGATCGCGGCGTAGTTGGCGCGGTCGAGGTCCGGCGGGGACGACAAGACGTCTGCCACTGCTCACATCCTCGTGGGCGGGCCGCGCTGCGGCGCGACGGCTGGTGCCTGCGATCGTGCCCGCTGTGCCGCATCGACGTCAATGGTTCTCGTGACGATCGTCAGCGAGATGTCCAACGACCGCGCGATCGCGCCGGCCGCGACGGCGGTGCGCTCAGGCCGCGAGACGGCGCGCGAGCTCGGCGCGCGCGGGCTCGGTGAGCGCGGCGTGCAGACCGCGGAACACCTCGACCGAGGCGGCGCCCGGCCAGTCGGGGGCGAGGTGGTCGGCCGGGAGGCGCGGCACGGTGCGCAGCAGGTCGAGCCAGTCCGCGACCAGCGCCGTGAGGTCGCGCAACGACCCGGAGGCGTCGGGCTCCGCGCGCCGCCAGCGCGCCTGGAACTGCTCGTGGTGCGCGCGCATGGCGTCCAGCCGCCACGCGGTCCGCACGCTGCGCGCCGCCGAGAACCCCGGCACCTCGTGCGCGCGGAACGCGGCGAGCTCGAGCTCGCCGTCGTGGGACGCGGGTCCCCCGCCGTGCACCGCACCGCCCTCGTCGTCCGCCGCACGGGCCTCGTCGGGAACCGCACGGGCCGCGTCGGGAGCCGCACGCGCGTCGTCGTGCATCTCACCCAGGGCCGCGGCGACGTCGACCTCGCCCGGCGCGATCCACAGCCCGTCGCGCAGCAGCCCGAAGCCCGCCCACACGAGCTGGGCGCGCACCCGGTGGCGCACGTCCCGCCTGCTCTCGGGCACGGAGAAGGTCACGAGCGTCCAGCCGGTGCCGCGCGGCGCGAACGGGTCCTCGTCGAACACGCGGTCCCGCGCCTGTCCCAGCACCCGCTCGCTGTCGGGTGTGAGCCGGTAGACGACCGAGCGCCCGACACGCGCGGGCAGCAGCAGGCCGCGCGCCACCATCCGGCTGAGCGTGGCGCGCGTGGCGGCCTCGCCGACGCCGAGCTCGCCCAGGACGGCGATCAGCACCGACGCCGGCAGCGGGCCCGCTCCGCCCGCGAGCATGAGCTCGCCCATGAAGGCCAGGAGCAGCTGCTCGGGGCGCCGCCGGACCGCGGCAGCGGCGGGCGCGTGCTCGCCGGCGGCCTGGCGTCCGGGCGCGGGAGCGAGACCGTCCTCGGGCGCCGTGGGCATGCGGCGGATTGTCGCACGCGCGTCGTGCGAACGCACGGGACGAACGGCCCGGACGTCATTGACACACGTGACATTGAAATGCACGATTGCTGGACGAGTGTCATGCATGGTCCGAGCGCTGGTCGGTCCCGACGGCGTGCGGAGCTGCCCGTCAGTCACCCGCGATTCAACGGAGAATTGAGGACCCCCATGAACCGACGTCCCGCTCTCGTGGCGGCGCTCGTCGCGACGCTGACCCTCGGCCTCGCCGCGTGCTCGTCCGACTCGCCCAGCCAGTCACCCACCACGGCCGGTGCCGACGCGACGACCGCGCCCGCGGACGACGGCGACACCGCACCGCAGGCGGTGACGATCGGCGCGCTGACCATCAGCGAGACGGCCCCGCTGTGGGCGGCCGTCGAGGCGGGCATCTTCACCGAGCACGGCCTCGACGTGACCGTCCAGCCGATCCAGGGCGGCGCGCAGGCGATGCCGGCCCTCATCAACGGTGACATCGACTTCTCGATCGGCCAGCCGTTCGGCGCGATGCGGGCCAGCCTGCAGGGGCTCGACGTCAAGATCATCGCCAACTACGCGCAGAGCCTGACCGAGGGCGACGACATCAACTCGGTCGTCGTCGGTGCAGGCAGCGCCATCACGAGCCCCGCCGACCTCGCGGGCAAGAAGGTCTCGGTCAACTCGATCGGCGCCGCGGGCGACCTCACGATCCGCGCCGCGGTCGAGGCGGACGGCGGGGACCCGAGCTCGATCGAGTTCGTCGAGGTGGCCTTCCCGGACGCCCAGGCCCAGCTCGACGCGGGCAACATCGACGCCGCGTGGGTGCCCGAGCCGTTCGTCTCGATCATCGTCGGCGCGGGCGGCGCACGCGTCGTCGACCCGTACCAGGCCACCCTGCCGGGCCTGCCGACGCTCGTCGTGCAGACCACGGGCAAGACCGTGACCGACGACCCCGAGCTCGTCGACGCGGTGCGCGACGCGCTCACCGAGGCGTTCGCGTGGGCCGCCGAGAACGACGACGCCGTGCGGCAGTCCCTCGTCGACGAGATGAAGCTGCCCGAGCCGGCCGCGGCGAACCTGCGCTTCCCGACGTTCTCCACCGAGCTCGACGTCGACGTCCTGCAGGGCCTGTCCGACCTCGCGGTCCAGTACGAGTACTTCGACAAGGCCCCGGACCTCGACACCCTGATCGTCGAGTGAAGCAGGTGGCCGACACGGTGACCGGCCCGGACCTCGGGGGCACGCGCTCCCCGGCCCGGGCCGGCGCCCGTGCGGCCCCGCAGGGCGGGGGCATGACGAACGGGACCGCACGCGCCCCGGCGCGCCCTCGCCGCCCCGCGCGCGGGGCCGGTCGCACCGCGCTGCTCGGGTTCCTCGGCGTCGTCGGCTTCGCGCTGACGTGGGAGGTCGTCGCCCGGGCCGAGATCGTCGACCCCACCTACCTGCCGCCGTTCACGACGACGTCCGCGCGGCTGGTCACCGAGCTCGGCGACCCGACGTTCTGGTCGGCGCTCGGCGCCACCGTCGTGACGTGGGCGCTCGGGCTCGCGATCGCGGTCGTCGCCGCGGTCGTCGCCGGGACCGTGATCGGCCTGGTGCCGTTCCTGCGGCGCGCGACCCGCAGCACGGTGGAGTTCCTGCGGCCCATCCCGTCGGTCGCGATCATCCCGCTCGCCGTGCTCGTCGCCGGCCTGTCCCGTGAGGCCGCGCTCGTCGTCGTGGTCTACGCGCCGTTCTGGCAGGTGTTCAACCAGGTGATGTACGGGGTCGCGGACGTCGACACCGTCGCCGACGACACCGCACGCAGCTTCCGGCTCGGGCGGCTGCAACGCCTGCGGCACGTGGTGCTGCCGACCGCGCTGCCGTACGTCATCACCGGGTTCCGCCTCGCGGCGTCGATCGCGCTGGTCCTGACGATCACGGCCGAGCTCGTCATCGGCAACCCCGGGATCGGCCGGCAGATCGACGTGTACCGCTCCGCGCCGGACGCCCCCGGCCTGTACGCGCTCGTCCTCGTCACGGGCTTCCTCGGGCTGCTCGTGAACCTCGCGACGCGCCTCGTCGAACGACGCGTCCTGCACTGGCACCCGTCGGTCCGCAAGGAGGGTGCTCGCTGATGGCCGCCGTGCGTCGCTCGCTCGTCTCGATCGCCTTCGTCGTCGGGCTCCCCGCGATCCTCGTGCTCGCGTGGGCGCTCGCCACGCAGGACTCGACGAACCTCTACTTCCCGCCGCCGTCGCGTGTGCTCGACGCGTTCGTCACGACGTGGCTGTCCCCGGACACGCTGAAGGACGACGTGCTGCCGAGCCTCAGCCGGTTCGCGATCGGCGTGCTGCTGTCGATCGTCATCGGCATCGTCGCCGGCACCGCGATCGGCGCGACGCCATGGCTGCGCGCGCTGCTCGAGCCGATGCTCGAGTTCTTCCGCGCGATCCCGCCCGTCGTGCTCGTGCCCGTCCTCATGCTGGTGCTCGGCATCGACGACTCCATGAAGCTCGCGGTGATCGTCTCCGGCAGCGTGTGGCCCGTCCTGCTCAACACGATCGAGGGCGTCCGCGGGACCGACCCCGTGCTCGTCGACACCTCGCGGTCCTACCGGGTCCGCGGCGTCCTCGCCTACCGGTACGTCGTCCTGCCCGCCGCGAGCCCTCAGATCATGGCCGGCATCCGGCTGTGCCTGTCGATCGGCCTGATCCTCATGGTGATCTCGGAGATGTTCGCGTCGTCGTCGGGGCTCGGCTACCAGATCGTGTTCTTCCAGCGGCAGTACATGGTCGCCGAGATGTGGAGCGGCATCCTGCTGCTCGGCCTCATCGGCGTCCTCGTCGCCGCCGTCTTCCAGCTCGTCGAACGACGGGTCCTGCACTGGTACCACGGCTCGAGAGAGGTCGCACGTGGCTGAGCGAACACCCCTGCTGTCCGTCCGGGAGCTGAAGAAGACCTACCAGGGCGCCTCCGGCCCGGTCGAGGCCGTCGGCTCGATCACCTTCGACGTGCGCCCCGGTGAGCTCGTCTGCATCGTCGGCCCGTCCGGGTGCGGCAAGACGACCCTGCTCAAGTGCCTGTCCGGCCTGCTCACGCCCACCGCGGGCGCGGTCACGCTCGACGGCGCACCCGTCACCACCCCGCCCAAGAAGATGGCGCTCGTGTTCCAGGAGTACGGCCGCAGCCTCTACCCCTGGCTCACCGTCCGCGACAACGTCGCGCTGCCGCTCAAGGCCCGCGGCATGCCCAAGGCCGAACGGCGCGCCGTGGTCGAGCAGGCCGTCGCGGAGGTCGGCCTCGGCCACGCGCTGGACACCTACCCGTGGCAGCTGTCCGGCGGCATGCAGCAGCGCGTCGCGATCGCGCGCGCCGTGGCCTACCAGCCCGAGATCCTCGTCATGGACGAGCCGTTCGCGGCGGTCGACGCCCAGACCCGCGCCGACCTCGAGGACCTCGTACGACGCGTGTGGCGCGACCTCGGCGTCACCGTCCTGTTCGTCACGCACGACATCGACGAGTCCGTCTACCTGGGCGAACGCGTCCTCATGCTGTCGAGCTCGCCGACGTTCGTGCAGGAGGACCTCGCGATCGACCTGCCCGACGAGCGCGACCAGCTCACGACCCGCGCGATGCCCCGCTTCACCGAGCTCCGCACCCACGTGTACGAGCAGATCCAACGCGCCAAGCGCGGCGCCGCCACCCCCGTCCCGCACTGATCCGCAGGAACTACCCGCTCCCCAGGAGGGACGCTGCCATGTCCCCCGACCCGACTACACCGGGTCGTCTCCCACCACCTTCGTCAGGAGGCGTTGGAGGGTGGTGCGCTCGTCCGGTGTGAGCGCGGCGGTCAGGACGTCGTCGACGTGGGCGGCTGAGGCGACGACGCTGCGGAGCAGGTCGAGGCCGTCGGGGGTGAGGCGGACGACGTTGCGGCGGCGGTCGGTGGCGGCGCGGACGCGGGCGACGAGGCGGCGCGCCTCGAGCCGGGCGACGAGGCCCGCGACGGTCGAGCGGTCGAGGTCCAGGGCGTCGCACAGCTCGCGCTGACTGGCCTCACCGAGCCGGTGCAGCACGTTGAGCACGCCGAACTGGACGTTGGTGAGCGCCGGCCCGACCTCCTGCGCCCACGCCGCGAGGTGCACCTGCTGCGTGCGGCGCACCAGGAAGCCGGTGTGCCGGGCGAGGTCGAGCGGCAGCGGGTCGGTCACGACGGTCATGGTGCCAGCGCTCGGAGCCGGCTCACAGCCACCGCGGCGGCGGCGGGACGGGCGAGCCGGCCACCGAGGTGAGCAGGGGGCCGCCGCCCCGGCCCGTCGCCCACTGCGCGAGATCTGCGGCGCGGCCGCGCAGGTGAGGCCGCCCCTCGTCGTCACCGTTCGGGCCGACCGCACCCCAGGCCGTGCCCGCGGGACGGTCCGTGGGTTCGAGCAGCGGAACGACGACGCCCTCGGCGTCCGCCCGCGTGCGCCACAGGCGCGTGACGTCGGCGAGCAGGGCGTCGACGAGCTCGGCGGGGAACTGGCGGAAGGACGCGCCGTTGTCGAGGTCGACCGCGTGCACCCAGACCTCGCGCGTGCGCATCCAGACCGTCTCGCTCGCCGGCACGACGCGCCCCTGCGCGGTGCGCACCTGCGCGCGCCACGCCTCGTCGGACAGGTCACGCCACTCGACGTTGAGGTGCACGGCCGCGTGCGCGGACAGGTTCCGCAGCGCGCGCGCAGGCTGCGTCGCGCCGTACTCGATCTCCGCGTCACGCTCCTCGCGCGAGGCGTACATCGGGGTCTCGACGCCCGTGGCAGCCCACTCGGTCAGGCGGGTCAAGGCGCGCGCGTTGAGGCCCACGTGCGCGACGACGTGGCGGCGCGTCCAGCCCGGGACGAGGGACGGCGCGTCGAGCTCGTCGTTCGCGAGCTCGTTGAGCTTGCGGGAGAAGTACGCCTGGCCGCGCCGGGCCAGGAGCAGCGCCGCGCGCAGGTCCGGGTCGGTCGTCCTGTCGGTGCGCGCGACCACGTCAGACCTCCGCCACGACGGCGTTGCGGAGCTCGCCCAGCCCCGTGACCGTCGTGGTCAACGTGTGGCCCGGACGCAGGTAGCGCGGGGGTGTGCGCGCGTGGCCGACGCCGCCGGGCGTGCCCGTCGCGATGACGTCGCCCGGGTGCAGCGTGACGATCTGCGAGATGTACGCGACGAGGGCGGCCGGGCCGAACACCATGTCCTCGACCGCGGTGTGCTGGACCTGCTCGTCGTCGACGAGCGTGCGCAGCTCGCCCGCGAGCGCGCCGTCGTCGTCGACCGTCAGCCACGGGCCGAACGGGGTGGTCGCCTCGAACGTCTTGCCCTGCAGCCACTGCGCCGTGCGGTACTGGTAGTCGCGCATCGTCACGTCGTTGAGCACCGCGTGGCCCGCGATCGCCTCGCGTGCCGCGGTCTCGTCGAGCCGCCGGGCACGCGTCCCGACGACGACCGCGACCTCACCCTCCCAGTCGACGGCGTCGGCCGCGTGGGCGGGCAGGACGATCGGGTCGTACGGGCCGATCAGCGCCTCGGGGTACTTGGCGAACAGCGTCGGGTGAATGGGCAGCTCGCGGCCCATCTCGAGGATGTGGTGGCGGTAGTTGAGTCCGACGCACACCACCTTCGACGGCCGCAGCACGGGCGGCGCCCATGCGTGCGGCGCGAGGTCCGCGAGCGCGTGCCGGGGTCCGTCCGTGGTCGCGGCGCGGCCGCGCCAGCCCGGGTCGGCCAGGAGCGCGCCGACGTCGGGCGCGCCGAGCTCGACCGCGACCTCGTCGTCGATCCGCACCGCGACGGTCCGGTGGCCCGTTCCGGTGCCGGCCCCCGTGCTGGACGCGTCCGCGACCCGCAGGGTCGCGAGCCTCACGGCAGGTCCTCGTTGCGCTGGCCGGGGACGTAGGTGCGCGTGAACTGCAGGCGGTCGATGATCGGGCCGTCGCTGAAGCGGAACAGGTCGAACTGCGAGTCCGCGTGCAGCGACCACGGCACCCAGCTCGGCACGGCGAACAGGTCGCCGGTCCCCACGCGGTGCTCGGTCCCGCCGAGCACGACCGTCCCGTCGCCCTCGAACACCTGCCACACCGACGAGCCGACCTCGTGCCGTGCGGGCGTCTCGGCGCCCGCACGCAGGCGGTGGAACTCGCAGCGCAGCGTCGGCATCACGTCGCCGCCCGTGGTCGGGTTGGTGTACCGGATCGCGGCGTGACCCTGCTCGACGGTGGCCGGGTAGCCCTCGTCCTCGAGCCGCAGCTGCTCGGTGAGCGCGCGGTCCGTGTGCTCCCAGCGGTACGCGGACAACGGCGAGCTCGTCTGGTCCTCCAGGCCGGACAGCGGGCGCAGGCCGGGGTGCGCCCACAGCCGCTCCGCGCGCGAGACGTCCGGCGACGCCTCGTCGGTCACGCGCTCGGAGCCGAACTCGAAGAAGCCGACGTCCGCGTAGTGCGAGAACGGGACGTCGAGGCCGTCGATCCAGGCCATCGGCTGGTCGGTGTCGTTGTGGTGACCGTGGAAGTTCCACCCGGGCGTCAGCAGCAGGTCGCCGCGCCGCATCGCGACCGGGTCGCCGTTGACGACCGTCCACACGCCCTCGCCCTCGACGACGAAGCGGAACGCGTTCTGGCTGTGCCGGTGCTCGGGGGCGGTCTCGTGACCGCCGAGGTACTGGATCGCGCACCACAGCGTGGGCGTCGCGTAGGCGGTGCCGGGCAGGCCCGGGTTCGCCAGGCCGAGCGCGCGTCGCTCGCCACCGCGCCCGACCGGCACGAGCTCGCCCGAGCGCTCGGCGATGTCGTAGAGCGTCTTCCACCGCCAGACGTGCGGGACCGCCTTGGGCGCGGGCGACAGAGGCATGAGGTCGTCCCGCTGGGTCCACAGCGGGGCGAGGTCGTTGGCCGCGAAGTCGGCGTAGAGCTGCTGGAGCTCGGGGGTGTCGGCCGTGCCGTCCATCTGGTCCACGATGCGCTCCTCGATGACGTCGTCGTCAGTCGTTGGTATACCAACGATAACCGCGAGCCGCCCCGCCCGGAAGGGCTCGGCGGCGTCCAGCCACCGGCCACCCCCTGGCAGCACCGGGACGGGGTTCCTACAGTGAGGGCGCGCCGGTTCGTCCCGTTCTGACCGGTCGCTCTTCGGACGGTGACGGCGGGGGCCCGCACCCGATGGGACGCCTCGACCCCGCCGCAGGGGACCGCATGCGCTCCAGGCTCACCACCTCGCTCGCCGCCGCCGTCATGGCGCTCACGCTCGTCACCGCCGTCCCGGCGGCCGCGCACGGGCCCGGCCACCCCGGCCCCGGCCACCACGCTCCCGGGCTTCCCGGCCACGGGCCCGGCCACCACCACCGCCCGACGACGTACCTCCTGGACCCCGTCGGCCCCGCCGCCGACGACGTCTACCCCGAGGGCGTCGCCGCGCACGGCGACCACTTCTACGTCAGCAGCACCACCGACGGCACGATCTACCGGGGTGACCTGGACGAGCCGACCGCGACGCCGTTCCTGCCGGGCGGCCAGGACGGCCGCGTGATCGCGGTCGGGCTCAAGGTCGACGGCCGCACGCTGCTCGTCGCGGGCGGCTTCACGGGCCGCGTGTGGGCGTACGACCTGCGGACCCGTGTGCTCACCGGGTCGTGGGAGGTCGTGCAGGACGGCACGCCGACGTTCGTCAACGACCTGGCGATCAGCCCGCGCGGCGACATCTACGTGACGGACTCGATGCGCCCGGTCCTCTACAAGATCGACGCTCGCGAGAAGCGGACGACGAGCACCGAGCTGCTCGAGCCCGTCGTGTCGTTCGAGGGCACCGAGTTCACCTACGACCAGGACGTCAACGCCAACGGCCTGGTGATCTCGCCCGACGGGAGGACCGCGGTCGTCGCCAAGACGCGCACCGGGCAGCTGTTCCGCGTGGGGCTGACCGACGGCCGCGTCTCGGTCGTCGACCTGCACGGCGGCTCGGTCCAGGGTGACGGCCTGCTGCTCGACGGCCACCGTCTGCTCGCTGCCGAGTGGACCGCCGGCAGCCCGCAGTCGGTGGTCGCCGTCGACCTCGACCGGAGCTTCACCGAGGGCCGGGTCGTCTCGCGGACGTCGGACCCGTCGTTCGACGACCCGACGACGATCGCGCGGGCCGGACGCGACCTGCTCGTCGTGAACAGCCAGTTCGACACCCGCACCGCGGGCGGCACACCCGAGCCGTTCACGGTCTCCCGCATCCCGATCCCCTGATGCCGCGCCGCGTGCTCGCGCGCAACGGGTGGGGATGCGCTCGCTGAGCGAGCGCATCCCCACCCACCACGCGCGCCGTTGCCGAGGTACGACGTCCAGCGCGGCGGGCGCGGCAGCCGCGCCGCTGGCGCCCTCGCCCGGTGTCGGACGGCGCTGTCATGCTGGCCGGGTGGAGCTGCGGTTCAGCGGCGAGGTGATCTGGTGGCGCGGTCCGGCGCCCCACCACTTCGTCGTGCTCCCGGACCCGGAGGCCGGCCGGCTGCGGGCCGTCGCGTCACGCGTGACGTACGGCTGGGGCTGCATCCCGGCGACGGTGACGCTCGGGGGCACGACCTTCACCACGTCGATCTTCCCCAAGGACGGCGGGTTCCGCGTGCCGCTCAAGGTCGCGGCTCGTCGGGCGGAGGGTGTCGAGCTGGGCGACGACGTCGACCTCCTCGTGGTCGTCCCGGAACCCGACGGGCCGCCGGACGAACCGGACGACGAGTCTGCGGCCACGCCACCGCCGTCGCCGTCTCAGCGCCCGCTGCACGACCCGGCGGACGACGACGACTACTACGACCCGGCACGGACGCCGCCCCGGTAGGGTTCGGTGCCCGAGGCCCGGGGAGGACACGTGCTGGCACTGACGCCACCGCAGCTGCGGCCGTTCTGCACGCTCGAGGTCGAGCTCGCGCCGCTCCTGGACGTCGGGCCCGGTCACGGCGGCGAGCGCCGCATCGTGCCGATCGCGGGCGGACGCGTCACCGGCCGGATCAGCGGGTCGATCCTCGACGTGGGCGCGGACTGGCTGACCGTGCACGACGACGGCGTGGCCGAGATGGACGCGCGCTACGCGTTCCGGACCGACGACGGCGCGCTCGTCGAGATCGTCAACCAGGGCTTCCGGTACGGGCCGCCGGACGTCATGGCGCAGCTCGCGACGGGCGTTGCGACGCCGCCCGACGCCTACTCGATGCTCTCGACCGCCCGGCTGCAGAGCGGTCACCCGGACTACCGCTGGCTCAACCGGCTCGTGCTCGTCGGGACCGGCGCACGTCACGGCAGCACCGTGCAGGTCGACCTCTACACGCTGGACGACGCGCACACCCTGAACGCCCCGCACACCCTGGACGACCACACCCCCACCGACACCCTGGAACGAGGACCGCAGACGTGACCGAACAGCGAGTCCTGATCGCAGGCGGCGGCATCGGCGGCCTCACCGTCGCGCTCACGCTGCACCAGCTCGACGTGCCCTTCGTCGTGCTCGAGGGTGCGCGCGAGCTCGCGCCGCTCGGCGTGGGGATCAACCTGCAGCCCAACGCGGTGCGCGAGCTCGGCGACCTCGGCATCGGCGCCGACGTGCTCGACGGCATCGGCCTCGCGACGCACGAGTGGGCGCTCGTCGGTCGCAACGGCAACGACATCTACTCCGAGCCGCGCGGCCTGCGCGCGGGCTACAGCTGGCCGCAGTACGCCGTGCACCGGGGCCGCCTCCAGCTGCTGCTCGCCGACACCCTGCGCGAGCGCGCCGGCGACGACGCGCTCCTGCTCGGCCACCGCGTGACCGGGTACGAAAAGCACGGCGACGGGACGGTGAGCGTGGTCGGGACGCGCGCGGACGGCAGCCCGTTCCGCGAGCGCGGCACGCTGCTGATCGGCGCGGACGGCATCCACTCGGCGGTGCGCGCGCAGATGCACCCCGACCAGCCGCCGATCCACTGGGGCGGCACGATCATGTGGCGCGGCACGACGCAGGCACGGCCGATCCGCACGGGCGCGTCGTTCGTCGGGCTGGGCTCGGCGCGGCACCGCGTGGTCGTCTACCCGATCTCGCCAGCCGACCCCGAGACGGGCCTGGCGACGGTCAACTGGATCGCCGAGATCCGCGTCGACGAGGTCGACGACCGCGCGGCGAGCGGCTGGTTCCGGCGCGTCGAGGTCGCGGAGTTCGCGCACCACTTCGCCGACTGGACCTACGACTGGCTGGACGTGCCGGACCTCCTGGCGCGCGCCGAGGTCGCCTACGAGAACCCGATGATCGACCGCGACCCGGTGCCGACGTGGCACGACGGGCCCGTGCTGCTCGTCGGCGACGCGGCCCACGCGATGTACCCGACGGGGTCGAACGGCGCGAGCCAGGCGATCATGGACGCCCGCCTGCTCGGCGCCGCGATGCTCGAGCACGGTGTGACGCCCGACGCGCTCGCCGCGTTCGACGAGCGGCTGTGCGGCCCGATCTCGCAGCTCGTCCTGCGCAACCGCGGCGACGGCCCGTTCGGGCTGCTCGATCTCGTCGACGAGCGGTGCGGCGGGCAGTTCGACGACATCGACGACGTGGTCCCCGAGCTCGAGCGCAACGCGTTCATGGCCGGCTACAAGGCCGCCGCGGGCTTCGCGATCGAGCAGCTCAACGCCGCCGAGCCGACGATCGCGCCCGGCGCGACCCTGGGCACCCGCATCGACGCGTGAGGGCACGTCGGGGGCCCGGTGCCGTTCGGGATGCCGAGTCGGTGAAGGCTTGCCAGCCTTGACCGGATGCAGACCACGAGCGCACCGCCCGCCCACCGCGCGACCTCGGACCGGGTCCGGCAGGTCGTCGTCCTCGTCGGCGCCGTCGTCGCGATCGTCGCGGCGACCATCGGCTCAGGGGCGTTCGGCGGCGAGCCGATCGCCGAGGCCGCCGACGGCGCGCTGTCCGCGACCGCGACGCCCGTCGCGCCCGACAGCCCCGCGTTCGCGATCTGGTCGGTGATCTACGCGGGCCTCGCGGTGTTCGCGGTCGTGCAGGCGCTGCCCCGCAACGCCACCGACCCGCGACTGCGGGCCGTCGCGTGGTGGGTGCTCGCCTCGATGCTGCTCAACGCGCTGTGGATCGGCGTGGTGCAGGCCGGGTCGGTCGGTGCGAGCGTCGCGGTGATCGTCGTGCTGCTCGCGGTCCTGGCACGGCTCTTCGTCACGCTCGTGCACCTCGCGCACACCGGCGCGGTCGCCTCGACGGTCACCGACGTCACCGTCGGGCTGTACCTCGGCTGGGTCAGCATCGCGACGCTCGCGAACACCGCCGCGTTCCTCGCGGCCGCCGACGTGGGCGAGCTCGGGCTCGGTGCGACCACCTGGTCCGTGATCCTGGTGGCCGCGGGCGGCCTGCTGGCCGTCGCGTACGCGCTGTACGGCAGCAGCAGCCCGGCGGTCGTCCTCCCGGTGGGCCTGGCGATGGCGTGGGGGCTCACGTGGATCGGGGTCGGCCGCACCGACGGCCCGCTCGTCGACGAGACCGTCGCGACCGCCGCGTTCGTCGCCGCGGCCGTCGCGCTGCTCGCCCCGCTGGTCACGTCCTTCGCCGCGCGACGTCGCTGACCCCTCGTCGCCAGGATCGCCGCTGCGCACGTCGGCCGGTGACTACGCTCGCGTGACCAGCGGCACGCACGCGCCGACGCCCATCGGGAGGCCTCACGTGAAGGCAGTCGTGTACGAGCGGTACGGGGGGCCCGAGGTCCTGCGCCTGGCCGACGTGCCGACCCCGCGTCCGGCCGACGACCAGGTGCTGGTCGCGGTCGCGGCGACGTCGCTGAACCTCAGCGACTGGGAGGGTCTGCGCGGCTCACCCGCCTACGCGCGCCTCAGCGGACTCCGCGCGCCGCGTCGGCATGTCCTCGGGTCCGACATCGCCGGCACGGTCGAGGCCGTCGGGCCCGGCGTCACGCGGTTCGCGCCCGGCGACGAGGTGTACGGGGACAACCTCGCGCTCCTCGGCGGCTTCGCCGAGCACGCCGTGGTCCGCGAGCGCGACCTCGCCCTCAAGCCGGCCGGGCTGACGTTCGTCCAGGCGTCGACGATCCCGCAGGCGGGCGCGATCGCTCTCCAGGGGACGGCGCGGGCCGCCGCAGGCCGCCGCGTGCTCGTCAACGGCGCCGGCGGCGGGTCCGGGACGTTCGCGATCCAGCTCGCCAAGAAGCTCGGGGCGCACGTCACCGGCGTCGACAACGAGCACAAGCTCGACTACATGCGCTCGCTCGGCGCCGACGAGGTCGTCGACCACCGCCGCGAGGACTTCACGCGCGAGCGCTACGACCTGGTCCTCGACCTCGTCGCCCACCGGTCCGTCTTCGCCTACCGCCGCGCGCTCGCGCCGGGCGGCGTGTACCGGTGCGTCGGCGGGTCCGTGCGGTCGCTGCTGCGGGTGCTGACCGTCGGTGCCGCCGCGGGTGCCGTGACCGGGCGCTCGCTGGGTGTGCTCGTCGTGAAGCAGGGCCCGTCCCACTTCGCCCCTCTGGCCGAGAGGTGCGCCACGGGGGAGATCTCCATCCACGTCGACCACACCGTCGGGCTCGACGGCGTCGCGGACGCGCTCGCGCACGTCGGCGAGGGCCGCGCGCTCGGCAAGGTCGTCGTCACGCCGTGACCCAGCGACGTCCAACCGGAGCGGACTACCGGCCGGGCAGGCGGGGGTCGTCCAGAGAGACGGGCTCGAGGCTCTCGGCGACCTCCTGAAGCTCGGCGAGATCCGCACCGGCCACGACGAGCCGGTAGCTCACGTCGTCGGTGACCCACCGCAGCCCAGCGCCCCCCTGCTCCTGCGGCAGGTAGAGCGCGCGCACGCCCGCGACCGTCGTGAACTCCTGCTCGCCAGGCCACGCCGCCCTCGCGTCGACGGGCGTCCGGGCGGGGCTCGTGACCTCCAGGTACACGTACCCGCCCTGCTCGTACTGCACCGACCACCGGTACACCGTCCCCGTCGGGTCGTGCGGCGGGACCGGGACGGCCTCGTAGCCATCCGGCACCGCGGCGAGGCCCGTGTCGTCGAGCGCGGCGTCGAGGGTCGCGACAAGCTCCGGCACGGTCATGCCGTTCGCCTCGACGAACCAGCGGATCCCATCGGCGTCGGTCCAGGACAGGTAGTGGTGCCCGGCGGGCGGGCTCAGCACCTGCGCCGGGAACCCGCGGACGGTCGCGTCCTTGAGGATCGCCTCGGCGCCGTGGAACGGCTCGGTCACGTCGCGGTAGACGACGATCCCGCGCTTGCCGGGCTCGTCGTGCAGGACGGTGACCGGGATCGCGTCGCAGACAGCCGGACCGGAGCTCACCGCGGCGAACTCCGGTGTCCGATCCCCGACGAGGTGGAGCAGCCCGCGCACGGTGGGGATCGTCGACCACTCGCCGCGCTCGACGGGCCGGTCGGGGTCCGCCGGGCCGGGCACCGGGTCCTGCTGGTTGGAGCAGTTCGCGTCGACGGCCGCCGCCGGGATGACGCCGAGGATCCGGGCGACGGGCGACGGCCGCTCGGTGTCCTCGCGGCCGACGACGGGCACGACGACCGCGAGCGCGGCGGCGGCCACGGACAGGCCCGCGACGAGGACGACGCGGCGCGTGTGGCGGCGGGCCCGACCGAGGTTCGCGACACCGTGCCGGTCGGCGTCGACGCGCGTGCGAGCGCGGTCGAGGGAGGCGGGGTCGACGGCATCGGGTGCCACGTCGACGAGGACGGACCACGGGTCTCGCGTCATGGCTGGACTCCCAGGATCAGGACGTTCGCGGGTGTGTGGGCGGGGTCGGGTGAATGGGCCGGGTCGGGTGCCGGTGCGGTGCCCGGTGCGTGGGCGGGTCCGTCGGCGGCCTCGGTGAGCCGACGCCGGGCCCGCGACAGCCGCATCCGGAAGGTCGCCGGGCTGCACCCCGCGACCCGTGCGGCGTCGGCCGGCCCCAGACCGTCCCAGCCGACGAGGAGCAACGCCTCACGTTCGCGCCCTGTGAGCTGCGCGAGCGCGCCGAGCAGGCTCTCGCGCTCACCCACGGGCGCGTGCGGGTCGTCGTCGCGGCCCATGAGGTGGGCGACGCGGGTCAGCTCGGCCTCGAGGGCACGGCGACGCAACGACGACCGGCGCCCGTTCGCAATCGTGTTGCGGGCGACGACCAGCAACCACGGCAGGGCCGGGTCCGGTACGTCGCCCAACCGTCGCCACGCCACCAGGAACGCCTCGGCGACCACGTCCTCGGCGCCCTCGACCCCCACGTGCCGTGCCGCGTACGCCTGCACGCGCGGCGCGTTCTCGTCCCACAGGGTCGCAAACCTCGCCGCGGCGGTGTCGGGCGCCTGGCGCTCATCGCGAAGGATGCTCACATCCATGCAGTGTCCGGCAGCGCCCGGTTGTCACGCCGACCCGGACGCCCGGCGCGCCTCCTGACCGCCACCAGCGCAGCGCGCGGGAGGCACCGCCCAGCCGCTCGGCGCCGGTCAGGCGCGCCTTTCCTTGCTGGAGAAGTGCGCGCAAGAGGCGTACCAGTGAGGTATGCGCACCTACGTGGCGCGACTCGCCGCGTACCCGGTCGTGATCGCGACGCTTGCGGTCGGGCTCGTGGGCGGGGCGCTGGAGCTCGCCGGGCAGCCCACGGCCGCCCGGTGGCTGGTGTCCGCGTTCGCGGTGGTCGTCGCGCTCCTGCAGGCGCGCGGGATGGTGACCGACCTGCGGTCCGGCAGCTACGGGATCGACCTGCTCGCGGTGACGGCGATCGTCTCGACGGTCGTCGTCGGCGAGTACTGGGCGGCGCTCGTCGTGTGCCTGATGCTGTCCGGCGGCGAGGCGCTCGAGGACTACGCGGCGGGACGCGCGTCGCGCGCGCTGACCGGGCTGCTCGAGAACGCGCCCCGCATCGCGCACCGCCTCGACGGTGCGGGGCAACCCACGGACCTGCCTGTCGAGGACGTGGTGATCGGCGACCGGCTGCTCGTGCGGCCTTTCGAGGTCGTGCCGGTGGACGGCGTGCTCGAGTCCGCGAGCGCGACGCTCGACGAGTCGTCGCTCACGGGTGAGTCCCTGCCGGTCGACCGGAACCGGGCCGACGGGCTGCTGTCGGGCGCGGTCAACGGGGCCGAGGCGATCGAGATCCGCGCCACCGCGACCGCGGCGGACTCGCAGTACCAGCGCATCATCGAGCTCGTCCGCCAGGCGCGGGACTCGAAGGCGCCGTTCGTGCGCCTCGCCGACCGGGTCGCGGTGCCCTTCACGCTGGGGGCGCTGGGCCTCGCGGTCACGGCGTGGCTCGTGTCCGGTGACCCCGCCCGGCTCGCCGAGGTGCTCGTCGTCGCGACCCCCTGCCCGCTGATCATCGCCGCGCCCGTGGCGTTCATGGGCGGCATGTCGCGCTCCGCGCGGGCGGGGATCATCGTCAAGAGCAGCGGCACGCTCGAGCAGCTCGCCCAGGCTCGCACGGCCGCGTTCGACAAGACCGGGACGCTCACGTACGGCCGGCCGCGGGTCACCGAGATCCACGCGCAGGGCATCGACGCCGACGAGGTCCTGCTCCTGGCCGCCGCGGTCGAGCAGTACTCCGGGCACCCGCTCGCGGACGCCGTCGTCGACCGAGCCCGCGAGGACCTGGGGGACGTCCCACCCGCCGAGGACGTCTCCGAGACCCCGGCGCACGGCGTGCGCGGGCTCGTGGCCGGGAGGGTCGTCGTCGTGGGCCGTGCTCGGTACGTCGCGAGCCAGGCCGGCGCGGCAGACTCCGCCGGCGACGACCTGCCCCGCCCTCAGGGCGTGACGGTGGTCCACGTGGCAGTCGACGGGCGGTACGTGGGGTACCTCGCCCTTGCGGACGAGCTGCGCACCGAGGCCACCGCGACCATGGCGTCGCTGCACCGCGCGGGCATCCGCACGACCATGATGCTCACGGGCGACGGCCAGGAGGTCGCGCGCCATGTCGCCGCACGTGCCGGCATCGACGACGTGCGCGCCGAGCTGCTGCCGCAGGACAAGGTCGAGGCGATCCGCACCGCGCCGCAGCGTCCCGTGCTGATGGTCGGCGACGGCGTGAACGACGCCCCGGTGCTGGCCGCCGCGGACGTCGGCGTGGCGATGGGTGCACGCGGGTCGAGCGCCGCGAGCGAGTCCGCCGACGTCGTCATCACGCTCGACGACCTGTCGCGCGCCGCGCGCGCCGTGCACATCGGCAAGCGGACGATGCGGGTGGCCTGGCAGTCCATCGGGATCGGCCTGACGCTGTCCGTCGGTCTCATGGTGCTCGCCGCGGCCGGCCAGGTACCCGCGCTCGTCGGCGCGTGGCTCCAGGAGGCGGTCGACCTCGCGACGATCCTGTGGGCGCTGCTGGCGGTCCGGCCCAGCCGTTCGGAGCGGGCCGAGCTCGCGCAGGTGACCGCCGAGCTCGCGCTGCCGCGCGAGACCGAGCCCGTGGCCCGCGTGGCCGGCTGAGCCGGACCGCCGGCGGCTCACCCCAGGTGACGGTCGTAGAACCGGCAGGTGTCCTCGAGCTCGAACGCGGGTGTGCCGAGGTGCCCGCCGGCGTTCGCGTGCAGCGTCTTGTGCTCGCTGCCGAACGCGTCGAACAGGTCGAGCGCGGCCTCGCGGGGGTTGCCCTCGTCGTCCCACTGCAGCAGGAGCAGCACCGGGACGGTGACGTGCGCGGCCTGCGCGCGCTGTGCACGGGGCACGTAGCCCCCGGCGAAGAGCCCGATCGCCGCGATCCGCGGTTCGGTCGCCGCGAGCAGGACGCCGAGCGCCGCCCAGCCGGAGTACCCCACGGGGCCGGCGACCTCGGGCAGCGTGAGCACGGCGTCCAGCGCGGTCCGCCACTCGGGGGCGACCCGCTCGACCAGCGGTCCGACGAGCGCCTCGAGTGCTTCGTCGAGCGGCTCGCCCGCCTGCGCCGCGCGACGCACCTCGGCGCGCGCCTCGTCGTCGGCGGCGACGCGTGGCCGCACGCCGCAACCTGAGCCGTCGATGGTGGCGACCGCGTAGCCGTGCGCCGCCGTGCGGCGGGCCCGCGCCACGAGGCGCGGGTC
>NZ_BJUA01000008.1 GCF_007989825.1 Cellulomonas persica | reverse complement strand
CGGGTCGGCGACGAACGGGGCGTCGCCGACGAGCCGGTACACCTGGTCGGGGACCTCGACGTGGCCGGTCGGGGTGCTCACCGGCCGGTCAGCGGTCGTCCTCGTGGACGTCCGGCGTCTCGACGAGCGACTTGCGCAGGAACGCGTACGTGAGGTCGCCCGCGGTCTGGTCGTGCTGGTGCTCGTAGCCGTGCTTGGCGTACAGCGCGATGTTCTGCACCGAGTCGCGGCCGGTGAAGACCCAGACCTCCTCGATGCCGTCCGGCAGGTACGGCAGGATCGCCAGCAGGAGCTGCGTGCCGAAGCCCTGACCCTGCAGGTCGGGGGCGACGGCGAACCGGCCGAGCGTGGCCTTCTTGTCCTCCACGAGCACGCGGATCGACCCGACGAGCCGCGGCCCGTCCCAGCCGCCGAGCGTCACGACGTCGTCGCGCTGCAGGTCCGCGACGAGCTCCTCGAGCGTCTGCGTGAGCGGCGGGATGTGCGGGTCGCCGTACTGCTGGGCCTCGGTGACGAACGCGGCGCGGCGCAAGGTGAACAGCTCACCGGCCTCGTCGGTGGTCACCTGGCGGATGTCGAGTTCGGCCGTCATGCGACCCATCGTGTCAGCCGGGCGGCGCAGCGCACTACTCTCGGACCTCGTGTCCCACACTGCGAGCCCCCTGTCGACCGCCGAGACCCACTGGGTCCTGACGCTCTCCTGCCCGGACCGACCCGGGATCGTGCACGCGGTGGCGGGGCTGCTCGCCGAGCACGGCGGGAACATCACCGAGTCGCAGCAGTTCGGGGACCCGCTGTCCGGGCTCTTCTTCATGCGGGTGCAGGTCACCTCCGCGGCCACGTACGACGCGCTCGCCGCGGCGCTCACGCACCTCGAGGCGGAGTTCGACCTGCAGTGGTCGCTCGACGTCGCAGGCCGCCCGGTCCGCACGCTCGTCCTGGGCTCGACCGCGGCGCACTGCCTCAACGACCTCGCGTTCCGGCAGCGCTCGGAGAAGCTGCCGATCGACATCGTCTCCGTGGTCTCGAACCACACCGTGCTCGAGCCGCTCGCGCAGTTCTACGGCATCCCGTTCCACCACGTGCCGGTGACCCCCGCGACGAAGGCCGACGCCGAGGCGCGCCTGCTCGCGCTCGTCGACGAGCTCGACGTCGAGCTCGTCGTGCTGGCCCGCTACATGCAGATCCTGTCCGACGACCTGTGCCGCCGGCTCGAGGGCCGCGTCATCAACATCCACCACTCGTTCCTGCCGTCGTTCAAGGGCGCCCGCCCGTACGCGCAGGCGCACGACCGCGGCGTCAAGCTCATCGGTGCGACCGCGCACTACGTGACGGGCGACCTCGACGAGGGGCCGATCATCGAGCAGGACGTCGAGCGGGTGGACCACACGCGTTCGGTCGACGACCTCGTCGCGCTCGGGCAGGACGTCGAACGGCGTGCGCTGGCACGCGCCGTGCGCTGGCACGCCGAGCACCGCGTGCTGCTCGACGGGCACCGCACGATCGTCTTCCGCTGAGACCTCGCCACACCTCTGACGCGTGGCCGTCGGCCTGACTATTCCCTCAGGGTATATCTCCAGGTTATAGTTGCCCATGAGCGTTCCGCTGACCCTCCTCGGACTCCTCGAGCGCGAGCCGTCCCACGGCTACGACCTCAAGCGCACGTACGACGACCTGTTCGCCCACGGTCGCCCGTTGCCGTTCGGGCAGCTGTACTCGACGCTCGGGCGGCTCGCGCGGGACGGCAAGGTGGTCGTCGGAGAGGCAGAGAGCGGCGCCGGTCCCGAGCGCAAGCGGTACGTCATCACGCCCGAGGGCGCGTCCGACGTCGAGACCTGGCTGCGCGAGCCCGTCGCGCCCGAGCCCCACCTGCACTCGGTGCTGTTCAGCAAGGTGGTGCTCGCCCTCCTGCTCGGGCGGGACGCGCACGCCTACCTCGACGCGCAGAAGCTCGCGCACGTGCAGCGCATGCGCGAGCTCACCGAGCTGCGCCGCACCGCAGGGCTCGTCGACACGCTCCTGGCGGACAACGCGCTGTTCCACCTGGAGGCCGATCTGCGGTGGATCGACACCACGGTCGCGCGGCTCGACCAGCTCGCGCGGGAGGTCGGGGCATGACGACGGCACCGGTGCTCGAGGCGGTGGGCCTGAGCCTGTCGTTCGGCGCGACGCCCGCGCTGCGCGGCGCCGACCTGACGGTCGCGCGCGGCGAGCTGCTCGCGATCATGGGCCCGAGCGGGTCGGGGAAGACCACGCTGCTGCACTGCCTCGCGGGCATCCTCGTGCCTGACGAGGGCGAGGTGCGTTTCCACGGCAGCCGGATCGACTCCCTCGACGAGACCGCGCGCAGCGCCCTGCGCCGCGACCGGTTCGGGTTCGTCTTTCAGTTCGGCCAGCTCGTGCCCGAGCTCAGCACGCTCGAGAACGTCGCACTCCCGCTCCTGCTCGCCGGCTGCTCGCGGACTCGTGCGCTCGACGCCGCTCGGCCCTGGTTCGAACGACTCGGGATCGGCGGGCTCGAGGACCGGCGGTCGGGCGAGCTGTCCGGCGGTCAGGCGCAGCGCGTGGCCCTCGCGCGCGGACTCGTCGCGCAGCCGGACGTGCTGTTCGCCGACGAGCCCACAGGAGCCCTCGACTCGCTCACGGGTGAGCACGTCATGGACCTGCTCACCCTCGCGGCACGCGAGCAGGGCACGACCGTGGTGCTCGTGACGCACGAGGCGCGCGTCGCCGCGTACGCCGACCGGCTCGTGCTCGTGCGGGACGGACGCGTGACCTCGCCCACCTCGGCACCTGCGCCGGTGCCCACGAGCCCCGCGGGTGAGCCGTGATCCGGCTCGGCGCGCGGCTCACCGTCACCGGCGGCCGCGAGGCCCTCGTGCGCTTCGTCATGACCGCGGCTGCGGTTGCGCTCGGGACGGGGCTGCTGCTCACGGTGCTCGCGAGCCTGCACGCCATGACCGCGCAGAACCAGCGGTACGCGTGGCTCGAGACGGGATTCGTCCCGCCCGAGCCCGGCGCGGCCGTCGCGGCCGACCCGGTGTGGTGGCAGCTGCGCGGCGACACCTTCGACAACCGCACGATCGGCCGCGTCGACGTCGCCACCACGGGCCCCGACGGCCCGCTCCCGCCGGGGATCGAGGCACTGCCCGGTCCGGGCGAGTACGTCGCCTCCCCCGCCATGGTCGAGCTGCTCGCGAGCACGCCGGACGAGCAGCTCGCGGCTCGTTACGGCTCGCCGACGCTCGTCGGCACGATCGGCGAGGCCGGGCTCCCGTCACCCGACTCGCTGCTCGTCGTCGTGGGCCGCACGCCCGCCGAGCTCGCCGCCTCGCCGCACGCGCAGCAGGTCACCAGCATCGCCACGACCGCACCCGACCGGTGCGAGGGCGAGACGTGCGCCGTGGGCCTCGGGCTCAATGCCGACGCCGTCGCGCTCGTCGTGGGCGTCGTGGCGGTCGGGCTCGTCCTGCCGATCGCGGTGCTCCTCGGCTCAGCGACGCGACTGTCGTCCGCGCGACGCGAGCAGCGCTTCGCGGCGATGCGGCTCGTCGGCGCGACGCCACGCCAGATCCGGACGATCGCCGCCATCGAGGCCGCGATCACCGCCGCCACGGGCACGGTCCTCGGCTTCGCGGTGCTCGCGGTGCTGCGACCGGTGGTCGCGCAGGTCCCGTTCACAGGCTCGCGGTTCTTCCCCGACGACGTCACGCTCACGGTCCAGGACGTGGTGCTCGTCGTCGTCGGCATCCCGCTCCTGGCCGCCGTGGCCGCGCGTGTCGCCCTGCGCCGCGCGGTCGTCTCGCCGCTAGGCGTGGCGCGGCGCACGACCCCACCTGCCCCGGGCGCCTGGCGCGTCGCGCCGCTGGTCACGGGGATCGCGTGGCTCGGCGCGCTGGCCGTCGTCGGACCGCCCGAGGGGACCGACGCGCAGCTCGCCGCCTACCTCGGCGGCGTCGCCGTGGTCGTGGCGGGCTTGGTCGTCGCGGGGCCGTGGCTCACGCGCGCGGGTTCGCGGGTGCTCGTCGCGCGCACCAGGCGCCCGGCCGCGCTGCTCGCCGCCCGACGCGTGGGCGACGACCCGCGCGCCGCGTTCCGTGCGGTCAGCGGCCTGACCCTCGCGCTGTTCATCGGCACGGCGGCCACCGCGACCGTCACGACGTTCGTCGCGGAGCGCGGGCCGACGTCCACCCCGACCTCGACGGGGGACCTGATCGTGCAGCACCTCGACGTGCGGCGGCCGGTCGATGCCGCGTACCGCGTGCCCGAGGGCCTGACCGACGACCTCCGGGACATCGCGGGGGTCGGCGCCGCCGCGGTGCTGCGCGTCGGCCCGGACGCCCCGCCCGAGGAGCTCGGGCTGGGTGACCACTGGGGCATGCCCGCCTACGCCCGGTGCGACGACCTCGCGGACCTGCCGAGCCTCGGGGCGTGCGCACCCGGCGCCGAGGTCGCCTTGCTCGCGTTCGACGCGTTCACCGACGACGAGGGCGTCACCTGGCCGACCGCCGCCCTCGACCCAGGCGCGCTCGCCGAGCGCGACCCGCTGTCGGTCGTCGTCCGGACCGACGGCTCGACGAGCGCCGTCGAGACCGCGCGCACGGTGCTCAGCGCCGCATTGCCCGACGCGCAGACGCCGTGGACGGTGCACGAGGCGCAGGCGTCGTCGACGAGCAGCCTCGCGTTGTACGGACGCCTCGCGGACGTCGTCGTCGCCGTGAGCCTCGTCGTCGGCGGGTGCAGCCTCGCGGTGGGCGCCGCTGCCGGCGTGAGCGAGCGCAAGCGCCCCTTCGCGCTGCTGCGGCTGACGGGCGCACCGCTCGCGCTGCTGCGCCGTGTCGTGACGTACGAGACCGCGGTCCCCTTGCTCGTGGGCGCGCTCGTCGCGGTGAGCGCCGGGTTCGGGGCCGCGCAGCTCTTCCTGCGCGCCCAGCTCGGGTACGACGTGCACGCGCCGGGCACCGGGTACTGGATTGCGGTGGGTATCGGGCTCGCCGTCGCTCTCGGGGTGATCGCGTCGACGTTCGATCTGCTGCGTCGGACCACGGATCCCGCCACGACCCGGACGGAGTGAAGACACCGGTGCAGTACAAGATCGGCCGCGCGACCAAGGGCTACAAGGTGAAGGTCACCGTGACGACGTCGGCCGGGCGCACCTGCTCCACGTCGTTCACCCCCCCGCTGACCCCTGCCCCCGAGCCGTCACGGTCTGACCTGCGGCAGCGGTGTCGGAGGTCGTGGCTAGCGTGACCGCATGGCTCGCGCTCCGCTTCCCCGCCTGTCCCTCGACGAGGTCGTCGTGCGCTCGGCGGTCGGGAGGTTCGAGGACTTCGCCGAGGTCGTCGGGGTGAAGAAGCCCGGCGGCCAGGGCTGCTGGTGCATGGCCTACCGCGACTCCCGGGTGGCGAACGACGACCGCCCGGCCTACATGCGGGAGCAGTGTGCCGACGAGCCCGGCCCCGGCGTGGTCGCGTACGTCGACGACGTGCCGGCGGGGTGGTGCTCGGTCGCGCCGCGCACCACGTACCGGCGGCTCATGCACTCGCGCACGCTCCCGTTCGTCGACGAGCGCGACGCGTGGAGCGTCGTGTGCTTCGTCGTGCGCGGCGGCTACCGCGGGCGCGGGCTGATGCTCCCGCTGCTCGAGGGCGCGGTCGCGCACGCCGCGGCGCACGGCGCGGAGGTGGTCGAGGGCTACCCGGTGCAGGTCGAGGCCGGCGAGCGCGTGGACGTCATCTCGGGCTACGTCGGCACGACGCGGCTGTTCGAGCGGGCCGGGTTCCACGTCGCAGCACCGACCACGGGCCGCAGCGGCGGGCGACCTCGCGTCGTGGTGCGCAGGGAGCTGGCCTGACGCCCTCGGGCACAGGCTGTCGCGCTACGAGTCGCGCCGCCCTGCTCACCCGGCTCGGAGCTCGACCAGGCGGGCCGGGCCGTCGACCAGCGCGGTGTCGTCGAGCTCGACGACCTTGTCCCTGCTCGTCGCCCCTGCGACGAGGTCGACGTGCCGGCGGCGGACGCCGAACGCGTCGGCGACCGCCGCGAGCGCCGCCTCCGTCGCGGCGCCGTCCACCGCGCGCGCGGACACGGCGACGACGAGCGCGTCCCCGTGGGCACCGCCGACGCGCGTGCGGGACGCACCGGGCTTGACCCGGATCGCGATCCGCACGGCTCAGTCCTCGGCGTACGGCGTGTGCGCGTCGCGGTGCGACATGTCAGGCGAGGCCGAGACCGCGCACCGCCTCGCGCTCGTCGACGAGCTCGGCGACCGACGCGTCGAGGCGGGCGCGCGAGTCGTCGTCGAGCTCGAGGCCCTGCACGATCGACCAGCTCGTGCCGTCCGACGTCACCGGGAACGACGAGACGATCCCCTCGGGCACGCCGTACGACCCGTCGGACACGACGCCCGCGGACGTCCAGTCACCCTCGGGCGTGCCGTCGACCCACGTGCGGATGTGGTCGATCGCGGCGTTCGCGGCCGAGGCGGCCGACGATGCGCCACGCGCCTCGATGATCGCGGCGCCGCGTTTGGCGACGGTCGGGATGAACGTGTCGCTCACCCAGGACGGGTCGACGAGGTCGAGCGCGGGCGTGCCGTCGACGGTCGCGCGTGTGAGGTCGGGGAACTGCGTCGCGGAGTGGTTGCCCCAGATGGTCAGATGGCGGATCGAGTCGACGGGCTTGCCGGTCTGCGCGGCGAGCTGCGCGAGCGCACGGTTGTGGTCGAGGCGAGTCATGGCGGTGAACCGCTCGGCGGGGACGTCAGGCGCGTGCGCCGCGGCGATGAACGCGTTGGTGTTCGCAGGGTTCCCGACGACGAGCACCTTGATGTCGGACGCGGCGCCCGCGTTGATCGCCGCACCCTGCGGCCCGAAGATCCCGCCGTTCGCCGACAGCAGGTCGCCACGCTCCATACCTGCGGTCCGGGGCCGCGCGCCGACGAGCAGGCCGACGTTCGCGCCGTCGAACGCGGGACGCGCGTCGTCGAAGATGTCGATGCCCGCGAGCAGCGGGAACGCGCAGTCGTCGAGCTCCATCGCGGTGCCCTCGGCGGCGCGCACGGCCTGTGGGACCTCGAGCAGGCGCAGCCGCACCGGGGTGTCCGGCCCGAGGAGCTGCCCGGAGGCGATCCGGAACAGCAGGGCGTAGCCGATCTGTCCCGCGGCACCGGTCACGGTGACGACAGCGGGGGTGGTCGCAGAGTCGGGCTGAGGGGACACGGGTGGGCTCCTTCGATCGACCGCCGGTGCAGCCCCGCCTCGTCGCGGGGCTCTGCACCGAACCTATCGCGGCTCACGCACGCACGACGGGCACGCCGGGCCGCGCGCCCGCGTCGGACCTGGTCGCGACGCGAATCGGTTCACCGTCCGGGCTGCCCTTGCCGACCCGAGAGGCGACGACGAGCGTGCCGACCAGGGCCGCGCGCCGGGCCGGCTCACCACCCGGAGGTCGACGATGACGAGGCCAGCCATGACACGGCCACCCCTGACGACGCCCGTCCCGCAGCGCGGGCGACGACGGCGCGCCGCCGCGAGCGCGGCGCTGGCCGCGATCACGGCGGTGCTGGCCGCGGTGGGCCTGCTGGGCACCGCGACGCTGGTCGCCACGCCCGCCCACGCGGCCTCGCTCGTGCAGGTGTCGAGCTTCGGCTCGAACCCCGGCCAGCTCGGGATGTACCTGTACGTGCCGGACAACGTCGCGGCGCGGGCGCCGGTGCTCGTCGTCGCGCACTACTGCACCGGTTCGGCGCAGGCGATGTTCACCGGTCACCAGTTCGACGAGCTCGCGAACCGGTACGGGTACATCGCCATCTACCCGCAGGCCAACCGGCCGGGCCAGTGCTTCGACGTCTCGTCGTCGCAGGCCCTCACGCACGGGGGCGCCAGCGACCCGACGAGCATCGCGAACATGGTCACGTACGTGCAGTCGAGGTTCTCGACCGACCCGAGCCGCGTGTTCGTCACCGGCGTCTCGTCGGGCGCGATGACGACGCAGGTGCTGCTCGCGACGTACCCCGACGTGTTCGCGGCCGGCGCGGCGTTCGCGGGTGTCCCGGCGACGTGCTTCTCGACCAGCTCTCCCCCGCCGGGCTCGTCGAACCAGGCGCCGTGGAACAGCCAGTGCGCGCAGGGGCAGATCAGCCGCACGGGGCAGCAGTGGGGCGACCTCGCACGCGCCGCCTACCCCGGCTACAGCGGGCCGCGGCCGCGTGTGCAGCTCTGGCACGGGACGCAGGACACGACGCTCGCGTACGCCAACCACGGCGAGGCGATCAAGCAGTGGACGAACGTGCTCGGCGTCTCCGCGACGCCTGCCTCGACCGTGGTGAACGGCTCGGTCACGCGCACGCGCTACGGCGGCACGGGCGACCAGGCTCCCGTCGAGGCCTACAGCTACGCGAACACCGGCCACAACCTGCCGGTCGACGCGGCGTCCGCGATCCACTTCTTCGGCCTCGACGGCCCGGCACCGACGCCCACCGCGACGCCCACGCCCACACCGACGCCCACGCCCACGCCCACGCCGAACCCCACGGGCACGCCGAGCACGTCGCCGTCGCCCACGCCGACCGCGACCCCCAGCCCGACCCCCACGACGACCGTCCCGAGCGGCTGCCGGGTCGCCTACCAGGTCAACGCGTGGAACACGGGGTTCACCGCGAACGTCACGGTGACCAACGCGGGCTCGACGACGATCAACGGCTGGAGCCTGCGGTTCACGCTCCCGTCCGGTCAGACGATCACCCAGGTGTGGAGCTCGACCCTGAGCGCATCGGGTCAGGCGGTCACGCTGACCAACGCCCCGTGGAACGGCACCCTCCCGCCGGGCGGCACCGTGCAGCTCGGGTTCAACGCGAACCACACGGGCTCGACCGCGCCGCCGGCGTCGTTCGCGCTGAACGGCGTGACGTGCGGCTGACCCGCTGACCGACACCGCGACGACGGAGGGGCTCGACCGCGCAGCCGAGCCCCTCCGTCGTGCTCACGTCCGGAGGGTCACTCCTCGCCGAGCCGTCGGCTGCGGCGGACGACGAGCACGAGCACGAGTCCCGCGAGCACCGCGACCGCACCGAGGGCCGCCGCGACGCCGGGCTCGAACCCGGTCACCCCGAGCTCGGCATCAGCCGCCACGACCTGCAGCGGCGAGGCACCGCTCGTCCCCGAGGCCAGGCCGCGGACCTCGAGCGTGTGGTCACCGATCGGCGTGTCCGCAGGAACCGTCACGACCGCGTCGACCGTGCCGTCCGACGAGGCCGTCACGCCCAGCAGCAGCCGGGGCGTGGAGTGCAGCCACACCTGGACGCGCTCACCGGGGTCGAAGCCCGAGCCGCGCACGTCGAGCGCGCTGCCGCGACGCACCGTGTCGACGGCGAGGTGCGCGTGCGGCTTCGGCCTGGGCTTGGCCGTCGTCCTCGGCTTCGGCGTGGGCTTGGCCGTCTTGGTGGGCTTCGGCGTGGGCTTGGCCGTCTTGGTGGGCTTGGGCGCGGGCGTCGGCTTGGCCGTCCTCGTCGGCTTCGGCGTCGGCGTGGGCTTGGCCGTCTTCGTCGGCTTCGGCGTCGGCGTCGGCGTGCTCGTCGGCGTGGGCGTCGGGCTCGCCGTGGGGGTCGCCGTCGGGGTGGGGGTGGGCGTCGGGGTCGGGTCGACGCCACCTTGCTTCTCGACGAGCACCGCGACCGTGCGCGCCGGCACCGTCACGGTCCCGGTCTGCGCGTCCCACGTCGTCGCCCTGACGACCTCGTCGGCCCCGGCGGCCTGGACCGCCGACAGCGCGTAGTCCCGTCCGACAAGCTCGTCGATGACCTGCGTGGTCGCGTCCGGGCTCGCGTTGAAGACGACGAGCAGGCCGTCGAGCGCGGGGTCGGCGTCCTGGGCGCGCGTGTCGTCGACGTGCATGACGATCACACCGGGCGTGGCGTCCGGGCCGCTGCCGGGGAACGTGACCTTCTCCCCGATCAGCTCCGCCGACCCCAGGCGCAGCAGCCGGGTCGAGGACCGCAGCCGGAGCAGGTCGAGCGCCTGCGCGCTCGCCGTCGCGACGTCGTCGGCCGAGGGCTTGAGCGAGGCGTCCTCGAGCAACGGGGTCTGGTACTGCCACTTCGCCTGGTTGTCCGCGGTCGGCGGCAGGCCGTGGCCGAAGCCGTTGTCCTGGCCGGTCCAGTCGATCGCGTTGAACCAGTCGCCCGAGTTGTAGCTGTTGCGGTCGAGCGACTTGCTGCGCAGGCGGTCGGCGCCCGCGTGCCAGAACGACGGCGTCTGCGCGAGCGCGGTCGTCGCGAGCGACAGCGTGTTCATCCGGATGCGGTCGCTCATCGCGGTGGCCTGCGGGAGCTTCATCGTGAGCGAGTCCCACAGGGTCTCGTTGTCGTGCGCGTCGACGTACGTGACGACCTCGTCGGGCTCGGTCGCGTACCCGGCCGGCTGCCCGTTGTAGTCGATCTCGCTGCCCTTGCGCACGGTCCCGTCGCTCGTGCGGAACGCGTAGTCCTTGAGGTTGCCCGCGAGCCCGAGTCGCACGAGGTCGCCCTGGTGCTGCACCGAGGCGAGCTGGTCGGCCTCGTCGCCGTTGATCGCGGCGCCGTTCGGGTCGGTGTACTGGCCCGAGCCGAAGCCCTGCACGCGCGGGTCCTCGTCGAACGGGCCTCCGCCACGGACCGCGTCGCGCAGCCGGTCGGAGAACGTCCCGATGCCGGTGCCGCCCAAGTTGCCCTGCCGCGCCTGCTCGAACAGGGCGTCGTCGGCCACCTCGCCGAAGTTCCAGCCCTCGCCGTACAGGTAGATCGCCGACCCGTCGACGCCGTCCTTCGCGAGCGTCAGCTCGTCGAGCGCGTCCCGGACGGCCTGCATGTTGGCGACCGAGTGGTGGCCCATGAGGTCGAACCGGAACCCGTCGACCTTGTACTCCTTGGCCCACAGGACCACCGAGTCGACCATGAGCTTGCCCGCGAGCGCGTGCTCGGTCGCGACGTTCGAGCAGCACGTGCTCGTCTGCACGTTCCCTGCCGCGTCGAGGCGGTGGTAGTACCCGGGCACGACCTTGTCGAGCACCGAGGTGTCCGCCTGGCCGGCCGCCGAGGTGTGGTTGTAGACCTCGTCGAGCACGACCTGCAGCCCGGTCGCGTGCAGCGCACCGACCATCGTGCGGAACTCCCCGACGCGCGCCGCGCCCTGCGGGTCGACCGCGTACGAGCCCTCCGGGGCCTGGTAGTGGAACGGGTCGTAGCCCCAGTTGAAGCCGTCCGCGTCCGCGACCGCGCCGACGCACGCCTGCTGCTCGGTCGACGCCGGACCGTACGACGCGAGGTCGCAGGCAGGCTCGGCCTGCTGCGTGCGGTCCTCCTGGATGGTCGCGATGTCGAACGTCGGCAGCAGGTGGACGGTGTCGAGGCCCGCCGCGGCGAGCTGCGCGAGGTGCCGCATGCCGTCGCTGTCGCGCGCGAACGCGAGGTACGTGCCGCGCTCGTCGGCCGGGACGGTCTCGTCCGCGATCGAGAAGTCACGCACGTGCAGCTCGTAGATCGCGCGGTCCACGTCGTGCTCGACCACGGGAGACGGCGTGTCCGTCCAGAGGGCGGGGCGTGTGGCCGGGTCCGCGAGGTCGACGACGACCGAGTGGGTCGAGTTCGTCGTGAGCGCGACCGAGTACGGGTCCGTCACCGCGTTCTCGACGACCGTGCGCGCCGACGGCGCGTACACCGTCACCGCGTACCGGTAGGCGGCGCCCGTCCAGCCCTCCTGGCCGGTCACGCGCCACACGCCGTCGCTGCCGCGAGCGGCCGGGACGCGCTGCGGTGCGGCGGACGTGGCCCCGGTCCACAGCAGGAGGTCGACGTCCTGCGCGGTGGGCGCCCACAGCGCGAACGACGGGACGTCGCCGTCCCACGTGACACCCAGGTCCGCGTCCGCGGCGGCGTCGGCGTACAGGTCGTCGACGACGCCCGGGATCTGCACCCCGGTGAACGCCGCGGGGCCCTCGTCGGTCGCCGCGAGCACGCGCAGCTCACCCTGCAGCAGCTCGGCCGCGTCGGACGGGTCCACGTGCAGCGCGGCGTAGCCGGCCAGCGCCGGGAACGTCGCGGTCACGTCGGCGGGCAGCCCCGCCGGGTCGTACGTGAGCGGCAGCGCGTCGCCGCCCGTGACCTCACCGTCGGCGAGCCCGAGGCCACCGGTCGGCGAGTGGTGCAGCGAGAACGTCAGGTCGGCCGCGTCGGCGTCGACGAGGTCGCGCGGCCACGCGATCGTGTCGGCCGTGACCCAGTGGGCGCGCGCCTGCCCGGTGCCGGGCAGCGGCGGGTCCTGGACTGTCACGGTGAGCACCTTCGTCGCGGAGTCGAACGAGAACAGCACCTGCTTGTCCGCGGTCGCGGAGAAGGCGATGTTGTCACCACCGGGGACGCCACCGGCGCCCCAGTTGAGCGTCCAGGACAGGTCCTGGGTGACCTTCACCTGGTACGAGCCGGTCGGCAGGCTCGTCGTCGCGAACTCGTACGTGCCGTCGCCGTCGCCGTCCTGCAGCAGCGCCGCGAGGCAGTCCGGCTGCCAGTCGCCGGGGCAGCCGAGCTCGGACTGGAAGTCGCCCGCGAGCGTGAACAGCGGTCCCTGCGCGCTCGACGTGAACAGGTGCGAGACGGGGTCGTAGACGAACGTGACGTCGGTCGTCGCGGTCAGCGAGTAGGCGACGTTCGCGCCGTCCCGCACACCACCCGCGCCGTAGTTCTCCGTCCACGAGCCGCCGATCGCGACCTTGTACTCGTAGTCGCCCGCAGCGATCGAGAACGTGCCCGCGTACACGCCGCCCGGCCGCAGCGTCAGGACCGCCTGCGTGCAGTCCGGCTGCCAGTCGCCGGGGCACCCCATCTCGGAGTTGTGGCTCCCGGGGACGGTGACGAGCAGGTCGCCGCCCGGCTCCTCGGGCCGGCCCGCGTCGATCGTGAGCACGCCCGTCGCGATGTCGAGGCTGAACGTGGCCGTGGGCGTCTCGGCGGTCACCGAGAACGCGACGTTGCCGCCCTCGGCGGTGCCGTAGCTCGTCGCCCAGTCGAAGCCCTTGACCGCCTTGGCCTCGTAGGAGCCCGCCGGGATGGCCGAGGTCGTGTACGTCCACACGCCGTCGCGGTCCGGGTCGGCGAGCAGCCCCGTCAGGCACGTGCTGCTCCAGTCCGCGGCGCAGCCGAGCTCGGACTGGAAGCTGCCCGCGACCGTGTAGACCGCGCCCGCGGCGTCGTTGGTGACGCGGTGCGTCGACGGGTCGTACCAGAACGTCACCGGCCGGTCGGGGTCGGTCACCGTGTAGGTGATGTTCCCCGCCGGGGAGTTCTTGACCCCGTCCTCGCCGTAGTTCTCGTGCCAGGCACCGTTCTCGGCACCCTGCTGCTCGTAGTACGCCGCGCCCACCGCGGCCTTGTACTGGTAGGTGCCTGCGGGCAGCGTGAACGTGCCCGACCAGCGGCCGTCGGCCTGCAGCGTGAGCTCGGCCGCGGTGCAGGTCGGCTGCCAGTCGGCGCTGCAGCCCATCTCGGAGTTGTGCTCGCCGGGGATCGTCACGATGCTCTCGGCGTCGGCGACGACGGGCGTCCCCGGGCCGTAGCCCTCGCCGACGGTCGCGTACGTCGTGGCAACCGACGCGTTGCCGCTCGCGTCCCGCACGACCGCGCGGTACTCGACGAGCGCCCCCGCTGCCAGTCCCGCCGTCGTGTGGAACACGCGCGGACGGCCCGTGTCGGACGTGCCGAGCGTCATCCACTCGTCGTCGCCCGCGACGCGGTAGTCGAACGTGGTCTCGGCGTAGGCCTCCTCGTCGAGCGTGACCGCGAGCTCCTCGAGCGCGGTGACCGGCAGGCCGGGCGTGCCGACGAAGGTCGCGTCGACCGCGCTCGCACGCGCCGGCAGCGGGCTCGTCGCGCGGTACACGACGGCCGACAGGGCCGGGACCGTGAGCTCGACGTCGCCGTCCGCGACGACCGAGCCGGTCGCGCCGTACAGCGCCTCGAACGTCGCGTCGGGGCTCAGCGGCGAGAACGTCGCACTCTTCGTCGTCGTCGCGTTGTTCACCGCGACCAGGTACTCGACCCGCTCGTCGCGGTCGACGCGCGACAGCGCGTACACGCCCGTGCCGTCGGCGACCGACTGCTCGACCTGCGCGCCGTCGACCAGCGCTCGGTGGTCGGCGCGCAGCGCACCGAGCTCGGCGATCGCCTCGTACAGCGTGCCGTCCGTGCCGTAGTGGTCGCCCGTGCCGAGGGGCGTGCCGTCGATGAGCGCCTGGTCGGCGTACGAGTCGACCTGCGTGCCGAACAGCGACTGCCGCGCGTCCTTGTCGCCGCCCGTCCCGACGAAGCCCTGCTCGTCGCCGTAGTACACGACCGGCTGGCCGCGCGTGAGGAACATGAGCTGGTGCGCGAGCACGTCGCGCTGCTCCGCCGCGTCCTTGCCGGCCAGGAAGTACCCGATGCGGCCCATGTCGTGGTTGCCGAGGAAGGTCGGCAACGCGTACGCGCTCGAGTCCGGGGTCGTGTAGTAGTCGTCAGACGCGAACAGCCCCGACAGGCTCTTCGCGGAGCCACCGCCCGCGTAGCCCGACGCCGCGGACTGGAACGCGAAGTCGAGCACCGAGCTCATGTCGGTGTTCCGGACGTACGGGCTGGTCTTCGTCGCGTCGGCGTCGTAGACCTCGCCGAACATGAAGAAGTCGTCCTTGCCCGTGGCGCGCGCGTGGTCCATGACCTGCTGCGTCCAGGACTGCCAGAACTCCATGTTCACGTGCTTGACCGTGTCGATCCGGAAGCCGTCGATCCCGAAGTCGACCCAGTCGGAGAAGATCTGCGCCATGCCGTCGACGACGACCGGGTTCTCGGTCATGAGGTCGTCGAGCGCGCCGAAGTCACCGAGCGTCGAGGACTCCCCCGCGTACGTCGAGCTGCCGCGGTTGTGGTACAGCGTCGGGT
Source organism: Cellulomonas persica (assembly GCF_007989825.1). Taxonomy (GTDB): domain Bacteria; phylum Actinomycetota; class Actinomycetes; order Actinomycetales; family Cellulomonadaceae; genus Cellulomonas; species Cellulomonas persica. Next base: position 168,898 of record NZ_BJUA01000008.1, on the reverse strand, counting down.
CGTTGAGCCAGGCCGGGACCTTGACGTCCGCCTCCTCCTCGCTGACGACCGGGGTGTACGGGAACGACGTCGCGGGGTCCAGCTCGGGGAACGTCCGGCCGACGACGTCCGCGAGCAGGAACGCGTCGCCGTCGGCGTCGGTGTAGGGCTCGTCGGCCTGCGACACGTACGGGTACGGGTCGGAGCCCGCCTGCGGCGCCTCGGCGTACGTGATCACGTCCGCCGTGTGGTTCGCGATGATGTCGAAGTACACGTCGATGCCGAGCGCGTGCGCGTCGTCGATGAGCTCCGCCAGCTCGGCCTTCGAGCCGTAGTGCGGGTCGATCGACGTGAAGTCCGTGACCCAGTAGCCGTGGTAGCCGGCCGAGACGTCGTCGGTCCCCGCACCCTGCACGTACTTGTTGGTGAAGGACGGCGTGAGCCAGATGGCCGTCGTGCCCAGTCCCTTGATGTAGTCGAGCTTGCCGCGCAGGCCGGCGAGGTCACCGCCCTGGTAGAAGCCCTTGTCGGCGGGGTCGAAGCCTGTCGTGAGCCGGTCACCCGTCACACCGCCGCGGTCGTTGCTCGCGTCGCCGTTCGCGAACCGGTCGGTCATGACGAAGTAGAACTGCTCGCCCGACCCCGGCTGACGCACGGGGGCGACCGGCGTCGCGTCCTGCTCGGCCTCGGTCTGCAGGTCGAGCGGTGTCAGGGACGTGCGGCCGGTCGCGAGGTCGAAGTCGACCTGCAGGCGCGTGCTGCCCGCGAGCACGAGCGGGATGTTCGCGGCCCCCGCGTCGCTCGACCCGGCGAAGCCGTACGCGGTGCCCCACGCGTGGTCGGCGACGACCTTGAACTCGTAGCTGCCCGCGGGGAGCGTCACGGTGGTCGCGTAGTGGCCCGCGCTGCCGTCGACCGGGTCGAGGTCGCCCGCGGTGCACGCGGGGTCCCAGTCGGCCGGGCAGCCGATCTCGGACTGCAGGTCGCCGACGAGCGTGTACGTGGTCTCGTCGGCCGCGGACGCCGCCTGCTGGACGACGAGCGCGCCCGCGAGGGCGAGGACGGAGGCGGTGAGCGCCGCCAGGGGGCGACGGGCTCGCGCGAGGACGCTGGACATGCGGCGACTCCTTCGTCTCCGCGCGGGGCGCGGGCATGCGGTGGGCTGCCCCGCGAGTCGTTCGCTGCGGTCGATCGCACTCGCGGGGCTCCGGCGACAGCGGCGTCGACGGACTGGCGGCAACGTACTGGCTTACGGCAAGTTGCAGCAAGAGTTTGCGAGGGTCGTGTCCGACCCGTGACCAACCGCCCCAAAGCCACCCAGGTCGCCCCCACCGAACCGCCCCGGGACGACGAACGGCGCCCTCCCCGGTGCGGGGAGGGCGCCGTCGACGTCGCTGCGGGGGTCAGCCCAGGCGCGCCGCGAGGTTCTCGTCGAGCGCCGCGAGGAACTCCTCCGTGGTGAGCCACGGCTGCTCCGGACCGATGAGGAGCGCGAGGTCCTTCGTCATCTTGCCGCTCTCGACCGTCGTGATGACGACGTCCTCGAGCGTCTCGGCGAAGCGCGTGACGTCGGGGGTGCCGTCGAGCTTGCCGCGGTGCTTGAGGCCGCCCGTCCACGCGAAGATCGAGGCGATCGGGTTCGTCGACGTCGGCTTGCCCGCCTGGTGCTGGCGGTAGTGACGCGTCACCGTGCCGTGCGCCGCCTCGGCCTCGACCGTCTTGCCGTCCGGGGTCATGAGGACCGACGTCATCAGGCCCAGCGAGCCGAAGCCCTGCGCGACCGTGTCGGACTGCACGTCACCGTCGTAGTTCTTGCACGCCCAGACGTAGCCGCCCTCCCACTTCATCGCGGCGGCGACCATGTCGTCGATCAGGCGGTGCTCGTACGTCAGGCCCGCGGCGTCGAAGTCCGCCTTGAACTCCGCGTCGAACACCTCCTGGAAGATGTCCTTGAACGCGCCGTCGTACGCCTTGAGGATCGTGTTCTTCGTCGACAGGTACACCGGGTACCCGCGCTGCAGGCCGTACGCGAACGACGCACGCGCGAAGTCGCGGATCGACTCGTTGAAGTTGTACATGCCCATCGCGACGCCGCCCGCCTCCGGGTACGTCACGACCTGCTGCTGGATCGGCTCCGAGCCGTCCGCCGGCTCGAACGTCAGCGTGAGCGTGCCCGCGCCGGGGACCTTGAAGTTGGTCGCCTTGTACTGGTCGCCGTGCGCGTGACGGCCGATGATGATCGGCTTGTTCCAGCCCGGGACGAGCCGCGGGATGTTCGAGATGATGATCGGCTCACGGAACACCACGCCGCCGAGGATGTTGCGGATCGTGCCGTTGGGCGACAGCCACATCTTCTTGAGGCCGAACTCCTCGACGCGCGCCTCGTCGGGCGTGATCGTCGCGCACTTGACGCCGACGCCGTGCTCCTTGATCGCGTGCGCCGCGTCGACCGTCACCTGGTCGTCCGTCGCGTCACGGTTCTCGATCGACAGGTCGTAGTACCGCAGGTCGATGTCGAGGTACGGGTGGATCAGGCGGTCCTTGATGAACTGCCAGATGATGCGCGTCATCTCGTCGCCGTCGAGCTCGACGACCGGGCCGACAACCTTGATCTTCGCCATGCGGAACTCCTTGCTGGGAACGGGGCCGGGCCAAGATTACTCGACATCGAGAGATCTCCCCGGGCGAACGACCGCGAGGCTGGTCACGTCCGACGGCCGTCGTCACCGATTTTGGTGCCTCACAGCACCCGCGGCACAGGGTTGGGCCTGGCATATTGGCCCGCGAACCACTCGAACCGACCGACAGGACCGCCATGTCCCAGGACAACACCGCCGGCACGCCGGACCCGCAGGGCACGCAGCCTCCGGCGGACCCCACCACGGAGCCCGCGACCACCGCGTCGACGCCCGAGCCCACGGAGCCGGTCACGGCCGCTGCGCCCGCTGAGCCTGCCGCACCCGCCGCGCCCGCCACGCCCGTCGACCCCGAGCCCGCCGCGGCGGAGCCCGACTACGACGCGTACGTCATCCCGGCCGGAGCCGTCGTGGTGGAGGGACCCAGCCTGGCGGCACGCCTCGGAGCCGAGGTGTTCGGCACGTTCGTGCTCGTCCTCGTCGGCCTCGGCGTCGCGATGTACGCGGCCCTCGGCTCGATCGGCGGCGGCGCCCTCGGCGTCGCGCTCGGCTTCGGCCTCGCGGTGCTCGCGGCCGCGGCCGCCGTCGGCCACGTCTCCGGCGGCCACTTCAACCCGGCCGTGACGCTCGGCGCCGCGCTCGCGGGCCGCACGTCGTGGAAGGACCTGCTCCCCTACTGGCTCGCGCAGCTGGTCGGCGGCGCGCTCGGCGCGGCGGTCATCTTCATCGCCGTCCCGTCCACCCTCCCCGAGGCCCTCGGCAAGAGCGGCGTGCGCGAGTTCTTCTCCGGCGTCGCCAACGGCTACGGCGAGCACTCGCCGCTCAACACGCTCGTCCAGAGCGGCACCGGCGGCGCGAGCACCGCCGAGTTCACGCTGTTCGCCGCGCTCGTGCTCGAGCTCGTCGCGACCGGCATCTTCGTCGGCGTGATCCTCGGCGCGACCGACCGCCGCGCGCCCAAGGGGCTCGCGCCCGTCGCGATCGGCGTGGCGCTCGCCGTCCTGCTGCTCGTGACCATCCCCGCGACCAACGGCTCGCTCAACCCTGCCCGCTCGTTCGCCGCGGCGATCTTCTCCGAGTCGTGGGCGTGGAAGCAGCTGTGGGTGTTCGCCGTCGGTCCGTTCCTCGGTGCCGCGCTCGCGGGCATCGTCTACCGCGCGTTCGCGGCCGAGCCCGTCGACCAGGACAACCTGCTCGAGGAGGACGACGTCTACGTCACGCAGGAGGACGTCGTCGTCGTGGACACCCAGCGCTGATCCGCTGACGACACGCGAAGGGGTCCGGGACGTCGTCCCGGGCCCCTTCGTCGTCTCCGAGCGGGGAGCTCTCCCTGCGCGGCGTCGTGGTGCGAGTGACCGGCTTCGGGCGACGCGTCGAGCGCGCGGCGCGTCGTCGCGCTCGGGCCGGGTCCGTGCCCGACGCTCAGATCTCGGGCGTGGGCAGCAGCGCCGCGAGCACCGCGATCGACACCGCCAGGAAGCACAGGATCGTCACGTCGACGGCGCGCGATCGCACCGCGAGCGCGACCGGACCCGGCGCGGGGCGGACCGCGCGCACCGCGGCCGCAGCCGCCAGCAGCGTGGACAGCACCCACGCCCCGGCCGCGGTGCCCGCCACCAGCGCGACGACGCACGCGACGACGACGCCGCCGCACGTCCACCACAGCGACGCGTTGCGCGACGCCTGCAGCGAGGCGCGCGCGATCGCGCGCGGGTCCAGGGGCCGTTCGGCTGCCGGCACGTCCGCGGCGGGTGCGGCCGCGGTGACCCCGGCGTCCGGAGCGGCGGCCGGCCCCGAGGCGACGGAGGGCGCGCCGGCCGGCGGCTGCTCAGCGGGGCGGGCTTCAACGGGGCGGGCCTGAGCGGGGTAGGGCTCAACGGGGCGGGGCTCAGGGGTGCGCCGCTCAGCCGGGCGCGCCTGAGCGGTGGGCGGCTGGTTCACCGGAGGCCAGGCCATCGACCGCGCAGGGATCGGGGTGAGCGCGGGAGGTGCGACCGGCACGGCAGCCGAGGTCACAGGACCGGGCGGGCGCGGGGTCGACGTCTCGGGCAGCGTCGGACCCTGCCCCGAGCGCTGCGTCGCGTCCCGGTGCACGTGGCCGTGCACACGTTCGTGAACCATCCCGCCTCCCGACCGCTGAGACTACCGTTGCCGGGTGAGCCCCACGCCCCCCGGATCGCCGTCGCCCGCCGCCGTCCCGGAGTCCGTGCTCGTCGTGGGGGCCGGGCTGGCCGCGACGCAGACCGTCGCGGCGCTGCGTGACGCCGGGTTCGCGGGCCGCGTCGTCGTGCTGGGTGCCGAGGGCGTACCACCGTACGACCGGCCCCCGCTGTCCAAGCACCTGCTCGACCGCGTGGCGCCCGCGTGGCTCGCCGACGAGGTCGGCACGGACATCACGTCCCAGGCCGACGAGGTGCACCTCGACCGACCCGCGCGCGGCCTCGTCGTGCACCCTGACCGTGCCACCGTCCTGACGGACGCCGGCGACGTCACGGCCGACGCAGTCGTCGTCGCGACCGGTGCGCACGCGACCCGGCCGCCCGCCTGGACCGCCGCGCGCACGCTGCACACCGCAGCGGACGCCGAGCACCTGCGCGCCGCGCTGCGCCCGGGCGACCGGCTCGTCGTCGTGGGTGCGGGCTGGATCGGCGCGGAGGTCGCGGGTGTCGCGGCGCGTGCGGGCGTGGACGTCACCGTGGTCGAGGCCGCGCCCACGCCGCTCGCCGCCGCGCTCGGAGCGCAGGTCGGCGCGCTGACGGTGCCCTGGTACGGCGAGCACGGCGTCCGGCTGCTCACCGGGCGGCAGGTGGCCGCCGTGGACGACGACGGCGTCCGGCTCACCGACGGGACGACGCTGCGGGCCGACGTGGTGCTCGCCGCCGTCGGCGCGCGGCCCGCCACCGCCTGGCTCGGTGACGCGCTGCCGCGCGAGACCGACGGCGCGCTGCGGGTGGACGAGGGTTTCGCGGTGCTCGGCGCGCCGCGCCACGTGCGCGCGGTCGGCGACGTGACGCTGCGCCGCTCGCACCGGCACGGCTGGGTGCCGGGCGGGCACTGGGACGGCGCGCTGCGTGACCCGGCCGAGCTCGTCGCCGACCTGCTCGACCCGGGCGCGACCGCAGCGCGCGCCGACCGGGCCCCGTACGTGTTCTCGACGCAGCTCGGGCGTGAGCTCACGCTCTTCGGCCAGCCCGCTCCGGGCGACGAGGTCGTGCTGCGCGGCGACGCGGCCGCGGGCGGCGGCTGGAGCGCACTGTGGTACCGCCCGGGGGCGGACACGCTCAGCGCCGTCCTCACCGTCGACCGACCGCGCGACGTCGGCGCGGCCCGGCGCCTGTTCACCGCGGCGGAGCTGCCCGTCCTGGCACGCACGCGCGCGGCCGACCCCGACCTGCCGCTGCGCGCCTGAGCAGGCCGCGAGCCCCGTCCCGCGCGGGGACGAGGCTCGCGGTCGGTCAGGCCTCGGTGCCGCGGTCGCGGCGAGCGACGTCAGTGCGCGAAGTGGCGCGTGCCCGTCAGGTAGAGCGTGACCCCCGCGGCGCGGGCGGCCTCGATGACCTCCTCGTCGCGCACCGAACCACCCGGCTGGACCACCGCGCGCACACCCGCGTCGAGCAGGACCTGCAGGCCGTCCGCGAACGGGAAGAACGCGTCGGAGGCCGCGACCGCGCCCCGCGCGCGCTCGGCGCCGCCCGAGTTCGCGCGCTCGACCGCGAGGCGGCACGAGTCGACCCGGTTGACCTGCCCCATCCCCACGCCGACCGACGCGCCGTCGTCCGCGAGCAGGATCGCGTTGGACTTCACCGCGCGGACCGCACGCCAGGCGAACGCCAGGTCCGCGAGCGTCGCGTCGTCGGCGGCCTCGCCCGTCGCAAGCGTCCACGTGGCCGGGTCGTCGCCCGCCGCGTCGACACGGTCGACGTGCTGCAGCAGCAGGCCGCCGGACACCGGACGCATCTCGACGATCGGCGCCTCGGGAGCGTCGACGACGAGCAGCCGGATGTTCTTCTTCTGCGTGAGGACCGCGAGCGCGTCGTCGTCGAACGCGGGCGCCACGACGACCTCGGTGAACACCGGTGCGATCTGCTCCGCCGCGGCGAGCGTCACGCGCTGGTTCGTCGCGATCACGCCGCCGAACGCGGACACCGGGTCGCACGCGTGCGCCTTGGCGTGCGCGTCCGCGACGTCCGCCCCGACCGCGATCCCGCACGGGTTGGCGTGCTTGATGATCGCGACGGTGGCCGCGTCGCCGTGGTCGTGCGCGGCGCGCCACGCGGCGTCCGCGTCGACGTAGTTGTTGTAGCTCATCGCCTTGCCGTGCAGCTGCGTGGCGCCGGCCAGGCCCTGACCGGCGCGGCCCGCCTCGGACAGGTACAGGGCCGCGGACTGGTGCGGGTTCTCGCCGTACCGGAGCACCTCGCCGCGCGTCCACTGCGCGCCGACGAGCGCGCCGAAGCCCGACTCGAGCGCCTGCTCGTCGGGCGCGTACGCGTTCGCGAACCAGCCCGACACCGCGATGTCGTACGCCGCGGTGTGCGCGAACGCCTCCGCCGCGAGCAGCCGGCGCTGCGCGAGCGTGAACCCGCCGCCCGCCGCGGCAGCGGCCACGTCCTCGTACCGGGCGGGGTCGACGACGACCGCGACGCTCGGGTGGTTCTTCGCCGCCGCGCGGACCATCGACGGCCCCCCGATGTCGATCTGCTCGACGCACTCGTCGGGACCGGCGCCCGACGCGACGGTCTGCGTGAACGGGTACAGGTTGACGACGACGAGCTCGAACGCCTCGATGCCGAGCTCGTCGAGCTGCGCGAGGTGCTCGGGCCGGCGCGTGTCCGCGAGGATCCCGGCGTGCACGCGCGGGTGCAGCGTCTTCACGCGCCCGTCGAGGCACTCGGGGAACCCGGTGAGGCCCTCGACCTTCGTCACCGGGATGTCCGCGGCGGCGATCGTCGCGGCGGTCGAGCCGGTCGAGACGAGCTCGACGCCCGCGGCGTGCAGCTCGGTCGCGAGCGTCACGAGCCCGGTCTTGTCGTAGACGGAGACGAGCGCGCGGCGCACGGGGCGGCGGGTCTCGTCAGAGGCCGGGTCGAGCTGGGTGCTGGGGACGGGAGGGACAGCGCTCACGGCACACTCCTGGGTCGGCATCGAGGTGGGACCCAGGCACCCAGGCGGGCGGTGCACTGCAGGGGCACTTCAGCCGCTCCCCGGTGGTCGGTCCCACCTTCGCCAGTCACGGCCGTGACGAGTCTAGCCCTCGAGCTCCACGCGCAACCCGACTCCCGCTGCGACGCTCGCGAGCGTGATGTCGAAGGCCCGTGCGGGGTCGGCGGCGACGTTCGTCAGGTGGCCGAACAGCTCGGCGGCGACGGCACCGAGCAGGGCCTCGAACAGCGTGCAGGACCGTACGACGAGCGCCGCGACCTGCTCGGACGAGCCGGCCTGCGCCGTAGCCGGGCCGCCGGCACCGGGCAGGCTGCGCGCGAGCTCGATCGCCAGCGGCGCGACCAGGCCGTCGCTGCGACCGTCGGCCGGGGACGGACCCAGCTCGCCGCGCGCGTGCGCGTCGACGAGCGGGGTCGCCAGAGCGGCCCACACACGCGTCGCGTGCGCGATGGTGTCCCGGGGCGCGGCGTACCCCGGCACGGGCGTGCCGTAGATGAGCTCGTAGGAGTGGCGGTGCTCGACCGCCCAGCTGCGCAACGCCCGGCCCACCGCGAGCCAGGTCTGCCCCGGTGTCGCCGACCTCGCGGCGGCGTGGGCGAGGGCGCGCTCGCACGCGTCGGCGACCTCGTCGTAGGCCTCGACGATGAGCAGCGTCAGCAGGGCGTCGCGCGACTCGACGTAGCGGTACACCGCGGACGAGGCGACCCCCAGGTCGCGCGCCAGGGCCCGTAGCGAGAGCTGCGCGGCGCCCTCGGCGGCGATCCGCGCACGCGCGGCGGCCAGCAGGTCGGCCCGGAAGGCCGCACGGGCCCGCGCGCGTGGGGTCGTGGGGGCGTCCGGGCTCATCGCCCGATGATGCCTGACGCGAGCAGTGCTCATCAATGTGATCGCCGCTCTTGACGGCGTCGGCGCCAAGCGTGAGCATTGATCTCATTCGAGAGCACCGCTCACGCTTCCGACCGTCGTCGGAGCCCGTCGTCCAGGAGCACCCATGCCCCGTCACGTCATCATCGGCAAAGGGCCGGTCGGCACGTCGCTCGCCCGGCTGCTCACGTCGCACGGGCACGAGGTCCTCGTCATCTCCCGGTCCGGCGGGACCGAGGGTGGGACGCGCCCCGCCGTACCCGGACCGTGGACGCATGTCGCGGCCGACGCCTCGGACGCCCGGACCCTCGCCCGACTGGCCCACGGCGCCGTCGCCCTGCACCAGTGCGCCAACCCCCGCTACGACCGGTGGCCGACCGCGTGGCCCGGCCTGCACCGCGCCGCGCTGGACGCCGCGCAGGCGACCGGTGCGGTGCTCGTCGTGGCGGCCAACCTGTACGGCTACGGCGCCGGAAGCGGCGTCATGCGGGAGGACACACCGCTGTCCAGCACCGAGGCCAAAGGTCGCGTGCGCGCCGCGATGTGGCACGAGACGGCGGCGCGCACGGCGGCGGGCGACGTGCGCGCGACCGAGGTACGCGCGTCCGACTACCTCGGCCCGCTGGCGACCGGCGACGCGCACGCGGGCGACCGACTGCTGCGGCCCGTGCTGCGCGGCGGCACCGCGCGCCCGATCGGCGACCCGGACCAGCCGCACTCGTGGACCTACCTGCCCGACATGGTCGCCGCGATGGCCGCCGCGGCACGCACGCACGCCGCCTGGGGACGCCCCGTCCTGGCGCCGACGAACCCGCCCCTGACCTACCGCGAGCTCGCCTCCCGCCTCGCCGCCCGGGCGGGGACGGCCGTGCCCCGCATCGCCCCGGTGCCCGGTGCCGTGCTCGCTGCGGCGGGCGTCGTCTCGCCCGTGCTGCGCGAGGTGCACCGCACCCGCTACCAGTTCGTCGAGCCGTTCGAGATGGACTCGACCGCCTCTGAGTCGCTCCTGGCACTGTCCCCGACGCCCTGGGACGAGATCGTCGACGAGACCGTGTCCTGGTGGCGCACCCACCTGACCCGCTGACACCCGCGAACGCCCGCTGGCAGGAGGTGGACGCCACGGCGCCGCCGGTGCGCGGTGGGCTGCGGCACGTGTGGGACGCCTGGGCGAGAATGGGTGCGTGAGCAACCCCTACGCGCCGCCGGACGACCGGCCGACCCACGGCGCGGCGCCCGCGAGCGGCACCCACGAGCGCGACGACCCCGAGCCGGGCCCCGCGCAGCAGCAGGGACCCCGGGCGGGCTGGGGGCTGCCGCCCGCGCAGCGCCCCGTCGCTCCCCCGCCGCACGAGACCCCGGCACCCGACCCCGAGCAGGTTGCCGCGATCACCCGCAGCGCCCGGACGTTCGCGGCTCTCATGCTCGCCGCGGTGCTCACGAGCTCGTTCCCGGTCCCGTGGCAGGCCGCCGGCCTGGCCTTCACCGTGCTCGCGCTCGTCGTCGGCGCGCGCGCACTCGTGCGAGCCGTCCGGGCGCGCGTGCGCGGCGCGCTCACCGGGATGCTCATCGGCGGCGTGGGGCTCGCGGCGTTCTGGCTCGTCGTCTCGAGCGCCATGGCCCTCATGTGGCCGCTGTACCTGGACCGCCAGGAGTGCCTCGCCGGTGCGCTGACCATCAGCGCGCGTCAGGAGTGCGAGACGCAGTTCAAGGAGTCGGTCGACGAGTGGCTCCAGAGCCGCACCCCGCGCTAGGCGCCGGCACGGCCGGGAGCTAGGACCGTCGCAGCCGCCCCCACCCGCGCCGGATCGCCTGCACGGTGGCGGCGCGCAGCAGGCGGTCGGCGGGGACCACCACGACGAGCGCGCCGACGAGCATCTCGAGCGCGACGTATCCGCCGACGAGCAGGGCGGGTGCACCGATCTCGGACATCCGCCCCGGGCCGATCCCGCCGGACGCGGGCAGGACCACGAGGGCCACGGCCACGCCGGTCAGCAGGGCCGTCGCGAGGCACGCCGCGGTCGCGCTCCAGGCGCGCAGCCCGTCGCGCGAGCGCAGCCCCCGGTGCAGGTACCAGCCGGCCACGCCGCCGCACGCGACGACGAGCAGCGGCGCCAGCAACGAGGGCCCGCCGGTCAGGTCCGCACCCGGCAGCGCGCCGAGCATCGGCACCGCCGGCAGCGTGCCGCCCGCCATCGTGTCGACGGCGAAGTGCGAGCCCTCACCCACGGCGAACCCGGGCCCGGCGACCCAGGCGATCGCCCACACGACCAGCACCGGTGCGAACGCGAGCTCGGCGAGCGCGAGCACCGCCCCACCGAGCAGGTCGACGCCGAGCGCCTCGGCGATCGCGACGATCGTCGTGCGACCCGCGAGCACCCAGGCGGTCACGACGAACGCGGCGACGAGCACGAGCGCGGCGAACGCGACGGTGGCGGCCTCGACCGCGGTCGCGATCACGACGGGCAGCCGCCCGTGCACGGGCCGCGTGAGCTCGCGCCAGGGCGGGGCCTCCGGCCGCGCGAGCAACCCCGCGGCGATCCCGGTCCCGCCGACGAGCGCGCCACCGACGAGCCCGCGCAGCCCCGCGGCCGGACCACCGACGAGCGCGCCCAGCACCGCGACGACCAGCGCGTACGTGACGGTCCCCGACAGGAACGCCGCGCGTTCGACCACCCCGGACCGCCGCGCCGACGCCCAGGACGTGAACACCGCGAGCAGCGTGATCCCGAGCGGGACCAGCGTGACCTGGGCGCCCGCCACGTCGGGCGGCACGCCGTGCCCGGCGACCCACAGGCTCGTCCCGACGACGACCGAGCGGAACCACTCGACGCCCTCGTTCGCCGGGTCGGCCGACGTCGCGACGTAGGCGGCGACCGCCGGCAGGACGACGACGAGGAGCGACAGCAGAGCGCCCTGCAGCGCCGCGAGGGCACCCGCGACCCAGCGGGGCGAGCCGTCGAGCGCGCTGACGAAGAACGCGGAGGAGCGTCCGTTGCGGCCGGGCGCGGCGCCGGGGCGCGTGCGCGGGCGGTCGCGCTCACCGGTCAGGACACTCACCGCCTCATCGTCGCCGCACGCGCACCCGGAACCCGGCACGCCGCCCGGCGCGTCCCGACATCCGACGCATCCTCACGAGTCCCTCACATCCCGGTGCGCGGGGACACGATGGCACCGGGCCGCCCTGGCGAACGTCGCATGCGCCGGCGAACGACGAACGCGCCGCTCCGGGCGGACCGGGACGGCGCGTTCGTCGTGACGGGTGTCAGGCGGAGAGCAGCTCGCGCGCCAGCGCGGCGGTCTCGGACGGCGTCTTGCCGACCTTGACGCCCGCGGCCTCGAGGGCCTCCTTCTTCGCCTGCGCCGTGCCCGACGAGCCGGACACGATCGCGCCGGCGTGGCCCATCGTCTTGCCCTCGGGCGCGGTGAAGCCCGCGACGTAGCCGACGACCGGCTTGGTCACGTGCGCCTTGATGAACTCGGCGGCACGCTCCTCGGCGTCGCCGCCGATCTCGCCGATCATCACGATGACGTCCGTGTCCGGGTCCGCCTCGAACGCGGCGAGCGCGTCGATGTGCGTGGTGCCGATGATCGGGTCACCGCCGATGCCGACCGCCGACGAGAACCCGAAGTCCCGCAGCTCGTACATCATCTGGTAGGTCAGGGTGCCGGACTTGGAGACCAGGCCCACGCGGCCGGGGCCGGTGATGTCCGCCGGGATGATGCCGACGTTCGACTTCCCGGGGCTGATCAGGCCGGGGCAGTTCGGGCCGATGAGACGCACGCCCTTGTCCTGCGCGTAGGCGAAGAACTCAGCGGTGTCGGCGACCGGGACGCCCTCGGTGATGATGACGACGAGCGGGATGCCCGCGTCCACAGCCTCGATGACCGCGCCCTTGGTGTGAGCCGGCGGCACGAAGATCACGGACACGTCGGCGCCCGTGGCCTCGATGGCCTCGGTCACGGAGCCGAAGACGGGGACGTCGACCGTGCCCTCGCCCTGCGGGAACGACGCGCTCGTGCCGGCCTTGCGCGGGTTCACGCCGCCGACGACGTTCGTGCCGGACGCGAGCATGCGCGTCGTGTGCTTGGTGCCCTCGGACCCGGTCATGCCCTGGACGATGACCTTGCTGGCCTCGGTGAGGAAGATCGCCATGTCAGTTGCTCTCTCTCGTCGTCTCAGGCGTTCGCGAGCTCGGCGGCCTTGTCCGCTCCGCCGTCCATCGTGTCGGCGAGCGTGACCAGCGGGTGGTTCGCGTCGGCGAGGATCCGGCGGCCCTCGACGACGTTGTTGCCGTCGAGGCGCACCACGAGCGGCTTGCTCGCCTCGTCGCCGAGGATCTCGAGCGCCGCCACGATGCCGTTGGCGACCGCGTCGCACGCCGTGATGCCGCCGAAGACGTTGACGAACACGGACTTGACCTGCGGGTCGGTCAGGATGATGTCCAGACCGGCGGCCATGACCTCGGCCGACGCGCCGCCGCCGATGTCGAGGAAGTTGGCGGGCTTGACGCCGCCGTGCTTCTCGCCGGCGTAGGCGACGACGTCGAGCGTGCTCATGACGAGCCCCGCGCCGTTGCCGATGATGCCGACCTCGCCGTCGAGCTTGACGTAGTTGAGGTCCTTCTCCTTGGCGCGCGCCTCGAGCGGGTCCGCCGCGGCGGCGTCCTCGAGCTCGAGGTGGTCCGCGTGCCGGAAGTCCGCGTTGGCGTCGAGCGACACCTTGCCGTCGAGCGCGACGATGTCGCCGTCCTCGGTCAGCACCAGCGGGTTGACCTCGACGAGCGTCGCGTCCTCGTCGCGGTACACGACCCACAGCTTCTGCAGCACGTCGGCGACCTTGCCGGCGATCGCGGCGTCGAACCCGGCGGCGGCGACGATCTCGTCGGCCTTCGCCTGGTCGATCCCCACGCGCGGGTCGACCGCGACCTTGGCCAGCGCCTCGGGGCGCTCGACCGCGAGCTGCTCGATCTCCATGCCGCCCTCGACCGAGCACATCGCGAGGTAGCGGCGCTCGGCGCGGTCCAGCAGGAGGGAGAAGTAGAACTCGCTGGCGATCTTCGCGCCCGCGGCGATCATCACGCGGTGCACGGTGTGCCCCTTGATGTCCATGCCGAGGATCTGCGACGCCTGCTCGGCGGCCTCGTCGGCGGAGCGCGCGAGCTTGACGCCACCCGCCTTGCCGCGGCCGCCGGTCTTGACCTGCGCCTTCACGACGACGACGCCCGGGGTGTCCCCCAGCAGCGTCTGGGCCGCGGCGCGCGCCTCGTCCGGTGTCGTGGCGACGATGCCACCGAGCACCGGTACGCCGTGCTTCTCGAAGATGTCCCGTGCCTGGTACTCGAACAGGTCCACTGTGGTCCCAGTTCCTCTCGTCGGCCGCGCGTCGGCGGCCTCGGTGCGGCCGTGTGCTGCGGATCGATGCTAGCCGTCTGCACGAGATCTCTTCACATCGAGAGATGTGGATCTCTTCACATCGAGAGATCCGGACCGGGTGACTCCTCGACGTCCACAAGTCCGTGAGATCGCCTGCGAAACGTCCGGATCGGGCTCTAGTGTCCGTTTCTGTCGTTCGCGGGACAACCGCGGAGGCCACCGGCGCACCGACGGTCGGGTCTCGGCGGTCGGGTCTCGGCAGTCGACCGCCACGCACGGCGAGTACAAGAACAGCACGACGCACGACGACGCGGCACGTCCGCCGCACGTCGCGCGGCAGGCACAGGCAGGGAGGCCACACATGTCCGACCGGATCGACGCGACGCCCACGGGTGTCGCAGGGAGCGCGGCGGACGTCGCGGGTGCCGTGCACCGGGTGCGAGAGGGCCTTCCGTACGAGACGACGGCATGGGACGTCGACCGCCTCGCGGGCGTCGTGCTCGACCGCAACGGCACGCCGACGCGCGTGCTCGTCGCCGACCGCTGGGACGCTCGCGCCACGCCGCAGACCCTCGCCCGCGCGGTCGTCGACGCCGGGAGGGCCGCGGCGCGTGACCTCGACGCGCAGGCACGCGCGGCGCTGCAGGAGGCCGCCGCGCGCCGGACGCGGCAGCCCGGCGTCCGCACCGCCGCAACGCACGCGGTGCCCGACGCTGCGCGCCGGGCGCCCTCCGCGGGCACTCCCCGTCCTCTCGACGAGCTCGCCGAGATCGCGATCTCGTCCCTGGCCGCCGCGTCGCACGCGTCCGCGACCGAGCTGGGAGCCACGCTCGGCGTCGGTCGTGAGCTCGACGGCGACGTGGAGGTCACGGTCGGACGCGGCGGGATCGTCGCGGTCGCGTTGCACGGGCCTCGCGTCGCGAAGGCGAGCGCTGCCGCACTGACCACGCTGCTCTCGGCCGCCGTGCAGGCCGCGGTGCAGGACCTGGCCCGACGACGGGAGCACGAGGCCCCCGCGGTCTCCGACGAGCTCCTCGCCGAGGTGCTCACGCACCTGCGGGCCTTGACCGCGGACCCGCTGAGCGCGAGCGGTGGGCGCGTCGTCGCGGCGCACGAACGCTCATGAGCGAGGGCGCGCTCGACGTCGTCCTGCGAGCGCTGCGGGGTGAGGCGCGGACGTGGGACGAGCAGGGCTCGACGCTCGCCGGCGTCGCCGACGTCACCGAGTCCCTGAGCATGAGCGCCCTGCAGGCGGGTGTGTTCCTCGTCATGCGTGACGCCTACGGACACGCGGTCGCGCACGTCGCCGCGCGGTGCCGTGAGGGCGCGGTGGTGATGTCCGAGGTCGCCAGGGCGCTGCGCGCCAACGCCGACGCGTACGAACGGCGCGACGAGGAGGTCTCCGCGCACGTCGCGGGCGCCTACTGAGCGCACGCCCGCCGACGGCCTCCTGCCGCGCACCACCCCCCGCGTCACCCCACCGTCCAGAAGGAGACCTCCGTGCTCGACACCGGCCGGTTCGACCCGAGCGGGTTCAGCCCCGCCACCTACGACGCGACGATCGAGCAGCTGCGCTCCGGGATGCGAGCCCTGACCGCGCGCATGGCGCAGATCACGCCCACGCTCGACGACACCCTCGGTCAGTGGTGGGTGCCCGGCCTCCTCGCCGACGGCCTGACCTGGTGCGCGGACCGGCTCCAGGAGCTCGGGCGCGAGCTGCTCGCCACGCTCGGCGACCTGCTCGAGGGTGCGGCCGCGCCCGCCCTGTTCTTCGTGCGCGCCTTCGAGTGGGTCACCGAGGTCGGACCTCCTGTCTCGGGCGTGGCCGCGACGACGCACCCGAACGCGCTGCGCGCTCCGCTCACCTGGACGGGCGAGGCGGCGTCGACCTACCGCGCGGCGGTCGCGGGCCAGTCCCCCGCCGCCGCGCAGGTGCAGTCCGTCTCGGGCGTCGTCGCGGCGTCGCTGTGCGCGTGCGCAGCCGCCGGCCTCGCGCTCTACGTGGCGCTCGGTGTCATCCTCGCCAAGTTCCTGACCGCGATGGTCGCGGCGATCGCCGCGCTCGGATCGGTGGTGCTCTCCTGGGCCGGGCTGCTCGTGATCGTCGAGGAGGCAGCGGTCAACACCGGCATGGTCGTGTCCGCCGTCGCCGCGTTCACCGCAGCGCAGGGCGCGGCGGCGCTCGCGCTGGTCAACGTGACGGGCGCGGCCCGTTCGCAGACGTCGCTCCCGCACGGCCACTGGCCGGCGGGGACGGCATGACCGGGCCGGGCTGCCCACCGAGCACCGCTCGGTCGAGGAGCGGGCCTCCCGTCGCGTCGGCGATGCGTTCGTCGTCCGGGACGTCGAGCGGGACCTCGTCGTCCAGCACCTCGTCGGCGCGGTCGTCGAGCGGCGCCCGGTCGGCGCGCCGGTCGGGATGGTCCGCCGGCGGCTGCGACTCCTCCTCCAGGATGCGCGACGCCGCGAGCTGCTGCGCAGCGAGCTCGGCGTAGAGCCCGCCGGCCGCGGCGAGATCGGCGTGCGTGCCGGACTCGACGATCCGGCCCGCCTCGACGACGTGGATCGTGTCCGCCGCGATGACGGTCGAGAGCCGGTGCGCGATCGACAGCGTCGTACGCCCGCGGGCCGCGTTGTCCAGCGCCTCCTGGACCACCCGCTCGGAGACGGTGTCGAGCGCTGAGGTGGCCTCGTCGAGCAGCAGCACCGGCGGGTCCTTGAGGAGCACGCGCGCGATCGCGATGCGCTGCTTCTCGCCGCCCGACAGCCGGTAGCCGCGCTCGCCGACGACGGTGTCGTAGCCGTCCACGAAGCCGGTGATGACGTGGTGGATGTTCGCAGCACGGCACGCGGCGACGATCTCCTCGTCCGTCGCGTCGGGCTTCGCGTACGTGAGGTTCTCGCGGATCGTCGCGTGGAACAGGTACGTCTCCTGCGAGACGATCCCGACGTTCTCGATCACGGACGCCTGCGTGAGGCGCCGGACGTCCTCGCCGGCGAACAGCACCTGGCCGTCGGAGGCCTCGTACAGCCGCGGCGCGAGGTACAGCACGGTGGTCTTGCCCGCGCCGGACGGTCCGACGAACGCGACGTGCCGCCCGGGCTCGGCCGTGAAGCTGATGCCGGCCAGCGTCGGGCGCGCGTCCGGGGCGGCGTCGGGGTACCGGAAGACGACGTCGCGGAACTCGACGCGACCGAGCGGCCCGGGCGCCTGAGCGACGTCGATCGCGGCGGGGTCGTCCTCGATCACGGGCGTCAGGTCGAGGTACTCGAAGATGCGCGCAAACAGCGCGCGTGACGTCTGCACGTCGAGCGCCACCCGCATGAGGCCGATCAGCGGGCCGAGCAGTCGCGCCTGCACGGTGGTGAACGCGACGACCGTGCCCGCGGTGATCGTCGCGCCGTCGCCCTGCATGAGCCAGCCCGACACGAGGTAGACGACCGCGGGCACGCTCGCCATGAGCACCTGGACGACGGCGAAGAACCCCTGGCCACTCATCGCGCGGCGCACCTGCAGCCGGACCTGGTTGTCGTTCTCCGCGCGGTACCGCGCGGACTCGGCAGCCTGCCGGTTGAACGACTTGGACAGCAGGACGCCGCTCACGCTCAACGTCTCCTGCGTGATCGACGTGAGCTCGGAGAGCGACTCCTGGGTCTCGGCGGCGATCCGCGCCCGCGCCTGCCCGACGCGGCGCTGCACCACGACGAGGCCGGGCATGAGCACGACCGCGACGAGCGTCAGGCGCCAGTCGATGAGGAGCATCGCGACGAGCGAGGCCACGACCGTGACGGCGTTGCCGAGGATCGTCGTGACGGTGTTCGTCAGCACACCGGCGACGCCGCCGACGTCGTTCTGCAGCCGCGACTGGATCACGCCGGTCTTGGTGCGCGTGAAGAAGCCCAGCTCCATCGCCTGCAGGTGCTCGAACAGCCGCACGCGCAGGTCCCCGGTGACGCGGTTGCCGACCGTCGACGTGAGCCAGGTCTGCGTGACGCCGAGCGCTGCGGACAGCAGGAACAGCCCGATCATGAGTACGACGAGTCCGACGAGCAGGTCGAGGTCGGGTCCCGTCCCGTCGGCCGGGAACAGCGCGTCGTCGAAGATCCGCTGCACGACGAGCGGCGGGATCACCGCGATCGCGGCGGACGCCACGACGATGACGCCCGTGACGACGATCCGCGCGAGGTAGGGCCGGAACAGCGCGACGACGCGGCGGCCGAGCTGCGGGACGGGCGGGGCCTGCGCGTTGAGCCGGCGCTGCGCGGCCTCGTCGACGGGACGGCCCATGCCGTGGCCGCGTACGCCCGGCCCGCCACCCATGCTCATGCGGCCACGGTAGAGCGGCGTGCGCCCGACCGCAGTGCTGCCACCATCGCCGCGCGGCGCGTCAATGTCGGTTGACATCGTCGACGCTGTCAACCTACATTGACACCATGACCGGGACCGACGCTCTCCTCACAGCGGCGGGCTCCGCGGAGCCCGCCGAAGGCCTGCGCGCCGTGCGCTCGCTGCGCACGCTCGCCGACCGGCTCGAGACGCTGCAGGTCGAACGTGCCCGCCGCCTCGGCTGGTCCTGGCAGCAGATCGCGGACTGCCTCGGGGTCACCCGGCAGGCGGTCCACAAGAAGTACGGGAAGTCCGACAAGGTGGTGCGCTGATGTTCGAACGATTCACGCAGGACGCACGCGAGGCCGTCACCCACGCGGCCGCGGAGGCCGGCGCGCTCGGCGCCGACCGGATCGCGTCCGAGCACGTCCTCCTCGCCGCGGCCCGCCTCGAGGGCCCCGCGCACGACGCGCTCGCCGCTCTCGGCGTGCACCCCGACGATCTCGCCGCGGCGGTCCGTGCCCGGCAGGGGCTCGACGACGAGGCGCTCGCCTCGATCGGCGTCGACCTCGACGCGATCCGCGCGCAGGTCGAGGCCACGTTCGGCGCCGGAGCGCTCGATGCGACGCCGAGCACGGCACCGCGAGCATTCGCGCCCGACGCCAAGAAGCTGCTCGAGCTCGCGCTGCGCGAGGCCATCCGCACGGGACGGCGCCGCATCGACAGCGGGCACCTGTTGCTCGCGGCCGTGCGCGCGCCCGAGTCCGGCGCTCGTGCCGTGCTCAGCTCGCTCGGGCTGCGCGACGACGCGGTGCGCGAGGCCGTGAGCGCGGCGTGGGCCCAGGCGGCCTGAGCCCTCACGACGCGAGCTTCGTCAGCTCCTCGCGCAGCAGGTCGGCGTACGCGACGACGCCCTTCATGTTGGGGTGGGTCTTGTCGGCGTGCAGCAGCCCGGAGTGCTTGCTGATGTACCGGTGCCAGTCGACGACATGCACGTTGGGCCGGCCCTTGACGGCGTCGACCATCGCGGCGTTCGCGTCCTCGACCCAGTAGCTGATGCCGACGATCGTGTAGATCACGACCTGGCGGTCGGGCCCGATGATGTCGAGCGTCTCCTCGAAGGCCTCCATCGAGCCGTCGAACTTGAACCCGCCGTTCGTCCCGAAGTCGAGCAGGACCACGGGACGCAGCTGGCCGGCCTTCTCGGCGGCGCGCACCAGCTCGGGCACGTCCAGCCACTTGCGGATGGGCTTGGCGTCGATCGCGATCTTCGGGAACGCGTCGTACAGCGTGGGAGCGGCGGCCGACAGGACGGAGTCACCGAAGCCGATCACGTCGGCGCCGTCGATCACGGCCGCGCCGCCCTGCGCCGGTGCTGACGGCGTGCTCGGCGGTGCCTGCGTGGGCGCCTTCGTCGGGGCGTCCGTCGGGGCCGTGGTCGGGGCCTGCGTGGCCGCGCCGGTCGGCGTGCCCTTCGGCGCGTCCTCGCCCGCGCGCGCCTCGCGGTCGGCGATCTCCTTGAGGGCCGCCTCGATCGCGCGCTGCGTCGAGGAGACCGCCGGCGCAGTGGCGACCGAGACGACCGCGCCGAGCGCGAGCACGGCGACCGCGACCGCGGCGACCCGCGCGCTCGGGCGCGGGCCGCGCAGCGCGGCGAGGGCCCGACGCGCCACGGCACGGAAGCCCTCGCGACGCACGGGCGTCTCGACGAACCGGTGGCTCGCGGCGGCGAGCAGGAAGGTGATGGGCAGGGCGACCAGCGGCGTGCGCCACCACAGCGTCGATCCGGGCGCGTCGCCGAACGTCGCCCCGACGACGAGGATCACGGGCCAGTGCCACAGGTACAGGCCGTACGAGCGCTCGCCCACCCACTCGGCGGGCCGCAGCTCGAGCGCCCGGATGAGCCCGGCGGGCCGTTCCTGCGCGCACGCGACCACGAGTACGAGCGCCGCCAGCGAGCCCAGCGCGATGCCGCCGCGGTACGTCGCCGTGCTGTCCGCGGCCATCGTGGCGCCGAGGCCGACGAGGACGACGAGCGCGACGTACGGCACGGCACGCGCCCAGGCGGTGTCGGGCAGGAGGCGCGCGCGCCCGCTCGCGGCGATCGCCACGGCCGCTCCCGCGAGCAGGCCGAACATGTGGGTGCCGGTGCCGTAGTAGACGTTCGTCGGGTCGGCGCCGGGCGAGTAGAGGAGCGCCATGGCGACGGCACTGGCGAGACCACCGGCAGCGACGAGGACGGCGATCACCCGCGCGCCCGACCGCATCCGGAGCGCACCCGCGGCGAGCACGAGCCCGATGAGCACGAGCGGCCACAGCAGGTAGAACTGCTCCTCGATCGCGAGCGACCAGAACGGCTGGAACAGCTCGGGCGCGGTCTGGTCGAAGTAGCTGGTCCCCGCGCTGATCTCGAGCCAGTTGGTGGAGAACGTGAGTGCGCCGAGCCACTGCCGGCGCACGCCGACGAGCAGGTCGGTCTCGACCAGGCGGGCGGCGACCGTGCCGACGAGCAGCACGCACACGAGTGCGGGCAGCAGTCGCCGCGCGCGCCGCTTCCAGAAGCCGCCGAGGCTCACCCCGCCCTCGCGTGTCATCTCCCGCAGCAGGAGCGTGGTGATGAGGAACCCGGAGACGACGAAGAACACGTCGACACCGAGGAACCCGCCCGGCACCGCGCCCGGCCACAGGTGGTAGGCGATCACGGCGAGCACCGCGATCGCGCGCAGCCCGTCGAGCCCGCGGATGCGGCCCTCGTGCCGGACCGGACGCTCGCGCGGGGCGCGTTCGCCCTGCTCAGAGCCGGGATGGACGATCGCCTCGAAGTCCGTGGGCACAGTGCCCCCGGCGAGCCGGGAGTCCGTGGCGACGCCCGCGCCGGAGGCGGCACGCGAGGACGTGGTCGTCACCGGTGCACCTCGTTCCGCTGGCTCATGGGACCACGCTAAGGGCCCCCCGGAGGGGCCCCGGCAGGACACACCGGTTCGTACGAACCGGGCACACGTTCGCGGGGGCGCCGTGCCCCGTTCGTGTGAGGCCGCGGCTACAGCTTCGTGACGGGCGAGAACCGCAGGAGGAGCCGCTTGGTGCCCTCGGTCCCGAAGTCCACCTTCACGACGGCGTTGTGGCCGGTGCCCTCGAGAGCGACCACCGAGCCCAGCCCGTACGCGTCGTGCGTGACCCGGTCGCCGATCTCGAGCTGCGGGATCGCCGCAGCGGGACGAGGCGTGGCCGAGCCGAACGTCGCGCCGGTCGAGGGCAGCGCCGGCCGCTGCTCGCGCGCCTCACGCCCACCGCTGCCGTACCCGCCGGAGCCCGCACGACTCGTGCCGTAGCCGCCCGACGACCCCCGGCCGCCCGACCCGAAGCCCGAGCCCCACCCGCCGCGCAGCTGCGAGGTCGAGGACTCGCGTCGGCGCCAGTCGATGAGCTCGTCGGGCAGGTCGCCGAGGAAGCGGCTCGGCGGGAACTCGTTCGGCACGCCCCACGCTGTACGGATCGCGGCGCGCGAGATGTACAGCCGCTCGCGGGCACGCGTCAGGCCCACGTACGCGAGGCGCCGCTCCTCGGCGAGCTGGTCGGGGTCGGACAGCGACCGCATGTGCGGGAACGTCCCGTCCTCCATGCCGGTCAGGAACACCACCGGGAACTCGAGCCCCTTCGCGGTGTGCAGCGTCATGAGCGTGACGACACCCGGGTCCGGCTTGTCGTCGGCGTCGCCGTCCCCACCGTCGGGCGTCGGGATCTGGTCGGAGTCCGCGACGAGCGAGACGCGCTCGAGGAAGTCCGCGAGGTCGCCGTCGGGGTCGCTCTGCTCGAACTCGGTCGCCACGGCGTGCAGCTCGGCGAGGTTCTCGACGCGCGAGCCGTCCTGCGGATCCTCGCTCGCGCGCAGCTCGGCGAGGTAGCCGCTGCGGTCGAGCACCGCGCCGAGCACCTCGGCCGGGCCCGCGGTCGCGGCCAGCGCACGCAGCCCGGACATGAGCTCGACGAACGCAGTCAGCCCCGTGACGGCCCGCGTGCCGAGGCCGGGGACCTCGTCGAGGCGCTCGAGCGCGGCCCCGAACGAGATGCGCTCGCGCTCGGCGAACGACGCGACCATCGCCTCCGAGCGCTCCCCCAGCCCGCGCTTGGGGACGTTGAGGATGCGCCGCAGGTTGACGTCGTCGTCGGGGTTCGCGACCGCGCGCAGGTACGCGATGGCGTCCTTGATCTCGCGCCGCTCGTAGAACCGCGTGCCGCCGACGAGCTTGTACGGCAGCCCGACGCGCACGAGCGCGTCCTCGATCACCCGCGACTGCGCGTTCGCCCGGTAGAAGATCGCGACGTCCCCGGGCCGCACGCCCGCGGAGTCACCCAGCCGGTCGATCTCCTCGACGACGAACCGAGCCTCCTCACGCTCGTCGTCCGCGACGTACGCGACGATCTGCGCGCCCGCACCCGAGTCGGTCCACAGCCGCTTGGGCTTGCGGCCCGGGTTCTTGCTGATGACCGCGTTCGCGGCGGACAGGATCGTCTGCGTCGAGCGGTAGTTCTGCTCGAGCAGGATCGTGCGCGCGTCGGGGTAGTCCGCCTCGAACTCGAGGATGTTGCGGATGTTCGCACCGCGGAACGCGTAGATCGACTGGTCGGCGTCGCCCACGACCGTGAGCTCACCGCGCGGCACGTCGCCGTCGCCGGTCCCGACGAGCTCGCGCACCAGCACGTACTGCGCGTGGTTGGTGTCCTGGTACTCGTCGACGAGCACGTGCCGGAACCGCCGCCGGTAGTGCTCGGCGACCGCCGGGAACGCCTGCAGCAGGTGCACCGTCGTCATGATGAGGTCGTCGAAGTCGAGCGCGTGCGCCTGACGCAGCCGAGCCTGGTAGCGCGTGTAGACCTGCGCGAGCGCCGCGTCGAAGTCGTTGCCGCTGCCCGACGTCGCTGCGAACGACTCGGGGTCGACGAGCTCGTCCTTGAGCGCGGAGATCTTCGAGGCCAGCGCCTTGGCCGGGTACTTCTTCGGGTCCAGGTCGAGCTCGCGCGCGACGAGCGTGAGCAGGCGCTGGGAGTCGGCCGAGTCGTAGATCGAGAAGCTCGAGCGCATCCCGAGCGTGGCCGCCTCGCGGCGCAGGATGCGCACGCAGGCGGAGTGGAACGTCGAGACCCACATGCGACCCGCGGCGGCCGGCCCGATGAGCCCGCCGACCCGCTCGCGCATCTCGGCGGTGGCCTTGTTCGTGAACGTGATCGCCAGGACCTCGCCCGCGCGCGCCCGCCGCGTCGCGAGCAGGTACGCGATGCGGTGCGTGAGCACGCGCGTCTTGCCCGAACCGGCGCCCGCGACGATCAGCAGCGGGCCGCCGTGGTGCAGCACGGCCTCACGCTGCTGCGGGTTGAGCCCCTCGAGCAGCGCGTCCGCACGGGCGGCGCGCTCGGACTCGTCCTGCTCGCGGCGGGCACGACGAGCGTCGTCGTCCGGCTCGTCGGTGACGTCTGCGCGCGGGGCGACGACGAGCGGGAGCCCCGAGGACTCGCCCGTGTGCGAGCGCGCGGCGGCCGTGCCGCGGCCCGTACCGAGCGCCGCGCCGTAGGCAGCACCGAGGGAGGCACCCGAGGCGCCGACAGCAGGAGGCAGGTGATCGAAGAGCGACGTCATGGCCCGCCCAGCCTAGGTCCCCCCGCCCACACGGACGGACGACGCACGCGCGGCGTCACGCGCGCCCAGGGGCGCGGGACGTCACGTGAGGGCGAGCCCGACGAGCCACGCGAGCGTGACGACCATCGCGCCCGCGAGCTCGACGAGGATCGACAGGCCCGTGGCCTGCATCGCGGCGACCGTCGCCGCGCGCGCGGCGCGCGGGTCGCGCACGCGCACCCACTCCGCGAGGTACGTCGCGCCGACGAACCCGATCGGCAGCCCGATGACGGGGATCACGAAGAACAGCACGGCACCGGCGAGCCCGCCCCACACGAGCGTGCTGTTCGGCACCCCCGCGCGCTTGAGGTGCCGACCGGCGAGCAGGTACTTGCCGACGGCCGCGGCGAGCGTCGCGACCACCGCGACCGCGACCACGGTCCAGCCGACCGTCCCGCCGGTGACGACGCCCCACACCGCCACGGCGCCCGCGACGAGCACCGCGCCCGGCAGCACCTGCACGACGACACCGAACAGCCCGACGAGCACGACGAGCCCGACGACGACCTCCGCGACCCCGCTCACGCCGCGACCCTAGCGTGACGGGTCAGACGGCGAGCGCCCCCACGGTCTCGCGCAGCCGGTGCGACGTCGACCCGAGCTCGTGCGCCGCGGACCGGATGGTCTCGATCTCGCCGCTCGTGCGCGCGGTCGCGGCGCCGACGTCCTCGAGCACCGACGCCACGCGACGTCCGCCCTCGGCGACCTCGGTGACCGCGGCGGCCATCGCGTTCGTCGTCGCCGTCTGCTCCTCGACGGCGCCCGCGATGGTCGTCTGGTAGTCGTTGATCTTGGCGATGACCTCGGTGATCTGGCCGATCTCGGCGGCCGCGCGGGCGACGGCCTCCTGGATGGACTCGACGCGCTGGGCGATGTCGCCCGTCGCCCGGGCCGTCTCCGACGCGAGCTCCTTGACCTCGCCGGCGACGACCGCGAAGCCCTTGCCCGCCTCACCGGCGCGCGCGGCCTCGATCGTGGCGTTGAGCGCGAGCAGGTTCGTCTGCTCCGCGATCGAGGTGATGACCTTGACGACCGAGCCGATCTCGGCGGACGACTCGCCCAGCGTCGCGACCGTCTCGTTGGTGCGTCCGGCGGCCTCGACGGCGTGCGCGGCGATCCGCGCGACCTCGGCCGCGTTCGCGGCGATCTCACCGATCGACGCGCCCATCTGGTGCGTCCCGGCGGCCACGGTGTCGATGCCCTCGCTCACGCTGCGTGCCGAGACGCCCGCCTCGCTCGTGCGCGCGGCGGCGTCGGCCGCGGCGTCGCCCAGCTCGTCGCCCGAGGAGACCAGGCGCTCGGCCGCGGCGAGCAGCTCGTGCGACGCGGAGTCGACGTCGGACGCGACCGACGCCGAGCGGTCGAGCGTGGTGTTGAGCGCGATCGCGAGGCGGTCGAGCTCGGTGCGCCCGGACCCGACCGGCAGGCGAGCGCCTGCGTCGCCGTCGGTCAGCGCCCGCGTCGCCTCGTTCACGGGACGCACGACCGACCGTGACACGGCGAACCCGACGACCGCGACGGCGACCAGCACGGCGGCCCCGGCGCCGAACAGGCCACGCGCGTCGGCCAGCGCGGTCGCGCGCACGTCGTCGACGTAGACCCCCGAGCCGAGCACCCAGCCCCACGGCTCGTAGCCCGTGACGTAGGAGACCTTCGGCTGCGGGTCCTCCGCGCCCGGCTTGGGCCACTGGTAGGCGACGAACCCGGCGCCCTCGGACCGGACCACGTCCACGAACTCGACGAAGATCTGCGTCCCGTCGGGGTCCACCTGACCGGACAGGTCGGTGCCGTCCAGCTCGGGCTTCACGGGGTGCATGACCATCGTCGGGGTCATGTCGTTGATCCAGAAGTACTCGTCGCCCGAGTAGCGCATGCCGGAGATCACGTCGATCGCGCTCTGCTGCGCGGCGGTCTCGCTGAGGTCGCCCGAGCTCGCGAGCGCGCCGTACCGCTCGACGACCCCCAGCGCCGCCTCGACCACCTGCTGCACCGCCGCCCGGCGTTCGGCCATGAGCCGGTGCTCCGCGCGCACGACCGCGGTCACGGTCAGTGCCGCCAGACCGACGGCCGTGAGGACGACGAGGGCAGCGAGCTTCTGGACGATCGACATCGAAGAGATGCGCATGGCTGGCTCCGGGCGCCGGGGGACGTGTCCCACGCCCTATCGGTCGGGCTCAGCCGGTGATGAGTCCCCTATCGGGGGACACCGCAGGTCACCGCCAGAGCACGGCGACGGCCACGTTGACGACCGTCAGCCCGGCGATCGCGCCGAGGTAGCCGGTCGTCACCTTCTCGGGCCGGCGCTGGCCGACGACGACGAGCGCGGTCACCGCGAGCGCGATGAGCAGCTTGACGGCGATCTTGATCTGGTTGGGCTCGTACAGGTCGCCCATCTCGATGACGCCGACCATGAGGATGCCGGTCACGAGGGCGGTGAGCGCCCCGTGCAGCACGCCCTGGGCGATCTTGGGCGTGCGCATGTTCACCAGGGTGCCGCCGAGCACGACGGCCCACCCGAGCAGGTGCAGGACGACCAGCAGGTTCTTCAGCAGCTCCATGCCGCACAGGGTACGGGAGGTCACCCGGTCCCGATGCCCCGACGGCCGAGGTCAGGGCGCCAGGGTCGAGCACCCCCGTCGGTCAGAGCAGCCGCCGCGCCGCGGCCCACCGCGTCAGCTCGTGCCGGCTCGACAGCTGCAGCTTGCGCAGCACCGCGGACACGTGGGTCTCGACCGTCTTGATCGAGATGAACAGCTCGGCGGCGACCTCGCGGTAGGTGTACCCGCGCGCGATCAGCCGCATCACCTCGCGCTCGCGCGCGCTGAGCCGGTCGAGCTCGTCGTCGCCCGTCGCGACGTCGCCGGCAGCGGCGCCGAACGCGTCGAGCACGAAGCCCGCGAGTCGCGGCGAGAACACCGCGTCGCCGTCGGCGACCCGCCGGACCGCGTCGCTCAGGGCCGGGCCGTCGATTGCCTTGGTCACGTACCCGCGCGCTCCGGCACGGATCACCGCGACCACGTCCTCGGCCGCGTCGGACACGGACAGCGCCAGGAACCGCGTGCCCGTCAGGTCGGCGCACGCGCGGATGACCTCGGCACCGCCACCGCCGTCGCCGCCCGGCAGGTGCACGTCGAGCAGGACCACCGGGGGCGCCAGCGTGCGCACGACGCGTACCGCCTCGTCGACGCTCGCGGCCTCGCCGACGACGTGCACGCGGTCGTCGAGCGACGCGCGTACCCCGGTCCGGAACAGGTGGTGGTCGTCCACCAGCACCACGTCGACGGCCGGCACGGCCGGCACCTGCTGCGTCATCGCTCCTCCTCCACCGTCCCGGGCGCCGGTTGGGGCGCGACCGACGGGTCCTGCTCGGGGGCCACCTGCTCGACCGCGACCTGCGGGATCGCGACGAACGGCATCGACAGGTGCACCTCGGTGCCCTGGCCCGGTCGGCTCGTCACCTTCGCCGTCCCGCCGCGCCGCCGCACGCGCCCCATGATCGACTCCCGCACGCCGAACCGGTCCGGCCCGATCGCGTCCACGTCGAACCCGTCGCCGCGGTCCTTGACGAACACCTCGACCTCGTCGGAACCCACCTCGAGGTACAGCGAGACCGGCGGGCGGCCGTGCACGACCGCGTTGACCAACGCCTCGCGGGTCGCCTGCAGCAGCGCCGCGGTCGCCTCGTCGGGCACGCGGTCGCCGACGACGACCGCCTCGACGGCCACCGGCTCGCCGCCCGGCCCGGAGCGCGAGTCCTCGACCTCGGCGACCACGTCCCGCAGCTGGGCGGCCAGCGACGTGCCCGGGGCCGGGCGGTCGTCGTACAGCCACTCGCGCAGCTCGCGCTCCTGGGCGCGGGCCATCCGCGCGACCTCGGCGGGGTCGTCCGCACGTGCGCGGATGAGCGCGAGCGTCTGCAGTACCGAGTCGTGCAGGTGCGCCGCGATGTCCGCCCGCTCCGACTCGCGCGCGCGGGCCGCCCGCTCGTCCGCGAGCGCGCGCCACAGACGCAGCCACCACGGCGCGACGACGACCGCGACGCCCGCGAGCACCGCGATCGAGGCGACGACGGACTGCGCGAACGTCGCAGCGTCCACCCCTGGACCGGTCGCCTGCCCGACGAGCAGGAGCACGCCGACGCCGGCGAGCACCACACCGCCGAGCAGCCGCACGACCGACGACGGCGTGCGTCCGCCGGCCCGGCTGCGCAGCCGGCCGCGCGCGACCTCGTCGAGCTGGCTCCACGCGAGCGCCGCACCGGCCAGCACGACGAGCACGGGGAGCACCCACCCCGCGTCGAGCTGGTCCTCGCGCAGCGCGACGAGCAGGCCGGCGACCGCGACGAGCAGCACGCCGACCGCGATGTCCGTGACGGGCCACCGGCGCGACGGGCGCTCGGCGTCGGTGGGCCGGCTCGCGATCCGCGACAGCGCGCTCGGCCGTGCGGCCGCGGCCGCACCCCACGGGTCACCCACCGGGACGGTCAGCCACCAGAACGCGTACAGCACGACGCCGACGCCACCCAGCGCGGTCAGCACGACGAAGGCGACCCGCACCGCGGGCAGCGGAAGCCCGAGGTGCGCCGCGACACCGGAGGCGACGCCCGCGAACCAGCGCCCGCGCTCGGGCCGGCGCAACGCCCCGCGAGGCGCGCGCACGGGACCGGCACCCGGGTGCAGGTTCGGCTGGGCGGTCATGTCCACACCCGCATCGTCACACGTCATCGCGCCGTGCGGGCACGGCGAACGGGCCGTCCGGCGGACTTCCAGGGTGAGGACCAGGGGTCCGTGGAGCCAGGTTCAGGGTCGAGTCAGGGGGGCACCCGATGTCGCCGCGGGGGCGCGGCACGCCACGATCGTCGGTATGAACGACACGACCCCACCCACGACTCCTGGTCCGGGGCAGCCGCAGGACCCGACGCCGGACGCCACGAGCGCCCCGGCGTCGTCGTCCGACGAGCGCCCCGCGTCCGGCCCGGCGGGCGCCGAGACCCCGACGCCCGGTGCGGCGACCGCCGACCCGGCTGCCCCCGGCACCGCCGGTTCGGGCCCCGCGGCTCCAGGCCCTGCGGGCTCCGGTCCTACGGGCTCCGGTCCTACCGGCTCGGGCCCTGCGGGCTCCGGTCCCTCGGGCTCTGGTCCCGCTGGTGCTGGTCCCGCTGGGCCTGGTCCCGCTGGGCCTGGTCCGGCCGGGTTCGGTCCGGCGCCGACGCCGAGCGGAGCGGGCTTCTTCGGCTCGATCCGCCGGTTCGGCGTCGTGCGGTCGGACGACCGATGGGTCGGCGGCGTGTGCGCGGGCGTGGCCGAGCGTCTCGGCATCGACCCCCTGATCGTGCGCGGCCTCCTCGTCGTCGCGACGCTGCTGTCCGGGGTCGGCGCCGTGGCCTACGCGCTCGGCTGGGCGCTGCTGCCCGAACGGCGGGACGGCCGCATCCACGCCGAGGAGCTGTTCGCCGGGCGCTTCGACATCGCGATCCTCGGCGTCGCCGCGCTGCTCGTCACCGGCCTCGGCCGCGGCGACGGCTGGTGGGGCGTGGCCGGCCCCGGCTGGGCGCACGGCGTGTCCGGCGTGCTGTCCGGTCTGCTGTGGCTCGCGTTCATCGTGGCGGTCGTCATCGCCGTGCCCGTCCTGATCTCGCGCCACCGCACGCCGAGCGGCCCGCCGCACCCGGGCGCGCCGCACGGTCCCGCGACGCCCTACGGTCCGGGTGCCGTGCCGCCGTACGGCACGCCCGCCTCGTCGGGCGCGGCGCGCACCACGCCGTACGGGCCCGGCGCCCCCTACGCGTCCGCGACCGCCACCGGACCCGCGTACGCGACGGCCTCGACTGCACCGCCGTCCACGTCCTCCTACGGCGCGCCCGCCCAGCCTCAGGCCTACGCCGGCTCGACCTACGGACACCCGACCTACGGGACTCCCCCGGCCGGTGCCCCGTACGGCCCGGGCCCGACCGCGTACGCGTCGCGTCCCGCGCCGACCGCTCCCCCGCGCCCCCAGCCGCCGCGCAGGCGGGGCCCCGGTGCCACGAGCACCGGCATCGTCGTCGCGCTCTCGCTGCTCACGCTCGCGGGCCTGCTCGCGGCCGAGCGCGCGGGCACGTTCGACGGCCCGGTCCTGCTCACGACGCTCGGCGTGACCGCCGTGCTCGCGGGCGTCGGCATCGTGGTCTCCGGTCTGCGCGGCCGCACGAGCGGTTCGCTCGGGTTCCTCGCGATCGTCGCGCTGCTCGTCTCGCTCCCCGCGGGCGTCACGACCCACCGCGACTGGACGTGGGACGACGGCGGCATCCACCGCGCCGACCAGCCCGTGCTCGTCACGACGCGGGCCGACGCGGCCGAGGGTCTGCACTTCGGTGCGGGCGAGGCCGTGCTCGACCTGTCGGACGTCCCCGTGACCGACGAGCTGCTGCAGATCCCCGTCTCCGTCGGGGCAGGCCGCGTCGAGATCGTCGTCCCCGAGGACGCCGCGGTCGAGGCGACCGTGCGCGTCGGGCTCGGCAAGGTCGTGTGGGACGTCGACGGCGCGTACAAGAGCGCGAGCGGTGTCCGCATGGACGACACGACCTTCCGCGACGACGCGAGCGAGGCGGGCGGCGCTCAGCTGTCGCTCGACGTCTCCGTCGGCGCCGGCGAGGTCACGATCACCCGGGAGAACTCATGAGCACCGAACCGAAGCCCACGACCGGAGCCTCCGGGGACGACGACCGCACGCAGGTCCTCGGCGCCGAGCCGGGAGCACAGCCCGCCGACGGTCCGACCGCGCCCACGCTGACGGACCTGCCGGCGCACGACGCGGCGCCGACCACGCAGTCGTCCTCGGCACCGGCCACGCACGACCCGGCGCCCGTCGCCCCGGTCGAGCGGCCCGAGCGCGGACCGCGCGTCGGGACCGTCGTGTGGGGCCTGGTCCTCGCGGTCCTGGGGGTCGGCGTGCTCGCCTGGGCCGGTGGGCGGCACATCGACGTCGACGTCGCGGCCATCGTGCTGGTCGCCGGTGCGGGCGTCGCGCTGCTCGTCGGCTCGATCGTCTCGGGCGCTCGTCGCCGCCGCTGACCGCACGCGCACGAGGGCCCCTCATCCACCGGCGGGATGAGGGGCCCTCGTGCGTGCTCAGGTCGGCGGCGTCGGCGGCGTCGGCGCAGACCGGAGCCGGGCCGTCAGGCGCGCGGCTCGTCGCGGTCCGGGTCGACCACAGGGTCCGGCGCCACGTGCGACGGCGGGGCGGACGGCGGCGGGGCGGCCGTCGTGCTCGTCGTCGTGGGCGGCACCGCGGTCGTCGCAGGTGCCGTCGTCGGAGGCGGCGTGGTGGCCGGCGGCGCCGCGGGCGCTGCCGTCGTGACCGGAGCTGCCGTCGTGACCGGGGCTGCGGTCACGGGCCGAGCGGGCGCCGCGACGGGGGCCGCGACCGGCGCGGGTCCTGCCGAGTCGGTCCGGACCACGGTGTCGTCGACGTCGACCGGGCTCAGGCGTCGCAACGCGAAGCCGATGAGCAGCAGGACCACCCCGATGCCCACGACCAGCAGGGCCACGCCGAAGGCGACGACCGAGGTGAACAGCGACGCCCTCAGGAACGACGCGGTCATCATCGTCTCGCGCGTCGGGTCCTCACGGTCCAGCTCGGCGTAGGTCTTGCCGCCCGAGGCGTCGAGCGCATGGTGGTTGATGATGTCGGCCTGGACCCACGCCTCCCACGGCGTGTCGACGAGCTGGCCCTGGAAGGCCGAGGCGTCGTCGGAGACGGTGATCTTCTCGGCGGCGAGGTTGCTCGCCACCAGACCCCACGTGACCGCACCGGCCACGATGAACAGGATCCCGAAGACGATGACCCAGAGGCCGAGCCCCCGAGCTCCGCGCTTACCTGCAGTGGTCGCCACGTGCGGTTCCCCTCTCTCGAGCGATCCCCGGTCACCCGACGGGTGCAGGGGCCGTGCGCCGTGCGCATGAACGTTCCTGCAGGTCGACTGTAGCGATCTGGGGACGAACCGCACGCGCACGGGCCTTCCGGGACGTTCCCGGCGCGTCGCGCGGGCGTCGGCGCCGCCCGTGCGTGCTCACGCGAGAGGGGTGGCGGTGCGCGCCGGGGGTCGGGTCAGCCGACGGCCGGCGGCGCGGCCTCGGCGGCTTCCACGCGCGCGAGCGCCTGCGCGTGCACGCGGCGCTCGAGCACGAACGACATCACCGGCACGACGCCCGCGAGCGCCATGGTGACCAGCCGCCCGAACGTCCAGCGCATCGTCGCCCACAGGTCGAACACCGTCACGAGGTAGACCACGTAGATCCACCCGTGCGCGAACGGGATCCACGCGAACGTCGCCGCGACGTCGTCGGCGTGCACGACGTACTTGAGCACCATCTCGACGCAGAGCAGCAGCAGCATCGTCCCGGTGATCCACGCCAGCACGCGGTAACGCGTCACCGCACCCCGCGCCTTGCGGCTCCACGCCGTGGGCGTGGCAGTGCCGGTCGGCGCAGCGGGGCCGGTCGGCGTGGCGGGGCCTGTCGGCGTCTGAGCGTCCGTCGTCACGTCCTGGTCCTTCCCCACGTCCCCCACTCCGGCCGTCACTCCCACTCGATCGTGCCCGGCGGCTTGCTCGTGACGTCGAGGACGACACGGTTGACCTCGGGCACCTCGTTGGTGATGCGCGTCGAGATGGTCGCGAGCACGTCGTACGGCATGCGGGTCCAGTCGGCCGTCATGGCGTCCTCCGACGACACGGGCCGCAGCACGATCGGGTGGCCGTAGGTGCGGCCGTCGCCCTGGACGCCGACCGAGCGCACGTCGGCGAGCAGCACCACGGGGCACTGCCAGATCTCGCGGTCGAGCCCGGCCTTCGTGAGCTCCTCGCGGGCGATCGCGTCCGCGGCCCGCAGCACGTCGAGCCGCTCCGCGGTGACCTCGCCGATGATGCGGATGCCCAGGCCGGGGCCGGGGAACGGCTGGCGCCACACGATCGCCTCGGGCACGCCGAGCTCGAGACCGACCGCGCGGACCTCGTCCTTGAACAGCGTGCGCAGCGGCTCGACGAGCTCGAACTGCAGGTCGTCGGGCAGACCGCCCACGTTGTGGTGCGACTTGATGTTCGCCGCGCCCTCGCCGCCGCCGGACTCCACGACGTCCGGGTACAGCGTGCCCTGGACCAGGAACTTGACCTCGGAGCCCGACTCGCCCGACTCGGCGACGACCTCGCGCGCGGCGTCCTCGAACACGCGGATGAACTCGCGACCGATGATCTTGCGCTTGGTCTCGGGGTCGGTGTGGCCCGCGAGCGCCTGCAGGAACCGCGCACGCGCGTCGACGACCTTGAGCCGCACGCCCGTCGAGGCGACGAAGTCCTTCTCGACCTGCTCGGCCTCGCCCGCGCGCAGCAGCCCGTGGTCGACGAACACGCACGTCAGCTGGTCACCGACGGCGCGCTGCACGAGCGCGGCCGCGACGGACGAGTCGACACCGCCGGACAGCCCGCAGACCACGCGCGCGTCGCCGACCTGCGCGCGGATGCGCTCGACCTGCTCGGCGATGACGTTGCCCGGGTTCCAGTCGGGCGTCAGGCCCGCGCCGGAGTAGAGGAAGTTCTCGAGCGCCTTCTGCCCGAGCGGCGAGTGCTTGACCTCGGGGTGCCACTGCACGCCGAACAGGCGACGCTCGCGGTTCTCGAACGCGGCGACGGGCGAGCCCTCGCTCGTCGCGAGCACGTCGAAGCCCTCGGGCGCGGCGTGCACCGCGTCGCCGTGGCTCATCCACACGGTCTGCTGCTCGGGGCTGCCCGCCAGCACGGTGCCGGACGCGGTCACCTCGACCGCGGTACCGCCGTACTCGCGCACCCCCGTCTGCGCGACCGTCCCGCCGAGCGCCTGCGCCATGGCCTGGAAGCCGTAGCAGATGCCCAGGACCGGCACGCCCGCCTCGAACAGCGCGGGGTCGACGAACGGGGCGCCGTCGGCGTACACGGACGACGGACCGCCCGAGAGGATGATCGCGGCGGGGTCCTTCGCGAGCAGCGCGTCGACGCTCGCGGTGTGCGGGACGATCTCGGAGTACACGTTCGCCTCGCGCACGCGGCGCGCGATGAGCTGGGCGTACTGCGCGCCGAAGTCGACGACGAGGACCGGGCGGTGAGCTGTCGGCTGCTCAGGCGTCTGAGTCACCCCCCCAGGGTAGTCGCCGCACCCCGCTGCTCCGGCCGCCGTCCACCTGCTGCGCACCGGCCTCGTAGCGACTCTCGGCCGGACCGGCGAAAAGCAGTCGAGCCGTGTCAGTACCCGCCCGTAACGTGGAACGAGTGCGATCCCTCCCCTTGGCTGACCCGGGTACCCCGCCTCTGACGGGGCCCGTGGCGTACCTGCTCTGGCAGGCGCGCCGGCAGTGGGGCATCCTCACCGCCGGCGTCCTGCTCGGCGTCCTCATGTTCTCGTGCCAGGCCGCGCTGCCGTACGTGACCGGCCACGCGATCGACTCCGGCCTCGCGCACGGGTTCGGCTCGGACCTGGTGCGGGCCGCCGGTGCGCTCGCGGGGCTCGGCGTGATCTCGGCCGCGGCGTCGGCGATCGGCCACCGCTTCGACGTCGAGAACTGGCTGCGGGCCTCGTTCGCCGCGTCCCAGCTCGTCGGCCGCCGCGTCGCCCGCTCGGGACACACCATCACCGCGGAGCTGCCGACGGGTGAGGTCGTCTCGGCCGTCGCGAACGACGCGCTGCGCATCGGTGAGATCTTCCACACCTTGCCGCGCTTCATCGGCTCGATCGTGGCGTACGGCATCGCGGCGTTCGTCATGCTGCGCACCTCGGTGTCGCTCGGCCTGATCGTCGTGCTCGGCCTGCCGACCGTCACGATCTGCATCGCGGCGCTGGTCAAGCCGCTGCAGCGCCGCCAGGCGGCGCAGCGCGAGGCGTCGGGCCGGCTCACGACGCTCGGCTCCGACACCGTCTCGGGCCTGCGCATCCTGCGCGGGATCGGCGGCGAGGGCGTGTTCACGGCCCGCTACCGCGAGCAGTCGCAGCTCGTGCGGCGCAAGGGCGAGGCCGTCGCGGTCACGCAGTCCTGGCTCGACGCGCTGCAGGTGCTGCTGCCGGGCGCGTTCGTCGTGGTGCTCATCTGGTACGGCGCGCACCTGGCCGTCACGGGCGAGATCACCCCGGGGCAGCTCGTGCAGGCGTACGGCTTCGCCGCGTTCCTGGCGTGGCCGGTCCAGCAGATGACGTACACGGTGCAGTCCGCGACGCGCGCCCACGTCGGCGCGGGCAAGGTGCTCAACGTCCTGCGCGTGGTGCCGGCCACGGGCGCGCGCCCGGGCACGCAGGCGCCGCCCCCTGCAGGGGTGCCGCTGGTCGACGAGACGTCGGGCGTGACGGTCCGGCCCGGTCGGGTCAGCGCGCTGGTCTGTGCCGACCCCGACGAGTCGGCGGCGGTCGCCACGCGCATGGGCCGGTTCGACGACGAGGCCGAGGTCGACACACCGGTGCGCCTGGGCGGCGTGCTGCTGGCCGAGCTCGACAAGCAGGTCGTGCGCGAGCGCATCCTGCTCGCCGAGGCGACGCCGCACCTGTTCTCGGGCACGCTCGCGAACGAGCTCGACGTGCACGGCCCGGGCGACGCCGAGCGTCTGCTGCGCGCGATCGCGCTCGCGGACGCGCACGACGTGCTCGACTCCGTGCCGGACGGGCTCGCGGGTGAGATCCCGGAGAAGGGGCGGTCCCTGTCGGGCGGTCAGCGCCAGCGCGTCGCGCTCGCACGTGCGCTCCTGCTCGACCCGGAGATCCTGCTGCTGGTCGAGCCGACGTCCGCGGTCGACGCGCACACCGAGGCGCGCATCGCGGCCCGGCTCGCCGGCGAGCGCCGGGGACGCGCGACGCTGATCGTGACGGCGTCGCCGCTCGTGCTCGACCACGTCGACGAGGTGCAGCTCCTGGTGGACGGCCGGGTGGTCGCCACCGGGACGCACGCCGAGCTGCTGGCCCGCCCGGACGAGCAGGGCACCGCGTACCGGCGCGTCGTGGAACGTCACCTGGACGACGAGACGCCGCCCCACGGCGTCCCTGCGCTGGTGACGAGTCACGCCGACGTGACGCGCGACGACCCGATCGCCGACGAGGCGTTCGACGCCCTGATGAACGGTCAGCTCGACGGCCAGACCGCCGGGACCACCGAGACGAGAGGAGGACGGTCGTGAAGCTGCCCATCGCCGACGCGGCGACGGTCCGTGCGTACGCGCTCCACCTCCTGCGCGCGCACCGCCGGCCGCTGAGCGGCATCGCCGTGCTGCACACGTGCGCCGCGATCCTCGGCCTGGCCGGGCCGTGGATCCTCGGCCGGCTCGTCGACGCGGTCGCCGACGGCACGACGACCGGCTACGTCAACAGCCTCGTCGCGCTCGGCGCAGGCGCGGTGCTCGGTCAGACCGTGCTCACGCGGTTCGCGCAGCGCAGCTCGATGCTGTTCGGCGAGATGGTCTTCGCCGATCTGCGCGAGGAGTTCATCGAGACGGTGACGTCGCTGCCGCTGTCGACGGTCGAGCGGGCGGGCACGGGTGACCTCGTCGCCCGCACGACGAACGACGTCAACAAGCTGCAGAACGCGGTGCGCTTCGGGGTGCCGCGCGTGATCGTCGCGATCGTGACGATCACGCTGACGGTGGTCGCGTGCGTCGTGCTGTCCCCGCTCGTCGCGCTCGCGATGTTCGTGGGCGTGCCGGTCATGCTCGCGGTCGTGCGCTGGTACCTGCGCCGCGCGACGCCTGCCTACCTGCGCGAGTCCGCCGCGTACGCGACCCTCAACGGCACCATCACGGAGTCGGTCGAGGGCGCGCGCACGGTCGACGCGCTGCGGATGGGCCCGCGCCGCGAGGCCCGCGTCGAGGATGACCTGCGCGAGGCGTTCGACGCCGAGCGCGTCACCCTCAACCTGCGCACCGGGCTGTTCCCGGGCGTGGACTTCGCGTTCACCGCCGCGCCCGTCGCCGTGCTGCTGTGGGGCGGCTGGCTCGTCTCGCAGGGTCATGTGTCGCTGGGCGTCGTCGCGACGATCGTCCTCTACACGTACCAGGTGTCGGGGCCGGTCTGGGACCTGATCTTCTGGCTCGACGAGATCCAGGTCGCGGCGACCTCGCTCGCACGCATCGTCGGCATCCGGCTCGTGGAGCCGGACCGCGAGGCGCGCGAGGGCACCCCGGTCGACGAGGACGTCACGGCGCGCGAGCTGCGCTACGCGTACCGCGAGGGCCACGACGTGCTGCACGGCATCGACCTCGACCTGCGCTCGGGTGAGCGGCTCGCCGTGGTCGGTCCGTCCGGCGCGGGCAAGTCCACGCTCGGCCGCATGCTGGCCGGCATCCACCCGCCCACGGGCGGGACGGTCAGCGTGGGCGGTGTGCCGCTCGTCGACCTGCCGCTCGAGGAGCTGCGCGGGCACGTCGCGCTCGTGACCCAGGAGCACCACGTGTTCGTCGGCACGGTCGCGGACAACCTGCGGCTCGCGGACCCGGACGCGTCGCAGGAGTCGCTGCGGCGTGCGCTCGAGGCGGTGGACGCGTGGGGCTGGGTGGCCGCGCTGCCCGAGGGCCTCGCGACCGAGATCGGCTCGGGCGGTGCCCCGCTCACGCCGGCGCAGGCCCAGCAGATCGCGCTCGCGCGGCTCGTGCTGCTCGACCCGCACACGCTGGTCCTGGACGAGGCGACGTCGCTGCTCGACCCGCGGGCCGCGCGGCACCTCGAGCGCTCGCTCAACGGCGTGCTCGCGGGTCGCACGGTCGTGGCGATCGCGCACCGCCTGCACACTGCGCACGACGCCGACCGCGTCGCCGTGGTCGACGGCGGCCTGATCACCGAGATCGGCCCGCACGACGAGCTCGTCGCGGCGGGCGGCGACTACGCGGCGCTCTGGCGCTCGTGGCAGCACGACGCGAGCTAGACGGGCGAGCGACCTGCAACTCGTCAGCGGGAGCTGCTGCGCGGCACGACCACTGACCGGCGGTCAGGCCGTGGCCGACAGGTCGTGGTACCCAGCATCGCCCTCGGCCCACGTGGGTGGGTCGGCGCTCGCGCCGACCCACCCACGTGACGCCGAGCCGCCCGGGAGGGCTTGCCGGCGCGGGCTCGACGAGATCAGACGAGAGGGTTGGAGTAGGTCTGGCTCGCCCACGGCGTGTAGTACGTCGCGCCACTGACCACCACGTAGGCCCGCGACTCGATCTTGACCTGCTTCAGCTTCACCCGACCACCGGTGAAGACGTACCCCTGCTCCGACGCGAGCGTGATCGACTTGGTGAACGTGCTGCTCGACGTGCTGTAGCACGAGGTGCCGTTGAACACCGGCGTCTTGGTCGTGAGCCCCGAGATGCTCGAGCTCGCGAACGCGAGGGGGAGCCCGCCGAACGGCGTCGATCCGGCCCAACCGAGAGCCGACGACGTGCCGGTGACGCGCCCCTGGATGCAGACCTTCGTGACCCCGCCGCACAACAGGTCGAGCCGAGCTCCGAACTTGAGGCCCACGAGGTCGATCTTGGGCTGACCGTCCGGCTCGGCGTTGGCGCTCACGGTGGCGTAGAAGTCACGACTCGTGCACGCCTTGCCCCACTGGACGTCGTTCAGCCGCGTCGAGGCGCTTGCCGGGACGCTGACTGCGATCGCGGTAGCCGCAACCACCGCGGTCGCGAGGCCTCGGAACCACATTCTCCTGGTCATCCGCTCACCCTTCGTGTCTCGCCCGGCGTCGGGCGCTGCAGGAGGGCCACCCCCCGGCCCGGGCAGTCTGGCAGGACAGAAAGGCACGCTCTGGGCGGTTTGCTCACCATCACCCGAATGCCGACGGACGCCTGGGCAGTGGCGCCGGTCGCCGGCTCCTGTGGCCGGTGACACCGCAGACGCGCTACGCGCGGCACTCCCCGGAGCGGAACGCGCACCGGGCGCATGTTCGCTCAGAGCGAACGCATCGCCACCCGGCGCACCGCGTCAGTCGGCGACGTAGCGGGCCTCGATCTCAGCGAAGAACGCGCGGGACAGGCGCACGAAGTCGTCGTAGCGCACGACGATGTCCTCACCCGGACGCGTGTGCAGCACGGTGCGCTGCGGGTCGAGCGCGACCTTCGGGTCCTCGACCATCCGGCCGCCGTTCGCCATGAGCGACTGGGCCAGCAGGCGCACCTCGTTGAGCGCGTTGCCGTCGTTGCCCTCCTTGGCGCGCAGCCGGTGCACGAAGCGCATCTCGAGCGCGAGCACGAGCGCGGCGAAGTAGCTCACCTCGAGGTCGTCGAGCGCGGTGTCGTCGACGTCGCTGTCGGATCGCGCGATGTCGAACGCCGCGATCTCGGACTCGACCTGAGCCCGGCAGTCTGCGATGTAGTCGGCGTCGTAGGTCCCCTGCGCGAGCATCGTCGTCTCCCTGTCGCTGTGCCGGCCTCCGGCGGCCGGCGTCCCCCGGGTGCATCGTCGCACCAACGGCCGTGTCGCACGACGGTCTCGCCCCAGGAAGATCCCGGTCACGCGCAGGTCAGGCCGCGCAGGCCGCGCCCGTCATGCTGCTACGCGCTCGGGGTCGCCGGTGGAACCCCGGCCGCCGGGCGGCCCCGCGCCTCGTCGCGGACCATCCGCAGCCACAGCGCCGCGGCGAACCCGCCGAAGATCCACCACTGCGCGGCGTAGGCGAGGTTCTGCACGTTGAGACCCGAGCCTGGCGTGCGGGGCGGGTCGAGCAGCGCGAGCGTGGCGCCCTGCGCCGGCTCGGAGTCGACGAGCACGAGGTAGCCCGAGTAGATCGGCCCACCCCACTCCCCCACGAGCTCGGCCGACGAGATCGCTGTGGCCCGGCCGTCGCGCACGCCGTCGGCGGCCTGCTGGGCGGCCTGCTCGGACGCCTGCAGGTAGCCGGTGACAGCCACCGTGCCGGCGGGAGGCTCGTCGGCCTCGTCGGGCGACGCGACCCAGCCGCGCACGACGGGGAGCACGGCGCCCGCCGCCTGCGCGCCCTGC
Source organism: Cellulomonas persica (assembly GCF_007989825.1). Classification (GTDB taxonomy): domain Bacteria; phylum Actinomycetota; class Actinomycetes; order Actinomycetales; family Cellulomonadaceae; genus Cellulomonas; species Cellulomonas persica. The sequence goes on along the minus strand of NZ_BJUA01000008.1, from coordinate 128,923 downwards.
GCACCGCCGGCGTCGCTCACGCGCAGCGGCGTGAGCACCAGGTAGCCGACCTCGCCCTCGTGCACGCGCTCCGGCACGACGACCTGGCCGGCAGCCTCGTACGTGCCGGTCACCGACACCTTGCGGGCCACGAGCTCGCCGCGGAACGCGGTCTGCGGGCTCAGCTCGTCGCCCAGCGGCACGGGGGTCGCGGCGACGACCTGCGCGTCGTGCTCGGCCTGCGCGCGGTGGCCGCGGACCTCGGCGCGGTCGAGCTGCCACGCGCCGAGCAGCCCGCACACCGTGGCGGCCGCGGCGAGCAGGAGCGCCATGACGAGCATCCTGGGTCGCACGGCGGCGCGGAGCATGGTCGTCGGCTCGCCGGCCGCCCGCACGGACCACGTGTCCGGGGCCGGGTGCGCGGCCTCGTCTGGCGCGGTCACGGGGGCTCGTTCGGGCACGTCACCACGGTAACCCGCCAGGCGGGAGACGACGGGGCGTCACGAAGGTCACACCCGCCGCGCCGTGCCGGGCGCCCGCCGCCGGGAAACGGCCGTGACCTGCGAAGATCTCGCTGAGCGTGACACGGCCACATGCGGTTGTATGAACAGTGGCGCCTGCACCCTGGGTAGGACGTCCCACGGGCTGCGCTGCTCGCAGGGTTGGCTGGAACCGGCTCGAACCACCCGCGGCGCGACCGTGGGACGACACGGGGAGCGATATGAGCACCACGACGACATGGCAGTCAGGCAGCGGCACGGCGATCGACGACGCGACGCTGGACCGTATCGACAAGTGGTGGCGTGCTGCCAACTACCTGTCGGTGGGGCAGATCTACCTGCTGGACAACCCGCTGCTGCGTGAGCCCCTCACGCGCGACCACGTCAAGCCCCGGCTGCTCGGCCACTGGGGCACGACGCCCGGCCTGAACTTCCTGTACGCGCACCTCAACCGCGCGATCGCGGAGCGCAGCCAGTCGACGATCTACGTCACGGGCCCCGGTCACGGCGGGCCCGGCCTGGTCGCGAGCGCCTACCTCGACGGCACCTACTCCGAGACGTACTCCGACATCACGGAGGACGAGGAGGGCCTGCGCCGCCTGTTCAAGCAGTTCTCGTTCCCGGGTGGCATCCCCTCGCACGTCGCCCCGGAGACGCCGGGCTCGATCCACGAGGGCGGCGAGCTCGGGTACGCCCTGTCGCACGCGTACGGCGCGGCGTTCGACAACCCCGACCTGCTGGTCGCCGCGGTCGTCGGCGACGGCGAGGCCGAGACCGGCCCGCTCGCGACGAGCTGGCACTCGAACAAGTTCGTCAACCCCGCGCAGGACGGTGTCGTGCTGCCGATCCTGCACCTCAACGGGTACAAGATCGCCAACCCGACCGTGCTGGACCGCATCAGCGACGACGAGCTGCGTGCGCTCATGGTCGGGTACGGCCACAAGCCGTTCTTCTTCGAGGGCGGCTACGACCAGGACGAGCCGATCGCCGAGGTGCACCGCCGGTTCGCGGCGATGCTCGACGAGGTGCTCGACGAGATCGCCGCGATCAAGGCGCGCGCGGCCCAGGGCGACGTGAGCCGTCCGCAGTGGCCGATGATCGTCTTCCGCACCCCCAAGGGCTGGACCGGTCCGGACTACATCGACGGCAAGAAGACGACCGGCTCGTGGCGCGCGCACCAGGTGCCGCTCGCGAACGCGCGGGACACCGCGGAGCACCTCGAGGTGCTCGAGCAGTGGCTCGCGTCCTACCGGGTCGCCGAGCTGTTCGACGCGACCGGCGCGCTCGACCCGGACATCCGTGCGCTGGCCCCGACCGGCGACCTGCGCATGAGCGCCAACCCGGTCGCGAACGGCGGCATCCTGCTGCGCGACCTGCGGCTGCCGGACTTCCGCGACTTCGCGGTCGACGTGCCGACGCCGGGCGGCTCGATCTCCGAGGCGCCGCGCGTGCTCGGTGAGTACCTGACCGAGGTCATCCGCCGCAACCCCGACAACTTCCGGATCTTCGGCCCGGACGAGACGGCGTCGAACCGTCTGCAGGCCGTCTACGGGGTCACGGACAAGCAGTGGAACGCGGACTTCGAGAGCCCCGAGGTCGACGAGCACCTGGCCCGCGCCGGGCGCGTCATGGAGATGCTGTCCGAGCACCAGTGCCAGGGCTGGCTCGAGGGCTACCTGCTCACCGGGCGCCACGGCCTGTTCACGAGCTACGAGGCCTTCATCCACATCGTCGACTCGATGTTCAACCAGCACGCGAAGTGGCTCAAGGTCACGAACGACATCCCGTGGCGCCGGCCGATCGCGAGCCTGAACTACCTGCTGTCCAGCCACGTCTGGCGTCAGGACCACAACGGCTTCAGCCACCAGGACCCCGGCTTCATCGACCACGTGGTCAACAAGAAGGCCGAGGTCGTGCGGGTGTACCTGCCGCCGGACGCGAACACGCTGCTGAGCACGTACGACCACTGCCTGCGCAGCCGTCAGTACGTCAACGTGGTGGTGTCCGGCAAGCAGCCCGCGCCGAACTTCCTGACGATGGACCAGGCCGTCGCGCACTGCACGCGCGGGCTGGGCATCTGGGAGTGGGCGGGTTCGGAGGCGCCCGACGAGGAGCCCGACGTCGTGCTGGCCGCGGCGGGCGACGTGCCCACGCTCGAGGTGCTCGCGGCCGTCGACATCCTGCGCCGCGAGCTGCCCCAGCTCAAGGTGCGCGTGGTCAACGTCGTCGACCTCATGCGCCTGCAGGACGCGCGTGAGCACCCGCACGGTCTGACGGACGCGGAGTTCGACACGATCTTCACCGCGGACCGCCCGATCGTCTTCGCGTACCACGGCTACCCGTGGCTGATCCACCGCCTCACGTACCGCCGCAACGGGCACGCGAACCTGCACGTGCGCGGGTACAAGGAGGAGGGCACGACCACGACGCCGTTCGACATGGTGATGCTCAACGACCTCGACCGGTTCCACCTGGTGATCGACGTGATCGACCACGTGCACTGGCTGCGCGCCTCGCAGGCGGGGCTGCGTCAGCGCATGGTGGACGCGCGCCTCGAGGCCCGCCAGTACACGCGCGAGCACGGCGAGGACCTGCCGTCGGTGCGGGACTGGGTGTGGCCCGACGCGCAGGACCTGTCGAGCTCCGAGCAGGTCGACGCCACCGTCTTCACGGGCGGTGACAACGAGTAGGACGCCACCGCCCGCCCCATCAGCACGACCAGCAGGACTGGAGTACGCCCACCGTGGCACGCAGCATCTATGTCGCCTCCCCTGAGGGGGACACCGGGAAGTCGACGGTCGCCCTCGGGCTCGTCGACCTCCTCGCCCGCACCGTCCAGCGCGTCGGGGTGTTCCGCCCCGTCGCGCGGTCGACCCAGGCCCGTGACTACGTGCTCGAGCTGCTGCTCGAGCACGACGGGGTCGGCCTGTCGTACGACGAGTGCATCGGCACGACCTACGAGAAGGTGCACGACAACCCCGAGGAGGCGCTGTCGCAGATCGTGGCGCGCTTCCACGCGGTGGAGCGACGTTGCGACGCGGTCGTCATCGTCGGCACCGACTACACCGATGTCGCCTCGCCGACCGAGCTCGCGTTCAACGCGCGCATCGCGGCGAACCTGGGCGCGCCGGTGGTCCTCGTCGTCAACGGCAACAAGCGCCGTCCCGACGAGATCGAGCAGGTCGTCGAGGTCGCGATCAACGAGCTCGCGGTCAACCACGCGCACGTCGCGGCGGTCGTGCCGAACCGGTGCGCGCAGCCTGCGCTCGACGTCGTGCGTCGCCTCGTGCAGAACGCGATCGGTCGGCCGACGTGGACGCTGCCCGAGAGCCCGTTGCTCTCGGCGCCGACCATGCGTCAGCTGATGGAGTCGGTCGAGGGCACGCTGATCTCGGGCGACGACGCGCTGCTGGGGCGTGAGGTGCTCGACATGCTGGTGGGCGCCATGGAGATCGAGCACCTGCTCGGTCGCCTGTCCGACGGCGCGGTCATCATGACCCCGGGCGACCGCTCGGACATCCTGCTGGGCCTGCTGCTCGCCCACCAGGCCGACGGCTTCCCGACGCTCGCGGGCATCATCCTCAACGGCGGGTTCCGTCCGTCGAAGACGATCTCGCGGCTCGTCGAGGGCCTCGGCAGCCGGCTGCCGATCATCGCGACGGACTTCGGGACGTTCCGCACGGCCAGCACGGTCGCCTCGACCCGCGGGCGGCTGTCGGCCGACTCGCAGCGCAAGGTCGACACGGCGCTGTCGCTGTTCGAGCGGCACGTCGACGGCCCGGCGCTGCTCGCGGCCCTCGACGTCGCCAAGCCCGACGTGGTCACGCCGCTCATGTTCGAGTACACGCTGCTCGACCGGGCGCGCGCCGACCGCCGCCGCATCGTCCTGCCCGAGGGCAACGACGACCGGATCCTGCGCGCGGCCTCGACGCTGCTGCAGCGCAGCGTCGCGGACCTGACGATCCTGGGCGACGAGAGCGCGATCCGGGCGCGGGCGGCCGAGCTCGGCCTCACGCTCGACGGCGCCGACGTGATCGACCCGCACGACCCGCAGTACGTCGACCGGTTCGCCGCGGAGTACGCCAAGATCCGCGCGCACAAGGGCATGACGATCGAGCGGGCGCGCGAGATCGTCCCGTCGGTCTCGTACTTCGGCACGATGATGGTGCACCTCGGCCTGGCCGACGGCATGGTCTCGGGCGCGGTGCACACCACGGCACACACCATCAAGCCGAGCTTCGAGATCATCAAGACCGCCCCGGGCGTCTCGAACGTCTCGAGCGCGTTCCTCATGTGCCTCGAGGACCGCGTGCTCGTGTACGCCGACTGCGCGGTGATCCCGGACCCGACCGCCGAGCAGCTCGCGGACATCGCGATCTCGTCGGCGGAGACGGCCGTGCAGTTCGGCATCGAGCCGCGCATCGCGATGCTGTCGTACTCGACGGGCGCGTCGGGTACGGGCGCGGACGTGGACAAGGTCCGCGCCGCGACCGCGCTCGTCCGCGAGCGTCGCCCCGACCTGTCGGTCGAGGGCCCGATCCAGTACGACGCCGCGGTCGACGCGTCCGTCGCCCAGACCAAGCTCCCGGACTCGACCGTCGCGGGCCGGGCCACGGTGTTCGTCTTCCCGGACCTCAACACCGGCAACAACACCTACAAGGCGGTCCAGCGGTCCGCGGGCGCGGTCGCGATCGGCCCCGTGCTGCAGGGTCTGCGCAAGCCCGTCAACGACCTGTCGCGCGGCGCGCTCGTGCAGGACATCGTCAACACCGTCGCGATCACCGCGATCCAGGCGCAGGCCGAGCGGGCCGGCGAGGAGGAGCAGGCATGACCACCCAGAGCACGAGCGTCCTCGTCGTCAACTCCGGTTCGTCGTCGATCAAGTACCAGCTCGTCGACCCGGTCGGCGGCGAGGCGATCGCCTGGGGCATCGTCGAGCGGATCGGCGAGGAGGTGGGCTCGCTCAAGCACGTCACGCAGACGTCGACCACCGAGCGCGAGCTGCCCGTCCCGGACCACGGCGAGGGTCTGCGTCGCGTGCTGAGCCTCTTCGAGGCGGTCGGCCCCGACCTGTCGCGCGCCAACGTGATCGCGGTGGGTCACCGCGTCGTGCAGGGCGGCCCGGTGTTCGACGGCCCGGTCCTGGTCGACGCGCTCGTCGAGCACCAGATCGAGCAGCTCTCGCCGCTCGCACCGCTGCACAACCCGGCCAACCTGACCGGCATCCGCGTGGGTCGCGCGCTGCTGCCCGACGTGCCGCACGTCGCGGTGTTCGACACGGCGTTCTTCCACCACCTGCCGGCCGCGGCCGCGTCCTACGCGATCGACCGCGACGTCGCCGAGAAGCACAGCGTCCGCCGGTACGGCGCGCACGGCACGTCGCACCAGTACGTCTCGCACGAGGTCGCCGCGTTCCTCGGGCGTGACGTGGAGCAGACGAGCACGATCGTGCTGCACCTCGGCAACGGCGCGTCGGCGTCGGCGGTGAAGAACGGCCACGCGGTCGACACGTCGATGGGTCTGACGCCGCTCGAGGGCCTCGTCATGGGCACGCGCTCGGGCGACATCGACCCGGCCGTGACGTTCCACCTCATGCGCAACGCGGGGATGGACGTCGACGAGGTCGACGACCTGCTCAACCGCCGTTCGGGCCTCAAGGGCATGACCGGTCAGAACGACCTGCGCGAGGTCCACCGGCTGGTCGAGGAGGGCGATGCGGGCGCGAAGGTCGCGATCGACGTCTACGCCCACCGGATCAAGAAGTACATCGGCGGCTACACGGCGGTGCTCGGCGGCGTGGACGTCATCGCCTTCACCGCCGGGGTCGGCGAGAACGACGACATCGTGCGTGCTCGTGCGTGCGAGGGGCTCGAGCGGCTCGGCATCGAGATCGACCTCGAGCGCAACGCGGGCCGCAAGAAGGAGCCGACGATCATCTCGACGGACTCCTCGCCGACGACGGTCGTCGTGTTCCCGACGAACGAGGAGCTCGCGATCGCGCGCCTGGCCGTCGACGTGGTCACGGGCGGACGTCCCTGACCGTCCCCTCCCCCGCCTGACGACGGACGGGCCGGCCCCTCTGCGGGTCGGCCCGTCCGCCGTTCGCGTGCCGAGGCCCGACGTGAGCCGGCCGCCCGTCAGGGCAGACGCGCGGCCTTCATCGCGCGCAGCAGCTCGGTGTAGACCTGCGGCCACACGTCGGTGCCGAGCTCGAACAGCCGGCGCAGCCCCATCGGCGGCAGCCCGAGCACGCCGTGCGCGCCGTGCTGCACGGCGATCGACTGCAGCCTCGTCGTCTCCCACAGGCCCTCGCGCCCGTGCCGCACGCCGATGCCGGACGAGCCCCACCCGCCCTGCGGCGCACCCAGCGAGCCCCACGTCGCGACGTAGCCCTCGTTGACGTTGACCGACCCCGCGTGGACACGGCGCGCGAGCGCGGCACCGCGCCGCGCGTCGGCGGTCCAGATGCTCGCGTTCAGCCCGAACTCGGTGTCGTTCATGGCGGCGACCGCCTCGTCGTCGGACGCGACGGGGTAGAGCGCGACGACGGGCCCGAACGTCTCCTCGCGGAACAGGCGCGCGTGCGGCGAGACGTCCACCAGGACGGTCGGCTCGTAGAACCACGGGCCGAGGTCGCTGCGGTGCACGCCACCGGCGAGCACCCGCGCACCCAGGCCGAGCGCGTCCTCGACGTGCTCGACGACGGTCGCGAGCTGCGCTGCGGACGTGAGCGAGCCGATGTCGCTGCGGTAGTCCAGCCCGGTGCCCAGGCGCAGCTCGCGCGTGCGGCGCGCGAGCTCGGCCGCGAACTCGTCGAACACGTCACGGTGCACGTAGATCCGCTCGATGCTCACGCACACCTGACCCGCACCGACGAAGCACGCGCGCACGGCGCCCTCGGCCGCGACCTCGACGTCGACGTCGTCCGCGACGTACATCGCGTTCTTGCCGCCGAGCTCGAGCGTCGCCGGCACGAGCCGCTCGCCGGCGCTCGCCGCCACGACGCGACCGGTGCGCGTCGAGCCCGTGAAGCTCACGTGGTCGCTGTGCTCGATCACCGCGCCGCCGATGCTCGGCCCGTCGCCGACGACGACCTGCAGCACGCCCGCGGGCAGCCCCGCGTCCTCGAGCAGCTCGGCGGCCCACAGCGCGGTCAGCGCGGTCTGCGGGTCGGGTCGCAGCAGGACCGCGTTGCCCGCGACGAGCGCGGGGAGCACGTCGCCCAGGGTGAGCGTCAGCGGGAAGTTCCAGGGCGCGATGATGCCGACGACCCCGACGGGGTGACGCAGGACGCGCGTGCTCGTCAGCCCCGGCACCGTCCCGAGCACGCGGCGCGGAGCGAGGTAGCGGCGGGCGCGCGCCGCGTAGTGCCGCGAGACGAGCGCGATGTCGGCGACCTCCTCGAACGCCGAGACCCGCGCCTTGCCGGTCTCGAGCTGGATGAGGTCGAGCACGTCGCTCTGCCGCTCGAGCACGAGGTCGTGCACCGCGGACAGCACGGCGGCGCGCTCACGCACCGGACGGGCCGCCCAGAGGCGCTGCGCGGCGCGTGCCGAGCGCGCGGCGCGCGCGACGTCCTCGGGCGTGGAGAGCGGGACCGCCGCGATCGGGGCGCCCGTGAACGGCGCGTGCGACGTGGACGTGCTCGCGCCGGGCGACGCGACGACCCGGCGCAGGAGCGTCGCGACGTCCTCGGGTTCGAGCACGTAGGTGGCGAGCGGGTCCGTCTCGGGGTCGAAGAGCTCGGCTGCGGGTCGCTGCTCGTGCTGACCGTCGTGTTCCTGAGCCATGCCCGCCAGGGTACGCGCGGGATCTGTCCGGGCCCGGCGGCGCCCCGCGGCCCGATCGGGCGACGCCGCCGGGCCCGGCCGGGCGCCCGGGGCAAGCCATCGCGCCAGGGCGGCAGCCGCGACGTCGGGTGCCGTCGGTGTGACGCGGACGACGTTGGCGTGCACGACGAGCAGGACTAAGGTGAGGCTCGCCTAAGCGAACGAGCCGGAGGTCGACGACCGACCGGCCGCCCCCGCCGGGCCGATGACACGAGCAGCTTCCCACCGTGAGGATCCTCATGAGCTCCGCTCTCCCGCGCGCCCGTCGGCGCGCCCTGCGTCCCCTGCAGTACGCCGCCGTCGTGGCCGCCACGGCGCTCGCCCTGACCGCGTGCGGGTCCGACGGCCCCACCGGTGGCGACGCCACCGCCGGCGGGTCCACCCCCACCGCGGACGCGCCGGCCGCGGACCTGTTCCCCGTCACGATCCCGAACACGTTCGGCGCGACGACGGTCGAGTCCAAGCCCGAGCGGGTCGCGACGGTCAACTGGGGCAACCACGACGTGCCGATCGCGCTCGGCATCGTGCCCGTCGGCATCCAGAAGTCGACGTACGGCGACGACGACACCGACGGCGTCCTGCCGTGGACGTTCGAGGCGCTCGAGGCCATCGGCGGCACGGACGAGAACCTGCCCACGCTGTTCGACGAGACCGCCGGCATCCCGTTCGAGTCGGTCGCCAACACCGAGCCCGACGTGATCCTCGCGGCCTACTCGGGCCTGTCCAAGGAGGACTGGACGACGCTGCAGGGCATCGCGCCGACCGTCTCGTACCCGAACGCGGCCTGGGGCACGAACTGGCGGGACATGGCGCTGATCGACGGCCAGGCGCTCGGCCTCGCCGACGAGGCGCAGGCGCTGATCGACGACGTCGAGGCGACGATCGCCGAGGGCCTCGCGGCGCGCCCCGACATCGAGGGCAAGACGTTCGCATACGTCTGGATCGACCAGGCGAACGCCAGCAAGATCTCGCTGTACACCCCGCTGGACTCGCGCGTGCAGCTCGTCAACGACCTCGGCATGACGGACGCCCCGTCGGTCGTCGACCTCGCGAGCGACACGGACGCGTTCTACGTGGAGCTGTCTGCCGAGCAGGCCGACGTGCTGTCCGACGTCGACGTCCTGGTCGCCTACGGCGACGACAGCACGCTCGCGGCGCTGCAGGCCGACCCGCTGCTGAGCAAGATCCCGGCCGTCGCGCGCGGCTCGGTCGCGGTGGTCCCGGACGCCACGCCGCTCGCCGCGGCCACGTCCGGCCCGACGATCCTGTCCGTCCCGTGGGCGCTGGACGACTACCTCGACCTGTTCCAGGCGGCGGCCGAGAAGGTCGGATGACCCTCGCGCCGTCCGCAGCGACCCCGACCCGCCCCGCACCGGGGCGGGTCGGGTCGCTGCACCGTCGGCGCGTCACGGGTCTCGTCCTGTGCGTGCTCGCGGTCGCCGTCGCGGTCGTGTGCTCGCTCGCGTTCGGCTCGCGCGTCGTCGGCTGGTCCGACGTGGTCGCGGGCGTGCTGCACCCCGACACCGACGACATCGCGCAGGCGGCCGTGCAGTCGCGCGTCCCGCGCACGGTGCTCGGCCTGCTCGTCGGCGCGGCGCTCGGGCTCGCCGGCGCGGTGATGCAGGGCCTCACCCGCAACCCGCTCGCCGACCCCGGTCTGCTGGGGGTGAGCTCGGGCGCCTCGCTGTTCGTCGTGCTGGGCATCGCGTGGTTCGGGATGTCGCAGCTCACGCAGTACATCTGGGTCGCGTTCCTGGGCGCCGCGCTCGCCTCGCTGCTCGTGTACGCGATCGGCTCGATGGGCCGCGAGGGGGCGACGCCGCTCAAGCTCGCGCTCGCCGGCGCGGCGACCAGCGCCGCGCTGGTCTCGATGGTCTCGATGGTGCTGCTCACGCGCACCGACGTGCTCGACACGTTCCGGTTCTGGCAGGTCGGCTCGCTCGGCCGCGCGTCGTTCGCCGAGATCGGCCAGGTCGTGCCGTTCCTCGTCGTCGGGGCGGTGCTCGCGGTCGGCTGCGCACGCGGCATGGACGCGATCGCGCTGGGCGACGAGGTGGCCACCGGGCTCGGGCAGCGGCTCGGGCTCGTGCGCGCGGTGGGCGCGACCTCGACGGTCCTGCTGTGCGGCGCAGCCGTCGCGATCGCCGGGCCGATCGGCTTCGTCGGGCTCGTCATGCCGCACCTCGCGCGCCGGTACACCGGCCCGAGCCACCGCTGGCTGCTTCCCTACTCCGCCGCGCTGGGCGCCGCGCTGCTGCTGGTCGCCGACGTCGTCGGGCGCGTCGTCGCCCGGCCGCAGGAGATCGAGGTCGGGATCGTCACCGCGCTGCTCGGTGCACCGGTGTTCATCGCGATCATCCGCCGGCAGAAGGTGCGTGACCTGTGACCACCGTGCTGGACCGGCCGTCGTCGCCGGGCGGGGCACCCGAGGAGGCGCCCGGGGCGCTCGTCGCCGCGGGTCGTCGCACGCGCACCCGCCGCCGGCGCGCCGTGCTGACTGCGCTCGCGGTGCTGCTGCTCGCGGTCGTCGTCGTGACCCTGTGCGTCGGCGAGCGCACGTACAGCCCGCTCGTCGTGCTGCGGGTGCTGCTCGGCGAGCAGGTCCCCGGCGCGAGCTTCACGATCGGCACGCTGCGCACGCCGCGGATGCTGACCGGTCTGCTCGTCGGGATCGGCTTCGGCATGGGCGGCGTCGTCTTCCAGACCATGCTGCGCAACCCGCTCGCGAGTCCCGACATCATCGGGATCAGCGCGGGCTCGAGCGCCGCCGCCGTGGTCGCCATCACGACGTTCGGGCTCAGCGGCGCTGCGCTCTCGGGCGTCGCGGTGGTCGCGGGCGTCGCGGTGGCGGGCGCGATCTACGCGCTGTCCTGGCGTCGCGGCGTGCAGGGCGCTCGTCTGATCCTCGTCGGGATCGCCGTGGGCGCGATGCTGGACTCCGTCATCAGCTACGCCATGACACGCGCGGGCGTGTACGACGCGAACGAGGCGCTGCGCTGGCTCACCGGCAGCCTCAACTCGGCGTTCTGGCCCGTGGTCGGGCCGCTCGCGCTCGCGACGGCCGTGCTCGTCCCCGCGTTGCTCGTGCTCTCACGCCACCTCGCCGCGCTGCAGCTCGGCGACGACACCGCGGCCGCGCTCGGCGTGCGACCCGACCGCGCGCGCCTGTCGCTGCTCCTGGTCGCGGTCGCGCTCGTCGCCGTGGCGACGGCAGCGGCCGGGCCCATCGCGTTCGTCGCGTTCCTGTCCGGGCCGATCGCCCACCGGCTGATCCGCGGCACGGGGTCGCTGCTGGTCCCCGCCGCGCTCGTGGGCGCGCTGCTCGTCCTCGTCGGCGACTTCGCCGGTCAGCACCTGCTCGGGTCGCGCTTCCCGGTCGGCGTCGTGACCGGCGTCCTCGGTGCGCCCTACCTGCTCTGGCTCCTGGCCAGGACCAACCGTTCGGGAGGAAGCCTGTGAACGACACGTCGCGCAGCGCGGTGCACACGCTCGCGGTCGAGGCCGCCACGATCGGCTACGACGACCGCGTCGTCGTGCACGACATGACGCTCGAGATCCCGGCCGGCCGGATCACGACGATCGTCGGCGCGAACGCGTGCGGCAAGTCGACCCTGCTGCGCGCCATGGCGCGTCTCCTGCGCGTCAAGGCCGGTCGCGTGCTGCTCGACGGCACCCCGATCGACGCGATCGGCTCGCGCGAGGTCGCGACCGTGCTCGGCCTGCTCCCCCAGACGCCCGTGAGCCCCGAGGGCATCGCGGTCGCGGACCTCGTCGGGCGGGGCCGCTACCCGCACCAGGGCTGGTTCCGCCGCTGGACCGCCCAGGACGAGGCCGCGGTGCAGACCGCGCTCGTCGCCACGGACATCCTCGACCTGGCCGACCGGCCCGTCGACGAGCTCTCCGGCGGCCAGCGCCAGCGGGTGTGGATCGCGATGGCGCTCGCGCAGGAGACCGACGTGCTCCTGCTCGACGAGCCCACGACGTTCCTCGACGTCGCGCACCAGGTCGACGTGCTCGACCTGCTCACCGACCTCAACCGGTCGCGCGGCACGACGATCGTCATGGTCCTGCACGACCTCAACCTCGCCGCGCGCTACACCGACCACCTCGTCGCCCTGCGCGAGGGACGCCTCGTCGCGCAGGGCGCTCCTGCGGACGTCGTGACCCCCGAGCTCGTCGCCGAGGTGTTCGGCATGACCGCGCAGGTGATCGACGATCCCGTCTCCGGGACGCCGCTCGTCGTGCCCGTCGGGCGGCACCACGCGAGCGACGGCACGACCCGACGCCTGCGCGAGATCGTCGTCTGACCTGCTCGTTCACCGGTTCGGCGGCAAGCGGCCCTACGCGGCCCCGCGACGTGGGATGCTGCGCGTGACCGGACGCGAGGAGGACCCGTGGCTTACCCGATGGACGTGCTGACCGACGACGAGGTGGTCGTGGTGCACAAGCACCCGCACATCAAGGCGCTCATCGGACCGGGCCTCGTCCTGCTCGTCGCCACCGCGCTCGGCGCGTGGGGGCTGCTGTGGTCGACCGGCGACTCCGTGAGCGACACGACGGCGACCGTCGTGGGCATCGGGATCGGCGTGGTGTGGCTCGCGGCCCTCGTCTGGTTCGTGGTGAGGTTCGTCAGCTGGCGCACGACGCACTTCGTCATCACCGACCGTCGCGTGATGTTCCGCCAGGGCATCATCACGCGCTCGGGCATCGACATCCCCGTGCTGCGCATCAACAGCGTGCAGTTCCGGCACGGCCTGGTCGACCGGATCCTGCGCACCGGGACGCTGATCGTCGAGTCGGCGTCCGACGACCCGCTGGAGTTCGACGACATCCCGCGCGTCGAGAAGGTGCATGCGCTGCTCTACGCGCGCCTCGACGACCGCCTGGACGACGACGAGCCCACGCCGCGCTGAGCCGGCACCCGCACACGCTCCACCCGACGCAGACCCGCCAGACGCAGACGCGCCAGACGCAGAACCGCCCCGCCGACCGTCGGTCAGCGGGGCGGATCCGTCACAGGTCAGCGCGGCTGGTACGGCGAGAGCACGACCTCGACGCGCTGGAACTCCTTGAGGTCGGAGTAGCCGGTCGTCGCCATGGCGCGACGCAGCGCACCGATGAGGTTGAGCGTGCCGTCGGCGGTGCGGCCCGGGCCGAACAGGATCTGCTCGAGCGTCCCGGACGTGCCGACCTCGACACGCTCCCCGCGCGGCAGGTGCGAGTGGTGCGCCTCGGGGCCCCAGTGGAAGCCGCGGCCCGGCGCCTCGTCGGCGCGCGCGAGCGCGGCACCGAGCATCACGGCGTCCGCACCGCACGCGATCGCCTTGACCAGGTCGCCCGAGCGCCCGACGCCCCCGTCGGCGATGACGTGCACGTAGCGGCCACCCGACTCGTCGAGGTAGTCGCGACGCGCGGCCGCGACGTCCGCGACGGCCGTCGCCATGGGCGCGTGGATGCCCAGCGAGACGCGCGTCGTGTGCGCCGCGCCGCCGCCGAACCCGACGAGCACGCCCGCCGCACCCGTGCGCATGAGGTGCAGCGCCGCGGTGTACGTGGACGCGCCGCCGACGATCACGGGCACGTCGAGCTCGTAGATGAAGCGCTTGAGGTTGAGCGGCTCCGCGTTGCCCGAGACGTGCTCGGCGGAGACCGTGGTGCCGCGGATGACGAACAGGTCGACGCCCGCGTCGACGACCGTGCGCCAGTGCTCCTGCGTGCGCTGCGGCGACAGCGCGCCGGCGACCGTCACGCCCGCGGCCCGGATCTCCTTGAGCCGCGCGGTGATGAGCTCCGGCTGGATCGGTGCGGCGTAGATCTCCTGCATGCGCGCCGTCGCGCGGGCCGGGTCGAGCGCCGCGATCTCCGTGAGGAACGGGGTCGGGTCCTCGTACCGGGTCCACAGGCCCTCGAGATCGAGGACGCCGAGGCCGCCCAGGTTCCCGAGTGCGACCGCCGTGGCGGGGCTCATCACGGAGTCCATGGGCGCGGCCACGACCGGGAGGTCGAAGTGGTAGGCGTCGATCTGCCAGCCGACGGAGACGTCCTGCGGGTCACGCGTGCGCCGCGAGGGCACCACCGCGATGTCGTCGAAGGAGTAGGCACGCCGTCCGCGCTTGCCACGGCCGATCTCGATCTCGTTGCTCACCCCCGAGCCTACCGGCGCGACGGACGGGACCGGATGCGCGAGCCGGGCACGTGGCGCAGGTCGACACGTTCCGGGCACCGCGGTGCGGATGCGCCGCGGGTGTGGGCGCGCGGTGGGATGCTGCGCCGATGAACGGCACGAGTCGGGACACGGCGACGCGGGACACGACGACGGACGCAGCGACGCGGGACGCAGCAATGCGGGACGCAGCGCGGCGGGACGCAACTCGGTGGGACGCGGCGAGCTGGGCCAAGGTCCCCCTGCTCGGCTTCGACACGGAGACGACGGGCGTCGACGTCCGCCGGGACCGGGTCGTCAGCGCGGCCCTCGTCCGACGCGACGCCACCGGGAGCCACGTGCGCACGTGGCTGATCGACCCGGGCATCGAGATCCCCGCGGCCGCGGGCGCGATCCACGGGCTGACGACCGAGCACGTGCGGGCGCACGGCGCCGAGCCGGGCCCGGCGCTCGACGAGATCGCCGACGAGATCGCGGCGGCGCTGCTGGGCGGCAGCGCGCTCGTGGCCTACAACGCCGACTTCGACCTCGCGGTGCTCGATGCCGAGCTCGAGCGCCACGGACGGGCCCCGCTCGCGCAGCGGCTCGGTGGCGCGGTGCGCCCGGTGCTCGACCCGATGGTCCTCGACCGCATGGCCGACCCGACGCGCGAGGGCGGGCGCCGGCTCGTCGACCTGTGCGAGCACCACGACGTGGTCACCGGACTGCTGCACACCGCCGACGCCGACGCGCTCGCGACCCTCGACGTCCTCGAGCGCGTCATCTCCGCGTCGCCCGCGCTGGCCGCCGCCGGACCGCAGGAGCTGCACGACCGGCAGGCCGTCGCCGTCGCGGCCTGGCGCGCTGCCTACCACGCCCGCAAGGCCGCCGAGGCGGCGCAGTCCGTGCTCGACGCCCTCATGGCGCTGCCCGGCTCGGCGCCCGTGCTCACCACGCCCTGACACGCGCGCGGCGGCAGCAGGGCCCGGCGGGAAGGGGCCCTGCTGCCGCCGCGTGCTGACGAGCCGCCGTCCGCGCCGCGGGTCGCCGCCCGCGCCGACCCGGACGCGGACGGCGTCCCGTGCGGGTGCCGGCGTCAGCCTGTGCCGGTCACCTGCCCGCGCACGCCACTGCCGGCGTGCTCGGGGAACCCGTGCCGATGAAACCGACCGTCGTGGAGCCCGACGGCGCGAGCGCACCGTTCCAGGACGCGTTCGTGGCGGTCGCGCGCGACCCGCTCACGCTCAGGTCGCCGCCCCACAGCTGCGAGATGCCCTGCCCGCCCGCGAGGTCCCAGGTGAGCGTCCAGCCCCTGACCCCGGCCGAACCGGCGGTCACGCTGATCTCCCCCTGGTAGCCGCCCGGCCACGAGTTGACCGTGCGGTACGCGGCCACGCACCCGCCGGTCGGCGGCGTCGTCGGCCCGGACGTGGGCGTCGGGGTCGGCGTCGAGGTCGGGGTCGGCGTCGGGGTCGGCGTCGGGGTCGGCGTCGGGGTCGGGGTCGGCGTCTGGGTCGTCGACGTCAGCGACGTGAAGAACCGCCACACCTCACCCGGGACCCACGACTGGCCCTGCCCGCGGTCCCGCGCGGCCCACGCGTGCCCGCCGTCGAACGCGAACCACTCGACCGGGTAGCCGTCGCGGCACTGGTAGGCCGTCCGCGTGTGCGTGCCGCTGCCGGGTGCGGGTTCGGGCGCGTTCTGCGCGGTGCAGCCGTTGTTCCGCAGTGCACGGTCGCGCAGCTGGCGACCCATCGAGATGTTGAGCACGTCGTCGCTCACGCCGTGCGAGCCGAGGAACGCGATGGGCTGCGTGCCGCCGTCGCAGCCGGACAGCTGCGCGCCGTTGAGGATGGCCACGGCTCGGAACACGTTGGCCCGCGCGCACGCGATCGCGTTGCTCATGCCACCGCCGTAGCTGAAGCCGAGTGCGAACCGCTGCGTGGTGTCGACGCACAGGGTCGACTCGACGCGCTGCAGGATGGCGTCGATGAACGCCAGGTCCCGACCGTTGGTGTTGGGCCAGGCGTCGTCGATGCCCTGCGGCGCCACGAAGATCGTCGTGTTGTTCGAGAGCGGCTTCAGGCCGTAGTAGTTCTCGTTGACCACGTCGCTCGACTTGCCGTACCACCAGTGGATGCCGACCACGAGCCGGTACGGCTTGTTGCGGTCGTAGCCGGCCGGCACGTCGAGCCGGAACGTGCGGTTCTGGCCGCCGCTCTGGATGGTGTGCTCACCCGTGGAGAGGTTCGGCGTGGTGCCGCACCCGCTCGTCGTGGCGGCGCTCGTCGGCGCCGCCGCCACCGTCAAGGACCCGAGCACGAGGGCGAGTGCTGCCAGCAGCCCCGCTCCCGCTCGTCGGACCGGTCGTCCGTAGGACACCCCTGCTCCTTCCGTCGCGCACGCGCCGCACCGCAGCGTGCGAGGGCTGCGCCGCCGGATGAGCGCGCTCACATGGGGTGGGCACCCGGTCCGGCGTCGTCGAGATGGAGGACGGTATCCACGGCTCGTCGAGCCGTCCCAGGGCTGAAACGTTGAGGCTCGGACCGGCACCGGTCCCGGCGTGCGCAGACGCACGACGGCGGCCGCCCCGAGCCCGGGGACGACCGCCGTCGTTCGCGTGGCGTGAGGTCAGCGACGCGAGGAGTAGTTCGGCGCCTCGACCGTCATCTGGATGTCGTGCGGGTGCGACTCCTTGAGCCCCGCCGCGGTGATCCGCACGAACTTCCCGCGCTGCTGCAGCTCGGGGATGGTGTGCGCGCCGACGTAGAACATCGACTGGTGCAGGCCGCCGATGAGCTGGTGCGCGACGGCCGCGAGCGGGCCGCGGTAGGGCACCTGGCCCTCGATGCCCTCGGGCACGATCTTCTCGTCGGAGGCCACGTCCGCCTGGAAGTAGCGGTCCTTGGAGTACGAGATGCGACCGCGCGAGGCCATCGCCCCGAGCGAGCCCATGCCGCGGTAGTGCTTGAACTGCTTGCCGTTGACGAACACGAGGTCGCCGGGCGACTCCTCGCAGCCGGCGAGCAGCGAGCCGAGCATGACCGTGTCCGCACCCGCGACGAGCGCCTTGGCGATGTCGCCCGAGTACTGCAGGCCGCCGTCGCCGATCACGGGCACGCCCGCGGGCTTGCACGCGAGCGACGCGTCGTAGATCGCGGTCACCTGCGGCACGCCGACGCCCGCGACGACGCGCGTCGTGCAGATCGAGCCCGGACCCACGCCGACCTTGACGGCGTCGACACCCGCGTCGACGAGCGCCTGGGCACCCTCGCGCGTCGCGACGTTGCCGCCGATGACCTGCACGTGCCGCGTCGCCGGGTCGGACTTGAGGCGCCGGACCATGTCGAGCATGAGGCGCGCGTGACCGTTCGCCGTGTCGACGACGAGCACGTCGGCGCCCGCCTCGGTGAGCGCGGTCGCGCGCTCCCACGCGTCGCCGAAGAACCCGATCGCGGCACCCACGACGAGGCGCCCCTCGCTGTCCTTGGTCGACAGCGGGTACTGCTCGGACTTCACGAAGTCCTTGACCGTGATGAGGCCGCGCAGCACGCCCGCGGCGTCGACCAGCGGCAGCTTCTCGATCTTGTGCTTGGCGAGCAGCGCCGCGGCGTCGTCCCGCTCGATGCCCACGGGCGCGGTCACGAGCGGCATGGGCGTCATGACCTCGCGCACGCGGCGCGTCTCGAACTCGCCCGGCGGCACGAACCGCAGGTCGCGGTTGGTGATGATGCCCAGCAGGCGACGCTCGCCGTCGACGACCGGCAGACCGGACACCCGGTACTGCCCGCACAGCTCGTCGAGCTCGGCCAGCGTCGCGTCGGGACCGACCGTCACCGGGTCGGACACCATCCCGGACTCCGACCGCTTGACGCGATCCACCTGGTGCGCCTGGTCGGCGATCGACAGGTTCCGGTGCAGGATGCCGACACCGCCCTGGCGGGCCATCGCGATCGCCATGCGCGACTCGGTGACCGTGTCCATCGCGGCGGACAGCAGGGGCACGCGCACGTCGATCTCGCGCGTGAGCCGGGAGGTCGTGTCGACCTCGCTCGGGATGACGTCGGTCTCCCCCGGGAGCAGGAGGACGTCGTCGTACGTGAGGCCGATCCTCGAGAAGGGGTCGGCCGGCGAGTCGGGTCCCGTCATCCGATCAGGATACGTCGACCGGGATGGTGCTCCGCGGTCCCGTCCAGGCGCCGGGACCGTCCGGTTCGTCACCCCGGGAAGAAGCGAGCGCGCCACGACGAGGGTCGTGACGCGCCCGCGAGGCACGGCAGGTCAGCGGATCAGCCCGCCCCGCAGCCCGATCGCCACGGCCTGGGCGCGGTCGTTCGCGCCGAGCTTGCGGAACAGGCGCCGCGCGTGGGTCTTGACGGTGTCCTCCGAGAGGAACAGCTCGGCGCCGATCTGAGCGTTCGAGCGGCCGTTGCTCATCCCGACGAGCACCTCGATCTCACGCTTCGTGAGCGTGACCGCGGGACGCACGGGCTCCTCGGGCGCGGCAACGGGCGCGAGCTCGCCGTCGGACGACGGCACGGACGGACGCGGCACGTCGACGACCGCGCGCTGGCTGCCTGTGAGCACGGGGCTCGCCAGGACGTGCGCGGCGACGGCGGACAGCTCGGCGCGGCCCACATCGGGCGCGAGGAAGCCGCGGGCACCGAGCGCGAGCGCCCGGTCGAGCGCCGCGGAGTCGTCGGGCTGGGCGAGCAGGACCACCGCGACGCCGGGCGCCACGGCACGCAGGCGGCGGATGGCCTCACCCGCACCGGGCGCCGGGATGTGCGCGTCGAGCAGCACGACCGTCGGCGGGACGCGACGCGCGTGGGCGAGCAGCTCGTCCACCGTGGCCGCTGCACGCACCGGGCTCAGCGTCGGCACTCCGATCGATGTCACGACCAGTCGCTCGCGCACTGCGGTCGAGGCATGACAGACGACCACCCCTGCCATGGTGTCCTCCTTCTAGCGGCGTTCCCTTCGGGCCTTCGTTGTGCTATCGGCCACTCGGAAGTGCGACGTTAGCGGCTCCGAGCGGGGTGCGGGTGCGCACACACGGGGCGCTTCGTGCTCAGGTGGACACCTCTGGGCGAAATGACACGGTCCGACACCGCCCCAAATCCCCCGTGCTCACCCGGCGAGCGGCGCCCGAGAGTTCACCCGTTCGGAGCACGCACGGCCACCGCGAGAACCTCGTGCAGGAGCCCGCGGAACGTGCGCGAGCGAGCCACGGACGACCCCGCTGGCACGTCCGTCGCCCCGTCGGGCAGCATGACGAACTGCGCGAGCGACGGGTGCGCCCGGGCGATCTCGGCGACGTGGCTCAGGTCGACGTCGGCCCGGCGGGACACCGTCACGACCGCACCGGGCCGGGTCATCACGACGAGCTCGAGCGCGTGGTGCACGCTCGTCGGTCCCCCGACGGCGCGCGCGTCGATGCCGGCGGCGACGAGCGCCGCGGCCAGCGCGTGCACGAGCAGGGGTCGCTCCTGACCGCCCGGCACGAGCACGAGCACGACGCCGCCGCCGCGCGGCGCGGGCGGCAGCCAGTCGCGCAGCGCGTCGACGGCCGCGGCTCGCACCGTGAGTGCCGCGTCGGCGCCCGGGCGGTCGACGACGGTGCGGCGGCTGAGCTCGGTCAGGGCGGGCTCGAGCAGCTCGGTCCACCACCGTTCGAGCTCCTGGGTCCCGGCGCCGTGCGCGAGGGACACGATCGCGCGGCACGTCGCGGCGTCGTCCTCGAGCGCGGCGTCCACCAGCGCGGTCGGCGTGCCCACGACCGCAGCCGCCACCGCGCGGCCTCGGACGGGTGACACCGCGGCTCGACGTCCGGTCCCCGCCGCGGGCACGTCGACGTCCGCGACGCTCGCGATCCGCGCGGCGTCCCCGGGCGCGACGCCGTCGAGGGTCAGCCGGCGCATGACGAGCAGCCGCTCGACGTCGGCGACCGAGTAGCGCCGGTGCGACCCGGCCGAGCGCTCGGACGGCCCGAGCCCGTAGCGACGGTCCCACGTGCGCAGCGTCGCGGGGGCGACCCCGAGGCGCGCGGCGACCGCCGCGACCGTCAGGGGTGCGGCGTGGTGCACGGGGGCAGCGACCTCGGGGGTGGGGTCGCCGTCGTCGTGCTCGGGCACGACTGAGCCGTCGTCCGGCGACAAGGTCATGGCGCGATTCTGCCAGCCCGAACGCGTCAGGATCGCGCGCGGCAACTCGGATCGCGTCACCCGATCGTGTCAAATCGGGACAAGGATGGGCAGCAGATCGCGTCAACGACCATCTTGCGAACGACTCTTGACCGGATTCTGGCGCGGTTGTAGCGTCTGGTCACACGTCGCGACGAGGTAGGTCCGACGGCTCTTGACAACACGAACCTGGTACCACGCACCACCGGCGGCTCCCGACACCACGAGCCGGCACACAGCAGCACCTCACCGCCTGAAGCACCGAGCAGCACCGCATCACGCAGCACCCTGACGAGCACCGCCTGCATCACTGCAGCCAAC
This sequence comes from Cellulomonas persica, assembly GCF_007989825.1. Lineage (GTDB taxonomy): Bacteria > Actinomycetota > Actinomycetes > Actinomycetales > Cellulomonadaceae > Cellulomonas > Cellulomonas persica. The sequence goes on along the minus strand of NZ_BJUA01000008.1, from coordinate 107,970 downwards.
CGATCGCCCGGATCCGCAGCCGGACGACCGACGAGGAGGACCCATGGCCGAGATCTCGCGCTTGCCCGGACCCGTGATGGACCTGTGGGAGTGGCAGTTCGAAGGAGCCTGCCGCGACGCAGACCAGGACCTGTTCTTCCACCCCGAGGGCGAGCGCGGGTCGGCTCGCCGTCGTCGCGCCGAGGCCGCCAAGGCCGTGTGCGCCACGTGCCCCGTGATCGAGCAGTGCCGTGAGCAGTCGCTCGCGGTCCGCGAGCCCTACGGCGTCTGGGGCGGGCTGTCGGAGGACGAGCGAGCGGCGCTGCTCGCCCAGCGCGGCCGCACCGTCGTCGCCCGCACCACGGCCTGACCTGCACCACGGCCTGACTGCACCACGGCCTGACCGCACCACGGCCTGCTGCGCCACTGCGTGACCTGAACCACCCGGCCGTCACGGCCGGACCCGGCGCTCACCGCGCCCCACAGCTCCGGACCCACCGGGGAACCACGAAGGCCCCCGTCCAGCAGGACGGGGGCCTTCGCGTCGTCCGACCCGCTCACGCGGGCCGGCGCAGGATCACTTGACGACGACCGCCAGGACGTCGCGCGCCGAGAGGATGAGGTACTCCTCGCCGGCGTACTTGACCTCGGTGCCGCCGTACTTCGAGTAGATGACCTTGTCACCGACAGCGACGTCGAGCGGGACGCGGTTGCCCTTGTCGTCGATCCGACCCGGACCGATCGCGAGGACCTCGCCCTCCTGGGGCTTCTCCTTGGCGGAGTCCGGGATGACCAGACCCGAGGCCGTCGTCGTCTCCGCCTCCAGGGGCTTCACGACGATCCGGTCCTCGAGCGGCTTGATGGAGACCGACACTGCGGACCTCCCCTTCGCGTGTGTTGAGTGGTTCCGTGGGGTCGCGCTCAGCCACCGTCGTCGCGGGTGCCGGAGACCTGGCGCGCTGGCACACTCGAAGCGAGAGTGCCAGTTCCTCACTCTAGGAACCGCCTGGCACTCGGTCAAGGTGAGTGCTAATCCTCCGCGACGGGCGTCGGCCTGATCCGTCCGCGACGACCGTGCAGGTCCCGCGCACCACCCCGCGGGTGCAAGGATCGCCGTCATGGATGCCGACGGCCTCAGCCGGCTGCTCACCCCGGACGGGTGGGCGCTGCTGTCCGCCCTGCCGCCGTACGACGAGCGCCTCGCGATGCCGCTGGGCGAGCGCCTGCGCGCCGAGGGGCTGCACCCCTCGCTCGTCGCGGCCGCGCTCACGCAGTCGCGGCTGCGGGGCAAGGCGCGCGCCAAGCTCGGCGACTTCGCCGACGGCATGCTCTTCACCCCCGCGGGGCTCGAGCAGGCCACCCGCCTCGAGGTCGGCGCGCACCACGCGCGTCGGTACCGCGACGCGGGACTCGCGCACGTCGCGGACCTCACGTGCGGCATCGGCGCGGACGCGCTCGCGTTCGCCGGGGTCGGCCTGCGCGTCACGGCCGCCGAGCTCGACGAGATGACCGCGGCGATCGCCACCGTGAACCTGCGCCACTTCCCCGAGGTCGAGGTGCGGCACACCGACGGGCTCACGCTCGACCTCACGGGCGTCGACGGTGTGTACGCCGACCCGGCCCGCCGCGCCGGCGGCTCACGCGTCTTCGACCCCGCGGCGTACGCGCCGCCCCTGGACGCGGTCCTCGCCGTCCGCGAGCGCGTCCCCGCGCTCGGCCTCAAGCTCGGCCCGGGCATCGCACACCGCGACCTGCCCGACGACGCGCGGGCGCAGTGGGTCTCGGTCGACGGGGACGTCGTCGAGCTGGGGCTCTGGTTCGGTCCGCTCGCACCCGAGGGGCCGGGCCGGTCGGCGCTCGTGCTCGTCGGCGGGCAGCCGCACGTCCTCGCGCCCGACGAGGTCGCGCACGCGCACGTCGGTGAGGTCGGCACGTACCTGTACGAGCCCGACGGCGCGGTCATCCGCGCGGGCCTGGTCGGCGACGTCGCGCTCGAGGTGCGGGGCAGACTCGTCGACCCCACCATCGCCTACGTGACGTCCGACGAGCTCGCGGCGACCCCGTTCGCGACGGCCTACCGGGTGCTGGACCGGATGCCGTTCGGGCTCAAGCGCCTGCGCACCTACCTGCGCGAGCGCGGCGTCGGACGCCTCACGATCAAGAAGCGCGGCACGGCCGTCGTGCCCGAGCAGCTGCGCCGCCAGCTCGACCTGCGCGGCGACGCGACGGGCACGATCGTCCTCACGCGCGTCGCCGGTCACCAGACCGTCCTCGTCGTCGAGCCCGTCGGGGACGAGGTCACGAGCACGAACGCTCCGGGAGGCTCCTGATGGCCGCACCCGTCCCGCTGCCGTTCGCGCACAGCGAGCGGTCGACCGTGGGCCTGGAGTGGGAGGTCGCGCTCGTCGACGCCGACTCCGGCGACCTGCGCCAGGCCGCGCAGGCGATCTTCGACATCGTCGGGACCGACCACCCGAACATCACGCAGGAGCTGCTGCGCAACACGGTCGAGGTGTCGTCCGGCAAGTGCCGCACCGTCGGTGAGGCGGGCGCGGACCTCAAGCGCGCGCTCGACGAGGTCGCCGCGGCGGCCGCACCCCTGCGCATCGAGCTCATGGGCGGCGGCACGCACCCGTTCGCCCAGTGGAGCACGCAGAAGGTCAGCGACAAGCAGCGCTACGCGACCCTCATCGACCGCACGCAGTGGTGGGGTCGGCAGATGCTCATCTACGGCGTGCACGTGCACGTCGGCATCGAGGACCGCGCCAAGGTGCTGCCGATCTCGCGCGCGATGCTCACGGTCTTCGCGCACATCCAGTCGCTGTCGGCCTCGTCGCCGTTCTGGGGCGGCAAGGACACCGGGTACGCCTCGAACCGCGCGCTGCTGTTCCAGCAGCTGCCGACCGCGGGGCTGCCGTACCAGTTCGACGAGTGGGCGCAGCTCGAGCAGTACGTCGGGGACATGCTGCACACAGGCGTGATCGACCAGTTCGACGAGGTGCGCTGGGACGTGCGGCCCGCACCGCGGTTCGGCACGCTCGAGATGCGCATCGCCGACGGCGCGACGAACCTGCTCGAGGTCACCGCGATCGCAGCTCTCACCCACTGCTTCGTCGAGTACTTCTCGTCGCTCGTCGACGCGGGCGAGCCGCTGCCCTCGATGCCCACGTGGTTCGTGCAGGAGAACAAGTGGCGCTCGGCGCGCTACGGCATGGACGCGATCATCATCACGAACGGCGAGGGCGACGAGGAGCTCGTCACGGACTCGGTCGCGCACTGGCTGACCGTGCTCGCCCCGGTCGCCGAGCGCCTCGGGTGCTCGGCCGAGCTCGAGCGGGTCCGCGTGATCCTGCGCCGTGGCGCGTCCTACCAGCGCCAGCGCGCCGTCGCGCGTCGTAACGCGGGCGAGCTCGACGCGGTCGTGGCCTCGCTCGTCGCCGAGCTCCGAGCGGGCCGCCCGCTCTGACGCCGGTCCGGGAGCCGGGTGGAGGCCTCAGTCCACCGTGCGGCGCGCGGGGACCGGGTCGAGCCAGCGCCAGCTCGCGAGCACGCCCTCGGCCGCGGCCAGCAGGTGCGCGTGGTCGGGCCCGCCGACGAGCCGCACGACGAACGCCCACCCGGCGTGGTCCACGTGCAGGTCGGTCACGGTCGTCGCGAGCGCGGTCTCGACCGTGCGGCGCCACATCTGCCCCGCGGCCGTGACGATCTGCTCGACCGTCGCCGGCGCCAGGTCGTCGGGCTCGCCCCACGGGTCGCGCGCCGACGAGCGCGCGCGGTCCTCCGCGGCGGGCAGGCCGCCCGGCGGCTGCGTGGCGTCGCACGGTCGCTCGACGGGACCGAGGAGCTCGATCGTGAGCGCTCCCCCGTCGAGGTCGGCCGCGATCATCCGCGGGCCCTCGACGACCGCCTCGGCGTCCGGCACCAGGATGCCGAGGCCTGGCCGGTCGTCGCCCGCGCCCAGCGTCGCGCGGTGGACGGGCCGCACGGTCGCGGTGCGCCGCGAGCGCGGCGCGACGGCGGTCGCGATGCACCAGAAGGCGAGCACCGCCGCGGGCACGACGAGCAGCAGGTCGAGGCTCATGCCCTCCTGATCGTCAGCCCGGCGGCGATGTCGAGGAACTCCGGCTCACGGCGGCGCGGCGACCCGAGACGTCACCCGAGCGGACGAGTCGTGGCGCGCGCAACCCCGCGCGACGCACCGTCGGGCGCGTCGCGCGGGGCCGGTTCGTCGTGCTCAGGCGTCGGCGAGGACGGCGTCGATCTGGCCGAGCGCCAGCGTCATGCCCTCGAGCATGCCCATGCCGACCATCTGCTCGAGCGCCTCGAGCGTCGGGAACCGTGAGGTCACGCTCATGCGCGTGCCGGTCGGGATCTCCTCGAAGGCCACCTCGACCCTCGTGACGGGCATGTCCTGCGCGGGGTGGCCGGAGTCGTCGGCGAACCCGTCGTCGAACGCGATGGAGCGCGGCTCGTCGACGGACACCACCGTCCACCAGCCGTGGGCCTTCGAGCCGTCCGGGCCCGTCATGTAGTACGACGTGCGACCGCCGGCGCGCAGGTCGTGGTCGACGACCGTCGCGGGCCACTCCGGCGGTCCCCACCACCGCTCGAGCTGGCGCGGGTCGGCCCACACCTGCCAGACCCGCTGCGGCGGGGCCGTGAGCTCGCTGACGATCACGAGGCTCAGCGCCTCGGTGTCCTGGGTCGTGCTGACGACGGTCATCGGTGCTCCCTAGTCGTGCTGCTCGTCCTGTGCATCCCTCGGGTCGTCCGGCCGGGCGTCCTGCGCCAGGAGGTCGACGATGCGGTCGACGCGGCCGCGCCAGATCGCCTCGTACGCGTCGAGGTACCGGGCTGCCGCCCGGATCGCCTCGACGTCGCCGCTGACCATCTGCTCACGCCCTCGCCGCCGCTTGTGCACGAGCGCTGCCCGCTCGAGCACGGCCACGTGCTTCTGGACCGCCGCGAAGCTCATCTCGTACCGCCGCGCGAGCGCGGAGACCGAGTGCTCCTCCCGCAGCACGCGGGCGACGATGTCGCGCCGCGTGGCATCCGCGAGCGCACCGAAGAGGCGGTCGACCTCCTCGTCGTCGAGCTCTCTGCGGTCCAGCTTTTCTACAACCATGTGGTTGTACGTTAGGCGGGATGACACCCGGACGCAAGCCCCTCGGGCGAACGGGTGCGACGTCGCACACCGGTGGGCCGCGCGTGCGGCGGCGCGCGGTGGCCCCGTCGCCGCAGCCGCGGGGTCACCGACGAGCCGCCACCATGGCGTCCGCGACCGCGTCGTGCCCGCCCTGCGCACGCAGGCCCGCGACGACACCCGCCTGGTCGGCGTCCGAGCGGTTCTGGCTGAGCTTCGCCTTGCCCTCGACCCGCTCGACGACGAGCTCGATGCCCACGATCGCGCGCAGCTGCTTGGCCACGAAGACCTCCGGCGCGTCCGTCACGGCCCACGGCTGAGCGCGGTGGGCCTCGTGCGCGTCGGTCAGCCGCGTCAGCAGGTCGCGCAGCCACGCCGGGTCGTCGTGCACCGTGACGCGGCCCGTCAGGTGCACCGCGGAGTAGTTCCACGTGGGCACGACCCGGCCGTGCTCCGCCTTGGAGGCGTACCAGGACGGCGAGACGTACGCCTGCGGTCCCGCGACGATCGCGAGGCCCGGCGCGCCCGGCTCGATCGACCGCCACTGCGGGTTCCCGCGCGCCATGTGCGCGACGAGCCGGTCGTCGTGCCACAGCACGGGCAGGAGCGTCGCGAGCGGGAAGCCGTCCGGTCCGACCGTCACGAGCTCGGCCGAGCCGACCTCCCCCACCAGCGCACGCGCGTCGTCGTCGGTGATCGCGTTGAACACGGGGACGTACATGCGGCGAGACTAGCCAGCGCTGTCGCTAGGTTTTCCGGAGTGACGATCAGGGGGCTGCTGCTCGACTTCTACGGGACGGTCGTGCACGACGACGACGAGCGGTTCGCCGCGGTGTGCGCCGACGTCGCCGCCGCGACCGGGATCCCCCGCCACGAGGTCTCGACCGCGTGGTCGCAGGAGTACCAGCGGCTGGCCGACGAGGCGCACGGGGACGCGTTCCGCCGTCTGCGCGACCTCGCACGGGACTCGCTCGCCCGCACGCTCCGCTCGCGCGAGCAGGACCTCGACCTCGACGCGCTGCTCGACACCCTGTACGCGCAGTGGACCGCGCCGCAGGCCTACCCCGACGCGCTCGAGCTCCTGGCCGACCCTCCCGTCCCGGTGTGCCTCGTCTCGGACGTCGACGACGACGTCCTGCTCGCCGCGCTCGCCCATCTTCGCCTCGACGTGCCGCTGCGGGTCACGAGCGAGCAGTCGCGCGCCTACAAGCCCGCGGCGCCGTCGTTCGAGCACGCGCTCGGGCTGCTCGGGCTCGGCCCCGACGAGGTCGTGCACGTCGGCGACTCGCTCACGAGCGACGTCGCGGGCGCGCACGGCCTGGGGATCCGCAGCGTGTGGGTGGACCGGACGGGTCGCGACGCGCCGAGCGGCGACCACGCACCGACGTGGACGATCCCCGACCTGCACCCGCTGCGCGACCTGGTCCGCGCTCAGACCTGACGACGGCTGTCCGCGACCGTCGGCACAGCGGATGCCTCACGACGCGAGCAGGTCGACCCTTACGCCGGGGGCACGACGGAGAGGCCGGGAGCGAGCGGCGGGAGCCGGTCGAGTGGGACCGGCCGCTCGACCGGCTCGGTCCGGTGCACCGGCGCGGGCGGCTCCATCCCGAACGTCGGCGGTGCGCCGACTGGCTCGGGGCCGGTCGGCGCAGGTGGCCGCAGCACGGGCGGGTGCGGGACGGGCGGGTGCGGGACGGGCGGGTGCGGGACGGGCGGGTGCGGGATAGGCGGGTGCGGGACGGGTCCCGTCACCGGCGTCGGCACACCAGGCACGACCGGCACGGGCGACGCACCACCGGGTCGACCGTCGCGGGGCTCGTCCGGCGCGGCGCCCCGCGCAGTGCCCGCGTCGCCCGGCGCCACCGCCCGGACACGGTCGGAGGCGTCGTCCATCGCCGCGCCGACGGTCGCGAGCGCGGTGGTCGCGACGCGCTCGCGCTCGGCAGCACGCGCCGCCACGATCGACGAGAGGCCGGGGCCCGCACCCGACTCGATCAGCGCCTGACGCTCCGCGGCGGTCAGCTCGCCCGCAGGCAGGGTCTCGTAGTCGGTGCGGGCACGTGCGAGGGCTCCCGCGGCGCGCGCCGCCGCCGCACCGAGCGCGTCCGCGGTGTCGGCGGCGCCGAGCACGCTCGCCGCCAGGCTCGCGACGCCGTCCCGCGCCGCCTGCGCGGACGTGCCGCCGATGCCGAGGTCGCCCGCGAGCCGCCGGAGCGTCGCCCCGACCTCCTCGAGGGCCGTGGCCACGCCCTCGAGCTGCCCCGCGTCGGCGTGCGCCTGCGCCGGCGCACCGTCCAGCGCGCCGGCGAGCTCGCGCGCCGCCGGCCCGTCGGACGACGGCGCACGGTTCACGCTCGTCACGACAGCCCACCCACGGACGCCGTCGCGGCGCCCGGGTACACCCGGAGCACCGGGCGCGTGTCGCGCACCGACGAGCCAGACGTGCCCGCGGCGAGGCGCTGGAGCTCGGCGAAGATCGTCTCGTCGAGCCCCACGAGCGCACGCACCGAGCCGGTGAGCGCGCTCCGTGCGTCGGCGGCGGCGGTCCGTGCGGCGGCGAGCCGGTCCGCGAGCGCGTCGATCCCCTCGCCGTACGTCGCGGCGAACCGCTCGGCCGCGGGCAGCGTCGACCACGTCGCCGCGCTCTGGTCCGCCGCGAGCGCCCGCGTCCGTGCCACGATCTCGTCGAGCCGGTCGACCGTCCGGTCGAGCGTGCGCACGCTGCGTGCCACCGTCTCCGAGTCGATCTCCACCCGCATGCGTCCCCCTGCCGGATCGGTCCGGGGCGTCACGCTAACGGGGTCCGGCCGCGCGCGGTCGGGCACGTCCCCCGACCTGTGGACAACCGGGGACCGGCACCTGCGCAGCACGCGCGGACGCACGCCGAGGGGCTGCTAGGCAACGTCCTGGTCGCGCACCGTGCGCGGCGCGTCGAGTCGCACGAGCGTCGCACCGAGGGCGGCGACCTCGGCGGGGTCGTGGGTCACCACGAGCGCGGTGCGCCCGGCCAGCCGCTCGCGGGTCCAGGCCAGCACCGCGTCGCGGCTCGCGGCGTCGATCCCGACGAACGGCTCGTCGAGCACGACCAGGTCGGCCGGTGGCAGCAGCGCGCGGACGAGCGCGACGCGTCGTCGCTGCCCGCCCGACAACGCGCGCACCCGGACGTGCCACGCGGCCTCGTCGAGCCCGACCGCGCGCAGCCCGTCCTCGACCGCGGACCCGGCGGACCGCGGCAGGACGAGCCGCACGTTCGCCGCGGCGGACAGGTGCTCGCACAGCCGGTCCTCCTGGAACGCGGCGGCCCGCGTGCACGTGTCCAGGCCGGACACCCGGCCCGACGAGGGCCGCACCAGCCCGAGGAGCACGCGCACGGTCGTCGTCTTCCCGACGCCGTTGGGGCCTGTCAGTGCGGTCGTCGTGCCGGTGGGCAGCTCGAGCGAGACGCGGTCCAGGACCACCTGCGCGCCGTAGCGCACGGTGACGTCGTGCAGCGCGATCGCCTCGTGCCGCGCGCTGGCGTCGCGCGGAGCACTCATCGCGCACCTCCCGCCGGGTCGACGAGCGGCGGCGCGGGCTCGCCCGCGAGCCGTCGCCGCGCGCGTTCCAGCAGCGCGAGCACCACGCGTTCGGTGAGCGCGGCGAGGACGACGACCACGACCGTCCACGCGAACAGGTCGGCCGTCGCCAGGAAGAGCTTGGCCTGGTACATCTGCTCGCCGATGGTGCCGACGGGCAGCCCGATCACCTCGGCCGCGATCCCGCTCTTCCACGCGAGCCCGATGCCCGTGCGGCAGCCCGCGACGAAGTACGGCAGCACACCGGGTACGTCCACGGCCGCGACCCGGCGCGGCCACGGCACCGCGAACACCCGCGTCATCTCGAGCAGCCGCGCGTCGCGGTGGGCGATGCCCTCGAGCACGTTCGTGTACAGGACCGGCAGCGCCATGAGGAACGCGACGACGGTCGCCAGGTGCGACGCGTCGGTCCACAGCAGGACCAGGATGATGAACGCCACGACGGGCGTCGCACGGGTCGTGGCGATGAGCGGCGCGAGCAGCGCGTCCACCCAGCGCGAGGCGGCTGCCGCGGCCGCGAGCGCGACGGCGACGAGCGCGGCGGCCGTGAAGCCGAGGACGACGTCCGCCAAGGTGCGCCCGACGGTCGCCCAGAACGCGCCCGTCGGGACGAGCTCGACGAGCCGGACCAGGACCTCCCACGGCCCGACGAGCAGGATCGGCTGGTCCAGTGCCACCGAGGCGACCTGCCACACGACGAGCCAGCACCCGACGGCCACGACCGCTCGCACGCGCCGCGTGAGCCGGGGCGGCCTCGCGCCGACGCCCGTGCGACCGGTCCGGTCGCGCACGCCGCCCGTGCCGCCCACGTCGAGCACCCGCTAGCCCACGTCGAGGTAGAAGTCGTCGCCGGGCATCGCGCCGCCGACGGACTTCGGCTGCGCCGCGTGCAGCACGCTCAGGTAGCCCTCGAGCGCGGGGCGCAGCTCGTCGCCCGTCAGGTGCACGACGTGGCACGCGGGGATCGCGGCCTGCGCGACGGGCGCCGCCTGGACGATGCCCGCCGCGACCACGAGCTCGGCCGCCTGCGCGGGTGAGTCGTTGACGAACGCGACCGACTCCTCGTCGTCCGCGAGGAAGTCCGCGAGCGCCTGCGGGTGCTCGGCGGCGAACGCCGTGCGGACCACGGTCACGCCGGTGACGAGCCGGGACGTGTTGCCGAGGTCCGTCCACGCCTGCGTGAGGTCGATCGCGACGCGCACGTCGGCGTGCCCGGCGACGACGCCCGTGGCGTACGGCTGCGGCAGGACCCCGACGGCACCCGGTGTCGCGGCCAGCAGCGCCGCGACCTCGGTGGCCTCCGACCTGTACTCGACCGTCACGTCGGTGCCGGGCGTCAGGCCGGACTGGCGCAGCAGGTGCTCGAGCACGTACTGCGGGCTCGCGCCCTTGCCCGTCGAGTACACGGTCCGGCCGCGCAGGTCGGACAGCGAGGCCACGGCCGTGCCGTGCTCGAGCACCGACAGGACGCCGAGCGTGTTGACCGCGACCGCCTGGACCGCGGGTCCGTCGTCGGTCCGGGTCTGCTGGTGCACGACCGCCGCGAGGTTCGCCGGCAGCAGCGCGACGTCCACCTCACCCTTGACGAGCAGCGGGACGACCTCGTCGGGCGTCCCGTAGGTGGTGACCTCGTAGTCCTGCCGGCCCGTCCCGGCGTCGGCCTCGCGCATGAGCCCGACGAGCCCGATCGTCGTCGGCCCGGACAGCGCGGCTACCCGGACGGTGACCCGCTCGGCCACCTGCTCGGACGGCGTCGCGGATGGCGCCGCGAATGGCGTCGGTCCGGCCTCGGTCGCCGACGCCAACGCGCCCGGGGACGACGGGGCCGTCCCGCACCCGACGAGCAGCGCGAGTGCCGACGCGACCGCGACCAGTCCTCGGCTCCACCGCACGGTCCGCACCATGCCGGTCCTCCTCACCTCGGGCGGGGTCACCCGCGGAACGGCGCGTACGTCGTGTGCAGGAGCTCGTGCGCGAGCGGCGAGGCCGGCGCGCCGTAGAACTCGTCGTAGAGCCGCAGGATGTCGGGGTTCTCCTGCGACTTGCGGATCGGCGAGAGCTGGTCGATGTCGACGAGCACCTGCTGGCGGCCGGGCGTCTCGTCGGCGCACGTCGGCACGGGGTGGCCCGCACCGCTCACGCAGCCGCCGGGGCACGCCATGATCTCGACGAGGTCGTACCCGACGTCCTCGCCCGCGATCACGCGCCGGATGAGCGGCTCGGCGTTGCCCAGCCCCGAGACGACCGCGACGCGTACGTCGACTCCCCCTGCGCTGACGGTCGCCTCCTTGAGGCCCGCCGTGCCGCGCAGCTCGTGGAAGTCGAGGTGCTCGACGAGCGGCTCGTCCGTGAGCTTCTCGACCGCCATGCGCAGCGCCGCCTCGGCGACACCGCCCGACGCGCCGAACAGCACGCCCGCGCCCGAGACGCGCGCGTAGGGCTCGTCGAACTCGCCCGGCTCGACGTCCGCGGGCTCGAGCCGCAGCATCTGCATCATCTCGAGGAACTCGGTCGTGGTGAGGACCGCGTCGACGTCACGCACGCCGTCGCGCGCGAACTCGGGACGCGCGGCCTCGTACTTCTTGGCGATGCACGGCACGATCGACACGACGTACAGGTCGTCGAGCGCGATCCCGGCCTGCTGCGCGAAGTGGTGCTTCACGGTCGTGCCCATCATCTGCTGCGGGCTCTTGCAGCTCGACAGGTGGTCGATGAGCTCGGGGTAGCGCCGTTCGACGAGGTTGACCCAGCCCGGGCAGCACGACGTGAACTGCGGCAGCACGCCCCCGCGCCCCACCCGGTCGAGGAACTCGGTGGTCTCCTCGAGGATCGTCAGGTCCGCCGCGAACGAGAAGTCGAAGACCTTGTCGAAGCCGACCTTGCGCATCATCCCGGCGATGAACGCGCTCGCCTCGGCCGGCTCGATGCCGTACTCCGCGGCGATCACCGAGCGCACGGCAGGCGCGACGAAGCCGACGACGACCGTGTTCGGGTCGTTGATCGCGGTGAACACGTCGCCGCGCTCGCGCACGTAGTCGAGCGCGCCGCACGGGCACGCGCGCACGCACTGCCCGCACGAGACGCAGTCGGTCTGGTCGAGCGGCAGCCCGTTGTGCGTGCCGACGACGAGGCGGCCCTCGTGGTACTGGAACGCGAGGACCCCGGGTCCCTCGATCTCGGCGCACGCCGTGACGCACCGGCCGCACGCGATGCACTTGTTGTTGTCGCGCACGATGAACGGGTGGTCCGCGACGACGGGCTCGTAGGGCCGCACGTGCAGCGGGGTCTCGAAGACGACGCCGTGCGCGGTCGCCTCGTCGCGCAGCTGGCAGCAGTCCTGCTTGGCGCAGCCGCACGACAGGCAGCGCGCCGCCTCGGTGCGCGCCTGCTCCTCGGTCAGCCCGGTCTCGACCTCGTCGAAGCCGGCGAGCCGCTCGGCGAGCGGGATCGACGGCATGCTCGCGCGCGCCACGCGCACGACGTCCTCGAACTCGTGGCGCGGCAGGTCCTCGAGCGTGCCGCGCGAGCACGAGTAGTCCTCGTGGCCGGGTCGCACGTAGCCGCGCAGGACGAAGTCCGACATCGCCGCGGCGGCCCGGCGCCCGGCCGCGACGGCCTGGATGACCGTGGCGGGGCCGGTGACGCAGTCGCCGCCCGCGAAGATCTTGTCCTCGGAGGACTGCATGGTCCGGCCGTCGACCTCGACGTCGCCCCACTGGTTGAGCCGCACGGGCAGGTCCGCGTACGCGGCCTCCTCGGCGCCGTGCGCGGGGCGGCCGCGCACCCACGAGCTGATGTGCACGGGGTTCTCGTAGTACAGGAAGCCCGTGTCGGTGCTCTGGCCGATCGCGCCGATGATCGTGTCGGCCTCGATGTCGAACTCGCTGCCCTCGACCGGCACGGGACGGCGCCGGCCGGTGCGGTCTGCCTCGCCCAGCTCCATGCGCAGGCACGTGAGGCGCTTGGTGCCGGACTCGTCGGCGCTGATCCGCTCGGGCGCCGTCAGGTAGAGCATCTCGACGCCCTCGGCGACGGCCTCCTCGACCTCGAACGGCTCGGCGGGCATCTCCTCGCGCGTGCGCCGGTAGACGAGCCGCACGTGCGACGCACCCGTGCGCAGCGCGGTGCGTGCGCAGTCGATCGCGGTGTTGCCGCCGCCGATGACGACCGTGCGGCCCAGCGGGATCTCGTCGCCCTTCGCGACGCGCTCGAGGTACTGGATGCCGAGCCACACGCCGTCGAGGTTCTCCCCGTCGATGCGCAGCGGCGTCGCACGCCACGAGCCGATCGCCAGGAACACCGCGTCGAAGTCGCGACGCAGGTCCTCGAGGCTCAGGTGGGTGCCGAGCGCCTTGCCGGTCACGACCCGCACGCCGAGGGCGCGGATGACGTCGATCTCCGCCTCGAGCGTCGCCTTGGGCAGCCGGTACTCGGGGATGCCGTAGCGCATCATCCCGCCGGCGTGCTCCTGCTTCTCGAACACCGTGACCGCGTGCCCCGCGAGCGCGCTGTAGTACGCCGCGGACAGGCCCGACGGTCCCGCACCGATCACGGCGATCCGCTTGCCCGTGGCCGGCGCGGTCCGCGGGATCCACGGTGTCTCGCGCGCCATGTCCCAGTCGGTCGCGAACCGCTTGACGTAGTTGATCGCCACGGGCTCGTCGACGAGGTTGCGTCGGCACGCGGACTCGCACAGGTGGGGGCACACGCGCCCGCACACCGACGGGAACGGGTTGCGGTCCTTGATGACCCGCACGGCGGCCTCGTAGTTGCCGTCCGCGACGTGCTGGAGGTAGGTCTGCACGTCGACGTTCGCCGGGCACGTCTGCACGCACGGCGCGACGCAGTCCGCGTTGTGGTCGGCGAGCAGCTGCTCGAGCCGGACCTTGCGGTAGGCCTCCAGGCGCGACGACCTCGTCGTGACGACCATGCCCGGCGTCAGCGGCGTCAGGCAGGCCTTGACGTCGCGCACCTGCCCGGAGCCCGCGCCCGCCTGCCCCGTCGCCACCTCGACCACGCACAGGCCGCAGCTTGCGTTCGACCGCTCGAGCCGTACGTCGTGGCACAGCGAGGGGATCGCGATCCCCTCGGCCGCGAGCGCCTGCAGGATCGTCAGGCCGGCGCCGGCCTCGACCTCGTGCCCGTCGACCGTCACGGTGATCCGCTCGCGGCCGGTGGGGTGGTGCACGCTCACGTACGCCTCCTCGTCGCCGGGACGACAGCACGCGAGCCTCGTCGCCCGCGCACCGCGCACGTGGGACACCACGTTGCGCCCACCGCCACGCTAGGAACGCAGCACCGCGCGTCGCGAGTGACTTCCGACCTAACTGTGCGGATCTGCACCCCCGCCGGGCGCGCCGGGTCAGCGTCGTCGGCGCCGGCCCGACGACGGTGCGGGGCGGACCTAGACGAGGACCTGCGTGAGCGGCATCGAGGAGTCGACCGGGATCTCGAGCGACGACGGGCGCATCCCGCGCCGCACGACGGCCGAGCCGAGCGCGGCGATCATCGCGCCGTTGTCGGTGCAGAACCGGATCGGCGGGATGCGCAACTCGATGCCCGCCTCGGCGCAGCGCGCCGCGGCCATGTCGCGCAGCTGGGAGTTGGCGGAGAAGCCGCCGCCGACGACGAGCGTGCGCACGTCGTGCGCGCGGCACGCGGCGATCGTCTTGGCGGTGAGCACGTCCGCGACGGCCGCGGCGAACGACGCGGACACGTCCGCGAGGGGGAGCTCCTCGCCCGCGTCCTGGCGCGCCTCGACCCAGCGCGCGACGGCCGTCTTGAGGCCCGAGAAGGAGAAGTCCGTGGCGTGCTCGGCCTGGTCCTTGGCGGCGGTCAGGCCGCGCGGGAAGCGGATCGCCTCGGGGTCGCCCTCGCGCGCGAGCCGGTCGATGTGGGGCCCGCCCGGGTAGGGCAGGCCGAGCAGGCGGCCGACCTTGTCGAACGCCTCCCCCGCTGCGTCGTCGAGCGTCGAGCCGAGCTCGGTGACGTTCACCGTGTCGTCGATCAGCAGGAGCGACGAGTGACCGCCGGACACGACGAGCGCCATGACCCGCTCGGGGAACGGGCCGTCGACGAGCTCGTCGACGACCGCGTGGCCGATCACGTGGTTCACCCCGTACAGCGGCTTGTCGAGCCCGATCGCGAGCGCCTTGGCGGCCGAGGCGCCCACCGTGAGCGGGCCGACGAGCCCGGGACCGGCGGTCACGGCGATCGCGTCCACCTGGTCGAGCGTGACCTCGGCGGTCGTCAGCGCACGCTCGATCGTCGGGACCATCGCCTCGAGGTGGGCGCGCGAGGCGATCTCGGGGATGATCCCGCCGAACCTCGCGTGCTCGTCGACCGACGACGCGACCGCGTCGACCAGGAGGTCGTACCCGCGCACGAGCGCGACCCCGGTCTCGTCGCACGACGTCTCGATCCCCAGGACGAGCGGCTCGCTGACAGGCATGGCGACCACTGTAGGTCCCCGAGCGACGGCGCCCGAACCGAGCGCACGACGCCGCGTGACGAGCGTCACAGCACGAGCGGGAAGACCGCAACTTACTTGACGCTTCAAGTGAACTATGACGACTGAGACCTCGACGATCGACGCCCTCGACTTCCCGGCACCGCCGTACGCGGTCGCCGACGAGGTCGCCGACCTCCTGTTCCGCGAGGCGCGCACCGTGGGCGCCTTCACCGACGAGCCCGTCTCCGACGAGGAGCTCGCAGCGGTCTACGACCTGCTCAAGTGGGGTCCGACGGCCATGAACACCACGCCGATGCGCCTGCTCGTCGTGCGCTCCGACGACGCCAAGGCGCGGCTCGCCGCGCACGCCGCCGAAGGCAACCGCGACCGGATCCTCGCCGCGCCGCTCACCCTCGTCGTCGCCGCGGACCCCGGGTTCCACCGCCACATGCCCGTGCTCGCGCCGCACCTGACCGCACTGGCCGACGCGCTCGAGGACCAGGACGAGCAGCGGTCGACCATCGCCCGGACCAACACCCTGATCCAGACCGGCTACCTCATCACCGCGCTGCGGGCGACGGGCCTCGACGCGGGCCCGATGGGCGGCGTCGACACCGCGGGCATCGACGCGGAGTTCTTCGCCGAGTCCGGCTGGCAGTCGCAGCTCGTCGTGCTCGTCGGCCACCGCGACGGCGTGGGCACCGCCTACCCGCGCGCGCCGCGCCTCACGTGGGCGGACGTCTCCACCACGGCCTGACACCCACCGTCCGCCGACGACCGACCCGGCAGCCGGACGCGCACGTCCCCGCCGCGGGACGTGCGCGTCCGTCGTCTCAGCGCCCGGTGGCGACCGGACGGCTCGGGTCGTTCGACCACTGCGACCAGGATCCGGGGTACAGCGCGGCCTCGACGCCGATCGACGCGAGCGCCGCGACCTCGTGCGCGGCCGTGACCCCCGACCCGCAGTACACCGCGACCGGGGCGCCCGCGGCGGCCCCGAGCGCGCGGAACCGCTCGCGCAGCCGGTCGGCGGGCAGGAACGTGCCGTGCTCGGTGAGGTTCTCCCCCGTCGGCGCGCTGACCGCACCGGGGATGTGACCGGCCCGCGGGTCCACGGGCTCGACGTCGCCCGCGTACCGCTCGCCCGCACGCGCGTCGAGCAGCGCACCGTCCTGGACCCAGCCGGCCGCGGTGTCCGCGTCGATCGTCGGCAGCGCGCCGGGCGCGAGCACCACGTCACCCGACTCGACCACGACCTCGCCGGGCTCGAGCGACAGACCGGCGGCGGTCCACGCGGCCAGGCCGCCGTCGAGCAGGCGCACGTCGCGCACGCCCGCCCAGCGCAGCAGCCACCACGCGCGCGCCGCGGACGTGCCGCCCGACGCGTCGTACGCGACGACCGCGGCACCCTCGCGCACGCCCCAGCGGCGCGCCGCGGCCTCGAGCGCGGCCACGTCCGGCAGCGGGTGGCGCCCGTGCTCGGCACTCGGGGGCGCCGCGAGCTCGGTGTCGAGGTCGACGTACACGGCACCCGGCAGGTGCCCCGCGAGGTACTGCTCGTGCCCGTCGGTGCGGCCCAGCGCCCAGCGCACGTCCAGCAGCACGGGCGGCTCGTCGCCACCCAGCGCCGCCGCGAGCGTCACCGCGTCCACCAGCACCGCGGCGCGCGCGGCGTCGTCGGCGCCCCGCACGTCGTCGGCGCCCGTCCGGTCGGTCGTGTCCGTCATCCCTGATCCCCCGTCCCGTGCGTCGCGGCCAGGTCGAGCCGCATGGTCCACGCGTCCTTGTTCTCCGGCTGGTAGTACCCGCGGCGCAAGCCCAGCCGGGTGAATCCCACCCCCTGGTACAGCCGCAGCGCGGGTTCGTTGTCGACGCGCACCTCGAGCAGCACGGACGTCGCGCCGAGCTCGCGCGCACGGTCCAGGAGCGCGTCGAGCAACGCCCGGCCCACACCCCTGCCCTGGTAGGCGGCGGCCGTCCCGATGGTCATCACCTGCGCGTCGAGGCCGTCGAACCACAGCCCGGCGTACCCGACGAGCGGACCGGCGTCGTACTGCGCACCGACGTACCACCGCCCGGGGCCGACCACCTCCTGCGCGAGCGACTCCGTCGACCAGGCCGCCGCACCGAAGAGCTCCTTCTCGAGGATGTCGAGCGCGGGCACGTCGTCGGGTGTCAGCGGGCGCAGCCGCAGCAGGGCCCGTCCCGTCCGCGGCTCCGCGCTCATCCCAGGACGCGCTTGGCGCCGGCCGACGGCACGGCGTCCGGCCGGCGCAGGTAGAGCGGGGTCGTGGGCTGGTCGAGCCCTGCGGCACGACGAGCGAGCGCGAGCGGCACGAGCTCGGCCGCGTCGAGGTCGTCGGTCGCGTCCACGCGCGTCAGGCCGGCGAACGCGTCCGGGTACAGCGCCGCACCGGCGCCCGTGACCCAGGCGCCCGCGACGGATGGCTCACCCGCCACGTCGGAGGCGGGCCCGACGCGCGGGTCGACGACGACGTCGAGCGTCCCCGCCTCGTCGCGCCGGTACGCGGCCCAGTAGACCTCACGACGACGCGCATCGGTCGCGACGACGAGCGGCACGTCCGCAGGCACGAACCGCAGCGCGGCCGCGGCGATCGCGTCCAGGCTCGGCACGCCGAGCGCCTCGATCCCGAGGGCGAGCGCGAGCGTGCGCGCGGTGACGAGGCCGACGCGCAGCCCGGTGAACGGCGCGGGGCCTGTCCCGACGACGACCGCGGACAGCTCGAGGCGGTCGACGCCCGCGTCCGCGAGCGCCTCGGTGACCAGCGGCGCGAGCAGCTCGGCGTGGTGCCGCGGCAGGTCGGCGCGGCGGCGGGACAGGGCCCGGCCGTCGTCGTCCGTGACGGCGACGGAGACGGACGACGAGGTGTCGAGAGCGAGCAGAGGCACGGCGCTCAGCCTGCCACGGGTCCGGCGGACCCGGCCGCACCGGCCGCGTCCCCCGCGGTGATACCCGCGGCTGCCGGGTCGAGCACCTGTGCGAGCGGGACGTCCGTCCACCGCTCTCCGACCGCCCGCACGGTGGCGACCCGCTCACCGCCGCCGCCGTCGTCCTCGGCCGCGTCGTCCTCGTCGGGCCTCGCCTGCTCCTGCTGCGCGCCGCGCGGGCGCGTGAGCGCGACCTCGAGCCGGTCCGTCGCCAGCGACTCGACCCAGCCCGCACCCCATTCGACCACGGTCACCGCCTCGTCGAGGCTCGACTCGAGGTCGAGCGCCTCGACCTCGTCGAGCGAGCCCAGCCGGTACGCGTCGACGTGCACGAGATCGGGTCCGCGCGTTCCGTCGGGGCGCGGCAGCGCCGGGTGCTCGCGCGCGATGATGAACGTGGGCGACGCGACCTGCCCGCGCACGCCCAGACCCGCGCCGATCCCCTGCGTGAGCGTGGTCTTGCCCGCACCGAGGTCGCCCGTGAGGATCACGAGGTCACCGGCGCGCAGCTGCGCGGCGAGCGCCCGCCCGAACGCGCGCGTCGTGCCCGCGTCGGGCAGCCGGACGACGACCGTCTGCACGGCCGCCCCCTGCGCCGCGCCCGCGTCGGCCAGGTGCCCGCTCATCGCGCGTCACCCGCCGTCACGTCCTCGACCTGGCCGACGACCGCGCCGGTCTGCGGGTCGAGCCCCACGTACTCGCGCGGCACCGAGGTCGACAGGCGGGACACGATCTCGTACGAGATCGTGTCGGCCGCGAGCGCCCAGTCCTGCGCGGTCGGTCCGCCCTCGAGGCCGGTCCCGAACAGCTCGACGCGGTCGCCCGCCTGCTCGCTCGCGTCGGGCCCGAGGTCGAGCACGACCTGGTCCATGCACACGCGTCCGGCGATGCCGAGCGTGCGGTCGCCGACGCGCATCGGCGCCCCCATCCGGTCCGGCCGGCCCGACGCGTGGCGCGGGATGCCGTCGGCGTACCCGAGCGGCACGACGCCGAGCACGGTGTCGACGGGCGTGACGTACTGGTGCGCGTACGAGACGCCGTGCCCCGCGGGCACGCGCTTGACGGTCGCGAGCTCGGCCTCGAGCGTCATCGCGGGTACCAGCCCGAAGTCCTCGGGGCCGCCGAGCTGCGGCAGGGGCGACAGTCCGTACACCGCGAGACCGGGCCGCACGAGGTCGTAGTGCACCTGCGGCGAGGTCAGGGTCGCGGCGGAGTTGGCGAGGTGGCGCACCTCGAGCCGCGCACCGGCGGACTCGGCGAGACGGACCGCGTCGGCGAACACCTCGTGCTGCGCGCGCACGGTCGCGTGCTCGGGCTCGTCGGCGAACGCGAGGTGCGACCAGATCCCGACGAGCGCGACGGCCTCCTCCGCCTGCACCCGCAGGGCGGCGGGCAGCAGGTCGGCGAGGTCCACGGGTGTCAGGCCGTTGCGGCCGAGGCCCGTGTCGACCTTGAGGTGCACGCGCGCGGTCCGTCCCACGAGGCGCGCGGCCGCGACGACCTCCGTGAGCGCCGACGCCGACGAGACCGCGAGGTCGACGTCGAGCTCGATCGCGCGGGCCAGCGGCGCTCCCGGCGCGTACAGCCAGGTGAGGACGCGAGGCTCGGTCACGCCCGCGGTGCGCAGCGCGATCGCCTCGCCGAGCTGCGCCGTGCCGAGCCACGTCGCGCCCCCGGCGACCGCCGCGCGCGCCGCCGGCACCAGCCCGTGCCCGTACGCGTCGGCCTTGACGACTGCCAGGACCTGCGCGGTGGGCGCGTGGGCGCGCAGCGAGCGCACGTTGGAGGCGATGGCGGACAGGTCGACGACTGCTCTCGCGGGGAAGCTCACGCGTCCATCCTCGCACCGCGCCGCTCCCGGACGACGGCGACCGGCGGGTCCGGCGCTCCGGTCGTGCGGCGGTCCGGTCGTCCGGAGGTCAGGTGGGACGCACGACGAGCGTGGCCCGGCTGCGCGTCGTGGCGATGACCGCCGCGTTGCGCTCGTCGGGCCCGTGCGACCACGCGCGCGCCGCGTCGGCGGACTTGCCGAACCGCTCGTGCCGCTCGACGAGGCGCGCGAGCCGCACCTCGTCGTCCGGTGCGAGGTACCAGGACTCGTCCAGGAGCGCCGCGACGGGTCCGAACCCGTGCTCGTCGAGCAGGAGGTAGTTGCCCTCCGTGACGACGAGCGGCACGTCGGGCGGCACCGCGATCGCCCCGGCGACGCCGTTGCGCAGGTCGCGCCGGTACTCGGGTGCGTACACGACCTCGCCGTCGACCGGGTGCCGCAACCGCGTCAGCAGCGCGACGAAGCCCGCGGCGTCGAACGTGTCCGGTGCGCCCTTGCGGTCCGCGCGCCCGAGCCGTTCGAGCTCGGTCTGGGCCAGGTGGAACCCGTCCATCGGGACGACGACGGCGCGCGGCCCGAACGCCGCGAGCACCTGCGCGCCCAGCGTCGACTTGCCCGCGCCCGGCGGCCCGACGATCCCCAGCACGCGCCGTCCGCCCGTCGCGAGCAGCGCCTCGACGCGGCCCGCGAGCACCGGGTCGAGCGGCGCGTCGGGCGCGACCAGCGCCGCCGTCACGCGCTCGCCAGGAGCGTGCGGATGGTCTCGGGCAGCGCGAGCGCGACGCCGCGCGCGGTGACCGGGCCGTCGGGGTTGGCCGTGTGCGCCGCGCGGCCGTGCACGAGCGCGGCTGCGGCCGCGACCGCCGCGGTGAGCGTCGGGTCGTCGAGCACGTCGTCGGCGCGGCCCGCGAGCATCGCGCCCATCAGACCCGCGAGCACGTCGCCGGCCCCCGCGGTCGCGAGCCACGGCGGCGCGTCGGCCTGCGCGTACACCGCGCCACCCGCACCGACGACGAGCGTGACGTGCCCCTTGAGCAGCACGGTCGCGCCCGTCATCTCGTGCGCGAGCCGCGTCCAGCGCAGCGGCTCGCGCTCGACGTCCGCGCGCGTCAGCCGGTGCCCGCGGTCGGTGAGCAGCCGCGCGAGCTCACCCGCGTGCGGCGTCAGCACCACGTGCGTCGGGACGGTCGGCGGCAGCAGCTCGAGCGCACCGGCGTCGACGACGGCCGGCTCGCCGCGCTGCAGCACGCCCTCGAAGGCGTGCTCGATGCGCCGACGCTGCGCGGCGTCGTCGGGCGAGACCCCCGGCCCGAACACCCACGCCTGCACGCGTCCCGGCCCGGTGACCACCTCGGGCCGCCGGGCGACGACGAGGTCGGCGACGTCGCCGAGGTAGCGCACCATGCCGACGCCCGCGAGCACCGCGGCCGAGGTCGCGAGCACCGCGGCGCCGGGGTAGCGCCGCGCACCGGCCACGACGCCGACGACGCCGCGCGAGTACTTGTGCGCGGAGCGGGTCGGCACGGGCCAGAGCGCCGCGGCGTCGCGGTCGGCCAGGCGCACGACCGCGGGGTGGTGGTCGGGCAGCGGCAGGTCGAGGTCGATCACCTCGAGCCGGCCGACGAGGTGTGCCGCGGGTGGGATCAGCAGGCCCGGCTTGGCGCCGCCGAACGTGACCGTGACGTCCGCCGGCAGGACCGGGCCGCTCACGGTGCCGTCGTCGACCCCGATGCCCGACGGCGTGTCGACCGCGACGACCGCGGGCCGGTCGGCCCCGTGGGCGCCGAGCCCGACGACGCCGCCGCGCGAGCCGTCCCCGCGCGCGTCGCCCTCGACCGCTCCGCCTGCGAGCGCGGCGACGAGTGCCCCGGCGAGACCGGTGAGGCCGCCGTCGCGCGTGCCGATGCCGAGAATCCCGTCGACCAGGACGTCCGCGCGTCCGGCGCGCGCCGCCCCGTCGACGGCGTCCGTCACCTCGTGCACGCGTCCGCCGGCTGCGAGCAGCGCCGCGCGGCCTTCGTCGTGCACGCGCGGCGCGAGCGCGAGGGCGACCACGTCCACGCCGCGGCGCCGCAGGAACGCGCCCGCGTGCAGCGCGTCTCCCCCGTTGTTCCCCGGCCCGACGAGCAGCACGACCTGCCCACCGACGACACGCCCGCGTCGCTCGCGCAGCACGCGCGCGACGACGCCCGCGAGCGCGAACGCCGCGTGCTGCATCAACGGCACACCGGCAGCAAGCAGCGGCTCCTCCGCGGCGCGGACCTGCGCGGACGTCCAGGACTGCAGCACGGGACCATCCTCGCGCCCTTCGTGCGGAGGCACCACCGACGTCGTGCGGACGCACCACCGGAATCGCGCGGAGGCACCACCGACACCGTGCGGACGCACCACCGACACCGTGCGGAGGCACCACCGACACCCCGCGGAGGCACCACCGACACACAGTGCGCACCGCCGGGACCGCGTCGAGGCAGCGCGGACGACCTGGGTCGGCAGCGCCGCAAGCCCGTACGGTGTGGCCCGTGCCCGCTTCGTCCGTTCTCGCGATCGTCTGCGCCGTGTGCGTCGTTCTCGCCGTCGTGCTCGCCGTCGTCGGCTTCCGCGCCCTGGCGGCCGCCCGCCGGGTCGCGCGCGTCCGGGTCCCCGCACGTGAGCTGTCCAGCACATGGGTCGGGCCCGGCACGTTCGTCGACGTGGAGTACCCCGACCCGCACGGCCGCCCTCTGCGGACGCAGATCTTCGTCTGGCTCGTGCGTGCGCCGGGCGTGCCGTACACGTTCGACGGCAGCGTGTGGGTGGACCCCACCGACCCGACCGACGTGACGCCCCGCCGTCAGGGCCGCACGACGCGCGCGACGCTCACGCTGGTCGTCGCCGCGATCGCGGCGGCCGGGGCCCTCGGGACCGGGCTCGCGTCGCTCGTCGTGCGGCTCGGGGAGTCGTTCCCCGGCTGACCGGACAGGTCGACGACCGCCCGAGCGCGGGTAACGTGCCGACCATGCGATTCGGACTCTTCATCCCGCAGGGCTGGCGGCAGGACCTCACGGGCATCGACGCACGCGAGCACTGGGCGGTGATGAGCGGGCTCGCCCGCCACGCCGACGAGGGCGACGCGTGGGAGTCGATCTGGGTCTACGACCACTTCCACGCGGTCCCGGAGCCGAACGGCGAGGCGACGCACGAGGCGTGGAGCCTGATCAACGCGTTCGCGGCGAGCACGTCGCGCGTGCGGCTCGGGCAGATGTGCACGTGCATGGCGTACCGGAACCCGGCCTACCTGGCGAAGGTCGCGACGACCGCCGACGTGATCTCGGGCGGGCGCGTCGAGATGGGGATCGGCGCGGGCTGGTACGAGCACGAGTGGCGCGCGTACGGGTACGGGTTCCCGCGGGCGGGCGAGCGGATCGCGATGCTCGACGAGGGTGTGCAGATCTTCAAGCAGCTCTGGACGAACGGCGTCGCGACGTTCGCCGGCGAGCACTACCACGTCGACGGCGCGCAGCTGTCGCCGCTGCCCCTGCAGGTCGACGGACCGCCGCTGTGGATCGCGGGCGGCGGCGAGCGCAAGACGCTGCGCATCGCGGCCGAGCACGCGCAGTACACGAACTTCGACGGCACGCCCGAGGGGTTCGCGCACAAGTCGGCGGTGCTCGCCGAGCACTGCGCCGCGATCGGGCGCGATCCCGCGGAGATCACGCGCTCGGCCAACTACAACGTCGTCATCGGTGAGACGCAGGCCGAGGTGGACGACAAGTTCGCGTGGATCGAGGAGCATCTGTCCCTGACGATCCCCGAGAAGGCGGCGAGCACCACGTCCGACCTGCGCAAGGGCCCGCTCGTCGGCACGCCCGAGCAGGTCGTCGCCACGCTCCAGGAGCTGCGCGGCCTCGGCCTGCAGTACGCGATCACGTACTTCGCCGACGCGGCCTACGACCGTTCGAGCATCGAGCTGTTCGAGCAGCAGGTGATCCCCGAGCTGCGCTGACGCGCCTGCTCGCCCGCCTGCCCGGCGGCGCGCCTGCGGGCCGCTAGCCTGCCCGCGTGAAGAAGGTGCGCAGCCGGGCAGCAGCGGCGCGGTACGCGCGGCGCCGCAGCTCGCGGATGGCGCGCGCGGACAACGACCTCACGCCGGCGCAGTGGGGCGCGCTGCGCGCCGCGTGGTCGGGGTGCGCGTACTGCGGTGCGCACGACGTCCCGCTGCAGAAGGACTGCGTGCTGCCGCTGTCGCGAGGCGGCCGCTACACGCTCGAGAACGTCGTGCCCGCGTGCCGCTCGTGCAACGCGAGCAAGTGCAACCAGGAGGTCACGCACTGGCTGCGGGTCAAGCGTCTCGACGAGGCCGCGTTCCTGCTGCGTCACCAGGCGATCAGCGCCGAGCTGATCCGTGCCGACCTGACTGCTGCCGAGCTCGAGCGCCCGGAGCCGGCACCCGCGCACGTCGACGAGGCACCCGGCGGCTAGGTTCGGGCCCGTGATCACGCAGGACGAGGTGCGCGGCGAGGTCGGGCGACCGCGTCGGGCGAGCCGCGCCGACGTGGTCGCGGTGCTCGGCGAGGCGCAGGCGCAGGCGGCCTGGGCGGCGGCGCTCGTCGCCGACGTGGACGCCGCCCGCTCCGGGGTCGTGAGCGCGTTCGAGGCCATGCGGGCACGGCGCGCCGAGGCCGATCTCGCGCGCGTCCCCGTCGACCGCGTGCGCGACGTGACCGAGGGGCGGCTCTCGCTCGACGGCCTGGCCGCGCACGGCGTGCGCACGATCGCCGACGTGCTGCGCGCCGGCACCCACGGCCTGCAGGCGGCACCGGGGATCGGGCCGCAGACGGCCGCGCGGGTCGTCGCCGCGGCCGAGCAGATCGAGCGTGCCGCGCGCGAGAGCGTGCAGCTGCGCATCGAGGTCGACCCGTCCGACCGGCTCGCGACCGAGCTGCTGCAGGCGGTGCGCACGTGGGAGTCCGTCGTCGCGGACGACGAGACGCTCGTCCCGCAGCTCCGGCGGTTCGTCGGCGACGTGGCGCTCGCGACCCTCGCCGCGGCCCCCGCGGCGGCGCACCCGCTGCGTCGCCTGTTCATCGCGGGAGCCCGCAAGGCCGCCGCCGACGAGGCGGTCGGCCACCTGACCGACCTCGTGCGGTGGGCGCGGTCCGCCGATCTGGCCGCCGCCGCGACGCGCGTCGCGCAGACGGTCCGCCACGTCGTGCCGGCACCCGCGGCCTGGGCCGACTTCGAGCGGCGCTCCGCGACGTACTACGCGCTGCTCGCCCCGCTGGTCGACCTGCGCGAGGACGTCGCGGCGGCCACCGGGTTCCTGCCCTCAGAGATCGTCGAGCGCATCGAGGCCCAGCACCTCGACGAGTCGCTGCTGCGCGCCTCCCTGCGCGGCTACCAGGCGTTCGGCGCGCGGTTCGCGCTCGTGCAGCGCCGCGTGATCGTCGGCGACGAGATGGGGCTCGGCAAGACGGTCCAGGCGATCGCCGCGATGGCGCACCTGGTCGCGGGCGGCGCGACGCACGTGCTCGTGGTCGCCCCCGCGTCCGTGCTCCACAGCTGGGTGCGCGAGATCGCGACGCACAGCGCCCTGACGGCCCTGCTGCTGCACGGCGAGCAGCGCGACGAGGCCGCGGCGCACTGGGCGGCGCGCGGCGGGGTCGCGGTCACGACGTTCAGCACGCTGCGCCGGCTCGCCCTCGACGACGTGAGCCCCGCGATGCTCGTCGTCGACGAGGCCCACTTCGTCAAGAACCCCGACGCCAAGCGCAGCCGGGCCGTCGCCCGCGTGGCGCAGCGCTCCGAGCGCGTGCTGTTCCTCACGGGCACGCCGATGGAGCACACGGTCGACGAGTTCTGCTCGCTCGTGCGCCACCTGCGGCCCGACCTCGCGGACACGATCGACCCGGGTGCGGGAGCGGCGGGCGCGGACGCGTTCCGGTCCGCGGTCGCTCCCGTGTACCTGCGCCGCAACCTCGACGACGTGCTCACCGAGCTGCCGCCGCTCGTGCAGGTCGACGAGTGGGAGGAGTTCGGCGCGGTCGACGGCGCCGCCTACCGCGCCGCGGTCGAGGCCGGGAGCTTCCCCGCGATGCGCCGCGCCGCGTTCGCGTCGGGCGACCCGCACGAGAGCGCGAAGCTCGAGCGGCTCCTGGAGATCTGCGCCGAGGCCGGCGCGAACGGGGACAAGGTCATGGTGTTCTCGTGGTTCCGCGAGGTGCTGGACGTCGTGCACGCGGCGCTGTCGCCGACGACGCGCACGTTCGGACCGCTCACGGGGTCCACGTCCGCCGCAGGGCGCCAGCGCCTCGTCGACGAGTTCACCGCGGCACCCGGTGGCGCGGTGCTCGTCGCGCAGGTGCGGGCCGGTGGCGTGGGCCTCAACATCCAGGCGGCCTCCGTCGTCGTCCTCTGCGAGCCGCAGGTGTCCCCCGCGCTCGAGGCCCAGGCGATCGCCCGCACCCACCGCATGGGTCAGGTGCGGACCGTGCGCGTCCACCGGCTCGTCGTCGAGGACTCCGTGGACCAGCGCCTGCTCGAGACGCTCGAGACCAAGCGCGGCGTGTTCGACGCGTACGTGCGCGAGTCCGCGCTGACGGAGGCGGCCGCAGCCGCGGTCGACGTCTCGGCGCCGCACCTGGCGCGCGCGGTCGTCGCCGAGGAGCAGACGCGGCTCGCCACCCGGTAGGACCTTCGGACTGGGCCGAACGGGTGGTGTGAACGCGCCCGCGGCCGAGGCTCCCGACATAGTCGACAACTCGGGCTACCCGTCTGAGTGACGGTAAACCCGCAGGTCAGCGAAGTGCGCCATCCTCGCGCGGGGCGATGCGCCCGGCTTGCGGCCCACGCCCGCACCTGACCACCGACCAAAGGACCCGCATGACCTCGCTCTCTGCACGAGCTCCCAAGCGACTGCTCGCCGCTGCCACGACGCTCGCCGCCCTGGTGGCCGCGAGCCTGCTCGGCGCGGCACCCGCCGAGGCGGCCGACGCCGACACGATCACCGGGAAGGTGACCGCGCCGTCCGGCGTCGAGGTCGACCTCGACGACGTCGTCGTGCTCGCCTGGGTGCCGGGAGCGAGGGGCTTCGACATCGCCGGCGCGGGCGACGTCGCGAGCGACGGCACCTTCCGGGTCTGGGACCTCGCACCAGGTGGCCCGTACCAGCTCTCCGTGCTCGACACGAGCGGAGTCCTGGCGACCTCGTACTACGCCGGGACCGGCAAAGTCACCGGGCTGTCGTCGGGGGCGAAGACCGTCGCGCCGGGTGCGACCAACATCCGCATCTCCCCGGTGGCCTCGGCGCCGGTGACCAACGTGCGCGTCGTCGCGCCCGCGGGGGTCGCGCCCTCCTGGTGGGAGGACACCCTCGGCATCTACGTCATCGAGCCCGGGACCGGCCGCCTGTCCGGCTTCACCCCCGGCTCGGGCCTGTCCGCGCAGCCGGGTCAGCCGCTGAGCGCGCCGGCCGGCCTCGACGCGCCGCGCACCGCCGTGCCCGCCGCGGGCGGCACCGACGTGCTCCGGCTCCCCACGAGCGGCCTGTTCCCGGGCGTCGGCTACGCGCTCGCGCTCGTGCAGGACGGGAGCGACGCGAGCCTGTCGCGCTCCTACTACTACGGCGGGGCGAAGCGCGCCGTGACGTCGTCGCTGGCCGACGCCGGGTCCTTCGTCGCCGGCAACGCGGTGGACGTCTACCTGCTGGGTGCCACCGCGAAGACGGCGCCGACGATCTCGGGCACCGCGCAGGTCGGCAAGAAGCTCACCGCCAAGGCGGGCACGTTCTCGATGGCCGGCAAGGTCTCCTACCAGTGGCTGCGCAACGGCAAGGCGATCTCCGGCGCGACGTCGTCGACCTACACGCTGCGCGGCGCGGACCACGGGGCCAAGGTCTCCGTGCGCACGACGCTGTCGCCCACGGCCGCGGGCTACGGGCAGGCCGTGAAGTCCTCCGCGCAGACCGCCAAGGTCAAGGCGGGTGCCGCTCCCAAGGCGACCGCCCTGCCGAAGATCACCGGCACCGCGAAGGTCGGCAAGAAGCTCACCGCGAGCCGCGGCACCTGGTCGCTGACCGGCCTGAGCTACTCCTACCGCTGGCTGCGCGACGGCAAGGAGATCACGGGCGCCACGAAGTCGACGTACGTCCTGACGAAGTCCGACGCCGGCAAGAAGATCTCCGTGCGCGTCACGGCGAAGAAGACCGGGTACACCAGCGGCACCGCCCGCTCGGCGAGCACCGCCACCGTCGCCAGGTGACCCCCGCGAGGGCCCCGTCCACGCACGCCGGCGGACGGGGCCCTCGTGCGCACTCCCCGATCCCCCACCAGATCCCCTTCCCCTCCAGCACACACGAAGGATCCCGATGCACCTCACCCGACCCCGCGCGGCCGCGGCGCTCACGACGCTCGCCGCCGTGCTCGCCGCCAGCGTCATCAGCGCCGCACCCGCCGCAGCCGCCGACAGCACGACGATCAGCGGCACCGTCCAGCTCCCCTCCGGGGCCGAGTACGGCCCGATCTCGGTGATCGCCTGGGCACCGGGTGAGACGTACTACGACGCCACGAGCGTCGACCAGCCCGAGGAGGACGGGACGTTCGAGCTCACCGGGCTGACGTCCGGCGCGTCCTACCAGGTGGCCGTCCACGACGCGAGCGGCACGGTCAGCTGGGGCTACTACGCGTCGGGCAAGGTCGTGCCCACGGCGACCGACGCCGCGATGGTCAAGGCCGGCTCCTCCCGACTGACGATCAAGGCGCGCACCGCCGCCCCCGTGACCGACATCAGCGTCGTGCTCCCCCCGGACACCTACCCGTCCTGGAACCCCGCGGAGTTCATCGTCCTCGAGGCGGGCACCGGTCGCGCCGTCGCGAGCGCGGGCAACCGTGCCGTCCTCACGTCCGCCGGCTCGGTCGCACCGCTCGGCGCCCTGCCGTCCCTCGCCGACCGGAAGGCGCGCGCGACCGCCGCGAGCGGGGCCTTCGCCGCCGCCGCCGCGACCGCCTCCTCGACGCAGGAGGCGGTGCGCATGAGCATGCCGACGAGCGGGCTCGTCTCGGGCGTGGACTACACGTTCGCGATCCCGGTGTCCGTGGACGGCGTGGAGCCCAGCCTGGACGACGCCTACTTCTACGGCGGTGTCGACCGCGGGATGGTCCGCTCCCTGTCGAACGCGGCGACGTTCCGAGGCGGCGCGGTCACGGTCGACGTCCTCGTCATGGGCGCGACCGCGAAGACGGCTCCGACCATCTCCGGCACCGCCAAGGTCGGCAAGACGCTCACCGCCAAGGCGGGCACGTTCTCGATGGCCGGCAAGGTCTCCTACCAGTGGCTGCGCAACGGCGCGGCCATCTCGGGCGCGACGGCGTCGACCTACACGCTGCGCAGCGCGGACCAGGGCAAGAGGATCTCCGTCCGCACCACGCTCAAGCCCACCACCCCGGGCTACGGCCACGCGGTGAGGTCCTCGGCGCAGACCGCGAAGGTCGTGATCGGCGACGCCCCGAAGGCGACCACGCTGCCGAAGATCAGCGGCACCGTGAAGGTCGGCAAGAAGCTCACCGCGACCCGCGGCTCCTGGTCGCTGACCGGCCTGACCTACACCTACCGCTGGCAGCGGGACGGCAAGGACATCACGGGCGCGACGAAGTCGACCTACGTCCTGACGAAGGCCGACGCGGGCAAGAAGATCCGCGTCAAGGTCACGGCCTCGAGGGCCGGCTACACCACCGGCACGGCCCGTTCGAACCCGACGGTCGCCGTCGCGAGGTGACCCACGCCGAAGGCCCCGTCCCCACCCGGGACGGGGCCTTCGTGGTTCCCGGCGCGCGGCCCCGACGGTCCCGTCTCTGACGAGAACCTCAGGGTCGTCGTCGATGATGCGCGCCGCAGCGCGCCGGGCGGCGGCGCGCGCCGCACCGTCACGCCGGCTGGATGTCCCGCCGGGAGAACCGATCGAGACCGGCCCAGGTGAGCGCGCCGCCGACGAGGGTCAGGAGCACCAACGGCGTCCAGGACAGCTCCTCCACGGGAAGGTAGGGCACGGCGGCGAGCGGCAGGGCGTCCAGCAGCCACTCGGGCAGCCCGAAGACCTCGCCCAGCATCGTGGTGAACCACATCGCGACCATGACGCCCCACGTGACGGGCACCGCGATCCGAGGCGCCCAGCCGAACAGCGCGACCGCCAGGCCGACCAGCACCATCACCGCCGGCCAGTACGCGAGCGTGGCGCCCGCCATCGCGCCCGCCTGCGACGGGTCGTCCACGGTCGAGCCGTAGACCGCGCCCAGGAGGGCACCGCCGAGGACGAGCAGGACGGCAGACCCGACGACGGGGATGAGGAGCCGCTGGACGGCCCACCGGATGCGCGAGATGCCGCCGGCGAGCTGCGGCTCGATGATGCCGCTCGCCTCGTCCGTCCGGAGCGAGACCGCCGACTGGATCGCGAAGATCGCCGTGACCAGGGCGATCATGCTCGCGAGCATCGCGAGCAGAGCCGGGACACCGGCGCCACGCAGGAAGCTCCCCGCCTCCCCGCCCACGTCGTCCACGAGGTCGGTC
Source organism: Cellulomonas persica (assembly GCF_007989825.1). Classification (GTDB taxonomy): domain Bacteria; phylum Actinomycetota; class Actinomycetes; order Actinomycetales; family Cellulomonadaceae; genus Cellulomonas; species Cellulomonas persica. The sequence continues at coordinate 77,500 of NZ_BJUA01000008.1, read as the reverse complement.
ATCGCCTCGACGACGGAGCCGAACAGCAACGCCGCGAGGACGACGGCACCGGTCCATCCGATGATCGGGCCGCGCTGCAGACGCAGGCCCAGCCCCAGAGGGGAGGCGAGCCGGCGCGGCGCCCAGCCGCGGCCGGGGCGGGCCGCGACCAGCCCTGCACCGTGGTCCCGCCTGCTCTCGACGACGAGGGCGCCTGCCAGCAAGGCGGCCGTCAGGGCGACGAGCAGCACGAACGGCCACCACCGGTTGCCGGCGAACGGTTCCATCCTCTGACCCCAGCCGATCGGCGAGGCCCAGGTCAGCGCGCCGCTGCCGAGGTCGCCGATCATGCGCAGGACGTAGCAGCCCACGATGACGACCGAGCCGAGCGCGTTCGCACCCCGGGCGGTGGACGCGACCTGCCCGGCCGCCGCCGCCACGCCGAGCCCGAACAGCCCGACGCCCGTGACGGACGCGCCGAGCACGAGCGATCCGGCGATCCCGGTCCCGTCGGGGTCGAGCCCCTCGACGGCGGACACCAGCGCGACTCCCGCCCCGACGAGGAGGCAGAGCGCCGCGAGGACGAGCCACGACGACACCGTGTGCGCGTGCAGGCCCAGCATGCGCGAGCGCAGCAGCTCGGTGCGGCCCGCTTCCTCGTCGGCGCGACCGTTGCGCGTCGTGAGGAAGACCACGCCGATCGCCAGGGCCAGCGCGATGGTCATCCACCCCTTCGTCCAGACCGCGCCGCCCAGGGTGTCTGCGGCCGGGGACAGGCCCGTCAGCGCCTTGATGCCCGGGGTGTTGGAGACGGCGGCGAAGTCGTCGAGCGCCTCCTGCGTGGGGAAGAGCTCCTGGTAGTAGGAGGCGATGTAGGCGAGCATCGCGACGAGCGCGACGAGCCAGACCGCCAGCCGGACCCGGTTGCGTCGCAGGACGAGACGCACCATCGGCCCGAGGCCGGCGAGGGCGTCGGACGCGCGACGAGGAGCCGACGCCACGGCGCGGCGCTGCCCGAGCGTCGTCGGAGCGCTCATCGTGCACCGCCGTCGCCGGCGAGGGCCGCGAGCTCGTCGCCGTAGTGGCGCAGGAACAGCTCCTCCAGCGACGGGGGGTTGGCGACGAGCGAACGCGGGCCGAGCTCGGCGACGCGGGCCAGCGCGGCCGGGAGCGCGGACTCGTCGACCGCGAAGGTGACGTGCCGGTCGACGACCGTCAGGTCGTGGACCCCCGGCAGCCCTGCGAGCCCGTCGACGCCGCGGTCGAGCACCGCCGTGACCTGGGTACGCGTGAGGTGACGCAGCTCTGCGATCGTCCCGGACTCGACCGTGGCGCCCTCGCGGATGATCGTGACCCGGTCGGCGAGCTTCTCGACCTCCGCGAAGATGTGGCTGGACAGCAGGACGGACCGACCCTGCGCCTTCACCTCGCGGATCGACTCGGTGAACGCTGCCTCCATGAGCGGGTCGAGACCGCTCGTGGGTTCGTCCAGCAGCAGCAGCTCGGCGTCGGACGCCAGGGCGGCGACGAGCGCGACCTTCTGCCGGTTGCCCTTGGAGTACGTGCGGGCCTTCTTGGTGGGATCCAGCTCGAAGCGCTCGAGCATCGCCTGCTTGCGCCGGGGGTCGAGCGGTCCGGAGATGCGGCAGAGGATGTCGATCGCCTCGCCGCCCGTGAGGTTCGGCCACAGGGTGACGTCCCCGGGGACGTAGGCGATGCGGCGGTGCAGGCGGACGGCGTCCGTCCACGGGTCGCCGTCGAGGACGGTGACGGTGCCTGCGTCGGCTTTCAGGAGGCCGAGCAGGACGCGGATGGCGGTCGTCTTGCCGGCCCCGTTCGGACCGAGGAAGCCGGTGACCTGACCGGTCGGGACGACGAGGTCCAGCCCGCGCAGCGCGTGGACGGGGCCGAAGCTCTTGTGGAGGCCCTCGATCTGCAGGGCCATGGAGCTGGTGGTGGGCATGGGTGGTCCTTGGACGTGGTGACGGGGTGGTGACGCGGACGGCGGTGGCCGTCACGCGCTCGGCGGCTCGGACTGGTCCTGCTCGTCGCCGGGCGGGTCGCCCACGTACAGCAGGTAGTCGTCGAGCATCCGCCGGGAGGTCAGCAGACCCTCCGTGAACAGCTCCAAGGTCGGCAGGACGTGGTCGCGGCTGCCCTTGCTCATCGTCAGGACGAACGCGCTGGGGGTGGACTCGGGAAGCGTGAGGAACTGCAGCAGCAACCCCCCCATCGTCTGGTGGACGAGGTACCGCACACGGGCTTCCTCGTCCCGCGAGGGGCGCACCAGCCCCGACTCCACGGCCGCTCTCATCACCTCCCGCGCCTTCTCGACGAGGTGCTCGAGGAAGCGCTGCGCCGCGGGGCCGCCGGCATGGACGGCACGCAGCATGTACACGACGAGCGCGGCCGCCGGTCCCGGGTCGGTCAGGTTCGCGAAGAGGAACCCGCTGGGGTCGCCGAGGCTGCTCGTCTTCAGCGCTTCGTACCGGCGCAGCACCTCGGCGTCGCACTGCTCGCGCAGCGCGGCCTTGGACCGGAAGTGGTGGGTGATCAGCGCCGGCGAGACGCCCGCGCGCTCGGCGATGGCCTTGAACGACGCGTCAAACCCCTGCTCGGCGAAGCACTCGATCGCCGCGTCGCGAATCCTCGCCCACGCGGTGAGCTCGCTCGACGGCCGGTCGACCGGCATCGATGCTGTACGCACAACCAGCACGCTATACGCGCAACCAGCCGCGCACAACGCCTCGGGACCATCGACCCCGAGCAGTCCTCGCGTCAGTCGCGCTCGGCGACGACCATCGCGGAGGCGATGCCCGCGTCGTGCGAGATCGACAGGTGCCAGCGCGTGACGCCGAGCTCGGCGGCCCGCGCGAGCACCGTGCCGGTCACCTCGACGACGGGCTGCGCACCGACGACGCGGCGCACGGTCGCGTCCTGCCAGGACATTCCCGGCGGGGCGCCCAGCGCCTTGGCGATGGCCTCCTTCGCGGCGAACCGCGCCGCGAGCGACGTCTCGGGCATGCGGCGCTCGTCGGGCGTGAACAGCCGCTCGCGCAGCGCCGGGACCCGGTGCAGCGTCGCGACGAACCGCGCGACGTCGACGACGTCGATGCCGACCCCGACGATCACGGCTGCGGCTCCAGGTCCTGCTCCTCGACCAGGTGCTTCCAGCGCAGCCACTTGCGCTCGACGGCCTCGTCGAGGTCCACGCCGAGGCGGTGCGCGACGATCATGAGCATGCCGAGCGCGTCCGCGACCTCGTCGCGCAGGGCGTCGGCGAGCTCGGCGGGGTCGCCCTGGTGGCGTGAGCGACCCGTCGCCGCGAGGTAGGCGCGCGTCAGCTCGCCGACCTCCTCGCCCAGCTTGAGCACCGCCCAGTCGTCCGTGCGCTCGATCCCGTGCAGCCGCGCGTAGACGCGGCTGATGGTCTCGACCTCACGCTGCGCGTCGGCGAGCTCCACCGGTCACTCGACCGTGACGGACTTCGCCAGGTTGCGCGGCTGGTCGACGTCGAGGCCCTTGGCGGTCGCGAGCTCGCACGCGAAGACCTGCAGCGGCACCACCGCGAGCAGCGGCGCGAGCAGCGTGGGCGCCTGCGGGACGTAGAACACCTCGTCGGCGAACGGACGCACCGCCTCGTCGCCGTCCTCCGCGATCACCAGGGTGCGCGCGCCGCGGGCGCGGATCTCCTGGATGTTCGAGACGACCTTCGAGTGCAACGAGTGACGGCCGCGCGGGGACGGCACGACGACGAACACGGGCTGACCGGGCTCGATGAGCGCGATCGGGCCGTGCTTGAGCTCGCCCGCCGCGAAGCCCTCGGCGTGGATGTACGCGAGCTCCTTGAGCTTGAGCGCACCCTCCATCGCGACCGGGAAGCCCACGTGCCGTCCGAGGAACAGCACCGACTGCGTGTCGGCCATCCACCGCGCGATCTCGCGGACGCGGCCGGCACGGTCGAGGACCTGCTGGATCTTGTCGGGGATCGCGCGCAGCTCGTCGAGGATCGACTTCACCTCGTCGGCGTACATGTTTCCGCGCAGCTGCGCGAGGTAGAGGCCCAGCAGGTACGCGGCCGTGATCTGCGCGAGGAACGCCTTGGTCGAGGCGACCGCGATCTCCGGGCCGGCGTGCGTGTAGAGCACCGCGTCGGACTCGCGCGGGATCGTCGAGCCGTGCGTGTTGACGATCGCGAGGACCTTGGCGCCCTGCTCGCGCGCGTGGCGCACGGCCATGAGGGTGTCCATGGTCTCGCCGGACTGCGAGACCGCGACGACGAGCGTGCGCTCGTCGACCACCGGGTCGCGGTAGCGGAACTCGTGCGCGAGCTCGACCTCGACCGGGATGCGGCACCAGTGCTCGATCGCGTACTTGGCGACGTGGCCCGCGTACGCGGCCGTGCCGCACGCGATCACGACGATCTTGTCGACCGCACGCAGCAGCGACTCGTCGATCCGGACCTCGTCGAGGACGAGGCGACCGCTGACGTCGGTGCGGCCCAGCAGCGTGTCCGCGACGGCGTGCGGCTGGTCGTGGATCTCCTTGTCCATGAAGGACGGGTAGCCGCCCTTCTCGGCGGCGGCGGCGTCCCAGTCGACCGTGTAGCGGCGGGCCTGCGCGGGCTTGCCGTCGAAGTCCGTGACCTCGACCGACTCCGGCGTGATCGTCACGACCTGGTCCTGGCCGAGCTCGAGGGCCTCGCGCGTGTGCGCGATGAACGCCGCGACGTCCGAGCCCAGGAAGTTCTCACCCTCACCCAGGCCGACGACGAGCGGCGAGTCGTGCCGTGCACCGACCACCGTGTCCGGGTCGTCGGCGTGCACGGCCAGCAGCGTGAACGTGCCCTCGAGCGTGCGCGCGACGTGCGCCATCGCCGCCGTGAGGTCGCCCGTCTGCCCGTAGGCGCGCGCGATGAGCTGGGCCGCGACCTCGGTGTCCGTCTCCGAGAGGAACTCGACGCCCTCGGCGAGGAGCTCGGCCTTGAGGATCGCGAAGTTCTCGACGATGCCGTTGTGGATCACCGCGAGCTTGCCCGCGACGTGCGGGTGCGCGTTGAGGTCGGTGGGTCCGCCGTGCGTCGCCCAGCGGGTGTGGCCGATCGCGGCGGTCGCGTCCGGCAGCGGGTGCGCGTCGATCTCCTCGACGAGGTTGGCGAGCTTGCCGGCCTTCTTGGCGGTCGCGAGGTCGTGCGACGGGCCGACGAGCGCCACGCCTGCCGAGTCGTACCCGCGGTACTCGAGTCGACGCAGTCCCTCCAGGACCACGTCGAGCGGGCGGGCGCTGGCGACCTGGCTACCCACGTAGCCGACGATTCCACACATGGCGGCGAGTCTATCCGCCGGCGTCGGGACACCGGCCGCGAAAGAGACGACTCGGGCGTCGCCCGCGTCACGTGCGCGGCGCCCTCGTCCGGCACAATCGACCTGTGCTCCCGTCGTCGTCGACGCCGTCCCTGGCGCCCGCCACGCCCTACGTCGACCTCGACCGCGAGGCGTGGCGCCGCCTGTCGGCGTCCACCCCCCTGCCGCTGACCGACGCGGACGTCGACCGCCTCGCCGGCATCGGCGACCCGATCGACCTCGCGGAGGTCGACGCGATCTACCGCCCCATCTCGCGCCTGCTCGACCTGTACATCGAGGCGACGCGCGGCCTGCACGCCGCGTCCTCGACCTTCCTGCGCGAGGACATCACCCCGACGCCGTTCGTCATCGGCGTCGCGGGGTCGGTCGCGGTCGGCAAGTCCACCACGGCACGCCTCCTGCGCGAGCTGCTCGCACGCTGGCCCGCGACGCCGCGCGTGCAGCTCGTGACCACCGACGGCTTCCTCTACCCGAACGCGGAGCTCGAGCGCCGCGGCCTCATGCAGCGCAAGGGCTTCCCGGAGTCGTACGACCGGCGCGCGCTGCTGCGCTTCGTGTCCAAGGTCAAGGCGGGCCGGCCCGAGGTCAGCGCGCCCGTCTACTCCCACCTCACGTACGACATCGTGCCCGGCGAGCAGACCGTGGTGCGGCGGCCCGACGTGCTGATCGTCGAGGGGCTCAACGTGCTGCAGCCCGCGCGCCCGTCCGCGGAGGGCACGTCGAGCCTCGCGGTGAGCGACTTCTTCGACTTCTCGATCTACGTCGACGCCAAGCCGCGCGACGTGCGGCAGTGGTACGTCGACCGGTTCCTGAGCCTGCGGCGGACCGCGTTCGCGGACCCGGCCTCGTACTTCCACCGGTACGCGTCGCTGTCCGACGACGAAGCCGTCGAGCGTGCCGAGTCCATCTGGGACTCCATCAACGCGCCGAACCTCGAGCAGAACATCCTGCCGACGCGCAGTCGCGCGACGCTCGTGCTCACGAAGGGCTCGGACCACAGCGTCCAGCGCGTGCGCCTGCGCAAGCTGTAGCGGAGCGTCAGGCGAGCGGGCCTCAGGCGGGCGGGACCCGCGTGCCGGGCTCGTGATCGGGTGCCGACGACGCCCGTCCGGTCACCTCGTCCTCGTCGCCGGGCGCGGTGCTCGCCACGGTCGTCGCCTCGTCCGGCGCGTCGCCACCCATCCAGCGGCGCAGCAGCCAGTCGACGACGATCCCGATGACCACACCACCGACGACCCCGACGACCACGCCCCACAGCGGCGAGTGGTCGCGGAGCGCGGCGCCCGCGCTGACCCCGATCGCGGTCGAGTAGCAGGCCCACGTCACGGCCGCGATCCCCGCCAGCAGCGTGAACCGGCGGCGCGGGTAGCGGACGGCACCCGCGGTCATGTTGACCGCGACGCGGCCCACGGGGATGTAGCGCGCGGCGATGATGAACGACGCACCCCGGCGTTCGAGCGCGCGTTCGGCCCACGCGAGCGCGGCCTGCGCCTTGCCGGAGCGGAACAGGCGCAGCTCGTGCACCTTGACGCGCGTGCCGATCGTGTACGCGAGCTGGTCGCCCGTGAACGCCCCCGCCGCGGCGACCGGGACCAGGAGCCAGAGGTTCGGCTCACCGCCGGGACCGACCGCCAGCGCGGCCAGCGCGATCACCACCGACTCGCTGGGGATCGGCGGGAAGAAGCCGTCGATGGCCGCGAACAGGTACATCGCCAGGTAGACCCACGGCGATCCCGCGAGATCGAGCGCCCACTGCTCCAAGCCCATCTCGCTCCGTCCGTCCGAGGCTGTCCGCTGACCACGGGCATCGCCCCGTGGTCCACCGTACGTGGCCGCGGACCGCGGCGGCACCCGTGACCACCCTGAGACGCCCCCGGTTCACCCCGACGACGCGAGCCCTGCCCAGTCCCAACGCGCGCCGGACGCCCGCAGTTCCGTACCCGCAGGCCGGCGCACCGCAGCCACCCTGCCGGGCGGTCGGGCGAGGGCTCAGGTGGGGAGCGTGAAGCCGAGCGCGGCGGATGCCGCCTCGGGACGCGGCTCGCTCGCCCAGCGCAGACCCACCTCGTCGGCGGCCGCGAGCGAGCGCAGCTCGGCCCGGTCCAGGTACAGCGTCCCGCGCAGGTGGTCGGTCTCGTGCTGCACGATCCGCGCGGACCAGCCCGTGACCACCTCGTCGAGCGCGGCGCCGGTCTCGTCGGCGCCCGTGAGCCGCACCTGCCGGTGCCGTGCGACGACCGCCTGGTAGCCGGGCACCGACAGGCACCCCTCGTAGAACGACGACAGCGCATCGCCCACGGGCTCGTAGGACGGGTTCACCAGGACGCGGAACGGCAGCGGCGCGCGCTCGCGCACCTCGGCGACGCGCTCGTCGGGCACGCCGGCGTCCTCGACGACGGCGAGCGCGAGCGGCAGGCCGATCTGCGGTGCCGCGAGACCCACGCCGGGCGCGGCGCGCATGGTCCGGTGCATGACGTCGAGCAGTGCCGCGAGCTCGTCGGCCTGGAGCTGGCCGTCGTACGGGTGCGCGACCGCGCGCAGCACGGGGTGCCCGGCGCGCACGATCGGCGCCGGGCGCTCACCGGTGCGCTCGAGCAGCCGCAGCACCTCGTCGCGGAGCTGGGCGTCGAGCGTGGTCACAGGGCCAGCCGGTCCCGGACGACGTCCGCCAGCTCGCCGGCCACCGCGTCGGCGTCGTCCTGCGTCGCGGCCTCGACCATGACGCGCACGAGCGGCTCCGTGCCGCTGGGGCGCAGCAGCACGCGGCCCGTGCGTCCGAGGCGCTGCTCGGCCGCGGCGACGGCGGCCGCGAGCGCCTCGTCGTCGGTGCGGCTCTTGTCCACGCCCGGGACGTTGATGAGCGTCTGCGGCAGGCGCTGCACGATCGAGGCGAGCTCGTGCAGCGGCGTGCCGGTCTGCGCGACGCGCGAGGCCAGGTGCAGCGCGGTGAGCACGCCGTCACCCGTGGTCGCGTGCTTGGACATGATGATGTGGCCCGACTGCTCGCCGCCGAGCGTGTACCCGCCGGCGCGCATGGCCTCGAGCACATAGCGGTCGCCGACCGCGGTGTCGAGCGTGCGGATGCCGACCGAGTCCATGCCGAGCCGCAGACCGAGGTTGCTCATCACGGTCGCGACGAGCGTGTCCTCGGCGAGCCCGCCCTGGTCGCGCAGCGCGACCGCGAGCACGCCCATGATCTGGTCGCCGTCGACGAGCGTGCCGAAGCTGTCGACCGCGAGGCAGCGGTCCGCGTCGCCGTCGAACGCGACACCGAGATCCGCACCCGAGGCCACGACGAACGCCTGCAACTGCTCGGGGTGGGTCGAGCCGCACTGCTCGTTGATGTTGCGGCCGTCGGGCGAGGCGTTGATGACGACGACGTCCGCACCTGCCTCGCGCAGCGCGACCGGGCCGACCTCGCTCGCCGCGCCGTTCGCGCAGTCGACCGCGATCCGCAGGCCCTTGAGCGGCGTCGAGATGCTGCCGACGAGGTGCTGGACGTACGCGTCGCCCGCGCCACCCGTGTCGACGCGGATGCGACCCACGGCGCCGCCGACGGGCCGGTCCCAGTCCTCACCGATGCGCGCCTCGATGGCCGCCTCGAGGTCGTCGTCGAGCTTGTGCCCGCCGCGCGCGAGGAACTTGATGCCGTTGTCCGGCATGGGGTTGTGCGACGCGGAGAGCACGACGCCGATGTCGACGCCCATGGTCGCGGTCAGGTAGGCGACCGCGGGCGTGGGCAGCACGCCGACGTTGTGCACGTCGACGCCTGCGGAGGCGAGCCCCGCGGAGATGGCCGCGGCGAGGAACTCGCCCGACGCCCGCGAGTCGCGTCCCACGACCGCACGTGGCCGGTGGCCCTCGAACTCGCCGAGCGAGCCGAGGACGTGGGCGGCGGCGACCGCGAGGTCGAGCGCGAGCTCCGCCGTGACGTCGCGGTTCGCGAGCCCGCGCACCCCGTCGGTACCGAACAGCTGACCCATGTCAGACCCCTTCGTCGTCGCGCGTGCAACGTTACTGGCCCGGGCACCCCGTCTCCGGGTGTCCGGGGGCGGCCGGTCAGGCCGCGGTGCGGACGGCTCGTCGCGGCCCGCACATGCCGATGGCCCCTCCGGTCGGGTGACCGGCGGGGCCATCGGGCTGGCGCTGGATCAGCGCTTCGAGTACTGGGGCGCCTTGCGGGCCTTCTTGAGACCGGCCTTCTTGCGCTCGACCACACGCGCGTCACGCGTGAGGAAGCCGGCCTTCTTGAGCGCCGGACGGTTGTGCTCGGCGTCGATCGCGTTGAGCGCGCGGGCGATGCCCAGGCGCACCGCGCCGGCCTGGCCGGACACGCCGCCACCCGTCACGCGGACGATGACGTCGAAGCGACCCTCGACGTCCACGACCTTGAGCGGGGAGTTCACGAGCTGCTGGTGCACCTTGTTCGGGAAGTAGTCCTCGAGGGTGCGGCCGTTGATCTTCCACTCGCCGGTGCCGGGCACCAGGCGAACGCGGGCGATCGCCTCCTTGCGGCGGCCGAGGGCCTGACCGGGGGCGGTGATGCTCTGTCCGCGGCCCGTGGGGGCCGACGTCTCAGAGGTGTAGCTGGTGGGCGTCTCGTCCTCGAGGTCGATGTCGACCGTCGTCTCTGCCACGTGGATGTCCTGTCGTCTCTACTCGCGCCGGCCTCAGGCCTGCTGCGCGACCTGGGTGATCTCGAACGGCTTCGGCTGCTGCGCCTGGTGCGGGTGCGTGGCACCCGCGTAGACCTTGAGCTTGCCGAGCTGCTGACGGGCGAGCGAGCTCTTGGGGAGCATGCCGCGGACGGCCTTCTCGATCGCGCGCTCGGGGTGCTTGGCCAGGAGCTCCGTGTACGGGGTGGCCCGCAGACCGCCCGGGTAGCCGGAGTGGCGGTACGCGAGCTTGTTCTCGCGCTTGTTGCCCGTGAGGGCGACCTTCTCCGCGTTGATGACGATGACGAAGTCACCGCCGTCGACGTGAGGCGCGAAGGTGGCCTTGTGCTTGCCGCGGAGCAGCGTGGCCACGTGGGTGGCCAGACGGCCCAGGACGACATCGGTCGCGTCGATGACGTACCAGTTCCGCTCGATCTCGCCCGGCTTCGGGGTGTACGTACGCACGGTCGTTGCCTTCGTCTCGTGTTGCCGTTGTGGCGACCGGAGGCCAGCGCGCAGGCGCGCCGAACCGGTCGATGCTGTCGGTGGCGCATCCGCGGACCGGAGAGTGGGAACGCACCGGGCCTACCATCGGTCCGCGTGGTGAGAAGCCACGGGCGCACGACAGGGACGCACAACGACTCAACAGACTACCTGCGCGCGTCGGCAGGGGTCAAAACAGGTCTTCGTCACATCGGCAGCCCGCACCCCGGTGCTCCGGCCACCTGGAGCTCCGCGGGAGCCCGCCCGCGCGCATCACCCCCGCACACATCACCGCAGCGCAGCGGCCGCTGCTCGCACCACGCGCTCCGTGAGGTCGTCGAGCGTGGCGGTCCGCAGCGCCCAGTGCTGCCAGTACAGCGGCACGTCGAGCCACGGCTCGGGGGCGAGCTCGACGAGCGTGCCGGCAGCCAGCGGGCCGGCCGCGGCGGCCTCGGGCACCATCCCCCAGCCGAGCCCCGCGACGAGCGTCGCGACGAACGCGCTGTTCGACGGCACGTGGTGCACGGGAGGGTGCACCGCGCGCCCGGCGAGGCGCTGCGCGAACCGGTGCTGCAGCGCGTCCTGCCGGTTGAACGCGATCGCGGGTGCCCGGTCGAGCGCGGCCGCGTCGACGCCGTCGGCGAACCAGCGCTCGCGCACGCGCGGTGCGGCGACCGCGAGGTAGCGCATGGCGCCGAGCGGGCGGACGCGGCACCCCTGCACGGCATGCGCGTCGGCGGTGACCGCCGCGGTCACGGTGCCGTCGCGCAGGAGCTCGGCCGTGCGGTCCTGGTCCTCGCGTCGCAGGTCGACGACGACGCCGTCGGGCAGGCCGACGAGCGCGGCGGGGAACCAGCTCGACAACGAGTCGGCGTTGACCGCGACCGCCAGGCGCGTCGGCGAGCTCGCCTCGGGGCCTCCGTCGCCCAGCAGGGCGGTCGCGTCGTGCTCGAGCACGGCGAGCTGCGACGCGAGCCGGGCCAGCACCGCGCCCGGCTCGGTGGGCCGGCACGGACGTGCGCGGACCACGAGGACGCGCCCGACCTGCTGCTCGAGCCCGCGGATGCGCTGGCTCACCGCCGACGGCGTGACGTGCAGCCGTGCGGCGGCGGCCTCGAACGTGCCCTCGTCGAGCACGGCGGACAGCGCACGCAGCTGCTCGCGGTCGAAGTTCATGAAGCAAGGCTAATGCTCCTGCAGAAACCTGAGATGGACGCGGTATGACGAGCGCGCCTAGCGTCCTCGTCGTGCTCCCCTCCCTCGTCGCGGGCTTCCTCGCGTGCCTCGGCCTCATCGTCGCCATCGGCGCGCAGAACGCGTTCGTGCTGCGGCAGGGCATCCGGCGCGAGCACGTCGCCGCGGTCGTCGTGCTGTGCACCGCGGGCGACCTGGTGCTCGTGACCGCGGGGATCGCCGGGCTCGGCCCGCTCGTCGCGTCGCGCCCGGCCGCGCTGACCGCGGCCAGGTGGTTCGGCGCGGCGTTCCTCGCCTACCTCGCGGTCGCGGCGGTGCGCCGCGCCCGCCGCCCCGAGCGCCTCGACCCCGCGGGCACCGCGTCCGGCACCGAGCGCGCGTCGCGGCGCGCGGTCGTCCTGACCTGCCTCGCGCTGACGTTCCTGAACCCGCACGTGTACCTCGACACCGTGGTGCTGCTCGGGTCGCTCGCGCACCAGCAGGCCGCCGCGTGGGCGTTCGGCGCGGGCGCCGTCCTCGCGAGCACCGCGTGGTTCACCGCGCTGGGGTTCGGCGCGACCAGGCTCGCTCCCCTGTTCGCCCGGCCGCGCGCGTGGCAGGTGCTCGACCTCGCCGTCGCCGCGGTCATGGCGGCCCTCGCGGTCACGCTCGTCGTCGCGTGACCCCGGTACGGAGCGGACGCGTCAGCGCACGCGCTCGACGCGCGCGACGTCCCACACGGGCTCAGGCGTCTCGCGCACGGTGCCGTCGGAGCCGAAGACCAGGAACCGGTCGAACGTGCGCGTGAACCAGCGGTCGTGCGTCACCGCCAGCACGGTCCCCTCGAACGCCGCGAGACCCTCCTCGAGCGCCTCGGCCGAGTGCAGGTCGAGGTTGTCCGTGGGCTCGTCGAGCAGCAGCAACGTCGCGCCGCCCAGCTCGAGCAGCAGGATCTGGAACCGCGCCTGCTGCCCGCCCGAGAGCGTCTCGTAGCGCTGCTCGGCCTGGCCGACGAGCTCGTAGCGGTCGAGCGCGCGGCTCGCCTGCTCACGGCCCAGACCGGTGCGGTGCCCGTCCCCGCGGTGCAGGACCTCCAGCAGGGTCTGCCCGACGAGGTCCAGGTGCGTGCGGTTCTGCGCGAACCACCCGGGCCGCACGCGCGAGCCGAGCACCACCGAGCCGGTGTGCGCCACGGGCTCGACGACGACGTCGTCGGCGGGCTCGTGCTCGGGGCCCGGGTCGGAGCCGCCCGCAGCCAGCAGCCGCAGGAAGTGCGACTTGCCCGAGCCGTTCGAGCCGAGCACCGCGACGCGCTCGCCGTAGAAGACCTCGAGGTCGAACGGCTTCATGAGCCCCGTGAGCTCGAGCCCGCGCGCCACGACCGCGCGCTTGGCCGTGCGCCCGCCGCGCAGGCGCATCCGCACCGACTGCTCGCGCACGCGCACCGCGGGCGGCCCGGCCTCCTCGAACTTGCGCAGGCGCGTCTGCGCGGCCTGGTAGCGCGAGGCCATGCCGTCGTTGAACGTCGCGCGCTGCTTGAGGGTGAGCACGAGCGTCTTGAGCTTGGCGTGCTCCTCCTCCCAGCGGCGCAGCAGCTCGTCGGCCCGGCTGCGCCGGTCCTCGCGCGCCTGGTGGTACGTCGCGAACGAACCGCCGTGCACCCACACGGAGGCTCCCGCGGGTGACGGCTCGAGCGTGGCCACGTGCGTGGCGACCGTCGAGAGCAGCTCACGGTCGTGGCTCACGAGCAGCACCGTCTTCGACGACGCGACGAGCTGGTCCTCGAGCCAGCGCTTGGTCGGGACGTCGAGCGCGTTGTCGGGCTCGTCGAGCAGCAGCACCTCGTCGGGACCGCGCAGCAGCGCCTCCAGGACCAGCCGCTTCTGCTCGCCGCCGGACAGCGTGCGCACCTCGCGGTACTGCGCGCGCTCGAACGGGATCGACAGCACCGCGTCGGTGACCTGGTCCCACCCTGCCTCGGCCTCGTACCCCCCGACGTCCGCCCAGTCGACGAGCGCCTGCGCGTACCGCATCTGCGCGGGCTCGTCGTCGACCTGCATCATCGCGAGCTCGGCGGCGGTGAGCTCGGCCGCCGCTGCGGCCACCGCCGCCGGGGCGAGCGAGGCGAGCAGGTCACGGATGCTGCGGTCGTCGTCGATGCGACCGACGTCCTGGCGCATGACGCCGAGCCCGCCGCTGCGCGCCACCGAGCCGGCGTGCGCCTGCTCGTCGTCCGTGATGATCCGCAGCAGCGTCGACTTGCCCACGCCGTTCGGCCCGATGAGCGCGACGCGGGCGCCGTCGGCGACGCGGAACGTCACGTCGTCCAGCAGCGGTCGACCGTCGGGCAGCACGTACCCGACCCCCATCACGTCCAGGTGGCCCATGCAGGCCAGTGTGCGGGCCGCACGTCGGCGCGACCAAGGCCTTTGCCGCTGCGGCCGGCGCCCGGGGGTGGCGGGCTCGCCCGCACGGTGACATCGTCGTGACATGAGCGACACGCCTGCCACCAGCTTCGACCCGGCCACGGGTTCCGACGGGGACACCGACCAGCTCCCGCGCGAGGACACGCTGGTCGACCGCGGCGTCGACGACCTCCTCGACGAGGGCTACTCCCCGCCCGAGCGCGACAACCGCTCGCACTACGGCGAGACCGCGTGGGAGGAGAAGCACCGCGAGACGATCGACCAGCGGATCACGCAGGAGGAGCCCGAGATCTGGGAGGCCGCGCCGCGCGTCGCGGGTGACCGCGAGCAGGACCGCGCGGGCCGGCTGAGCGCCGACGACGACGCCGTCGAGGCGGGCGGGACGGATGCGTTCGCGCGCGACGAGGGCGTCTCGGGCGGCGCGGCCAGCGCCGAGGAGGCCGCGATGCACCTGGTCGACGAGGTGTACGTCGACCAGTCGTACCGCGACGAGGACTGACCGCACCCACCTGACCCGTCCGACCCGTCCGGAGACACCCGCGGACACCCGCAGGCACCCGGACGAGCGGCTCGCGAGAGGTTCCCCCGCCAGGTCACGATCCGATAACGTCCGGTTCGTGCCGGTTTCCGCTCGCGACCCTCGCCGCCGTGACCTGCGTCGACACCGCCGGTGGCGGCGTGCCCGCGCGACGCGTCGACGTCTGCTCGCCGAGGCGACCGCCACGCTCACCCTCGCGGTGGCGGCCGCGCTCGGCGTTCCTCTGCTGCTCGGCCCGAGCCACGACGAGGTCGACATCGGCGCCGCCGTCGTCGAGCTCGTCGGGGACCGTCCGACCGGCGACGCGGCCGGACGCGGTCCGGACCGCACGGCGAGCCGGTCGGCTGGACGTGGCGAGCCGAGCACCACCGCGGACCCGGCACCGTCCGCGTCCCCCTCGTCGGACGCCGACGCGTCCGCGACCGCCCCGGCGCAGGACGCCGCGCGCGCCGCCACGTCACCCGCCGCCGAACCGACCTCGGCGCACCCGGCCGCGCCCACGAGCGCACCGACGACGGCGCCGACCTCCCGCGCCGACGAGCCCGACGAGCCGTCCGCCGACACCGCGTACGCCGAGGCGGTGGTCGAGCTCACGAACGCCGCGCGCCGCGAGGCGGGCCTGGCCGAGCTGGCGGTGTCGCCGTGCGCGACCGAGCAGGCGGTGAGCCGGGCGGCCGTCCTCGTCGCCGAGGACCGCTTCGAGCACGACCCGCTCGACCCGGTGGTCAAGTCCTGCGCCGCCGGCGCGGTGGGCGAGAACCTCGCGCTCGGCTACCCGGACGCGCAGGCCGCCGTCGAGGGCTGGCTCGCCTCGACCGGCCACCGCGAGAACATCCTGCGGCCCGGGTACACCTCGATCGGCGTCGGGTGCGTCACCGGCGAGCACGGCCCGCTGTGCGCGCAGGTGTTCCTCGGCTGACCGGTTCCTCGCCGACCGCCCGGCCGGGTGTCGATCCGGCAGGACGAGTCACTCGGGCAGGGCGCGGCGGGTCACCGACTTCGCGGCCTCGACGAGCAGGAACACGATCACCGCGCCGACGACGGTGATCCCCCAGTCGCGCGGCGCGATGGGCGCGGACCCGAACCAGTCGTGCATGAACGGCGCATACGTGAAGACGAGCTGCAGCACGAGCAGCGCACCGGCCGAGAGCCACACCAGCCGGTTCCCGACGAGGACGCGCCACGTCAGGCTCGTCGTGCCCAGGAACCGGCAGTTGAGCAGGTACGCGAGCTGCCCGAGCGCGAGCATCGCGACCGCGGAGGTCTGCGCGCGCTCGTCGGTCACCCCGAACTGCTCCTTCTCGAGCACGAACACCGCCAGGGTCGAGGCGCCGATCACCACCGACGCGACGAGGATCAGCGCGAGCGAGCGCGGCGAGACCACGTGCGCGTCCGGTGCGCGCGGCGGGCGGCTCATGATGTCGGGCTCGGCGGGCTCGCCCGCGAGCGCGAGCGACAGGGTGACCGCGGTGATGAGGTTGACCCACAGGATCTGCACGGGCGTCAGCGGCAGCGCCAGGCCCAGGAGCACCGCGACGAGGATGACGAGCGACTGCGCACCGTTCGTCGGGAGCAGGAACGCCACGGACTTGCGGATGTTGTCGTAGATCCGCCGCCCCTCCTCGACCGCGCGCTCGATCGTCGCGAAGTTGTCGTCCGCGAGGACGATGTCCGCGGCCTCCTTGGTGGCCTCGGTGCCCTTGATGCCCATCGCGATGCCGATGTCCGCGCGCGTGAGCGCGGGAGCGTCGTTGACGCCGTCGCCGGTCATCGCGACGACCTCGCGGTGCGACTGCAGCGCGCGCACGATCCGGATCTTGTGCTCGGGCGACGTGCGCGCGAACACGTCGACGCCGCGCACGCGCCGACGCAGCTGCTCGTTGCTCATGGCCTCGAGCTCGGCGCCCGTGAGGACGTCGACGTCGTCGCGCTCCTCGTCGGCGACCCCCGCGACGTGCCCGCCGACGATGCCGAGCTCGCGCGCGATCGCCAGCGCGGTGCCGGCGTGGTCGCCCGTGATCATCTTGACCCGGATGCCCGCGCGGTGGCAGTCGGCGATCGCCTCGACCGCCTCGGGACGCGGCGGGTCGACGATCCCGAACAGGCCGAGCAGCTCGAGCTCGGTGCCGACGTCGTCGCCGGTCAGCGCGGACTCGTCCGTCGCGTCGCGCCGGGCCGCGGCGAGCACACGCAGCCCCTGCCCACCGAGCTCGTCGATCTGCCGCTCCCAGTACGCGGTGTCCAGGGGCGCCGAGCCGTAGTCGTCGCGCTGCGTCGTGCAACGGTCGAGCAGGCGGTCGGGGGCGCCGAGCACGTGCACGGCGCGCGTGCCGTCGCCCAGCTTGTCGAGCGTCGCGGCGAACTTCGTCGACGACTCGAACGGGACCTGCGCGAGCCGCTCGGCCGCCGCGCGGTGGCCCAGCTTGTCGCCGAGCACCACGACCGCACCCTCCGTGGGCTGCCCGACGATCCCCCAGTGCCCGTCGGTGTGCACGGCACGCGCGTCGTTGCACAGGACACCCGCGGCGACGAGCGCGGCCAGGTCCGCGCGGTCGTCGAGCGCGACCACTGCCCCGGGCCCGTCGTCGTCGTGCACGCGCACCGCGCCGACGGGCTCGTACCCGAGGCCCTCCACGTCGTACGTGGCCTCTGGCGTGACGACCGTGCGCACCGTCATCTCGTTGCGGGTGAGCGTGCCGGTCTTGTCCGAGCAGACGGTGGTGACCGAGCCGAGCCCCTCGACGGACGTGAGCTTGCGCGTGATCGCGTTGCGTCGGGCCATCTGCTGCACGCCGAGTGCGAGCGTCACGGTCACGAGCGCGGGCAGCCCCTCCGGGACCGCGGCGACCGCGAACCCGATCGCCGCGGACACGAGCTCGTCGAGCGCGAAGCTGTGGATCACGCGCCCGATCACGAGCATCGCCGCGGCCATGGCCAGGATGAGCCAGCTCAGCTGCTTGCCGAGCCGCGCGAGCTGACGCGTGAGCGGGGTGTCGAGGTGGTCGACCTCCGCGACGAGCTGCTGGATGCGCCCGATCTCCGTGGCCCCGGCCGTGGCGGTGACGACCGCGATCCCGCGGCCCGTCGTGACGATCGTCCCCGAGAACAGCATCGAGGACCGGTCGCCGACCCCCGCGTCCGCGCCGACGGGCTCGACGTCCTTGTCGGCGGGCACCGACTCGCCCGTGAGCGCGGCCTCCTCGACCTGCAGCGTCGTCGCCTCGACGAGCCGCGCGTCCGCCGGCACGCGGTCGCCCGACCGCACACGCACCACGTCGCCGGGGACCAGGTCGTCGGCGGCGACCGTGCGCCACTCGCCGTCGCGCCGCACGTCCGCCTCGAGCGAGAGCATCGTCGCGATGCCCGCGAGCGCCTTGTCCGCGCGCCCCTCCTGCACGAACCCGACGACCGCGTTGGCGACCGCGACCGCGAGGATCACCGCGAAGTCGACCCAGTCGCCCAGGATCGCCTTGAGCACCGCAGCGGCCAGCAGGATGTAGATGAGCACGTCGTCGAAGTGCACGAGGAACCGCACCACGGCGTTCTTGCGCGGCGGCTCCGGCAGCCGGTTCGGCCCGACCTGCGCGAGGCGACGCTCGGCCTCCGCCTGCGTGAGCCCGTCGGGCGTGGTCCCGAGGGTCGCGAGCACCGTGTCCGGGGTCTCGGCGTGGGCGACGAGCTCGGGCGCG
This sequence comes from Cellulomonas persica, assembly GCF_007989825.1. Taxonomy (GTDB): domain Bacteria; phylum Actinomycetota; class Actinomycetes; order Actinomycetales; family Cellulomonadaceae; genus Cellulomonas; species Cellulomonas persica. The sequence continues at coordinate 59,194 of NZ_BJUA01000008.1, read as the reverse complement.
TCCGTCATGGCGTGACCTCTCGACGTGCGGGTACCGGTCCACCTTCAGGCCCTCCCGCCGTCGCGCGTCGGACGTGGGACGACGGGCTCAGCACACCCGAAGGTGACTCATCCCTCATCCTGGCCGCGTGCGGCGTCGACCGCCACGCCCCGCGAGTCAGCAGCAGCCGGCCGCCGGCGCCACCTCGTCGGCACCGCGGCGCGCACGCGTCTGCCCGGCGCGCGCCTCGAGCTCGTCGTCGGGCGGGTACTCGACCGCCTCGAGCGTCAGCCCGTGCGCCGCGACGACGTGCGCGGCCGCGTCCCGGCGTCGCGCCTCGAGCAGCTCCGCGGGCCACGTCACCGCTCGCCGTCCCTCGCCCACGGCGAGGCTCGCGCCGACGAGCGAGCGGACCATCGAGTGGCAGAACGCGTCGGCCTGCACGGTCGCGACGACCAGGCCGGCGTCGGCGCCGTCCGTCGGCCGGGCCCACTCGAAGCGCTCGAGGGTGCGGATCGTCGTCGCCTCCGGGCGCGGCTTGCAGTACGCCGCGAAGTCGTGCAGCCCGACGAGCGGCGCGGCCGCCCCGTGCATCGCGTCGACATCCAGCGCGCGGGTGTGCCACAGCACGTGGCTGCGCGTCAGGGGGTCTCGCGCCGCGGCGTCGTCGCAGATGCGATAGGTGTACCGGCGGCGCAGCGCGGAGAACCGCGCGTCGAACCCCGCCGGCGCGAGCGTCACGCGGTGCACGACGAGGTCCGGCGGGAGCACCCCCGCCAGGCGCGTGACCAGCGCGTCGAGCGGGTCGCGCTCGCTGCGTCCGCGCGCCGCCGCGAGCGCCTCGTCGTCCACGTCCACGTGAGCGACCTGCCCGCGTGCGTGCACCCCGGCGTCGGTGCGTCCCGCGACGACGAGCCGCGGTGCCGCCACCCCGCGCGGTCCGGTGCGCAGGACCGTCGCGAGCCCGTCCTCGAGCGTGCCCTGCACGGTGCGCAGCGCGGGCTGCCGCGCCCACCCGGCGAAGTCGCTCCCGTCGTACGCGAGGTCCAGACGCAGGCGCACGGCAGTCACCCCACCACGCTACCGGCCCTCCCGCGCACCCAGACGCGCGCGACCTCGCTCCGAGGACGCCGCCTCCGGGGACTGCCGGATCGGGCACCGCTGCCAAGAAGCTCGACTCCCCGCGGTGACGACGCGCTGACCTGCCGCCCGGATGCGCCGCCTCGTCGGGGCGCGGTGTCGTCTAGCGTGGCGGTGTGCCTGGGACCGATCCGTACACGCTCGCCGTGGACTGCGGCGGGGGAGGCATCAAGGCGTCGGTGCTCGACGCCGCCGGGACGTTGCACGCGCCCGCGGTGCGCGTGCCCACGCCGTACCCGCTGCCGCCCCAGCGGCTCGTCGACACGATCGCGGGTATCGCGGCGGACCTGCCGCGCGCGGACCGCCTGACGGTCGGGATGCCGGGGATGATCCGGCACGGCGTGGTCGTCGCGACGCCGCACTACGTCACGCGGCACGGGCCGCGCACCGCGGTCGACCCCGACCTCGTCGTCGCGTGGTCGGGCTGCGACGTGCGCGCGATGCTCGAGGACGGGCTCGGGCTGCCGACGATCGTGCTGAACGACGCCGAGGTGCACGGCGCGGGCGTGGTCTCCGGGACGGGGCTCGAGCTGGTGCTCACGCTCGGCACCGGGCTCGGCTCGGCGCTGTTCGACGGCGGGTCCATCGCCCCGCACCTCGAGCTGTCGCACGCGCCCGTGCGGCGACTGGTCACCTACGACGAGTTCATCGGGCAGCCGGAGCGCCGACGGCTCGGCAACGCGCTGTGGTCGCGGCGCGTGCAGCGCGTCGTCGAAGGCTTCCGACCGGTGTTCCACTGGGACCGCCTGTACCTGGGCGGGGGCAACGCCCGCCACGTGACGCCCACAGTGCTCGAGCGGCTCGGGGACGACGTCGTCGTCGTACCGAACCAGGCGGGGATCGTCGGCGGGGTGCGCGCCTGGACGCTGACGCGACCCTGACGCGCGCTGTGATGTCCGACGGCGGGCGGCGGGGCGTTACGGTGTCTCGCCATGGGCTGGTTCTCCCGACGACGTGACGACGACACCCCTGCTCAGAGCGGTGACGCACCCGACGACGCGCTCGCTCCCCTCACCCGCGCCGACGCGGACTGGTTGCGCGGGGTCGCGGCCGAGGCGTTCGCCGGCATCGGCGTGCCCGGCGTGGCCGTACGCCCCGACCACCTGGTCGACGCCGACGGCAAGGAGTACGGCCTGACGAACCTCGCCGCGATCCTCGCGCAGCAGGACCGCGGGCAGTGGCAGTCGGTCGTCGACGGCCACGTGGCGTCGCTGGCACTCGCGCGTGAGCGCGCCGGGGCGACGTACGACGAGGTCGCCGACCTGCTCGTCGCGCGGGTCATGGTCGAGGCGGACCTGCCGCGGGTCGTGCCCGCGGCGGGCCCGCAGCTCGGCGGCGGGCTGTGCGTGCGCGCCGCGATCGACTACCCGGAGGCCGTCTCGATCCTGTACGACGACACGCGAGTCGGCGGTTGGGACGTGACCGGCGAGGCCGCGCTCGCGGGCCTGCGCACGCTGCCCGCCCCGATGCACGAGACGCTCGACCACGACGTCCACCTGTTCGAGGCGCCCGACTTCTTCGGCGCCTCGCGCGTGCTCGTGCACGACGAGCTGCTCGACTCGGTCGGCCTGACCGACCGGCCGTTCGGCACGCTCGTCGTGCTGCCCTCGCGCGCGTTCCTCGCGGTGCACGTGCTGCGGGACGCGACGGTGGTCCACGCGCTGCACCTCATGGCGCAGCTCGGGAAGGCGGGCGAGACGCAGCCGGGGACGATGAGCCCGCACGTCTACTACCGCTCGACGGACGGCACGTTGCAGCAGGTCACGCAGTACACGGACGACAAGGTCGACGTCGTCGTCGATGGCGCGTTCGCGCGTGCGATGCACGACGCCCGGCTGATCGACTGACGCTCGACGCGCCCCTCGTGCACCGCGTGGGCAGGATGGCGCGATGAGCGAGAGTCCCGGGACGGTGTGGACGGTCGGTCACTCGACGCGACCGTTCGACGAGCTGCGCGCGATGCTCGAGGAGGCCGGCGTGACCTGCCTGGTCGACGTGCGCCGGTTCGCCGGTTCGCGGCGCAACCCGCAGTACTCGCCCGACGCGCTGCGTGAGCGGCTCGGCGACGCCTACCTTCCGCTGCCCGGCCTCGGGGGCCGCCGCACGCCCGCGCCGGACTCGCCCAACGACGCCTGGCGCGTCGCCGCGTTCCGGGGTTACGCGGACCACCTCACGAGCGAGGAGTACCGCTCCGCGCGCGGCGAGCTGACGGCCCGCGCGCGGGGCGAGCGGTGCGCGGTGATGTGCGCCGAGGCGGTCTGGTGGCGCTGCCACCGCCGGCTCATCGCGGACGACCTCACGGTGCGCGGCTGGCACGTGCTGCACCTCATGGGTCCGGGCAAGGCCGTGCCTCACCCGCTGCACCCCGACGCGCGCGTGGTCGACGGGACGCTGCGCTACCCCGCCGAGCCCGTCCGCTGAGGGACCGCGGGCTGCGCAGCCACGCGCTGGGCACCCGTCTGGGCGTCCAGCGGCAACCGGCACACCTCGTCGTACGCCTCCAGCACGACGCGCGTGAACCGCACGGGCGCGACGACGCTCACCAGGTGCGTCGCGCCCGGGACGACGACGAGCCGCCCGTCGCCGCACGCGGCGAGGTACGCACGCTCGTCGCCGCGGAAGTGGTCGTAGCGGCCGTTGACGAGCCAGACCGGGACGCGGACCCGGGCGAGGTCCGCCACGGGGTCCAGCGCGCCGACCTCGCGCAGCACGTCGGCCATGACATCGAGCGCGAAACCGCCTGCGGCCAGGTCCGCCCCTGCCGTCGCGGGCAGCATGAGGCGCACGAACGCGTCGTTGAGGCCCGCACCGCGGTCGGGGAGCCGCGCGAGCGCCGCCGCGAGCGCCGCCCACCCGCCGACGAGCACGCGCCGCGGCCGCGTGCAGCACCCCGCGGCGACCAGGCCGACGACCTGCTCGGGGTGCCGGGCGGCGTACGTGACCCCGACGTACCCGCCGAGCGACAGCCCGACGACGAGCGCCTTCCCGCCGAGCGCGCCGACCGCGTCGGCGATCGTCGCGACCGCCGCGTCGACGCTGAACCGCTCGTCGGCGCGCGTACCGTGACCCGGCAGGTCGACCGCCGTCGTCGGGATCCCGGCGCGGGCGAGCGCCTCCGTCTGCGGCCGCCACATGGTGCGCGACGTGCGCACGCCGTGGACGAGCACCACCCCCACGTCCCCCATCCGCCGACCGTATCGCGGACACCGCGCCGCGCGTCCCACCCGTTCGGCCCAGGACCAACCCCCGTGATTCCGACATGACTGATCTGGGGCATGTCGAACCGGGACGTTGGTCCGTAGCGTCGTCGCGTCGACGCTCGGTGGACTCCCCCACCACGAGCGCACCCGTCGCGAGGACCCCATGCGCATCCCTGCCCCACTTCGGCGCGCCACCGCAGCGCTCGCCACCGCCACGCTCGCCCTGACGACGCTCGTCGCGGGGCTCGCCGCACCCGCCGCCGCCGCCGCCGAGGTCGCGTTCAGCGTCGACGACTTCGCCGGCAACGCGATCGGGACGCGGGCCCTGGTCCCGGGGAACTACTCGTGCACGCCGTCGGGCAACAACACCCTGACGATGGGCACCGGGACGATGAAGATCGACGCGCGGGTGCCCGACTCGATCGGGTGCAACTACGCGAACGCCCAGGTCACCTGGACCGCGGACTCGCTGGTGAACCTCGAGCAGGGCGGCGCGGACCGCCTCGAGCTCCGCTACCGCGACGTGACGCCGAACCAGCCGTCGGCCGTGAGCTTCGGCGTCGCCGCCGAGGACGTGAACGGCAAGGTCGCGAGCGCCAACGGCCTCACGCGCAACGGCGGGGCCGCCGGTGACTGGCTCACGATCCGCTACGCGCCCGCCTACGTCGGCGACGTGGCGGTCTTCAGCTTCCCGTCGGGCTTCGACCGCAGCCGGGTCAAGAAGATCACCCTGTTCGTCTCGGCGACGGAGTCGAACCGGAACGTCTCCGTGACGTTCGAGGGCATCGGCACGAACGTCGGCGAGCCGGTCTACCAGGCGCCCGCGTTCGCCGGCACGGACGCGCTCGTCTTCCCGCCGTCGACGTCCACGACCCGCACCGTCACCGTGACCGGCAACCCCGCACCGGACGTCAGTGTCACCTCGGGGAAGCCGACCTGGATGACGGTCACGACGAGCAAGTCCGGCTCGACGACGACCGTCTCGCTCTCGGGCAACCCTGGCACGGCCTACGCCGACAGCACGATCACGCTGCACGCCGACGTCGCGAACGCGCTCACCGCGGACGCGACCATCCCCGTGGTGGTCCCGTCACCCGTGTCGGTCACCTCCACCGGCGCGACCGCGACGCTCGACACGGTCACCAGTGCGAGCATCGGCACCGCGACCTCCACGCCCGCGTCCTCGATCCTCGGGCCGACCACGGGGCTGCCCCCGGGCACCTCCCTGTCGATGTCGGGCTCGGACGTCCGGCTCACCGGCACCCCCACGGCCACCGGCACCTACACGGTGACGACGACCGTGGGCAACGCCTACCGGACCGCGCCGCTCAGCACCCAGGTCGTCGTCGGTTCGGAGCCCACGGTGGCTGCCGTCCCCGACCTCACGGTGGCCCGCGGCGAGGACTTCGAGATCCCGATCACGACGACCGGCTACCCCGCGCCGACGGTCTCGTTCGAGGACCTGCCGGCCTGGGCGAGCTACGCCGACGGGGTTCTCAGTGGCACCGCTCCGACCACGGACGGCTCGGTCTCGGTCAGGGTGTCCGTCGCCAACGCGTGGGGCACCGCGGTCGACGACTTCACGATCACCCACGGTGCGCGACCCACGGTGACCGCGCCCACCACGACCGTCGTCACCGCCGGGGTGCCCACGACGCTGCCGCTGACGGTGGCCGACGTGAGCTCGGCGTCGGCGACAGGCTTGCCCGCAGGGCTGTCGGTCGTGCGCTCGAGCGCCACCTCCGTGGCGATCACCGGGACGCCGACCCGCCCGACGAGCACCTCCGAGGCATCCGGCACCGCGACGATCAGCGCCACGAACCCGTACGGGACGGCCACCGCCAGCTGGGCCTGGACGGTCCAGGCGGCGCCGGTGATCGCCGCGCCCGCGTCGGCGGCGACGGTGGTCGGGTACCCCTTCTCCGACGCGACGTTCACCGTCACCGGGTATCCCACGCCCACGCTCACCACGTCGGTCCTCGACGGGGCGTCGCTGCCGACGGGGGTCTCGTTCGACACGAGCACGCCCGGCGTCGTCACGGTGGTGGGGACGCCGACCACGTCCGGGACGATCACCGTCCGCGTCACCGCGGACAACGGCGTCGGCTCGCCCGTGTCGCGGGACATGGAGCTCACGACGATGCGGCCGCCGGCGTTCGCCCAGTCGTCGTCGATGCTGACGGTCGCGGCGGGTGCCTCCGAGTCGCTGGTGGTCGAGTGGAGCGGGTACTACGCGCCGACGCTGTCGATCCGCGAGACGCTGCCGTCGTGGCTCGACTTCGACGCCGGGACCGGCACGTTCGTCGCCTCTCCGCCGGCAGGCGTCGCGGGCGTGTTCGGCCCGTACCACGTCGACGCGTCGAACCCCGCGGGCGCCGCGAGCACGCTCGTGCGGGTCACGGTCACCGCGCCGCCGTCCATCGCGCTCCAGCTCGGCGGCTACACGGGCCTCGTCGACGCCGACATGACCGAGTGGACGATCGCGACGTTCAGCGGCCACCCCGCGCCGGACATCGAGGTCACGGACCTGCCACCGGGCGTCGTCGCGACGGTCGCCGACGGCGAGGTCACCCTGACGGGCACGCCGACCGCCACCGGCACGTACTCCGCCACGATCACCGCGACGAACGCGCACGGCACCGACACGGCGCAGTTCCCGCTCGAGATCACGGCACCTGCGTCGCTCTCGGCGCCGACGTCCCTGGCGATCCCGATGGGTGTCGCGGCGACGCTGCCCATCACCGTGGGCGGCTACCCGCGGCCCACGCTCGAGGCCAGCGGCCTGCCGGCAGGCCTCGTGCTCGACGGTGCCGCGGGCACGGTCTCCGGCACGCCGACGACGCCCGGCCGCTACACGGTCCAGCTCGAGGTCACGTTCGGGTCCGGCTCGATCGGGGTGGACCCGGTGACCATGACGCTCGACGTCACCGCGGCCCCGAGCTTCGCCGCGGCCCCCACGACGACGACCCTGCGCCACCTCGTGGCCGCCGACGTCGCCGCCTTCACGGTCGCCGGCCACCCGACACCCACCGCGACCGCGACCGGGCTCCCCGCGGGCCTCACGCTCGCGCAGGACGGCTCGTCGGTGCGGCTCGTCGGCACGCCGGCGCAGACCGGCACGTTCGAGGTCACGGTCGAGCTCGAGTCGGTCGTCGGCACCGACGAGGCCGAGTGGACCGTCGTCGTGCAGGACCCGGCGACCGTCGACGCGCCGAGCACCGTCACGACGGACGTCGACGAGGCGATCGCGCCGATCGTCGTCGTCACGGGCGGGTACCCCGCTCCGACGGTCACCGCCGACGGGCTGCCCGACGGGCTCGCGCTCGTGACCGACGGCAGCGGCTCGCGCATCGTCGGGACGCCCACGCAGGACGGTGCGCACACCGTCACGCTCACGGCCGACAACGGCGTGGGCACGCCAGCGAGCACGAGCGTCGCGCTGCACGTGCACTCGACCCCGGCCCTGGGCGCCGACCGCACCGCCACGTTCCCGGCGGGCACGACGAGCACGCTGACGCTCACGCCCACGGGCTACCCCGCCCCGTCCCTGACGACGTCCGCGCTGCCGTCGTGGCTCGCGTTCGACTCGACCACCGCGACGTTCACCGCGACGCCCGACGCGGCCCACCAGGGCGCCGACGAGGCGGTCGAGGTCACCGCCACGAACACCGCCGGGACGGACACGCTCACGATCGACCTCGTCGTGACCGCCGCCCCGAGCGCCGCGGACACCGACGGCACGACGACCGTGCGCTCGGGTGCTCCCGTCGACGTCGCCCTCACGACCGTGACCGGGCACCCCACGCCGACCCTCACGGCCAGCGGCCTGCCGGACGGGCTCGACGTCGCCCTCGTCGCCGGCGAGCTGCGCCTGACGGGCACGACGACCGCGACCGGCACGCACGACGTCGAGCTCACACTCGCGAACGGCTCGGCCGCGGACCTCACGGTCGCGTGGACGGTCGTCGTCGAGGCACCCGCAGGCCTCACCGGCCCGACCGACCTGCGGCTCACGCAGGACGACGCGGTCGACGAGACCTTCGCCGCGACCGGCTACCCCGTCCCGAGCGTCACCGCCGCGGGTCTGCCCGCGGGCCTCAGCTGGATCCCCGCGACGGGCGGGGGCCGCCTCGTCGGCACGCCGCGCGACCCGGGGACGTCGACCGTGACCCTCACCGCGCACAACGGCGTGGACGCCGACGCGGTCCACGAGGTGACGATCGACGTCGAGCCCCGAGCCGTCGCCGTCGCCCTGTCGGTCACGAGCGCGGCCGTCGGTGGGTCCCTCGACGTCCGGGCGTCCGGGCTGCAGCCCGACGAGCAGGTCGAGGTCTGGCTGCACTCGACGCCACGGCTCCTCGCCCGCACGCAGGCGGACGCCACGGGTGAGCTCAGCCTGCGCGTGACCGTGCCCGCCGACACGCCCGTGGGCACGCACACCGTCGTCGTCGAAGCCGCCTCAGGCGCCATCGGGACCGCCACGGTGCAGGTCCTGCCCGCCGCGGCGCCCTCCCCCACGCCGACGCCCACCGCACCCGTCACCGACCCGACGGACCCGGCGGACCCGGGTGACGAGCCCGCGCCCACCCCGGCCCCGACCAGCGGAACGGAGCCCGACGACGGCGACGACCTCGCCGTGACCGGGAGCGACGTCGTCGGACTGCTGGCGGCCGGGCTGCTCGTGCTCCTCTCGGGTGTCGTGGTCCTGGCGGTCCGACGCCGGCGGGTCTGACGCACACCCGGCGGAGCTGACGCACGGCCGACCCGACGCGCGGCCAGGAGCGCACGAGAACGACGGACGAGGAGGGCGGCTACCCCGCGCGGGTGCCCGCCCTCCTCGTCGCGCCCGGTTCGCGCGCGGCGTAGCGTGGCCCGGTCGTCGACCCACCGGAGGACGCATGGACAGGCCCACCCTGCGGCTCACGTCCGTCACGATCGGCACGGACGAACCCGGCCGGCTCGCGGCGTTCTACGCGCGGCTCCTCGGCGGCTCGGTCACGGCCGACGACCCGGCGACGGCCGCGGGTCCCGGCTGGGCGCAGGTGCGCGTGCCGGACGGGCCGACCCTCAACTTCGAGGGCGAGGTGCAGTTCCGACGTCCGGTCTGGCCCGCGGTCCCCGGCGGGCAGAACGCCACCGAGCACCTGGACATCCGGGTCGAGGACCTGGACGCGGCGGCCGCCTGGGCGGTCGAGGCCGGGGCGACGCTCGCGGAGGTGCAACCGCAGGACGACGTCCGCGTGCTGCTCGACCCGTCCGGCCACCCCTTCTGCCTGTTCCTGTGAAGCGCTGACGTCATCGACGGACGTCGCTCCCCAGAGCTGCGTCGCCAGGCGGGGCGACGAGGCCCGGGCAGCGATGGCACGACCGAGCAGACACCGCGCGGCAACGCACGAGGGCCCGGACACCACACGGTGTCCGGGCCCTCGACGTTGCGTAGGGACTCAGGCCTTGTCGTCGGCCTTGTCCTCGGCGGGCGCCTCGTCGGCGACGGGAGCGTCCTCGACGACGGTCTCCTCGACCTTGGCGTCCTCGACCTGGGCGTCCTCAGCCTTGTCGGCCTTCTTCGCCTTCGGCGCGGCCTTCGCAGTGGCCTTCGTGGCCTCCTTGACGACGGCCTGCTTCGGCGAGAGCGGCTCGCGCACGATCTCGATCACGGCGAGGGGCGCGTTGTCACCCTTGCGCGGACCGATCTTCGTGATGCGCGTGTAGCCACCGTTGCGCTCGGCCAGTGCCGGGGCGATCTCGGTGAAGAGCACGTGCACGACGCTCTTGTCCTTGACGACGGTCAGCACGCGACGACGCGCGTGCAGGTCGCCGCGCTTCGCGAACGTGATGAGGCGCTCGGCGAGCGGACGCAGGCGCTTGGCCTTCGCCTCGGTCGTCGTGATGCGGCCGTGCTCGAACAGCTGGGTCGCGAGGTTCGCGAGGATCAGCCGCTCGTGCGCGGGACCGCCACCGAGCCGGGGACCCTTGGTGGGCGTGGGCATGGTCAGTTCTCCTTGAAGTTCTTCGTCAGTACCGAGTCAGTACTGGACCGCTGATGTCAGTACTGCTCGTCCTCGACGAAGTCGCCCTCGTCGTCGCCGTAGTACGCCGACGCGGACGGGTCGAAGTCGAGCGGGCTGTCCTTGAGGGTCAGGCCGAGCTCGGCAAGCTTCTCCTTGACCTCGGTGATCGACTTGGCGCCGAAGTTCCGGATGTCCAGGAGGTCGGCCTCCGACCGGGCGACGAGCTCGCCGACCGTGTGGATGCCCTCACGCTTGAGGCAGTTGTACGACCGGATCGTCAGCTGCAGGTCCTCGATCGGCAGCGCCAGGTCCGCGGCCAGCGCCGCGTCCGTCGGCGACGGGCCGATCTCGATGCCCTCCGCCTCGACGTTGAGCTCGCGAGCCAGACCGAACAGCTCGACGAGCGTCTTGCCGGCCGACGCGAGCGCGTCGCGCGGGCTGATCGCGGCCTTCGTCTCGACGTCGACGATCAGCTTGTCGAAGTCTGTGCGCTGCTCGACACGCGTCGCCTCGACCTTGTAGGTCACCTTGAGGACCGGCGAGTAGATCGAGTCGACCGGGATGCGACCGATCTCGGCGTCGTAGGACTTGTTCTGCGCGGCGGACACGTAACCACGGCCACGCTCGACGGTCAGCTCGATCTCGAGCTTGCCCTTGTCGTTCAGCGTCGCCAGGTGCAGGTCGGGGTTGTGCACCTCGACACCGGCGGGCGGCACGATGTCCGCGGCGGTGACGTCGCCGGGGCCCTGCTTGCGCAGGTACATCACGACGGGCTCGTCGTTCTCCGAGGAGACGACGAGGTTCTTGATGTTGAGGATGATCTCGGTGACGTCCTCCTTGACCCCCGGCACGGTCGAGAACTCGTGCAGGACGCCGTCGATGCGGATCGACGTGACGGCGGCACCGGGGATGGAGGACAGCAGCGTCCGGCGGAGCGAGTTGCCGAGCGTGTAGCCGAAGCCGGGCTCGAGCGGCTCGATGGAGAACCGCGAGCGGATCTCCGAGATGACCTCTTCGGTCAGGGTGGGGCGCTGTGCGATCAGCACGGTGTGATTCCTCTCAGCGGACGTCCGCCATATGACGCCACGCAGGTGTTGCGTTCCCGGTCATGCCTCGGTCCGCATGCCAGGGGATGAGTCTGTGAGCCGCGTGCATCCGTACCGGGCCGGGCAGGGGCTCGGCCCGGTACGGATGTCGGTCAGACGCGGCGGCGCTTCGGCGGGCGGCAGCCGTTGTGCGCCTGCGGCGTCACGTCCTGGATCGAACCGACCTCGAGGCCAGCGGCCTGCAGCGAACGGATCGCCGTCTCACGGCCCGAACCCGGGCCCTTGACGAAGACGTCGACCTTGCGCATGCCGTGCTCCTGCGCACGACGGGCGGCGGCCTCGGCAGCGAGCTGCGCGGCGAACGGCGTCGACTTGCGCGAGCCCTTGAAGCCGACCTGGCCGGACGACGCCGACGAGATCACAGCACCCGAGGGGTCGGTGATCGAGATGATCGTGTTGTTGAACGTGCTCTTGATGTGCGCCTGGCCGTGGGAGACGTTCTTCTTCTCCTTGCGGCGCGGCTTGCGCACAGCGGTGCGGGACTTGGGAGGCATCTGCTCTTCTTCTCTCTACGGATCGGGCTGCCGGCAGCGGGGGCGTTACTTGCGCCCGGCCTTCTTCTTGCCGGCGACGGTGCGCTTCGGGCCCTTGCGGGTACGCGCGTTGGTCTTCGTGCGCTGACCGCGCACGGGAAGGCCACGGCGGTGACGCAGGCCCTCGTAGCAGCCGATCTCGACCTTGCGGCGGATGTCCGCTGCGACCTCACGGCGGAGGTCACCCTCGAGCTTGTAGTTCGCCTCGAGGTGGTCGCGGAGAGCGACGAGCTCGGTGTCCCCGAGGTCCTTGACCCGCAGGTCGCCCGAGATGCCGGTGGCGGCGAGGGTCTGCTTGGCGCGCGTGCGGCCGACCCCGTAGATGTAGGTGAGCGCGATCTCCAGCCGCTTCTCGCGGGGGAGGTCCACTCCAACAAGACGTGCCATGTGCCTGGTGGCTCCTGTAACTGCTCGGAGGTCTTCCGCACCGTCTTCCCGCGTGCTGCGGGCCTCGGCCTCCGAGCCGAGGGTTCGCCGGCGCCGTCCCGTGGGTCCGACCTCGTGGATCAGACCTGGGGTGCGGCCGCCGGAGCGACGATGCGCTTGCCGGACCTGACGGTCCGTGGTGCGTGCCCCGAGCGCACGGGGCGTGGTGCGGCGAGACGCCGCCGGGGCGTCAGCCCTGGCGCTGCTTGTGACGCAGGTTCTCGCAGATCACCTGGACGCGACCGTGCCGGCGGATCACCTTGCACTTGTCGCAGATCTTCTTGACGCTGGGCTTGACCTTCATCGCGTGATTCCTCCGCCGCCGCGCGCCCTCACGGGGCCGACGGCGTTCTCGTGGTGATTACTTGTAGCGGTAGACGATGCGACCGCGGGACAGGTCGTACGGGCTCAGCTCCACCACGACCCGGTCCTCGGGGAGGATCCGGATGTAGTGCTGTCGCATCTTGCCCGAGATGTGGGCGAGCACCTTGTGGCCGTTGGTGAGCTCCACACGGAACATCGCATTCGGGAGCGCCTCGACGACGCTGCCCTCGATCTCGATGACGCCGTCCTTCTTCGCCATGTCCTCCGCTAACTGTCGGTCCTTGTCGAGCACCACGACATCCACGCGCACCGGCGGGACGCCGGTCCGTCGTCGAGATCATGGAAGGGAGCGGGCGCTGCCCCGTCTCGCCCGGCCGGTCTCCCGAACACGTACGACGAACAGAGCGCACACACCCAACGGGCTACTTTACGCCATGCCACCCGTTCGACGAAACCGCTCCACGGACGCGACGACGTGACCTCCGCCTCGTGAGCCGCCCGCCCCGTGCCGTGCGCGCGGCGGGCGGGCGGCGGTCAGCGCCAGGGGACGCTGATCTGCACGGGCGCGGGCGCGAAGGTCCCCGCCGCCCAGGTGCGAGGCCGCCGCGCGCAGCGCGCGGACGCGCTCGGTGCCCCGGGTGGCGTCGTCAGGCCAGAGGGGTCGGCACCACGCCGTGGCGGGCGAGGCCCGCTGCCCCGCCGTCGCGCGCGGTCAGCACCCAGATCCCCTCCTCGAGGATCGCCACGGTGTGCTCCCAGTGGGACGCGCGTGAGCCGTCCTCGGTGACGACCGTCCAGTCGTCGGCCAGGACACGGTTCGCCTCGTCGCCACGCACGATCATCGGCTCGACGGCGACGCACAGACCGGGGCGCACCTTCGCGCCGCGGTCCCGCGTGCGGTAGTTCAGCACGTCCGGCGGCTGGTGCATGGCCGAGCCGATGCCGTGCCCCACGTAGTCCTCGACCACGCCGAAGCGCACTCCCCCGTTGCGGCCCGCCGCGTGCGCGGCGTCGATCACGTCCTCGACCGCGTCACCCACGACGCCCAGCCGGTCCGCGCCGGCGAGCGCGGCGATGCCGGCCCACAGGGCCTCCTCGCCGGTCTCGACGAGCTCGACGTCGGCCGGGTCGCCGGACCCGAGCACGAACGACAGCGCGCTGTCGCCGTGCCAGCCGTCGACGACCGCGCCACAGTCGATCGACACCACGTCACCCTCGACGAGCTCGCGCTCGCCCGGGATGCCGTGCACGACCTCGTCGTTCACGGAGACGCACACGGTCGCCGGGTACCCGTGGTACCCCAGGAAGGATGGCGTCGCGCCGGCCGCCTCGATGACGCGCGCAGCGGCCGCGTCCACGTCGGCGGTCGTCGCCCCCGGGACGGCGGCGGCTCGCGCCGCCTCGAGCGCGTCGGCCACCACGAGCCCCGCGCGACGCATCACGCGCACCTGCTCAGGGGTCTTGTACTCGATCTTCTCCCGGCCGAACACGGCGCCCACCCGTCCCTGCCGTCCGCTCAGCGGGCGGCGGAGCCGATCGCCGACAGCAGGCGGTCCGTGACCTCGTCGACGTCGCCGATGCCGTCGACCTGCGCGAGCAGGCCGCGCTCGGCATAGACGCCCGAGATGGGGGCGGTCTGCTCGGCGTACACGTCGAGGCGGTGCCGGATCACGTCCGCGGTGTCGTCCTCGCGGCCCTCGATCTGCGCGCGCTTGAGCAGGCGCTCGATGACTACCTCGGGGTCCGCCGTGATCTCGACGGCCAGGTCGAGCGTCAGACCAGCGTCCGCCAGGATCGCGTCGAGCTCGGCGACCTGGGCGACGTTGCGCGGGTAGCCGTCGAGCAGGAAGCCCTGCGCGGTGTCGTCCTGCGCGAGCCGGTCGCGGACCATCGCGTTGGTGATCTCGTCGGGCACGAGCGCGCCGCGCGAGGAGTACTCCTGCGCCTTGCGCCCGAGCTCCGTGCCGCCCTTGATGTTGGTGCGGAAGATGTCACCGGTCGAGATCGCCGGGACGCCCAGGCGCTCGGCGAGGCGGGCGGCCTGCGTGCCCTTGCCGGCTCCGGGAGGACCCAGGAGGACCAGACGCGCGCTCATCGGAGGAACCCTTCGTAGTGCCGCTGCTGGAGCTGCGACTCGATCTGCTTGACGGTCTCCAGGCCGACGCCCACGACGATGAGGATCGACGAGCCGCCGAACGGGATGTTCGAGCCGACGTCGAGGATCACGAACGCGATCGTCGGGATCAGCGCCACGATCGCGAGGTACAGCGAACCGGGCGCGGTGATCCGGGAGATGACGTAGCTCAGGTAGTCGGCGGTCGGACGGCCCGCGCGGATGCCCGGGATGAACCCGCCGTACTTCTTCATGTTGTCCGCGACCTCGTCCGGGTTGAACGTGATCGCCGTGTAGAAGTAGCAGAAGAAGATGATCAGCAGGACGTACAGCGCGAGGTGCAGCGGGGCGTCCTGGGCCGCGAGGTTGAGCGAGATCCAGCGGACCCAGCCCGCGGTCTGGTCGCCGAACTGCGCGATGATCCCCGGGATCGCCAGCAGCGACGACGCGAAGATGATCGGGATGACGCCGGCCATGTTGATCTTGATCGGGATGTAGGTGCTCGACCCGCCGTACATGCGGCGCCCGACCATGCGCTTGGCGTACTGCACCGGGATGCGCCGCTGGCTCTGCTCGACGAAGACCACGAGCGCGATGACCAGGACGATGATCGCGAGCACGACCACGAACTTCGTGACGCCGTTGTTGCCACCGGCGATCGACCACATGGCGGTCGGGAAGCTGGCCGCGATCGACGTGAAGATGAGCAGCGACATGCCGTTGCCGACACCGCGCTCGGTGATGAGCTCGCCGAGCCACATGATCAGGCCCGTACCGGCGGTCATCGTGATGACCATGATCACGAGCGTGACCCACGAGCTGTCCGGGATCACGTCGACGGTGCAGCCCGCGAAGAGCTGGCCGCTGCGCGCGATCGTGATGACGGTCGTCGACTGCAGGACCGCCAGGGCGATCGTCAGGTAGCGCGTGTACTGCGTGAGCTTCGCGGTACCGGCCTGACCCTCCTTGTGCAGCTCCTCGAACTTGGGGATCACCACGCGCAGGAGCTGCACGATGATGCTCGCCGTGATGTACGGCATGATCCCGAGCGCGAAGACCGACAGCTGCAGGAGCGCCCCACCGCTGAAGAGGTTCACGAGGCCCAGCAGGTCGTTGCCCGAGCCCATCTCGTCGATGCACTGCTGCACGTTGGGGTAGGACACCCCTGGTGTGGGCAGGAAGGATCCGATGCGGAACACCACCATGATGCCGATGGTGAAGAGCAGCTTCCGCCGCAGGTCGGGCGTCCGGAACGCCCGCACGAATGCGCCTAGCACCTGTCCTCCTGGTAGCCGCCCGTGCGGCACGTCGTCAGCCATGACCTGGCCAAGGCCGCAGCAAGACTACCTGCAACCCGACCGTGCTCTGTCCTCGCGGGTGAGCAGCTCTGCTCCCCGCCTGCTCGCCGACGCCGACGAGCGGCGAGCACGAGCAGTATGCCCCTTGTGCGCCCGCGCTGGGTCCGCTGCCCACCTGGAGGACACGCGGCGCCGCTGCGCGCCCCCGGCGCACGCACGGTCTCGTCGCCGTCGGGACCGCGCTGCGCCGCGTCCGGGGTGCGCGTCCCCTGCTCGCTTGTGGGACGACGAAGCGGGCGGCTCCGGTCCGGAACCGCCCGCTTCGGGGTCGTGCGCGTCCTGACGGACGCCGGGGGCGTCAGCCCTCGGTGATCGTGCCGCCGGCGGCGACGATCTTCTCCTTGGCCGACGCGGAGTACGCGTCCACGGCCACGGAGACCTTGACGGTGAGGTCGCCCTCGCCCAGGACCTTGACGGGCTGGCCCTTGCGGACCGCGCCCTTGGCCACCAGGTCGGCAACGGTCACGTCGCCGCCGTCGGGGTACAGCGCCGAGAGCTTGTCCAGGTTGACGACCTGGTACTCGACGCGGAACGGGTTCTTGAAGCCGCGGAGCTTGGGCAGCCGCATGTGCAGCGGCATCTGCCCACCCTCGAAGCGGTCCGGCACCTGGTAGCGAGCCTTCGTGCCCTTGGTACCACGGCCCGCGGTCTTGCCCTTGGACGCCTCACCACGACCCACGCGGGTCTTGGCGGTCTTGGCACCCGGGGCGGGACGCAGGTGGTGGACCTTGAGCGTGCCGCCGGCACCCGGCGTCGCCGCAGCCTCCGCCGCCTTCTTGGCGGCAGCGGACTGCGTCTTGGCCGGGGCCTTCTTGGCGGCAGCCTTGGCCGGAGCGGCCTCGGTCGCCTTCTCGGTCGCCTTCTCCTTGGCAGCAGCCTTGGCGGGCGCCTTCTTGGCCGGAGCCTTCTCGGCAGCAGCCTCGGTCGTCGCCTTCTTGGCCGGAGCCTTCTTGGCGGCGGCCTTGGGAGCGGCCTCGGCCTGCGTGGCCTTGTCCTTCTTCTCGTCAGCCATGGTCACTCGACCTCCTCGACCACGACGAGGTGCTGCACGGTCTTCACCATGCCGCGGATCTCGGGGCGGTCCTCCTTGACGACGACGTCGCCGATGCGCTTGAGACCAAGCGTGCGGAGCGTGTCGCGCTGGTTCTGCTTGCCACCGATGCCGGAGCGCTTCTGCGTCACCTTGAGACGGGCCATCACGCACCCACCTTCTCGGCGGCCTTGGCGGCCTGGCCGGCGGCCTGCGCCCGCAGGAGCGGGGCCGGCACGACGTGCTCGAGCGGCAGACCACGGCGCGCGGCCACGGCCTCCGGCTGCTCGAGCCCGCGCAGGGCCTCGACCGTCGCGTGGACGATGTTGATCGCGTTCGACGAGCCGAGCGACTTGCTCAGGACGTCGTGGATGCCGGCGCACTCGAGCACCGCACGCACCGGACCACCGGCGATCACACCGGTACCGGGCGCGGCGGGGCGCAGGTGGACGATGCCGGCAGCGGCCTCGGCCGTGATGGGGTGCGGGATGGTGCCCTGGATGCGCGGGACGCGGAAGAAGTTCTTCTTCGCCTCCTCGACACCCTTGGCGATCGCCGCGGGCACCTCCTTGGCCTTGCCGTAGCCGACGCCCACGGTGCCGTCACCGTCGCCCACCACGACGAGCGCGGTGAAGCTGAACCGGCGGCCACCCTTGACGACCTTGGCCACGCGGTTGATGGTCACGACGCGCTCGAGGAACGCGCTCTTCTCTGCGGCGTCGCCACGGCGACCGCCGCCATCACGACGACCGCCGTCGCGGCGCTCGCCGCCGGTGCCCTGAGCACCGGTGTTGCTGCGTGCAGGAGCAGCCATCAGTGAGTCCTCTTCTTCCGGATCGTCGTGGTCACAGGGCCAGACCGCCCTCGCGGGCGCCGTCGGCGACCGCGGCCACGCGGCCGTGGTACTTGTTGCCGCCACGGTCGAACACGACCGCGTCGATGCCCTTGGCCTTGGCACGCTCGGCGACGAGCTCGCCGACCTTCTTCGCCTTGGCCGACTTGTCGCCGTCGGTGTTGCGCAGGTCGGCCTCGAGCGTCGAGGCGGACACCACGGTCTGACCGATCGCGTCGTCCACGACCTGGGCCGTGATGTGGCGCGCGGAACGCGTCACGACGAGGCGCGGACGAGCCGCCGTGCCGACGACCTTCTTGCGCAGGCGCAGGTGACGACGCTTGCGCGAGATCGCCTTGCCCTTGCCCTTGATGCTGATCGCCATGGCTTACTTCCCAGCCTTTCCGACCTTGCGGCGCACGTTCTCGCCCGCGTAGCGCACACCCTTGCCCTTGTACGGCTCGGGCTTGCGGATCTTGCGGATGTTCGCGGCGACCTCGCCGACCTGCTGCTTGTCGATGCCCTGCACCGAGAAGCGGGTCGGGGCCTCGACGACGAAGGAGATGCCCTCCGGCGGCGAGACGACGACGGGGTGGCTGAAGCCGAGGGCGAACTCGAGGTCCGAACCCTTGGCCGTGACGCGGTAACCCGTGCCCACGATCTCGAGCTTCTTGGTGTAGCCCTCCGTCACGCCCGTGACCAGGTTGGCCAGCAGCGTGCGGGTCAGGCCGTGCAGCGAGCGCGAGAGGCGCTCGTCGTCAGGACGGGTCACGACGAGCGTGCCCTCCTCCTGCTTGACCTCGATGGGCGACGCGACCGTGTGCGTGAGGGTGCCCTTCGGGCCCTTCACCGTGACGACGGCGCCGTCGATGTTGACGTCCACCCCAGCCGGGACCGGGACGGGAATCCTGCCGATACGAGACATGGCTTGGCTCCTTTCCTGGTCTCAGATCACCAGACGTAGGCGAGGACTTCCCCACCCACGCCCTTCTTGGCTGCCTGCTTGTCGGTGAGCAGGCCGGAGGACGTGGACAGGATCGCCACGCCGAGGCCGCCGAGCACCTTGGGCAGGTTGGTGGACTTGGCGTACACGCGCAGGCCCGGCTTGGACACGCGCTTGACGCCGGCGAGCGCGCGCTCGCGGTTCGGGCCGTACTTGAGCTCGACGACGAGGTTCTTGCCCACGGGGGCGTCCTCGACCTTCCAGCCCTGGATGTAACCCTCGGCCTGGAGGATCTCCGCGATGTGCGACTTGAGCTTCGAGAACGGGATCGACACCGTGTCGTGGTGCGCCGAGTTCGCGTTGCGCAGACGGGTCAGGAAGTCTGCGATCGGGTCGGTCATGGTCATGGGGGCTTCAGCCCTTTCTCGCCGGGGTATCCCGGACCGCGTCCTGCGGCCCGGGACCTACCGACGATCGAGAAGTGAGGGGATTACCAGCTGCTCTTGGTGACGCCGGGCAGCTCACCGCGGTGAGCCATCTCCCGCACGCAGATCCGGCACAGGCCGAACTTGCGGTACACCGAGTGCGGACGGCCGCAGCGCTGGCAGCGCGTGTAGGCACGCACGCCGAACTTCGGCTTGGCGTTCGCCTTGTTGATCAGAGCGGTCTTCGCCATGGGGTCAGTCCTCCTTGAACGGGAAGCCGAGGAGCTTGAGGAAGGCACGGCCCTCGTCGTCGGTGTCCGCCGTCGTGACGACCGTGATGTCCATGCCGCGGACGCGGTCGATCTTGTCCTGGTCGATCTCGTGGAACACGGACTGCTCCACGAGGCCGAACGTGTAGTTGCCGTGGCCGTCGAACTGCTTGGGCGACAGGCCGCGGAAGTCGCGGATGCGAGGCAGCGCGGTCGACAGCAGGCGGTCGAGGAACTCCCAGGCACGGTCGCCGCGCAGCGTGACGTGCGCACCGATCGGCATGCCCTCACGAAGCTTGAACTGCGCGATGGACTTGCGAGCCTTCGTGACCTGCGGCTTCTGGCCCGTGATCTGGGTCAGGTCGCGGATCGCGCCGTCGATGAGCTTCGAGTCCTTGGCGGCCTCGCCCACACCCATGTTCACGACGACCTTCACGAGGCGCGCGACCTGGTTGATGTTCTCGTGGCCGAACTGCTCGAAGAGCGCCGTCTTGATCTCGTCGTTGTACTTGGCCTTCAGGCGGGGGGTCGCCGGAGCCTGGATCGTCGTCTCAGTCATCTCAGACGTCCTTCCCGGAGCGCTTGGCGACGCGGACGCGAACCGTCCGCGTGCGGCCGTCGCGCTCGATCTGCTCGGTGCGGTAGCCGACCCGGGTGCCCTTCTTGGTCTCCGGGTCCACGAGCATCACGTTGCTGATGTGGATGGGCGCCTCGACGGTCTCGATGCCACCCGTGCGGGTGCCACGCGAGGTCTGGCCGGCCTTGACGTGCTTCTGCACGCGCTGGACGCCCTCGACGACGACGCGCTGCGTCTCGGTCAGGACCTCGAGCACCCGGCCCTGCTTGCCCTTGTCACGGCCCGAGATGACGACCACGAGGTCGCCCTTCTTGATCTTCGCCATGGTCAGAGCACCTCCGGAGCCAGCGAGATGATCTTCATGAACTTCTTGTCACGCAGCTCGCGGCCGACCGGGCCGAAGATGCGCGTGCCGCGAGGCTCACCGTCGTTCTTGAGGATCACGGCCGCGTTCTCGTCGAACTTGATGTACGAGCCGTCCGGGCGGCGGCGCTCCTTGCGGGTGCGCACGACGACTGCCTTGACGACATCGCCCTTCTTGACGTTGCCGCCGGGGATGGCGTCCTTGACGGTGGCGACGATGACGTCGCCGATCCCGGCGTAGCGGCGGCCGGAACCGCCGAGCACACGGATGCAGAGAATCTCCTTCGCACCCGTGTTGTCGGCGACGCGAAGCCGCGTCTCCTGCTGGATCATCTACCTACTCCTGACGTCAGGCGGGTTCTCGGTCCCGGGACGGGCCGAGCCTGGCCGAACGGATAGTTGCCGTGATGCACACGTCGCGGCGGGGTCGTCCCGGAGGA
Source organism: Cellulomonas persica (assembly GCF_007989825.1). Taxonomy (GTDB): domain Bacteria; phylum Actinomycetota; class Actinomycetes; order Actinomycetales; family Cellulomonadaceae; genus Cellulomonas; species Cellulomonas persica. Next base: position 38,125 of record NZ_BJUA01000008.1, on the reverse strand, counting down.
CTTCCCCGCCGCCCGTGGGCAACTGGAAGGCTGCTCGAGAGCAGCCGGTTCACGCAGCGCAAGCCGCGAGATCTTACTTGGCCTTCTCCAGGATCTCCACCAGGCGCCAGCGCTTGGACGCGCTGAGCGGGCGGGTCTCCATGATGAGGACCAGGTCGCCGATGCCGGCCGTGTTCTGCTCGTCGTGCGCCTTGACCTTGGAGGTGCGGCGCAGGACCTTGCCGTAGAGCGGGTGCTTGACCCGGTCCTCGACCTCGACCACGACGGTCTTGTCCATCTTGTCGCTCACGACGTAGCCCCGGCGCGTCTTGCGATAGGCGCGGTGCTCCGCCGTGGCGGTGGTGTGCTTCTCGTTCATCTCAGCCTCACTCGCTCGCGCTCGGCGCGGTCCGGATACCGAGCTCGCGCTCGCGCAGGATCGTGTAGATCCGCGCGATGTCGCGACGCACGGCCTTGAGCCGCCCGTGGCTCTCGAGCTGACCGGTCGCGGACTGGAAGCGGAGGTTGAACAGCTCCTCCTTGGCCTTCTTCAGCTCGGCGACCAGCTTCTCGTCGTCGAAGGCGTCCAGCTCGCTGGGAGCCAGGTCCTTGGTTCCGATAGCCATCAGTTACCACCCTCGCGAACCACGAAACGGGTCTTCATCGGGAGCTTGTGCTGCGCGCGGCGCATGGCCTCGCGCGCCAGGGGCTCCGGGACGCCGGCGAGCTCGAACATCACTCGGCCGGGCTTGACGTTGGCGATCCACCACTCGGGCGAACCCTTACCGGAACCCATGCGGGTCTCGGCAGGCTTCTTGGTGAGCGGACGGTCCGGGTAGATGTTGATCCAGACCTTTCCGCCACGCTTGATGTGGCGGGTCATCGCGATACGAGCAGCCTCGATCTGGCGGTTCGTGACGTAGGCGGGCTCGAGAGCCTGGATGCCGTAGTCGCCGAACGCGATCGTGGTGCCACCGGTCGCGGCGCCGGAGCGCCCGGGGTGGTGCTGCTTGCGGTGCTTCAGCCTGCGCGGGATCAGCACGGCTCAGGCCTCCGTTCCGGTCTCAGGGGTCGCCTCGGGGTTCGACTCGACCGGAGCCTCGGCGGCAGGAGCCTGCGCCTCGCGCTCGCGACGACCGCCGCCACGCGGGCCACGGTCACCACGGTCGCCGCGGTCGCCACGAGGGCCACGCGACGGGCGCGGAGCCTGGCTCGCCTGCTCGCGGGCGTACTCCTTCTCGGTCATGTCGCCCTTGTAGACCCACACCTTGACGCCGATGCGCCCGAAGGTGGTGCGAGCCTCGAAGAACCCGTAGTCGATGTTCGCGCGGAGCGTGTGCAGCGGCACACGACCCTCGCGGTAGAACTCGGTGCGGCTCATCTCCGCGCCGCCGAGACGGCCGGAGACCTGCACGCGGATGCCCTTGGCGCCGGCGCGCTGCGCGGACTGGATGCCCTTGCGCATCGCACGGCGGAAGGACACGCGGCTCGCGAGCTGCTCGGCGATGCCCTGGGCGACCAGCTGAGCCTCGAGCTCGGCGTTCTTGACCTCGAGGATGTTGAGCTGGACCTGCTTGCCCGTGAGCTTCTCGAGCTCGCCACGGATGCGGTCGGCCTCCGCGCCACGACGCCCGATGACGATGCCCGGGCGGGCGGTGTGGATGTCGACGCGGACGCGGTCACGCGTGCGCTCGATCTCGACCTTGGCGATGCCCGCGCGCTCGAGACCCGTGCTCATGAGCTTGCGGATCTGCACGTCCTCACGGACGTAGTCGCGGTAGCGCTGACCCGGCTTCGTCGAGTCCGCGAACCACCGCGAGCGGTGGTCGGTGGTGATGCCCAGGCGGTACCCGAGCGGGTTGACCTTCTGCCCCACTGTCAGGACCGTCCCTTCGTCTCACGCTCCGCGACGACCACGGTGATGTGGCTCGTGCGCTTGAGGATCTGGCTGGCGCGACCCTGGGCACGCGGCCGGAACCGCTTCAGGGTCGGGCCCTCGTCGACGAAGACCTCCGAGATGTAGAGGTTGGCCTCGTCGAGGCGCTGGCTGTTGCGCTTGGCGCCCTCGACCGCGTTCGCGATCGCCGACTGCACCGTCTTGAGGACGGGCTCCGCGGCCGCCTGCGGCGCGAACTTCAGCACCGCAACGGCCTCCCCGGCCTGCTTGCCACGGATGAGGTCGACGACGCGTCGGGCCTTCTGGGGCGTGACGCGGACGAACCGCGCCTTCGCCTTGGCTTCCATCGTGTCTGCTCCTGTCTCTGCCGTCAGGGCGTCACCTGCTGACCCGGGGGTCAGCGGCGACGGCCCTTCCGGTCGTCCTTCTCGTGGCCGCGGAACGTCCGTGTCGGGGCGAACTCGCCGAGCTTGTGCCCGACCATCGACTCCGTCACGAACACCGGGGTGTGCTTACGACCGTCGTGGACGGCGAACGTGTGGCCCAGGAAGTCCGGCGTGATGACCGAACGACGCGACCACGTCTTGATGACGTTCTTCGTTCCGGCCTCGTTCTGCGCGTCGACCTTCTTCTGCAGGTGGCCGTCGACGAACGGGCCCTTCTTGAGGCTGCGAGGCATTCTCTCGGGCTCCTATCAGCGCTTCTTGCCGGTGCGCCGACGGCGCACGATGAGCTTGTCGCTCGGCTTGTTCGGACGGCGGGTGCGACCCTCGGGCTGACCCCACGGGCTCACCGGGTGACGACCACCGGACGTCTTGCCCTCACCACCACCGTGCGGGTGGTCGATCGGGTTCATCGCGACACCGCGGACGGTCGGGCGCTTGCCCTTCCAGCGCATGCGGCCGGCCTTGCCCCAGTTGATGTTCGACTGCTCGGCGTTGCCGACCTCGCCGATCGTCGCGCGGCAGCGCAGGTCGACGTTGCGGATCTCGCCGGACGGCATGCGCAGCTGCGCGTACGGGCCGTCCTTCGCGACGAGCTGCACCGACGTCCCGGCCGAGCGGGCGATCTTCGCGCCGCCGCCGGGCTTGAGCTCGATGGCGTGGATGACCGTACCGGTCGGGATGTTACGCAGCGGCAGGTTGTTGCCGGGCTTGATGTCGGCGCCGGCACCGGCCTCGACGACGTCACCCTGCGACAGCTTGTTCGGCGCGATGATGTAGCGCTTCTCGCCGTCCGCGTAGTGCAGCAGCGCGATGCGCGCGGTGCGGTTGGGGTCGTACTCGATGTGCGCGACCTTGGCCGGCACGCCGTCCTTGTCGTGACGACGGAAGTCGATCACGCGGTAGGCGCGCTTGTGGCCGCCACCGTGGTGGCGGGTCGTCACGCGACCGGTGTTGTTGCGGCCACCCGACTTGGTCAGCGGGCGGACCAGCGACTTCTCCGGCGTGGAGCGCGTGATCTCGACGAAGTCGGCCACGCTCGAGCCACGACGACCCGGGGTAGTCGGCTTGTACTTACGGATTCCCATGAGTCCTCAGTCCTTCGCTCAGCCGACCGGACCGCCGAAGATGTCGATCGTGCCCTCGCGGAGGGTGACGATCGCACGCTTCGTGTCCTTGCGGCGGCCGATGCCGAAACGGGTCCGACGGGCCTTGCCCTGACGGTTGGCGGTGTTGACCGAGTCGACCTTCACGCCGAACACCTGCTCGACGGCGATCTTGATCTCGGTCTTGTTCGCCCGCGGGTCGACGAGGAACGTGTACTTGCCCTCGTCGAGCAGGCCGTAGCTCTTCTCGGAGACGACCGGCGCGATCAGGATGTCGCGGGGGTCCTTGCCGACGTTGGTCACTTGGACTCCTCCTCGGCCTCGGTCGAGGTCGCCGTCGCCTTCGCGCCCTTGGCGGGGCCAGCGAGGAACGCGTCGAGCGCGCCCTGCGTGAAGACCACGTCGTCCGAGACGAGGACGTCGTAGGTGTTGAGCTGGTCGGCCACGAGCAGGTGCACGCGCTCGACGTTGCGCAGCGACTTCCACGTGATCTCGTCGGCGCGCTCGACGACGACGAGGACGTGGCGACGCACGGTGAGGTTGTCGAGCACCGCGAGAGCGGCCTTCGTCGACGGGGCCTCACCCGGCGCGAAGCCGGAGACGACGTGCACGCGACCGGCGCGGGCGCGGTCCGAGAGAGCACCGCGGAGCGCCGCGGCCTTCATCTTCTTCGGGGTGCGCTGCGAGTAGTCACGCGGCTGCGGGCCGTGGACGGTGCCACCGCCGGCGAACTGCGGCGCACGGGTCGAGCCCTGACGGGCGCGGCCGGTGCCCTTCTGCTTGTACGGCTTCTTGCCGCCACCACGGACCTCGCCACGCGTCTTCGTGTCGTGCGTGCCCTGGCGGGCCGCAGCGAGCTGCGCGACGACGACCTGGTGGATCAGCGGGACGTTCGTCTGGGCGTCGAAGACCTCAGCGGGCAGGTCGGCCGTACCGGCCTTCTTGCCCTGGGGGTCCAGGACGTCGACGGTCAGCGTGTCGCTCATCGAGGTCACGCACCCTTCACAGCGGATCGCACGACGACGACACCGTTCTTGGGGCCGGGGACGGCGCCCTTGACGAGCAGGAGACCCCGCTCGGCGTCGACCGCGTGCACGGTCAGGTTCTGGGTGGTCTGACGGGCGACGCCCATCCGACCGGCCATGCGCAGGCCCTTGAAGACACGCGACGGCGTCGAGGCGCCACCGATCGAGCCGGGCTTGCGGTGGTTGCGGTGGGCACCGTGCGAGGCGCTCACGCCGGCGAAGCCGTGACGCTTCATGACACCGGCGGTGCCCTTGCCCTTGGTCGTGCCGATCACGTCGACCAGCTGACCGGCCTCGAAGACGGTCGCGTCGAGCTCCTGGCCGAGCGTGTACTCGGAGGCGTTCGGCGTGCGGATCTCGGCCACGTTCCGGCGCGGGGTGACCCCGGCCTTCTCGAAGTGGCCCTTGAGCGGCTGGGTGACCTTGCGCGGGTCGATCTGGCCGAAGGCCAGCTGGACCGCGGCGTAGCCGTCAGCCTCAGCGGAGCGGACCTGCGTCACGACGTTCGTGCCGACCTCGACGACCGTGACGGGCACGAGGCGACCGGCCTCGTCCCACAGCTGGGTCATGCCGAGCTTGCGGCCGAGCAGGGCCGTGACGGGGCGCGCGTTCTGCTGGGTAACCATGAGGATCAGTTCCTTCCCAGCGTCAGAGCTTGATCTCGATGTTCACGTCCGCGGGCAGGTCGAGACGCATGAGCGAGTCGACGGCCTTCGGCGTGGGGTCGATGATGTCGATGAGCCGCTTGTGCGTGCGCATCTCGAAGTGCTCGCGGCTGTCCTTGTACTTGTGGGGCGACCGGATGACGCAGAAGACGTTCTTCTCCGTCGGCAACGGCACCGGGCCCACGACCGACGCACCAGCGCGAGTCACCGTGTCGACGATCTTGCGCGCCGAGCTGTCGATGACTTCGTGGTCGTAGGACTTGAGCCGGATGCGGATCTTCTGTCCCGCCATGGCGTCGTCTACTTCTCTCTCTCGAACTGGTCCCGTCCGACCCCCGCGCTCGGGCGTGTCGCTTTTCGCGACGCACCCGGGCGCTGCATACCGTTCCCGGTATGAGGTCGGTGGTTGTCGTCGAACCGCCACCACCGGGTAGGCCCCGGGGCTGACGCGGTTCGCCACGTCTGTCGGCCCAGCCTGGCGCGCACGAAGGCACACCCGTAGCGGGCAACCTGAACAGTGTGCCAGACGAGCACGCGCATCTCCAACCCGGGCAGCCGGTGACCTGCACCTCATCGCGCGGTCTCCCCCGGCGCCGCGGTGCGCCCCGGCGCACTCGGAGACCCACCCGTCGGCTGCCCGCGACCCCTCGCGCCTGGCACCCCGCGCGTGGTGACGTCGCCATCCCGTGACCGTCGGTCCCTTGACGCACTTCTGCGGCACTGGGACCGTGGCTCCCGAACCCGGATGTTTACGTCACCACGCGGTCGTCGTGGCGGCGACCCGGGCGCCCGCTCAAGGACGAGTGAACGAGAGGCAGTCGATGACCCGCCAGAACCTCCCTCGAACCCGACCGCGTCGCGCGCTCGCCTCGGCGGTGTGCGCGACGCTCGTCGCCGCCGGGGCCGGAGCGGCGACCGTGGGTGCCGCCGCACCCGCGCCAGCCGCCACCCCGAGCGCCGCGCAGCACACCATCACGCCCAACCCGGCGTACGCCGGTGACCCCTTCGAGGGGTGGGGCAACTCGCTGGTCTGGTTCGCGAACGCGACCGGTGACTACCCCGACGAGCTGCGCGAGGAGCTGTTCGACCTCGTGTTCGGCGAGGACGGGCTCAACATGAACGTCGCGCGCTACAACATCGGCGGCGGGCGCGCGTCCGACGTCGGCGACTACTTCCGGCAGGGCGCGGCCGTCGACGGCTACTGGGCGCACGACAGCTCGACCGACCCCGACAGCCTGTACGGCACCGCGACGACGAGGTTCGCCGACCACCTCGCGCTCGCGCAGGCGTGGGACCCGCAGGACGAGGCGAGCTACGACTGGACGAAGGACGCCACGCAGCGGTGGTGGCTCGAGAAGCTCGCCGCCGAACGCGAGGACCTCGTGCTCGAGGCGTTCTCCAACTCCCCGCCGTGGTTCCTCACGCGCTCGGGCTACTCCTCGGGCGGCGCGAGCTCGACCACCGAGCAGGTGCTCACCCAGTACGGTGCGCCGGCCGCGTTCACGGCGTACCTGACGAAGGTCGTCGAGCACCTCGAGGACACCTACGACGTGCGGTTCCAGTCGGTCGACCCGTTCAACGAGCCCTGCACCGGCTACTGGTCGACGCCGACCGGTCGGCTCGCCGACGGGATCACGCCGTTCACCACCGCGGTCAAGAAGCCCCAGGAGGGTGCGCAGATCTGCCCCGGGTCCGGCGTGGGTCAGCAGCAGAGCATCATCGCCCTGCTCGCCGACGACCTCGCGGCCTCGTCGTCGGACGCCGTGGTCTCGGCGAACGACGAGACGAACCCGCAGGCGTTCAACAACGCGTGGGCCCAGTACGACGCCGCGACGCGGGCCGACGTCGGCCAGATCAACGTCCACACGTACTCGGACGGCGGCGCCGCGCAGTCGCGTGACCACGCGCTCGCGTCCGGCAAGGGGCTGTGGATGTCCGAGACCGGCGGCAACTGGGTGGGGGCGGGCTTCGACCCCGTGAACATCAGCGGCGCGCTCGGGCTCGCCCAGAAGATCACGTCCGATCTGCGCACGCTCCAGCCGGACGCCTACGTGCTGTGGCAGGAGGTCGAGGACTTCTACAACATGGAGCTCGGCGAGAAGCTCAACTGGGGCTCGATCTTCATCGACTTCGACTGCGAGTACGTCGACGCCGACGGTGAGGTGGTCGACGAGACCGACGCGATCGGCTTCAAGTCGCTGCGTCGCGTCGCGGACGCGGTCGCGGCGGGCGACCCCGTCTCGTCGGTCGACGACTGCCACATCGTGACGAACTCGAAGTACGACGCGATGCGCAACTTCATGCAGTTCATCACCGCGGGCGACCGCCTGATCCCCACGGACGACGCCGCCTCGACGGCCGCGCTCGACGCGGACGGCACGGGCGCGACCGTCGTGCACACCAACGCGACGCTGAGCGCGCGTGCGGTCACGCTCGACCTGACGAGGTTCGGCTCGATCGCCACGGGGGCGAGCGTCACGCCGTACGTCACGACGCAGGCCGCGGACGTCGACGACACGTCGACCGCGCTCGTCCGGGGGACCCCGGTCCCCGTCGGGGCTGACGGGCGCGCGACGCTCACGATCCCCGCGCGCTCGGTCGTCACGTTCGTCATCGACGGGGTCTCGGGCGTCGCGCCCGACGCGAACCCGCTCGTCGACGGGGCGAGCTACCAGCTCGTGGGCGTGCAGAGCGGCAAGGCGCTCGCCATGTCGTCGGCCGCGACGCTGCAGATCAAGGACCTCGCGACGACGTCCGCCGCGCTGCCCGCCCAGACGTGGGTGGCGCACGAGACGACGCGGTACCGCGCCCCGTCCGCGCGCCGCACGTTCACGCTCGAGAACGTCGCGGGCGGCACCTTCCTCGGCGCGACGAGCGAGGGCACGCGGTTCGAGGCGGTCACGGCGGCGCAGGCGGCCGAGTCGGCGACGACGACGTGGCACCTGGTGACGCTCGACGGCACGACGTGGTCGTTCGTCAACAGCGCGACGGCCTCAGCGCTCGACGTCAACGGCCAGTCGACCGCCGACGGCGCGAGCGTCGGCGTGTACGGCTCCAACGACGGCGGCAACCAGCGGTGGCGGGTCCGGGCGACGAGCGCGACCCCGTCGGCACCCTCGATCTCGCTGCGCACCACGGTCGGCACCCCCGCACCACTGCCCGCGACCGTCGTCCCGACGTACTCGTGGGGAGCGGGCGTCGCGACGCCCGTGACGTGGGGCGTACCCGCCGACGCGTGGGACCGCGCCGGCACGGTCACCCTCACCGGCACGGGCACCGACATCTACGGCAACGCGGTCGTCGCGACGGCGGTCGTCGAGGTCGGCGACCTCGTGGCGACCGACCCGGCGTCCGTCACCGTCGTCGCGGGGTCGAGCCTCGACCTCGTGCGCGGCTCCGCACCCGCGACGGTCCGGGCCCAGGTCGGCACGTCGTCGGCGCGGTTCACCGTGCCGGTCACGTGGGACTTCACGGCGCTCACGGACGCGTCGTTCGCGACGAGCGGCGTGGTCACCGTGCCGGGCGCCGTGGACGCCCAGGCCGGGACGGGTGGCCAGGCCGTCGCCGCGACGCTGCACGTGATCGTCGGTGCAGCAGCCGGGACGACGAACGTCGCGCTCACCTCGACGCCGTCGGCGTCGTTCACGGAGTCCACCTCGTACGCCGTGACGCGCACGATCAACGGCGACCGCGGGGACAAGGGCTGGTCCAACTGGAAGAGCGGCACCAAGAACGAGACGGACACGCTGACCTACACGCTCGCGCAGCCCGCCCTGCTCGACGAGGCCCGGATCTACTTCTGGAAGGACGGCTCGTCGGCCACCTGGCCGACCACCGTCACCACGCAGTACCGCGACCTGGCGACGAACCAGTGGACCAGCCTCCCGGCGCCCGTCGAGCTGCCCGAGCAGGAGACGGCGCCCTCGGCGACGATCGACCTGTCCGGCGTCTCGGCGAGCGCCGTGCGCTTCGTGCTGACCGCACGGCCCGCGACGCACCTGATCGTCGCGGAGACCGAGATCGACGCCGCGGTCCCGGCGGCCTCGAGCGTCTCGACGCTCGCGCGGCTGTCCGTGGACGGCATCGACGTCGCGGGCTTCGAGCCGGGCACGACGACGTACACGGCCGTCGGGCGGGGCACGGCGCCGCGCGTCGTCGGGGTCCCGACCGACGCGTCGGCCACGGTCGTCACGCAGCGCACGGGCGACGTCGTGACCCTTACGGTCACCGCGGTCGACGGCTCGAGCACGGTCTACACCGTCACCCTCGACCCGGCGGTCGGCCTGACCGGCGTTCACGTGCAGGGCAGCCCCGTCGCGGGGGCCGAGCTCACCGCGGCGGCGACCGTCGACCCGGCCGACGCGATCCTCGCGTACCAGTGGTCGCTCGACGGCGTCGACGTCCCGGGCGCCACGGGGCCGACCTGGACGCCCGGGCTCGACGACATCGGGTCGACCGTCACCGTGACGGTCACCGCGAGCGCGGACGGGTTCGACGACACCACGAGCGTCTCCCCCGGTGTCGTCGTGCTCGACGGGCGTGCCGCGAGCAGCGTCGCGCTGTCCGCGTCGTCGTCCAGCGTGGTCGAGGGCTCGTCCCTCACGCTCACCGCGCGCGTCACGTCGCAGGCCGCCTCCGCCGTCACCGGCGGGACGGTGCAGGTCCGGGACGGCGCGGCCGTCGTCGGCTCGGCGACCGTGGCGTCGGACGGCACGGCCCGCGTGAAGGTCGCCAGGCCGTCGGTCGGCACGCACGCGTACAGCGCGACGTTCACGCCCGCGTCGTCGTCGGCGACCCTCGTCGCACCGTCGACGTCGGCGACCGTGACGGTGAAGGTGACCGCCAAGCCGGTCGCGTCGACCACGACGGTCCGCGTCACCCCCACGACACCGACGACCACGGCGCGGCCGGTCGCGACGGTGACCGTCCGGGCGTCGGGCGCGTCGCCGTCGGGGACCGTCACGGTCACCGTCAAGCGCGGCACGACGACCGTGAAGACGCTCACGGGCCGGCTGTCCGGGGGCAAGGTGAGCGTCACGCTGCCGACGCTCTCGAAGCCCGGCACGTACACGGTGACGGCGCGCTACGCGGGCAGCTCGACCGTCCGCGCCTCGTCCGCGAGCACCACGGTGACGGTCAAGCGCGCCACGTCGACGTCGCTCACGGCCCCGCGGACCGTGACGACGAAGGCGAACGCGGTCACGACCGTCACGGTGACCGGCACGCCGTCCGCGACCGTCACCGGCAAGGTCACGGTGCGCGTGTACCGGGACGGCACGCAGGTCGCGGTCCGCAGCGCGACACTGTCCCGCTCGTCGGCGAAGGTCACGCTGCCGAAGCTCGCCGCCGGGACCTACACGGTCCGGGCGACGTACGCGGGCACCTCGACGGCCGCCGCGTCGACGAGCCGGGCCGTCACCGTGAAGGTCGTCCGCTGACCGTCGGACGACCTACCAGCGAAGGGCCCCTGGCGATACGCCGGGGGCCCTTCGTCCGTCCGGGCGGCGCCGCCGGAGGTCACGCGGGTGGTCACGCACGCTGCGGCGCACGCGGGCGCGCCGACACCCTGCGGCGTCGGCGCACGAGGCCGCCCGTGGCGACCGGGAGGGGTCAGCGCTCGGTGTGACCGAGGTCGGGGCCGGCGACGAACGACACCAGGCCCGTGCACGCGCCGTGCAGCTCGAGGACCACCAGCTCGTTGTGCTCACGCACGAGCGGGCCGGGGACGTACAGGGTGCGCGTCGGCCCGAGCGACCAGTACCGCCCCAGCAGCGTGCCGTTGAGCCACACGAGACCCTTGCCCCACCCTTCGAGGCGCAGGAAGTGGTCCGTCCCGGGGCTCGAGTCGAAGGTCGCGTGGCAGAACGCAGGTCCGGCGACGGGCGCGACGTCCTGCGGCTCGGCGTCGAGCAGGGCCCGCCGCAGCGGCTCGTCGACGGTGTCCAGGCGCAGCCCGCCGACCTCCCACGCCGTCAGGGGACGCACGGCCGTGCGGGCCGTCCCGACGAGACCCTTCGGCTCACCGATCCGCGGGCCGTAGTTCACGCGGCCCTGGTCCTCGACGAGCAGGTCGAGCACGCCGGCGGCCGCGGGCAGGCTCGCCGTGAGGATCCCCTCGGTGCGGCTCAGCGTGCCGACGGGGACGCCGTCGTGCAGGACGAGCGCACGGTCGCGCACCTCGTCGACCGTCACGAGGAGGTCCTGCGCGGACACGGTCGTGCGGTAGAGCACGAAGCCGGACCAGTGGCCCATGTCGTCGGCGGTCGGCAGGTGGTCGACGGGCACGAGGTCGACGAGGCCGGGCAGGACGTCGGCGAGCGGCACACGGCGCTCGAGCGCGACGTCGAGCGCAGGGGCGGCACGACGGTCCGCGGGACGCTCGTCGGGCAGGTCCGCGTAGCGCGCGAAGACCTTCCGGAACGCGTCGTACTTGGCCGTCGGGGTGCCGTCCTCGGCCAGGGGCGCGTCGTAGTCGTACGACGTCGTGATGGGCAGGTAGGTGCCCTTGTCGTTCGCGCCGTTGGTGAACCCGAGGTTCGTCCCGCCGTGGAACATGTAGAGGTTGACCGACGCCCCGGTGCCGAGCAGCTGGTCGAGATCCGCCGCGGCCTCGTCGGGGTCGGTCACGTGGTGCGGCTCGCCCCACGAGTCGAACCACCCGTCCCAGTACTCCATGCACATGAGCGGACCGGTGGGCTGGTGGCGGCGCAGCGTCTCGAGGCGCTCGAGGCTGCGCGAGCCGAACGTGGCGGTGCGGTGCAGACCGTCGAGGCTGCCGCGCGCGAGCATCTCGTCGTCGGCCTGGTCGCACGTCGTCAGCGGGACGTCGATGCCGCGCTCGCGGATCATCGCGACGAGCGCGCGCAGGTAGTCCGGGTCGTCGCCGTACGCGCCGTACTCGTTCTCGACCTGGACGAGCAGCACGGGCCCGCCGCGCGTGACCTGACGCGGCGCGACCACGGCGAGCACCTCGTCGTAGTAGCCGGCGACGGCCTCGAGGTAGCGCGGCTCGGCGGTGCGGACGCCGATGCCGGCAGTGCCCATGAGCCAGGCGGGCAGTCCCCCGCCGTCCCACTCGGCGCAGATGTACGGGCCGGGGCGCACGATCGCGTGCAGGCCCTCGGCGGCGACGAGGTCGAGGAAGCGGCCGAGGTCGAGCCCGCCGGACAGGTCGAACGTGCCCGGCTGCGGCGCGTGGGCGTTCCACGCGACGTACGTCTCGATGGTGTTCAGGCCGAGGAGGCGCGCCTTGCGGATGCGGTCTGCCCACTGGTCCGGGTGCACCCGGAAGTAGTGCAGCGCGCCGGACCGGATCTGCAGCGGCTCGCCGTCGAGCAGGAAGTCCTGCGCGCCGATCTCGAACGCGGGCATGGGCGAACGTGCTCCTCGGGACGGGGTCCCTCGCGGGACCGGGGTGCCGGCCGCACTGTGGTGCCGGGCGGCGGCTGCAGGGTGGGCCGTGCGTGGTGGGCCGTGCGTGGTGGGTCGTGCGTGGTGGGTCGTGCGCGGTGGGTGCCGGTGGTGGCGGCGTGCGGGCCGCCACCACCGGCGGCGGACTCACTCGACCGTGAAGCCCTGCTTGCTGCCGTAGTCGATCGACGCCTCCTGCCACGCGGCGAGGCCGTCGACGAGCGTGGTGCTCGAGACGTACGCCTGGCCGACCGTGTCGTTGAAGATCGAGTTGGCGTAGACCTGGAACGGCAGGTACTGCCAGCCGTCGACGACGTCGGCGGCGGACTGGGCGAGCACCTCGTTGACCTTCTGGCCGCCGAAGTACGCGAACTCCTTGTTCTTGAACGCGTCCGAGCCCAGCTCGGCGGTCGTGGCCGGGAAGGCCCCGCCGTCGATCCGGGTCTGCACGCCCGGGCCGGCGTTCGCGTACTCGAGGAACGCGTAGGCCAGCTCGGCGTCCTTGGCGGCCTTCATGACCGCGAGCGACGAGCCACCGTTCTCGGCCGTGGCGGCGCCACCGGCCTCCCACTGCGGCATCTGCGCGACCTGCCACTTGCCGGCGCCGTCCGGCACACCGGACTCGAGGTTGGCCGGCATCCAGGCGCCGATCGTGAGGGACGCGATCGTCCCGTTGCCGAGCCCCTGGTACCACTCGTCGCTCCACGACGAGATCGGGGCGAGCAGGTCCTCGTCGACGAGCTTCTGCCACAGCTCGGTGAACTTCGTGGTGCCCTCGTCGGTGAAGTCGATCGTCACGTCGGTGCCGTCGACCGTGTACGGGTGGCCGCCGGCCTGCCAGATCATCGAGGTGGTGAAGCCCGCGTCGCCGGTGTCGTTGGCGATGTAGGCGTTCGGGTCGGCCTGGTGGATCGCGCGCGCCGCCTCGAGGTACTCGTCCCACGTGGTCGGCACGGCGACGCCCGCCTTGTCGAACGCCTCCTTGTTGTAGAACAGCGCCATCGGGCCCGAGTCCATCGGCAGGCCGTAGATGCCGTCGCCCTGCTTGACCGCGCCCCACGGGCCGGGCGTGAACGTGCCGTCGAGGTCGCTCGCGCCGAGGTCACGCAGGTCGGTGAGCGACTCACCGAGCGCGAACTGCGGGAGCGCGTAGTACTCGATCTGCGCGACGTCCGGCACGCCGGAGCCCGCCGCGATCGCGTTCTGCAGCGCGGTGTACTGGTCGTTGCCGGTCCCGGCGTTGACGAGGTCGACGTCGACGTCCGGGTTGGCGCTCTCGAAGTCGGCGACGACCTTCTCGAGCGTGGGCTCCCACGCCCAGACGGTCAGGGAGCCGGACAGGCCCTCGGAGGCGCCGCCCGTCGCGCCCGGGGTGGAGGGGTTGCTGCTGTCGTCGCTGTCGCCGCTGCAGGCGGTCAGCGCGAGGCTGAGCACCCCGGCGACCGCGACGGCGCGGGCCACCGTGCGGAAGGTCTTCGTCATGACTGTCCTCTCACTTCGTCGTCCTGAGGTGTGTCGTGGATCGGTTGGTGACGTGACCATCAGGCTGCGGACACCTGCGCACGTCGGTGGGGTGGGGTCATTCCTTGACGGAACCGGCCGCGAGGCCGGACTGCCAGTACCGCTGCAGCAGCAGGAACGCGACGATCAGCGGCAGGATGGTGAGCACCGAGCCGGTGATCACCAGGTTGAACACGGCCTGGCCGCCTGCGGTGGCGGCCTGGGCGTTCCACGCGTTGAGGCCCAGCGTCAGCGGGTACCACGTGGGGTCCTTGAGCATGATCAGCGGCAGGAAGTAGTTGTTCCACGTCGCGACCATGGTGAACAGCAGCACCGTGACGATGCCGGGGGCGAGCAGCGGCAGGCTGATCCGCAGGAACGTGCGCAGCTCCCCCGCGCCGTCGACGCGCGCCGCCTCGAGGAGCTCGGTGGGGATCGCCTCGGCGGCGAACGTCCACATGAGGTACAGCCCGAACGGCGAGATCAGCGACGGGATGATCACGGCCCACGGCGTGTTCGTCAGGCCCATCTTGCTGAACATGAGGAACGTGGGGACGGCGAGCGCGGTGCCCGGGACCGCGACCGCGCCGATCACGACCGCGAACACCCACCGCCTGCCGGGGAACCGGAACTTGGCCAGCCCGTAGCCGCCGAGCACGGCCAGGGCCGTCGCCCCGCCCGCACCGAGCACGACGTACAGCACGGTGTTGGCGAACCAGCGCAGGAAGATCCCGTCGTCGTACGTGACCGTCGCTCGCACGTTGTCCCACAGCGCGAAGCCGTCGCCGAACCACAGGCCGAACGAGCTGAACAGGTCCTGCTGGGACTTGGTCGCGTTGATGAGCAGCCAGACGAGCGGGACGAGGCTGTACAGCAGCACGATCGCCGTCAGCGCGGTCAGCAGCGGGCTGCGACGCGGGCGTGACGTCCGCGTCGCGGCCGGGCGCAGGCGCACGGGCTTGCGACCGCTGCGCGTCGGCGCGCTGCTCGTCGGTGCGGCGGTCGCGGCGGCCACGTCAGGCCTCCTTCCGCATGCCGCGCAGCTGCACGGCGTAGGCGATGACCATCGTGACGACGCCCATGACGATCGCGACCGTGGCCGAGTAGTTGTACTGCTGGCCCGAGAAGGACAGCGAGTACGCGTACAGGTTCGGCGTGAAGTACGTCGCGATGGCGTTGGGCGCGAGGTTCGCCAGGATGCTCGGCTCGTTGAAGAGCTGGAAGCTGCCGATGATCGAGAAGATCGTCGCGATGACGAGCGCGCCGCGGATCGCCGGGAGCTTGATGGCGCGGATGACGCGCCACTGCCCCGCGCCGTCGATCTCCGCCGCCTCGTACAGGCTCGCGGGCACCACGCGGAGCGCCGAGTAGAAGATCAGCATGTTGTAGCCGACGAACTCCCACGTCACGATGTTGCCGATCGACGCGAGCACGAGGTCCGGCGACAGCGGGTTCGGCAGCGAGATGTCGAACGCCCGGTTGAGGTTCCCCACGAGGCCGAACCGCGTGCCGTACATGAAGCCCCACATGAGCGTCGCGACCACCGCGGGCACCGCGTACGGCAGGAAGATCGAGATCCGGAAGAAGCTGCGCCCGTAGAGCCGGCCGCTGTCGAGCGCGAGCGCGACGAGCAGCGCGATGCCGAGCATGATCGGCACCTGCACCAGGAGGAACGCCACGACGTGGCCGAAACCCGTCCAGAACTGCTGGTCGGTGAACACGGTCCGGTAGTTCTCGGTCCCGACGAACGCGTTGCCGCCGACGAGCTGCTTGCGGAACAGGCTGAGGTAGACCGAGTACGCGATCGGCGCCAGGAAGACGAGCGCGAAGACGAGCAGGAAGGGCCCGACGAAGCCCCAGCCGGACCATGAGGGTCGGCTGCGTCGCGTGCGGTCGGCCACCGCTGCCGGCACCGCGCTCACTGAGGCCACGGGGTCCACTCCTTCGTGTTCCGCATGTTTACGTCACCACGTGTCGGCGACGAGCGAACCACGCGCCGCAGCACGCTGTCAACGCGCCGGCCATCACAAGATGGTGACGTTGCCATCCGCGTCTTCACCCTCCCGCGCTCTCGCTTGTGGTGACGTCGCCATCGGTACAATGGTGCAATGCCTGACGACGACGCGCCCGCCCCGGCACGGGGCCGCCGCCGACCCGGACCCTCGATCGGCGACGTCGCGCGACTCGCAGGCCTCTCACCCCAGACCGTCTCCCGCGTCTCCACCGGTGCGCTCAACGTACGGCCCGAGACGCGCCAGCGCGTCCTCGACGCCATGGAGCAGCTCGGCTACTCCCCCAACAACGCGGCGCGCGCGCTGCGCTACGGCAGCTTCAAGACCATCGGGCTCGTCGCCCACCGGCTGTCCCGCACCGGCGAGGCCCGCACCATGGACGGCGTCGTCGAAGCCGCACGCCGCGCGGGCTACACCGTCACGCTCGTCGACGTCGAGACGCCGTCCTCCGCCGACGTCAGCGCCGCCGTCCAGCGTCTGACCCACCAGTCCATCGACGGGCTCGTCATCATCCGCGCCGAGGACGCCACCCCGACCGCGCTGGCCCTGCCGCCCCGCGTCCCCGTGGTGGTCTCGGACTCACGCTTCGTCGGCCACCACCCCGCCGTCGGCGCCGACCAGGTCGCGGGCACCATCGCCGCCGTCGCGCACCTGCTCGAGCTCGGGCACCGCACGGTGCACCACCTGGCCGGGCCGGCCGACTCCAACCCTGCCCAGATGCGCGCCGACACGTGGGCCGCGACGCTGCGCGCCGCCGGACGCGTCGTGCCGCCCGTCGCGCGCGGCGACTGGAGCGCACGCTCCGGGTACGAGCAGGGGCTGGCGATCGCGGCGGACCCCGACGTCTCCGCGGTCCTGTGCGCCAACGACGAGATGGCCGCCGGCCTCATGCGCGCGCTCAGCGAGCGGGGCCGCCGGGTCCCCGAGGACGTCTCCGTCGTCGGGTTCGACGACATCCCGCTCGCCGACTACCTGTGGCCGCCGCTGACCACGGTCCGCCAGGACTTCGCCGAGATCGGCCAGCGGCTCGTCGAGCTCCTGCTGCGCCAGATCGACGCCGGCCACGCGCTCGACGACGAGCACGTGCTCGTCCCGACCACCCTCGTGGTGCGCTCGAGCACCGCCGCTCCACGCGCCTGAGCCCGCCGCGTCCCGCTACGCCACCGCTCGCGGACGAGCGG
This sequence comes from Cellulomonas persica, assembly GCF_007989825.1. Taxonomy (GTDB): domain Bacteria; phylum Actinomycetota; class Actinomycetes; order Actinomycetales; family Cellulomonadaceae; genus Cellulomonas; species Cellulomonas persica. The sequence continues at coordinate 20,907 of NZ_BJUA01000008.1, read as the reverse complement.
AGCGCGGTGGGAGACACGGCGGGCTCAGAGGCGCTGCTCAGCACGGCCGCGGGCGGCACGACGTGCGCGCGAGCTCAGGGCCGTGCGCCGCCCGGATCAGGCCGCGTCGTGGTGCACCATGATCGTGCCGACGCCGCTGCTGACCGTGACCCTGTAGTGCGGGTCGCCCTCGGCGAAGCCCTCGGTCGGGATCTGCGTGCCCGCCTCGACCGCGTTCTCCGTGCGGTCGTCCACCATGACCTGCCCGGCACCCGCGACCACGTCGACGACGACCGCGACCCCGGCAGGCACGTGCAGGTTGAAGTTGCCCAGACCGGCCTGCAGGTCGATCGTGACGTCACCCTCCGGCGCCGGGAGCGTCAGGTCGATCGACCGCGCACCCGTGGTCACGGTGACCCCCGAGACCGAGGCCCCGGTGAGGTTGGCGGTCACGGCGTCCGTCTCGGCCGCCAGGTCCAGAGTCCACGCGACGCCGGGGGCCAGCCGCACCGTCGAGGCGTCACCGGTGAGCGCGGCGACCGCCTCGTCACCCTCCAGCACCGTGGCCGCGGCGTCCGCGCCCGTGGCCTCCGCTCCGACGAGCAGGTCGTCGGCCGCGTCCGCGCTCATCAGCACCGAGCCGACCGAGCCCTCGACCCGCAGGGCCGCGGCGTCGGCCGAGCCGCGCGCGATCGACGCCGTCTGCGGGCCACCAGCCTTCGCGGCGTCGTCGTCGTCCGAGGCGCCGCCGAACACCGCGTAGGCGCCGACGCCGACGACGACGGCCAGCGCGATGCCGATGACCCATCCCAGCACCTTGCCGCGGCCGGGCTGGGCGGGAGCGCCGGTGCCCGTGCCGGTCGCGCGCGTGCCCCCAGCACCGCCGCCGGTGGGGTCGAGGACGCTGTCGAAGGCCGGCGACCCGGGCGCCGGGTCGGTGGTCGCGGTGCGGAGGCTAGGGGACGCGGAGTGCGACGCGGGGAGCTCAGCAGACATGCGCAGGACGCTAATCGCGCGCACGCGGGACGGGGAGAGGGTGAGGCGTCGCACCTGCGTTCCGAATCGATTCACACAGGGGCTGGCCAGCCCCTCCGCCGCCAGGCGACGCCACGCGACAGCACGCCCGCAGACGACAGCAGGGCCCGGGAGCCGAAGCTCCCGGGCCCTGCTGCGAGCGATCAGCCCCGAAGGGCGGGGATCACTTGATGATCTTGGTGACGCGGCCCGAGCCGACGGTGCGGCCACCCTCGCGGATGGCGAAGCCGAGGCCCTCCTCCATCGCGATGGGCTGGATCAGCGTCACGGAGATCTCCGTGTTGTCGCCAGGCATGACCATCTCGGTGCCCTCGGGCAGCGTGATGACGCCGGTGACGTCGGTCGTCCGGAAGTAGAACTGCGGACGGTAGTTCGTGTAGAAGGGGTTGTGACGGCCGCCCTCGTCCTTGGCCAGGATGTAGACCTGACCCTCGAACTCGGTGTGCGGCGTGATCGAACCCGGCTTCACGACGACCTGGCCACGCTCGACCTCCTCGCGGCGCGTGCCGCGGAGAAGCAGACCGACGTTCTCGCCGGCCTCGGCGTAGTCGAGCAGCTTGCGGAACATCTCGACACCGGTGACGGTGGTCTTGATCGCCTTCTCCTTGATGCCGACGATCTCCACCTCCTCGTTCACCTTGAGCTGACCGCGCTCGACGCGGCCCGTCACGACGGTGCCACGACCGGTGATCGTGAAGACGTCCTCGATCGGCATGAGGAACGGCTTGTCGATGTCACGCACCGGGTCCGGCACGTTCTCGTCGACCGCGTCCAGCAGGTCCTCGACCGACTTGACCCAGGTCGGGTCGCCCTCGAGCGCCTTGAGGCCCGAGACGCGCACGACCGGCGCGTTGTCGCCGTCGAAGCCCTGCGACGACAGCAGCTCGCGGACCTCCATCTCGACGAGCTCGAGGATCTCCTCGTCGTCGACCATGTCGGACTTGTTGAGCGCCACGAGCAGGTAGGGAACGCCGACCTGACGGGCGAGCAGGACGTGCTCACGCGTCTGGGCCATCGGGCCGTCGGTGGCCGCGACCACGAGGATGGCGCCGTCCATCTGCGCCGCACCCGTGATCATGTTCTTGATGTAGTCGGCGTGACCCGGAGCGTCGACGTGCGCGTAGTGACGCTTCTCGGTCTGGTACTCGACGTGCGCGATGTTGATCGTGATACCGCGCTGCTTCTCCTCCGGCGCCTTGTCGATCTCGTCGAACGGCGTGAAGGGGTTCAGGTCCGGGTACTTGTCGTGCAGCACCTTCGAGATCGCGGCGGTCAGCGTCGTCTTGCCGTGGTCGACGTGACCGATGGTCCCGATGTTGACGTGCGGCTTCGTCCGCTCGAACTTCGCCTTGCCCACTAGGTGTCCTCCTCAGGACTTGGTAGAGACTGCCCGACTGCAGCTACCGGAAGGTACCTGCAGAGCGTGCGGCCCCACGGGTCGGATTGTGTGATGGAACTACAGGTTTCGACCTGTGGGACTACTCGCCCCGGGTCTTCTTGATGATCTCGTCGGCCACGGCCCGAGGCACCTCGGCGTAGCTGTCGAACTGCATCGAGTACACCGCGCGACCCTGGGTCTTCGACCGCAGGTCACCGACGTACCCGAACATCTCCGAGAGGGGCACCTGGGCGCGAATGACCTTCACGCCCGTGGCGTCCTCCATGGACTGGATCATGCCGCGGCGCGAGTTGAGGTCGCCGATGACATCACCCATGTAGTCCTCAGGGGTGCGGACCTCGACGGCCATGATCGGCTCGAGGAGAGCCGGGTCGGCCTTGCGGACAGCTTCCTTGAGGATCATCGAACCGGCGATCTTGAACGCCATCTCCGAGGAGTCGACGTCGTGCGCCGCACCGTCGAGCAGGATCGCCTTGACGCCCACGAGCGGGAAGCCCGCGAGGACGCCGAGCTGCATCGCGCTCTGGATACCGGCGTCGACCGACGGGATGTACTCGCGCGGGACGCGACCACCGGTGACCTGGTTCTCGAACTCGTACAGCTCGCCCTCGGCCGGGTCCAGCGGCTCGAAGGTCATCTGCACCTTCGCGTACTGGCCGGAGCCACCCGTCTGCTTCTTGTGCGTGTAGTCGATCTTCTCGACCTTGCGACGGATGGTCTCGCGGTACGCGACCTGCGGCTTGCCGACGTTCGCCTCGACCTTGAACTCACGACGCATGCGGTCGACGAGGATGTCGAGGTGGAGCTCACCCATACCGCCGATGACGGTCTGGCCGGTCTCCTCGTCGAGCTTGACCCGGAACGTCGGGTCCTCCTCGGCGAGCTTCTGGATCGCGATGGAGAGCTTCTCCTGGTCGCCCTTGGTCTTCGGCTCGATCGCCACGTCGATGACGGGCTCCGGGAAGGTCATGGACTCCAGGACCACGGGCGCGTTGGCGTCGCACAGGGTGTCACCGGTGGTGACGTCCTTGAGGCCGATGAACGCGTAGATGTGGCCGGCGGTGGCCTCCTGGACCGGGTTCTCCTTGTTGGAGTGCATCTGGAAGAGCTTCCCGATGCGCTCCTTCTTCCCCTTGGTCGAGTTGAGCACCTGGGCGCCCTGCTCGACGGTGCCGGAGTACACGCGGACGTAGGTCAGCTTGCCGAAGAACGGGTGCGCCGCGACCTTGAACGCGAGGGCCGAGAACGGCTCCTTGGCGTCCGGGTGACGCTCCACGACGACCTCGGCGTCCTTGACGTCGTGGCCCTGGACGGCCGGGACGTCGAGCGGGGTCGGCAGGTAGTCGATCACCGCGTCGAGCATGGGCTGGACGCCCTTGTTCTTGAACGCGGAGCCGCACAGCACCGGGTACGCCTCGGAGGCGACCGTCAGCTTGCGGATGCCGGCCTTGATCTCCTCGACCGTCAGCTCCTCGCCACCGAGGAACTTCTCGAGCAGCTCGTCGTCGGACTCCGCGACGGCCTCGAGGAGCTCGGCGCGGTACTGCTCCGCCTTCTCCACCAGGTCGGCCGGGATCTCCTCGACCTCGTACTTCTCGCCCAGCGCGGTCTCACCGCGCCACACGAGGGCACGCTGCTCGACCAGGTCGACGACGCCGATGAAGTCGTTCTCGGCGCCGATCGGCAGCTGGATGACCAGCGGCTTGGCCTTGAGGCGGTCGACGATGGTCTTCACCGTGAAGTAGAAGTCCGCACCCAGCTTGTCCATCTTGTTGACGAAGCAGATGCGCGGGACGTCGTACTTGTCGGCCTGGCGCCACACGGTCTCCGACTGGGGCTCGACACCCTCCTTGCCGTCGAACACGGCGACGGCACCGTCGAGGACGCGCAGCGAGCGCTCGACCTCGACCGTGAAGTCCACGTGGCCAGGCGTGTCGATGATGTTGATCTGGTTGTTCTTCCAGTAGCAGGTCGTCGCGGCGGACGTGATGGTGATGCCGCGCTCCTGCTCCTGCTCCATCCAGTCCATCGTCGACGCACCGTCGTGCGTCTCACCGATCTTGTAGTTGACCCCGGTGTAGAACAGGATCCGCTCGGTGGTCGTCGTCTTGCCGGCATCGATGTGCGCCATGATGCCGATGTTGCGGACCTTCGTGAGGTCCGTCAGCACGTCAAGTGCCACGTTGGTCTGCCCCTTGTCGGTTGGCTCGGTGGGGTGCGGCCGGCTCGCGCGTGGGCGCGCCAGCCGCACCGGCTGGATTCACCAGCGGTAGTGCGCGAAGGCCCGGTTGGACTCGGCCATCTTGTGCATGTCCTCGCGGCGCTTCACAGCGGCACCGAGGCCGTTGGACGCGTCGAGGATCTCGTTCATGAGGCGCTCCGTCATCGTCTTCTCGCGACGAGCGCGCGAGTAGTCGGTGAGCCAGCGCAGCGCGAGCGTCGTGGAGCGCACGGGACGCACCTCGATCGGCACCTGGTAGGTGGCGCCACCGACACGACGCGACTTGACCTCGAGCGACGGACGCACGTTGTCGAGCGCACGCTTGAGCACGACGACCGGGTCCTGCTGGGTCTTCTCGCGCACGCCCTCGAGCGCGCCGTAGACGATCGACTCCGCGACGGTCTTCTTGCCGTCGAGGAGGATCTTATTGATGAGCTGCGTGACGACCGGCGAGCCGTAGACGGGGTCGACGATCAGCGGCCGCTTCGGGGCGGGACCCTTACGAGGCATCGGTTCAGCCCTTCTTCGCGCCGTAGCGGCTGCGCGCCTGCTTGCGGTTCTTCACGCCCTGCGTGTCGAGCGCGCCGCGCACGATCTTGTAACGGACACCCGGCAGGTCCTTCACACGGCCGCCGCGGACGAGCACGATCGAGTGCTCCTGCAGGTTGTGGCCGACGCCGGGGATGTACGCCGTGACCTCGACGCCCGACGACAGGCGCACACGGGCGACCTTGCGGAGAGCGGAGTTCGGCTTCTTGGGGGTGGTGGTGTACACGCGCGTGCACACACCACGGCGCTGCGGGCTGCCCTTGAGGGCAGGCGTCTTCGACTTGTTCGTCTTCGCCTGCCGGCCCTTGCGGACCAGCTGCTGGATCGTAGGCACTACGTCTCCGTCTGGTAGATGAGCTCTGGTCGACCGGTGCCCGTCACCCAGGACGGCCGGCAAGTTCGCGAGTCGCCGCCCGTCGCGCGGCTATCACCTGGTCGAGAGTCCCGAACCGACCCCCGCGCTCGGGCGTGTCGCCCCGTTCTCCTGCGGCCCCGAGGCCCAGCAGGAGCCGGGCGGCGGGAGCCGCGCGTGAGGCGGGGGTGTCGTCCTGTGCACTCACGGTCCGGATGGGTCCGCACGAGTCGGACATCAACCGTGCGAGTGCACGCGCGAGGGCCCGACGGCGCGGGCACGGTGTCCAACGTTACCTTCCCGCCCTGACACCGTCAAAGGACGGGCAGTGTGACGCTGCCCCGCCTCAACCGGGTGCGCACGTGCGGGAGCGGCGACGCTGGTCAGCCGGTCGCGAGCGCCGTCCTCGCGAGCAGGACGCCCCACGCCGCTCCGGCTGCCCGGTCGTCCTGCGGCCCAGCGGTCCCACCGACCCGAACATGTGCCGGGCGACGACCACGACCCGGCGGGGCCGATGCCCGAGGGGGCCCACCGGCGTGCGGTGGACCCCCTCGGGGTGGATCAGGAGGACGACGTCAGCGCAGGTCGCCGAAGTCGATGTCCTCGAGCGGGATCGCCTCGCCCGAGCCGAAGCCCAGTGCGGGGAAGTCGATCTCGTCGTAGCCGAAGGTCGGGTACAGCTCGGCCTTGGCCTCCTCGGTGGGCTCGACCGCGACGTCGCGGTAGCGGGGCAGACCCGTACCGGCCGGGATGAGCTTTCCGAGGATGACGTTCTCCTTGAGGCCGAGCAGCGGGTCGCTGCGACCCGACATGGCGGCCTCGGTGAGCACGCGGGTGGTCTCCTGGAAGGAGGCCGCCGACAGCCACGAGTCGGTCGCGAGCGACGCCTTTGTGATGCCCATGAGCTCGGGACGACCCGAGGCCGGCTGACCGCCCTCGGCGACCGCCTGGCGGTTGGCGTCCTCGAACCGGCCACGCTCGGCGAGCTCGCCGGGCAGCAGGTCGGTCGAGCCCGAGTCGAGCACCGTCACGCGACGCAGCATCTGCCGCACGATGACCTCGATGTGCTTGTCGTGGATGTCCACACCCTGCGAGCGGTAGACCTCCTGCACCTCGTCGACCAGGTGCTCCTGCGTCTTGCGCGGGCCGAGGATGCGCAGGACCTTCTTCGGGTCCACCGCACCCTGCACCAGCTGGGTCCCGACGACGACGTGGTCGCCGTCGTTGACCAGCAGACGCGAGCGCTTGGTGATCGGGTAGGCGATCTCCTCCGAGCCGTCGTCCGGGGTCAGGACGATGCGCCGCGAACGGTCACCCTCCTCGATCACCACGCGGCCCGAGAACTCCGCGATCGGCGCCTCACCCTTGGGGGTACGGGCCTCGAAGAGCTCCTGGACACGCGGCAGACCCTGCGTGATGTCCTCCGCGGAGGCGACACCACCGGTGTGGAAGGTACGCATCGTCAGCTGCGTGCCGGGCTCACCGATCGACTGGGCCGCGATGATGCCCACGGCCTCGCCGATGTCGACGAGCTTGCCCGTGGCCAGCGAACGGCCGTAGCACTTGGCGCACGTGCCGACGCGCGACTCGCAGGTGAGCACCGAGCGCACCTTGAGCGTGTCGACGCCCGCCTCGAGCAGACGGTCCAGCAGGACGTCGCCGACGTCGTCACCGGCGCGGCCGACGACCTCGCCGTCGACCTCGACGTCGGTCGCGAGCGTGCGCGAGTAGACGCTGGTCTCGACCTTGTCGTGACGACGCAGCTTGCCGTCGCTGCCCGCGATGCCGATCGGCATCGTCAGGCCGCGCTCGGTGCCGCAGTCGTCCTCGCGGACGATGACGTCCTGCGAGACGTCCACCAGACGACGCGTGAGGTAACCCGAGTCGGCGGTCCGCAGAGCGGTGTCCGCCAGACCCTTGCGGGCACCGTGCGTGGCGATGAAGTACTCGAGGACGGACAGGCCCTCGCGGTAGTTGGACTTGATCGGACGAGGGATGATCTCGCCCTTCGGGTTCGCCACGAGACCGCGCATACCGGCGATCTGACGGACCTGCATCCAGTTACCGCGCGCACCCGAGCCGACCATCCGGAACACCGTGTTGCGAGCAGGGAAGTTCTCCTGCATCGACTTGGCGACCTTGTCGGTGGCCTGCGTCCAGATCTCGATGAGCTCCTGGCGACGCTCGTCGTCGGTGATGAGGCCCTTCTCGTACTGGCCCTGCACCTTGGCGGCGCGCGCCTCGTGCTCCTCGAGGATCGCGGCCTTCGCCGACGGCGTCGCGACGTCGGAGATCGCGATGGTCACGCCGGAACGCGTGGCCCAGCGGAAGCCGGCCTCCTTGAGCGCGTCGAGGGACGCCGCGACGGCGACCTTCGGGTAGCGCTCGGCGAGGTCGTTGACGATGACCGACAGGCGCTTCTTGTCGACGACACCGTTCTCGTACGGGTAGTCGACCGGCAGCAGCTCGTTGAAGAGCGCACGGCCCAGCGTCGTCTCGAACAGCAGCGACTGGCCCTCGGTCCAGCCCTCGGGCGCCTGGTCCTCGCCGAGCACGAGGTCGTCGAAGCGGATCTTGACGACCGCGTTGAGGTCGAGCGTCCCCTGGTCGAACGCCATGATCGCCTCGGAGACCGAGCTGAACGCGCGGCCCTCGCCCTCGGCGCCCGGCTTGTCCGACGTCAGGTGGAACAGACCGATGATCATGTCCTGCGAGGGCATGGTCACCGGACGACCGTCCGACGGCTTGAGGATGTTGTTGCTCGAGAGCATGAGGATGCGGGCCTCGGCCTGCGCCTCCGCGCTCAGGGGCAGGTGGACGGCCATCTGGTCACCGTCGAAGTCCGCGTTGAACGCGGCGCAGACGAGCGGGTGCAGGTGGATCGCCTTGCCCTCGACGAGCTGCGGCTCGAACGCCTGGATGCCCAGACGGTGCAGCGTGGGTGCACGGTTGAGCAGCACCGGGTGCTCGGTGATGACCTCCTCGAGCACGTCCCACACGACCGGGCGGGCACGCTCGACCATGCGCTTGGCGGACTTGATGTTCTGCGCGTGGTTGAGGTCCACCAGACGCTTCATGACGAACGGCTTGAACAGCTCGAGCGCCATCTGCTTGGGCAGGCCGCACTGGTGCAGCTTGAGCTGCGGGCCGACGACGATGACCGAACGGCCCGAGTAGTCGACACGCTTGCCGAGCAGGTTCTGGCGGAACCGACCCTGCTTGCCCTTGAGCATGTCGGAGATCGACTTGAGCGGACGGTTGCCGGGGCCCGTGACCGGGCGACCACGACGGCCGTTGTCGAACAGCGAGTCCACGGCCTCCTGGAGCATCCGCTTCTCGTTGTTGACGATGATCTCCGGCGCGCCCAGGTCCAGGAGCCGCTTGAGGCGGTTGTTCCGGTTGATGACGCGGCGGTACAGGTCGTTCAGGTCGGAGGTCGCGAAGCGGCCACCGTCGAGCTGGACCATCGGTCGCAGGTCCGGCGGGATGACCGGGACGGCGTCGAGGACCATGCCCGTGGGCGAGTTGGTCGTCGTGAGGAACGCGTTGACGACCTTCAGACGCTTGAGGGCACGCGTCTTGCGCTGGCCCTTGCCCGTCCGGATGATCTCGCGCAGGTTCTCGGACTCCGCCTCCAGGTCGAACGCCTCGAGACGCTTCTGGATCGCCGCGGCGCCCATCGAGCCCTCGAAGTAGTTGCCGTAGCGGTCCTGCAGCTGGCGGTAGAGCAGCTCGTCGCCCTCGAGGTCGGCGACCTTGAGGTTCTTGAACCGGTCCCACACCTGCTCGAGACGGTCGAGCTCGGCGTCCGCACGCTTGCGGATCTGGGCCATCTCGCGCTCGGCCGAGTCGCGGACCTTGCGGCGCGCGTCGGCCTTGGCGCCCTCCGCCTCGAGCTCGGCCAGGTCGGCCTCGAGCTTCGCGGCGCGGTTGTTGATGTCGTTGTCGCGGCGGTCGGTGATCTCCTTCTTCTCCAGGTCGATCTCGTTCTGGAGGTTGGGGAGGTCTTCCTGCCGGCCGTCGACGTCGACCCACGTGATCATGTAGGCCGCGAAGTAGATGACCTTCTCGAGGTCCTTCGGCGCCAGGTCGAGCAGGTAGCCCAGACGCGACGGCACACCCTTGAAGAACCAGATGTGCGTGACGGGGGCGGCCAGCTCGATGTGGCCCATGCGCTCACGGCGCACCTTGGAACGGGTCACCTCGACGCCGCAGCGCTCGCAGATGATGCCCTTGAAGCGCACGCGCTTGTACTTGCCGCAGTTGCACTCCCAGTCCCGGGTGGGACCGAAGATCTTCTCGCAGAACAGGCCATCCTTCTCCGGCTTCAGGGTCCGGTAGTTGATGGTCTCGGGCTTCTTGACCTCGCCGTGCGACCAGGCACGGATGTCGTCGGCCGTGGCCAGGCCGATACGCAGCTCGTCGAAGACGTTGACGTCGAGCAAGGGTGGTCCTACTTCCTTCGCTTGCCGGCCCGCGTGCTCGCGGGTGTCCGGCGGACGGAAATGTTGCTAAGGGGTGCGGGCCCCCGGCCCGGCGTGCCCGTGGGGGCGGCCGGGCCGGGGCTCGACGTCAGATCTCTTCGACGCTGCTGGCGTTGGGTCGACGCGACAGGTCGATGCCGAGCTCCTCCGCAGCGCGGTAGACCTCGTCGTCGTTCTCCTTCATGTCGATGGACACGCCGTCGGACGACAGCACCTCGACGTTCAGGCAGAGCGACTGCATCTCCTTGAGCAGGACCTTGAACGACTCCGGGATGCCCGAGTCGGGGATGTTCTCGCCCTTGACGATGGCCTCGTACACCTTGACGCGGCCGGGGACGTCGTCGGACTTGATGGTCAGGAGCTCCTGCAGCGTGTAGGCGGCGCCGTACGCCTCCAGGGCCCAGACCTCCATCTCGCCGAACCGCTGGCCGCCGAACTGCGCCTTACCACCCAGCGGCTGCTGCGTGATCATCGAGTACGGACCCGTCGAGCGCGCGTGGATCTTGTCGTCGACCAGGTGGTGCAGCTTCAGGATGTACATGTAGCCCGTGGACACCGGCTCCGGGAACGGCTCGCCGGAACGGCCGTCGAACAGGCGCGCCTTGCCGTCGGGGCCGACCATGCGCTCGCCGTCGCGGTTCGGCAGCGTGCTGGAGAGCAGACCCGACAGGGCGTCCTCCTGCAGACCGTCGAACACCGGCGTCGCCACCGGGTTGCGGGGCTGGCTGCTCACGGCGTTCGCGGGGACGTTGTCCTTCCAGGACAGGTCGCCCTCGGTCGCCAGCGAGACGTCCCACCCCTGGGCGGCGATCCACCCGAGGTGGACCTCGAGCACCTGGCCGACGTTCATGCGGCCCGGGACACCCATCGGGTTGAGGATGATGTCGACCGGCGTGCCGTCCTCGAGGAACGGCATGTCCTCCTCGGGCAGGATCGTCGAGATGACGCCCTTGTTCCCGTGGCGGCCGGCCAGCTTGTCACCCGCGGTGATCTTGCGGCGCTGCGCGATGTAGACGCGCACCAGCTCGTTGACGCCCGCGGGCAGCTCGTCGCCGTCCTCGCGCGAGAACGTGCGCACCTCGATGACCGTGCCGGACTCGCCGTGCGGGACCTTGAGCGAGGTGTCGCGCACCTCGCGCGCCTTCTCGCCGAAGATCGCGCGCAGCAGGCGCTCCTCCGGGGTCAGCTCGGTCTCACCCTTGGGCGTGACCTTCCCGACGAGCACGTCGCCCGCCGCGACCTCGGCACCGATGCGGATGATGCCGCGCTCGTCGAGGTCCGCGAGGACCTCCTCGGAGACGTTCGGGATGTCCCGCGTGATCTCCTCGGGGCCGAGCTTGGTGTCGCGCGCGTCGACCTCGTGCTCCTCGATGTGGATCGAGGACAGCACGTCGTCCTGCACGAGGCGCTGCGACAGGATGATCGCGTCCTCGTAGTTGTGGCCCTCCCACGACATGAACGCGACCAGCAGGTTGCGGCCGAGCGCGAGCTCGCCCTCGTCCGTGGCCGGGCCGTCCGCGAGGACCGAGCCCACCTCGACGCGCTGACCGGCGTCGACCAGCACGCGCTGGTTGTAGGACGTGCCCTGGTTCGAGCGACGGAACTTCGCGACGCGGTACGTCGTGGTGGTCGCGTCGTCGTTCGCGACGGTGATCAGGTCGGCCGAGACCTCGGTGACCACACCCGCCTTCGCGGCGACGATGACGTCGCCCGCGTCGACGGCCGCACGACGCTCCATGCCGGTGCCGACCAGCGGCGCCTCGGACCGCACCAGCGGCACGGCCTGGCGCTGCATGTTGGCGCCCATGAGCGCGCGGTTGGCGTCGTCGTGCTCGAGGAACGGGATCAGGGCCGTCGCGACCGACACCATCTGGCGCGGCGAGACGTCCATGTAGTCGATCTGCTCACCGGGCACGTAGTCGATCTCGCCGCCCTTGGTGCGCACGAGGACGCGGTCCTCCTGGAACCGGCCGTCCTCGGTGAGCGGCGCGTTCGCCTGCGCGATGACGTGACGGTCCTCGTCGTCGGCCGTGAGGTAGTGCACCTCGTCGGTGACGCGGCCGTCGACGACCTTGCGGTACGGGGTCTCGACGAAGCCGAACGGGTTGATCCGCCCGAACGACGCGAGCGAGCCGATCAGACCGATGTTCGGACCCTCAGGGGTCTCGATCGGGCACATGCGGCCGTAGTGCGACGGGTGGACGTCACGGACCTCCATGCCGGCGCGGTCACGGGACAGACCACCCGGGCCGAGGGCCGACAGACGCCGCTTGTGCGTCAGGCCCGCGAGCGGGTTGTTCTGGTCCATGAACTGCGACAGCTGCGACGTGCCGAAGAACTCCTTGATCGACGCCACGACCGGGCGGATGTTGATCAGGGTCTGCGGCGTGATCGCCTCGACGTCCTGCGTCGTCATGCGCTCGCGCACGACGCGCTCCATCCGGGACAGGCCCGTGCGGACCTGGTTCTGGATGAGCTCGCCGACCGCGCGGATGCGACGGTTGCCGAAGTGGTCGATGTCGTCCGTCTCGACGCGGACCTCGATCGCCTCACCGTTGCGCGTGCCCGGCAGCGTGGTCTGGTCGATGTGCAGCGCGGCGAGGTACTTGATCGTCGCGACGACGTCCTCGCGGGAGAGCACCGAGTCCGACAGCGGCGCGTCCTGGCCGAGCTTCTTGTTGACCTTGTAGCGGCCGACCTTCGCCAGGTCGTAGCGCTTGGGGTTGAAGTAGAAGTTCTCGATGAGCGCGCGGCCCGCCTCGACCGTGGGCGGCTCGCCCGGGCGGATCTTGCGGTACAGGTCGAGCAGGGCCTCGTCCTGTGTCTGGACGTGGTCCTTCTCGAGCGTGTCGATGACCGCCGGGTAGTCCGCGAACTCCTCGCGGATCTCGCTCTCGGTCATGCCGAGCGCCTTGAGCAGGACGGTGGCGTTCTGCTTGCGCTTGCGGTCGACGCGGACGCCGACGTTGTCGCGCTTGTCGATCTCGAACTCGAGCCACGCACCACGGCTCGGGATGACCTTGGCCGTCAGCACGTCCTTGTCGGACGTCTTGTCGGCGGTGCGCTCGAAGTACACGCCGGGCGAACGCACGAGCTGCGAGACGACGACGCGCTCGGTGCCGTTGATGATGAAGGTGCCGCGCTCGGTCATGAGCGGGAAGTCGCCCATGAAGACCGTCTGGCTCTTGATCTCACCGGTCGTGTAGTTGACGAACTCGGCCGTCACGAACAGCGGGGCGGCGTAGGTGAAGTCCTTCTCCTTGCACTCCTCGGCCGTGTACTTCGCCGGCTCGAAGCGGTGCTCGCGGAAGGAGAGCGACATGGTGCCGCCGAAGTCCTCGATCGGCGAGATCTCCTCGAAGATCTCCTCGAGGCCGGCGGTCTGCGGGACGTCGTGACGACCGTCCTCGAGAGCCGCGGCGACGCGCGCCTGCCACCGCTCGTTGCCCAGCAGCCAGTCCATGCTCTCGGTCTGCAGGCCGAGAAGGTCGGGGACCTCGAGCGGCTCGTGGATCTTGGCGAAGGAGATGCGGCGGGATGCGGTGCGGTTCGCGATGGCGTCGGCGGACGGTGCAGAAGGGGTGCGCGAGGCAGCCAAGAGGGGTCCTTCCCTGCGGTCGAGAGGCACGCTGCGCCGCCTGGCAAGGCGCGACCCCCAGCCTCGACGGCGGATCTCGACGCGCACGTACGTCAAGATCCGGCTCGGGATATCTGAGATCGCGGGCACAGGCCAGCGCAAAGCGCTAGCATACTCGGCCCCCCGACGGAAGTCCACCCGGTCGGCGGGGCGCCTCGCACCTCGGGTGCCCCCTCACGGGTGCACCCGGCGGTGCTCGCTCCGGCCGGACCCTCGGATCCGCGTCCGCGCCCGGCCCTTCGGCCAGGCGGGCGACCTCGTCGTCGCCGCGGCCATGGTGGCACAGACCACAGCCCGACGGGAAGTCGTGCGCCGTCTGCGCAGGTGGGACGCGGGTCGTCGGACGACGAAGGCCCGCCGCCCCACGCGGGGGTGGCGGGCCTTCGTGCGTGAGCGCCTCCGCTCCGGGTCGAGGACCCGGGCGGAGTCAGATCACTTGAGCTCGACCGTCGCGCCGGCGCCCTCGAGCTGCGCCTTCGCCTTGTCGGCCGTCTCCTTGTTGACGCCCTCGAGCACCGGCTTCGGCGCCTCGTCGACGAGGTCCTTGGCCTCCTTGAGGCCGAGCGACGTGAGCGCGCGCACCTCCTTGATGACCTGGATCTTCTTGTCGCCGGCGGCGGCCAGGATGACGTCGAAGGAGTCCTTCTCGTCCTCGACGGCGGCCTCGGCGCCCGCACCACCGGCGGCCGGCGCGGCGGCGACGGCGACGGGGGCAGCAGCGGTGACCTCGAAGACCTCCTCGAAGGCCTTCACGAACTCGGACAGCTCGATGAGGGTCAGGCCCTTGAACTGCTCGATGAGCTCCTCAGTGGTGAGCTTCGCCATGAGAGGCGTTCCTTTCTTCGGTGCTCCGCGACGCGACGTGCGTCGGAAGCGGGATGTGGGGTGATGCGCGGTGCGCGACCAGGCCGGGGGCCAGGTCAGGCAGCCGCACCTTCCGACTCCTGCTTCTGACGCAGGGCATCGATGACACGAGCGGCCTGGGCGGTGTTGGCGGTGAAGGCGTAGGCAGCCTGGTAGAGCTTGGCCTTCATCGCGCCGGCCGCCTTGGCCAGCAGGACCTCACGGGACTCGAGGTCCGCGAGCTTGGTGACCTCCGCGGCGGTCAGGGCGCGGCCGTCGAGGACGCCCCCCTTGATGACCAGCGCGGGGTTCGCCTTGGCGAAGTCACGCAGACCCTTGGCGGCCTCGACCGGGTCGCCGGTGACGAAGGCGATCGCCGACGGGCCCGCGAGCGCGTCGTCGAGGCCCGCCAGGCCGGCTTCCTTGGCCGCGATCGCGGTCAGCGTGTTCTTCACCACGGCGTAGGTTGCGTTGCCGCCGAGCGCGCGACGCAGCGTCTTGAGCTGCGCCACGGTGAGCCCGCGGTACTCGGTCAGCACGGCCGCGTTGGACGCACGGAACTTGTCCGCGATCTCCGCGACGGCGGCTGCCTTGTCCGGCCTCGCCATGGCAATCCTTCCGATGGTGGTGCCGGTCCCCGTCCCCCAGAACGACGAAGAGCCCCGCGCAGGCGCGGGGCTCGACAGACCGGCGCGGACGAACCGCACCATCATGTGGAACTCTCACCTGCGCTGGCCTCCGCGAGCTGCGGGACTTCGGTTGGTCCGACGAGCGGACCGACGACCGGCGGTCTTGGGCACGACGAGACTACGGCACGCCCGCCGAGCGGCCAAATCGCCCGGTCACGCCGGTCCTCCGACGCCCGGCCCTGGCCCCCGGCCCCCCGCGGGGCCGCGGGGTCCCGGCGTCAGACCGGGGCGCCCAGGCAGACGAGCGGCACCAGGTCGCCCTGCGTGCGCTCGTGCTCGTCGCACGCCGCCGCGAGCGCGACCGCGACCGGCACGCCCGTCGAGAGCTGCTCGTGCACGCTCGTCATGACCCGCATCGCGGTCTCGTCGGGCAGCGGCGCGATCGCCGCGACCACGCACCCCACACCCGTGCGCAGCAGCACGCTCGCCAGCCCGAGCGCCTCACCGCCGTGCCGGATCGTCGCGCGGCCCACCTCGCACGACGACAGCAGGACGAGGTCGGGCACCTCGGCCCCGGCGTCGAGCTCGTGGGCGAACAGCGGGCCGTCGGCGAGGCGCAGCGACGAGAAGAGCGGGTTGTCCGGCTCGTGCCGCCCGTGGGCGGCGAGGTGCACGATGCCCGGTGCGGCGAGCGCGCCGGCGACAGCCGCGACCGACGCGTCGTCGTCGACCAGCACACGCGCACCCGGCCACAGGTCGCCGACGCGCCGGGCCTCGTCGGCCGCGTGCACGAGGCCCGGACCCGCCGCAGCGGTCACAGGCGCGTGGGGCAGGCCCGCACCGGCGTACCGCATCCAGTGGTGCACCGACGGCGCGACGACGGTCGGCATCCCGCGCCGCGAGCGCAGCATCGCCCAGGGCAGCACGCCCAACCAGCCTCCCGCCACGACGACGAGCTCGTCGGCGTCGTGGAGCACGGGGGCGAGCGTCGCGTCGAGCCGGTCGAGGCCCGCCCGCAGCGACCTGTCCGCGACCGCGCGCAGCTCGACCGGCACGAGCGGGTTCGCGACCACCTCGAGGTCGGCGTGCACGCGCCGCACCAGCTCGGCGGCGGCGTCGGCCTCGCCCAGGTCGGTCAGCCGCGCCCCGGAGGTGTCCATGCGCACCGCGAGCAGCTGCCCCTGGTGGTCGATCACGTCGAGGAGCGTCGTGCGCGGGCGGCTGTCGAGCACGGCCCGCACCTCGTGCGCCCGGCCCTCGCGCTCGTCGCCCGCGCTGCCGGGCTCGTGCCACGAGCGCGCCAGGATCTCGACCTTGAGGCGCTGCGCCTCCGCGAACAGCCGGATGCGTTCGGGGTCCGACGCGGGCCGGCCCGTGACCGGACGGCTGCCCTCGACGAGACGGCGCAGCTGCGTGAGGAGCTCGGCCGTGTGCGGGTCCGACGGCGGGTTGACGCGCGGCGCCCCGCCCATGACCGCCCGCACCCGCTCGACGCACTCGAGCACCGGCTCGGGCCGCCCGGTGGCGAGTGCGAGGCGCATGTCGAGCACTGCCAGCGCCGTCCCGTGCACCGCACCCGCGGTGCGCAGGTCCAGCGACCCGAACCTGCTGCGGTGCAGCGCGAGATCCCGCTGGCCCGCGCGCACGTGGTGGGCCGCGCGCTCGGGCTGGCCCGCGGCCGCGGCGAGCAGCGCGCGCAGCCGGCGACCGTGCAGGCGCAGCGTCAGCGGCTCGTCGGTACGGACCGCGCCGAGCCCGTCGAGCACCCGCGCCGGGTCCGGGCCCGCGCCGCGGGCCAGGTCCGCCTCGATCCGCAGGTACGTCGCCGCGCGCTGCCACGTCGGACGTCCCGTCGTGCGGCACAGCTCCTCGACCTCGGCAGCACGACGAGCCACGCCCGCCCACCCCGAGCGTGACGCACGGCCCTCGGGCATGCGCGCGAACACGGCGGCGTCCGCCTGCAGGGCGAGCAGCGCCGAGCGGACCACCCACGCCTCGTCACCGCGGCGCTGGAACCTCTGCCGCGCGCTCGTCGCCCACGTGCGTGCCGCCACGGGGTCACCCCGCAGCAACGCGCACTCCGCACGGCCGAGCTCGCACTCGGCCACCTCGCGCGGCAGCTTCTCGTCCGCGAACATCTGGGCCGCCTCCGCGAGCGTCGCGTCCGCCACGCCGACCAGACCCGCTTCGAGCAGCACCTCGCTGCGGTCCCGGAGCGCCGTGGGGCGCACCGGACCGGGCAGGCTGCGCGCCGCGGCCTCCATCGACGCCAACGCCTCCGGCAGACGGCCCTCGCGGAAGTGCACGTAACCGAGGTTGTGCTCCGCCTTGAACACCAGCAGGTCGAACCCGGCGGCCCGCGCCCGGCGCGCGCACTCCTCGTAGTCCGCACGCGCGGCGGCCACGTCGCGCCGCTCGCTGTGCAGCGTGCCGCGGTTCAGCAGCGCGCGGCACCCGTCGACCGCGTCCGCGACGTCGATCTGCTCGATCGCCGCGTCGAGCGCCACGAGCGCCTCGTCCTGCCGCCCCGCGCGCAGCGCGAGCAGCCCGCGCACCCCAGCGGTCGCCGGCACGATGCCCGACCAGACGTGCGCGGCACCCGCCGCGACGAGGCCGTCGAGCTGGGCCAGTGCAGCCTGCGGCCCTCCGCGGGTCTCGAACTCGCACTTCGCGAGCTCCATGAGCGCGCGTGCCCGCACCCGGACGCGCAGCGGGTCGGTCAGCTCGCCGCTGGGCGGCTCGCCGAGGCGGTCCAGCTGCGCGAGGGCCTTGACCAGGCGACGGCGGGCCATCCCCGGGTGACCCTCGGCGTTGTCCGCCTCGGCGAGCGCGACCTCGACCGCGACGTGCTCGAGCGCGTCGCGGTCGTTCTGCCGGTCAGGGTCGTCGTCCAGCAACGACCCGGCGTCGACCGGGCCGGTGCCCTCGGTCATGGTGTCGCTAGAGCTCGATCTGCGGTGTGACCACCGGCATGGTCGGGTCCGACGCGCGTCGCAGCACGAGCCGCGCCGGGCCGCGTTCGAGCTCCACGAACGCGAACCGTCCGTCCTCGTCGGACGTCGTGGTCTCGACGTGTCCCCCGTGGTGCAGCTCGACGACGAGCTCACCCGCGGGCGCGGCCCAGCCGTCCACCCGGACGCGGTCGTTCTCGTGGTGCACCGAGATCATCACCGTGAGCACGTCGGTCGTGAACGTGATCGTCCCCGCCTCGATGCTCGTCTCGTCGGCACGCACCGCCAGCGCGGGCTCGCCCACGAGGTGCAGCTCGGCCAGCTCGGCGTGCAGCACCTCCATCGTGAGCGCCAGGCCGATGCTCTCCACGAGCCCCTCGGGCACGGGGTCCGCGGCGTCGACCAGCGCGGCGAGCCGGCCGAGGATCTCGACGTCGAGGTCGTCGACGCCCGCGGCGGCGACCAGGGCGAGGGTCGCGTCCTCTGTCATGACATGCTCCAGGAAGGGTCGGAGGCGAGCGAGACGCGCAGCTTGGCGAGGCACCGACCACGGGTGGGTCCGATGCTGCCGACCGGCATGCCCAGCGCCTGGGAGACGACGGCGTAGTCGGGGCGGTCGACCATCGCGACGAGCCCGAGCAGACGCCGGCAGCGTTCCGGCAGCGAGCGCACGTGGTCCCACAGGACCCGGTCGCGCTCGTCGCGCAGCGCACGCGCGTCGGGCAGCTCGTCGGCAGGGGCGGTCAGCCAGGACGTCGCGGCCTCGTCGGAGTCGGTTCGTGCGGCCTCCTCGCGCGAGCGCCGGACGGCCCGCCAGGCCGCACGCTTCGCGGTGACCAGGGTCCACTGCAGCGTCGCGCGCGGGTCCCGGATCGTGTCGATCTCGCGCACCAGCGCGAGCCACACGTTCTGCACGATGTCCTGCGCCTGCTCGGTGCCGGCGCCCTGCGCGCGCACCGTGTGCCACAGCAACGGCGTCATCACCTGCACGAGTGCCGCCATCGGCGCTCGGTCTCCGTCCCGGTACGCCACCACGGCGCGGGCTGCCTGGTCGGCGAGCCCCTCCCCCTGGCCGCGGAGCGCGGTGTCCACCGGCTCCACCAGGTCGTCGCTCATCATCTGACCCCTCACTCGACCGGTCGTCGGGCGACCGCCCCATGACAGTAGGACGGCGTGGACAAACCCGACAAGACATCACCTGGGCGCACCTGGCGGGTCGACGACGAGGAGCACGCGCCCGTCCGCCAGATACATACGCCCCGTCGCGGGCCGCGGGTCACCCGAACGAGTGACGGGCGTCCGGGCCGTACGCGGCGTCGCGGGCCGGAAGCATGCGGACGCCCGACCGCATCGTCGTCGCATGTATCTGGGTCGCCGCCGCCCGCTCCTGACCTGCGGCTCGGCCCAGCCGAGGGATCGTCCGTCCGCACCCACCGAGGAGTGTCTGACCCATGACCGAGCAGGACCCCCGCTCCGACTCCGGCCCCGAGCCGCAGTCCGACCCTGCCGCTGCACCGACGCCCGAAGCCGCACGCGTCGACGAGCGTGCGCAGATCCGTCCGACGAAGCGCGGTGTCGAGGACATGCTCCTCGCCCGCGCGGGCGTCGTCGGGGTCGACATCGCCGAGAAGTGGTCCGACGGTCGGCCCACCGGGCGGCAGGCGATCGTCGTGCACGTCGAGCGCAAGCTCCCGCTGTCCGAGCTGTCCGACGACGACCGCATCCCCGAGAGCTTCGGCGGCGTCCCCACCGACGTCGTCACCGGGCGCGTGTCACCGCTCGCCGCGACCGCGTCCGCACCTGCCGCGCACGCAGGCCGCGTCCGCCCGTTCGTCGGCGGCCTGAGCATCGGCCCCGTCGACGCCGTGACCATCCCCGTCGACGGCGAGGCGCAGCTGCGCTCCGTCAACGGCACGCTCGGCGTCCTGGTGCGCGAGCGCCACACCGGACGCGCGTTCGCCCTCACCAACTGGCACGTCGCCGCTGGTGACGGCCGTGAGGACGTCGGCAGCCGGTGGGTGCAGCCCTCGCTCGCGGACGGTGGACGCGCCGCCGACCGGCTCGGTGCTCTCGTGCGCGGCACGCTCACCGACCGGGTCGACGCCGCGGTCGTCGCGCTCGCGCCCGGCGCGCCGTGGCTGCCCGGCATCCTCGGGATCGGGCCCGTGACGGGCACCGCGCGTGCCGTCGTCGGGTCGACCGTCCGCAAGTCCGGCCGCACGACCGGGCTGACCGTCGGCGTCGTGGCGTCGACCGACTACACGACCGTCGTGGACTTCGGCCCCGGCGTCGGGCCGCGCACGCTGCGCGACCAGGTCCGCGTCGAGCCCGCCGAGGGCGTCGAGCGGTTCTCCGCAGGCGGCGACTCCGGTTCCGTCCTGGTCGACGAGAGCGGCGCCGTCGTCGGGCTGCTCTGGGCGGGCGAGGACGACGGGAGCTTCTCCGTCGCCAACCCGATCGACGTCGTGCTCGACACGCTCGGGGTCTCGGTCGTCGCGGCCACGCGGACGTGGCGTGACGGCCTGCGCGCGGGGGGCGCGCGCGCGGGCGCAGGCGCGAACGGGAGCACGAACGGCCACGCGAGCGGCCAGGGGCTCGGCGCGTCCGCGCAGTCGGTCGGTCGGGGCGCGCAGGGGGTGCCCCGACCGACCGGTGCGTCGGCTCAGCCGTTCACCGAACCGTTCACCGAGGCACTCGGGGCCAACCCGTTCACGGAGCCCTTCACCGAACCCTTCACGGAGCCGTTCACCGAACCCTTCACTGAGCCGTTCACTGAGCCGTTCACCGAGGCGCTCGGAGCCAACCCGTTCACGGAACCCTTCACCGAA
>NZ_BJUA01000007.1 GCF_007989825.1 Cellulomonas persica | reverse complement strand
GGCGCGATCGTGTTCTCGGTCCGGGACGTGCGGGCGCTGCAGATCGGGTGACGACAGGACGCCCCGCGTGGCGGGGCGTCCTCTCGACACCGCCGCCGCCGCGAGTGGACACTGAGCCGTCGTCGGCGGTGGGAGAGGTCGGATGCCCGGGGTAGGGAGCGTGGACGGCCTCGCCCTCATGCTCCTCGTGGCAGCGCTGGGTGCGGCGATGACGCTCGTCGTCCACCAGCGGCCGCAGGTCGCCTACGTCCTGTACCTGCTCGCGCTGTGCCTCGTGCCGCCGTGGGCGGGTGTCACGGTCGGGGTGCTCGTCACGCCGCTCATGATGCTGAGCCTCGCCATGGTCGTGGCGCTGTGGCGCGGCTCGGGGATCCGGCTCCTGACGTACGACGTCGTGACGATCGTGGTCCTCGGCGCCGTGACGGTCTCCTTCCTCGTGGGCTACGTCAGCCTGGCGCAGGCGTACGCGGCCGTCATCGGCTGGGGCCTGCCCTACCTCGTCGGCCGGCTCAGCACGCGCGTCGACCACGACTGGCTGAGCACGTGCATCGCGACGGTGTTCTTCGTCGTCGCGGTCCTCGGCATCCTCGAGTTCGTCATGCGGCACAACTGGTTCGTCGGGCTGGCGTTCCCGAACTCCCTGTACTCGGGGTGGAGCAGCATCCAGTACCGAGGTGGCGTGGCGCGCGTCGAGGGCGCGTTCGGCCACTCGATCGCGCTCGGTGCGTGCCTGGCGATGTCCGTGCCGTTCGTGTGGGTCTCGCGCCTGCGGCCGTGGGTCAAGGCGGTCGTGATCCTCACGATCGCGTCCGCGGCGGTCCTCACGTTCAGCCGCATCGGCATGATCTCGGCCGTCCTGGGGATCGTGCTGTGCGCGACGCTGCTGGGCAAGGAGGTCACGCGCGGTTTCCGGATCGGCACCGCCGCCCTGCTCGGGGTCGGCGTCGTGATCGCGGCACCGATCGCGATGGACGTGTTCTCCAGCGCGGGCGACGAGGCCGCGGGCAGCGCGCAGTACCGCGGCGACCTCCTGTCGCTCGTGCCGACGATGACGTGGCTGGGCCGGTCGTCGGCCGCCGCGCGGGACGCCGCGGGCACGCAGTCGTACGGCTCGTTCGAGTCGATCGACTCGGCGATCATCCTCATCGGGCTCAGCTACGGGCTGATCCCGCTCATCCTGCTGCTCGCGAGCGCGCTCGCCGCGGTCGCCTCGCTCGTGCGGGGGTACCGCGGCCCGGCGATCGTCTCGGTGGTCGCGATCCTGCCGGGGCTGACCTCGGTCGCGTTCATCACGCAGTTCACGACGTTCTTCTGGTTCGTCACGGGGCTGGCGGTCACGCAGCACGCCCTGGCTCGGAGTCGCCCGGACGCCCGGGCCGCGTCGGCTCCATCGGATCTGCACAACATGAGCGCGTTCGGCGGAAGCGTCGTCCCGCGTCGCGATGGTTGAATCGGGCGTTCTGACAGAGAGTGGGACCGATGACCTTGCACGACGCGGTGCGTGCCGTCCGCAAGCACTGGCTGTGGGTGCTCACGCCGATCCTGGTGTTCACGATCGGCATCTACGTCATGTCCGACCGCGCCGAGCCCGTGTACCGCGCGCGCACGGCGCTGTTCGTCGCGCTCGCCGCGGGGGACTCGGCGTCGGACCTCAACCAGGGTTCGAGCTACACGCAGGCGCAGATGCTCTCGTTCGCGCAGCTCGCGACGCTCCCGATCGTGCTCGACCCGGTCGTCGAGGACCTCGGCCTGAGCACCACCGCGCGATCGCTCGCCGGCCGGATCTCGGCGACGACCGCGAACGGCACGTCGATCCTCAACATCGCCGCGAGCAGCAGCTCGCCGCAGGCCGCCGCGGACATCGCGAACGCCGTGGCGCGCGAGCTGACGAGCGTGATCGCCGAGGTGTCGCCCACGACGACCGCCGGCACCGCGTCCATCCGCGCGACGATCGTCGACCAGGCGGTGCCGCCGAGGTACCCGGCGTCGCCGAACACGAAGCGCAACGTGCTGGCGGCCGCTCTCGCCGGCCTGATCATCGGCCTGGCCGCCGCCTACCTGCGCCAGGCGTTCGACACGCGCGTGCGCCGCCCCGAGGACCTGGCGACCGCCACGGACGTCCCGCTGCTCGGGGTGGTGCGCGGCGTGCGCAAGGCCGAGCTCGAGGTGCGCGTCGGGGACGCGGTGCTCAACGGCCCGCAGGCCGAGGAGTTCCGCCGCCTGCGCACGAACCTGCAGATGGTCGGCGAGCGCGGTGCTCCGCGCATGTTCGCGCTGTCGTCCGCCGTCGAGGGCGAGGGCAAGACGCACACCAACCTGCGCCTGGCGTTCTCGTTCGCCGCCGCCGGCGACCGTGTGCTCGTCATCGACGCGGACCTGCGCCGTCCGGCGGTCGCCGACCGGCTCGGGCTCGAGGGTGCCGCGGGGCTCACCGAGTGCCTCGTCGGCCGCGCCGAGTTCGACGACGTGGTGCAGCACCTGGGCGACGGCCCGTCGGTGCTCGCGTCGGGGGCGATGCCCCCGAACCCCGGCGAGCTGCTCGCGTCCAAGGAGTTCGCCGCGCTGCTCGAGCAGGTCGCCGAGGAGTACGACGCGGTGTTCATCGACACGCCGCCGCTGCTGCCCGTCGCGGACGCGGTCGTGGTCTCGCGCCAGGTGGCCGGCCTGATCCTCGTCGTCGACGCGAGCAAGGCACGACGCCCGCAGCTCACGCGGGCGGTCGAGGCCGTGCACCAGGGCGGCGGTCGGGTCGTCGGCCTCGTCCTGAACCGGTCGCGGACCGCGCAGGAGGAGTCGTACGTGTACGGCGCCACCAGGAGTCGTCGACGTCGCTGGGGCCGCCCCGAGCGGACGAGCCGGACGCACGCGCGTGCCACGACGAGCCAAACGGGTTAATTCACCCTGTCGCACATGTCGGAAATGCCCGACCAGCACCTAGTCTCGATCTGTTGTTCGGGAGGGCCCCGGAGCAGCGAGTGACCTGGGGGTTCGGCATGGCAGGACGTGTGGGGTACGCGCCGGGCGCGTACGACCTGTTCCATGTCGGACATCTGAACATCCTGCGGCGGGCCCGGGAGCACTGCGACTTCCTCATCGCGGGCGTCGTGAGCGACGAGATGCTGGAGCAGGCGCGCGGACGGCGCCCGGTCGTGCCGCTCGCGGAGCGCATGGAGATCGTCGAGCACATCGCGTTCGTCGACGCCGTGCACGCCGAGGTGGTCCCGGACAAGCTCGAGACGTGGCGTGAGCTGAAGTTCGACGTGTTCTTCAAGGGCGACGACTGGCGCGGCACCCCGAAGGGCGAGGAGCTCGAGCGGCGGTTCGCGGAGGTCGGCGTCGAGGTCGTGTACTTCCCGTACACGCTGCAGACCTCGAGCACGGCGCTGCGTCGCGCGCTGGCCACGCTGGACGGGAGCGCCAGTGCCCCCGAGCTGGCGGGCAGCGCGCGTCCCTGAGCGGTCCGCTGCCGACGTCTGCTGGTGCCGCCGCACCCGCGGTCGGACCGACCCCGGGTGAGATGTCGGCGGCCGCTCGTAGACTGAGGCCGCACCCCTGAGCCGCCGATGACCGGCTCCCTGCGCGCGGGCCTGGCGGCTCCACGGAGGGCCCCTGTCGGCGCGGTCCGGGGCTGTTCGTGCTGCCCGCACGTCGTCGTGGGGGCGGGTCCGTCGCGCTCGTCGCCACGCGAGACCCGCCCGCGCTCGTCGCGGCAGCCCACGCTCGTCGTGCCCGAACCGCGCTCTGAAGGACCCCATGGACCTGACCGGACTGCTGCCCGCCCTGCTCGCCGACCCTGCCGCTGCCGCCGCGCTCGAGGCGCTGCCCGCGCGCGGAGAGGTGGACGTCGTCGGGCCCGCGGGCGTGCGGCCGCCGCTGCTCGCGGCGCTCGCCGGGGCGGGCGGGCACACCACGGGGCGCCCGCTCGTCGTGACCACCGCGACGGGACGCGATGCCGACGACCTCGCGGCCGCGCTGCGCTGCTACCTGCCGGACGACGACGTCGCGGTCCTGCCCGCGTGGGAGACGCTCCCGCACGAGCGGCTCTCGCCGCGCGCGGACACCGTCGCGCGGCGCCTCGCGGTGTTCCGCCGGCTCGCGCACCCGACGCCCGAGCCCGGCCCGGCCGGGCCGATCCGCGTGCTCGTCGTCCCCGTCCGGGCGCTGCTGCAGCCTGTCGTCGAGGGCCTGGGCGAGCTGCGGCCCGTCGAGGTCGCCGTGGGGGACCGGGTCGACCTCGAGGACCTCACGCACCGGCTCGTCGACGCCGCCTACAGCCGTGTGGACATGGTCGAGAAGCGCGGCGAGTTCGCGGTGCGCGGCGGCATCCTCGACGTGTTCCCGCCCACCGAGTCGCACCCGCTGCGCATCGAGCTGTGGGGCGAGGACGTCGAGGAGATCCGCTGGTTCTCGGTCGCGGACCAGCGCTCGCTCGAGATCGCCGAGCACGGGGTGTGGGCGCCGCCGTGCCGCGAGATCCTGCTGACCGACGCGGTCCGGGAGCGTGCGGCCGCGCTCGTCGAGCAGCTCCCGGGTGCGATCGACATGCTCGACAAGCTCGCCGCGGGCATCGCCGTCGAGGGCATGGAGTCGCTCGCGCCGGCGCTCGTCGACCGGATGGTGCCCGTGCTCGACCTCCTGCCCGACGACGCGCTGCTCGTGCTCGTCGACCCCGAGCGCATCCGGCGCCGCGCGCACGACCTGGTGGCGACCACGCAGGAGTTCCTCGACGCCGCGTGGACGTCGGCGGCCGCCGGCGCCGCGACCCCGCTCGACCTGTCGGCCGCGTCGTTCGCGACGTTCGCCGAGGTCCGGGCGTTGTCCGCGGTCCGCGGGCTGGGGTGGTGGACGCTGTCGGGCTTCACGCTCGACGCGGGCGCCGGCGACGAGGACGCGGACGCGCCCGTGCGCGAGACGGACGGCGTCGAGACGCTCGTCGTCGCGGCGCGGGACGTCGAGCGGTACCGCGGGGAGGTCGCGCGCGCCGTGGCCGACGTGCGGGCGCTGCAGCAGGCCGGCTGGCGGCTCGTCCTCGCGACCGAGGCGCACGGCCCCGCGCAGCGCATGGTCGAGCAGCTCAAGGCCGCCGACTGCCCCGCGCGGCTCGTCACCTCGATCGGGGCCGAGCCCGAGGGCGGCGTGGTGCTCGTCGTGCCCGCGCCGGTCGGGCCGGGGTACGTCGCGGAACAGCTGCAGCTCGCGGTGTTCTCCGAGTCGGACCTGACGGGGCGCACCGGCACCTCGACGCGCGACATGCGCAAGATGCCGAGCCGGCGACGTAACGTCGTCGACCCGCTCGCGCTGCGCGCAGGCGACTTCGTCGTGCACGAGCAGCACGGGGTGGGGCGGTTCGTCGACCTCGTGCAGCGGACCATCGGGTCGGGAGCCGCGGCGGCGACGCGCGAGTACCTGGTGATCGAGTACGCGTCGTCCAAGCGCGGCCAGCCGGGTGACCGGCTGTACGTGCCGACCGACCAGCTCGACCAGGTGACGAAGTACGTCGGCGGCGAGGCCCCGAGCCTCAACCGCATGGGCGGCTCGGACTGGGCGAAGACGAAGGGTCGCGCGCGCAAGGCGGTCAAGGAGATCGCCTCCGAGCTCATCCGGCTGTACTCGGCGCGCATGGCGACACCCGGGCACGCGTTCGGCGCCGACACCCCGTGGCAGCGCGAGCTCGAGGACGCGTTCGCGTTCGTCGAGACGCCCGACCAGGCGGCGACGATCGACGAGGTCAAGGCCGACATGGAGAAGCCGATCCCGATGGACCGGCTCGTGTGCGGCGACGTCGGCTACGGCAAGACGGAGATCGCGGTGCGCGCCGCGTTCAAGGCCGTGCAGGACGGCAAGCAGGTGGCGGTCCTCGTCCCGACGACGCTGCTCGTGCAGCAGCACCTCGACACGTTCACCGAGCGCTACTCGGCGTTCCCCGTCACGGTGAAGGCGCTGTCGCGGTTCCAGACGGCCAAGGAGAGCAAGGCGATCGTCGACGGGCTCGCGGACGGGTCCGTGGACGTCGTGATCGGCACGCACCGCCTCATCACCGGCGAGGTGCGGTTCAAGGACCTCGGGCTCGTCGTGATCGACGAGGAGCAGCGGTTCGGCGTCGAGCACAAGGAGACGCTCAAGGCGCTGCGCACCAACGTCGACGTGCTCGCGATGTCCGCGACCCCGATCCCGCGCACGCTCGAGATGGCCGTGACCGGCATCCGGGAGATGTCGACGCTCGCGACCCCACCCGAGGAGCGGCACCCGGTGCTGACGTTCGTCGGCGCGTACGAGGAGAAGCAGATCTCCGCGGCGATCCGGCGCGAGCTGCTGCGCGAGGGCCAGGTGTTCTACGTGCACAACCGCGTCGAGTCGATCGAGCGCACCGCGTCGCGGCTCAACGAGCTCGTGCCCGAGGCCCGCATCGCCGTCGCGCACGGGAAGATGAACGAGCACCAGCTCGAGCAGGTCATCGTCGACTTCTGGGAGAAGCGGTTCGACGTGCTGGTCTGCACGACGATCGTCGAGACCGGCCTCGACATCTCCAACGCCAACACCCTCATCCTCGAGCGCGCCGACCTGCTCGGGCTGTCCCAGCTGCACCAGCTGCGCGGGCGCGTCGGCCGTGGCCGCGAGCGCGCGTACGCGTACTTCCTGTACCCGCCCGAGAAGCCGCTCACCGAGACCGCGCACGACCGCCTGCAGACCATCGCCGCCAACACGGACCTGGGAGCCGGCATGGCCGTGGCGATGAAGGACCTCGAGATCCGCGGCGCGGGCAACCTGCTCGGCGGCGAGCAGTCCGGGCACATCGAGGGCGTCGGCTTCGACCTCTACATCCGCATGGTCGGCGAAGCCGTCGCGGCGTTCCGCGACGACGTCCCCGAGGAGCTGCCCGACGTCACGATCGAGCTGCCCGTCGACGCGCACATCCCGCACGACTACATCGCGCACGAGCGGCTGCGCCTCGAGGCGTACCGCAAGCTCGCGGTCGCCACCGACGACACCACGCTGCGCGAGGTGCGTGCCGAGCTCGTCGACCGGTACGGACCCGTGCCCGAGGCGGTCGACAACCTGTTCGAGGTCGCGCAGTTCCGGCACCACGCGCGTCGGGCGGGGCTGTCCGACATCACGGCGCAGGGCAAGTTCGTGCGGTTCGCGCCGCTGGACCTGCCCGAGTCCGCGCAGCTGCGGCTCAAGCGCCTGTACCCGGGCTCGGTCCTCAAGCCCGCGGTGCGCACGGTGCTCGTGCCGTTCCCGACGACCGCGCGGATCGGCGGCAAGCCGCTGCACGGCCGCGAGGTCCTGACGTGGTGCCGTCAGCTCATCGACGCGATCGTCCTGAACGACGTCTCGGCCGCCGCCCAGCTCGGCACCGCCCCCTGACGGCAGCGCCGGCTGGACGGCAGCGCCGGCTGGCGGCAGCGCCGGCGCGGTGCCGTGCGCCGACGAAGCCCGGCCGGGCTGGGCGGGTCAGGACGAGGCGGGCACGCGGCGGGGGCCGAGGACCGTCAGCAGGGCCAGCTTGTCCCCGTCGGGGGAGCCGGGTATCGCGGTGAAGACCAGCAGGCGCTGACCCGTGTCCGTGTCGAGCAGCGTCTCGCAGTCGAGCGTCATGACGCCGAGCTCGGGGTGCTGCAGGCGCTTGGTCCGCACGTGCTTGTCGGCGACGTCGTGCCGCGCCCACAGCGCGGCGAACTCCTCGCTGCGTCCCAGCAGGTCGTCGACCAGCCGTGCTGCGCGTGACCCCTTGCCGCCCCGCGAGAGCGCGGACCGCAGCTCGGCGACGAACGTCGCCGCACGCTCGTCGTGATCCTCGTCCGGGTAGACCTCACGCGACGCGGGCTCGGTGAACCAGCGGTACACGGTGGCCCGCGCGAAGCCCTCGTGGCGGGTCTGGTCGCCGAGCAGGGCCGCGGCGGCGGGCGTCTGGACGAGAGTCTCGCCGAGGTCCGTGACCACCTGGGCGGGCGTGTCCTGAAGGCGGTCGAGGATGCGCAGGATCGCCGGCGCGACGTGGTCCGCGCGGCTCGTCCGCTCGGGCGCGTGATGGCCCGCGAGCCGGAACAGGTGGTCGCGCTCGGCGACCGACAGGTGCAACCCGCGCGCGATGGCGGCGAGCATCGGCTCGGACGGCTGCGGGCCGCGGCCCTGCTCGAGACGGGTGTAGTAGTCCGCGGACATGCCGCACAGCGCCGCGACCTCCTCCCGGCGCAGCCCCGACGTGCGCCGGCGCGGCCCGCGCGGCAGGCCGACGTCCTCGGGCTGCAGCGCCGCGCGGCGCGCCCGCAGGAAGTCGGCGAGCTGGGCACGGTCCATGTCGCCATCGTCGTCCCGTGGTGCCCGCTGAACCAGGGATCGCCGATCCCTGGACAGGTGCGGCCTGGATCGGACCTCGCCCGCGGCCGACCGTGGAACCACCCAGGACCACCACGGGAAGGAACGCATCATGACTCGCACCGCACTCGTCACCGGCGGCTCGCGCGGGCTCGGCCGCGCTGCGGCGCTCGCGCTCGCCGCCGCCGGCACCGACGTCGTCGTCACGTACGTCACAGACAGGACCTCGGCCGACGAGGTCGTCGCCCAGATCGCGGCAACGGGCGCCCGCGCCGCGGCGCTCCCGCTCGACACCACCTCGCCCGCGCAGTTCGCGGCGTTCACCTCCGCGTTGCGCACCGTGCTCGACGGCTGGGGCGAGTCCGGCCTGGACGTGCTCGTGAACAACGCGGGCGTCGCGGGCCACACGCCGTTCGGCTCGATCACCGCCGACGCCGTCGACGCGCTGTACGCGATCCACGTGCGCGGCCCGGTGCTGCTCACGCAGGCCGTCGCGCCGATGCTCCGCGACGGCGGGCACGTCGTCAACGTCTCCACCGGCCTGACGCGCTTCACCGGCGGCGGCCCGTACAGCGTCTACGCCTCGATGAAGGGCGCCGTCGAGGTGTGGACGCGGTACCTCGCCAAGGAGCTCGGGCCGCGCGGGATCGCGGTGAACACCGTGGCGCCGGGCGCCACCGCGACCGACTTCGGCGGCGGGGTGATCCGCGACGACGAGCGCTACCGCGCGATGATCGCCGGGGCGAGCGCGATGGGCCGCGTTGGTGAGCCGGAGGACATCGGCCGGGTCGTCGCGGCGATCACCGCCCCGGCGATGGCGTGGACCACCGGCCAGCGCATCGAGGCCTCAGGCGGCCAGTCCCTCTGACCACCCGCCCCGTCGCTCACCCGTCCTGATGCTCGTGCACCCGCACTCTCGGTGACCCAGCACGTGCGCCGGCCCCGACCGGCTGGGGCCGGAGAGCCGGGGGGTTCGACGGGAGCGAGTGTCCCCTGCTTATCCACAGCCGCCGACGATCCTCGTGTCCCGTTCGTGCGCGTTCGCTAGTTTTCCGAGCAGCCGGATGGGATCGTTCTCACCGGCGGGCGTCGCGGAGCTGCGACGCTCCCGAGCAGGAGACCAGCAGGGGGAACGATGGGTACAACCATGTCCAAGCGCCACCGCGTGATGGCGGTCATTGCCGTCGTGGTCGGCCTCGCCGTGGCCGGGCCGGCGGCGGGCGCGGCAGCGGTCGCCTACGCCACGAAGTCGGCGCCGCAGGTCGCACGGGGGTACGGAAGCACGGGCAAGACGTACGGCAGCTGGCTCGCGGTGAGGGGTTCGTCGACGGCGACCTCGAAGGTGACCGGCGCGCGGTACAAGCTCCAGAACGCCGACGACCACAAGGTCTACGTCCACCTCAAGAGCGTCGCTGCGATCGGCAACCTGGGCCCGTACGAGAAGTCGTCCAAGTCCGCCAACGGCACGCGCGAGAGCAGCGGCTGGCTCGACGTCGCTTCGCAGCCGGTGCACACGTACTCGGTGACGATGAAGCCCGTCCGGGTGCGCGTGGACGCAGTCGTCAAGACGTGCCTGGACATCCCGGCCCGCGTGGACGTCTGTTCCGCCGGCAAAGCCCTGAACGCCAGCCTGAGCTACTAGTCGCGGACGGACGCGCCGGCCCGTCGCGGGCCGGCGCGTCGCAGGGGGATGAAGATGGTTGTTCTCGAGGATCTTGTGGTCCGCCGGGGAAGGTTCGAGCTCGGGCCGGTCGACGCCCATCTGGGTACCGGCGTGACGGCACTGCTCGGTGCGAATGGCGCAGGCAAGTCGACGCTCATGGGGGCCGTCGTCGGCGTCCTCGCGCCGAGCAGGGGCCGTGTCGGGCTTGAGCAGTCGGGGAGCCCCGGGCGAGCTCCTGGCTACCTGCCTCAGGACTTCGACGCGCCGCGCCGCGTCCGAGTCATCGACTACCTCCGGTTCGCCGCCTGGTGCCGGAGCACCCGGCGGGCGCCGATCACCGATGCCGAGATCGGCGCCGCGCTCCGGGCAGTCGGTCTGCAGGACCGCGCAGGCTGGCGCTTCGGGGCGCTCTCGGGCGGCATGCGCCGCAGAGTAGGCGTCGCTCATGCCCTGATCGGCTCGCCGGACGTTGTCGTGCTCGACGAACCGACGGTGGGGCTCGACCCGGTGCAGCGGACAGATCTGCGGGAGCTCATCGGCGCGCTGGGACGCGACCGCGCCGTCCTGGTCTCGACCCACCTCGCCGAGGACGTCGCCGCGGTGGCGGAACGGGTGATGATCCTCGCCGAAGGCGCCGTGGTGTTCCAGGGAAGCGTCGCAGAGCTCGCCGAGCGCGCGGGGGCGGCCACCGTGTCGTCCGAGGCCGTCGAGCGTGGCTTCCTCGCCGTCGTTCGCGATCGGGTTCCGGCGTGAACGTGGGTACGGCCACGCGCGCACGTCGTGACGACGCGCTGGAGCCTCCACGTGACGGTTCGCGCCAGTCCGCCGCCGCGGTGCGGACATGGCACGCATGGTGGTTCGTCGCGCGTCAAGGCGTGCTGCCCTGGGCGATGCTGCTGGTCGCTCTCGTCTCCTCGGCTGTGCTCGCGACACGCGGTGCGCCGTGGCGCGGTGACCTGCTCTGGATCGTCGACTGGCTCCCCATCGGCCATGTAGCAGTCGCGCCGGTCGTCGCCGGTGCAGCGGCGATCGACATGGCTCGACTGGGCGTGGGCGTGCGACACATCGAGGCGAGCCGCTGGTGGCGGTCACCCGGGACGGCCGTGACGTCTGCGTACGCCATCGGCATCGGCGCGGTGTACGTCGCGGTGATCGTGGGAGCAGTGCTCGTCGAGCCGACGCCGGAGCCCGACCCGCGGGTACTCCTCGGCGTCGGGGTCCAGCTGCTGATGCTGACGCTGTTCGCTGCGACCGGAACGCTCGTCGGTCGGCTGTTCGGGCCTGTGCTGGGCGGGATCGTGGCGGCCCTCGCTGCACTCGTCGGCATCTACCTGCTGGCGACCCGGAGCGAGCACATCGCGCTGCTCTACGCCGGTGCGTCACTCGTGTCACGCGTGGGTCGCAGCTACAACCTCGTGTACCTCGGCAGTCAGGCAGCCCTGCTGTCAGGGCTCGTCCTCGCGCTACTCATGGCGCGGCCGGGGATCGTGCGCGGCAAGGGGCGGCTGATGGCGGATCGAACGGTCGCACTCCTGGCCGTCGGTGCGGTACTGGGCGCGAGTGCGGTCGGGCCGAGCAGCAGGTTGACGTACACGGGCAAGCCGCCCGACCTGTGCGCGGACGTCTCGGGCTCCCGGGTGTGCCTCTATCCCGAGCATGCACGTCTGCAGGGCGAGGTCGTGGCGCAGCTCTCCCGACTGTTCGACGGTGCCCGTGCCGCCGGATACGACGGCCTCGTCCCGCAGGAGGTGCGAGAGGTCCCGAGCACCGGCGTCACCTCGTGGCAGGGGCCTCAGATCCTGCTCGACGAGCCGCTGGGCGGTGCGGCCATGGACGTGGAGGCGCTCGTCCAGGACCTCGTCATGCCCTATCACTGCTTCGACGAGAACGGCGAGTCGCCGTTCTCGGACCAGCTCGCCGCGGACGCCCAGACGCTCCGGCGCACCTGGCTCTCGCTCGTCGAGCCCGAGCAGTCCTCTGCGTCCGAAGGAGCGGGGCCGCTGCTTGCGCCGGGCGACGCCGCGCACGTCATGGCGAACCTCCGAGCGTGCGGCGAGCTGTCCCGATGAGCTCCGTGCCGGACGTCCGAGCCGAACGAGGCGGACCGACTCCTGAGGGAGCTTCGCCGAGGCGTCTGCCGGTTCCGGCGACCTCGTCCCGGGCGTGGCGTCCGTTGCGGTTGGTGAGGGCGGTGCTCGCGTCGACGGGGTGGTACGCGACTGTGCCGGTGCTCGGCCTCGCCCTGGTGCTGACCGTGGCGTTCCCGGACGGCCGGATCTCGCAGTTCGGGCCGCTCGTGCTGAACCCGCAGCTGCGTGTGCTCGTCGTCGTGCCCATGCTCATGGCGGTCGCGGTGGGGATATCGCAGGGCGTCGCGCCGACACCGGTCGTCTTCCGCAACGGGAGGGTGGTCCTGGTGCGTGCCGCCTGCTACGCGCTCACGCTCCTCGTGAGCTGGGGGATCGTGCTGCTCGGGGCACAGCTCGGCACGGGTCTGCCGCTCGCGGCGTGTCTGCGCAACCTGTTGCTGATCAGCGGGGTCTGCGCGGCGACGGGTGCGCTGGCGGGACCGGTGTACGTGTTCATCCCTGCGGTGGTCGCGCTCGCCGCGGCGATGGTGACGCCGGGTGAGAGCTCGGAGTGGACCCCGTGGTCGATGTCGTTCCGGGAGACCGCGTCGACGGAGCAGCTCGTCGTCGCGGCGGTCGTCGCGATGGTCGGGCTCGCGCTCGCGGTGTGGGACCCGCGCAGTCCCGGGTACTTGCGCCGGGCGAGTGCTGGGTCGTGAGTGGGGGATGGGCGGTCGTTGGCGGCCACATGTCTCGAGCCAGTCCTTGCTCCGGCGCGAGGAGGTACGACGGGAGCGAGAACTGGTCGAGTCGGAGCGACGAGGTCAGGGGACGGTTGGGGGAGTGCAGGTGGGACGGTGAGGGCGGTTCCTCCGGTCTGCGGGTGTGGAGGCCGGAGGAACCGCCGGGTGGCTCGCTCGGGTCGAGACGAGCTCGTCAGGGGTGCTCGACGAGGTGCTGGGTGTATGCCGCGACGGTGAGGAACGTCGGGAATTCGTCGGCCAGTGCGACCTGCTCGAACAGCGCCGCCGCGTCGTCGAACCGGTCGTCCGACGAACGGGGGAGCGAGTCGAGCACCCCGGCCAGGACCTCGCGGACGTGCGCCTGCGTGATCGCCGTCCCGGAGTCGGTCACGACACCCTGGTGGACCCACTGCCAGACCTGCGACCGCGAGATCTCGGCCGTGGCAGCGTCCTCCATGAGGTTGTCGATCGCCGCGGCACCGACGCCCCGCAGCCACGACTCGAGGTAGCGGACCGCCACGGAGACGTTGCCGCGCAGGCCCGCGTCGGTCACGGAGCCCGGCTCGGCACCGCCCGCGGACGGGATGTCGAGCAGCTGGGCCGCGGTGACGTGCACGTCCTCGCGCAGCCGGTGCCGCTGGTCGGTCCGGTCGCCGAACGCCTCGTCGAACACCTCACGCGCGACGGGCACGAGGTCGGGGTGCGCGACCCACGTCCCGTCGAAGCCCTGTCCGGCCTCGCGCTGCTTGTCCGCGCGGACCTGCTCGAGCGCACGCTCGGTGACCTCGGGCGACCGGCGGTTCGGGATGAACGCGCTCATCCCACCGATCGCCTGCGCGCCGCGGCGGTGGCACGTCGAGACCAGCAGCTCGGTGTACGCCTGCATGAACGGCACGGTCATCGTGACGCGCGACCGGTCCGGCAGGACGAACCGCGGGCCACGGTTCCGGAAGTTCTTGATGACGCTGAAGATGTAGTCCCAGCGCCCCGCGTTGAGCCCCGCGCAGTGGTCACGCAGCTCGTAGAGGATCTCCTCCATCTCGAACGCGGCCGTGATGGTCTCGATGAGGACCGTCGCGCGGATCGTCCCGTGCCGCAGACCGAGGTAGGTCTCGGTGAAGCGGAACACCTCGTCCCACAGCCGCGCCTCGAGGTGACCCTCGAGCTTCGGCAGGTACAGGTACGGGCCGCGGCCCCCGTCGATCAGCGCCTGCGCGTTGTGGAACAGGTACAGCCCGGCGTCGACGAGCGAGGCGGACGACGACGAGCGCTGGCCGGCGCGGTCGTGGAACGCCAGGTGCTTCTCGGTGAGGTGCCAGCCGCGGGGCCGGAAGACGATCGTCGGCGTCTGCTCGCCGACGCGATACTCCTTGCCCTCGGCGGACGTGAAGTCGACCTGCCCGCGGATCGCGTCGAACAGGTTGAGCTGGCCACCGATGACGTTGGCCCACGTGGGGCTCATGGCGTCCTCGTGGTCCGCGAGCCAGACCTTCGCGCCGGAGTTGAGCGCGTTGACGGTCATCTTGCGGTCGGTCGGGCCGGTGATCTCGACGCGGCGGTCCTCCAGCCCGGGACCGGGGCCCGCGACGCGCCACGTGGGGTCGGCGCGGATGCCCGCGGTCAGCGGCAGGAAGCCGGGGTCGGCGCCGTTGGACCAGCGGTCGCGACGGTGCTGACGCGCGAGCAGCAGGTCGTGCCGGCGGCCCGCGAAGCGCGCGTGCAGGTCGGTCAGGAAGTCGAGCGCCTCGGACGTGAGGATCTGCGACGAGCCGGTCGTGTCCGGGCCGATGACCTCCAGGTGGGGGCGGGAGAACGGGTCGGTGAGCAGCGTGCGGCTCGCCAGGGGCGTGATGACGGTCATGGTGGATCCCTCAGGTGTCGAGCGGGTCGAGCTCGTGCTTCTCGTTCCACCTCGTGCGTCCAGATGCACGAGGTGGAACGGGACTGCCGAGCTCGCCGGGCGGGTGTGCGGTGCCGGCACCGGGAGGCGGGGTGCAGGGTGCCGGAGTGAAGGCGCCGTCGCGGTGGGCGGCGGACGGGGTCAGTGCGTGAACTGGGCCGTCTCGGTGGAGCCCGCGAGCGCGAGGGTGGCGCTGTCGGGCGAGATCGCGGTGGCGACGCGGTCGAAGTAGCCGGTGCCGACCTCGCGCTGGTGGCGCGTGGCCGTGTAGCCGTCGGGCTCGGAGTCGAACTCCCGGGTCTGGAGCTCGACGTACGCGCTCATCCCGCGCTCGGCGTAACCGTGCGCCAGGGAGAACATCGAGTGGTTGAGCGCGTGGAAGCCGGCGAGGGTGATGAACTGGAACGCGTAGCCGTGGCCGGCGAGGTCGCGCTGGAAGCGCGCGATCTGCTCGTCGGACAGGTGCTGACGCCAGTTGAACGACGGCGAGCAGTTGTACGCGAGGAGCTTGCCCGGGTACTCGTCGTGGATCCGCTCCGCGAACTCGATCGCGAGGCCCAGGTCCGGCGTCGAGGTCTCGACCCAGAGCAGGTCCGCGAACGGCGCGTACGCCTTCTGCCGCGCGACGACCGCGTCGAGCCCGGGACGCACCCGGTAGTACCCCTCGGCGGTGCGCTCGCCGGTGAGGAACTCGTGGTCGCGCTCGTCGGCGTCGGTCGTGAGCAGGTCCGCGCCCAGGGCGTCGGTGCGCGCGACGATCACGGTCGGCACGTCGGCGACGTCCGCGGCGAGCCGCGCGGCGGACAGGGTCCGCACGTGCTGGCTCGTCGGGATGAGCACCTTGCCGCCGAGGTGACCGCACTTCTTCTCCGCGGCGAGCTGGTCCTCCCAGTGCACGCCCGCGGCGCCCGCGGCGATCATCGAGTGCATGAGCTCGTAGGCGTTGAGCGGCCCGCCGAACCCGGCCTCGGCGTCCGCGACGATCGGCGCGAGCCACTCGCGGGTGCGGCGGCCGTTCTCCGAGACGTCGATCTGGTCGGCGCGCAGCAGCGCGTTGTTGATGCGGCGGACCACCGCGGGGACGGAGTTGGCGGGGTACAGGGACTGGTCCGGGTAGGTCTGACCGGAGAGGTTGGCGTCGGCAGCGACCTGCCAGCCCGACAGGTAGATGGCCTCGAGGCCCGCCTTGACCTGCTGGACGGCCTGGTTGCCGGTCAGGGCGCCGAGCGCCGGCACGTGGGTGCGGGTGCGCAGCAGCTCCCACAGCCGCTCGGCGCCGCGGCGGGCGAGCGTGTGCTCCTCGCGGACGGACCCGCGCAGCGCGACGACGTCGGCCGCCGTGTGGGTCCGGCGGATGCCGGCCCAACGCGGGTCGAGCTGCCAGGCCGCGTCGAGCTCGTCGGCCGTGGTGGTCTGGTCGCCGGTGCGGGGCTGACCCGGCGAACGCGCCGGGTCCGTCTGCGTGGTCATGGCTCCTCCGTAGGGCTTGCGGGTTCTTCTCGGCCGGACTGGCCTGCCCACCACGTTGGGGCATCCGCAACGGTTCTTCACCGGTGGGAGTGCGAGAAGATCCGCAGAACTTCTGCGTGACAGAAAGCCGTGCGAGTGTGACCCTGGACACATGACGACGACGAGCGCGCGCACGCCAGGCGCAGCCACGACCGGGACGACGCGTGCTCCCGCGACGACCGGCACGACGCGCGCTCCCGCGACCCACGGCACGAGGCCGCCCGTGACGAACGGCGCGACCGGTGCTCGTCGCGCGGATGGATCGGGCGCCCGGCCGATGCGCCCGAGCGGTTCCCCGGTGCTCGGTCGCCCCGGCGCACGGGCCACGTCCGACGAGTCCCGCGGGGCCTCGTCGGGCGCGCTCGACACCCTGGTGCTGGGCCGGCGTGTCCGCCACCTGCGCACGCAGCGCGGCCTGACGCTCGACGAGCTCGGGGCGGCGATCGGGCGTGCTCCGTCGCAGGTCTCGATGCTCGAGAACGGGCACCGCGAGCCGAAGCTGAGCCTGCTCGCGCAGATCGCCGAGGCGCTCGACGTCCCGCTCGCCGAGCTCCTGCGCGCCGAGGCGCCGAGCCGCCGCGCCGCGCTCGAGGTCGAGCTCGAGCGCGCGCAGCGCGGCCCGCTGTTCAGCCAGCTCGGCCTGCCGTCCGTCAAGGTCGGCAAGTCGTTGCCGACCGACGCGCTCGAGGCGATCGTCGCGCTGCAGCACGAGGTCGAACGCCTGCTCACCGAGCACGCGGCCACCCCCGAGGAGGCGCGGCGCGCGAACGCCGAGCTGCGCGCCCGGATGCGCGAGCGCGACAACTACTTCCCCGAGCTCGAGGCCCACGCGCGCTCGCTCCTGGAGGCCGTCGGGCACACGGGCGGGCCGCTGTCGCAGCGCGCGACCGCCGACATCGCCGCGCACCTGGGCTTCACGCTGCACTACGTCCCGGACCTGCCGCACACGACGCGCACGGTCACCGACCTCGCGCACGGACGGATCTACCTGCCGCAGGGCGACCGCTCGTTCAGCGACTCGCGCTCTCCGCTGCTGCAGGCGCTCGCGAGCCACGTGCTCGGGCACACCGAGCCGCGCGACTACCGGGACTTCCTGCGCCAGCGCGTCGAGGCGAACTACCTGGCCGCCGCCCTCATGCTCCCGGAGGACAGCGCGGTGGCCTCGCTCAGGGCCGCCAAGGACGAGCGGCACCTGTCGGTCGAGGACCTGCGCGACGCGTTCGCGGTCCCGTACGAGACCGCCGCGCACCGGTTCACGAACCTCGCGACGCGGCACCTCGACCTGCCCGTGCACTTCATGAAGGTCCACGAGGGCGGCACGCTGCACAAGGCGTACGAGAACGACGGCGTCGCGTTCCCGTCGGACCCGCTCGGCGCGATCGAGGGCCAGCCGGTATGCCGGCAGTGGACCGCGCGGGTCGTGTTCACGCTCGCCGACCGGTTCTCGCCCTACTACCAGTACACGGACACCTCGTCGGGCACGTACTGGTGCACGTCCCGCGTGCAGAGCTCGTCGCAGGGCGCGTTCTCGGTGTCGGTCGGCGTGCCGTTCGCGCACGTGCGCTGGTTCCGCGGCCGCGAGACCACCGAGCGCTCGGTCTCGACCTGCCCGGACCCGTCGTGCTGCCGCCAGCCGCCGGCGGTGCTCGCCGAGCGCTGGGAGGGCGCGTCGTGGCCGTCCGCCCGCCCGCACGCCTCCTTGCTCGCGGCGCTCCCGGTGGGTGTGTTCCCGGGCGTCGACACCACCGAGGTCTACGAGTTCCTCGACCGCCACGCCCCTCGACCCTGACGCCTCACCGCCCGCCGGCGGCGCCCGGGCGCGACTGACGTTCTCCACCCCGAGCGTGAGGCGAGGTCTGTCTGGGCTGTTCAGCGCGTGGCGGGTGCCTGAGAGGGCGCTCGCCGGGGTCGCCGGGAGGGGAGAGCCCGGTGGGCCGGATCAGGTGAGGTCGTCGTGGTCGCCGCGGGTCCAGGCGGCGTGGCGCTCGGCGGAACGGCCGACGATCGCGCGGGCGTCGGCCGGGATGACGCCCGCGAAGTTGTTGTAGAGCCGGTCGAACGGACGACGAGCGACGTGCTCGGCGACGCGCAGCGCGACCTGGCCGGACAGCGGGATGCGGTTGGGGTAGCTGCGCATGAAGCTCACGGACGTGCGGTCGGGGTTGGCGAAGATCGTGTCGCCGGACAGCAGCGCGCCACGCCCCTCGGCACCGCCGGCCCAGTGCACGACCGCCGAGCCGGGGAAGTGCCCGCCGGGCTGGCTCAGCACCACGCCCGGGAGCACCTCGAGCTCGCCGCGCCACGGGCGGACCGCCGCGTCGGGCCGCGCGACCCAGCCGGCATCCGGCTCGCTGACCAGCACGGGGACGTCCCGTCCCAAGGCGGCCGACGCGCGTCGGCTCCACTCGACCTGCACGCCGAACATGTGCGGGTGGCTCGCGGCGACGACGAGCGTCCGGCTCGACCCGGCGGCGTCGACGACCGCCGCCAGGCCCGCGTCGTCGACGAAGCCGAGCGGGTCCCACAGCAGCGCGCCCTGCTCGGTCGTCAGGAGCTTGGACTGCTGCTCGATCCCGACCCCGGGTGCCTCGAGCGCCAGCAACCGCGGCTCGAGCTCGTGCGTCGTGACGTGCACGCCCTCGGCCGCGAGCTCGTCGAGCGTCGCCCACGCCTGGCCGGTCGCCGGCACCCACTGCCGCTCGTCGTCGCAGATCGCGCACACCTGGACCCGCTCGGCGTGCTCGACCCCGCACGTCCGGCACACCCAGAACAGCGTGTCATCGCCCATCCGCCCACCCTGGCCGCCCGCCGCTCCACGGGCAATCCCCCCGGCCCCCGCCCCCGCGCGGCCGCCCCCACAGTGGGTGGGCTTGCGCTCGCTCAGCGGGCGGAACCCCACCCACTGCGCGCCCGCGCCCCTGGCCGTCGGGCGGGGCGGGGGTGGGGTCAGGGGTGGGTGAGGCGGTGGCGGAGGGCGGCGAGCTGCGTGCGCAGGGGAGCGGGGAGGCGGTCGCCGAAGCGGGCGAAGAACTCCTCGGTGAGGTCGGCCTCGGCCAGCCACGCGTCAGGGTCGACCGCGAACAGCTCGGCCAGGTCGTCGTCGGTCAGGTCGAGACCGGACACGTCGAGCGCGCCGGGAGCGGGTCGCAGCCCGACGGGACCGGGCACGGCACCCTCGTCGGACCCGGACCGGGCCGCGTCCACCTGAGCGACGATCCACGCCAGCACCCGCGAGTTCTCCCCGAACCCGGGCCACAGCCACGAGCCGGACGCGGACTTGCGGAACCAGTTGACGCCGAAGACGAGCGGGCGGCCGGCGGGCGACAGGCCCTCGCCGACGCGCAGCCAGTGCGCCCAGTGGTCGGCCATGGAGTAGCCGCAGAAGGGGAGCATCGCGAACGGGTCGCGGCGCAGCTCGCCGACGGTGCCCTCGGCCGCGGCGGTCTGCTCGGAGGCGATCGTCGCGCCCAGGAACACCCCGTGCTGCCAGTCGAAAGCGCGGGTCACGAGCGGCACGTTGCTGGCCCGACGGCCGCCGAAGACGATCGCGTCGACGGGCACGCCCGCGGGGTCCTCCCACACGTCGGCGATGGTCGGGCACTGCGCCGCGGCCACCGTGAAGCGCGAGTTGGTGTGGGCGGCGGGACGCCCGGACGACGGCGTCCAGGACCGCCCGGTCCAGTCGGTCAGGTGGGCCGGCGGCTCGGGCGTGAGGCCCTCCCACCACACGTCGCCGTCGTCGGTCAGCGCGACGTTGGTGAAGATGACGTCGCTCGAGAGCATCTCGACGGCCGTGGGGTTGGTCGCGACGCCCGTGCCGGGTGCGACGCCGAAGAACCCCGCCTCGGGGTTGATGGCGTAGAGGCGGCCGTCGGCGCCCGGCCGCAGCCAGGCGATGTCGTCGCCGATGGTCTCGACGCGCCAGCCGGGCAGCGTAGGGGACAGCATCGCGAAGTTCGTCTTGCCGCACGCCGACGGGAACGCGGCGGCCACGTGGTAC
Organism: Cellulomonas persica; assembly: GCF_007989825.1. GTDB lineage: Bacteria > Actinomycetota > Actinomycetes > Actinomycetales > Cellulomonadaceae > Cellulomonas > Cellulomonas persica. Next base: position 219,233 of record NZ_BJUA01000007.1, on the reverse strand, counting down.
TGCCGGCCCTCGGGAGACGTGACGCGCACGAGCAGCATGTGCTCGGCGAGCCACCCCTCGTCGCGCCCGATCACGGACGCGATGCGCAGCGCGAAGCACTTCTTGCCGAGCAGCGCGTTGCCGCCGTAGCCGGACCCGTAGGACCAGATCTCACGCGTCGCCGGGAAGTGGGAGATGTACTTCGTGGGGTTGCAGGGCCAGGGCACGTCGGAGTCCGACGAGGTCAGCGGGGCGCCCACGGAGTGCACCGCGGGGACGAAGGGCGCGCCGTCGACGATGAGGTCGAGCACCTCCATGCCGATGCGCGTCATGACGCCCATGCTCACGACGACGTACGGCGAGTCGGTGATCTCGATGCCGAGCTGGGCCAGGGGGCTGCCGACAGGCCCCATGGAGAACGGGACGACGTACATGGTGCGGCCGCGCATCGAGCCGGCGAACACCCCCGCGAGCTCGGCGCGCATGGCGGCAGGCTCGCGCCAGTTGTTCGTCGGCCCGGCGTCCTCGGCGGTCTCGGAGCAGATGAACGTGCGCGACTCGACGCGGGCGACGTCGTCGGGGTCGGAGCGGGCGAGGTACGAGCGGGGCCGGAGCTCGGGGTCGAGCGGCAGCAGGGTCCCGGTCCGGACCATCCCGGCGACCAGCGCGTCGCGCTCGGCGTCGGAACCGTCGCACCAGACGACCGCGTCGGGCTCGGTGAGCGCGGCGACGGCCTCGACCCAGGCGTACGGGTCGAGCGGGTGGCCGGGCTCGACGGTCGGGAGCTGGGGGACGCGGACGGACGTGGCGGTCATGAACGGCTCCTGGACAGGTTCCGGGTGGGTGCTCGTGCCTGGTGCGGGTTCCCGCGAGACGGGTTCGCTCCTTCATCGTCTGTCAACACCAAGGGCGGATGGCGACTCAAAACGATGTCAAGTTTCGTCGTTCTTGACGTAGCGTGAGGAGCGTGGCTTCCGACGACGTGCTGACGACCGGCCGACGCATCCGGCACCTGCGCACCGCCCGGGGACTGACCCTCGACGCGCTCGGGGCGCAGGTGGGCGTGACCTCGAGCATGCTCTCGCTCGTCGAGAACGGTCGGCGCGAGCCGCGGCTGACGCTCCTGCGGGAGCTGGCCTCTGCCCTCGGCGTCACGCTCGACGAGCTCGTCGACCCCGAACCACCCACGCGCCGCGCGGGGCTCGAGATCGAGCTGGAGCAGGCGCAGCGCTCGAGCGCGTTCCTGCGGCTCGGGCTGCCGCAGGTCCGGCCCAACCGGTCGTTGCCCACCCCGGTGCTCGAGCAGCTCGTCGGGCTGCACACCGAGCTGGCCCGGCGCGAGCGCGAGGCGATCGCGACGCCCGAGGAGGCGCGCCGCGCGAACACCGCGCTGCGGCTGGCCCGGCAGGCACGCGACAACCACTTCCCCGAGCTCGAGGTGCTCGCCGAGCGCATGGTCCGCGAGGCCGGGTACACCTCCGGAGCGCTCACGCACCGCACGGTCTGGCGCATGGCCGAACGCCTGGGGCTGGAGATCCGGCACGTCGACGACCTGCCGCGTTCGACGCGCACCGTGACGGACCTCGAGAACGGCCGGATCTACCTGCCGCCCGCCTCGACCCCCGGCGGGCACGGCCTGCGGTCGCTCGCGCTGCAGGCCATGGCGCACCGCGTGCTCGAGCACGGCGAGCCCACGTCGTACGAGGCGTTCCTGCGTCAACGCATGGAGACGACGTACTTCGCGTCGGCCGCGCTCGTGCCGCAGTCCGCTGCGGTCGAGTTCCTCGCCGCGCGCAAGCGGCAGCGCGAGCTCGCGATCGAGGACTTCCGCGACGCGTTCGGCGTCACGCACGAGGCCGCCGCGCAGCGGTTCACCTCCCTGGCGACGCACCATCTCGACATCCGCGTGCACTTCCTGCGGATCAACGAGGACGGCTCGATCTACCGCGCGTACGCCAACGACGGCCTGCCGCTGCCCGTCGACGTCACAGGAGCCATCGAGGGTCAGGTCGTGTGCCGGCGCTGGGGTGTGCGCGAGGCGCTGTCCCGACGCGACCACGCGACGGAGTCGTACCAGTACACCGACACCCCCGCGGGCACGTTCTGGTGCTCCACGCAGCCGGGCGTCGCGCCCACGGGCCGGTTCGCGCTCGCGGTCGGTGTGCCGTTCTCGTCGGCCAAGTGGTTCCGCGGACGTGAGACGCAGGTACGCCGCCGCAGCACGTGTCCCGACGAGGCGTGCTGCCGCAGGCCGGACGCCGAGGCCGCCGCGCGGTGGGAGCAGAGGTCGTGGCCGAGCGCCAGGATCCACCAGCACGTGTTCGCCCCGCTGCCCTCCGGGAGGTTCCCCGGCGTGGACGCCGCGGAGATGTACGCCTTCCTCGACCGCCACGCGCAGCACCCGGGTGCGTGAGCGCGTAGCGCAGGGGCCTACGATGGCGCCGATCGACGAGCGAGGACGCAGGAGGTCAGGTGCTCACCAGCAGGCTCACGACGGGTCCCACGACGAGCCGCGCGACGAGGCTCTCGCGCACCGCGCTGCTCGCGGGCGGGGCGCTGGCCGCCGCCGCGGCGCTCGGCGCGTGCTCCGGGACGCCGGGTGCGGCAGCCGTCGTCGACGACCGTGTCATCACGGCCGACGAGGTGCAGGTCGCGGTCGAGCAGCTCGGCGGCCTGTTCCAGGGCGTCAGCACGCAGACGGTCACGTCCGTGCTGATCCAGGAGCCGACGATCACCGAGCTCGCCGCGGAGAACGGCATCGGCGTCTCGCCCGAGCAGGCGCGCACCCTGCTCGAGTCCGCGGCGACGGCCGGCGGCGCCGCGCTGCCGGACGACCTCGCGCCGTCCACGATCGCCGTCGCGCGGTACGTGCAGGCGAGCGGTGCGCTGCAGGACGCCGACAACGCGGCCGAGCTCGCCCAGCAGTTCAGCGAGCGCATCGGAGAGCTCGACATCGAGGTCAACCCGCGCTTCGGCACCCTCGTCGGCGACGCGAACATCGACGTGCCCGGGCTGCGGCCGTGGGTGGTCGGGGCGGGCGAGTCCTGACGCGGTGCCCCTGGACGGGGATGTGACCCGGGACGACGACCGCGACCACCTGGCCGAGCTCGTCGTGGTCATGGACCGGCTGCGCTCGCCCGGCGGGTGCCCCTGGGACGCCGAGCAGACCCATGCGTCGCTCGCGCCGTACGCGCTCGAGGAGGCCTACGAGCTCGTCGAGGCGATCGAGCACGACGACCGTGCCGGCCTGCGCGAGGAGCTCGGCGACCTGCTCCTGCAGGTGGTGTTCCACGCCCGCGTGGCGGCCGAGCACGCGGACAGCCCGTTCGACGTGCAGGACGTCGCGGCGGACCTCGTCGCCAAGCTCGTGCGGCGGCACCCGCACGTGTTCGCCGACGAGCAGGCGGCGCCCGACGACGAGGGCCGCCACATCGCGTGGGACCGGATCAAGCGCGAGGAGAAGGCGCGCGCGTCGGTGCTCGACGGCGTCCCGCTCGCGCTCGGTGCGCTAGCCCGCGCGCAGAAGCTCGTGGCGCGTGCGCAGCGCGCAGGTCTGACCGTCCCGACGCCCGCGCCCGCGATCTCGGCCGGGTCCTCGATCGATGCCGACGAGCTCGGTGCGCAGCTCTTCGCGCTCGTCGTCCGCGCCCGCGCGGCCGGGCTGGACGCCGAGGGCGAGCTGCGGCGCACGACGGCCGCCTGGGAGGCGCACGTCCGAGCCGCGGAGGCCGACGCCGCGGACCACTGACCCGCGTCTCGTCGAGGTCCGTTTCATCCTTTACCGCCGCGCGCGGCAGGGCCACGCTGGCGCCAGGGGGACCCCGCCCCAGGGAGGCGGCCGTGGCGGTGGACACGCAGCGTGCGCTCGTGCGCGACCTCGCGAGCACGGTCCTGGCGAGCCAGGCACCGGACGAGCTCGCTCTCCTCGACCTGACGAGCGAGGAGTTCTTCGCCGATCCCGACGCGGCGCTCACGCGCGACCGACGAGACGAGTCGCTGGGCTTCGGCATCGAGCTCGCGATGCTCACGCCGCTGGTCCTGGCCGTCGTGACGCCCGTGGTCCAGTTCCTCGTGGACCTGGCCACGGACACGATCAAGGAGACGATCACGGACTCGGCCAAGCACGAGCTGACGCCGAGGGTCGCGGCGTGGCTGCGCCGCGTGACGCGCCGGGGCGACGACCCGGCCGCGCCGGCACCGGCGCTCGGCGCCTCGCCTGACTCCGCCCCGTCCGGCGCCGTCGTGCCCGACGAGGTCGCGCCCGCCCTGACCGGTGAGCAGGCGCGTGCGGTGCACGACCTCGCACACCGCCGGGCGCTCGACCTGGGACTCGACGAGACCCGCGCGGGCCTGCTCGCCGACGCGGTCGTCGGTGGGCTCGTCGTGGCCTAGCGGACCGACGTGAGCGGCGCGGCTGCCGTGACCGCCGAGGCCCCCGCGCCCGGCGACCCCGCCGTGCCCGGCCCTCGTCCCCGTGTGCTCGCCTACCCGACGCCCACGTCGGTGCACCTGCTCGTCCTGGTGCTCGCGGTGCTCGCGGGCGGGCTGTTCGTCGGTTCGTGGACGTACAACATCGCGGCCGGGGGACGGTGGGCGCGCGGGGTCGCCGCGTGCTTCGACGGACTTCCCGAGGACCCGTTCGAGGCGCAGGCGGCGTTCGAGGACTGCACGGCCGCGCTCGAGCGCGAGCGCGCCTGGGCCTCCGTCGCGGGCGCGGTCGTGACGCTCGCGCTCGCGGTGGTCCTGCTGCTCGTGCACCCGCGCGTCGTCATGCGACGGCGCGGGCTGCGCCCCCTGCCGCAGACGTTGACCGCGACCCACGAGCGGGTCGCGCAGCTCGCTGCCGAGGCAGGCCTGCGACGCGCGCCGACGCTCGTCGTCGGACGGCTCTCGCAGGTCGACGCGTTCTCGTTCGGCACGCCCGGGCGGTACCGGGTCGCGCTGCCGCCCAAGCTCGCGACGAGTCCGGGGGACCGCGCGCTGTTCGACCCGGTGCTGCGCCACGAGCTCGCGCACGTGCGGCACCGGGACGTCACGCTGGCGTGGTTCGGGCGCTTCGCGTGGTGGGCGTTCTGGCCGGTGGTGCTGGTGCCGGCGGTGGTCTCGGTCGCGCGGCGCGATCTCGGGGTGCTCGGCCCGTACGCGTGGCGCGCGGTGCTCGTGCTGCTCGTCGTGCGCCTCGTCGCCGACGCGATGCTGCGCTCACGCGAGCACGACGCCGACCTCGCCGCCGCGAGCCCTGCCGCCGCGACCCCTCACCCGACCGCTGCCACGACCCCTCACCCCGACCTCCCCGCGGACGCGCCCGGGCCGGGAACGCGCGGCCGGCTCGACGACCTCCGCGCCGTGGTCGGTGCTCTGCGACCCGTGCCCACGCGCTCGCGCCGGCGGCGGCTGACCGCGCAGCACCCGACGCCCGCCGAGCGCGTCGCCGTGCTGGACGACCCGACGCGGCTCGCCCGCTCGTCGTGGCTCGACGCGCTCACGGTCTCGTTCCTCGCAGCGGCCTCCTTCCCGACCGTGCAGGCCGTCGCCTCGGCGGCACTCACGGGCACGGGCCAGATGGACGTCGCCCGGACGATCGCGGCGGTGGTCGTCGGGGCGCCGCTGGGGGTCGTGCTCGCCCTGGGGCAGTGGCGTGCCGCGCTGTTCGAGCGGCTCGGCGGGCCGGGCGCGCGCGTGGGCGGCCCGGCGCTCGTCGTCGGTGTCGGGCTCGCGCTGGGCGCGGCGGTGGACCCGCAGCGTCTCGGTGGTGAGCCGCTCGGGTCGCTGCACGCCGAGCCCGCGCTGCTCGGTCTCCTGGTCGGCGCAGGTGCGCTGGTCGTCGTGACGGGGCTCGGGGAGCTGTGGGCGGACGCGGCCGTGCGCGTGCGGCACGCGGCCGGGCACTGGCTGGTCGCGGCGGGCTGCGGTGCGCTCGTGCTCGTCGTCGCGACCTGGGCGCTCGCGCTCGGGGCGTTCGCGGCCGAGCAGGTGGACTGGCCGTTCGTGCTGTCGGCGCTCGCGTCCTCGGGCGCGGGCGCGCTCACCGGGGCGTGCGTGGCGCTCGCCCTCGCCACGGGCGTCGCGCTCGTGCTGCGCGGCGGCGACGCACGCACGGCACCGGCGTGGGCTCTCGAACGCGGGGGACGAGCACGTCGTGGCCCGCCGCGGCGCCCCCGGGGACCGGGGTGGCCGCGATCGTCGCGGTTGTCGCGAGCGTCGCCGCGGTCCTCGTCGTCGCGCTCGCGCAGGCCACGTCCTCGGGCGACACCCCGGTGGAACGTGCGCAGGCGTACGAGCTGGTCGCGGTCGTCGTCGGTGCGGCCGCGCTCGTCGCGCTCGCCGCGGCCGGGGGTGCGCGCGGCGCAGGGCTCGGGCTGCTCGTCGCGCCCGTGGCGGCGCTGCTCGCGGCGGGCGCGCTCGTGCTCGTCGTCCCCGACCTGCTGCGTGGCGGCACCACGGCACGCTTCCTGCGCGACGTCGGACCGCTCGCGCTCGTGCTCGGCCTCGCGGGCGCGGGGCTCGGGGCGGCGCCGTTCCCGCGCGGGTCGCGCCGCAGGATCGCGCTGGTCGCGGCGCTGTGCACGGCCGTGCTGGGCGCTGGCGGCGCCCTGCTCGTGGTCGACGCCCGCACGCGCCTGTTCGGCGCAGGGCTCGGGCTGGGTGGGTCGGACGGCACGGCGGCGTCGACGCCCGACGAGTCGGCAGAGCTGGCGTACCTGCAGGCTGCGGTCCCGACGATCGCGACGGCGTTCGCACAGGTCGACCAGGTCGCGCTCGCGATCGACCAGGACACGACGCTGCCGCCCGGCGAGCGGGCGGACCGGGTCCGCACCGACGTCCTGCCTGCGGTGCGCGCGGTGCAGGACGCGGTGGAGGCGACCGCGACGGGGACGGCGCGCCTCGACGAGATGCAGGCGCACGCGAGGACCGCGGTCGAGCAGCTCGACCTCGGGCTGCGGCAGTTCGCCGATGCGCTCGACGCGGGGGACACCGCTGCGCTGCAGGGCGCGACGGGCGTCATCGCGCGGGGGTATGCCGAGCGCGACGAGTGGGTGCGCCTCGTCGGGGTGCTGCAGGCCGACCTCGGGCTGACCTGAGCGCCCCGCCGCACACGCGCGGACCGGTCGGCGCGGGGCGGGTCGGCGCAGGTCGGTGGGTATGGGTCGGTGGGTGCGGGTCGGGCGTGGGGTGGTCAGCGCGGGACCGTGGTCCCGTGATGTGGTCGCGTGCGTGGATAGGGTCGTCGGCGAGCCGGTGAGAGGGTCACCCGGCCACGAGGCGGTCACCGTGCGCCCGCGCTCCAGCGGCGGGTGCACGCAGGTCAGGAGGCGTGCGTGACGACGATCGGTATCCCGCGGGAGGCGAGCGGCCAGCGGTTGGTGGCGGCGACGCCGGCGACCGTGGCGAAGCTCGTCGGGCTCGGGTACGACGTGCTGGTCGAGGCGGGGGCGGGCGCTGCGGCGACGTTCTCCGACGAGGCGTTCGCCGACGCGGGCGCGAAGGTCGTCGACGAGGCCGGCGCGTGGGGCGCGGACGTCGTCACGGGCGTGGACGCGCCGTCGCTCGAGCACGTCGCGATGCTGCGGGAGGGCGCGGTGCTCGTCGCGCAGCTCCAGCCGGCGCAGCGCCCCGAGCTGGTCGACGCGCTCGTCGCGCGCGGCGTCACGGCGCTCGCGCTCGACGCCGTGCCGCGCATCTCGCGCGCGCAGTCGCTCGACGTGCTGTCCAGCATGGCGAACGTCGCGGGCTACCGGGCCGTGGTCGAGGCCGCGCAGGAGTTCGGCGGGATGTTCGCGGGTCAGGTCACCGCCGCGGGCAAGACGCCGCCCGCTCGGGTGTTCGTCATCGGCGCCGGTGTCGCGGGGCTCGCGGCGATCGGCACCGCGGACTCGCTCGGCGCTCAGGTGCGCGCGTTCGACGTGCGGCCCGAGGTCGGCGAGCAGATCGAGTCGATGGGTGCGACGTTCGTGCGAGCGCCCGAGGCGCAGCAGGAGATCAGCGCCGACGGCTACGCCAAGCCGCTGACGCAGGAGCAGGCCGCCGCCGCGCTCGACGTGTACGCGCGGGAGTGCGCGGACGCGGACATCGTCATCACGACCGCGCTCGTACGCGGCACCGCGCCGACGACCATCACGGCGCAGGCGGTCGCGGCGATGAAGCCCGGCTCGGTCGTCGTCGACCTGGCCGCCCCCGGCGGCGGCAACTGCGAGCTCACCGTCCCCGGCGAGCGCGTGGTCAGCGACAACGGCGTGGTCGTCCTCGGCTGGACCGACCTCGCGGGCCGCATGCCGCAGCACTCGTCGCAGCTGCTGGGCACGAACATCGTCCACCTGCTGCAGCTGCTCACGCCCGACAAGGACGGCGCGCTGGTGCTCGACCTCGAGGACCCGGTGCAGCGCGGCATGACGGTCACGCACGAGGGCGAGCTGATGTGGCCGCCGCCGGCCGTCGCGGTCTCGGCCGCGCCGCCACCCGCGCCCGTCGGTCCGTCGCAGGAGGAGCGGGCGGCGCAGGCCGCCGCCGCGGCGCAGGTCGCCGCGGCCAAGGGCAAGCGGCGCATGATCGCCTACGCGCTCGCGGCCGTGCTGCTCACGCTCGGCATCGCGTTCGCGCCGGCGGCGTTCCTCGGGCACTTCACCGTGTTCGTGCTGGCCGTGTTCGTCGGCTACTACGTGATCTCGAACGTGTCGCACTCGCTGCACACGCCGCTGATGGCCCAGACGAACGCGATCTCCGGGATCATCCTCGTCGGCGCGCTCCTGCAGATCGGCTCGGACAACCTCGTCGTGACGGTGCTCGCGTGCGTCGCCGCCGCGGTCGCGTCCATCAACATCTTCGGCGGGTTCCTGGTCGCGAACCGGATGCTCCGCATGTTCCGACGGGGGGCATGAGATGACGCTCGTGACGCTGGCTCAGGCCACCTACCTGCTGGCCGCGGTCCTGTTCGTGCTGTCCCTCGCCGGGCTCAGCAAGCAGGAGACCGCGCGGCGCGGCAACGTGCTCGGGATGGTCGGCATGGTCTTGGCGCTCGTCGCCACGATCGCGCTGGCCCTGGACGCCTCGCAGCGCCCGCCCGTGGTGACGGCGCTGCTCATCGCGCTCGTGCTGGGCGTCGGCGCGGTCGTCGGGACGTGGCGGGCGCGTGAGGTCGAGATGACCCAGATGCCCGAGCTCATCGCGATGCTGCACTCCTTCGTCGGTGCCGCCGCGGTGCTCGTCGGCTTCAACTCCTACCTGACCGAGCCCCCGCACGGAGTGCACCTCGTCGAGGTGTTCCTGGGCGTCTTCATCGGTGCGGTCACGTTCACCGGCTCGATCGTCGCGTACCTGAAGCTCTCCGCGAAGATCACGAGCGCGCCGCTGACGCTGCCCGGACGCAACCTGCTGAACCTGGGTGCGGTCGTCGTCTCGCTCGGCCTGCTCGCGTGGTTCGTCGCCGCGCCGTCGATCTGGCCGCTCGCGATCATGACCGTGATCGCGCTCGCGCTCGGCTGGCACCTGGTGGCCGCGATCGGCGGCGGCGACATGCCTGTCGTCGTGTCGATGCTCAACTCGTACTCCGGGTGGGCCGCGGCCGCGGCCGGCTTCATGCTGAGCAACGACCTGCTGATCGTCACCGGTGCGCTCGTCGGTGCGTCCGGTGCGATCCTCTCGTACATCATGTGCCGGGCCATGAACCGGTCGTTCGTCTCGGTCATCCTGGGCGGCTTCGGGGCCGAGGAGGGCGCCGCGGCGCCGTCCGCCGGCGGGCCGGTGGGGGAGCACAGCGAGATGTCCGCCGCGGACGTCGCGAACGTGCTCGCCGGTGCCCGCTCGGTCGTCATCACGCCCGGTTACGGCATGGCCGTCGCCAAGGCGCAGTACCCCGTCGCGGACCTCGTCGAGAAGCTCCGGGCTCGCGGCGTGCAGGTGCGGTTCGGCGTGCATCCCGTCGCCGGCCGCCTGCCCGGGCACATGAACGTGCTGCTCGCCGAGGCCAAGGTGCCGTACGACATCGTGCTCGAGATGGACGAGATCAACGACGACTTCGACGAGACGGACGTCGTGCTCGTGATCGGCGCGAACGACACCGTCAACCCCGCCGCGCTCGAGGACCCGTCGTCGCCGATCGCGGGCATGCCCGTGCTCGAGGTGTGGAACGCCAAGCAGGTCGTGGTGTTCAAGCGGTCGATGGCCACCGGCTACGCGGGCGTGCAGAACCCGCTGTTCTTCCGGGACAACACCGCGATGCTGTTCGGCGACGCGCGGGACCAGACCGAGAAGATCGTCGCAGCGCTCGCGCAGGGCTGAGGGGGCGGTCCGGTCCACAGTCCGGACCGAACCGTTTCACCCCTCGTCGGTCCCGACGCGCGTTCCCTAGCGTCCGGCGCAGCCGGCGGGTGTGCCGTCGGCCCGCCGGCTAGGAGCGTTGTGATGTCCCGTCGTGCCCACCCGTCCGTACCGTCGCCCGAGACGGGACCGCTGACCGTGGCGGGGCTCGCGGCACTCGTCGTCGGGGCGCTGCTCGCCGTCCTCGCGCTCGCTGCGCCGTTCGCGACGCCCGCGCGTGCGGCCGCGACCGTCGTCGTGACGTCCGACTTCGAGGACGGGCTCGGCGGCTGGCAGGGGCGCGGCGATGCGGCCGTCTCCCTGACCACCCAGAACGCGCGGGGCTCCCAGAGCCTGCTGGTCACGGGGCGCACCCAGTCGTGGAACGGCGCGAGCCTGCCCGTGACGACGACGTTCGCACCGGGTGTCACGTACACCGTCTCGCTGTGGCTGCGGCTGCCGTCGACGGGCACCGGGTACGCGGACCTGCGGGTCTCGGTGCAGCGTGACAACGCGGGCGAGTCGTCGTACGACACGGTCGCGACCGCCACGGGCGTCACGAGCGGCGGCTGGCAGCAGGTCACCGCGAGCTACACGCCCGGCCCGTTCGACAGCGCGCAGCTGTACGTCGAGTCGACCGACTCCCTGACCGACATCCTGGTCGACGACGTCGTCGTCACCGGCGACCGCCTGACCCCGGACCTCACCCTCCCGGCGCTCGACACGACGCTGCAGCCCTGGTTCCCGTTCGGCATCGCCGTCGAGCCGGCCGACGTCCTGGCCGGCCGCGGCGAGCTCGTCGCCCACCACGCCGCGCAGATCACGCCCGGCAACCAGATGAAGCCCGACGCGATCCAGCCCACCGAGGGCGAGTTCCGGTTCGGCCCCGCCGACCAGCTCGTCGACTTCGCGGTCGAGCACGGGCAGCGCGTCTACGGGCACACGCTCGTGTGGCACCAGCAGACGCCGCAGTGGTGGTTCGAGCGCAACGACGGCGTCGCCCTCACGACGAGCGCCGACGACCAGGCGCTGCTGCGCTCGCGGCTCAGGACGCACATCCGCGCGATCGCCGACCACTACCGCGAGACGTACGGCGAGTTCGGCACGCCCGGCAACCCGATCGTCGCGTTCGACGTCGTCAACGAGGTCATCGACGAGTCCCAGCCCGATGGCCTGCGTCGCAGCGAGTGGTACCGGATCCTCGGCCCGTCGTACATCGCGAACGCGTTCACGTACGCACGCGCCGCGTTCGGCCCCGAGGTGAAGCTGTTCATCAACGACTACAACAGCGAGTACCCGAACAAGCGCGCGCCGTACGTCGCGCTCGTGACGTCCCTGCTCGAGCAGGGTGTGCCGGTCGACGGCGTCGGCCACCAGCTGCACGTCGAGGTCGGCCGCTCGCTGAGCAACATCGAGGCGACCATCACGGCGTTCGAGGGTCTCGGCGTCACGCAGGCCGTGACCGAGCTCGACGTGTCGACCTACCTGCACGGCGGTGAGTCGTGGACCACGCCGCCCGCCGAGCGTCTGCTCGAGCAGGCGTACTACTACCGCGACCTCTTCGCGGTGCTCAAGCGGCATGCGTCGTCGTTCGAGTCCGTGACGGTGTGGGGCGTCGACGACTCGCGGACGTGGCTGCGCTCGGGGGCCGCCCCGCTGCTCTTCGACGGCCGGCTCCAGGCCAAGTCCGCGTTCTGGGGGATCGTCGACCCGTCGCGCATCGGCACGACCGCGACCCCCACCCCCACCCCGACCCCGACCCCGACGCCCACGCCCACGCCGACCCCGACGCCCACGCCGACCTCGACGCCCACGCCGACCTCGACGCCGACCGCGACGCCGACGGGCGGGCCCGCCGGGTGCTCGGTGCGCTGGGTGGGCAACGCGTGGAACACCGGCCTGACGGCCAACGTGCGCGTGACCAACACGGGCAGCGCAACCATCGACGGCTGGACGCTCACGTTCGACTTCCCGAACGGCCAGAAGGTGACCCAGGGGTGGAGCGCCGAGTGGTCGCAGACGGGCAGCGCGGTCACGGCGACGAACGCGCCGTGGAACGGCCGCCTGGCCGCGGGCTCGTCGGTGGAGATCGGGTTCAACGCGTCGCACCCCGGCACCCCGACGGCGCCGACGGCGTTCCGGCTCAACGGCGCGCCCTGCGCAGCGGGCTGACCTGCATCATCACGCGTGCTGGACCGCTCGGCCCGGGTAGCCTGGCCGGGTGGTCCAGCACAGCGCCCTGTCGCCCGTCCCCACGCTGCGCACGTCGCGGCTCGTCCTCGTCCCGCTGGGCCCCGAGCACCTCGAGGGCGTCTGGGCGGCGCTCGGCGACGAGGAGTCGAACCGCCTGACCGGCACGCACGCGACGTTCACGCGTGAGCAGGTCGCGGCGCACCTCGAGCGCATCGGGGCGGCCGACGACCGCGCGGACTGGGCGATCACCTCGTCGGACGACGGCACGTACCTGGGCGAGGTCGTGCTGAACGAGCTGGACGACGAGAACGCGTGCATGAACGTGCGCATCGCCCTGGTCCCCGGAGCACCCGGGCGGGGGTACGGCACCGAGGCCATGACCGCGGTCCTCGACCACGCGTTCGGGGCAGTCGGCCTGCACCGGGTCGAGCTGAGCGTCTACGCGTTCAACCCGCGTGCGCAGCGCTCCTACGAGAAGGCGGGGTTCGTCGTCGAGGGGCGGCAGCGCCACACGCTGCTGTGGGACGGCACCTGGCACGACTCGGTGCTCATGGCGGTCCTGGCCACGGACCCGCGGCCTTCGTCGGATGCGCCCGCACCCACCTCCTGAGGCTCGGCGACACGTCCCGCGGCGCCGTCTCGCGGACGGAGGTCCCGACGCGACGCGCCGTGGGCCCCACTAGGGTGAGGTCGTAAACCCACCCTGCATGGGAATCCCACCTGCACGTCGAAGGAGCCCTCATGGCCAGCATCGAGGCCGTCGGCGCCCGCGAGATCTTGGACTCGCGCGGCAACCCCACTGTCGAGGTCGAGGTCGCGCTCGACGACGGCACCATCGCCCGCGCCGCGGTGCCCTCGGGTGCCTCGACCGGTGCCTTCGAGGCCGTCGAGCGTCGTGACGGCGACAAGTCGCGCTACCTGGGCAAGGGCGTCGAGGAGGCCGTGAACGCGGTCATCGACGAGATCGCGCCGGAGATCATCGGCTTCGAGGCGAGCGAGCAGCGTCTGGTCGACGCCGCCCTCATCGAGCTGGACGGCACGCCCAACAAGGGCAAGCTCGGCGCGAACGCGATCCTGGGCGTCTCGCTGGCCGTCGCGAAGGCCGCGGCCGACTCGGCCGACCTGCCGCTGTTCCGCTACGTCGGTGGCCCGAACGCGCACGTCCTGCCCGTCCCGATGATGAACATCCTCAACGGTGGGTCGCACGCCGACTCCAACGTCGACATCCAGGAGTTCATGGTCGCCCCGATCGGCGCCGCCACGTTCCGCGAGGCGCTGCGCACCGGCACGGAGGTCTACCACTCGCTCAAGTCGGTCCTCAAGGCCCAGGGCCTGTCGACCGGCCTGGGCGACGAGGGTGGCTTCGCGCCGAACCTGTCGAGCAACCGTGCCGCTCTCGACCTCATCATCACGGCGATCGAGAAGGCCGGCTTCACGCCGGGCACCGACGTCGCGCTCGCGCTCGACGTCGCGTCGACCGAGTTCTTCAAGGACGGCGCGTACCAGTTCGAGGGCGGCGCCAAGACGCCGGCCGAGATGATCGCGTACTACGAGCAGCTCGTCGCGGACTACCCGCTCGTCTCCATCGAGGACCCGCTGTCCGAGGACGAGTGGGACTCCTGGGCGCAGCTCGTGTCCGAGGTGGGCGGCAAGGTGCAGATCGTCGGCGACGACCTGTTCGTGACCAACCCGGAGCGCCTCGCCAAGGGCATCCAGCTCAAGGCCGCGAACTCGCTGCTGGTCAAGCTCAACCAGATCGGCACGCTCACCGAGACGCTCGACGCCGTCACGCTCGCGCAGCGCAACGGCTTCACGACGATGACCTCGCACCGCTCCGGCGAGACCGAGGACACGACGATCGCCGACCTGTCCGTCGCGACGAACGCCGGCCAGATCAAGACCGGTGCGCCGGCCCGTGGCGAGCGCATCAACAAGTACAACCAGCTGCTGCGCATCGAGGAGGAGCTGGACGACGCCGGTCGCTACGCCGGCCGCTCGGCCTTCCCGCGCTTCCAGGCCTGATCACCTCAGCCTGACAGTCGGCCCCGGCCGACTCCCGAGGCCGGTCGCCCCCGAGGGCGACCGGCCTCACCCATCTCGACCCTCACACGACCAGTCATCCCACCGCCCCGCCCCACCGGTCCCGCCCTGCGGGCCCCCTCCCACCGACCCGGCCGCACCGGCTCCGCCCGGGGGCACATGGGCACGGCGAACATGGCCGCGGACGTGGGGGATCGGTGAAGGACACGGCGGGACGGGGCGGCGTCCCGGGCGAGCAGGGGCGTCCGGGGCACAATCGGGGCATGTCAGCGCCCCGACGCCCGGTCGAGCCGCGCCCGGCCGACGGCCGCGGTGCCCGCGGGGCGTCCCGAGCGACCGGTGGCGGCACGTCTCGCGCGACCGGTGCGGGCGCGTCGCGCGCGGACGCGGCAGATGGGTCGCGCGAGCGCTCGTCGTCCGGTGGCGTGGTGCGGGGCCGTCCCGGCGCGGACGCGACGGGCGAGGCCCGGGCTCCTGGTCGTTCGACGAGCGCGCGCTCGCGGGCGACGCGCGGCACGGCCGGGCGGGCGAGCACCCCGTCCCGCGGGGTGCCGCGCGCCACGTCGCGGCCGGGCGCGACCCGACCGGGCGGCCGCGCACCCGCGACCCCGCCGCGCGGCACAGCGCGAGCCGAGCGCGCCCAGGTCGCACCGCCGCGTCTGTTCTCGGTGCGCACGATCGTCCTGGGCTGCGTGCTGGTCCTCGCGTTCGTGCTCGTCTACCCGACGCTGCACACGTACCTGCGCCAGGAGGCGGACCTCCGGGCGCTGCGGGCGCAGGTCGCTGCCGCGCGCGAGCGCAACGACGACCTCGAGGCCGAGCTCGGGCGCTGGGACGACCCCGCGTACGTCACGGCGCAGGCGCGCGAGCGCCTGTCGTACGTACTGCCGGGGGAGAAGGCGTACCGGGTCGTGGACCCCGAGTCGGTGCAGGACCCGGACGACGAGGTGGCCGACGAGACCCCCGTCGTCGCGACGACCGCCGAGGTCCCCTGGTACACGTCCGTGTGGGAGTCGCTCGTCGTCGCCGGGGAGACGTCCGACGAGCCCGCCGATGCGGGCACGACCGGGGGCTCGACCGGCACGAAGGGCTCCGGCAAGGCCTCGTCGGGCACGAGCTCCGGCAAGGACGCGACGTCGAAGGACGCGACCCCCGGCGACGACTCGTCGAAGGGCGCCGAGGGCGCCACGGAGACGACGGCGCCCTGACGGGTTCGGCGGCGTCGTCGGCGTCGACCTGAGGGACAATGGATCTCCTGGACGGACGACGACGAAGGAACGACGTGCCCACCACCACCACCGCCGTGACCGAGCGAGACCTCGAGGTGCTCGCCGAGCAGCTCGGCCGCCCGCCGCGCGGCGTGGTCGGGATCGCGGCGCGCTGCGTGTGCGGCCGCCCGCTCGTCGTGCGGACCGCCCCGCGGCTCGACGACGGCACGCCCTTCCCGACGACGTACTACCTGACGAACCCGCAGGCGGTCGCGGCGGTCAGCACGCTCGAGGCGTCGGGGCTGATGAAGGAGTGGACCACGCGCCTCGCGCTGGACGCCGACCTCGCCGAGGCGTACCGGCACGCGCACGAGGCCTACCTCGCCGACCGTGAGGCGCTGGGGCACGTCCCGGAGATCGCCGGCATCTCCGCGGGCGGCATGCCGACGAGGGTGAAGTGCCTGCACGTGCTCGTCGGGCACGCGCTCGCGGCCGGTCCGGGCGTCAACCCGTTCGGCGACGAGGCGCTGGAGCTGCTGCGCCCGACGTGGCGTCCTGACCGCTGCAGCTGCTGACGCCCGGGCCCCAGGGGCGCTCGCACGACGAGGACGGCGGGCATGACGGGCATCACCCGTCCGCCGTCCCGGACAGCCCCGCCGCGGGTGCGAGGATGTCCGCCGTGACTCGAGTGGCTGCCATCGACTGCGGGACCAACTCCATCCGGCTCCTGGTGGCGGACGTCGATCCGACCGCGGGCACGCTCGTCGACGTGGACCGTCGCTCGGAGGTGGTGCGGCTCGGGCAGGGAGTGGACCGCACCGGTCGCCTGGCCCCCGAAGCGCTCGAGCGCACGCTCGACGCGAGCGCCCGCTACGCGCGCATCTGCGACGAGCTCGGCGTCTCCACGATCCGGTTCGTCGCGACGTCGGCGTCGCGCGACGCCGAGAACCGCGACGACTTCGTCGACGGCGTCAAGGCGTTGCTCGGGGTCGAGCCCGAGGTCGTCTCCGGCCAGGAGGAGGCCGCGCTGTCGTTCCGCGGTGCGACGGGCGTCGTCGCGGGGCAGCACCCCGGGCCGTTCCTCGTCGTGGACCTCGGCGGCGGCAGCACCGAGCTCGTCCTGGGGGAGACCGTCCCGCAGGCGGCGTTGTCGATGGACGTCGGGTGCGTGCGCCTCACGGAGCGGCACCTGCAGGGTGACCCGCCCTCGGCCGACGAGCGTGCGGCAGCACACCGCGACGTCGCGGCGGCGCTCGACGAGGCAGCGGCCGTCGTCCCGCTCGCGAGGACCGCGACGCTCGTCGGGCTGGCCGGCTCGGTGACGACCGTGACCGCGCACGCGCTCGGCCTGGACTCCTACCGTCCCGAGCTGATCGACGGTGCGGTGCTGCCGACGGACGTCGTGCTGGCGGCGTGCGACGACCTGCTCGGCCGCTCGCGTGCGCAGCGGGCCGCGCTCGGCTTCATGCACCCGGGCCGCGTCGACGTCATCGGCGCGGGCGCGCTGGTCTGGCACGACGTGGTCGCCCGGGTCCGCGACGAGGTCGCGGCGGCGGGCGGTTCGCTCGACTCCGTGGTGACCTCCGAGCACGACATCCTCGACGGGATCGCGTTCAGCGCGGCCGAGCGCACGGCCTGAGGTCCGGGCCCGACGTCGCGCCCCAGGTTGCGACCCGGTCACGAACCGTGTCGGCAGGGGTTTTCTCCTGTGGCACAGGTCACTGAAACCGGTACCATCCCACCGGTTGAACTGCTGACCCCTCGAGCGCGGGGATGGCACGATGTGCGGCAGTGCCCCAATGGGAGCGGTTCCACGGTCGGCGAGAGCCGTCACCGCTCGCCGCATCCCGTACACCGCTCGACGAGGAGCCTGAGGATGGACCAGCTGGACCGCACCGTGCCTGACGGGCGCCTCGTCGCCCGGCGCACGGTGCTCGAGATGGGCTGCGGCCTCGTCGGCCTCGGTCTGCTGGCAGCCTGCGCGGACGACGACGAGCACGCGAACCTCCCGCGTCCGACGACGACCGCCTGGACGGCTCCCGCCGAGCCGCTGCGTTTCCCGCAGGGCTTCGTGTGGGGCGCCGCGACCGCGGCGTTCCAGGTCGAGGGCTCGACGACTGCCGACGGGCGCGGCGTGTCCATCTGGGACACCTTCGCCGCGCAGCCCGGGCGCATCGACGACGGGTCCACGGGCGACCCCACCGCGGACCAGTACCGGCGCTGGGAGTCCGACCTGGACCTCATGGTCGACCTCGGGCTGCAGGCCTACCGGTTCTCGGTCTCGTGGCCGCGTATCGTGCCGACCGGCTCGGGCGAGATCAACCAGAAGGGCATCGACCACTACCGACGGCTCGTCGACGGCCTGCTCGACCGCGGCCTGCACCCGGCGATCACGCTCTACCACTGGGACCTGCCGCAGCCGCTGCAGGACGCGGGCGGCTGGGCGGTGCGCGAGACCACCGACCGGTTCGTCGAGTACGCGCAGGTCATGTTCGAGGCGCTGCGGGACGTCGAGGCGACGTGGCTGACGATCAACGAGCCCAAGACCACCGCGATGGTCGGGTACGCGGGCACCGAGCACGCGCCCGCGCTCGGCGACCTCGACGCGGGGCTGGCCGCCGTCCACCACCAGCTCCTCGCGCACGGCAAGGCGGTCGAGGCGTTCCGGGCCGTCGGCGGCAAGGGCAGCATCGGCATCGCGCTCAACCTCATGCCCGTGTACGGGGCCGTGGGCGCCGAGGCCGCGGCCGACCGGCTCGACGCGGCCGAGAACCGCCTCTACCTGGACCCGCTGCTGCGGGGCGAGTACCCGGACGAGGCGATCGGCCCCGCCGCCGGTCAGCTGCGTGGGGACCGGGCAGCGTTCGACGCGCTCGTCCTGCCCGGCGACCTGCAGACCATCGCCACACCGTGCGACCTGCTCGCGGTGCAATACTACGGCGCCGCCGGCATCGACAAGCTCGGCACGTGGCTGCAGATGTTCCCGCCGTCGCCCGCGGGCTGGCAGCAGGTGCACGCCGAGGGCCTCTACGAGCTGCTGGTCCGCCTGACCGCCGACTACACCGACCTGCCGCCGCTGATCATCAGCGAGAACGGCATCCCCGACCCGGACGCGCAGGGCCAGATCGAGGACCCGCAGCGCATGGACTTCCTGCGCACGCACCTGCAGCAGGCCGCGCGCGCCGTGGCCGAGGGCGTCGACCTGCGGCAGTACTACGCGTGGTCCTTCCTCGACAACTTCGAGTGGGCGCGCGGCATGACGCAGCGGTGGGGGATCGTGCACGTGGACTACGAGACGCAGGAGCGCACGCCCAAGGCGAGCGCGCACTGGTACTCCGAGGTCGTCCGGGCGAACGCGGTCGCACGCGACTGACCGCAGCGCGTACGCCCGCCGCACGTGCTCACGTGGGACGACGCACGGCGGCGGTGACGACGCTCACACGCCTGAGCGGTCCCGTGTGCGCATTCTCACCGGCCCGCGAGGTGTCGCGTTCGTCCGCCGCCGATACCGTGGAGATATGCCTCAGTCTGCCTCGACACCGGTCGACGAGTCGGCGGTCCCGCGCCGCCCCGCCAAGCCGCGCAAGGTCCCTCGCGTCCTCATCCTCGGTGGTGGCACGGTCGGCCTGTACTCGGCCCGCCGGCTGCGCAAGCGCCTCGGGCGTCGCGAGGCCGCGATCGTCGTCGTCGACCCCCGCCCCTACATGACGTACGCGCCGTTCCTCCCCGAGGCGGCCGCCGGGTCGATCGACCCGCGCAACGTCGTCGCCCCGCACCGCCGCGCGCTCAAGGGCGTCGACGTGCTGCAGGGCAAGGTCACGCAGATCCACCACGCCGAGCGCACGGTCGAGATCACGCCCGAGGAGGGTGCGCCCTACTGGGTGACGTACGACCACCTGATCGTCGGCCTCGGCTCCGTCGCGCGCACGCTGCCCATCCCGGGCCTCGCGGAGCAGGCGATCGGCTTCAAGAACGTCGAGGAAGCCATCGCGGTCCGCAACCACATCCTCAACCGCATCGAGGTCGCGGCCTCGACGTGGGACCCCGAGCTGCGGCGCCGCATGCTGACGTTCGTGTTCGTCGGCGGCGGGTTCGCCGGTGTCGAGGCGCTCGGTGAGCTCGAGGACATCGCGCGGTACACGGTCAACCACTACAACCAGATCGAGCAGGACGAGCTGCGGTTCGTGCTCGTCGAGGGCAGCCCGCGGATCCTCCCCGAGGTCAGCGAGGAGCTCGGCGGCTACACGCTCGAGCAGCTGCGCAAGCGCAAGATCGAGATCCACCTCTCGACGTTCCTCAACTCGTGCGTCGACGGGCACATCGTGCTGTCGAACAACCTCGAGTTCGACGCCGACACCGTCGTGTGGACCGCCGGGGTCAAGGCGAACCCGGTGCTCCAGCAGTCGGACCTGCCCCTCGACAAGATGGGCCGGGTCACCTGCAACACCTCGCTGCAGGTCGTCGACGCCGAGGGGGACGTCGTGGCCGACGCGTACGCCGCCGGCGACTGCGCGGCCGTCCCGGACCTGTACAACCCGGGCGGCTTCTGCCCGCCCAACGCCCAGCACGCGCTGCGCCAGGGCAACCACCTGGGCGACAACCTCGCGCGCGTCCTGCGCTCCGCCGAGGTCACGCCGTACTCGCACAAGAACATCGGCGCCGTCGCCTCGCTCGGCATGTACAAGGGCGTCGCGCAGATGTTCGGCCGGATCAAGGTGCGCGGCTTCCTGGCCTGGGTGCTGCACCGCACGTACCACGTGTTCGCCATGCCGACCGTGAACCGCAAGCTGCGCATCATGGCCGGCTGGACCGGGTCGCTGCTGCTGCGTCGTGAGGTCGTGCCGCTCGGCGCGCTGCACGACCCGCGCGCCGAGTTCCGTGCCGCGTCCGTGCCGCCCAAGCCGCGCGTCGTCGAGGCCGACGAGGCCAAGGACGCCGCCGTGAAGGAGCCCGCTGCGAAGGGTGCCTCCTCCAGCACGAAGGCCAAGAGCGCGAGCTGATCTCCTGCACGAGAGCCCCGGTCGAGTCGGCCGGGGCTCTCGTCGTCTCCGGGCCTCGTCCCGCGCGACGCGCTCGGGGGTCGGGGCGGAGCTGGTGCGCCCGGCGGGACTCGAACCCGCACTGCGCCGGGTTTAAGCCGGATGCCTCTGCCGATTGGGCTACGGGCGCGCGCGAGCATCCTCCCACCAGCCCGGCGCACCCCTCACGAGCGCGGTCGTCCGGGCGCGAGCGCGCGTGCTCGGGCGCGAACGCGGTCGTCGGGGAGCAGCGCTCGCGGCGGATCTCCCGCGCTCGGCAGTGGGGAGGGCCCAGGTGGGTGGGGGCAAGGGGGGTCAGGGGAGGCCTGCCGCCTGCTCCTGCTGCTCGATCGCGGTGGTCCACTCGCGCTTGGTGCTGCGCCAGCCCTCGTCGTCCACGCCCACGCGCCAGTAGCCGGACGCGGACAGGTCGGTGCGCGGCAGGCCGCGCTCGAGGCGCAGGTACCGGCGGACGTCGCGCACGGCACCGGCCTCGCCGTGCACGAACGCCCCGACCCGCCCGGCGGGCCAGGGCAGGTCCAGGGTGGCCGCGACGAGCCTGCGCCCGGGCGCGGCGGGCGACGCGTGCACCCATCGGACCTCCAGACCCGGGGGCGCGGTCAGTGGCAGCTCGTGCTCGGGCCCCTGAACCTCGACGAGCGCCCAGCCGCGCGCGTCGGCGGGGAGGCGTTCGAGCGCGACCGCGATCGCGGGCAGGGCGCTCGCGTCGCCGACGAGCAGGTGGTGGTCGACGTCGGGTGCGGGGGACCAGCCGCCGCCCGGGCCGACGACGAGCGCCTCCTCGCCGCCGCGCACGCGTGCCGCCCACGGCCCGGCGAGACCCTCGGTGCCGTGCACGACGACGTCGAGCGTGAGCTCGAGCGCCGCGCGGTCGAAGCGACGCACGGTGTAGGCGCGCAGGCGCGGCGCGACGCCGTCAGGCAGTGCGGCCTTCACCGCCTCGATGTCGACGCGGCCGTCCGCGCTCAGCGGGCGCGGCCCGGCGGGCAGGAACATGAGCTTGACGTAGGAGTCGGCCCGCTCGTCGGGCACGAACGGCATCAGGCCAGGTCCGCCGAGCACCACGCGGACCAGGCCGGGGGTCAGGCGCTCGGCGCGCAGCACGTGCGTGAGGACCGGCGCGGGCCGACCACGGGGCGTGGGCGTCGCCGAGGAAGGGAGGGTCACGAGGCGCGAGCCTAACCGCGCGGGCTGCGCGTCGGCCCGCGGGTGGGCGTCAGCGGGACGACTCGGCGCCCGCGGCCTGCAGGGGTGCCGGGCGCGCCGACGCGTCGAGCGAGGCGTCGAGCGACGCGTTGAGCCGGGTGAGGGAGCGGGCGAGGACCTGCAGGTCGTCGGGCTCCCACGCGGACAGGACCTCGGCGTAGACGTCCGCACGCGCGCGTCGCGTCGCCTCCCAGGCCGCGATGCCGGTCGTGGTCGCCGCGATGACGGAACGACGCCCGTCGGCCTCGTCCCGGCCGCGGCTCACGTAGCCCGCAGCCTCCATCTGCAGCACCTGGCGCGTGACGGTCGAGGCGTCGAGCCGCAGGTGGTCGGCGATCTCGTTGATGCCGGCGGGTCCCTGGTCGATGAGCCGGCCGAGCGCGAGGTAGGCCGAGCGCTCCAACGTGCCCTCGAGGCGGCGGCTGCGACGACGGTTGCGGTCGGCGAGGCGCAGCAGCAGGGCGACCTGGCGCTCGACGTCGGCGATCGCGGGATCCATGGGAGCTCCTTCGTGGCGGCCGGCGGGGAGGGGCGACCGCCACGCCCAGCCTAGGTCGCCCACAGCGGCCGGTGTGGGGAGGCGCTCGAGCTCGTCTGAGCCCGGTACGACGAAGGCCGCGACCCTCGGCGGGTCGCGGCCTTCGTCGTGTGCGTCAGGCGTCGCGGCGCTTCGTGAGCCACGCTCCGGCGGCGAGCACGACGACGAGGTAGGCGAGCAGGACGCCGAAGCCCTGCCACGCCGAGAGCACGACGGACCCGGTGAAGCCGGCCTGCTGCTCGATCATGGCGTCCGTCAGCGTGATCTGGGAGCCGGCGACGTTCGGCAGGAACGGCGTGAGGTCCTGCAGCGGCTCCCACGGGATGAGGCTGAACAGGATCGGCAGCACCAGCAGGATGCCGAGCGTCGTGGTGATCGCGGCCGCCGAGTGCCGCATGAGCACGCCGAGGCCGAACGCGAGCACCGCGATCCCCGTCACGTAGAGCGCGTTGCCGATGAGCGCGCGCACGACCTGCGGGTCACCGAGGTCTACGGACGCCCCGCGGCTGCCGAACATGAGGGCCTGGAGCGACGCCGCGACGGCGACCGCGAGCGCCGTGGTGACGAACACGACCACCGCGAGCACGAGGGCCTTGGACCACAGGACGGGCAGGCGACGCGGCGCCGCGGCGAAGCTCGAGCGGATCATCCCGGTCGTGTACTCGCCGGTGATCGTCAGGGCGCCGAGCACGGCCACCGCGGTCGGCCCGAGGTACGGGACGGCGCCGAAGGCGTCGAGCGCGTTGACGTCCTCGGAGTTCCCGCTCATCTCGTTCGCGTCGAGCATGCCCCACGTGATCAGCAGGACGAACCCGACGATGACGACCGCCGTGATCGCGAGGGTCCACGCGGTCGAGCGCAGCGACCAGAGCTTGATCCACTCCGAGCGGAGCAGGCGCGGGAACGTGACGCGCACGTCGCCGGCGGGTGCGGGTGCGTCGAGGGTCGTGGCGGTCATCGCGTGGCCTCCTGACCGGTCGCGGCGACGGGCGCGACGTCGTGGCCCATCGTGGAGTGGTACTCGACGGTGTCCTGCGTGAGGGACATGAACGCCTCCTCGAGCGAGCCCTGCACGGGCGTGAGCTCGTGCAGCACCACGCCGGCCGCCGCGGCGGCCTCACCGATCGCGGGCGCGGTCGTGCCGTGCACGACGAGCGAGCCGCGCTCGTCGGACGTGACGCTCACCTCGGGCCCCACCAGCAGCTCGGCGAGCTGCGCGGCCTGCGGGCTGACGACGCGGACGGACGTGCGGGTGCCCTGCGCGACGATGTCCTTCACCGGGCCGGCGGCGACGATCTTGCCGCGCCCGATCACGATGAGGTGGTCCGCGGTGACGGCCATCTCGCTCATGAGGTGCGAGGACAGGAACACCGTGCGGCCCTGGCTCGCGAGGTACTTCACGAGGTTGCGGACCCACAGGACGCCCTCGGGGTCGAGCCCGTTGACCGGCTCGTCGAGGATGAGGGTGCGCGGGTCGCCCAGGAGCGCGGCGGCGATGCCGAGGCGCTGACCCATGCCGAGCGAGAACCCGCCGACGCGACGCTTGGCGACGGACTCCAGGCCGGTCATCTCGATGACCTCGTTGACCCGCTTCTCGCCGATGCCGTGGGTCGCGGCCAGCGCGCGCAGGTGGTTGCGGGCGCTGCGGCCCGTGTGGACGGCCTTGGCCTCCAGCAGCGCACCGACCTGCGTGAGCGGCGAGTGGTGCTCGGCGTAGGGCTTGCCGTTGACGGTGACGTGCCCCGCGGTCGGGCGGTCGAGGCCGACGATCATGCGCATGGTCGTGGACTTGCCGGCGCCGTTCGGGCCGAGGAAGCCGGTGACGGTCCCGGGCTCGACCCGGAACGAGATCTGGTCGACGGCGAGCTTCGCGCCGTATCGCTTGGTGAGGTTCGTTGCCTCGATCATCGCGGAGGATCTTCCGGTTCGGTGACGGGTCGTCTCGACCTTAGAGGCAGGGCCCCACAGCCGGGCATCCGACCCAGGGTGGACTTGTCGACCGCCGCTCGGGTCCCGATCCGTCCACAGACGCAGGTCAGCAGTGGCGGGAACCGGCCCGGTCCCTTGTACGTTGGAGGACCACAGACCGGCGCCGACGTGGCGCAGGCCGATCAGGAGGACGACGTGGCCAACCCCGTCTTCAGCAACAGCCCGGTGTTCGGCGACCCCAAGTCGCAGTCCGGCCGCCCGCAGCCCGGCGGGACGGTCTACGCCGAGTCGACCGCGACCCACTCGACGATCGACGCGGCGACGCTCGACCAGATGTACGGCGCCCCCGCGGCGACGACCCGCGAGACGGGTCGCCTGACCTACGACGACGTGATCATGAAGACCGGCGGGCTGCTCGCGCTGCTCGTCGTGACGGGCGCGGCGACGTGGGCCCTGGCCCCCGGCCTGTGGATCGCCGGCGCGCTCGTCGGCCTGGTCCTCGGCCTGGTCAACGCGTTCAAGCGTGAGCCCAGCCCGGTGCTCATCACGCTGTACACCGTCGCTCAGGGCGTGTTCCTGGGTGGCATCTCGGCGTTCTACGAGGCCCGGTACCCCGGGATCGTGGGCCAGGCGGTGCTCGGGACGCTCGCCGTGGCCGCTGCCGCGCTGTTCGTGTTCAAGTCCGGCAAGGTGCGCGTCACCCCGAAGTTCACGCGTTGGCTCATCCTCGCGATGGTGGGCTACCTGGTGTTCTCGCTGCTCAACGTGGTCCTCATGCTGGTCGGCGTGGGCGGCGGCGAGTTCGGACCGCTGCGCAGCGGCGGCCTGGGCATCCTCGTCGGACTCTTCGCCGTGGGTCTGGCCGCCGCGAGCTTCATCGTCGACTTCGACGCGATCAAGAAGGGCGTCGACGCAGGAGCGCCGCGCAAGATGGCCTGGTCGGCCGCGTTCGGCCTCATCGTCACGCTGGTCTGGCTGTACCTGGAGATCCTGCGCATCCTCGCGATCTTCCGGAACTGACCGCGGCGCCGGGGACACGGCCCCGGCGCGCCGCACGAACGACACAGAGCCACCCGCCGACCTCGCTAAGGTCGGCGGGTGGCTCTTTACGACCTCCCCCTTCCTGAGCTCGAGCGCTACCTGCCTGACCTCGACGAGCCTGCGGACCTCGACGACTTCTGGTCCCGCACGCTGGCCGAGGCACGCCGCCACGACGTCGTCGTCGACGCGCGGCCGCACGACACGGGACTGCGCCTGATCGACACGACCGACCTGACGTTCGCGGGCTTCGACGGGCACCCGGTCAAGGCCTGGGTCACGCGGCCCGCGGGCTCGCAGGGCCAGGACCTGCCCGCGGTCGTCGAGTACATCGGCTACGGGGGCGGCCGCGGGTTCGCGCACGAGCGGCTCGCGTGGGCGTCGGCCGGGTTCGTCCACGTGGTCATGGACTCGCGCGGACAGGGCTCGACGTGGGGGAACGGCGCGCACACGCCTGACGAGGGCGGCTCGGGCCCCGCGGCCCCCGGCGTCATGACGCGCGGCATCGAGGACCCGCACCGCTACTACTACCGCCGGCTCATGACGGACGCGGTGCGCGCGGTCGACGCGGTACGCGCGCTGCCGGGCGTCGACGCGCAGCGCGTCGCTGTCACCGGCGGCAGCCAGGGCGGGGCGCTCACGCTCGCGGCCGCCGGGCTGTCGGACGGCCTCGTCGGCGTCATGCCGGACGTGCCGTTCCTGTGCCACATCCGCCGCGCGGTCGACATCACCGACGGCTTCCCGTACGGCGAGCTCGTGCAGTACCTGGCCGTGCACCGCACCGCCGAGGCCCAGGTGTTCGGCACGCTCGCGTACTTCGACGCGGTCCACCTGGCGCGGCGCGCGACCGCGCCGGCGTTGTTCAGCGTCGCGCTGCGCGACGACATCTGCCCGCCGTCCACCGTGTTCGCGGCGTACAACCACTACGCGGGCCTCGCGGGGCAGCGCCCCGAGACGGACATCGCGGTCTACCCGTTCAACAAGCACGAGGGCGGGCAGGGTTACCAGCTCGACCGGCAGCTGCGCTGGCTGAGGAGCCGCGTGGCCTGACGGTCCGTACCCGAGGGGGCGCGCATGGACGGACGCACGACGAGGTCGCGCGGAGTCGAGCCCGGCGACTGGGTCGGGCACTCCCCGTTCTCGGACCCGGGCCGGCACGCGGACGTGCTCGCGGCGGTCTCGCCCGAGCCGGAGGCCGTCCACGGTGCGGTCACGGGCCTGGTCGCGCACTACCGCGCCGAGGCGGCGGTGCTCGACGACGAGCGCGTGTCCGAGGTCGACCTGCGCTGGTGCGAGCGGATCCTCGACGCCGGGCTGGCGCGCTCGCCACAGCTCGCGGGTCGGCCCGACCACCTGCGCGGCGGGGGCTGCTGCCGCGACCACACGCTCCTGGCGGTGGCGGTCCTGCGCGAGCACGGCGTGCCCGCCCGGTCGCGGGTCGGCTTCTCGGCGTACCTCATCCCGGACTTCCACGCGGACCACGTGGTCGTCGAGCAGTGGGACGGGCGGCGCTGGGTGCTGTGGGACGCCGAGATGCCGGCGGCGTTCGGCGCAGCTCCGTTCGCCGGTCCGCCGTTCGACGTCCGGGACATCCGCACGGGCGTCGGCGCACCGTTCGTGACGGCCGCCCAGGCGTGGCTCGCGTACCGTCGCGACGGCCTCGACCTCTCGCGCTTCGGCGTGCACCCGAGCGTCGACATCGGCGGTCCGGACATGGTGCGGGCGTACGTGCGGCTCGAGGCGGCGCACCGCCGCGGCGACGAGCTGCTGCTGTGGGACGTGTGGGGCGACGGCGCGGACGGCGCGCCCGAGGACCCCGTGGGCTCGCCCGACGAGGCGGACGCCCTGGCCGACGAGGTCGCGGACCTGCTCGTGCGCGCGGACGCGGGCGACACGGCGGCGGAGGCGGCGCTCGCGGCGCTCTACGCGTCGGACCCGCGCCTGCACCCCGGCACGGTGGTGCGCACGTGGTCGCCGCTGGGCCGCACGGGCACCACGGACCTCGTCGCGCGCACGACGACCTGGGACTAGTCCCGCAGCCCGTACCGGCGCACGAAGTCGTTGGCGAACACGCCGCCCGGGTCGCGGCGGGCGACGAGCGCGCGCGCGTCGTCCCAGCGTGGGTACAGCTCGGCGAGCCGGTGGTCGCGGTCGGCGAAGAGCTTGCCCCAGTGCGGGCGCGCCTGGAACGGTGCGAGCGCGTCCTCGAGCACGGGCAGCACCGCCTCGACCTCGGCGCGCCACGGCTTCCACGTGAAGTGCAGCGCGACGTGCGGCCCGCCGTGCGCGGTCGACAGCCACAGGTCGTCGCCCGCCACGGTGCGGATCTCCGAGATCTGCAGCAGCGCCGCGACCTGCTCGCGCAGGCCCCGCACCGCGGTGATCGCCTCGACCGCGCGGGCGCGCGGCACGAGGTACTCGGTCTGCAGCTCGGCCCCGGCCGACGGCGTGAACTCGAGCCGGAAGTGCGGCAGGCGCTCGTGCCACGGCCCGGGGACGCCGCCCTGCTGCGTGCACGCGGCGGGGTCGACGCCCGGGACGGGGTGCACCGGGCCGGGGGCGGGCCGTGCGCCGGCGAGCTCGGTATCCGCATCCGGAAGCGACCACGTGGCGGCGTCGAGCACGCGGTGCTTGCGCCACACCTGGCCCACGGCGTCGCCGCGCCAGTCGGTGAACAGGCTGACCGAGTACGCCGAGCCCATGAGCTCGTCGAACCGGTCGAGCGCGATGTCCCACGGCAGGTCGAGCCACACCTCCTGCGCCACGTCGTAGGTCGGCTCGACCGCCAGCGTCACGCGCGTCACGACGCCGAGCATGCCGAGGGCCACGACCGACCCCGCGAGCTCGTCGTCGTCCGGTCCCAGCCGCCGCACCTCGCCGCCCGCGCCGACGACCTCGAGCCCGCGGACCGCGGCCGCGAGGTTGACCGCCGAGTCGCCGGACCCGTGCGTCGCGGTCGCGACCGTCCCGGCCACCGCGATGTGCGGCAGCGACGCCATGGTGTGCAGCGCCCAGCCCGCGGCGTGCAGGTCACGCGCGAGCTCGCCGTAGCGCACGCCCGCGCCGACCGTGACCGTCGCCCCGAGCGTGCCGGGGCCCTCGTCGTCCCGGATCGCCAGCGGCACCTGCAGCCGGTCCAGCGCGACGAGCGTGCCGGGACCGTCCGCGAGGTCGTGGAAGGAGTGCCGGGAGCCGATCGCGCGCACGTGCCGCGCCGCTGCGACGACGCGCGCGACCTCCTCGACGCTCGTCGGGTGCTCGAGCGGCCCGCCGCGGAACGTGTGGCTGCCGGCCCAGGTCGTCAGGGTCATGCCGGTCCTCTCAGCGTGGGGCGGTCACGAAGACGTCGAACAGGTGGGGCGAGTGCGCGTGCACGAGCACCATGAACACGATCGCGTCGAACAGCAGGTGCACGACGAGCACGTACGTGAGCGACTTGGTCCGGCTGAACGTCCAGCCCTGGACGAGCGCGAACGGCAGCGTCAGCAGCGGACCCCACGAGCGGTACCCGAGCTCCCACAGGAACGAGACGAACACGGTGGCCTGCAGGACGTTGGCGAGCGCGACGGGGAAGTGCCGTCTCAGCAGCGCGAACACCGTGCAGATGAAGAACAGCTCGTCCCACGTCCCGACGGCGTTGACGCCGACGAACAGGCGCGCGATCTCGTCGGGCTCCACCACGGTCGGCCAGTTCTGGTACGCGCCGGACGACAGGAAGTAGAACGGCAGCACCAGGTACCCCGCGGCCACCACGACGACGAGGTAGCCCCACTGGAACCTGGTCCACGGCCTGCCGGTCCGCCACGGGAAGCGGATCACGTCGTCGCCGAACACGCGGTGGGACAGCACGTACGGGACGACGACGGCGAGCGACAGCGCCACGGCGAACCGCGCGATCCCGGCGTCGGACAGGTCCGCGGCCAACGGGATGCTCGAGACGATCGACATGCCGACGGCGACGACGAGCAGGTCCCGGCCCAGCACGCGGTCGACCACGAACGCGAGCGCGACGCCGACGACGAGCGGCACGTACGCCAGGGGCCGCACGTGCACCGCGAACAGCAGCACCGCGGACCCGCAGACGAGAGCCGCCGCGAGCACGCGCAGCACCGCCGGGCCGACCGGCTCGTCGGGCCGGTCGACCTCCGCGGACGCCTCGACGCCGTGCTCGGTCACGCGCCCACCCTGCCAGCCGACGCGCGTCGGCACTCGTCGGGGCGGTGCGTCGGCCCCGGTGCGCGACCCACCCGCGGCCGGATGCGGCGTGTGTGGGCGAGGTGCGGCACGATGGGCCGCGCGCGTTCGCCGTGGCCGCGCCGTCAATCGAGGGAGTTCTCCGATGTCTGCAGCTCTGCCCGAGGTCTCGGGTTCGTTCGGCGAGAAGCCCACGCTCGCCTTCCCCGACACCACCCCGTCCGCCGAGCTCGAGGTGCTCGTCCTGAGCCGCGGCGCCGGCGAGCTGGTCGAGGCCGGCGACGACATCGAGGTGAACTACCTCGGCCAGTCGTGGCAGGGCGGCGTGTTCGACAACTCCTACGACCGCGGCTCGTCGATCACCTTCCCGATCGGTGTCGGCGCGGTCATCGCGGGCTGGGACGAGGGCCTCGTCGGCCAGCAGGTCGGCAGCCGCGTGCTCCTGTCGATCCCGTCGCACCTGGGCTACGGCGACCGTGGCGTGCCGCAGGCCGGCATCAAGGGCGGCGACACGCTCGTGTTCGTCGTCGACATCGTCGGGACGTCGCGCTGAGTCGCGTCACCGTCACCTACTGCACGCAGTGCCGCTGGCTGCTGCGTGCGGCCTGGTACGCCCAGGAGCTGCTGACGACCTTCCACCGTGAGGTGGACGAGGTCGCGCTGCGTCCCGGGACGGGCGGCGTGTTCGTCGTCGAGGCGCAGGCCTCCGCGACCGACGAGCACGCCGCCCCCGCGCCGGTCGTCCTGTGGGACCGCAGCCGCGACGGCGGGTTCCCCGAGATCACCGAGCTCAAGCGCCGCGTGCGGGACGTCGTCGCGCCCGGCAAGCCGCTCGGGCACAGCGACGCGGTCGCGTCGTCGCCGCCCGCGACGGACACGCCCGGGGACACGGCCGACGAGCAGGTCCCCGCGCCGACCGCGGACTGACGCTGCGCTCGGGCCGCTCGACCGGCCGGGCGGGTCGATCTGGACTGCAGTCCGACCCCACGTGGACGCCGGGTTCACGCCGTTCGTCCGGATGCGTACCGTCGTGCCTGGCCGACCGGAGGTCCAACCAGGCGCACAGCGTGGTGCACCGCACGGTCGACGGAAGGCCCTCGTCGCAGCGCGGGTTCAGGGGGAACCCCGCGCGCGCCGCGGGTGGGCGGTGTCCCGGGGGAGACGGCACCGCCCACCTGCTGGTCACACGCTCACGCGCACGAGACGCCCGTCGAGTGGACCGGGCAGTAGCCGTTGGGGTTCTTGACCAGGTACTGCTGGTGGTAGCCCTCGGCGTAGTAGAAGCGTCCCGCCTCGTCGGCCGGACGGATCTCCGTGGTGATGTCGCCGTACCCGGCGCGCGCCAGGCGCGGCGCGAAGACCTCGCGGGTGCGCGCGGCGGCCTGCGCCTGCTCGGGCGTCGTCGTGAAGATCGCCGAGCGGTACTGCGTGCCGACGTCGTTGCCCTGCCGGAAGCCCTGCGTCGGGTCGTGCGCCTCCCAGAAGTGGCGCAGCAGCTCGTCGTGCGACAGGACCTGCGGGTCGTAGGCGACCAGGACCGTCTCGGTGTGCCCGGTCAGGCCCGTGCACACCTCCTCGTACGTGGGGAACGGCGTGAAGCCGCCCTGGTAGCCCGCGGCGGTGGTGACGACGCCCGGGATCTGCCACAGCTCCTTCTCGGCGCCCCAGAAACAGCCGAGCGCCAGCCCGATCGTGGCGGTGCCCTCCGGCCAGGGCCCGGCGAGCGGGGTGCCGAGGACCACGTGCGTCGCGGGGACCTCGTACGCGTAGTCGTCGCGACCGGCGAGCGCACGCTCGGGCTCGACCATCGTCGACCGGATCGCGGAACCGAACAGCCAGCTCATCTGGACTCCTTCCGGGGTGCGCGCCTCGCGCGCCGTGTGCGGCGCGGGCGCACCCTCGCAGGTGGCTCAACCGTGGGGGTCCCGGGAGTGTTCCTGGCCGCGCGGGCCGTCGGCGAACGTAGCCTGGGGACGTGACGAGCGCTCCGCACCCCGCCGGTCCTTCCGCAGCATCTCCCGCATCTCCTCCCGCGCGGTCGGCGCCGTCGACGAGCGCGACCGATGCGGTGCCCATGCCGGTGCAGCGCGCGGCCGCGTGGTCGTGGCGGCTGCTGGTCATCGCGGCGTGCGTCACGGTCGTCGTCGCGGCGGTCGCCTACCTCAAGCTCGTGGTCGTGCCGGTCGCGGTCGCGCTGCTGCTCGCGGTGCTCCTCGCACCGCTCGCGTCCTGGCTGCAGCGGCGGCTGCGGGTCGGCCGCGCGGCGGCGTCGGGCATCGCGGTGGTCGCGCTCGTCGTCGTCGTGCTCGGGCTGCTCGTGCTCGCGGGGCGGTCGGTCGTGCTGGGCATCGCCGAGCTGTGGGACCAGGCGCAGCAGGGCGTCGACCAGCTGCTCGACTGGCTCGCCGAGGGGCCGCTGCAGCTGTCGACGGACAACCTCGAGAGCTGGATCGAGCAGGCGCGCGAGACCGCCTCGGCGAACAGCGACACGCTCGTCGCGGGGGCGCTGCACGCGACGGTGACCGTCGGGCACGTGCTCGCGGGCGCGGTGATCGCACTGTTCTGCACGTTCTTCTTCCTGCTCGACGGGCGGACCATCTGGTCGTGGGTCGTCGGGCTGCTGCCGCGCGGCAGCCGCGAGCACGTGCACCAGGCGGGACGGCGCGGGCTCGTGACGCTCGGGGCCTACACGCGCACGCAGATCCTCGTGGCCGCGGTCGACGCGGTCGGCATCGGCGTGGGAGCGGCGATCCTGCAGGTTCCGCTCGCCCTGCCGCTGGCGATCCTGGTGTTCCTCGGGTCGTTCATCCCGATCGTCGGTGCGGTCGTCACCGGTTCCGTGGCGGTCCTCGTCGCGCTCGTCACGCACGGTCCGGTGGTCGCGCTCATCATGCTCGCGATCGTGCTGGCCGTGCAGCAGCTCGAGGGGCACGTGCTGCAGCCGTTCCTCATGGGGCACGCGGTGTCGTTGCACCCGGTCGCGGTGCTGCTCGCGGTGGCCGCCGGCTCGTTCATGGCCGGCATCCTCGGGGCGCTGTTCGCGGTCCCGCTCGTCGCGGTGCTCAACACCGTGGTGCTCTACCTGCACGGTCACGACAAGTTCCCGCAGCTCGGCCACGACGACCACGTGGTGGTCCGACCCCGTGCGCACCCCGTCCTCGACCGCGCGATCGCGCAGATGGCCGAGGCCGAGCTGGCGTCCGCCGACGAGGGCTCGGTCGACCTGGGCGACGAGCCCGCGACCGGCCCCGAGGAGGGTGCCGCGACCGACCTCGACGACGCGCGCACGCCGGACGCCGATCCCGGCGAGGGGCGCGAGAAGTGATCACGCTCGCCGACGTCCACCGCGCCGCGGCCCTGCTCGAGGGCGTCGCGGAACGCACCCCGGTCGAGTCCAGCCGGGCGGTCTCGGAGATCGCGGGCGTACCCGTGCACCTCAAGTGCGAGAACCTGCAGCGCGCGGGCTCGTTCAAGATCCGCGGTGCGTACGTGCGAATGGCGGGGCTGTCCGACGACGAGCGCGCGCGTGGCGTGGTCGCCGCGAGCGCGGGCAACCACGCGCAGGGCGTCGCGCTCGCCGCGCGGCTGCTGGGCCTCGACGCGGTCGTCTTCATGCCCACCGACGCGGCGCTGCCCAAGATCGCCGCGACCCGCGAGTACGGGGCCCACGTCGAGCTCGTCGGCAGCAGCGTCGACGAGGCGCTCGTGCACGCGCGCGCGTACGCCGAGCGCACCGGTGCGGTCCTCATCCACCCGTTCGACCACCCGGACGTCGTCGCCGGGCAGGGGACCATCGCGCTCGAGATCGTCGAGCAGGTCCCGGACGTCGCGACCGTGATCGTGCCCGTCGGCGGCGGCGGGCTCGCCGCGGGCGTCGTCGCGACGCTCGCCGAGCTGCGACCCGACGTGCGCGTGGTGGGCGTGCAGGCCGCGCACGCCGCCGCGTACCCCGCCTCGCTCGCGCTCGGGCAGCCGACGCCGGCACCCGAGCTGCGCACCATGGCCGACGGCATCGCGGTCGGCATGCCCGGCCAGGTGCCGTTCGACGTGCTCGCACGCGCAGGCACCGAGGTCCGCACGGTCTCCGAGGAGGACCTGTCCCGCGCGCTGCTGCTCGTCGCCGAGCGCGCCAAGCTCCTCGTCGAGCCGTCCGGCGCGGCGGCGGTCGCGGCGCTCATGGCCGCTCCCGGCGAGTTCACCGGGCCCGTCGTCGCGATCCTGTCCGGCGGCAACATCGACCCGCAGGTGCTGTTGCGCGTCGTGCGGCACGGGTTGGCCTCCGCGGGCCGCTTCCTGTGGCTGCACGTGCGGATCGACGACCGCCCGGGTGCGCTCGCGGACCTGCTGCACGACCTCGCGGCCACCGGGGCGAACGTCATGCACGTGTCGCACGTGCGCACGCAGGTCGAGCTCGCGGTCGACGAGGTCGCGATCGAGGTCCAGGTCGAGACGAAGGGCCCCGACCACTGCGCCGCCGTGATGCACGCGCTGCGCACCGCCGGCTACCGCCTGACGGACTGACCTCGCCCCGCCCTCCCGCGAGATCGGCACTCCGGCGCGAGATCGTGCATCCGGGCTGCCGAGCTCGAGCGAGACTGCCGATCTCGTCGGGGAGCGTCTGGCAGCGCGCCCGGCCGGGATGACGAAGGGCGCCGCCGCGGGTGTGCGGGGCGCCCTTCGTGAGGGAGGCCTGGTGCAGCGCGTCGGCTGCGGGGGAGTCCTGCCCGTCAGCCCTGGAAGGGCTTGGCGTCGACGATCTTGACCTCGATCTCGCGGCCGTTGGGCGCCAGGTAGCTCGTCGTGTCACCCACGGACGTGCCGCTGATCGCGGCGCCGAGCGGGGACGTCGGGGAGAACACCTGGATCCCGGTCGTGCCGGCCATCTCGCGCGAACCGAGGAGGAAGACCTCCTCGTCGCCCGCGACGAGCGCGGTCACCACCATGCCGGGCTCGACGACGCCGTCGTCGGGCGGCGTGCCGATCTGCACGTTGCGGAGCTTGGCCTCGAGCTCACGGATGCGGGCCTCGTTCTTGCCCTGCTCCTCACGCGCGGCGTGGTACCCGCCGTTCTCCTTGAGGTCGCCCTCGTCGCGCGCGGCGGCGATGCGCTGCGTGATCTCCTCGCGCCGCGGGCCCTTGAGGTCCTCGAGCTCGGCGGTGAGGCGGTCGTAGGCCTCCTGCGTCAGCCACGTGGCGGCAGTCGTGTCGGTCACGATCGCTCCTTCCTGCTTCGTGTGTCGTCTCGCGTCGGTCTCCGTCGCGCCGCGGCTCGAGGCCGCAGGCGTGGCCGGACACCTGTGTCAGGACGGGGGTGTCGCCTTCCCTGCTGGTCGCGTCGACCGTCGGGAGCCGGCGCGGGTTCGGCCGGGGGCGGCGTGCGAAACGACAAGGATAGCAACCGGGTCACGCTGAGGGGTCCTGTCGACGCCGTCCCGTCGCGCGCGGGTGCGGGCGTCGGTCGTCGGCGCCGGGCTCAGGGGGTCTCGTCGATCGGCTCGCACCCGGAGACGGTCCCGGAGACCGCGAGCTCCGCGGTCGGCACGACGACGGTCACGCGCTGGGTCCGCGCGCCGGGGCCGATCTGCACGTTCTTGACGCCGACCTCGGCGTACGACTGCGACAGCGCCCGGACGCGGCACGTCGCGGTCGACTCGGGGTCCTTGGTCACCTCGAACGTCACGTCGATCGTGTCGGCGCCGCGCACCGAGAACCCGATGTCCTTCCACTGCACCGGGTCGCGCAGGGCGCCGATCCCGATCCACGCGACGACGACGGCGGCGACGAGCGTGGTGAGGACGACGGTGACGAGCCACGGGACGCGCGAGCGCTCCTCCGGGTCCGGTCCGTACCGGCCGGCGGGCGGCGTCGCGCTCGCGGCGGGTGTGCTCCCCACGGGGCTTCCTCCTGTGCTGTGACCTCGCGCCGCTGGTCCGCTGGGTGGCGGGTGGCGTGCCGTGTCGGTGTCGTGCGCGATCATTGTCCCGTGTCCGAGCAGCCCGCCGCGCCACGGCGACCCCAGAACACGTCACACGAGCCGCTTCGCCTGATGGCGGTCCACGCCCACCCGGACGACGAGTCGAGCAAGGGTGCCGCGACAACGGCACGGTACGCCGCCGAGGGCGTCGAGGTCCTCGTCGTCACGTGCACGGGCGGTGAGCGCGGCGACGTGCTCAACCCGAAGTACGGCGAGGTGACGGGCGGCATCGAGGGCATGCGCGAGGTGCGCCGCGGGGAGATGGCCGCCGCCGCGGCCGCGCTCGGGGTGCGGCAGCACTGGCTCGGCTTCGTCGACTCCGGCCTGCCGGAGGGCGACCCGCTGCCGCCGCTGCCGGACGGGTGCTTCGCGCTCGTGCCGCTCGAGGAGGCCAGCGCGCCGCTCGTCGAGCTCGTGCGCGAGTTCCGCCCGCACGTCATGACGACGTACGACCCGACCGGCGGCTACCCGCACCCGGACCACGTGATGTGCCACCGCGTCTCCGCCGAGGCGTTCGCCGCCGCCGGTGATCCCGACCGGTACGTCGGCCGGGGCGAGCCCTGGACGCCGCTCAAGCTCTACTACAACCACGGCTTCTCGCTCGCGCGGCTGCGCGAGGTGCACGACGCGATCGTCGCGGCGGGCGGCGACTCGCCGTTCGGCGACTGGATCGACTCGCGCCAGGCGCGGGAGATCCCCGAGCGCGAGGTCACGACGCGGGTCGAGTGCTCGGACTACTTCGACCAGCGGGACGCGGCGCTGCGCGCGCACGCGACGCAGATCGACCCCGAGGGCTTCTTCTTCGCGGTGCCGCGCGAGATCGAGCTCGCGCACTGGCCCACCGAGGAGTTCGAGCTCGCGGAGTCGCGCGTGCCGGTGACCCTGCCGGAGACGGACCTCTTCGCGGGCATCCGGCCCGTCGACCAGGGCGCGGAGGCGGCCCGATGAACGCGCTCGTCCTGGTCCTGGCGGCGACGCCCACGCCGAGCCCGACGGTCGAGTCGACGTCCGGCGGTTCGCCGGGGTTCATCGGCTTCGTCGTGACGTTCGCGCTCGCCCTGGCCGCGGCCGGGCTGTTCCTGTCCCTCACGCGGCACCTGCGGCGCGTGGACCGCCGGGCGAAGGAGCTCGCCGTCGACGACGAGGGTGCGGACCTCGCCGACGCGACCGGTGACGCGGCGTCCGACTCGCCCGCTGCCGAGCGCGATGCGCGCGGCCCGCGCGAGGACGGGCCCGCGCGGTGACCTCAGGCCCCCAGCCGCCCGTGCGGCCCGCGGTGCGGGTCACGATCGCCCAGCTCGAGGTCTCCGACGACGCGTCGGCGAACGTCGTGGTGGCGCGGGGTGCGTTCGACGAGGCGCAGCGCGTGCACGCGGACCTGCTCGTCCTGCCGGAGTACGCCTCGGCGTTCGACCGGCGCGGCGTGGGCGCGGCGCACGCGCAGCCGCTCGACGGCCCGTTCGTCTCGGCGCTGCGCGAGCGCGCGGCGGCCACGGGTGTCGCGGCGCTCGCGGGTGTGACGCTCCCGGGCGACGAGCACGACGAGCGCGCGACCAACGCGGTCGTCGCGGTCGACGGCGAGGGCGCCCTCGTCGGGCTGTACCGCAAGGTGCACCTGTACGACGCGTTCGGCTCACGCGAGTCCGACCGGCTGCGGCCCGGGCCGTCGGACGCCGCACCGCTGGTGCTCGACGTCGCGGGGGTGCGGTTCGGTGTGCTGACGTGCTACGACCTGCGGTTCCCCGAGTCGGCGCGGCGTCTCGCGGACGCGGGTGCCGACGTGCTCGTCATCCCCGCGGCGTGGGCCGACGGCGACCTCAAGGCGATGCACTGGCGCACGCTCGCGGTCGCGCGGGCGATCGAGAACACGGCCGCGGTGGTCGCGGTCGGCATGGCGGGCAAGGGCGTCGTCGGCCGCTCGCTCGTCGTCGGCCCGGACGGCGTGGTGGGGCTCGAGCTCGACGAGCGTCCCGGGATCCGCACGGTCGACCTGGACCCGGCGGAGCTGCGCGGCGTCCGTGAGGCGAACCCGTCGCTCGCGAACCGTCGCTACGCGGTGGTCCCGCGCGGCTGACGGACGTCCCCGACGGCGCACGCGACGGGGTCGCTGCGCGGGCCGGTCGGTCGACCGTGAGCGGCGGCGGCCGTGGTCAGCGCAGCGCGTACGTCGCGATCGAGACCGCGATGTAGTGGCACGTGAACGCGGCGACCGTGAGCGCGTGGAAGATCTCGTGGAAGCCGAAGTAGCGCGGGCTCGGGTTCGGCCTCTTGAGGCCGTAGATGATCGCCCCCGCGGTGTAGAGCAGCCCGCCGGCGATCACGAGCCAGAGGATGGCGGGGCCGCCCGCGCGGTAGAACTGCGGCAGGAACGCGACCGCGACCCAGCCGAGGGCGAGGTAGATCGGCACGTACACCCAGCGCGGTGCGCCGAGCCAGAAGATGCGCGCGAGCAGCCCGACGAGGGCGCCGGACCACACGATGATCAGCAGGACGCGCGCGGTGCTCGCGGGCAGCAGCAGGACGGACAGGGGGGTGTACGTCCCGGCGATGATGAGGAAGATGTTGGTGTGGTCGAGGCGGCGCAGCACGCCCGCGACGCGCGGTGACCAGGTGCCGCGGTGGTAGATCGCGCTCGTGCCGAACAGCATGACCGCGGACAGGCCGAAGACCGCGTTGGCCCAGCGCGCGGCGGGCGTGGGGGACAGCGCGACGAGCACGATCGCCGCCGCGAGCACGAAGGGTGACACGCCGGCGTGGATCCAGCCTCGCAGCAGGGGCTTGACGGTGGCGGCGACCTGCTCGACGGCACGGCTGACGCTGATGGCGATCTCCTCCCGCAGCGGGTTGCTGTCGTGCGACGACGGTAGCGCGCCTCGCTGGCCGGATCCGCCAGTGGCCGAAGTGCTGGTCATGCTGCCTCGCGTTCGTCGTCGTAAGTTACGTTCCCGTAGGTTACGGCACCGTAGGTAACGCTGTCGACCACAGGACCGGGGTGATGGGAGCAGGAGTCGCCCCGCGGGTCGCGTCGCGACGAGTACGGTGGACCGGGGCCGACGACGAGCCCGCCCGGAGCCTTGGAGGAATGCGCGAGTGCGACTGCCCCACCCGCTCTACGGCCTCTACGAGCGTCGTCTGGCAGCCTCGCTCCCGTCGGACCGGATGCCGCGCCACATCGGCGTGATCCTCGACGGCAACCGCCGCTGGGCGCGGTCGATCGGCAAGTCCACCGCGCGTGGGCACCGCGCCGGAGCGGACAAGATCGGCGAGGTGCTCGCCTGGAGCGAGGACGTCGGCGTCGAGGTGGTCACGCTGTGGATGCTGTCCACCGACAACCTCAACCGCCCCGCCGCCGAGCTCGGGGACCTGCTCGGCATCATCGAGGACGCCGTGCGGGAGCTCGCCGCGACGCGACGTTGGCGGCTGCAGGCCGTGGGCTCGCTCGAGATGCTGCCCGAGAGCACCGCGCAGGCGCTGCGGGCGGCCGAGGACGCGACGCGCGACGTCGTCGGGCTGCACGTGAACGTGGCCGTCGGCTACGGCGGCCGGCGCGAGATCGCCGACGCCGTGCGCGCCTACCTGCGCCAGGCGTCCGAGCAGGGCCTGGACCTCGACGAGATGGCCGAGCAGTTCGACGTCGAGCACATCGCCGCGCACCTGTACACCAAGGGTCAGCCCGACCCCGACCTCGTCATCCGCACGTCGGGCGAGCAGCGGCTCGGGGGCTTCCTGCTGTGGCAGTCGGCGCACTCCGAGTTCTACTTCTGCGAGGCGTACTGGCCCGACTTCCGGCGCGTGGACTTCCTGCGCGCCGTGCGCGCGTACGCCGCGCGCGAGCGGCGCCTCGGCCGCTGACGACGAACGCGGGCCCACGCTCGTGTGAACAGCGCGTTGCGGTGCGCGTGTCGCATTCGCGTCGCCGTGCGCCGGGGTTACCGTCCCCGCAAGGACGTCGCCCCGTCGTCCCCGGGAAGGCCAGCCCATGGAGCATCCGCTCCGGGAGGAGGGCCGGTCCCGGCCCTGCTCGTCAGGGCCCGGCCGCCCCCGTCCCGTCGCCGCGAGCCGGCACGTGGTCCCCGCGTGGGTCACCGGCACGCGACGCCTTCTGCGGCGCACCTAGCGCCGGAGGGAGCACGCCGTGGTCAGCAGCGCAGCTCGGCAGGGAACGACCCACGCCAGGTCCGTCACGACGAAGGTCGCCCGGACGCAGGCCGATCAGCAGGTCCCGGTCGACGAGGGCAGGCGGACCCACGTCCTGGACACCTCCGTGCTCCTGTCCGACCCACGGGCGATCTACCGCTTCGCGGAGCACGACGTCGTCCTGCCGGTCGTCGTCGTCACCGAGCTCGAGGCCAAGCGGCACCACGCCGAGCTCGGCTACTTCGCGCGCTCGGCGCTGCGCCTGCTCGACGACCTGCGCATCCAGCACGGCCGCCTCGACCAGCCGATCCCGCTCGGCGACCAGGGCGGCACGCTGCGGGTCGAGCTCAACCACACCGACCCGGGGGTGCTGCCCGCAGGCTTCCGGCTCGGCGACAACGACACGCGCATCCTGGCGGTCGCTGCGAACCTTGCCGCCGACGGGTGCGACGTCACGGTCGTCTCCAAGGACCTGCCGATGCGCGTCAAGGCGTCCGCGGTGGGGCTGCGGGCCGAGGAGTACCGGCACGAGCTCGCGGTCGAGTCCGGCTGGACCGGCATGGACTCCCTCGACCTGTCCGAGCAGCAGATGTCCCAGCTCTGGGAGCACGAGTCCCTGCCGCTCGCCGACGTCGTCCCGGCACCCGCGCTCGGCACCGGGCCGACGACCGACCCGGGGGACCTGGCGTGCCACACCGGCCTCGTCCTGCACAGCCCGCGCGGCTCGGCGCTCGGCCGCGTCACCGCGGACAAGCACGTGCGCCTCGTGCGCGGGGACCAGGACGTGTTCGGACTGCACGGCCGCAGCGCCGAGCAGCGGATCGCGATCGACCTGCTGCTCGACGAGGAAGTCGGCATCGTCTCGCTCGGCGGCCGCGCGGGGACGGGCAAGTCGGCGCTCGCGCTCTGCGCGGGGCTCGAGGCCGTCCTCGAGCGGCGGCAGCACCGCAAGGTCATGGTGTTCCGGCCGCTGTACGCCGTCGGGGGGCAGGAGCTCGGGTACCTGCCCGGGTCCGAGGCCGAGAAGATGAACCCCTGGGCGCAGG
The DNA here is from genome assembly GCF_007989825.1 of Cellulomonas persica. Taxonomy (GTDB): domain Bacteria; phylum Actinomycetota; class Actinomycetes; order Actinomycetales; family Cellulomonadaceae; genus Cellulomonas; species Cellulomonas persica. The sequence goes on along the minus strand of NZ_BJUA01000007.1, from coordinate 178,419 downwards.
CGGTGTTCGACACGCTCGGCGCCGTCGTCTCGCGCGAGGTCGTCGAGGAGGTCATGGACCGCGACCTCCTGGAGGTCCTGCCGCTCACGCACATCCGCGGGCGGTCGCTGCACGACGCGTTCGTCATCGTGGACGAGGCGCAGTCCCTCGAGCGCAACGTCCTGCTGACCGTGCTGTCCCGGATCGGGCAGTCGTCGCGCGTGGTGCTCACGCACGACGTCGCGCAGCGCGACAACCTGCGCGTCGGCCGGCACGACGGGATCGCGGCGGTGATCGAGGCCCTCAAGGGGCACCCGCTGTTCGCCCACGTCACGCTCACGCGGTCCGAGCGCTCGCCCGTGGCCGCGCTCGTGACCGAGCTGCTCGAGGGCATCGAGGTCTGAGACCCCGCTCCGGGCGTGTGGCGTCCGGAGCGGGCACCTGAGCGGGCGGCGGTCCGGACCTCGCGTCCGGGCCGCCGCTGCGCCTCACTCCTCGACGAGCACGCCGTCCTGCAGGCGGACCACGCGGTCGGCGAGCGCCATCATCACGGGGTCGTGCGTCGCGACGAGCGCGGTGGTGCGCTCGTGCTCGACGACCGCACGCAGCAGGCCCATGATCGCGACGCCGGTGGCGGAGTCGAGCTGACCGGTCGGCTCGTCCGCGACGAGCAGGCGCGGCGAGTTGGCGAGCGCACGCGCGATCGCGACGCGCTGCTGCTGCCCGCCGGACAGCTCGCCCGGGCGCTGGTCCGCGTGGTCCGTGAGCCCGACGAGGTCGAGCAGGAGCGCGACGCGCTCGTCGCGCGCTCGCGGCGGCACCTTGCGCAGGCGCAGCGGCACGCCGACGTTCTCGGCTGCCGAGAGGACCGGCACGAGCCCGAACGTCTGGAACACGAACGACACGACGTCCCGGCGCAGCGCCACCAGACCCCGCTCGTCGAGGCTCGAGACCTCGCGACCGTCGACGACCACGCGACCCTCGTCGGGCTTGTCGAGACCGCCGACGACGTTGAGCAGTGTCGTCTTGCCCGAGCCCGAGCGCCCGACGAGCACGACGAGCTCGCCCGGGGCGATGCTCAGCGACACGTCGCGCACCGCGTGCACGGCCGCGTCGCCGCTCCCGTACGTGCGTGACACGTGCTCGACGAGCACCATCGACTCGGTCACGGGGTCGGCCGCGCGGTGGCGTGCGCTCTGGACGGTCATCGCGTCCCCTCCTGCCTGCTCGAACCGGTCGACTCGGGCACGGCCTCGTCGGACGCCGTCCGGGGCTGGATGCGCGGCCGGTCCGGCCACACCGAGACGTGCGACTCCTCGAGCGCGAGCCGCACGCGTCCGCTGAGCTCGAGCGCCTCGCGGTACTCCTGCGGCAGCTGGACGCGGCCGGCGCGGTCGAGCATCGCGAACTCCTCGGCCACGACGTGCTCGGTGCCGTCGTCGCGCGTCTGGGTGCGCCGCACGACCTCCGACGACGTGCGTCCGTCGCGGATCGCGACCGTGCGCTGCACGTGCTCGCTCACGCCCGGGTCGTGCGTCACCACGACGACCGTCGTGCCGAGCTCGCGGTTCACGAGCCGCAGGCACTCGAGGACCTCGTGCGACGTCGCGGTGTCGAGCTCGCCCGTGGGCTCGTCGGCGAACACGACGCGCGGCGAGTTCGCGAGCGCGACGCCGATCGCGACGCGCTGCTGCTCACCGCCCGAGAGCTGGCCGGGGCGGCGATCCGCGCAGTACCCGACGCCGAGCAGGTCCAGCAGCTGCGTGGCGCGTGCGGTGCGCTCGCGGCGCGCGGTGCCGGCCAGGGCGAGGGGGAGCGCGACGTTCTCGGTGGCGGTCAGGTACGGCACGAGGTTGCGGGCCGTCTGCTGCCAGACGAACCCGACCATCTCGCGCCGGTACGCCACGCGCTGCGCGGGCGTCATCGCCATGAGGTCCCACGGCCCGACGCGGACCCGCCCCGCGGTCGGGACGTCGAGCCCCGACAGCACGGCGAGCAGCGTCGACTTGCCGGAGCCGGACGCGCCGACGATCGCGACGAGCTCGCCTTCGTCGACGAGCAGGTCCAGGCCCTGCAGTGCCTGCACCTCGATGCCGTCGGCCTGGTAGATGCGCACGAGCGAGTCGCACACGATCAGTGCGTCCTGCCCGAACGCGGGCGCGCCGGCCTTCTCGGTGAGCCGGTCGAGCGTCGTGGTCATCGGGCCTCCTTCGTCGTCATCGTTCCGCCTCCCGGATCCCGACCGCCAGGTCGTCGTCCCGTCGCACGCGTGCCTCGACCTCGACAGCGACCGCCAGCCCGACCAGCAGGGCGCCCGCCGCGATCGCGACGGGCTGCCACGCGATCGCGAGCCGGGTGCCGTCCGGCTCGCCGGTGAGCGCGGACAGGCCGAGCGCGCTCGTGAGCAGCCACGGGACGACGAAGCCGATCGCGGACCCGGCGACGAGCCCCGCGACCAGCAGCGGCAGGACCTCGCCCGCCGACAGGCGCCGGGCGGTGCCGGCGTCGAGCCCGAGCGTGCGCAGCACGTGCAGCGTGCGGCTGCGGTCGCGCGCGGTGGCGACGACGGTCAGGACGAGCGCCACCACCGCGAGCCCGGCGAGCGCGACCTGCGAGACGGCCATGAGCGTGCGCAGCCCCGAGGTCAACGGCGACGTCGTCCACTCCTCGAGCCACTCGGCGCGCCCCAGCGTGGTGACCCCCGGACTCGTCGAGACCCCGAGCTCGTCCACGGCTGCGCTCGCCCCCGGGCCGACGAGCTGCGTGCGCAGCGCGGGGACCTCGGCGCCGAGCGCGGCGGCGAGCGCCTGCCGGTCGACCACGACGACCGGGCGGCCGTCCTCATCGCGCATGGCGGTGGTGCCGCGCACGTCGACCGGCACGAAGGTGTCGGTGGTCCAGACCTGCGGGTCGTACTGCTCCGCGACCCGCTCGAGCTCGGGCGAGACGAGCGCCGGGACCCGGTCCCCGCCGGCGTCCACGAGTGAGGTGAGCTCGGGCTGGGGTGCGCCCTCGCGGTCGCGCTGCTCGGCCAGCGCACCGGCGTCGACCGCGATGAGCGTCGCGTCCACACCCGAGCTCACACCGAACGAGCGGCTCAGCCACACGCGGGTGCCGACGACGCTCGTGACCCCGGGCGCCTGGCGGAGCGCGTCGATCGCGGCGTCGTCGACGGGTCCGTCGATCCGGACGTCCCCGCCGACGACGAGATCGGCCGCGCGCTGCTGACCGCGGTCGACGGTGGCGACCGTCAGGCCGCTGAACACGACGAGCGCGACCGCGACGGTGACGGTCAGGAGCGGGATCGCGGTCCGGCTCGCGCGCTCCGCGCGCGCGGTCGCCACGAGCCCCGCGAGCGCGGGACCGCGCGACGCCGCCCGGCGCGACGCGCGCAGCACGGGCGGGAGCACGCGCGCGACGAGCACGGTCGAGGCGCCCGCGAGCAGCACGGGCGTCGCTGCCAGCAGCCAGTCCACGCCACCCGTGCTGCTCGCGAGGAGCCCACGCGCCCGGACCGAGGCGAGCGCCCCACCCGCGACGACGAGGAGCGTGAGCTCGCCGACGAGCCGGCGCGCGCGGCGTCGCGAGGCGAGCCGGTCCCGGTCCGCGCGGTTGGCCGGGACGCGCCGCCCGGTCCACGAGCGCCGCACGAGCGACCCGGCGAGCACCGCGGGTGCGAGCACCCCGACGGCGGCGACGACGGCACCCGGCCACCACGCGCCGTCCGCCCGCGGCACGAGCACGGCCAGCAGGCCGACCGCGACCGCGCACGCCAGCGTGGTCAGCGGCACGGACTCCAGCAGCGCGCGCCAGCCGACGGACGCGACCGACGCGCCGCGCGCACGCTCGAGCGTGTACAGCGACGCGCGGCGCTCGACGAGGAGCCGGGCCGCGAGCAGCAGGGTCAGCCCGCCGACGGCGACGATGCCTGCGAGCAGCACGCTCGCCTGCGCCGTCGCGCCCGACAGGCGCTCGCGGTAGGTGAGGAGCGTCTGGTCGAGCCGCGTCTCGAGGAGCGGCACGCGCGCATCCATGAGCTGCAGCGGGAGCGGGTCCGCGCGCAGCTCGGCGACCCGTGCGGCGATCGTCGCGGCACGTTCGGCGGTGAGCCGGTCGGGCAGCGTGAGGAACCGGACGTCGGTGGTCACGCCCGTCGCGGCGAACGCCACGAGCAGGTCGGGCAGCGCGTCGTCGGACACGAGGAAGCCTGCGGCGGCGACCGAGCCCGTCCCGGCGGGCGCGGGTCGGGCCTCGACGAAGTCCTGCAGCCCGGTCCACATCGGGTCGTCGGGGTCGACGGCCTCGTAGGTCCCGACGACGCGCGCGGTGAGCCGCGAGACGAGAGTGCCCTGCACCACGACCTCGTCGCCCGGCTCGAGCCCGAGCGCCTCGGCGGCCGTGACGCTGACCCCCACCTCGACGTACCGCTCCAGGTCTGCGACCGACTGCCCCTCGGCCTGTACGACCTCGGGGAGCCCGGCGGGCTCGCGCCCGGCGACCCAGCGCACCGGGTCCGACCCGTCGGCCGTGAGCACGTGGCCGAGCCGCCCGCTCGCGACGCCCGCGGGGACCTGCGCGTTCCACGCGGCGACCACGGTCGTCGTCGTCGGGTCGGTGAGGTCGGAGCGCAGCTCGGCGGGCATGCCGTCGGCGATCGTCGCGGCGTCGCGGCGCAGGTCGTCGGCCGAGCCCGAGGGCCGGGCGCCCAGCACGACCGCCGTCGGCGGGTTCGTGCGCGCGATCACGTCGGTGCTCGGCCGGCCGCGCTCGACGGCGGAGCGCGCCCCGCTGTCCGCCACGGCCATGACCAGGCGCGGTGCGAGCAGCGCGACGAGCACGAGCGCGGCCGCGAGCACGCCGGACAGGACCAGCAGCCCGGCATCGGTCGCGGCGCGGCGCCGCGCGACCAGCGGCCCGGCCGCGACGGTCGTGCGCACCCTCGTCGTCAGGCTCATCCCTCGTCCCCCAGTCGCAGGAGCGCGCCGGACGCGCGGCGCAGCAGGGCGCGCGTCGTCACGACGACCGCGAGCATCGCGCCGAGCGCGAGCGCCCCGACGACCGAGCCCAGCACGGGCCACGGCCACTGCACGACGACGGCCGGCACGGGCGCGAGCCCGCGCGGCGACACCGTGACGAGCGGCCCGACGACCCACGCGAGCAGGGCACCGACGCCGATCCCGGCGGCGGTGCCGATGACGCCCAGCAGCAGGTACTCGCCGACGATCGAGCGTGCGAGCGACCCCTGCGACGCGCCGAGCGCCTGCAGCCGGGCGAGCTCGAGCCTGCGCGTGCGGACCGCGACCGTCGCGCTGAGCGCGATCCCCGCGACGGCCAGCGCGACCGCGGACAGCGTCACGATCCACAGCGCGGCGGGGATCGCGACGTGCAGCGGACCGTCGGTCGCCTGCGCCGCCGCCTCGACGCGCGTCGTGGTCCGCCCGACACCCGCGGCCTGCACCGCCGCGGCGGCGTCGCGCGCGTCGTCGTCGTCCACGAGGGCCCACCACTCGTCGGTGAGCGTGGCGCGTGAACCCGTGACGAGCGTCGCGCGCAGGAGGGAGTCGCGGTCGACGAGCAGGGCTGCGCCGCGCGGGAGCCCGGGCAGGTACGGCACCTGCCCGTCGATGCGCAGCTGGACCACCGTCCCGTCGACGTCGATCGCGAGCACGTCGTCCTCGGTCGCGCTCAGCTGCGCGAGGAGATCGGGCGTGACCAGCGCGTGCACGATCGGCTCCCGGTCGAACGACGTCGTGAACAGCGCGGCCTGGTTGTCCGCGACGATGCCCAGGTTCGGCGTGCCGGTGACGTGCAGGCCGTCGTCGTCGACCCACGTCGAGCCGAGCCTGATCCAGGGGTCGTACAGCGGGACCCCGCCGGAGGTGCGCCACTGGCCACGCCCCAGGTCGAGCGGGGTCGGCTCGCCGTCCGCGTCGAGGGCACGCACGTCGCCCAGCGCGGCCTCCCAGGGCAGGTCCCAGACCTGGGCGTCGAGCATGCCCCAGAGGTCCCCGGGGATCGTGAGCCGCAGGCTCACCCCGATGACCTGCACCGCGCCCAGGCCCTCGGGCAGCGGCACCGTGAGCTCGGTCGGCTCGTCGGGCGCATCGCCCAGCGGCGTCGGCACCGGAGGCAGGTCGAGGCTCACGCGTGCGCCGCGCGCGTCCTGCACGACGAGGGAGGCGCTGGTCAGCGCGCTCACGCCGGGGCCGAGGTCGGCCGTGACGCGTGCGGTCAGCGTCAGCCCCAGCTCGCTCGTCCCGGCGGGCACGGGCACCCCCGTGACGGGGGACGCGGGCGCCAGGCCCGCCGTCGCCGCGGACCAGCCGCCGTCGAGCCGGCCCCGCAGGAGATCGCCCGCGTGCCGGGTGTCGACCGCGAGCATCGTCGTCGTGATCCCGGAGACCGACGGGGCAGGCCCGGTCGCGACGCCGGCCTGCACCTGCCGCATCCCCACCGGGGAGACGACGGACAGGCCGTCGACGGCCGCGACGCGCGCGGACTGGTCCAGCACCGAGCCGTCCAGGTCGGTGACGCGCAGGTCGGTGCCGACCTCGAGCTCCGCCTGCTCGCGCTGCGACGTGCGCCAGGTGTCGTGCCAGCCCTGCGCGAACGTACCGACCGCGACCGCCAGGGTCACGAGCAGCACGGCGCCCGCCGCGCGACGCGGCCGGCGACTGATCTCCCAGGCCGTCAGGGGTGCGACGAGCGCACGGCTGCGCCGGGCCACGACCTCGCCCACGCCCGCGACGAGCGGCAGCACACGTCCCGCCAGGACGCCGCCCGCGAGGAGCACGAGCGCGGGCGCGGCCACCAGCAGCGGGTCGAACCCGCCCGAGCCGTCGAGCACGGGCGAGCCGTGCCGGAGGAGCTGCCACAGCGCGACCCCGGCGACGACCACGACCGCGAGGTCGACGCCCGAGCGGGCGAGCGCCTGCTTGCGGTCCTGGCGGACCTCCTGCTGCTCGGAGTCCACGGCCGAGACACGACGACGCAGCGACGGCGCGAGCAGCACGCCCGCGAGCAGCAGGGACGCGACCGCGCAGGTCAGCCACAGCAGCGCAGGTGCCCCGGGGTCGACGGCCAGTCCCGCGTCGTGCAGCACCGGGACGCGCGTGACCCCGCGGTAGACGAGGCCGGCGAGCCACGGCGCGGCGAGCGTGGCGAGAGCCGCGACCCCCAGTGCCTCGAGCGCCGCGAGGCCGACGAGCTGGGGGTGCGACGCGCCGCGCGAGGTCAGCAGGGTCTGCTCGGCTGCGCGGCGCTCGGCGAGCAGCCGTGCGGCGAGCAGCAGCACGGTGACGGCGACGACGAGCAGCATGAGCCCGACGACGACGACGCCGACGCGCGTCACGGCGAGGCTCGCTGCGATCGAGTCGAGCGTGCGGTCGAGGGACGTCAGCACGTCGGTGGTCGCCGCGGGGACGGCCGCGTACAGGTCGGTCTGCGCGGTGCTGAGCCGCTCGCGGAGCCCGTCGAGCTCGGCGGGCGTCGCCGAGTCGAGGTCGGGCCACGCCTCGAGCCGCAGGGTGCCCGGGATGACGGCACCCGTGCCCGGGGCGACCACGAGGGGACCCCAGGCCTCGGCGACGCTGCCCCCGAACGAGCCGGGCACTGGGTAGTCGGAGAGGTGGACGCGACCCTCGAGCAGGTCACGGGACCACTGCCCGCGGGGCGGCTCGGCGCGGTAGGTGGCCACGACGCGCACCGGGATCTCACTGGCGACGTCGGTGCCCTCGGTGCGCAGCACGTCCCCGAGCTCCCAGCCGTACTCCTCGGCGGCGGCGACCGGGACCGCCACGGGCACGCCCTCGCCGTCCCACGCCGTCGTCGGCCACTGGCCGGACTCCAGGGCCGTGAGCTCCGGGACGATCGGGTAGTCCGCGAGGTAGACCAGCGGCTTGGGCAGACCGGGGCCCCGGTCCACGAGGAGCCACGGGGAGGAGGTCCACGTGCGGACCTCGGCGTCCACGGGACCCAGCAGCTCGGCGAGCCCCGCCTCCATCGCGGCGGCGACCTTCTCGTGGTCGTTGTTGCCGACCGTGCTGCGCACGTCGATCGTCGTCGCCTGCGCCCCCGCGCGGTCGAGGGCGACCTGGGGCGCGCGGTCCCCGCCGACGGACAGCAGGAGCGCGAAGGTCCCGAGCAGGGTCGCGGCGACGACCGTCACCGCGACGACCGCGAGCAGCAGCGTGCTATGGGCGCGCGTGCGGTGCGCGAGCAGGCGCGGCATCCACGTCACGCAACGGCCCCCTGACCTCGTCGTCCTCGGCAAGTCCGGCGACCATAACCCAGGCGGGCCGCCTCGCGGGAGCGTTCCCACGGCTGAGGGCGCTTCGTCCTGGTCATCTGTCCGGATCGCGGACGGTCCGGTCGGCTCCGCCCCGCTCGACCGGTGCCGTGTCGGGACCCCGGCATACGCTCGGGACGGCGACGCGGTCAGGCTGTCGCCCTTCGCCGAGAGGCCCCCAGATGTCCCAGCAGTCCCAGCCGCACGCCGCCACGCCCGGCCCGCCGGCGCTCGCCGACCTGCACGGGCGCAGCCCGTGGAGCGTCCTGCCGCCGCTGTGCCTCGGCTTCTTCATGATCATGCTCGACACGACGATCGTGAACATCGCCGTCCCGACGCTCGTGCGTGAGCTGGACGCGAGCATCACCGCGGTCGGGTGGGTCAACAGCGCGTACCTGCTGTCGTTCGCGGTCCTGCTGCTCGTGACCGGGCGGCTCGGGGACCGGTTCGGCCCGCGCCCGGTGTTCATCGGCGGCCTGGTCGTGTTCACCGTGACCTCGGTCGCGTGCGGGCTCGCGGACTCGATCGGGCTGCTCATCGCCGCACGCGCCGTGCAGGGGATCGGCGCCGCGCTGATGACACCGCAGACGATGTCGATGATCACGCGCGTCTTCCCGCCCGCGCGCCGCGGTGCCGCGATGGGTGTCTGGGGCGCCGTCGCGGGCGTCGCGACGATCACCGGACCGGTGCTGGGCGGTCTGCTGGTCGAGACCGTGGGCTGGGAGTACATCTTCTTCATCAACGTGCCGGTCGGGCTCGTCGCGCTGTGGTTCTCCTTCCGCAACCTGCCCGCGCTCGCGACGCACGCGCGCACGTTCGACATGCTCGGAGTCGTCCTGTCGGTCGTCGGCATGTTCCTGCTGGTCTTCGGGCTGCAGGAGGGCGACACGTACGAGTGGGGGTCGATCGCCGGGCCGGTCACGGTCTGGATGGTCATCGCCGCGGGTGCGCTCGTGCTCGCGGTGTTCGTGTGGTGGCAGCACCGGCTCGCCGACGACGCGCTGCTGCCGCTGCGGCTGTTCCACGTGCGCAACTTCTCGCTCGCGAACGTCTCCGGCTTCGCGGTCACCTTCGCGATGACGGGGATCTTCTTCCCGTTCACGATCTTCCTGCAGCTCGTGCTCGGGCTCTCGCCGCTGCACGCCGCGCTCGTGGGCGCGGGCGGCTCGCTGATCTCGGGCGTGGTCGCGCCGATGGCGGGACGCCTGTCCGACCGTGTGCCCGCGAAGTGGGTCGTCGCGACCGGGTTCGCGATCCTCGTCGTGGTCGTGTCGTGGCTCGCCGCGGCGATCGGGCCGGACGTGTGGGTGTGGCACCTCGTGTGGCCGATGACGCTGTTCGGCGTGGGCACCGGGTTCCTGTTCTCGCCGCTGGCCGCGGCTGCGACCGCGGGCCTCGACCAGCGCACGGCCGGCGCCGGAGCGGGGGCGTTCAACACCACGCGCCAGATCGGAGGCGTGGTCGGCTCGGCGGCCGTCGTCGCCATGCTGACGTCGCGGCTGTCGGCGACGATCCCCGCGGCGGCCGAGGACGCCGCACGGTCGCTGCCCGCGGGTGCGAGGCAGCCGTTCGTCGACGGGCTGTCGCGCGTCGACGCGTCGCAGTTCTCCGGTGGCGGGGGAGCGGACTTCCCGGTGCCCGACGGCGTCTCCGCGCAGGTCGCCGAGCAGCTGCGCGCGGCCGCGCTCGACGCGGTGCACTCAGGCTTCGCGACCGCGGTCAGCCAGACGCTGCTGCTGACCGTCGCGGTCCTCGTCGTCGGTCTGGTCGCCGCGCTCGCGATGCAGGCGATCCGCCCGCACGCGCACGACGTGCCCGTCGACGCGCCTCGCCCGGAGACGGTGTCGGGCTGACGGCCCCGGCAGCACGAGCCCGTCCGGACGAGCCCGTCCGGACGAGCCCGTCCGGACGAGCCCGGCCGGAGGACGGAGCCCGTCGCCCCGCGGAGGGGACGACGGGCTCCGTGGCGTCGTGCGCGGTGCCGTCAGGCCTGCGGTGGGCGCGTCATGCTCAGCACGTCGAGCGCCGAGTCGAGCTGCGCCTCGGTGACCTCACCGCGCTCGACGTAGCCCAGGTCGATCACCGCCTGGCGGATGGTCTGGCCGTGCTTGACCGCGTGCTTGGCGATCTTCGCCGCCGCCTCGTACCCGATGACGCGGTTGAGCGGCGTGACGATCGACGGCGACGACTCGGCGAAGGCACGCGCGCGCTCCTCGTTCGCGACGAGGCCCACGACGGTCTTGTCGGCGAGCACGCGGCTCGCGTTGGCGAGCAGGCGGATGGACTCGAGCACGGCTGAGGCGATCACGGGGATCTGCACGTTCAGCTCGAACGAGCCCGAGGCGCCGGCCCAGGCCACGGTCGCGTCGTTGCCGACGACGCGCGCGGCGACCATGAGGACCGCCTCGGGGATCACGGGGTTGACCTTGCCGGGCATGATCGACGAGCCGGGCTGGAGGTCGGGGATCGCGATCTCGCCGAGCCCGGTGTTCGGTCCCGAGCCCATCCAGCGCAGGTCGTTGCAGATCTTCGTCAGGCTCACGGCGATGGTGCGCAGCGCGCCGGACAGCTCGACGAGCCCGTCGCGCGACGACTGCGCCTCGAAGTGGTCGCGCGCCTCGGACAGCGGCAGGCCGGTGTCCTCGCGCAGGAGCTCGATCACGCGCTGCGGGAAGCCCGCGGGCGTGTTGATGCCCGTGCCGACGGCCGTCCCGCCGAGCGGTACCTCCGCGGCACGCGGCAGCGCGGCCTGCAGGCGCTCGACGCCGTAGCGGACCGCGGCGGCGTACCCGCCGAACTCCTGCCCGAGCGTCACGGGGGTGGCGTCCATGAGGTGCGTGCGCCCGGACTTGACGACGGTCGCCCACGCGTCGGCCTTGTCCTGCAGCGCGGCGGCGAGGTGCTCGAGGGCCGGCACGAGGTCGCGGACGACGCCCGCGGTCGCGGCCACGTGCACGCTCGTCGGGAACACGTCGTTGGACGACTGCGAGGCGTTGACGTGGTCGTTCGGGTGCACGTCCCGGCCGAGCGCGCGCGTCGCGAGGGTCGCGACGACCTCGTTGGTGTTCATGTTCGAGCTCGTACCCGAGCCCGTCTGGAACACGTCGACGGGGAAGTGCGCGTCGTGCGCACCGCTCGCGACCTCGTCGGCCGCGCCGACGATCGCCTCGGCGACGTCCGCGGGCAGCACCCCCAGCTCGGCGTTGGCACGCGCCGCGGCCTTCTTGATGCGGGCGAGGGCCTCGATGTGCCCGCGCTCGAGGCCGGTGCCCGAGATCGGGAAGTTCTCGACCGCGCGTTGCGTCTGCGCGCGGTACAGGGCGGCCGCGGGGACGCGGACCTCACCCATGGTGTCGTGCTCGATCCGGTAGTCGACGGCGTCGTCGCCAGGCGCAGAAGTCATGCACCCATCCTGCCGCACCGGCCACACTGGTCGGCGTGACCGACGAGACGCCTCTCCCGGAGCCGCGGCCCGCGGACGCGTGCCCCGCCGAGCGGTTCTTCGAGCGGGGGCGCCTCGTGCGCTCGCCGCGGCGCCGCAGCGACCGGGACCTCGTCGTCGAGCACCTCGCCTCGCGCGTCCTGGCGTCGGGCGAGTGGGCCGACGAGCGCGAGGTGACCCAGCGGCTCGCCGACCTGGTCGACGACCCGGTCCGCCTGCGCCGCGACCTCGTCGAGGCGGGTCTGCTCGGCCGCCGGGGTGACGGGTCCGTGTACTGGCGGGAGCGCACGACGCCGCACGACGACGAGTCCTCGGCCCGGCCCCGGCCCGACGAGCCCTGGTACCCGTAGCAGCGCCGTCCGTGAACCGGGGCCCCGGCCCGGGGACGGGGCGGCGGGTCAGGCCTCGCCGATGTCGCCGACGACCTCGGCGATGCGCACGCGCCCGTCGGTCAGCGTGTACTCGAGCCCGACGATCGCGCACCGCCCCTGCGCGACGGCCTCCGCGAGGATCACGGAGTAGGTCTGCAGCATGCGGACGGTGTGCTTGACGTGCTCGTGCCCGAGCGTCGCCGCGGCGAGCGACTCGATCGGCTCGCCGAGCCGCGTCAGACCGACGATGCTCGGGATCACGCGGTCGACGACGGCGCTGACCATGCCAGGGGCCTGAGCGCCCTGCGTGAGCGCGGCCGTCGCCGCGGCCACGGCACCGCACGAGTCGTGGCCGAGCACGACGACGAGCGGCGTGCCGAGCAGCTCGACGCCGTACTCGATCGAGCCGACGACGGTCGTGTCGATCACGTGCCCGGCGGTCCGGACGACGAACAGGTCACCGAGGCCGCGGTCGAAGATGATCTCGGCCGCGACGCGCGAGTCCGAGCAGCCGAACAGGACCGCGAACGGGCTCTGCCCGCTCTCCACCTCGGAGCGCCGGTCGACGCCCTGGGACGGGTGCAGCATCGCGTCGTTCACGAATCGTTCGTTGCCGGCCTTGAGCGCGGCCCAGGCGGCGGCCGGGGTCAGTGGTGTCGTCACGGCGCCATCGTCGCAGGTCCGTCTCGTCTCGTCGCGCGGCGTTCGCGAACCGGGCACACGGGGTGACGGCTGCCACGCGGCGTGCCGCGCGATCGCACGTCGCGAGCCTTCCCGGCGTGCGGCACCGTTCGCGCGGGTGTACCCAGGTCCCAGGACGCAACGGAGCGACGAGGACGGGAGACAGCGTGCGACGACGCAACCGCGGCATGGCGGCGACCGCCGCCCTGGCGCTCGCCCTGACGCTCGCCGCGTGCGCGAGCGAGTCGGGCCCGCCGACGCTCACGTGGTACATCAACCCGGACAACGGCGGTCAGGTCGAGATCGCCTCCCGGTGCACCGAGGCCGCCGAGGGCGAGTACCGGATCACGACCGAGGTCCTCCCGCGCGACGCCGCCTCGCAGCGCGAGCAGCTCGCGCGCCGACTGGCCGCGAAGGACTCGTCGATCGACATCATGAGCCTGGACCCGCCGTTCATCCCCGAGCTCGCCGAGCCGGGCTTCCTCGCGCCGATCCCCGACGACGTGGCCGAGGCGGTCACCGCGGACGTCGTGCAGGGCGCGATCGACGGCGCGACGTGGCGGGACGAGCTCGTCGCGATCCCGTTCTGGGCCAACACCCAGCTGCTCTGGTACCGCAAGTCGGTCGCGGAGAAGGCGGGCCTGGACCCGTCGAAGGAGCCCGTGACGTGGCAGCAGATCATGGACGCGGCCGCCGAGCAGGGCAAGGTCCTCGGGGTCCAGGGCGCCAAGGCCGAGTCGCTCACGGTGTGGATCAACGCGCTGGTCGAGTCGGCCGGCGGGCACATCATCGAGAACCCCGAGGCGCCCGCCGACGAGGTCGAGCTCGGGCTCGAGTCCGACGCCGGCCGTGCGGCCGCCGAGATCATCGGGACCATCGGGCGCGAGGGCCTCGGCGGCGCCGGCCTGCCGACGGCCGACGAGAACGCGACGATGACGGTGTTCCAGCGGGACAACGGCTCGTTCATGGTCAACTGGCCGTTCGTGTGGTCCGCGACGAACGCGGCGGTCGAGGACGGCACGCTCGACGCCGACCTCGTCGACGACATCGGCTGGGCGATCTACCCGCGGGTCGACGAGGGCACCGAGGCCCGACCGCCGTACGGCGGCATCAACCTGGGGATCGGTGCGTTCAGCGCGCACGTCGACTTCGCGCTCGCGGCGGCACAGTGCATCGTCAGCCCCGAGAACCAGGCGTACTACTTCGCGACGAACGGGAACCCGCCGGCGTCGACCAAGGCCTACGACGACGAGGCCGTGCAGGAGGCGTTCCCGATGGCGGACGTCATCCGGGAGTCGCTCGAGAACGCCGCGCCGCGCCCGCAGACCCCGTACTACAACGAGGTCTCCACGGGCTTGCAGGAGACGTGGCACCCGCCGGCCTCGGTCGACCCCGAGACCACGCCGACCACGTCCACCGACTTCATCACCGCGGTCCTGCGAGGGGAGGCCCTGCTGTGACGTCCTCCGCTGTCGCCCCGGGCGCCACGACGAGCGAGAACGGCGAGCCGCGCGCGGCACGTCGCAGCGACCGTGCGCGCGACGAGGCCCGCCTGGGCTGGTGGCTCGCCGGTCCCGCGTTCGTCGTGATGCTCGCGGTGACGATCTACCCGATCCTGCAGGCGTTCTACGACTCGTTGTTCTCCTACCGGCTCACCGCACCCTCCGACAAGGAGTTCAACGCCGGCCAGAACTACGTCGTCGTGCTGTCCGACCCGGTGTTCTGGCAGGCGTTCCTCGTCACGGCCGTCATCACGATCATCACCGTGCTCGTCGAGCTCGTGCTCGGGTTCTTCCTGGCGCTCGTCATGCACCGCGCGATCAGGCAGCTGCGCGGGGTCCTGCGCACGGCGATCCTGGTCCCCTACGGGATCATCACGGTCGTCTCCGCGTTCGCGTGGTTCTACGCGTTCGACATCAACTCCGGCTTCGTCAACCACTGGTTCGACTGGGTGCCGGGGATCGACCCCGACCTCAACTGGTTCGCGCACCAGGGCACGAGCCTGTTCGTCATCATGGCCTCGGAGATCTGGAAGACGACCCCGTTCATCTCGCTGCTCCTGCTCGCCGGGCTCTCGCAGGTGCCGGGCGAGCTCGAGGAGGCCGCGCAGGTCGACGGCGCGACGGCGTGGCAACGCCTGCAACGGGTCGTCCTGCCGAACATGAAGGCCGCGATCATGGTCGCCGTCCTGTTCCGGGCCCTGGACGCGTTCCGCATCTTCGACAACGTGTTCATCATGACGAACGGCGCGAACGGCACCGACGTGCTCTCGCTGCTCGCGTACCGGACGTCGATCGGACGCCTCGAGATCGGACTCGGCTCGGCCATCTCCGTGCTGCTGTTCCTGTGCGTCATCGGGATCTGCTTCGTCGCGATCAAGCTGTTCAAGGTCGACCTGGCCAGCGCGAGGGGGGAGGGCTGATGCGCACGCTGACGACCCGGGCCAAGGTCGCGTGGGCGGTCATCACCGTCGTCGTGCTCGTGTGGGCGCTGCTGCCCGTCGTGTCGATCATCGCGACGTCGTTCAAGCTGCCGAGCCAGCTCAACCTCGGCACGTTCTGGCCGAAGACCTGGACGACGACGAACTACGAGCAGATCTTCGCCGGCTCGGCCAAGGACCTGTTCCTGCCCGCGCTGCGCAACTCCATCGGCATCTCACTGATCGCCACGTTCGTCGCCGTGGTCCTCGCGACGCTCGCGGCGTACGCGATCGCGCGGCTCGACTTCCGCGGCAAGAAGCTCATCCTGACCACGGCGCTCGGCGTCTCGATCTTCCCCGTCATCTCGATCGTCACGCCGCTGTTCAACCTGTGGCGCAACATCGGCCTCTACGACACGTGGCTCGGCCTGATCATCCCGTACCTGTCGCTCACGCTGCCGATCTCCATCTGGACGCTCGCGGCGTTCTTCCGGCAGATCCCGTGGGAGCTCGAGCAGGCCGCGCAGGTCGACGGCGCGACGAGCTGGCAGGCCTTCCGCAAGGCGATCGTGCCGCTCGCCGCTCCCGGGGTGTTCACCACCGCGCTGATCGCGTTCTTCATCGCGTGGAACGACTTCGTCTACGGCATCTCGCTGACCTCGACGAGCGCGGCCCGCCCCGTCCCCGCGGCGCTCGCGTTCTTCACCGGTGCGTCGCAGTTCGAGGAGCCCACCGGGGCGATCTCCGCGGCTGCGGTCGTCGTGACCATCCCCGTCGTCATCCTGGTGCTGCTGTTCCAGCGCCAGATCGTGTCCGGCCTGACCCAGGGCGCCGTCAAGGGCTGAACAAGGAGACTTCCGATGGCTGCCATCACCCTCAAGGACATCGTCAAGCGCTACGGCGACGGCTACCTCGCCGTGAAGGGCGTGAGCCTGGACATCGCCGACGGCGAGTTCGTCATCCTCGTCGGGCCGTCCGGCTGCGGGAAGTCCACCCTGCTGCGGATGATCGTCGGGCTCGAGGACATCACGTCGGGCGAGCTGAAGATCGGCGACCAGGTCGTCAACGACAAGGCGCCGCGCGAACGCCACCTCGCGATGGTGTTCCAGAACTACGCGCTGTACCCGCACCTGACCGTGTACGAGAACATCGCGTTCCCCTTGCGGCTCACCAAGGGCCAGTTCACGGACGACGAGATCCGCGAGAAGGTCGAGTTCGCCGCCAAGACCCTCGAGCTGCAGGACCACCTGGACCGCAAGCCCGCGAACCTCTCCGGCGGCCAGCGTCAGCGCGTCGCGATGGGCCGTGCGATCGTCCGCGACGCCAACGCGTTCCTGTTCGACGAGCCGCTGTCCAACCTCGACGCGAAGCTGCGCGGCCAGATGCGCACCGAGATCGCCCGCATGCAGCGCCGGCTCGGCACGACGACCGTGTACGTCACGCACGACCAGACCGAGGCCATGACGCTCGGCGACCGCGTCGCCGTGCTCCGCAAGGGCGAGCTGCAGCAGGTCGCCTCACCGCGCGGCCTGTACGAGCAGCCCGTCAACCTGTTCGTCGCCGGGTTCATCGGCTCGCCGCCCATGAACTTCCTGCCCGGCGAGGTCTCCGGCGACACCCTCTCCCTGCCGTTCGCGGACGTGCCGCTCTCCGACGACCTGCGCTCGCGGATCGGGTCGCGCGACATCGTCATCGTCGGTCTGCGGCCCGAGCACTTCGCGGACACCTCGCTGCTCGAGGACGGGAAGAAGGATGCGGGCGTCACGTTCGACGCCGAGGTCGACGTCACCGAGTGGCTGGGCTCCGACCTGTACGCCTACGTGCCGTTCGAGACGAGCTCGGAGGTGGCCGGCACGCTCGAGGAGCTCGACCGCGACCTCGACGGCGAGGGCATGCGTACGCAGCTGGTCGTCGCGCTCGACTCCGAGTCGCGGATCCGCGACGGCGACACCGCGACGTTGTGGTTCGACCCCGCCAAGCTCATGGTCTTCGACCCGGAGTCGGGCGAGAACCTCACGTTCGACGCCGACCGCGCGCGGGAGATCGACGAGCGGAACGAGGCCGATCGCAAGGCGTCGCTCGAGCGCGCGCAGGAGCGCGAGAAGCGCACCCAGCGGTCGGCCTGATCTCGTCGTCGTCCGTGCGGCCTGCTTGCGGCCGGCTTGCTCGCGGGTCCTGCTGGTCGGCTCAGTCGAGCTCGGCCGAGCGTGGCGGGTTGGCCCCGGCGCGGGACACGGTGATCGCCGCGATGCGCGCGCACCGCGTGAGCACCGCCTCGACCGTCTCGGCGGACACGTCGTGCAGCGCCTCGCGGCGAGCCGCGCCGAGCAGCCCCGCCGACCACAGCCCGTCGATCAGCCCGCCCATGAACGAGTCGCCCGCGCCGACGGTGTCCGCGACCGTGACCTGCGGAGCCGGCACCTGCAGCCGCGCGCCCGCCGAGGTGGCAGCGAACGCGCCCTCACTGCCGTGCGTCACCACCACGATCGCGGGACCGCGACGCGTCCACTCCTCGGCGATCTCCGCGGGTGCGACACCCGGGTGCAGCCACGCGAGGTCCTCGTCGCTGACCTTGACGACGTCCGCGAGGCGCACCATCGCCTCGACGTAGCCGGCCGCGTGCTCGGCGCTGCCCATGAGCGCGGGGCGCAGGTTCGGGTCGTACGTGAGCGTCGCCGACGACTGCCGGCGCGCCATCTCGTGCGCGACGCGCGTGCCTCCCGGCTCGAGCACCGCGGCGATCGACCCCGTGTGGACGACGAGCGGTGTCGCGTCGTCGCCCTCCCACGTCGTCGGGAGGTCCCACTCGAGGTCGAACTCGTACGTCGCGACGCCCGCGTCGTCCAGGTGCGCGGTCGCGACCGGCGTGCGGACCGCGGAGCGGTCGCCCGTCAGGACGCGCACGTGCGACGCCGCCAGGTGCCGCCGTACGGCGTCTCCCGCGGCGTCGTGGCCGAGCCACGTGAGCAGGTCGACCGCCCGGCCCAGCCGGCCGAGCCCGAGCGCGACGTTCGCCGGGCTGCCACCCGGGTGCTCCTCGCGCGTGCCGTCGGCTCGCGCGACGACGTCGATGAGCGCCTCACCGACGACGAGCGCCCGCTCGTCGTGCGGACCCGGGCGGGCCGGGCTCATGCGTCGTCGCCCGCCTCGTCGCGGGCCGTCTCACCGCGTGCCGCGGCCAGGCGGTCGCGTGCGCCGTCCAGCCACTGCTGGCACCGCGCCGCGAGGGCCTCGCCGCGCTCCCACAGCGCGAGCGACTCCTCGAGCGACTCCGCGCCGCTCTCCAGACGGCCGACCACCGCGACCAGCTCGTCACGCGCCTGCTCGTAGCTCAGCGCCTGGACGTCGGCGTTCGGTCCGGCAGTCGCGTCGTCCACGGGCTGGGTCGTCTCCTTCGGCACGGCCGCCAGTCAACCAGAACGCGCCCACATCGCCACGGAGCGACCGGAGCGTGTGCGGCGTCAGCGGTCGACGACCTGCGCGGCCAGCTCGCCGCGCGCGACACGGACGCGCAGCGCGTCGCCGGCCTTGACCTCGGCCGGGTCGCGCACGACCAGCCCGTCGGCGCGCTGCACCACGGCGTACCCGCGGTCGAGCGTCGCCGCGGGGGACAGTGCGCGCACGTGACCGGCCAGCCCCCGCACCTCGGTGCTCGCACGGTCGAGCAGGTGCCCCAGCGTCCGGCGTGCGCTGTCCCGAAGCGCGTGCACGCGCGACTCGTGCGCGTCGACGAGCGTCGACGGCTGCGCGAGCACGGGACGGCTGCGCCAGTGGTCCAGGGCGGTCTGCTCGCGCTGCAGGCGCTGGACCAGCGCCCCTCGGCTGCGCAGGCGCGCCTGAGCGATCCGCGCGCGCTCCTCGGCCACGTCAGGCACGATCCGCTTCGCCGCGTCGGTCGGGGTCGACGCGCGCAGGTCCGCGACGAGGTCGAGCAGCGGGGCGTCGAGGTGGTGGCCGATGGCGCTGACCAGCGGCGTGCGGCACGCGGCCGCTGCGCGCACGAGCGTCTCGTTGCTGAACGGCAGCAGGTCCTCGAAGGACCCACCGCCGCGGGCCACGACGATCACCTCGACCCGCGGGTTCGCGTCGAGCTCGGCGATCGCGGCGCTCACCTCGGGCACCGCGCGCGGCCCCTGCACCGTGACGCGGCGGATCTCGAACCGCACGGCGGGCCACCGCGCGCGGGCGTTCGACACGACGTCGTGCTCGGCGTCGCCTTGCTGCGCGCACACCAGCCCGACGACCGCAGGGAGGAACGGCAGGGGACGCTTGCGCGACTCGTCGAACAGGCCCTCCGACCCCAGCACGCGCCGCAGGTGCTCGATCCGCTCGAGCAGCTCACCCAGCCCGACGAGCCGCACGTCGTCCGCCGCGAACGACAGGCTGCCGCGCTTGAGGTGGTACGTCGGGCGCGCGTGCACGACGAGGTGCGCGCCGTCGCCGACCCCCTTGCCGAGCCGGGCGACGTTGCCCGCGCTCGTCGTGACGGAGATCGACATGTCGACGTCCGTGTCCCGCAGCGTGAGGAAGCACATCGAGTTCCACCGCTTGAGGTCGAGCACCTGCCCCTCGATCCACACCGGGGGCATGCGCTGCACGTAGTCCGCGATCTTGGGGGCGAGGTGCCGCACGGGCCACGGCCGATCGGGCGTCGTGTCGGCAGCCTTCACCGGCAACGGCAGCCGCCCACCCGTTCCGCCCGGCACTGGGGCACCCTCCAACGCCCCCGCACCCGCCGCCGCGCCCGCACCCGCCGCTGCGCCGCCCGCACCCGCCGCCACGCCCGCACCCGCGTCGCCCGCACGCGCGTCGCCCGCACGCACGTCGCCCGGTCCACCGCGCTCGTCCGCCGCCCACTCGCTCACGCCCCCACCCTGCCCTACTCCTCCCACGCCCACCCCACCCGCCGCCCGCACCCACCCCACCCACACGGACCCGCGCCCGCGCCGGCCGCTCGCCCGCGCTCGCCGGTCGCCCCGCGCCCCCGCTCCCCCCCGGACCGGGCCCACCCCGCGAGCGCGGTAGATCGGGTGCGAGCGCGGTCACACAGAGACAGCGGTCGCGCCCGAACACCCGCGCTCGCGCCCGAACACCCGCGCTCGCCGGGCCGCCCGCGACCCGGCCCAGCCCGTGAGCGCGGTGGATCGGGTGCGAGCGCAGTCACCCAGAGGCAGCGCTCGCGGCCGAACACCGGCGGTCGCGCCCGATCGCCCGCGCTCGCGTTCCATGGATGGCGCTCGTGGTCAGGTCGCCGCGTCGGAGTCGTGTGCTCGGGGGTGGTGCGGGGGAGACGTGAACGTGGTGGGTGGGTGGCGTCGGCCCACGCCTGCGCAGGCGGCACGTCCGTGGGCAGCACCTAGACTCGGACGCGTGACCGATCCCTCCGCACGCAAGAAGGTGCTGCTCGCCGCGCCCCGTGGGTACTGCGCCGGCGTCGACCGCGCGGTGATCGCTGTGGAGAAGGCCCTCGAGCACTACGGCGCTCCCGTGTACGTGCGCAAGGAGATCGTCCACAACAAGTACGTCGTGGAGACGCTCGCGGCCCGGGGTGCGATCTTCGTGCACGAGACCGACGAGGTGCCCGAGGGTGCGCGCGTCGTGTTCTCGGCGCACGGCGTCTCGCCGGCCGTGCACGCGGCGGCGGCCGCACGCTCGCTGCAGACCATCGACGCGACGTGCCCCCTGGTCACCAAGGTGCACAAGGAGGCCGTGCGCTTCGCGTCCGACGACTACGACATCCTGCTCATCGGGCACGACGGGCACGAGGAGGTCGAAGGCACGCAGGGCGAGGCGCCCGAGCGGATCCAGGTTGTGAACTCGCCGGAGTCGGTGGCCGACGTGGTCGTCCGCGACCCGGAGCGCGTGGTGTGGATCTCGCAGACCACGCTCTCGGTCGACGAGACCATGGAGACCGTGCGACGCCTGCGCGAGCGGTTCCCCGCGCTGCAGGACCCGCCGAGCGACGACATCTGCTACGCCACGCAGAACCGCCAGGTCGCGGTGAAGAAGATCGCGCCGCAGTGTGACGTGGTCATCACGGTCGGGTCGGCGAACTCGTCGAACTCGGTGCGGCTCGTCGAGGTCGCGCTCGAGAACGGCGCCCGCGCGTCCTACCGGATCGACAAGGCCGCCGAGATCGACCTGGCCTGGCTCGAGGGTGCGACGACGGTCGGCGTGACCTCAGGCGCCTCGGTGCCGGAGATCCTGGTCCGCGACGTCCTCGACGTGCTGGCCACGCAGGGCTTCGGCGAGGTCGAGGAGGTCCGCACGGCGACCGAGGACCTCATGTTCTCGCTGCCGCGCGAGCTGCGCGCCGACCTCAAGGCGGCGGGCAACGCGCCCGTCCGGCCGCGCCGCGAGGGTCGCCGTGCCCTCGACGTCACCCCCGCCTGACACCCGCGGGCACGACGACCGCATCGCGGTCGCACGACGACCGCTGGCGGGTGCCACGGTCGCGCGACGACCGCTGGCGGGTGCCACGGTCGCGCGACGACCGCTGGCGGGTCACGCGGTCGTGGCGGAGTCGGGGAGGTCGTCGGCGTCCTGTGCCGCTTCGCGGTCGAGCGCCGCGGCGTCGCGGCCGGCGCTCGTGTCGAAGCCGTCGAGGCTGACGAGCTGGTCCGCGGCCGACGCGACGAGCTCGGGCGCGCTCAGGGCCGACAGCTGCGGGTTGGCGGGCGGCGGTGTCTCGAGCGCATCGCTCACGACGCCGAGCTCGGCGAACCGGCGCGCGCTGACCAGCACGCGCGTCTCGAGCGAGCCGACCGTCTGGTTGTAGGCGCCCGCGGCGGCGTCCAGCGAGCGGCCGAGCTTCGCGAGGTGGCTGCCGAGCGTCGCGAGGCGTCCGTGCAGCTGCTTGCCGAGCGTGAGCACCTGCTGCGCGTTCTGCGCGAGCGCGTCCTGCCGCCACGCGTACGCGACCGTGCGCAGCAGCGCGAGCAGCGTCGTCGGCGTCGCGACGATGACGTCGCGGTCCGCCGCGTACTCCCACAGCCCGGGGTCCTGCTCGAGCGCCGCGTGCCAGAACGCCTCGGCGGGGACGAACATGACGACGAACTCCGGCGCGGGCGCGAACTGGTCCCAGTACCGCTTGTGCGCGAGCGAGTCGACGTGCGCGCGCACGTGCCGGGCGTGCGCCGCGAGCCGCTCGGCGCGCACGCGCTCGTCGGACGCCTCGTGGGCCTCCAGGTAGCCGAGGAACGCGACCTTCGCGTCGACGACGACCTGCTTGCCGCCCGCGAGCCGCACGACCATGTCCGGGCGCAGCAGGCCGTCGTCGGTGCGTGCGTGCTCCTGCTCCTCGAAGTCGACGTGCGCGAGCATCCCCGCTGCCTCCACGACGCGGCGCAGCTGCATCTCGCCCCAGCGCCCGCGCACCTGCGAGGCGCGCAGCGCGGTGACCAGCTGCGCGGTCTCGGCGCGCACGCGCTCGGACGTCGAGCGCATCTGCTCGACCTGCTCGCGCAGCGCGGCGGCGGCCTCGGCCCGGGCCCGGTCGGCGGCGTGCATCTGGCCGCGGACCTCCTCGAGCGTGCGGGTCAGCGGGTCGACGAGCGCACGGACGGCCTGCTCGCGCTGCGCGAGCTCGCCGACCTGCGTCTGCCGATCGGCCGCGAACCGTTGGGACGCCAGTGCGAGGAACTGCTCGGAGCTCTGTGCGAGCGCGTCCGACGCGAGCGCCCGGAACTGCTCGGCGACGTGCGCAGCGGCGCCCTGCGTCGCGGCGCGCTCGGCCTCGAGCCGTGCCGTCGCCGTGGCCGCGGCCACCTCGGCCGCGCGCACGGCGTGCTCGGAGCGGCGCGTGGCGAGCACCCACGCGACGGCCGCACCCACGACCAGTCCGATCAGCAGCCCGAGCAGCATCTGTCCCATGGCCCGCACCGTGCCAGACACCACCGACACGACGACGACCGGCTCCCGGCGGGCCGGACCACGAACCAGCCCGGCCCGGAGCCGGGCAGGCAGGAAGGCGCGGGGAGTCGCGCGCGTCGGTCCAGGTCACGACGCGCGCGAACGTCGATGAGCGCCCGGTCGCGTTGCCTATGCTGGCCCGCGTGCCCGACGACCTGACCCCCGACCTGCCGAACCCGCACGCCGTGCCGCCACCCGAGGCCGCCGCCGCGGCGGGAGGTCCCGTCAGCGAGCCCGCCGGGGTGCCGGCCGGCGCGACCGGCGCCGCGCCGACGAGCCCAGCGCCGGCGACCGACGCGCCGGCCAGCCCGGCGCCCCCCGCGCTCGAGCTGCGCGGGCTGTGGCGACGGTTCGGCGAGAAGGTCGCCGTGGCGGGCATCGACCTCGTCGTGCCCGCCGGCTCGTTCTACGGGCTCGTCGGACCGAACGGCGCGGGCAAGACGACGACGCTGTCGATGGCCACCGGCCTGCTCACGCCGGATGCGGGCACGGTGCTGGTGCACGGGCGCGACCTGTGGGCCGACCCGGTCGCGGGCAAGGCGCTCATCGGGATCCTGCCCGACGGCGTCAAGCTCTTCGACCGCCTCACGGGCGAGCAGCTCATCACCTACGCCGGCCTGCTGCGCGGGCTCGACCGGGACACGGTCGCGCAGCGCGCGCGCGACCTGCTCGTCGCGATGGACCTCGTCGCGGACGCGCGCACGCTCGTCGTCGACTACTCCGCGGGCATGACGAAGAAGATCGCGCTCGCGTGCGCGCTCGTGCACGCCCCGCGGCTCCTGGTGCTCGACGAGCCGTTCGAGGCCGTCGACCCGGTCTCGGCCGCGAACATCCGCGACATCCTCGCGCAGTACGTCGCCTCCGGCGGCACGGTCATCGTGTCGTCGCACGTCATGGACCTCGTGCAGCGCATGTGCGACCACGTGGCCGTCGTCGCGGGCGGGCACGTGCTCGCTGCGGGGACGGTCGACGAGGTGCGCGCGGGTGCGAGCCTCGAGGACCGGTTCGTGGAGCTCGTGGGCGGCCGGGTCAGCGGGGAGGGGCTCGCGTGGTTGCGCACCTCGTCCGACTGAAGCTCGCGCTGCTGCTCAACGGCTTCAAGCGCAGCGTCTGGCAGGTCATCGGGTTCGTCTTCGGGGCGCTGTACGCGCTCGGCTTCGCGGTGCTCGTCGTGGCCGGGATGGTGGCCGTCGGGACGCAGGACGTCGAGCTGCAGCGCACGGTGACGGTGCTGCTGGGCTCTGCGCTCGTCGTCGGGTGGTGGTTCGTCCCGCTGCTCGCGTTCGGCGTCGACGCCACGCTCGACCCCGAGCGGTTCGCGACGTTCGCCATCCCGCGCCGCGAGCTGGTGGCGGGTCTCGCGGTGGCGGCGCTCGTCGGGATCCCCGGCGCGTTCAGCGCGGTCGCGGCGGTCGCGACGAGCTTCGCGTGGTTCCGGCACCCGCTCGCGCTCGTCGTCGGGCTCGTCGGCGGGGTGCTCGGGCTCGCGGTCGCCGTCGTCGGCGGTCGGGCGCTCGTCGCGCTGCTCGCGCCGCTCGTGGCGCGCCGGCGGGCGCGTGAGGTGCTCGCGATGGTCGGGCTCGTCGCGGTCATCAGCATCGGGCCGGTGCTGTCAGGCATCGGCGAGGTCACGGTCGACCGGAGCTCGTTCGACGGGCTGGTGCGCGTGCTCGCGTGGACGCCGTTCGGCGCGCCGTGGGCCGCGGCGGCCGATGCCGCCACGGGCGACTGGCTGCCGGCGCTCGCGCGGCTCACGATCGCCGCGGCGACGCTCTGGCTCGCGCTACGCCTCTGGTCGGTCGCGCTCGCACGCACGCTCACGGAGCCCGCGCGCGCCGTGAGCAGCACCGCTCGGTCGAACGGCATCGGCGTGCTCGGCCGCATCCCGGCGACGCCGCTCGGTGCGGTCGCCGGCCGGTGCCTCGTGTACTGGTTCCGCGACCCTCGCTACGCGATCGCGCTCGCGATCGTGCCGTTCATCCCGGTGCTCATGTGGGTGGTCGGGCGAGGCGGCGGCATGCTGCTCGTCTCGGGTCTGCTCGCGGCGCTCGTGTCCGGATGGGGGCTGAGCGCGGACGTGTCCTACGACGGCTCGGCGTTCTGGATGCACGTCAGCGCGGGGGTGCGCGGGTGGGTCGACCGGCTCGGGCGCGTGATCGCGTCGGCGGTCGTCGCACTGCCGCTCGTCGTGGTGATCACGGTCGCCAGTGCCGTGATCGCCGATCGGGTCGATGCGCTCCCGGCGCTGCTCGGTGCGGCGATGGGGATCCTGCTCACGTCGTACGGCGGCGCGAGCATCGTGTCGGCGCTGTTCGTGCAGCCCGTGCAGCAGCCGGGGGAGAACCCGTTCCAGACCCGGCAGGGCGCGTCGCTCGCGACCGTGCTGTCGCAGATGGTCGGGTGGACGGCCGTGCTCGTCGCGGCGCTGCCGCCCGCGGTGCTCGCGTGGGTCGCGGTCGCGCGTGCGTCGGCGCTGCTCGGGTGGGGCGCGCTCGTCGTCGGGCTCGCGCTCGGTGCCGTGTGGCTGACGGTCGGTGTCCGCGTGGGTGGGCGCCTGCTGGACCGGCGCGCGCCGATGCTGCTGCAGAAGGTCATCGCGTTCGAGTAGTCCCGCGGCGGACCGGGCCGTGCGAGCGCCCCCGTAGACTGTCCGCCCGTGGCACTCACCATCGGCATCGTCGGCCTGCCCAACGTCGGCAAGTCCACCCTCTTCAACGCCCTGACCCGCGCGCAGGTGCTCGCCGCGAACTACCCTTTCGCGACGATCGAGCCGAACGTCGGCGTCGTGCCGCTGCCCGACCCGCGGCTGGACAAGCTCGCCGAGGTCTTCGGCTCGGAGCGGACCGTGCCCGCCACGGTCTCGTTCGTCGACATCGCCGGCATCGTCAAGGGCGCCTCCGAGGGCGAGGGCCTGGGCAACAAGTTCCTCGCGAACATCCGCGAGGCCGACGCGATCTGCCAGGTCACGCGCGCGTTCGCCGACCCCGACGTCGTGCACGTGTCCGGCCAGGTGAGCCCGAAGGACGACATCGAGATCATCTCGACCGAGCTGATCCTCGCCGACCTGCAGACGCTCGAGAACGCGATCCCGCGTCTCGAGAAGGAGGTCCGCGGCAAGAAGACCGAGCCCGAGGTGCTGGACGCGGCGAAGCGTGCGCTCGAGGTGCTGCAGACCGGCAAGACGCTGTTCTCCGCGGGCCTCGGCGACGACGAGCACGTCCGCGCGCTGCAGCTCATGACGTCGAAGCCGTTCATCTACGTCTTCAACACCGACGACGCCGGCCTGGCGGATGCCGCGATGCAGGACGAGCTGCGCGCGCTCGTCGCGCCGGCCGACGCGATCTTCCTCGACGCGAAGTTCGAGTCCGAGCTCGTCGAGCTCGAGCCCGACGAGGCGCGCGAGATGCTCGAGGCGAACGGCCAGGACGAGGCGGGGCTCGACCAGCTCGCGCGCGTCGGCTTCCACACCCTCGGCCTGCAGACGTACCTCACCGCGGGGCCCAAGGAGGCCCGCGCCTGGACGATCCGCCAGGGCTGGACAGCGCCGCAGGCCGCCGGCGTGATCCACACGGACTTCCAGAAGGGCTTCATCAAGGCCGAGGTCGTCTCGTTCGACGACCTGGTCGAGACCGGCTCGGTCGCCGCCGCGCGTGCCGCCGGCAAGGCCCGGATCGAGGGCAAGGACTACGTCATGCACGACGGCGACGTGGTGGAGTTCCGCTTCAACGTCTGACGAGGGCGCTGGGGTGGTGCCCCCCCGTCGCTCTCTTCGGCGGGGGGTGGCGGGCACGCGCCGTCGGGTGGATCCTGAGGTGTCGAAATCGGGCGAATCCGACAATGCCGTCGGGCGGGCCCGGTCTGGGGGACCTCGCCATGATGAAGCGCGCCGCTGTCGTCAGCACCTTCGCCCTCGTTGCAGCCTCGATCCCGGTGGTGCTGCTCGCGACCCCGTCGGCGGCCGCGACGGTCACCGTGACGACGACGGCCGACGTCGTCGACGGCGGCGACGGCCTCGTCTCGTTGCGTGAGGCGCTGGACGCGGCCAACGCGGCCACGGAGCCCACGGTCGTCGACCTCGCCGCGGCCGCCACGTACGAGCTCACCGTGTGCGGCGACGACGAGGACGCGAACGTCGCGGGCGACCTCGACCACACCGGCGCGCAGACGCTGACGATCGACGGCAACGGCTCGACGGTCGAGCAGACCTGCCCGGGCGAACGGGTGCTCGACACGCTCGACAGCACCACCGAGGTCGCGATCGACGACCTCACGATCACCGGCGGCGACACCTTCGACGGCGCCGCGGTGCGGTTCAACAGCGACCTCGCTCTGACGGGTGTGACCGTGTCCGGCAACGACGCGGCGACCGGTCCGGTGCTGAACAGCGGCGAGGAGGGCCACGGGTCGAGCATCGCGGTCGTCGACTCGGTGCTCGGGCCGAACACCGGCACCGGCATCCGGGTCTCGTTCGGCGGGATCTCGCTCGACGGGTCGACCATCACGCAGCACACCGGGCGGGCGATCGGCGCGATCGACGGCGCGGTCGGCATCGAGGACTCGACGATCAGCGACAACGGCCAGGGCGGCGTCTTCACGACGGGCCAGGGCGCGGGCGAGCTGACGTTCATCAGGTCGTCGGCCGTCGACAACGGCGGACCGGGCGTCTCCTGCTCGGCGTGCGGGGACCTCGTGGTGACCGGGTCGACGATCACCGGGAACGTCCCGGCCGGCTCGACGACCGGCGGTGGCATCGTGTGGGCGGTCGACCAGGACGAGCCGACCGATGAGCGGACCGCGACGATCACCGACTCGACCGTCGCCGGGAACACGCGCGTCGGCCCGGGCGGCGGGCTGGTCGTCTCGATCGTCGAGCTGACCGACGACGCGCCGCAGGCCCAGGTCGTCGTCACGCGGTCGACGTTCAGCGGGAACTCGGCGACCGGCGCGGACGGTCGTGGTGGCGGCATCCACGCGGTGACCGGCGAGGTCCACGTCGACAACTCGACGTTCTCGGGGAACACCGCGCAGGTGGCCGGCGGCGGTGTCGCCACCAGCACCGGCGACGTGGTGCTGCGGCACGCGACCGTGGTCGGCAACAGCGCGCCGACCGGCGCGAACATCGCCACCGGGGCGGATCTCGGGAGCTTCGGCTCGGTCGTCGGGGCGGCCGCGGGCGGCGGCACGGACTGCGCGATCGCCGGCACGACGACCTCGTCGGGGTACAACGTCGGCGGCGACGCGTCGTGCGCGTTCGTCGGCGGTCCCGGCGACCAGAGCGGCGTGGGCGACGTCCAGCTCGGGGCGCTGGCCGACAACGGCGGACCGACCCGGACGCTGCTGCCGCTGGGCACGAGCCCCGTGGCCGGCGCCGTCCCCGCCGCCGCGTGCACGGTCTTCGCGGTCGACCAGCGCGGCGTCACCCGGCCGACCGGCACCGACTGCGAGGCGGGTGCGGTCGAGATCGAGGAGCCCGCCGCCGAGGCGGTCTGCACCCGCACGGGAACCGCGTGGAGCGATCTGCTGATCGGCGGGCACGGCGACGACGTGCTGTGCGGCCTGGGCGGTGCCGACATCCTCATCGGCGGCAAGGGCGACGACCGCCTGATCGGCGGTGACGGCGCGGACCTGCTGCTCGGAGGCCCCGGGGGTGACGTGCTCGAGGGCGGAGCGGGCAAGGACCTGCTGATCGGCGGCCCGGGGGTGGACACCATGGACGGCGGGCCGGGCAAGGACCTGTGCGTGGCGGGCGACGGCGGCACCCCTGCCCTCTGCTGAGGACGCCCGGTCGACGTCCGGCGGCTGGATGGCCGGCGTCGACGGGCGTGATGCCGGGGACGCGCCCGGCGCCTCGGCGAGAGGTCAGCTCGCGTAGATGCGTCCTCGGTGGGCGGCGAACCGGCGTCGGCCGACGAGGTGCCACAGCAGCCGGGCGGGGGCCGGGAGGTTCGCCTTGAGCCAACCCGCTCGCTCGTCGGCGGGGACGACCTCGAGGATCCAGCCGAGCTGAAGCAGGAGGCGGTCACGCGGGACGGACTTCATCCCGTGCTCGTGCAGCGCGGACCACTCGCGCTGGGTCATCACCGTGGACGCGGTCGGCAGGATCGCGGACTCCTCGTCGCCGAGGTGCGTCAGCAGCGTGTCCCGCATGGTGTCGAGGACGTCGGCGACGTGCTCGCGCGCGGGTACGGATGCCGTCCGCTCCCACGCGGGCAGCGCTTCGTGCAGCTCACGCAGCTCCTCGGCCGTGACGGCGTGCTGGGCGCGCATGCGGCCGACGTGCAGCGCGCACGCGGGCGCGCGCTTCTCGAGCTCGTCCCACAGGAGCTGGTCCTCGCCGGTGTGGTGGTGGTGCAGCGCGCCCGCGACCTCACGTGCGTGGGCGGCGACGACAGCGGTGCGCCGCAGGTCGCCGTCGGCGACGCCGCGCACCAGGTCGGGCAGGTCCGTGAACGCGCGGCGGAACAGCGCGTGGATCGTGAGCATGTCGGAGGTGTCGCACCCGGGCTGGTCGGCGCGTGGCCTGGTCGGTGTGGTGGTCGTCGTCATCGCGGTCCCAACGTCACTAGTGAAAACTGCACGATGGTGACGACTATGCTGGCTCTCGTGCCCGTCGTCAACGCCCTGGACCCCTGGATCACCCAGGGTGCTGAACCGGGCGTCGCGCCCGGCGCGCTCGAGCGACTGCGGGCGCTGCTCAACACCGACAACCGCTTCCACGGCGTCGACACGCTCGCCGAGGCCCCCGCGCCGTTGCGCGCGCTGCGCGACGCCCTGCGTGCGTTCGTGGTCGACGGCGACCCGGCGGCTCTCGACGACGAGGCCGCGCGACGGCGGGTCGTGCTCCGGGTCGGCCCCGACGGCCCCCGGCTGACACCCGCCGACGAGGACGACGACCTGGCCCGCCTGCTCGTCGTCGTGCTGGACGAGCACCGCGAGGGGCGGCTGCAGCGACTCAAGGCGTGCGCCAACCCCGCCTGCCAGTGGGTCTACTACGACGCGTCCCGCAACCGGTCCGGCCGGTGGTGCTCGATGGGGGAGTGCGGCGACGTGATGAAGGCCCGCGCGTACCGCGCCCGCGCGCGGACCTGACCCCCGCACGGACCTGCCCCCCGCCCGGGCGCGCCCTTCGCTCAGGCGCCGGGGGCGGGTCACCCACTCCCGGCGACCGTCACCCGGTCACGGCGGACCGGAAGAGCCGCCGGAGCTGGCCCGCGAACGCGACGGGCACCTGGTCCCCGACCTCGTGCCCGTAGCGGTCGTTGACCTGCTTGAAGTGGTCGAGGTCGACGACGGCGGCGACGACGGATCGCTCGGACGCGCCGCCCGCGTCGATCCTGGCGAGGACGGCGTCGAGGTGGCGGCGGTTGTGGAGCCCGGTGAGCGGGTCGCGCAGGACCTGGTCCGCGAGCTCGGCGCGCATCCGCTCGAGCTCGGTGACGTCACGGGCGACGACGACCGAGCCGGCGACGCTCCCGTTCGGCGCGTACATGGGTGTGATCCGGACGTCGAGGTGCCGGCCGTCGTCGAGCATCGTGACGGTCCGCGTGGTCGAGGCGACCTCGGACGGGAGGACGTCGCGGGCGATCCTCGCCCAGGGCGCTCCGACGACGTCGGACGGGGTCCGGTCGAGGAGGGCGAGCGCAGCCTCGTTCACGCTGACGACCACGCCGTCGTCGTCGATGACGACCACGGCGTCCGGGAGCGTGCGCAGGACCTGCTGGGTCGAGATCGGGGTGCGCCGCAGCCGGTGCCGACTGCGCTCGACCCACAGCCACAGGCACGCGGTGACGAGGAACAGCGCCCCGGTGAGGTCGAGGCCCTGCGCCTCGAACACGAGGGAGGCGACGTTGCCGAGCAGGGGCGGGGCCAACGACGCGAGGACGAGGACGAGGACCCTGCGGTGCCCGGGCACGGAGCGGGCGGCGGTCCGGACGAGGAGCACGACGGCCGCCACGATGAGCCCGTAGCACCAGGCCGTGTGGACCCAGAAGAGGACGGCGGGGCGCTGGCCGGACGGGCCGTCGACGACGACGAGCTGGTGGAGCCCGTTCGTCGCCGACGCGAGGACGACGAGGACGGGCTCGGCCGCGAGGGCCAGCGCGGTGCGTCGCGTGAGGAACGACTCGTGGCCGGACAGGTGCAGGGCGTACCAGAGGACGCCGGCGGAGACGAGGCTCCCCGCGGGCAGGAGCGCGGGTGACGCGAGGTCCCGCGCGAGCGGCCACGGCGCGTTCGCGGCGGCGACCTCGGCGACGGCCCAGAACGCGGCCGCGGCCATGACCAGCGCGAGCGGTGCGGTCCCGGTCGTCGCGCGTCGTCGCCACTGAGCCACCGCGACGACACCTGCGACCGCGGCGGAGACGAGCGTCAGGACAGCCTTGACGACCACCGGCCACCTCCAGGTCCTCCATCGGCTCGTGCCGGGGGCAACTGAGCGTCACGAGTGCACCGGCTACCCCGGGGCGTCGATTCACCCGAGGTGCTGAACGCGCGTCGCGGCCGGTCACCCGAGCGCCCGGCCCGCTCGCCCTGCGCGTGTCGGAGGCGCGCGTCAGCATGGGGCGATGGGAACGCTGACGGGACAGCAGATCGCCGACGCCGGTCTGACGGGCTGGGTGTACCTGCCCGGCGGGCTTCACACCCGGATCGCCACCGGGAGCTTCGCCGCCGGGCTCGCGCTCGCGAACCGGATCGGCGCCGCGGCCGAGGAGCAGGGGCACCATCCGGACGTCGACCTGCGCTACCCGCACGTCGACGTCCGGCTCACGAGTCACGACGCCGGCGGCGTGACCGAGCGCGACGTCCGGCTCGCGCGCGACATCAGCGCGTTCGCCGCCGAGGCCGGGCACGCGTTGCAGGGCACGTCGCGCGCCGTCATCGAGCTCGCGCTCGACAGCCCGGACCACCACGAGGTGATCGACTTCTACACCGCGACGCTCGGCTACCGCGCCCAGGACGACGAGGTGCGCGACCCCGCCGAGGCGCTCCCGCCCGTCTGGTTCCAGCAGTCCGGGAGCGAGGAGCCCCGGCAGCGCTGGCACCTCGACGTGTGGGTGGACCCGAGCCAGGTGCAGCCGCGCATCGACGCGGCACTGGCCGCGGGTGGGCGCCTGGTGGACGACGGCGCCGCCCCGAGCTTCTGGGTCCTGGCGGACGCGCAGGGTAACCGCATCTGCCTGTGCACGTGGCAGGAACGGGCCTGAGGCTCGAGGCCGTCAGCCCTCGCGTCGTGCGGCGCGCGCCGGCTCCTGCGCGGTCTCGTCGGACGCGATCTGGTCGGACCCGGTCTCGTCGGACCTCGGCCCGTCCGGTCCGGGCGCGCTCGCGCGCGAGCGGCCCAGCGGGATCGTCGTGAGGAAGCCGACGACGAGCGCGACGACGGCCGTCCACGCGGCGACCGAGACGCCGTGCGTGAGTGCCTCACGCGCGGCGTCCGCGATGTGCGCGGTCGCGGGGTTGGCCGCGAGCGGCTCGATGAGGGCGCCGGCGGAGTCGGAGACCGCCGCGACGAGGCCGTCGACCTTCGGGTCCGCGGCGATCTCGTCGGCCAGGCGCGACTCGGTGCTCGCGCGCAGCGTGGTGAACAGCGCCGTGCCGAGCACGGCGATGCCGAGCGCCGAGCCCACCTGGCGTGCGGTGGACTGCGTCGAGGACGCCTGACCCGAGCGGTCGACGGGCACGTCGGCGAGGATCAGCTGCGTGAGCTGCGCGGTCGCGAACCCGACGCCCATGCCGTAGACGAACAGCGGCACACCCGTGACCCACAGGGACGAGCCCGGGCGGATCAGCAGCGCGAGCGAGGCGAGCGCTGCGATCTCGAGCGCGAGTCCGAGGCGGACGAGCTGCACCGCGCTCAGGCGCTTGGACAGCGAGTGCACACCGCCGCTCGCGAGGAACGAGCCGACCGCGAGCGGCAGGAGCGCGAGCCCGGCGTCGAGCGCGTCCATGCCGCGCACGTACTGGAACCACAACGGCAGCGAGAGGATGAGACCGAACTCGCCGAGAGACACGGTCAGGGCGGTGACGTTGCCGTTGCTGAAGGTCGGGATGCGGAACAGCGTGACGTCGAGCAGCACGGACCTGCCGGCGGTGACGCGCGCCTTCTCCCACACGACGAGCGCGGCGAGCACGATCACGGACAGCGCGAACAGCACCGGGATGATGCTCAGCTCACCCAGACTCACGGGCGCGGACTCGCGCGCCGACCACCAGCCGTACGCGCGGCCTTCGATGAGGGCGAAGACCAGCATCCCGAAGCCCAGCACCGACGCGACCGCGCCGACCCAGTCGGTGAAGCGCGCGGTGTCGAGCTGGCGGGACTCCTGGACGCAGAGCAGCAGGCCCACGATGACGGCGATGCCGAACGGCACGTTGATCCAGAATGCCCAGTGCCACGAGAACGACGACGTGAGCCACCCGCCCAGCACGGGCCCGACGGCGGCCATCGAGCCGATCGTGGAGCCCCACACCGCGAACGCGATGCCACGCTCGGGGCCGCGGAACGTCGCGTTGAGCAGGGCGAGCGTGGTCGGCAGGATCATCGAGCCGCCGACGCCCTGCAGCGCGCGGGCGGCGATGAGCCACGCGCCCGAGGTGGCGAACGCGCACAGGATGCTCGCGCCGACGAACACGACCAGCCCGGTGATCAGCAGGCGACGGCGGCCGATGCGGTCGCTCGTCGTCCCCCAGACCATGAGCAGCGCGGCGAACACGAGCGTGTAGACCTCTTGCACCCACTGCACCTGGGTGGTCGACAGGTCGAGCGACTCGATGATGTTCGGCATGGCGACCGAGACGATGGTCGCGTCCATGATGATGAGGGCGACGCCGACGGAGATCGCGGCGAGCCCCCACCAGCGCAGGCGGTGGAAGCGGTCCGGGTGGGCGTTCACGTCCACAGATCCTACGCCTGTTCCCGACATGGTGTCGGGAACCTGTCGTGGGGGCCCGCTCCCGAGCCGGACCGCCCGGGCCCCGCCGCGGCTGGCAGCATGGGATCGGGTGGGTGTGCCGCGGACGACGAGCACCGACGACCAGCAGCACCGACGACCAGCGACGACGAGGGGCGGGTGGCCGAGATGGCGGACGACAGGGTCCGACGCATGACGTTCGCGAGCATCTACGAGCTCTACGTCACGAAGGTCGAGCGCAAGGGGCGCAGCACGGACGAGCTGCGCGAGGTGCTCACGTGGCTCACGGGCTACGACGAGGCGGGGCTGGACCGCGCGGTCGCCGCCGAGGTGGACCTGGAGACGTTCTTCGCGCAGGCCCCGGGGATGAACCCGGACGCGCGCCTGATCACGGGCGTGATCTGCGGCTACCGCGTCGAGGAGATCACCGACCCGTTCATGCAGAAGGTGCGCTGGGCGGACAAGCTCGTCGACGAGCTCGCGCGCGGCAAGAAGATGACCTCGATCCTGCGCGGGGAGAAGGTCGGCTGACCCGACGGCACCTGCCGACGCCCGCACCGGCGTCGAGCGGCCCCGACCTGCGTCAGCCCGCCAGCCGCTCGGTGAGCTCGTCGTCGTCCGCGACGAACCACACGTGCCGTCCCCGGTTGGACTCGACGACGAACGCACGCAGCGCGTCGCTCGCAGCCACGTGCTCGCTGACGTCGCCGACGACCGCGAGGTGCAGGCGGTAGTTGACGAGCTTCTGCGTGATCTCGCCGGCCACGCCCGAGCTCAGCTGGAAGAACGCCGGGTCGAGCCGCTCCACCGGGACGGCCACGACGCTCGCGTCGTAGCCCCAGGCGTCGCCGACGAGGTCGTTCGCCTCGCTCGCGCCGAGGGAGGGACCGGTGCGGGGGAGCACCAGGACGCGGTGGTCGCCGATGACCTGAACCTGCATGGCCGCAACCGTAGCCGGTGCCGGGCCGCTGCGACCCGAACCGGCGCAGGTCGTTGCCAGGCCGTGACCAGGCAGCGTTCGAGACGTGACTCAGCCCTCGACGGTGAACCGCGCGGTGAGCTGCGACTCGCGCACCGACGACGGGCCGACGCGCAGCTCGAACTCACCGGGCTCGACGACGCGGCGCGCCTGGGCGTCGACGATCGAGCACGCGGAGACGGGCAGCGTGAGGTCGACGACGACGCTCTGGCCGGGCTCGACCGTGACCTGGCGGTACGCCTTGAGCTCGGACTCGGCCCACATCGTGGTGGTCACGAGGTCGCTCACGTACACCTGCACGGTCTCCAGCGCGGGCCGTGAGCCCGTGTTGCGCAGCGTCACGCGCGCCCGCACCTCGTCGGACGGGCCGACGGCCGGCGTGAGCACCTGGAGGTCGTCGTACTCGAGGGTCGTGTAGCTCAGGCCGTGGCCGAACGCGAACGCGGGGCGCTGCGTGAGGTCGGCGTACCGCGTGCCGTGCTGGCCGCGCAGCTGGTTGTAGAACGTGGGCTGCTGGCCGACGTGCCGCGCGAACGTGAGGGGCAGGCGGCCGGACGGCTCCACGAGGCCGAGCAGGATCTCGGCGATCGCCTGCCCGCCGCGCATGCCCGGGTTCGCGGCCCAGACCACGGCGTCGGCGTGCAGCGCCGAGTCGGGCAGCACGTGCGGCTTGGACGCGACGAGCACGACGACCAGCGGCGTGCCGGTCGCGGCGAGCGCGTCGAGCAGCGCGACCTGCCCGCCGATGAGCTCGAGCGTCGCGGTCGAGCGGCCCTCGCCGATCAGCTCGATGCGGTCGCCGACGACGGCGACGACGTAGTCGGACTCCTGCGCCGCGGCGACGGCCTCCGCGATGAGCGCCTCGTCGGGCTCGCACGGCATGACGACCTGCGGGCGCGGCTGCCCGTCGGGGAAGAAATCGCCCTCGGGGTCGGGCGCGAGCGTGAGGATGTCGGCGCCGCGCGCGTAGGACACCTCCCAGCCCTCGGGGGTGCGGCGGCGCAGGCCGTCGAGCACGGTCTCGATCATGTGGCGCGGCTGGCCGTCGGGCAGCCAGTCCACCTGACCCGAGCGGCCGGCCCAGTCGCCGAGCTGCGCGTCGGTGTCGTGCGCGTTCGGGCCGACGACGAGCACGCGCTTGCGCTCGGCGCCCGCGGGCGCGACGGCACGCTCGTCGTCGCCCGCCGTGCAGCCGCCCGCGAGCGGCAGGACGCCCTCGTTGCGCAGCAGCACGACCGACCGACGCGTGAGCTCGAGGTTGACCGACTCGTGCTCGGGGATGCCGAGCACCTGCGCGATGCGCGCGTCGTCGGGGCGGCGCGGGTCCTCGAACAGGCCGAGCTCGAACTTGAGCGTGAGGATGCGCGCGACGGCGGCGTCGATCGCGGCCTCGTCGAGCAGCCCGGAGGCGACGGCCTCCTGCGCACCCTCGAAGAACTGTGGCGTCGTCATGATGACGTCGTTGCCCGCCCTGACCGCGGCGGCGGCGGCGTGCGCGTAGTCGGGCTGGATCTGCTGCTCCCAGACCATGCGGCCGACGTTGTCCCAGTCGGTCACGAGCGTGCCGGTGTAGCCCCACTCGCCGCGCAGGACGTCGGTCAGCAGCCAGTCGTTGACGGTGATGGGAGTGCCGTCCATCGACTGGTAGCCGAGCATGAACGTCGCGCAGCCCTCGCGCGCGACGCGCTCGAACGGCGGCAGGAACCACGCGGTGAGCTTGCGGCGCGAGATGTCGGCCTCGGTCGCGTCGCGACCACCCTGCGTCTCGGAGTAGCCGGCGAAGTGCTTGGCGGTCGCGAGGATCGCGGTCGGGTCGGTCAGGCCGTGCCCCTGGTAGCCCTTGACCATGGCGGACGCGAGCTCGCCGATGAGGAACGGGTCCTCGCCGAACGTCTCGGAGACGCGGCCCCAGCGCAGGTCCCGCGCGATGCAGAGCACGGGGGAGAACGTCCAGTGGATGCCCGTCGCGGCGACCTCGACCGCGGTGATGCGCGCGGCGCGCTCGACGAGCTCGGGGTTCCAGGACGCCGCCATGCCGAGCTGCGTCGGGAAGATCGTCGCGCCCTCGAAGAACGAGTGCCCGTGGATGCAGTCCTCGGCGATGAGCAGCGGGATGCGCAGGCGCGTGCCCGCGGTGATCGCGTGCGCCTCGCGCACCAGCGCGGGTGAGGTGTGCAGGATCGAGCCGACGTGCTGCTCCTCGATGAGGCCGCGCACCGAGCCGCGCGGGTCGAGCTGCATCATCTGCCCGACCTTCTCGGCGAGCGTCATGCGGCCGACGAGGTCGGCGACGCGGTCCGCGACGGGCAGCGCGGGGTCGAGGTACGCGGCGTCCAGGTCGGCAGCGGTGGTCTCGACCGAGGTGGTCTCGTGAGAAGTGGTCACGACGGGTCCTTACGACGACGATCAGGGCGACGGTGGCGCTGGTCGCAGCGCGGCCCCGGCGCGGGCTCGTGCGGCGTCGCACGGCCTTGCGGGAGCGTTTCCACGTCGGGACGAGAGTAGACCACAATCACTTACCGCGTGGTAGGTGTCGAGGGTCTCGACGGGTACGCGGGGAGCCTGTCGGCGCCCGCCCGTCAGCACGCTCGCGACCGCGGAGAGGTCAGTGGCTGCGCTCGTCGTCCCCGGCAGGGACCGGCTCCAGCACGAACAGGTACAGGTCGCGGCCCGCGCGCTGCTCGTAGGCCTCGTACCCCGGCCAGAGCGCGCGCATGCGCGGCAGCAGCCGCTCGGCCTCGTCGTGCGACGCGACGCGCGCGACCACGGGCGTCGTGCGACCACGGACCGTGACCTGCGCGCGAGGCTCCGCAAGCAGGTTGAGCGCCCACGCGGGGTGGTGGGCCTGGCCCCAGTTGGACGCGAGCACGACCCACGCGTCGCCGTCGACGGCGTGCAGCAGCACGACCTCGCGCGGCGCTCCCGTGCGCCGGCCGCGCGTGGTGAGCACGAGCTGGGGGAGGCGTGCGCGGCCCATGACGGTCCACCGACCGTCGGTCGCGCGCTGCAGCCGACGGTCGAGGCGGGACGCCGACCGACCGAGGGCGGCGAACCAGCGGGTGCGGGAGGCGCGGCGCGCGAGGTCGGTGAGGTGCACGTCCGTATTGTGCGCAGGTCAGGGCGTCGATGCGCCGTGCGCGACGGGTCTGGCGGCGGCCTGCGCGGCTGCGCCGGGCCTCGCGGGGGGCTCGCGCCGTGACGCCCGTGTGTCATGCGTGTGTCGGGCGTGTGACATGCCCTTAACACACTCGCGCGGATCCGTCCGACGATTTGACGCCCTCTGGACGGAGTTCGTGCTGGAAAAGGGGAAGAATTCGGGACGATCCGCTGCCACGGTCTCACATGGTGAGACTTACTGGTCAGTATCAATCGGGTAACGATCAGCCCCTGCGACCCGACCGGGACGCTTTGCCTGAATTTGCTTGACTAACGTTGACCGCAACCCTGGTGGGTCTGCCGCCCGGTCGCGCCCGTGCTCGGCACCGGAGTGCCCGGCAGGATCTGCCACCTTCATCCAGGAGGATCAATTGAGGATCACCCGTAAGGCCGCACTGGCTGCGGTCGCCGCCGTGAGCGCCCTGTCGCTCGCCGCGTGCTCGAGCGACGGCGACACCGGCGACGACCCGACCAAGGGCGACGACAACGCCGGCATCAGCCAGGACAGCGCGGTCAACATCGCGTGGAACCAGCCGTTCTACTCGGCCAACGGCACGAGCATGACCGGCAACGCGACGGCGAACAACGTCATCCTGTACATGCTGAACGCGGGCTTCAACTACTAC
Organism: Cellulomonas persica; assembly: GCF_007989825.1. Classification (GTDB taxonomy): domain Bacteria; phylum Actinomycetota; class Actinomycetes; order Actinomycetales; family Cellulomonadaceae; genus Cellulomonas; species Cellulomonas persica. The sequence goes on along the minus strand of NZ_BJUA01000007.1, from coordinate 139,658 downwards.
GACGAGGAACTGAACCTGGTTCAGGACAAGTCGTTCGGCTCGTACGAGAAGATCTCGGACGACCCGCTGCAGATCAAGTACACGTTCGCCGACACGGCGGTGTGGTCCGACGGCACGCCCGCCGGCCCGGCCGACCTCCTGCTGGAGTGGGCCGCCCAGAGCGGCAAGTACACGAACGTCGAGGCGGAGACCGACCCCGAGACGGGCGAGATCACCAACCAGGACGAGCTCGACGCGGGCGTCTACTTCGACGCCGCGAGCCCGGCGATGGCCCTCGTGACGCAGGTCCCGGAGATCGACGGCAAGTCGATCACGCTGACCTACGACAAGCCGTTCGCCGACTGGGAGACGGCCATCTCGATGAACCTCCCGGCCCACGTCGTCGGCCAGCGCGCGCTGGCGATCGAGGACGGCGTCGAGGCGCAGGACGCCGTCGTCAAGGCGATCCAGGACAACGACAGCGCGACGCTCTCCAAGATCGCCAAGGTCTGGAGCACGGACTTCAACTTCGCGCAGATGCCGGCCGAGGCCGACAAGAACCTGCTGGTCACCTCAGGTGCGTACACCATCACGGAGTTCGTGAAGGACCAGTACATCACCCTGACGGCGAACCCCGACTACAAGGGTGACCACAAGGCCGCGATCAACAAGGTCACGGTCCGCTACAACGGCGACCCGATGGGTCAGGTCCAGGCGCTGCAGAACGGTGAGGTCGACCTCATCAACCCGCAGGCCACGGCCGACCTGCTGACGGCGGTCCAGAAGCTCGACGGTGTCGAGGTCTCGACCGGCGCCGAGGGCACCTACGAGCACGTCGACCTGCAGTTCGCCAACGGCGGCCCGTTCGACCCGGCCACCTACGGCGGCGACGCGGACAAGGCGCTCAAGGTCCGCCAGGCCTTCCTCAAGACGATCCCGCGTCAGGCGATCGTCGACAAGCTCATCACGCCGCTCGACCCGACCATGACCACGACGCGTGACTCGTACACGGTCGTCCCCGGTTCGCCGATGTACGACGGCATCGTCGCGGGCAACGGCCAGGCCGAGGCGTACGGCGAGGTCGACATCGACGGCGCCAAGGCGCTCCTCGCCGAGGTCGGCGTCGCCAACCCGACGGTCCGCGTCCTGTTCGACCCGAACAACACGCGCCGTACGAACCAGTTCGAGCTGATCAAGGCGTCCGCCGCCGAGGCCGGCATCACCGCGGTTCCCTACGAGGTCCAGACCGACTGGGGCACGGACCTGTCGAACGCGACCGACTTCTACGACGCAGCGCTGTTCGGCTGGCAGTCGACCTCGACGGCCGTGACCGAGTCGGACGCGAACTACCGCACCGGCGCGACGAACAACTTCTACGGCTACTCGAACGCGACGGTCGACGCCGAGTTCGACAAGCTCCAGGTCGAGACCGACCCGGCCGAGCAGGAGAAGATCCTGACCGCGGTCGAGGCCGAGCTCGTCAAGGACGCGTTCGGTGTGACGATCTTCCAGTTCCCCGGCGTCACCGCCTGGAACCCGGAGAAGATCGGCAACGTCTCGAAGCTGACGATCGCCCCGACGATCTTCTACGGCTTCTGGAACTGGACGGCCGGAGAGGCTGCCTCGGAGTGACACACGTGACACCCGCCTTCCCGACGAAATGTCGGGAAGGCGGGTGTCGCCGGCCTGTGACTCCTGCTCAGGGCGCTGGGAGCACCATCCCAGCGCCCTGAGCGTGTGCACGACCGGATACGACCGGACCGCGTGTCGGGGCTAGGATCCCCAGGACCGCGGTGCACCGAACCAAGAGGTAGCCCACCCGTGCTGAGATTCCTCACCCGCCGGCTCCTGGCCGGCCTTGCCACGTTGTTCGTGGCCCTATTTCTGATGTATCTGTTGGTCGCCGCGGCGATCGACCCGTTGAAGGACCTGCGCGAGAGCACCGCTGCGAACAAGGATCAGCTGATCGCTGCGCGCATCGAGCTGCTCGACCTGGACACCAGCCCGGTCATCCGCTTCTTCCAGTGGCTCGGCGACGTGCTGCAGGGCGACCTGGGCGTGGCGTGGAAGACCGGGGAGTCGGTCAGCTCGCTGATCGGCCACGCGATCATCTCCACGCTGCAGCTCGTGACGGCCGCGACGTTCCTCTCGCTGCTGCTCGGCATCACCGTCGGCATCGTGAGCGCGCTGCGCCAGTACGCGACGTTCGACTACCTGATCATCTTCCTGTCCTTCCTGCTGTACTCGCTGCCCTCGTTCTGGGTCGCGGTGATGCTCAAGCAGTGGGGCGCGATCGGCTTCAACGACTTCCTGCGGGACCCTAACCTGGCCTGGGCGACGATCGCCGTGGTCGGCATCGTGATGGGCCTGCTCTGGTCGCTCGCGATCGGGGGCTCCCCGCGGCGCCGCGTGCAGGTGTTCCTGATCGCCGCAGCCGCGACCACCGGCATGCTGGCCTACCTGCAGCTGTCGAACTGGTGGCTCGAGCCCAAGATCGGCCCGATCCTGCTGCTCGTGATCGGCGCCGCGGTCGCGTTCGCCATCGTCGGCGTGTTCGCCGGCCTGCAGAACCGCCGCGCGCTGTGGACCGCCCTGACGGTCGTCGCGATCGGGTTCGTCCTGTACTTCCCGATGCAGACCGTCTTCAAGGCGGACGCCTTCGGCGTCGACGGCGAGGGGACCTTCTGGATCCTCGTCGGGCTCGCGGTCGTGACCGGCGTGATCGGCTGGGTCGTCGGTCGCCTCTACGGCGGGCCGGACTGGGGTGTGTCGGCCAAGGTCGGCGTCGCCGTGGCGCTCGTGATGGGCGCGCTGATCTTCGTCGACAAGGTGATGCAGGTCTGGCCTCCGTACTCCAAGGCGCTCGGCGGCCGTCCGATCCCGACGTTCGGCGACCGGACCCCGGGCCTCGGCGGCAACTACTGGGTCCAGGTGCTCGACGCGTTCACGCACCTGATCCTGCCGACCGCGACGCTCGTGCTCATCGCCTTCGCCGCCTACACGCGGTACTCGCGCTCGAGCATGCTCGAGGTGATGAACCAGGACTACATCCGCACCGCGCGCGCCAAGGGCCTGCCGGAGCGGGTGGTGGTCGTGCGGCACGGCTTCCGCAACACGCTGATCCCGCTCGCGACGATCGTGCCGATCGACGTCATCACCCTCATCGGCGGTGCCGTCATCACCGAGGCCGTGTTCGCCCGGCCCGGCATGGGGCAGCTCTTCGTGCACGCCCTCGACGCGGCCGAGCAGGACACGGTGATGGCGTACCTGCTCATCACGGCGTCGCTCGCCATCATCGCCAACATCGTCGCTGACATCATCTACGCGGTGATCGACCCGAGAATCCGGTTGGACGCATGAGCACCTCTCCCGACCCCCAGCTGTCCGCCGACCACAACGAGCGGACCGAGAACGAGATCGAGCTCAAGGACGTCGTCGGACTGTCCCAGGGCCAGATCGTCCGTCGCCGGTTCTTCCGGCACAAGGGCGCGATGGTGGGCCTCGGTGTCCTCATCGCGGTCGTCGTGCTCGCCTTCTCCTCGGTGGGCTTCGGGCCCGTCCCCGGCTGGTGGAAGTACACCGGCTACGAGACGACGCTCGACGTCGTGAACCCGGGCGGCGCACCCACTTTCACGCTGCCGACATGGCTCGGCGGTGAGGGGTTCGCCCTCGGCGCCCACCCGTTCGGCCAGGACGAGCTGGGTCGTGACCTGTTCGCGCGGGTCATGCACGGTGTGCAGACCTCGCTCATGGTCATGGTGATCATCGGTCTCGTCGCGTGCGGCATCGGCGTGCTCGTGGGCTCGCTCGCCGGCTTCTTCCGCGGGCGGCTCGACACGTTCCTCATGCGCACGACCGACCTGTTCATCACGGTCCCGACGATCGTGATCGGCGCCGTCATCGGCAAGCTCGCCGGCCAGGTCTCGGGTGTGCTGTTCGCGGTCTCGCTCGGGATCGTCCTGTGGACCAGCCTCGCGCGGCTCGTGCGCGGTGAGTTCCTGGCGTTGCGCGAGCGTGAGTTCGTCGACGCGGCGCGCGTCGCGGGCGCGAGCAACCGGCGGATCATCTTCAAGCACATCCTGCCGAACGCGATCGGCACGATCATCGTGAGCACCACGCTGCTCATGAGCTCGGCGATCCTGCTCGAGACCGCGCTGTCGTACCTGGGCTTCGGCATCCAGCCGCCGACGATCTCGCTCGGCCAGCTCATCCAGATGTACCAGGAGGCCTTCTCGACGCGGCCCTGGCTGTTCTGGTGGCCGGGTCTGTTCATCGTGGTGATCGCGCTGACCGTCAACTTCATCGGTGACGGCCTGCGCGACGCGTTCGACCCGCGTCAGAAGCGCATCCCGTCGGAGCGCAAGATGGCCAAGGCCCGCGAGGCTGCCGCCAAGCAGCAGCTCGCGGCCCAGTCCGAAGCCGGCCTGGCCTGACCGTCATGACGGCCAGCACCGTGCGCGTGACCCCGGCTCCGGCCGGGGTCACCGCCGCGCGCTCAGGTCGTGAGCACGAGCACGCTCGCGGCCAGCAGGACGAGCGTCGCGCCGAGCAGGCGCGCGTGCCAGGTCCGTGCGACGTGCACGGCACCGCTCGCCACCGCGGCCTCGGCCCGGTCGAGGTGCCCCGCACGGTCGAGCGCGGCGTGCCGGTCCACGATCGCGCGCAGCGCGTCCTCGGCGGTGCCGTCGACGCGGTCGTCGTCCGTCGGCAGTGCGGGCGTCGCGGGACCGCGGCGGGTCAGCCATCGTCCGGAGCCGCTGCTGCGGGGCGGCGCCCAGGCCTCGACGGCACCGTCGGTGGTCTCGACGCGCAGCGCGAACCGCACGTCGGCGTCGCGGTACGTCGGCCAGGGGATCACGGTGGTGCGCCAGACGTTGCGCACGGTGACGCCGCCGTCGGACACCTCGACCTCCGGACGCCAGAACGCCGCCCAGAGCAGCAGCACCACCAGACCGGTGACCGGCAGCGCGCGCAGCGCGGCCGTCAGACCGTCGGTCGCGGCGATCGACGCCACCGCGACGACACCGGCCAGACCGGCCGCGACGGTCAGCCACCGGCCGTACCTCGACGAGAACCTCAGCGTGGGACCCACCCCGCCATGCTCCCAGACCCGCAGGTGAGCGCGGCCCTGACCGGGCGCCGCCACCTGACCCCGGAAGGATCCTGACCGTGGCCATCGACACCACCGACGCACCGACCCCCGCCGACACGAGCACGCCCGTGCTCGAGGTCCGCGACCTCGGCGTCGACTTCTACGTGGACGGCACGTGGTACCCCGCGGCCCAGGGCGTCTCCTACGACGTGCGGCCGGGCGAGGTCCTCGCGATCGTCGGCGAGTCCGGTTCCGGCAAGACGCAGTCGTCCATGGCCCTCATGGGTCTGCTGCCGCCCAACGGCCGTGCCCGCGGCTCGGCGAAGCTCGGCGACCGCGAGCTCATCGGCATGTCGACCTCCAAGCTGCGTCGCATCCGCGGCCGTGAGGTCGCGATGATCTTCCAGGAGCCGATGACGGCGCTGAACCCGGTGTTCACGATCGGCTTCCAGATCGTCGAGACGCTGCGCACGCACTTCGAGATGGGCCCGGCCGAGGCGCGTGCGCGCGCGATCGAGCTGCTCACGCTCGTCGAGATCCCCGACCCCGAGGTCCGGGTCGACTCCTACCCGCACCAGCTCTCGGGCGGTCAGCGCCAGCGCGCGATGATCGCGCAGGCGCTGGCGTGCGACCCGAAGCTCCTGCTGGCGGACGAGCCGACGACCGCTCTCGACGTCACGGTGCAGGCCGAGATCCTCAAGCTCATGCGCGACCTGCGTGAGCGCATCGACTCGGGCATCGTCCTGATCACGCACGACATGGGCGTGGTCGCGGACATGGCCGACAAGATCCTCGTGATGAAGGACGGCCAGGTCGTCGAGCAGGGTGAGGCGCGCGAGCTGTTCGCCAACCCGCAGCACCCGTACACGATCAAGCTCCTCGACGCGGTGCCGCACCTGGGCCGCAGCGCGGAGGCGGCGGCCGCCGAGGCCGCGGGCGAGCAGCCGGTGACGGCGACGTCGTCGACCACCACCGAGGACCGCGAGCTCGTGCTCGACGCGCAGGACGTCGTCATCGAGTACCCGGGTCGTCGCCGCACGCCCGCGTTCCGCGCCGTCGACGGCGTGAGCCTGCAGATCCGCAAGGGCGAGGTCGTGGGCCTCGTCGGCGAGTCCGGCTCCGGCAAGACGACCGTCGGCCGCGCGATCGTCGGCCTGCTGCCGGTCACGAGCGGCAAGCTCAGCATCGTCGGGCAGGACATGGTCGGCGCCTCGATGCGCGACCTCAAGCCGCTGCGCACCAAGGTCGGCATCGTGTTCCAGGACCCGGGCAGCTCGCTCAACCCGCGACTGCCCATCGGCGAGTCGATCGCGGAGCCGCTGCTGCTGCACCGCGGCGTCAAGGGCGAGGAGATGCAGCGCGCCGTCGAGCGCCTGCTCGACCAGGTCCAGCTGCCGCGTGCGATGCGCAACCGCTACCCGCACGAGCTGTCGGGCGGTCAGCGTCAGCGCGTCGGCATCGCACGCAGCCTCGCGCTGGAGCCGCAGCTCCTCGTCGCCGACGAGCCCACGTCCGCGCTCGACGTGTCGGTGCAGGCGACGGTGCTCGAGCTGTTCCAGGAGCTGCAGCGCGAGCACGGCTTCGCGTGCCTGTTCATCAGCCACGACCTCGCGGTCGTCGAGATGCTCTCGGACCGCATCGCGGTGATGCACAACGGCAAGCTCGTCGAGGTGGGCGAGACGGCGCAGGTCGTCAACCACCCGCGCGACCCGTACACGCAGCGGCTGCTCGCCGCGGTTCCGGTGCCGGACCCGCAGGCGCAGCAGGAGCGGCGCGAGGCGCGTGACGCGCTCCTCGAGGCCCAGCGTCTCGAGCTCGCGCGCGACGAGGCGCACCAGGCGCACGAGGCGACGCGTCGCGAGATCCACGAGATCTCCGAGGTCGACAACGAGCGCGAGGCGGGGCGCGGCTTCTGACGGACCGAGGGTGCCCGTCGCGGGCCGGGGGTGAAGGTGGCACGACGAGCAGTCGGTACGCACGGTGCCCGGGCCGCGACGGCACTCCGACGCGGCGTGAGGGCCGTCCCGAGGCTGCTCGCCGCGGGGGTCGTCCTCGTCGTGGGTGGTGTGCTCGCCGGCTGCACGGGTGACCCGGCGCCGCTGCCGTCCCGAACGGGGGCCGTCGTCATCGCGGTCGACGTGCCGTTCGCGTCGCTGAACGCGGGCACGGCACGCGGTCGCGCGCCGGGTTCGGTGCTCGTGCGCTCGCTCGTGCAGGACGGCTTCGTCTCGCTCGACGAAGCGGGCCGCGCGGTTCCCGACGAGGCGTTCGGGACGGTCGAGAAGGTCGCCGACGACCCGCTGACGGTCCGCTACACGATCGCTCCCACGGCGTCGTGGTCCGACGGCGTCCCGGTGACCGCGGCGGACCTGCTGCTGGAGTGGGCAGCCCGGTCGGGCTCCCTCGACGACGTGGTCCCCGAGCTCGGCGAGGACGGCGAGGTCGTGAACCGCGACGCGCTCGACGCGGGCGTCGCGTTCGCGGCGACGTCGCGCGCGCTCGTGCACGCGCAGGCCACGCCCACGGTCGACGACGAGGGCCGCGTGACGGTCGTCTACGCCGAGCCGGTCGCGGACTGGCAGCTCGCGCTCGACGTCAACCTGCCCGCGCACGCGCTGGCACGCAGTGCGCTCGGGGTCGAGGACGACGCGGCTGCGGCCGCGGCGGTCGTCGCGGCGGTCGGCGCGCCGGCCGACCACCGTGACGACCTCGTCGCGCTGTCGCGCGCGTGGCGCACGGCGTTCGACGACGACGCGCTGGCGGCCGGCGTGGCGGACGCCGTGACCACGGGTCCGTACGCGCTCGCGCGCGTGCTGCCCGACGAGCGCGTCGAGCTCGTGCGCAACGAGCACTACGCGGGCTCACGTCCCGCGCGCTTCGACTCGCTCGTCGTGCGCTCCGATCTCCACCCGCTCGACCAGGTGACCGCGCTGCGCGACGGCGAGGTCGACGCGGTCGCGCCGGTCGCGACCGCCGACGTCCAGGAGGCGCTCGCCGAGTCCGGCGCGCAGGTGGTCACGGGCGGCGACGCGGTGTGGCAGCTCGTCGCACGGGCGGCTGCCGGGGGCGTGCTCGCCGCCGCGGGGGACGAGCCGTCCGAGCAGGACCTCGCGCGCGCCGTCGACGTGCGTCGCGCGCTGTGGGGCTCGGTGCCGCGGGCGCAGGTGGTCGACGAGGTCGTCGCCCCGCTGTGGCCGCAGGCGTCGGTCGAGGAGGCGGTGCTCGCGACGGTGGGCGTGGGCGCCGGGGGAGCGGCCGACACCGCGCAGGCCGACGTCCCGGGCGCGCGGGCGCTGCTCGAGGGCGCCCAGGTCGGCACGCCGGTCACCGTGCGGCTGCTCGCCAACACGGTCGACCCGCTGCGCGCGCAGGTCGTCGACCTCGTGACGACGCACGCGCGCGAGGCGGGCTTCGAGGTCGTCGCCGCGACGTCCGACCCGGCGACGGGACTGTGGTCGGACCCGGCGGGCTGGGACGTCGCGCTCGTGCCTGCCGTGCAGGACGAGCTGCCGGTCGCCTCGCTCGTCGACCGGTGGGGGACCGACGGCGCGACCAACGTGACGGCGTGGTCCGACGCGGCGACCGACGAGGCCCTCGCCGCGCTGGCCGCCCAGGTGGACCCCGCGGCCCTCGCGGAGGCCGAGGGCGTGCTCGCGACGCGCCTGGTCGAGGCCGGTGCGCTCACGTCGCTCGTGCGGGCGCCCGCGCTCACGGCGACGCGCGCCGAGCCGCTCGCCGGACGACCGCAGCTCGACGCCGTGCCGTTGCTGCGGCTCTCGCGCGCGGACCTGACCGACTGGTGGGCCTGGGCGAGCGAGCAGCCAGGTCGGTGACCGGGCGGGAGCGCCGAGCCGACTCGTCGGGCGAGCTGCCGGGCCACGTCGGCAGCCGCTGACGCCAACGTCACATCCCGCGATCTGGGGCGAACGGGTAGGATCGATCGGCGCCGCCGTCGGCGCGTCACCCCCACACCCTGACTCGAGAAGAGCACGCATGCCCTCGTCCGCCTCCGGTACGGCCGTCCGCGCCGACCTGCGCAACGTCGCGATCGTCGCGCACGTCGACCACGGCAAGACCACCCTCGTCGATGCCATGCTCTGGCAGTCGGGCGCGTTCGGCGCGCACGACCACGTCGACGAGCGTGCGATGGACTCCGGGGACCTGGAGCGCGAGAAGGGCATCACGATCCTCGCGAAGAACACCGCGGTGCGGTACCGCGGTCCGGCCGCGGTCGCCGCGGGCCAGCCCGAGGGCGTGACGATCAACGTCATCGACACCCCGGGCCACGCCGACTTCGGCGGCGAGGTCGAGCGCGGCCTGTCGATGGTCGACGGCGTCGTCCTGCTCGTCGACTCGTCCGAGGGCCCGCTCCCGCAGACCCGGTTCGTGCTCCGCAAGGCGCTCACGGCCCAGCTGCCGGTCATCCTCGTCGTGAACAAGGTCGACCGCCCGGACGCGCGCATCGAGGAGGTCGTCCACGAGGCGACCGACCTGCTGCTCGGCCTCGCCTCCGACCTGCACGAGGAGGTCCCGGACCTCGATCTCGACGCGATCCTCGACGTCCCGGTCGTCTACGCCTCGGCCAAGGCCGGACGCGCGTCGCTCACCCGGCCCGCCGACGGCGCGCTCCCGGACAGCGAGACGCTCGAGCCGCTGTTCGCGACGATCCTCGAGAAGATCCCGGCCCCCACGTACGACGAGAGCGCGCCGCTGCAGGCGCACGTGACGAACCTCGACGCGTCGCCGTTCCTCGGCCGTCTCGCGCTGCTGCGCATCTTCAACGGCACGCTGCGCAAGGGCCAGACGGTCGCGTGGGCGCGTCACGACGGCAGCCTGCAGAACGTGCGCATCACCGAGCTGCTCGAGACCAAGGCGCTCGACCGCGTGCCGACCGACTCGGCGGGCCCCGGTGACATCGTCGCCGTCGCCGGCATCGAGGACATCACGATCGGCGAGACGCTGACGGACCCGGACGACCCGCGCCCGCTGCCGCTCATCACGGTGGACGACCCCGCGATCTCGATGACGATCGGCATCAACACGAGCCCGCTCGCGGGCAAGGGCGGCAAGGGCCACAAGGTCACCGCGCGCCAGGTCAAGGACCGCCTCGACAAGGAGCTCATCGGCAACGTGTCGCTGCGCGTGGTCCCCACGGACCGCCCCGACGCGTGGGAGGTGCAGGGCCGTGGCGAGCTGGCGCTCGCGATCCTGGTCGAGCAGATGCGCCGCGAGGGCTTCGAGCTGACCGTCGGCAAGCCGCAGGTCGTCACCAAGGTCATCGACGGCAAGGTCCACGAGCCGATGGAGCGCATGACGATCGACGTCCCCGAGGAGTACCTCGGCGCCGTCACGCAGCTCCTGGCGCAGCGCAAGGGCCGCATGGAGACCATGAGCAACCACGGCACCGGCTGGGTGCGCATGGAGTTCGTGGTGCCCGCGCGCGGCCTGATCGGCTTCCGCACGCGGTTCCTCACCGACACGCGCGGCACCGGCATCGCATCGTCCATCTCCGAGGGCTACGAGCCGTGGGCGGGCCTCATCGAGACCCGCACCAACGGGTCGCTCGTCGCCGACCGTGCGGGCGTCGCGACGCCGTTCGCCATGCTCAACCTGCAGGACCGCGGCACGTTCTTCGTCGAGCCGACGTCCGAGGTCTACGAGGGCATGGTCGTGGGCGAGAACTCGCGCAACGAGGACATGGACGTCAACATCGCCAAGGAGAAGAAGCTCAACAACATCCGCTCGTCCACGGCGGAGTCGTTCGAGAACGTCGTCCCGCCGCGCAAGCTGACGCTCGAGGAGTCGCTCGAGTTCGCGCGCGAGGACGAGTGCGTCGAGGTGACGCCCGAGGTGGTGCGCATCCGCAAGGTCGTGCTCGACCAGACGGAGCGCGCGCGCATCTGGGCGCGCACGAAGAAGGGCTGACGTGAGCGCGTCGTCGCCGGCTGCGTCGGGCGGTCTGCTGGCCGTCCACGCCCATCCCGACGACGAGACGCTCGCGACCGGCTCGCTGCTCGCGACGTGGGCCGCCGCCGGGCGCCCGGTCACGCTGGTCACCTGCACGCGCGGTGAGCGCGGCGAGGTGATCGGCGAGGCGCTGGCCGGCCTCGAGGGCGACGGCCCGGCGCTCGCCGCCCACCGCGAGGCCGAGCTGGCCGCCGCGACGGCCGCGCTCGGCGTCGTCGACCGCGTGTTCCTCGACGCGCTGCTCGGCTGGTCCGGCGGCCGGCTCGAGGACTCCGGCATGGCGTGGGCCGACGAGGGGCGGCGTGCGGTCGCGGCGCCCGACGCCGTCGCCGCCGGCACCGCGTTCTCGGTGCGGCCACTCGACGAGGTCGCCGCGCCGCTGGCGGCCCTCATCCTCGACCGCCGTCCCGACGTCGTCGTGACGTACGAGCCCGGCGGAGGGTACGGCCACCCGGACCACGTGCGCGCGCACGAGGTCGCGCACCGGGCCGTCGAGCTCGCGGCGCAGGCCGACGAGCCGTACGAGGTCCCCGTGGTGCTGTGGGCCGCCCAGGGCCTGAGCCGGGCCCGCGCGGCGCGCCGGGCGCTGCGCTCGTCGGCCGCCGACGGGCGGGTCGGGCAGCTGACGGCGCCCGCGGACGACGATGTGTTCGCCTCCGTCGTCGTGCCCGACGACGACATCGCGCTCGAGGTCGACGTCCTGCCCGTGCGTGACGCGGTGCTCGCCGCGCTGCATGCGCACGTCACGCAGGTGCAGCACGCCGAGCCGGTCGACGAGCCCGTCGGCGGCGAGCGAGCCCTCGTCGGGCGGTACGCGCTGAGCCTCGGCCTGGCCGAGCCGCTGCTGCCCGTCGAGCAGTACCGCGACGCGTCGTCGCGCCCGGGTCGCGCGCGCGGCAGGCACGCGCGCACGCTCGCGGACCGCGACTGGCCCGCAGGGGTCCGGCCGGTAGCCTGACGCCGTGCAGTCCCTGACGCCGCAGACCTTCGTGCGGGCCCTCGTCGCGTTCGTCCTCGGTCTCGTCGTCGGCGCGCTCGGCACGGTCGTCCACCGCGGGCTCGTGCCGTGGGGTCTGCTCGCCGCGCTCGGGCTCGTGCTCGCCGCGCTCGTGATGGTGCGTGCGTGGGGCGGCTGGATCCCGTTCGTCGGCATGGCGGGCGGTCTGATCCTCGCGATCCAGGTCCTCTCCCAGACCGGACCGGGCGGCGACGTACTCGTGCCCGTGGGCGACAACGTCAACACTCCCTGGATCGGCGGCGTCTGGATCGGCGGTGCGATCCTCATGGTGGTCCTCGCCGGGCTCGCACCGCGTCGCTGGTTCGACGACACCCCGCGTCCGCCGCGCGAGCCCCGTCGCCCGCGTCGTCCCGAGGTGGCCGCTCCCGACGCGTCCGGACCGACGGCCGACGGACCTGGCGCTCGACCCGACGGGCTCGCGTGACCGCGACGAAGGACGAGTTCCGCACCGCGGTCGCGGCCCTGCCCGCGGGCGTCGCGGTGGTCACGACCACGTGGCGCCGCACGGTCTGGGCCATGACCGTGAGCTCCGTGACGTCGGTGTCGCTCGAGCCCGCGCTGCTGCTGTTCAGCGTGCACGGCGACGCGCGGATGCGCGACGCGCTCGACGAGGTCGACACGTGGACGCTCAGCGTGCTCGGCGCCGACCAGGGACCGGTCGCCGACTGGCTCGCCTCTCCCGGGCGGCCCGCGGTCGACCAGCTCGCGCGCGTGCCGCACCACGCGTCGACCGAGGCGTCCGGGGTCCGGCTCGACCGCGCCGCCGCGTGGTTCGAGTGCCGCACGCACGCGATCCACCCCGCGGGTGACCACGACCTCGTCGTCGGCGAGGTGCTCGTGGCCGAGCGCGGCCCGGCCGACACGGGCGGGCTGGTGCACCTGGACGGACGGCTGCGCGACGTACGCTGACGTGCGCGTCCCGCGCGCGCGGGCGAGGCGTGGACGCGACGTGGAGCACGCGTAGAGGCCTCGCGCAGACCCGTGACCTGCGAGGGCGTACGGGGCACGCGCGCGCAGGGGCCTACGGCGCGCCACCGTAGAATTGCCGCGCGCAACACGACCGAGCAGAGGACGCGATGACCGACCGTACCGACGTCGACAGCCCGAGCCAAGACGAGCCGTCGAAGCCAGGCGACGGCGACGAGATCGTCTGGCCGGTCTGGGGTGCGGGGGACCGCCGCCCGGCGCTGTCCGAGGACACGCACCAGATCCCCGTCGTCCAGGACGAGGAGCCGCCGTCCGACGAGGCCGACGAGCCCGCGTCCGACCAGGCCGAGGTCGAGTCCGCCGCCGTCGAGCCCGCCGCCGTCGAGTCCGCTGCCGTCGAGTCCGCCTCCGACGAGGCCACGTCCGACGAGGCGTCGCTCGACGAGCCCGCGACCGCGTCCGACGAGGGTGCGACCGACGAGTCCGCGTCCGACGGCTCTGCTCCTGAGGAGCCCGCGTCCGACGAGACGCCCGCTGGTGAGCGCTCCGCCGAGGACGCGGCTACCGCTCAGGTCGCAGCGGACGAGGTCGCCACTGGTGCGATCTCGGCGGATGAGGCCCCCGCCGAGGAGTCGGCCGCGGGTGAGCCGGACGAGGACGAGCCCATCGCCGGCGAGCCTGCCGAGAGCGCCTCCGACACCGCACCCGGCGAGGTCGCGATCGACGAGACCGCGACCGACGAGAGCGTGACCGGCCAGGTCGTGACCGACGAGGCCGTGGCCGGCGAGGCCGCGACCGACGAGACGGCCGCGGACGAGACCGCCGCGGAAGGCGCTGCATCCGACGAGGCTGCTGCTGACGTGCCCGTCTCGGACGGACCCGTCGCCGCTGAAGCCGTCGCCGCTGAGGCAGTCGCCCCCGGGCCGCTCGACGACGCGGTGAACGACGCCGCGACCGGCGACGCCGCAGCTGACGCCGATGCCCCCGTGCAGGAGGCGACGCCCGGTGAGGTCGCCGGCGATGACGACGCGGCCGACCAGGACGGCGCGCAGGCTCTGAACGCCGCCGGCGACGCCGAGGCCGCACCGGCCGATGAGGTGACCTCGGAGTCGTCGACCGAGGCAGCCCAGGAGAGCACGCCCGAGGCCCACGCCGAGGAGCCCGCGCTGGAGCACGCCCCCTCCGGGGGTGCTCGCGGCGCGAGCGAGCACTACCCCGACGGCGACCCGACCGCCGCCGACGAGACGGCCGTGCTCCGAGCCGCACCCGACGAGACGGTGATCTTCCGGCCGGAGGCCGACGCGACCGTGCGCGCCGCCGCTGACGGCACCTCCACGGCGGACGAGAAGGCCGCCCGGCCGGCTGCCGCTGACGAGACGGTCGTCGTCCCGACTCCGGCCGCCGAGACGGTCGTGCTCGCGCCCGTCACTGACGACCGACCCGACGCGGCCGCCGCTGCGCCGGGGGCCGGTGCTGCGAGCGCCGCGTCCGCTCCCACGCGTGAGTCGGTGCTGCCCGGGCGCGCCGAGCGCACGTCGGCGCCGGCCGAGGCGCGGGGTGCCGCGCCGACGCAGGAGCCGCTCACGCCGCCGGTCCCGCCGGCGCTCGCGGGCACGGCGCGCATCTCGGCCGGCTCGGTCCCCCAGCAGCCGCGTGAGGCGTCGCCGTTCGACGAGTTCGAGCCCGAGGAGCGCACGCGCCGTTGGCCGCGGCGTGTGCTGATCGGCGCGGGCACGCTCGTCGTGCTGGGTGGTGCGTACGTCGGCGCGAGCTACGCGACGGCCGACCGCGTCCCGCGCGGCACGACCGTCGCGGGCGTGGACATCGGCGGGCTGTCGTCCGACGCCGCGGTCGCGCGCCTCGACGACGAGCTGGCCGCGACCACCGGCACCGCGGTCGCGGTGCAGGCGAACGACGTGCAGGCGACGATCGAGCCCGCGGAGGCCGGTCTGTCGTTCGACGCGCAGGCGACGGTCGACGGCCTCACGGGCGTCGACCTGGCTGACCCGCTGCGGCTGTGGCACCAGATCACGGGTCTGGGCGAGAGCGAGCCGGTGACGCAGGTCGACGAGGACAAGCTCGACGCGGCGCTCGAGGCGCTCGGCGAGTCCCTGTCGCTCGCCCCGGTCGACGGTGCGGTGCTGTTCGTCGACGGCGGTGCGGTGCTGACCGACGCGACCGAGGGCTGGGCGCTCGACGACGAGGCGGCCGCCGAGGTCGTCGAGCGTGACTGGCTGGTCGCGGCGCAGCCGCTCGTGCTGCCCACCGAGGTCGTCGAGCCGGCGATCACGCAGGAGGTGGCGCAGGCGGCGCTCGACGACGTCGCGGAGCCGCTGGTCTCGGCGCCGATCTCCGTGACGGTGTCCGAGAAGCTCGCCGTGCTGCAGCCGGCGACTCTCGCCGCTGCCGCCTCGATGCAGCCCGAGGACGGCGAGCTGGTGCTGCAGCTCGACGGCGAGCTGCTCGCCGAGGAGGTCGTCGACCAGCTGCCCGAGGGCGTGCTCACCTCGGCGTCCGACGCGCACTTCGAGTTCCAGGACGACAAGCCCGTGCTGGTCCCGGGCGAGCCGGGCACGACGGTCGCGCCCGAGGACGTCGCGGCGGCGGTCGCCGAGGTCGCGAACGCCCAGAACCGCACGGCGGTCGTCGAGCTGTCGCAGACGGACCCGGCCGAGACGACCGAGGCGATGGAGAAGCTCGGGATCAAGGAGATCGTCTCCGAGTTCTCGACGCCGCTGACCAGCGAGCCGCGCCGCACCAAGAACATCGCGCAGGGCCTGTCGAACATCACGGGCGTGCTCGTCCGCCCGGGTGAGACGTTCAGCCTCACCGAGGCGCTCGGACCGATCGACGCCGCGCACGGGTTCGTGCAGGCCGGCGCGATCGTCAACGGCGAGCACTCGGACGCGTGGGGCGGTGGCCTGTCGCAGGTGTCCACCACGACCTTCAACGCCGCCTACCTGGCGGGCATGGAGGACGTCGAGCACACGCCGCACAGCGAGTGGTTCTCGCGGTACCCGGAGGGCCGCGAGGCGACGCTCTTCACGGGCCAGATCGACATGAAGTGGAAGAACACGACGCCGTACGGCGCCCTCGTGCAGGGCTGGGTGTCGGGCGGCCGCGCGTACGTGCGGATCTGGGGCACCAAGCACTTCACGGTCGAGTCGACGACGAGCGGGCGCTCGGGCGTGGTGCAGCCGCGCACGGTGTACTCGGACTCCCGGACGTGCACGCCGCAGTCGGCGGGCAACCCGGGCTTCTCGGTGACCGTGACGCGCAAGCTGCTCCTCGACGGCGAGCTGCTCGAGACGACGTCGAAGACGTGGCGCTACAAGCCGCAGAACCGCGTCGTGTGCGGCGAGCCGCCGTCGCAGGACGACGAGGAGAAGGACGGCTGACGCGCTGGGCCCGGTGCCGCGTCCGTGGCGGCGCCGGGTGTCAGTGACGTCGCGCGCGGCGCTCGGGCGGCGGCGGGATCGGCTTCCACAGCACGACGTCCGCGCCGGAGATCCGGGCCGGTCCGCGCGACGTGTCGAGCGTGAGGCCCTCGTCGTCCACGCGGAGGACGACGCCGAGCACGTCGGTGAGGTGCGGGCCGTCCGGCAGCGGGTCGAGCAGGCGTCGTCGGACGACGATCCGGCTGCCGGGCCGGGCCTCGCGCCAGCCGCCCGGAGTGGCGGGAGTCACGGCACGGCCCTGCTGCCGCGTGGTGGACACGGGGTCGTGTGCGGGCGCATGTGGGGAATACTAGGGATGACCCGTCAAGTGGAGGACCGACCGTGACGTATGTGATCGCCGAGCCCTGCGTGGACGTCAAGGACAAGGCGTGCATCGAGGAATGTCCCGTGGACTGCATCTACGAGGGCAAGCGGTCGCTGTACATCCACCCGGACGAGTGCGTGGACTGCGGGGCGTGCGAGCCGGTCTGCCCGGTCGAGGCGATCTACTACGAGGACGACGTCCCCGAGCAGTGGAGCGAGTACTACAAGGCGAACGTCGAGTTCTTCGACGACCTCGGCTCGCCCGGCGGTGCGGCGAAGATGGGTGAGATCGACAAGGACCACCCGATCATCGCCACGCTGCCGCTGCGCGTCCACGGTGACTGAGCCCGCATGGGCTTGCTGACCGGCGCGCTGCCGGACTTCCCCTGGGACACCCTCACGCCGTTCGCGCAGGTCGCGCGCTCGCACGAGCGCGGCATCGTCGACCTGTCCGTCGGCACGCCCGTGGACCCGACGCCCGCGGTGGTGCGTGACGCGCTCGTCGCGGCGGCGGACTCGCCCGGCTACCCGCTGACGTACGGCACCCCGGCGCTGCGCGAGGCGGTCGTGCGGTGGTTCGCCCGCCGCCGTGGCGTGCCGGGCCTCGACCCGGCGGGCGTCCTGCCGACCGTCGGGTCCAAGGAGCTCGTCGGCCTGCTGCCGTCACTGCTCGGGCTCGGCGAGGGCGACGTGGTGCTGCACCCGGCGGTCGCGTACCCGACGTACGACGTGGGCGCGCGCCTGGCGGGTGCGCGGCCCGACCCGTGTGACGACCCGGCGGCTCGCCTCGCGCAGGGCGCGGGCGACGTGCGTCTGGTCTGGCTGAACTCGCCGGCCAACCCGCACGGCGCGGTCCTGGGCGTCGACGAGCTCGCGGCGGTCGTCGCCGCAGCCCGTGAAGCCGCGCGGCGGGACGGCCGGCCGGTCGTCGTCGCGTCCGACGAGTGCTACGCCGAGCTCGGCTGGGACGAGCCGTGGGCGAGCGACGGCGTGCCGAGCGTGCTCGACCCGCGCGTGACCGGCGGCGACATCTCGGGTCTGCTCGCGGTGTACTCGCTGTCGAAGCAGTCGAACCTCGCGGGTTACCGCGCCGCGTTCGTCGCGGGCGACCCGGCGCTCGTCGCGCACCTGCTCGAGGTGCGCAAGCACATCGGGATGATGGTGCCCGGTCCTGTGCAGGCGGCGTTGACGGTCGCGCTCGACGACGACGCGCACGTGGCCGAGCAGCGCGAGCGCTACCGCGCGCGGCGTGTGCTGCTGCGCTCGGCGCTGCAGGACGCCGGTTACGTGGTCGACGAGTCCGCGGCCGGCCTGTACCTGTGGGTGCGGCCCGAGGGTGGCCAGGACTGCTGGGAGACCGTCGCGGACCTGGCCCGGCTGGGCATCCTCGTCGCCCCGGGTGCGTTCTACGGCCCCGCGGCCGCGGGGCACGTGCGCGTCGCGCTGACCGCGTCCGACGAGTCGATCGCCGAGGCTGCGGCGCGCCTACGAAGCGCCTGACGATGGGTGCTGTGACCTGATTCACAGCACATCGGGTCGTCCCAGGATTCGTCACCACCCGTCGGGCGCAGGTACGGTCGAGCACGGCCAACGGGGGCCGCTCCGGCTGTCGAGCCGACGTCGGTGACGACCGACGCGCACACCGCGCGCGGGGTCCGTCGCAGGAAGGAACGCCATGTCCGAGACCACCACCGCACCGGTCCAGCTGGTCGTGCACGGCCAGGCGAAGGACCTGCCGGTCGTCGCCGCCACCGAGGGCAACGACGGCGTGGTGGTCTCGACCCTGCTGCGCGACACCGGGCTCGTCACGGTGGACCCGGGGTTCATGAACACGGCGTCCTGCGAGTCGAAGATCACCTACATCGACGGCGACGCGGGCATCCTGCGCTACCGCGGGTACCCGATCGAGCAGCTCGCGGAGAGGTCCAGCTTCCTCGAGGTCGCCTACCTGCTCATCAACGGCGAGCTGCCGTCCCCGGCCGAGCTCGAGGCGTTCGAGGAGCGGGTCAACCGGCACACGCTCGTGCACGAGGACTTCCGCACGTTCATGGGGACGTTCCCGCGCGGCGCGCACCCGATGGCCGTCATGTCGTCGGCGATCAACGCGCTGTCGACGTTCTACCCGGAGTCGCTCGACCCGTTCGACCCCGAGACGGTCGAGCTCGCCACGGTCCTGATCCTCGCGAAGACGCGCACGATCACCTCCTACGTGCACCGCACGTCCAAGGGCGAGCCGCTGCTCTACCCCGACTACAGCCGCGGCTACGTCGAGGACTTCCTGCGCATGACGTTCGCCGTCCCGTACCAGCAGTGGGAGCCGGACCCGGTCGTCGTCGAGGCGCTCAACAAGCTGCTCATCCTGCACGCCGACCACGAGCAGAACTGCTCGACCTCGACGGTGCGGATCGTCGGCTCGTCGCACGCGAACCTGTACGCGTCGGTGGCCGCGGGCATCAACGCGCTCTCGGGGCCGCTGCACGGCGGCGCGAACGAGGCCGTGCTCGCGATGCTCGCGGAGATCCAGGCGAACGGCGGCGACGCGACCGACTTCATGACGCGCGTGAAGAACAAGGAGCAGGGCGTCCGGCTCATGGGCTTCGGGCACCGCGTCTACAAGAACTACGACCCGCGCGCCGCGATCGTGAAGGAGAGCGCGCACGCGGTCCTCACGGCCCTGGGTGCGGCCGACGAGCTGCTCGACATCGCCATGAAGCTCGAGGACATCGCGCTGAACGACGACTACTTCATCTCGCGCAAGCTCTACCCGAACGTCGACTTCTACACGGGCCTGATCTACAAGGCCATGGGCTTCGACCAGTCGATGTTCACGCCGCTGTTCGCGCTCGGCCGGATGCCCGGGTGGATCGCGCAGTGGCGCGAGATGATGACCGACCCCGCCACGAAGATCGGCCGTCCGCGCCAGGTCTACACGGGCGCGGTCGAGCGCGACTACATCCCCGTCGACGAGCGCTGACGCCGGGTCCGCACCGACCTGCGCCCGCACCGACCTGCGCCCGGCCCGGGCCAGTGACGGGCTCCGACCTGCGACCGACGCCGACCTGCGGTTGGCTGGTGAACCGTGAGCGGCGTGCACCACTCGGGACAGGCTGCGGCTGGCGACGGCGGCGGGCTGCCGCCGGGCGTGCTCGGACCGCTGTCGATCGTCGCGTTCTGCTGCGAGATCGGGCTGCTCGTGCTCGCGGGCGTCACGGGCTGGCGGCTCGGGATGCTCGCGGACGTCCCCGCGAACCGGGCGCTCGCCGCGGTCGTCGCCGTGCTGCTGGTGTCGGCGGTCGTCATCGTCTGGGCGCGCTGGAACGCCCCGCGCTCGCCGTCGCGTCTGCGCTGGCCGCTGCGTTACCTCACGCAGCTCGCGCCGTTCGTCGCCGTCGCGCTGCTCGCGGCGATCGTCGGCCTGGGCTGGTGGGGCGCGGTCCTGGCGTTCGTCGCCGCGGTCGCGTTCGGCCTCTCCCGCGGCGGCAACCCACGGCCCACCACCACCCCCAGCCGCTGAGCCATCCGTCACCACCCGCCGCCCCGCACCCGCGGGACCACCCGCTGCAACCGCGCGGGTCTGGGGTCAGGGGGCGAAGGTGAGGCGGACGTCGCCCGTCGCGAGCGGGGCGTCCGTGGAGGTCCACTCGGCCGAGTCGCGGGCCCACGTGCGGTCGGCGACGTCGACGCTCGTCGTGCCCAGGACCTGCGCGGTGGCCACCGCCCACGCGGCGACGGCCCAGGCCTGGCGCTCGGGGGTGTCGCCCAGCGTCCCGGTGTGCACGACGAGCGACGCGGGCTCGTCGTCGGTCGCGGGGACCTGCTCGTGCGCGAGGCCGCCGAAGTCGCGCTCGAGGCGCGCCACGGCCGCGTCGGGCGAGCCGGGCTCGGCGGGCTCGGGCAGCGTGCACGTGAGCGTCTCGGGGGAGTGGCCGGTGAGCGCGGAGGCCCACGCCCGGGCGCGCGTCTCGTGCTGGGCGTAGGCGTCGGGGAAGCCCGAGCGCTGCACGGCCTGCGCGGCGACGGTGACCTCGAGGTCCTCGTAGCCCTTGACCTTGACCAGGCCGTCGTAGAACTTTCCCGTCGAGTAGACGGGGTCCATGATCTCCTCGACCGTGCCCCAGCCCTGCGACGGGCGCTGCTGGAACAGGCCGATCGAGTCGCGGTCGCCGTAGTCGATGTTCTCGAGCTTCGACTCCTGCATGCCGGTCGCGATCGCGATGGTCACGGCGCGCGCGGGCAGGTGGCGCCGTTCGGCCATCGCGGC
This sequence comes from Cellulomonas persica, assembly GCF_007989825.1. Classification (GTDB taxonomy): domain Bacteria; phylum Actinomycetota; class Actinomycetes; order Actinomycetales; family Cellulomonadaceae; genus Cellulomonas; species Cellulomonas persica. The sequence goes on along the minus strand of NZ_BJUA01000007.1, from coordinate 118,653 downwards.
GAACAGGGCCGCGTGCTGCGCCTGGTCCGGGCTCAGCGTCCAGTCGGTGTCGTCGAGCGTCGCGGCGCACCTCGCGACGAGCGGCGCGTCGGGCTGGAGCCGGTCGAGCGCGGTGACGACGACCGCGGCGGCCACGCCGAGCGCGACGACGAACGCCACGACGGCCAGGAGCGCACCCGCCACCCGGGAGCGGCGGCGCCGGCGGGGTCGTCGGGCCACGTCAGTTCGCGTGCAGCGCCGCGTTGAGCTCGACGCCGGTGCCGGTGCGCGCGACGGCCTCGACGCCGCCGGTCAGGGAGTTGCGGCGGAACAGCACGCCGTCGGCCCCGGACAGCTCGCGCGCCTTGACGACGCGCCCGGAGTCCTCGCCGAAGCCCACGAGCGTGACCTTGGTGCCCGCGGTGACGTACAGGCCGGCCTCGATCACGCAGTCGTCGCCGAGCGCGATGCCCAGGCCCGCGTTCGCGCCGAGCAGCGTGCGGCGGCCGATCGCGACGACCTCGCGCCCGCCGCCGGACAGCGTGCCCATGATCGAGGCGCCGCCACCGATGTCGGAGCCGTCGCCGACGACGACGCCCGCGGAGATCCGGCCCTCGACCATCGACGTGCCGAGCGTGCCCGCATTGAAGTTCACGAAGCCCTCGTGCATGACCGTCGTGCCCGGCGCGAGGTGGGCGCCGAGGCGCACGCGGTCGGCATCCGCGATGCGCACGCCCGACGGGAGCACGTAGTCGACCATCCGCGGGAACTTGTCGACGCCGAAGACGGTCGGCGCGACGCCCGTCGCGGCACGCAGTCGCGCGCGCGTGGTCTCGAATCCCTCGACGGCGCACGGGCCGCGGTCGGTCCACACCACGTTCGGCAGCGCGCCGAACAGGCCCTCGAGGTTCACGCCGTGCGGTGCGACGAGCCGGTGCGAGAGCAGGTGCAGCCGCAGGTAGGCGTCGGACGTGTCCGCGGGCGGTGCGTCCAGGTCGATCACCGTGCGCACCACGCGCACGCGCACGCCGCGCGCGTCGTCGTCGTGCTCGTGCAGGTCGGCCGGGGCCGACCTGCCATCGTCGGGCTCACCGAGCGTGGGTGCGGGGTACCAGGTGTCGAGGGTGGTGCCGTCGAAGGTCGTGGTCGCGAGACCGAACCCCCAGGCGGGGCGAGAAGTCATGCCGACAAGCCTACGGTGGCGATCTGTGTTACCCGCCGGTACCACTCGCCGCGCGGCCTAGGCTCGGACCGTGACGCACCCCCTCCTGGACCCGCACGGCGACCTCGTCGCCCTCACGCGGGCGATCTGCGACGTCCCGTCGGTCTCCGGCGACGAACGCGCCCTCGCCGACCTCGTCGAGGAGGCGCTGCGCACCGCGCCGCACCTCGAGGTGCTGCGCGACGGCGACGCGGTCGTCGCCCGCACGCACCTGGGCCACGCCTCGCGCGTCGTCGTCGCGGGGCACATCGACACCGTGCCCGTCGCGGACAACCTGCCGACGCGCGTGCAGGACGGGCACCTGTGGGGGCGCGGGACGGTCGACATGAAGGGCGGGGTCGCGGTCGCGCTCGCGCTCGCGGTGCAGCTCACCGAGCCGACGAAGGACGTCACGTGGGTCTTCTACGACCACGAGGAGGTCGCGTCCGAGCTCAACGGCCTGGGGCGGCTGGTGCGGAACCACCCCGACTGGCTCGCGTGCGACTTCGCGATCCTGGGGGAGCCGTCCGACGGGGGTCTGGAGGGCGGCTGCAACGGGACGCTGCGCGCCGAGGTCCGGCTGAGCGGCGTCGCGGCGCACTCGGCGCGCGCGTGGGTGGGCGTCAACGCGGTGCACGCCGCAGGAGAGGTGCTGCGCCGGCTCGAGGCGTACGAGCCGCGGTCCGTCGAGGTCGAGGGACTGGTCTACCGCGAGAGCTTCAACGCGGTGCTCATCAGCGGCGGCACCGCGACGAACGTCATCCCGAGCTCGTGCGTCGTGACGGTGAACTACCGGTTCGCTCCCTCGATGACGCCTGCGGAGGCGGAGGCGCACGTGCGTGAGGTGTTCGAGGGCTACGAGGTCGTCGTGACCGACGCGGCCGCGGGTGCGCGTCCCGGCCTCGACGCGCCCGCCGCGCAGGAGTTCGCTCGCGCGGTGCACGCCGTGACCGGCGGCGGCCCTGCACCCAAGTACGGCTGGACGGACGTCGCCCGGTTCTCCGAGCTCGGCATCCCGGCCGTGAACTTCGGCCCCGGCGACCCGCTCCTCGCCCACAAGGACGACGAGCGCTGCCCGCTCGACCAGCTCCAGGCGTCGTTCGACGTCCTGCACCTGTGGTTGACCTCCTAGGCTCGCCCCATGAGTGACGACGGACAGCCCGAGCCGGGCCGCGGCTACCGCCAGGGCCCCGTGCTGCTGCGCGGGCAGCAGATCCCCACGACCACCTCCGACCAGCGCCTGCTGAGCCGCCCGGAGGGCGGTGCGAGCTGGCTGCACGACGACCCCTGGCGCGTCATGCGCATCCAGTCGGAGTTCGTCGAGGGGTTCGGCGCGCTCGCGGAGGTCGGGCCCGCGGTGAGCGTGTTCGGGTCGGCGCGTACGCGCGCCGACGAGCCCGCGTACGCGCTCGCGGTCGACGTCGCGCGGCTGCTCGTCGAGGCCGGGTACGCGGTCATCACGGGCGGTGGCCCGGGCATCATGGAGGCGGCGAACCGCGGCGCCAAGGAGGCCGACGGCCTCTCGATCGGGCTCGGCATCGAGCTGCCCTTCGAGCAGGGCATGAACGACTGGGTCGACCTGGGCGTCAACTTCCGCTACTTCTTCGCGCGCAAGACGATGTTCGTGAAGTACTCCGAGGGCTTCATCGTGCTGCCGGGCGGGTTCGGCACGCTCGACGAGCTCTTCGAGGCGCTCACGCTCGTCCAGACGCACAAGGTCGTCGAGTTCCCGATCGTGCTGGTCGGGCGTGAGCACTGGCAGGGCCTGCTCGACTGGATCTCCGGGCCGGTCGTGTCCGCGGGCCTGATCTCGCCGGTCGACCCGGACCTCATCAAGGTGGTGGACACCGCCGAGGAGGCCGTGGACATCGTCGTGCGGCGCGGCGTCGAGCTGCGCCGGCGGGAGGAGGAGGCGGTCGCGGAGGCCGAGGCCGCTCAGGAGGCCGCGCAGGCCTCGACCGACGAGTCGTGAGCCTCGCGGTGCCGGGACTGCCGGGCGTGCCCGCGGCGGGCGCGGTCGTGCGCCTGCGCGACCGCGTGCTCGGCACCGACCGGCCCGTCGTCATGGCGGTCGTCAACCGCACGCCCGACTCCTTCTACGCACCCGCCCGGTACGACGAGGCCGGAGCGGACGCCGCGGTGGCGCGCGCCGAGGAGGAGGGCGCGGACGTCGTGGACCTCGGCGGTGTGCGGGCGGGCCGCGGTCCGCGCGTCGAGGCCGACGAGGAGATCGCGCGCGTCGTGCCGCTGGTCGAGCGCGTGCGGCGGCGGCACCCGGGCCTGCTCGTGAGCGTCGACACATGGCGCTCGGAGGTCGCGCGGGCCGCGGCGCTCGCGGGCGCGGACCTCATCAACGACACGTGGGCCGGGCACGACCCCGGGCTCGTCGCCGTCGCGGCCGAGCACGGGCTCGGCGTCGTGTGCTCGCACACCGGGGGCGCGCGTCCCCGCACCGATCCGTTCCGGGTCACGTACCCGCTCGCGCCGGGGCGCACTGCCGACGAGCACGACGAGCACGACGCGCACGCGCACGACGCGCTCGACGGGGTCGTCGACGACGTCGTCGCGACGCTCGCCTCCGCCGCGCGCCGGGCGGTCGACCTCGGCATCGACCCCGCGAGCGTGCTCGTCGACCCGACGCACGACTTCGGCAAGAACACGTGGCACTCGCTGCACCTGGTGCGCCGCACGCCCGCGCTCGTCGCGCTCGGGTACCCGGTGCTCATGGCGTTCTCGCGCAAGGACTTCGTCGGCGAGAGCCTGGGCCTGCCGGCCGAGGAGCGGCTCGAGGGCACGCTCGCGGCGACTGCCGTCGCGGCCTGGCTGGGTGCGCGGGTGTTCCGCGCGCACGACGTCGCGGCCACGCGCCGCACGCTCGACATGGTCGCGACCATCCGCGCCGACCGCGCGCCCGAGCTCGCCGTGCGGGGGCTGGCATGACCGGCCCGGCGCTCACCGCCGCCGGGCCCGAAGGCCACCATCCCGTGGCCGAGGTGGGCGAGCTGGCGGGGACCCGCCCCGCCCGGCCGTGGTGGGACCCACGCGCGTGGTCGTGGTGGGTCCAGGTGCTCGCGGTGTACGCGCTCGCGCGCGGGGCGACCGCCCTGCTCCTGCTGCAGGCGGCCGCGCACCAGGGCGCGACGCCGTGGGCGGGTGAGCACCCGTCGTACGCGGAGACCACCGGGCTGTTCTGGGACGCCGGCTGGTACCACCGGATCGCCGACGAGGGCTACCCGAGCGAGCTGCCGGTCGACGCGGGCGGGTACGTCCAGCAGAGCGCATGGGCGTTCTTCCCGCTGTACCCCATGCTCGTGCGCGGCCTCATGGCCTTCACGACGCTGAGCTGGGAGGTCGTCGCCCCGACCACGTCGCTCCTGCTGGGTGCCGGCGCGGTCCTGCTGATCCACCGCGCGGTCGTCGCAGGGGCGCCCCGCGCGGTGCGGGCGTGGCCCGGGCTGCCGCTCGCGACCGTCGTGCTCGTGAGCGTGTTCCCGACGTCGCCCGTGCTGCAGGTCGCCTACACCGAGTCGCTCGCGCTGCTGCTGGTGGCGGCCGCGCTGCTGCTGCTCGTGCGCCGGCACTACGTCGCGACGGCGGGCGTGCTGCTCCTGCTGGGCCTGACCCGCGCGGTCGCGTTGCCGATGGCGGTCGTCGTCGGGGTGCACGCGCTGGCGCGCTGGCGCGCGTGGCGGCGCGGCGACGAGCCGCTGCCCGCGCGCGACGTCGTCACCGTCGGCGGTCTCGGCGTGGTCGCGGTGGTCTCGGGGTTCCTGTGGCCCGCGATCTGCGGCTGGGTCACGGGCGTGCCGCAGGGGTACCTGCGCACGCAGGAGGCGTGGCGCGGCGTGCGTGAGGTCACGCCGTTCGGCGGCTGGGACTACGTGCTGCACTTCTGGTTCCGCGACGACGCGTGGTGGGTGCTGGCGGCGGCCGTGGCGTTCGTCGTCGCGCTCCTCGTCGTGCCCGCCGCGTGGCGGCTGGGCCCCGAGCTGCACGCATGGCCCGCGGCGTACGTCCTGTACCTCGCGGCTGCGATCGAGCCCGGCAGCAGCCTCGCCAGGTTCCTGGTGCTCGCGTTCCCGTTCGGGGCGATCACGGCGGGCGTGGTGCGCCGGCCCCCGGCCGCGCGGTGGGCGTGGTTCGTGGGCGTGGTGCTGCTCATGCTGGTCCTGCAGGCCGTGTGGGTGTGGCGCTTCTGGCGGCTGACGAGCGGCTGGCCGCCGTGATGTCCGCCCTGTGAACTAGGATGGTCCACGGACATCCGGCACCACGGGTGCGCAGGTGGAACGGCATGAGCGGCGCGCAGGCGCTGCCGGCCGGTTTCCACGTCGCCATCCGGTCGGGACGCACGAGGCGAAGGAGAGGCCACGCATGGCCGCGATGAAGCCGAGGACCGGAGACGGACCGCTCGAGGTGACCAAGGAAGGGCGCGGCATCGTGATGCGCGTCCCGCTCGAGGGCGGTGGACGTCTCGTGGTCGAGCTGAACGCGACCGAGGCGGCCGAGCTCGGCGAGGCACTGACCTCCGTCGCAGGCTGACGTGCCGGGCGGTCGTCTCCCGACGATCGGCCGGACGCCTCCCGGCGTCTCGCTGATCGGCGGCGTCGTGGCCGACAGCCCCCTGCTGTCGGAGCCTGACGTCGACGCCGTCGCCGTTCCCGTCGCCCCCGCGGTGGCGGGGGACGAGGACGAGGGTCCCGCGCCCCGGCGCGGGGCGGCGTCCACGGCGTACCGGTACGGCATCGACCTGGCCGAGCTCGCGGAGCGCGCCGGGCTGACCGGCGCGGCGGGCGAGTCGTTCGTCGTGCAGCTCCCGCGTCCCGCGGGTTCGGGCGTGACGCTGCCGTGGACGGGTCTGCCGCCGCGCATCGTGCTCGTCGGCATCGGTGCGAGCACCGACACCGACCTGCGCCGTGCGGGCGCGGCGCTCGCGCGGGCGTCGCGCGGCCTGCGCCGCGTGGTCACGACGATCGGCGACGACGCGGGTCACAGCGAGTCGCAGGCCGCTCGTGCGGCGCGTGCCCTCGTGGAGGGCTACCTGCTCGCGGCGTACGTGCCGCCGACCGCTGCGCGCAAGCCCGCCGCGAAGCCCGCGGCGGACCTCGTGCTGCTCGGCCGTGACGGGACGCGCGTCGGCGCCGCGGTCGACGCCGCGCGCACCACGGCCACCGCGACGTGGCTCGTGCGGGATCTCGCGTCCACGCCGTCGAACACCAAGAACCCCGAGTGGATGGCCGAGCAGGCGCGTCGCCTCGCGAGCGGGCCGGGCTTCGAGGTGAGCGTGCGCGGACCGCGTGAGCTCGCCGCCGAGGGCTTCGGCGGCATCCTCGCGGTCGGAGCGGGCTCGGCCTCGCCCCCGCGCCTGGTCACCGTGACCTGGACGCCCCCGACGTACGGCGGTCGGTCGGGCTCCGGGCGGCACGTCGTGATCGTCGGCAAGGGGATCACCTACGACACGGGCGGGCTGTCGATCAAGCCGCGCGAGTCGATGGTCCCGATGAAGACGGACATGACCGGTGCGGCCGTCGCGCTCGCGACGGTGCTCGGCGCTGCCCGTGCGGGCGTCCTGCACCGGGTGACCGCGGTCCTGCCGCTCGCCGAGAACCACTTCGGTGCCTCGTCCTACCGGCCCGGCGACGTGCTGTCGATGTACGGCGGCACGACCGTCGAGATCGCGAACACGGATGCCGAGGGCCGGCTGGTCCTGGCCGATGCGCTCGCGTGGGCGGACGCGACCCTGGACCCGGACGTCCTCATCGACGTCGCGACGCTCACGGGCGCCGCGACCGTGGGCCTCGGCAAGCAGTACAGCGCGCTGTACGGGACCGACGACGCGCTCGTGACCGCGCTCGAGCGGGCCGGCACGGACTCGGGCGAGCTCACGTGGCCCATGCCGCTCGTGCCCGAGTACGACGAGGCCGTGCACAGCTCGGTCGCGGACCTGCGACACGTCCCCGAGGACAAGAAGATCGGGGCGGGCTCCGTGACCGCGGCGCTGTTCCTGCGCAAGTTCGTGGGTGAGCGGCCGTGGGCGCACCTGGACATCGCGGGTCCCGCGCGTGCTGCGTCGGACAAGCACGAGGTCACCGAGGGGGCGACCGGGTACGGCGCGCGGCTGCTGCTGCGCTACCTGTCCGACCTCAGCTGACCTGACGTCAGCGGCGCACGGCCACCAGGAGCCCGTCGCCGACGGGCAGGAGCGCGGGCAGCAGACGCTCGTCGGCGCGCACCGCGCGGCCGAGCTCGCGCACGGCCGTCGTCGCCTCGTCGCGCCGGGCCGGGTCGGCGACCCGGTCGTGCCACAGCGCGTGGTCGACCACGAGCACGCCGCCCGGGCGCAGCAGACGCACCGCCTGCGTCAGGTACTCGGGGGCCGCCTCGAGCACGCCGCCGCTGGTGAGGCCGAGCAGGACCAGGTCGTACGCCGCGTCGGTGAGCCGGGGGAGCACGTCGAGCGCCCGACCCGAGATGGTCCGCGTGCGCGTCGAGCGGATGCCCGCCTCGGCGAACGACTCCTTCGCGGCGCGGTGGTGCTCGACCTCGGCGTCGATCGTCGTCAGCACGCCGTCGGCGGGCATGCCGCGCAGCAGGTACAGCGACGCGACACCCGTGCCCGTGCCGATCTCGACGACGGTGCGCGCGTTGGCGGCCGCGGCGAGCACCGACAGGGCCGCTCCGGTACCCGGGGGCACGGCGCCCGCGCCGAGCTGCGCGGCGCGCTCACGTGCGGCGAGCACGGCATCGTCCTCGGCGAGGAACTCCTCGGCGTAGACCCAGCTGCTGGCCTTGTCGGCGGAGATGATGGCCTCCGGGGCGGCGGCGCGCGACGTGCGCGGACGGACGCCCGCGGTCACGGGCTCGCCCCAGCCTAGTCCCGCGCCCTCGTCGTGCTCGCCGGACGCGCACGTGCACACGATCCTCACGACTCCCGCGGAACGAAACCCGGCCACGAGGCGTTGACCTGGCATCGTGGACCCGCGCGCGGCGACCGCGGTCGCGGGCGAGGTCGTGGCCCTGGGACAATGACGCCGAGCCGGGGACGCCCGACAGACGAGCCGACGGACGAAGAGGGAGCGCGTGCGCAGCAGCGAGGTGCCCGCGGGGTGGCAGCCCCCGACGTGGGAGGAGATCGTGCGCGAGCACTCCGCGCGCGTGTACCGCCTCGCGTACCGGCTCACGGGCAACCAGCACGACGCCGAGGACCTCACGCAGGAGACGTTCGTGCGCGTGTTCCGCTCGCTGCACACGTACTCGCCCGGCACGTTCGAGGGCTGGCTGCACCGCATCACGACGAACCTGTTCCTCGACCAGGCGCGTCGTCGGCAGCGCATCCGCATGGACGCGATGGGCGACGACGACGAGCGCTACGAGAACACCGACGGGCTCGCGACGCCCGAGCGCGCGTTCGAGCACGGCCACCTGGACCACGACGTGCAGCGCGCGCTCGACGCGCTGCCGCCCGAGTACCGCGCGGCCGTCGTCCTGTGCGACATCGAGGGCCTGTCGTACGAGGAGATCGCGGTGACGCTCGGCGTCAAGATCGGCACGGTGCGCTCGCGCATCCACCGCGCGCGGGCGCGCCTGCGCGAGTCGCTCGAGCATCGAGCGCCGGTGCACCACGCGCGCGCGACCGCCGACCCGGACGACGCGGCGCAGGCCGACGACGAGGCGGCGTTCGTCCCCGTCGAGGTGACGCGGTGACGCACCACCTCGGGTCCCAGCTCAGCGAGCTGGTCGACGGCAGGCTCTCGCCCGCCGCGACCGACCGTGTGCTCGTGCACGTCGCCGCGTGCCCGCAGTGCGCCGACGAGCTCGCTGCCGCGCGCCTCGCACGCCGCGCGCTCGCAGCCGCCGCCGCGGACGAGGTCCCGCAGGCGCCCGACCTGACCGCGCGGCTCATGTCCTTGGCGCCGTCGCCGGTCGGCGCGTGCGCGACGAACGCCCCGCGCGACCCGTTCGCGCACCCCGCCCTCAGCGTCCCCGCGGTGCACGGCCGGCGTGAGCGCGCGCTGCGCGGCGAGGTCACCCAGCGGCGGCTGCCGCGGCTCGCGGCGGGCTCGCTCGCGGGTGTGGGCGCGATCGCGGCGATGCTGTTCGTGCTCGGTGACCGTCCCGTCGTCGCGCCCGTGGGCCACCCCGGCGCCGACCTCGACCTGCTCGGCAACGCCTCGACCGGCGCGGGCTCGCCCGACGGCTCGTCGTCCGGCACCCTCGCCTCGGGCGCTCTCGCGTCCGGTGCCGCGGTGAACGCGGCCGCGGACGCGGTCGGCACCCAGGGCGTCGTCGCGTCGCTGCGCGCGCGTGGGTGGAGCTTCCCCGACGCGCTGCCCGCCGGCTGGTCGGTCTCGGCCGTGCGCTGGTCCGCCGACGAGCGCGTGCTCGAGGTCGACCTCACCAGCGCGCAGGGCACGCTCGTCGTCACCGAGCAGGAGGGGCGGCTCGACGCGTCCGCGCTGGGCGGTGCGGACCGCGTGAGCATCGGTGGGCACGACGCGTACGTGCTGTCGTACGCGCCGTGGCACGTCGTGTGGCAGTGCGGCTCGACCGTGGTCCAGGTGGTCGCGGGCGACGACGCGTCGACGTTCGTCGAGGCCTTCCCCGTCGCGGCGTTCGACGACGGCGTGCCCGCGCGCATCTCGCGCGGCTGGTCGACCGTGGCCGGGGTGCTCGACCGCCCATGACGACTCACGACGACGAGCGCGAGCGGCCGCTCTTCGCGCACCCCGGACCGCCGCCGCGTCCCACCCCGGTCCCGGCACCGGGCGCGCAGCACCCGAGCACCGCACCGCCGTCCACCTCGGGGGCGCAGGCGCCGCCGACCGCGCCGGCGTTCGACGGCACCCAGGACCAGGCGCGGTTCGCGTCGGCGTACGGCCGGTACGGCGCCACCGCGGTCGGCGCCGGGACGTCGGCGCCCTGGGCGTCCGACTGGACGTCGGCGCAGCCGTCGCGTCGCCGCCGGGGCCGTGGGCTGTCGGGTGGCTGGGTCGCGGGGATCGCGGTGCTCGCGCTCGGCGCGGGGCTCGTCGGCGGGCTCGCCGGCGCGCGCCTGCTGCAGGACGACCACCTCGCCGACGCGGGTCTGCCCGTGACCGTCCAGCAACCCTCGGGCCGCCCGCAGGGCACGCAGGGCACGGACGCGGCGTCGGTCACGTCGATCGCCGCCGCGGTGCTGCCGAGCGTCGTCTCGATCGAGGCGTCGTCGGCCGCGGGGGCGGCGACGGGCTCGGGCTTCGTGCTGCGGCAGGACGGCTACCTGCTCACCAACAACCACGTCGTCGCGGGTGCGGACACGGACGGCGGCACGCTCGTCGTGACGTTCTCCGACGGCCGTGAGGCGAGTGCGTCGATCGTCGGCCGCACCGCCGAGTATGACCTGGCGGTCATCAAGGTCGACGTCGACGGGCTCGTCCCGCTCGCGCTCGGCGACTCCGACGCGGTCCGCGTGGGCGACCCGGTCGTCGCGATCGGCGCGCCGCTCGGGCTCACCGGCACGGTCACGACCGGCATCGTCTCGGCGCTCAACCGACCCGTCTCGGCGGGCGACGAGACCGAGACGGCGTTCATCAACGCGATCCAGACCGACGCCGCGATCAACCCCGGCAACTCCGGCGGCCCGCTCGTCGACGCGCGTGGCGAGGTCATCGGCATCAACTCGGCGATCGCGCAACCGCCCGGCCAGTCGGCCGCGGGCGGGAGCATCGGGCTGGGCTTCGCGATCGGCTCGAACCAGGCGCGGCGCACCGCGACGCAGCTCATCGAGACGGGCCACGCGACGTACCCGATCATCGGCGTGCTGCTCGACCGGCAGTACGCGGGCGAGGGCGTGCGCGTCTCGACCCAGGCGCAGCAGGGCCAGGAGCCCGTCACGCCGGGCGGGCCGGCGCAGCTCGCGGGCATCGAGCCGGGCGACGTCATCGTCGCGATCGACGGGCGTCCGGTGACGGACCCCGACGAGCTCATCGTCGCGATCCGCGCGCACGAGCCGGGCGACGTCATCGAGCTCGAGGTCCGCTCCGGCATGCGCGAGCACACGGTCGACGTGACGCTCGACGAGTCGGAGTGAGGCGGGGCGCCCGCCCGCGTCCGGACCAGCCGCTGCGCGCCGGTGCGGGTGCCGCGGCGGGGTAGCCTGAGCCGGTGTTCGACATCAACGGCGGCGAGCTGGTCGTGCTCTTCGTCGTCGCGGCCCTCGTGATCGGGCCGCAGCGGCTGCCGGCGTACGCCGAGCAGCTCGCGCACCTCGTGCGGCGCGGTCGGGACTGGGTCTCGCAGGCGCGCACGAGGCTCGACGAGGAGGCCGGCGACCTCGGCGTCGACTGGGAGGCGCTCGACCCCCGCAAGTACGACCCCCGCCGTATCGTGCGGGACGCGCTCGTCGACGAGCCGTCCTCGGCGCGCCGGGCCTCCGGCGCCGTCGTCGGCATCGTCCCCGCGGCGTCCGCCCCGCTGGCAGGTCCCGCCCCGTTCGACGACGAGGCGACCTGACCTCGCCCGTGCCCCGCACCCGTCCACGCCCGTCGACCCGACGAGCCGCTCACAGATAGGTCCCGCAGTGCCACAGACCGCTCGCATCTTCTCCGGCATGCAGCCCACCTCGGACTCGCTGCACCTCGGCAACTACCTGGGTGCGCTGACGCAGTGGGTGGCCCTGCAGGACGGCAACGACGCGATCTACTGCGTGGTGGACCTGCACGCGCTGACCGTGGGCCCGGACCCCGCGGTGCTGCGCGAGCGCACGCGCCGCACGGCCGCGCAGTACCTCGCGGGCGGCGTGGACCCGGCGCGCTCGACGCTGTTCGTGCAGTCGCATGTCGCGGAGCACGCCGAGCTCGCGTGGATCCTGTCCTGCCACACCGGGTTCGGTGAGGCCTCGCGCATGACGCAGTTCAAGGACAAGTCCGCCAAGCAGGGGACCGAGGGCACGACGGTCGGGCTGTTCACCTACCCGGTGCTCATGGCGGCCGACATCCTGCTCTACGACACCGCGAAGGTCCCCGTGGGCGAGGACCAGCGCCAGCACCTCGAGCTCACGCGCGACCTCGCGCAGCGGCTCAACTCGCGGTTCGGCGCGGGCACGTTCGTCGTCCCCGAACCGCACATCGTCAAGGAGACCGCCAAGATCTACGACCTGCAGGACCCGACCGCGAAGATGAGCAAGTCCGCGGGCTCGCCCAACGGTCTGATCGAGCTGCTCGACAACCCGAAGACGATCGCGAAGCGCATCCGCTCGGCCGTGACCGACACCGGCCGCGAGATCCGGTTCGACCCCGAGAACAAGGCGGGCGTCTCGAACCTGCTGACGATCTTCTCGGCGCTGTCCGGGCGGAGCATCGCCGACCTCGAGGCCGAGTTCGACGGCAAGGGCTACGGCGACCTCAAGGTCGCGCTCGCGGACCTCGTCGTCGAGTGGGTCACGCCGTTCCAGGCGCGCGTGAACGAGTACCTGGACGACCCGGCCGAGCTCGACGCGGTCCTGGCGGCCGGCGCGGAGAAGGCGCGGTCGATCGCGGCCGTCACGCTCGACCGGGTCTACGAGCGGTCGGGTCTCCTCGCCCGGCGAGCGCGCGCGTGAAGCTGCCCGAGCTGGTCGGGGACCAGGTGATCGCGGGCGTCGCGATCACCATCCCCGAGCCGTACGGCAGCCAGCTCCAGTCCGCGCGGGCCCGTCTCGGGGACCCCCAGGCGCCGGCGATCCCGCCGCACATCACGCTGCTCGGGCCCACCGCGATCGACCCGGCCGACGGCTCGGTCGTGGACGCGCACCTGCGTGCGGTGGCCGCTGCGCACGCGCCGTTCGTCGTGCGGCTGCGCGGGACGGGGACGTTCCGGCCGGTCTCGCCCGTGGCGTTCGTCCAGGTGGCCGACGGCATCGCGGGGTGCGAGCAGCTCGAGGCCGCGGTGCGGCAGGGTCCGCTCGCGCAGGAGCTGCGGTTCCACTACCACCCGCACGTGACGGTCGCGCACGAGCTGTCCGACCAGCAGCTCGACGACGCGATGGACGAGCTCGCGGACTTCGACGCGGCGTTCGTCGTGACCCGGTTCCACTGCTACGTGCGCGGCGACGACGAGGTCTGGCGCACGCGCTCGGAGTACCGGTTGACGGGCCGAGCGTCGCGTCACGTGACGGACGAGGTCCGGGCGGCGGACTGAGCGCCGCCGCGGCGGCCGCGCGCCGCGTGGGTCGGAGTCGGGACCCGTCCGCGTGCCGCCGTCCCGCTGCTCACCTAGCCTCGTGAGGTGGAACGAGGACACGACGTGGTGGAGCCCGCAGCGGGCTCGGGCGCTGCCCACCTGCACGCCGCGGCCGACGTCGGCGAGGACGTCACCCCGCCGCGGCGGTCCGTGGCGGCGCGGCTCGTCGCCCGCGGGCAGGCGCTGCTCGCCTGGTGGCAGCAGACGCGGCCCGCGCGGGCGAACGCCCGGTTCGGGGAGCGCGGCGGCGGGGTCCTCACCGGCGGGATCGCGTACGCGGCGCTGTTCTCGGTCTTCGCGGCGCTGACGATCGGCTGGACGATCTTCATGGCCGTCCTCGGCGGGAACGACGAGCTGCGGGAGCAGGTGCTCGAGGCGATCGACAGCGCGCTGCCCGGCCTGGTGCAGACGAGCCCGGGCGACGAGGGCCTCGTCGACCCGACGACGCTGCGCCTGAGCGCGGGCCTCACGGCCGCCGGTGTGGTCGCGTTCGTCGTGCTGCTGATCTCCGCGCTGTCCGCGACGGCTGCGCTGCGCACCGGGGTGCGCGCGATGTTCGCCGACGAGGGCGGCGGCGGGGGACTGGTGCTGGGCAAGCTGCGCGAGCTCGGCGGGCTCGCGGGGCTCGCGCTCGCGGTGCTGGTCTCGGCCGTGCTCACCACGGGCGTCGCGGGCGCCGTGCAGTGGGTGCTGCGCGAGCTGGGCTGGAGCGGCGCGACGACGGTGGCCGTGGGGGTCGCGGGTGCGCTCGTCGCGTTCGTCGTCGACGCGGCCGTGTTCGTGCTCGTCGTGCGGGTCCTCGCGGGCATCACGCCGCCGCGGCCGGACCTGCTGCGGGGCGCGGTCATCAGCGCCGTGGGGGTCGGGGTCGTGCGGGTCCTCGGCACGTCGGTCGTCGCGGGCAGCGCCACCAAGAACCCGCTGCTCGCGTCGTTCGCGGTGATCGTGACGCTGCTGGTCTGGGTCAACCTCATCGCCCGCATCGTGCTGCTCGCCGCCGCGTGGACGGCGAACCCGCCGCCACGGCCGCCGGCGGGCCAACCCGCTGCGTCCTGAGCCACCGTCCCCGGCCCGAGCACGGGCCGCGGCGCCGCAGGCGCGCGGGGCCGTCCGCCGACGCGTCCGACTCGCCCGAGCGCGGCGTCAGGCGTGCGTGAGTGCGGCCGCGATCTCGTCGGTGCGGACGACGAGCCGCGCGAGCCGCTCACGCGTGCTGGCCGGCTCCCCGCGCTCGCCGAGGCGCAGCATGCCCTCGTCGCCCGCGCGCTGACCCGCCTCGATGCGGTCGCACGAGTCGGTCAGCCGGCGCTCGACGTGCCGCAGCAGCCGCTCGGGGTCGGTGCCGTAGGCGTCGGCCAGCACCTGCAGGCCGTGCGCCATGCGGGCCGCGTCGTCGTCGGGGAACAGCAGCGGGGACGCCCACGCGAACATCGCGAGGTCGTCGAGCGGCACGCCCGGGCCCGCGACGTCCCAGTCGAAGACCCCGACGAGCTCGTCCCCGTCGAAGGTCAGGTTGTACATCGCGAAGTCGTGGTGGCAGACGATCTCGCCGGCCTGCAGTGCGCGGTCGGCGAACCGCCAGCGCCGCGGGCCGCGCGGGAAGTCCGCGACGACCTCGTGATACTCGCGCAACCAGCGGGCGGCCGACGCGAGCTGGCCGTCGGTGAGCGCGACGACGCCTACGGGGACCACTTCGCCGGGCAGGTACTCGAGGACCTCGCGACCGCGCTCGTCGATCCCGTGCACGCGCGGTACGCAGCGCAGCCCGGCGTCGGTGAGGAAGCCGAGGAGCTCGTGGACCGCGGGCGTCCACGGGCCCGTGGGGCGCCGGACGGTGTCGCCCACGCGCACCGCGCCGCCCACGTTGCCGCCGGGCAGCACGACCTCGTCGTCGGGTGTCGGGATCACCGGGACACCCAACCACACCCGCGCGGTGCCGGGCAGGGACGACCACGCCCGCCGGCGTCGACCTCGGCGTGCGTGCCGGGCCGACGCAGGCGGGCGTCGTCGGTGCTGCGGACCTCAGAAGGCGCGCGTGATCATCGCGCGCTTGACCTCCTGGATCGCCTTGGTGACCTCGATCCCGCGCGGGCAGGCCTCGGTGCAGTTGAAGGTCGTGCGGCAGCGCCACACGCCCTCCTTGTCGTTGAGGATCTCGAGCCGCTGCGCGGCGCCCTCGTCGCGGCTGTCGAAGATGAAGCGGTGCGCGTTGACGATGGCCGCCGGGCCGAAGTACTGCCCGTCGGTCCAGAAGACCGGGCACGACGACGTGCACGACGCGCACAGGATGCACTTGGTCGTGTCGTCGAACCGCGCGCGCTGCTCGGCCGACTGCAGCCGCTCCTTGGTGGGCTCGTTCCCGGTGGTGATGAGGAACGGCATGATCTCGCGGTAGGAGGCGAAGAACGGCTCCATGTCGACGACGAGGTCCTTGATCACGGGCAGACCCTTGATGGGCTCGACCGTGATCGGCTTGGACGGGTCGAGGTCCTTGAGCAGCGTCTTGCACGCGAGCCGGTTGCGGCCGTTGATCCGCATGGCGTCCGAGCCGCAGATGCCGTGCGCGCACGAGCGGCGGAACGTGAGCGAGCCGTCCTGCTCCCACTTGATCTTGTGCAGGGCGTCGAGCACGCGGTCGGTGCCGTGCACCTGCAGCTGGAAGTCGTCCCAGCGCGTGACGGCGGTGCCGTCGTCGCCCGGCAGGTGCCGGGCGACGCGCAGGGTGACCGTGAAGGTGGGCACGGCTCCGACCTTGGCGGGTGCGTCCGCGATCGTGGCAGTCATCAGTACTTGCGCTCCATCGGCTGGTAGCGGGTCATGGCGACGGACTTGGAACCCAGCACCAGCTGGTAGTCGTCGAAGGTCTCGACGCGGTGGAACGACCCCTCGGCGTCGCCGTCCCCGCCCGCGGACCACTGCCGGCCCTCGCTCGGGACCGGGCGGCGGTACGCCATGGTGTGCCGCATGTAGCCCTCGTCGTCGCGCTTCGGGTAGTCCTCGCGGAAGTGACCGCCGCGGGACTCCTTGCGGTTGAGCGCGCCGACGACGACCGTCTCGGCGATGTCGAGCAGGAAGCCCAGCTCGACGGCCTCGAGGAGGTCGGTGTTGAACGTGCGGGACTTGTCCTGCACGGACACGGCCTGGAACCGCTTCTGCAGCGCCTTGACGTCGGCGAGCGCCTGCGTGAGCGACTCCTCGGTGCGGAACACCTGGGCGTTGGCGTCCATCGTCTCCTGCAGGGCCTTGCGGATGTCCGCGACGCGCTCGCCGTCGGGGCGCGTGCGGATCGTCTCGAGCTCCGCCTCGACCGTGGCGGCCGGGTTCGCGGGGATCTCGACGAAGGCGGCCTCGGCGGCGTACGCGGCGGCCGAGCGGCCCGCGCGCTTGCCGAACACGTTGATGTCGAGCAGCGAGTTCGTGCCCAGGCGGTTCGAGCCGTGCACCGAGACGCACGCCACCTCACCGGCGGCGTACAGGCCCTTGATGACGTCGGTCTCGTTGCGCAGCACCTCACCGGCGACGTTCGTCGGGATGCCGCCCATGGCGTAGTGGGCCGTGGGGTACACCGGGACGGGCTCGGTGTACGGCTCGATGCCCAGGTAGGTGCGCGCGAACTCGGTGATGTCCGGGAGCTTGGCGTCGATGTGCGCGGGCTCCAGGTGCGTCAGGTCGAGCAGCACGTAGTCCTTGTTCGGGCCTGCGCCCCGTCCCTCGCGGACCTCGTTGGCCATCGACCGGGCGACGATGTCGCGCGGGGCCAGGTCCTTGATCGTCGGGGCGTAGCGCTCCATGAACCGCTCGCCCTCGCCGTTGCGCAGGATGCCGCCCTCGCCGCGCGCGGCCTCGGACAGCAGGATGCCCAGGCCCGCGAGGCCCGTCGGGTGGAACTGGAAGAACTCCATGTCCTCGAGCGGGATGCCGCGGCGGTACGCGAGCGCCATGCCGTCACCGGTCAGGGTGTGCGCGTTCGAGGTCGTCTTGAAGATCTTGCCCGCGCCGCCGGTGGCGAACACGACCGCCTTGGCCTGGAAGACGTGGATCTCCCCGGTCGCGAGCTCGTACGCGACGACGCCCGAGACGTTGACCTCCTCACCCTCGGGCACATGCCCCGCGGCGAGGTCGTGGTCGACGAGCAGGTCCAGCACGTAGAACTCGTTGAAGAACTCGACGTCGTTCTTCACGCACTGCTGGTAGAGCGTCTGCAGGATCATGTGACCCGTGCGGTCCGCCGCGTAGCAGGCGCGACGCACGGCGGCCTCGCCGTGGTTGCGCGTGTGCCCGCCGAACCGGCGCTGGTCGATCCGGCCCTCGGGCGTGCGGTTGAACGGCAGGCCCATCTTCTCCAGGTCGAGGACCGCGTCGATGGCCTCCTTGGCCATGATCTCGGCCGCGTCCTGGTCGACGAGGTAGTCACCGCCCTTGACGGTGTCGAACGTGTGCCACTCCCAGTTGTCCTCCTCGACGTTGGCCAGCGCGGCGCACATGCCGCCCTGTGCCGCGCCGGTGTGGGAGCGGGTCGGGTAGAGCTTGGAGATGACGGCGGTGCGTACGCGCGTGGAGGACTCGAGGGCCGCGCGCATCCCGGCGCCGCCTGCGCCGACGATGACGACGTCGTACTGGTGCGTCTGCATGTGAGTCAGGGCTTCCTTCGGGGCGTCAGGCGGTGCAGAACGACGGCAGCAGGTCGAGCGGCGCGTCGGTGGGGCACGGGTTGAACGTGAAGATCACGAGCGTCCCCAGGACGACCGTCACGGTGAAGGCGAGGTACAGCAGACCCTTGAGAACCAGGCGCGTGCCGTCCTTCGACGCGTAGTCGTTGACGACCGTGCGCATGCCGTTCGTGCCGTGGATCATCGCGAGCCACAGCATGAGCAGGTCCCAGATCTGCCACAGCGGTGACGCCCACTTCCCGGCGACGAAGCCGAAGTCGATCGCGGAGATCCCGTCACCCGCCACGAGGTTCATGAACAGGTGGCCGAAGATCAGCACGATGAGCAGCGCGCCCGACGCGCGCATGAACACCCAGCCGTAGAGCTCGGTGTTGCCGCGCGTGGTCAGGCGCGACGGACGGGCGCGCGGCGGACGCGGCGCCTTGGGGTCGGCGATCGTGGTCATCGGTCACTCACCCCCGAAGACGTGCATCAGGTGCCGCGGCAGGAAGCCCGCCATGGTCACGACGAACAGGCCGATGACGATCCACAGCATCACGCGCTGGTACTTCGGGCCCTTGGCCCAGAAGTCCACGAGCATGATCCGGACGCCGTTGAAGGCGTGGAACACGATGGCGGCGACGAGGCCGGCCTCACCGAGTCCCATGACCGGGTTCTTGTACGTCCCGATCACCTCGTTGTACGCCTCCGGGGAGACGCGCACGAGCGACGTGTCGAGCACGTGCACGAGCAGGAAGAAGAAGATCGCGACGCCGGTGACGCGGTGTGCGACCCAGGACCACATCCCTTCACGCCCTCGGTAGAGCGTGCCGAGGGGCGCCTTCTTCTTCGCCTGTGGCGAGGAGGGCGCGGTGGGCGCTGCGGACACGGGAGGTGCCTCCTGGCGAGTCAGGGGTTGGGACGGCCTCGTCCCATGGGCTCCCTCACTGTATAGACCCGCGCGGGTCCCTTCGCACGACCCTGGGCCCAGACCGCGCGTGTGACCAAGTGCACACCGTGGGACGTGCGGGCGACTCCGGTCAGCTCGTGCCGGTTCGTTCCCTCGCGCCGGCTCCACGCGCCGGCGCACCCGGTCCAGGACGCGTCTGGGTGCAGGCATGAATGCAGCGACGGTGCACCGGGCCCGCAGGGATCCTGCATCCCACGCTGCAGCCACCGGCGGCGCGGGACGGGGAGTGCGGGGCCCGGGCGGGTGCCGAGCCCGGTCGAGGGTGAGGTGCCCGGGAGCGGCTTGGCGGCGTGCCCGAGCAACTAGCCTGACGCGCATGTCCGACGAGACGCACGCACCCGTGGCCGGCCCGATCCCGGGGTTCCACGCGGTGATCCCGGCGGGCGGCGCCGGCACGCGGCTGTGGCCGCTGTCGCGCGCGGGCCACCCCAAGTTCCTGCTCGACCTCACGGGGTCCGGGCGCACGCTGCTGCAGGCGACGGTCGAGCGCCTGGCACCGCTGACCGGACCGGACGGCGTCGTCGTCGTGACCGGCGTGCGGCACGAGGCCGAGGTCGCGCGGCAGGTGCCGGGGCTCGACGCCGGCGGGGAACGCGGTCGCCTGCTCGTCGAGCCGTCGCCGCGCGACTCGATGGCGGCGATCGGCCTGGCGGCGGCCGTGCTGCTCGAACGGCACGGCGAGGACGTCGTGCTGGGGTCGTTCGCGGCCGACCACGTGATCGACGGGACCGCGCAGTTCGAGCGGGCCGTGCGTGAGGCGGTCGCGGCCGCGCGCGAGGGCTACGTCGTGACGATCGGCATCACCGCGACGGGGCCCTCGACCGCGTTCGGCTACATCCGCTCGGCGGACCCGCTGGGCGTCGCGGGCGCGCCGAGCGCGCAGCACGTCGCAGGCTTCGTCGAGAAGCCCGACGAGCAGACCGCGATCGCCTACCTGGCCACGGGGGAGTACCGCTGGAACGCGGGCATGTTCGTCGTGCGGGCCGCCGTGCTGCTCGACCACCTCGCGCAGCAGATCCCGGGCCTGGCCGCGGGGCTGCGCGAGATCGCCCGAGCGTGGGACACGGACGCGCGCGGCGACGTGCTCGCGCGCGTGTGGCCGGGCCTGACCAAGATCGCGATCGACCACGCGATCGCCGAGCCGGTCGCCGCCGCGGGCGGCGTGGCCGTCGTGCCGGGCGACTTCCGCTGGGACGACGTCGGCGACTTCGCCTCGCTCGCGGACCTGCTGCCCGCCGCGACGCTGGGCGACGAGGCGGCGGTGCTGCGTCTGGACGCGCCCGGCGCGTTCGTCGTGCCGGCCGCGGGGCGGACGGTCTCGGTCGTCGGCGTGCCCGACGCGGTCGTCATCGACACGCCCGACGCGCTGCTGGTCACGACGCGCGCGCACGCGCAGCAGGTCAAGGGCGCTGTCGACGCGTGGCGGACCGCAGGGCGCGACGACCTGCTGTAGCAGGGCCGACACGTCAGCACGGCAGCGCGCCCGGCGCCTGCCGCGGTGGACCGCCCCGGCCCGCGTCCGCGCGCGGCGATAACCTCGCGGGGTGCCAGTCCTGCCTTCCGCCGTCCCGTCGCTCGACACGCTGCGCCCCGCGCCGACCGCCGCAGGAGTCCTGCGCCTCGCGCGGCTCGTCGACTCCCTCCGGGACGAGCTCGTCGAGATCCGCCGTGACCTGCACGCCCACCCCGAGCTCGCGCGGACCGAGGAGCGCACGACGCGCGTCGTCGCCGACCGGCTGCGGCTCGCGGGCCTCGAGCCGCGGCTGCTGCCCGGCAGCGGGCTCGTGTGCGACCTCGGACCGTCGCACGCCCAGACCGGGCGCGGCCGGATCGGCCTGCGCGCCGACCTCGACGCGCTGCCCGTCGCCGACGAGTGCGGCTTGCCGTGGACGTCGACGCACCGCGGCGTCGCGCATGCGTGCGGCCACGACGTGCACACCACCGCCGTCCTCGGGGCCGGGCTCGCGCTCGCGGAGCTCGCGGCCGCGGGTGAGCTCGCCACGGGGGTGCGCCTGATCTTCCAGCCGGCCGAGGAGGTCCAGCCGGGCGGGTCGCTCGACGTGATCGCCGCGGGCGGGCTCGACGGCGTCGCGCAGATCTTCGCGGTGCACTGCGACCCGAAGGTCGACGTCGGCCAGGTGGGCACGCGCATCGGGCCCATCACGTCGGCGAGCGACGAGGTGACGGTCACGTTCTCCGGCGCGGGCGGGCACACGTCGCGCCCGCACCTGACGGGGGACCTCGTGTACGCGATGGCGCAGGTCGTCACGCAGGTGCCCGCGATCCTCGGGCGTCGGCTCGACCCGCGCTCGGGCGTGAACCTCACGTGGGGCGCCGTGCAGGCGGGCACCGCGCACAACGTCATCCCCGGTACGGGCTCGGTGCGCGGCACGCTGCGCTGCCTGGACGTGCGCGCGTGGGAGTCGGCGTCGCAGGTGTTCCACGACGCGGTCGAGCAGGTCGTCGCGCCGTACGACGTCGAGGTCGAGATCCGGCACCAGCGCGGCGTGCCACCGGTCGAGAACGACGAGCGGGCGACCACGGTCCTCGAGGCCGCGGCGCGCGACGTGCTCGGCGACGAGGCCGTGAACCTCACCGAGCAGTCGCTCGGTGGCGAGGACTTCGCGTGGTACCTCACGCGCGTGCCGGGGGCGATGGCGCGGCTGGGCACGCGCACGCCCGGCGGGCGCACGTACGACATCCACCAGGGCGACCTTGTCGTCGACGAGCGTGCGATCGAGGCCGGTGCGCTGCTGCTGGCGCGCGCCGCGGTCCGCGCGGGGGCCGGTGCCTGACCTGTCCGATCGGTCCGCGGTGACCGTCTCGCATGGCGGTACTGCACATCCGCCACCTGAGCAGATGTACCAAGTGCGTAACGGAACCTGCGGCGATACCCGCCGGTAACAAGCGCGTCACCGGACGCTCACTACAGTCCGAGTCATCGATGCCGACCGTGCCGAGGTCGGGACCGCGCACCCGCGCGTTCTCCGACGGTCCGGCCAGGTGTTCTGACGAGACTCAGGAGAGACGCGTGAAGAAGCTCATCCAGGTGGCCGCGCTCAGCGGCGCGGTCGCCCTCGCGCTCGCCGCGTGTGGCGACGCCCCCGACGACAGCAACTCGACGCCGGGCGCCGGCAGCACGACGGCTGAGACCGCAGCGCCGACCGCCGAGCCGATCGACTTCAAGGCGTGCATCGTCTCCGACGCCGGTGGCTTCGACGACCGCAGCTTCAACCAGCTCTCCTACGAGGGCACCAAGAAGGCCGCCGACGAGCTCGGCGCGGGCTTCGCCGAGGTCCAGTCCGACTCGGCCGCCGACTTCCCCGGCAACCTGCAGAGCCTCGTCTCCGAGAGCTGCAACGCCATCGTCTCCGTCGGCTTCGCGCTGTCGGCCGACACCGTGACGTCCGCGACCGAGAACCCGGACATCCACTACATCCTGGTCGACGACGCCGCGGACAACGACTTCGACGGCACCAAGGACGCCGAGAACATCAAGCCGCTGCTGTACGACACGGCGCAGGCCGCGTTCCTCGCGGGCTACCTGTCGGCGGGCTACTCCGAGGCCGGCAAGGTCGGCACCTTCGGCGGCCAGCCCTACCCGACCGTGACGATCTTCATGGACGGCTTCAAGCAGGGCGTCGAGTACTACAACAAGACCAAGGGCACCTCGGTCCAGGTCGTCGGCTTCGAGGGCGGCGACAAGGGCTCCTTCACCGGTGGCTTCGAGGCGAACGACAGCGCCAAGGAGGTCGCGGCC
This sequence comes from Cellulomonas persica, assembly GCF_007989825.1. Classification (GTDB taxonomy): domain Bacteria; phylum Actinomycetota; class Actinomycetes; order Actinomycetales; family Cellulomonadaceae; genus Cellulomonas; species Cellulomonas persica. Next base: position 95,899 of record NZ_BJUA01000007.1, on the reverse strand, counting down.
GGGATCATCGACCAGGGTGTCGACGTGATCCTCCCCGTCGGTGGCCCGATCTACCAGTCGGCCATGGACGCCATCGCGGACGCCGGCCGTGACATCGCGCTCGTCGGCGTGGACGCCGACTTCTTCGAGACGGACACGAGCACGCAGGACCTCGTCCTGACCTCGATCCTCAAGAAGATGGACGTCTCGGCGTACGACGCCGTGCTCGCCGCGGGCCAGGGCAACTGGGACCCCGAGGCGTACGTCGGCACGCTCGAGAACGGTGGCGTCGGCCTGGCCCCGCTGCACAACTTCGAGAGCAAGGTCGACCCGGCGCTGTGGGCCGAGGTCGAGCAGCTGCAGCAGGACATCATCGACGGCAAGGTCGAGGTCACCTCGTACCTGAACCAGTGATCGCGACGCTGTGAACCCGACGCGGCGGGGAGGCCCTGCGTGGCCTCCCCGCCGCGTGTCGTCGTGCGGCACGTGCCGCCAGTCACCAGGATCAGGACATGAGGCTTGAGCTTCGAGGCATCACCAAGCGCTTCGGGTCGCTCGTCGCGAACGACCACATCGATCTCGTCGTCGAGCCGGGCGAGATCCACTGCCTTCTCGGGGAGAACGGCGCCGGCAAGTCCACGCTGATGAACGTGCTGTACGGCCTGTACACCGCGGACGAGGGCGAGATCCTCCTGGACGACGAGGTCCAGAGCTTCTCCGGCCCCGGCGACGCGATGGCGGCCGGCATCGGCATGGTGCACCAGCACTTCATGCTCATCCCCGTCTTCACGGTCGCCGAGAACGTCATGCTCGGGCACGAGCAGACGCGCGGCGGCGGCCGGCTGGACCTCGAGGCGGGCCGCGCGAAGGTGCGCGAGATCGCCGACCGGTTCGGCTTCCACGTGGACCCCGACGCCGTCGTCGAGGAGCTCCCCGTCGGCGTGCAGCAGCGCGTCGAGATCATCAAGGCGCTCTCGCGCGACGCCAAGGTCCTCGTGTTCGACGAGCCGACCGCGGTGCTCACGCCCCAGGAGACCGACGAGCTCATGGCGATCATGCGCCAGCTCAAGTCCGAGGGCGTCGCGATCGTCTTCATCACCCACAAGCTGCGTGAGGTCCGCGAGGTCGCGGACCGGATCACGGTGGTCCGTCGCGGTGCGATCGTCGGCGAGGCCTCGCCGGGCGCGAGCGACGCCGAGCTGGCGGCGCTCATGGTCGGCCGCGCGGTCGAGCTCACGGTCCGCAAGGACGCCCCGACGTACTCCGAGTCGGCGCTCGTCGTGAAGGACCTCGAGGTCAGCGACGCGCGTGGCACGGTGCTCGTCGACGACGTGTCGTTCACGGTGCGCGGTGGCGAGGTGCTCGTCGTCGCGGGCGTGCAGGGCAACGGCCAGACCGAGCTCGCCGAGGCGCTCGCGGGTCTCCAGCCCAACGTGCGGGGCAGCATCACGCTCGACGGCCAGGAGCTCGTGGGTCGTAGCGTCCGGCAGATCATCGACGCGGGGCTCGGGTTCGTCCCCGAGGACCGCGGCGTCGACGGTCTCGTCGGCTCGTTCACGGTCGCCGAGAACCTCATGCTGAACCGCGCCGACGAGGCGCCGTTCGCCAAGCTCGGCATGCTCCAGCTCAAGGCGCGCGACCAGTTCGCGCGCGACAAGGTCGACGAGTTCGACATCCGCACGCAGGGCATCGACGTCCCCGCGGGACGACTGTCGGGCGGCAACCAGCAGAAGGTGGTCCTCGCGCGCGAGCTGTCGCGTGAGCTGCGCCTGCTGGTCGCCGCGCAGCCCACGCGCGGCGTGGACGTCGGCTCCATCGAGTTCATCCACAAGCGGATCGTCGAGACGCGTGACGCGGGCATCCCCGTCATCGTGCTGGCGACCGAGCTCGACGAGGCGGTCGCGCTGGGCGACCGGATCCTCGTGATGTACCGCGGTCGGGTCGTCGGCATCGTGCCGTCGACGACGCCGCGCGACGTGATCGGCCTGATGATGGCCGGGATCGCGCCTGACGACGCAGGAGAAGCGGCATGAGCGCCTCGCAGAGCGCACCGGCCGGCGACGCAGCCGAGCGCACGGTGGCCCCCACGAGCCCGGACTCGGGCGGCGCGGACGGCGGGCCCGACCACCGGTGGCGCGAGGCGATCGCGCGCGTGACCTCGGGCGGCTGGGCCGTCGCGGTCGGCGCGGTGATCCTCGCCGTCGTCGCCGGGTCGATCATGATCGCGGTCACCGACCCCGAGGTCCAGAAGGCCGCGGGGTACTTCTTCTCGCGACCCGGCGACCTGCTGAGCGCGGTCGGCGACGCGGTCGGGGGCGCGTACTCGGCGCTGTTCCGCGGCGCGATCTACAACTACAACGCGGACACGTTCGAGAAGGCGATCCGGCCGCTCACGCAGTCGCTCACGTACGCGACGCCGCTGATCCTCGCGGGTCTGGGCATCGCGATCGGCTTCCGGTCCGGCATGTTCAACATCGGCGGCCAGGGGCAGATGCTCATGTCGGCCGCCGCCGCCGGGTGGGTCGGCTTCTCGTTCGACCTGCCGGCCGGGCTGCACCTGTTCGTGGCGGTCGCCGCGGGCGTCGTCGCCGGAGCGTTGTGGGCGGGGATCGCGGGTGTCCTCAAGGCGACGACGGGCGCGCACGAGGTGATCGTCACGATCATGCTCAACTACATCGCGTTCTACCTGCTGTCGTACCTGCTCGCGACGCCCGGGCTGCTGCAGGCGCCCGGCTCGGCGAACCCGAAGACGCCGCCGATGGCGGGCTCCGCGGTCCTGCCGCGCATCTTCGGCCCGCAGTACCCGCTGCACCTGGGCTTCCTGCTCGCGCTCGTCGCCGTGGTGCTCGTGTGGTGGCTGCTGAACCGCTCGAGCCTCGGGTTCCGGTTCCGCATGATCGGCGAGAACCAGTACGCGGGTCGCGTCGCGGGCGTCAACGTCTCGCGCACGATCGTCGGCTCGATGCTCGTCGGCGGTGCCCTCGTCGGCGCCGCGGGTGCCACCCAGGTGCTCGGCCTGATCACCAACGGGTTCGGCTCGGACATCGACGCGGGCGTCGGGTTCGACGCGATCACCGTCGCGCTGCTCGGCAGCTCGCAGCCGGTCGGCGTGTTTTTCGCGAGCCTGCTGTTCGGTGCGTTCAAGGCCGGCGGCTCGGCGATGCAGGCCGCTGAGGGCATCCCGATCGAGATCGTCCTCGTCGTCCAGTCCCTCATCGTGCTGTTCATCGCGGCACCCCCGCTGGTCCGGGCGATCTTCCGCCTGCCCCAGCCGGACAAGCACAGCTCGGGCAGGAAGAAGCCGCGCGAGTCCAAGGCGGCCGCCGCGATGGCCGCGCCCACCACCCCGACGGCGGACGGAGCAGCACGATGACCGCCCTGGCACCCGCACCCGTGGCTGTCCCGGACCCCGAGGCCCATCGTCAGGTCGCGGTCGTCAGCCGCAAGGCGCCGATCGCGTTCGCGGTCGTCACCGCGCTGTTCGCGCTCCTGCTGCTGGTCGCCCCGCGCGAGGGCGACGCGACGTTCCGCTTCGCGACCGTCGGTGACCTGTTCACGATCCCCGACGCGACCGTGCCCGGCATGGGCACCGCGTGGGTCACGGTCGCGCTCATGGCCGTCGCGACGGTCGTCGCGTTCGTCCTGGCCAGCCGGCGGCGCCGCGTCCCGGTGTGGCTCTCGCTGCTGTTCGCGTTCGTGTTCCTCGTCGGCTTCCTGGCGTGGGCCGCAGCGGGCAGCGCGAGCGACATCCCGGCCGTGCGCCTCATCGGCGGCTCCGTGCTCCTGTCCGTGCCGATCGTGTTCGGCGCGCTCGGCGGCGTGATCGGCGAGCGTGCGGGCGTCGTCAACATCGCGATCGAGGGGCAGCTGCTCGCGGGCGCGTTCTCCGCCGCGTTCGTCGGCTCCGCCACGGGCAGCCCGTGGGTCGGCCTGTTCGCCGCGGTCCTGTCGGGTGTGCTCGTGGCGCTCGTCCTGGGCGTCTTCGCGATCACCTACAAGGTCAACCAGGTCATCGTCGGTGTCGTGCTCAACGTGCTCGTGATCGGCGTGACGAGCTTCCTGTACTCGCAGGTGCTCGTGCCGAACGCGGAGAAGTTCAACGACACCGAGCGGTTCTCGCGCATCGCGATCCCCGTGCTGTCGAAGATCCCCGTGATCGGCCCGGCGCTGTTCAACCAGACGATCGTCATCTACCTCATGTACCTCACGGTGCCCGCGGTGTGGTTCGCGCTCATGCGGACCCGCTGGGGGCTGCGGGTGCGTGCGGTGGGCGAGCACCCGAGCGCGGCCGACACCGTGGGCATCAAGGTCGAGCGCACGCGGTACCGCGCGCTCATGATCGCCGGTGCGATCGCGGGCGTCGGCGGCGGTTTCTACACCGTCGTGTCGGTCTCGAGCTTCGGCAAGCAGATGACCGCGGGCGCGGGCTTCATCGCCCTGGCCGCCGTGATCTTCGGCAAGTGGGACCCGATCCGGGCCGCGCTCGCCGCGCTCCTGTTCGGCTTCGCGTCGAACCTCGAGGGCGCGCTGTCGATCGTCGGGGCCCCGGTGCCCAGCCAGTTCATGCTCATGCTGCCGTACGTCGTGACGATCCTGGCCGTCGCGGGCCTCGTCGGACGTTCGCGCGGCCCGGCGGCCGCCGGTGAGCCGTACATCAAGGAGTGAGTCGCGTGCAGGTCGACTGGGATGCGCTGCGCGCGGTCGCCACCGAGGCGATGGGCAAGGCGTACGTGCCGTACTCGAAGTTCCCCGTGGGGGCCGCGGCGATCGCCGACGACGGCCGCGTGGTCTGCGGGGCGAACATCGAGAACGCGAGCTACGGCGTCACGCTGTGCGCCGAGTGCTCGCTGGTCTCGGCGCTGGTCATGTCCGGCGGCGGGCGCCTCGTGGCGTTCACGTGCGTCGACGGGCACGGCAACGTGCTCATGCCGTGCGGCCGCTGCCGCCAGCTCCTGTTCGAGCACGGCGGCCCGGGCCTCGTCCTGGAGACCGTCTCGGGCATCCGGACCATGGACCAGGTGCTGCCCGACGCGTTCGGGCCCGCCGACCTCGAGGAGCGGGCATGAGCGAGCAGTTCGACGCGGTCGACGTCATCGTCGCCAAGCGTGACGGGAACCGGCTGAGCGACGCGCAGATCGACTGGGTCATCGACGCGTACACGCGTGGCGTGGTCGCCGACGAGCAGATGTCGGCGCTCAACATGGCGATCCTGCTCAACGGCATGGACCGCGCCGAGATCGCGCGGTGGACCGCCGCGATGATCGCCTCGGGCGAGCGCATGTCGTTCGCCGACCTGGGCCGCCCGACCGCCGACAAGCACTCGACCGGCGGCGTGGGCGACAAGATCACGCTGCCGCTCGCGCCGCTCGTCGCGGTGTTCGGGGTCGCGGTGCCGCAGCTGTCGGGCCGCGGCCTGGGGCACACGGGCGGCACGCTCGACAAGCTCGAGTCGATCCCGGGCTGGCGTGCCGCGCTGACCAACGACGAGATGATGCGCCAGCTCGCGGATGTCGGTGCGGTCATCTGCCAGGCCGGCTCGGGCCTCGCGCCCGCCGACCGCAAGCTGTACGCGCTGCGGGACGTGACCGGCACGGTCGAGGCGATCCCGCTCATCGCAAGCTCGATCATGAGCAAGAAGATCGCCGAGGGCACGGACTCGCTCGTGCTCGACGTCAAGGTCGGCTCGGGCGCCTTCATGAAGGACCTGGACCGTGCGCGCGAGCTCGCCCGCACCATGGTCGAGCTCGGCACGGACGCGGGCGTGACGACCACGGCGCTGCTCACCGACATGTCGACGCCGCTCGGGCTGACCGCGGGCAACGCGCTCGAGGTCCGTGAGTCCGTCGAGGTGCTCGCGGGCGGCGGGCCGGCGGACGTCGTCGAGCTCACGCTCGCCCTCGCGCGCGAGATGCTCGACGCCGCCGGCCAGCCCGACGCGGACCCCGCGGCGGCCCTGGCCGACGGGCGCGCGATGGACGTGTGGCGCCGGATGATCCGCGCGCAGGACGGCGACCCCGACGCTCCGCTGCCGTGGGCGCGCGAGACCGAGCAGGTGCTCGCGGAGTCCGACGGCGTGCTGACGACGCTCGACGCGTACGCCGTGGGCATCGCGGCGTGGCGGCTCGGCGCGGGCCGTGCGCGCAAGGAGGACCCGGTGCAGGCCGGTGCGGGTGTGCAGATCCACGTGCGCCCGGGCGAGCGGGTCACCGCCGGTCAGCCGCTGCTCACGCTCCACACGGACACCCCCGAGCGGTTCGACCGCGCGCGCGACGCGCTCGTCGGCGGCATCGTCGTCGACGCCGCCGCGGCTCCGGGTGCCGGCCCGCTGGTGCTCGACCGGATCACGGCCTGACGCCGCCGCTCCGCGCCGGCACCGCTCGTCCGCACGCCCCGACGTGGCACGTGACCTGCGGCGACGGCCCGATGGCGCGGGCCGTTCGTCGGGACAAGGATGGGTGGACGACCGGCGATGAGGAGGACGTGATGAGCACGCTGCCCGGACCGGACGCGTGGCGCGACGCGGGGCTCGAACCCGCCGACCCCGAGATCCCCGCGCGCCTGACCGACGAGGACCAGCCCGAGCTCGACCCCGAGGAGTACACCCCCGGGTTCGCGCGGCCGGACCGTGACGGCGCCGCCGACGAGGCGGACGTCGTCGAGCAGGACACCGAGGTTCCCACCGACGACGAGGACGACGCGTGAGCGAGCACGACCACAGCAGCGACGAGGGCGCCGCCGAGACCGGCGACGCGGGCACGGACGATGCGGGTACGGACGACGCGGCGTCGCTCGTCGCGCTCATCCCGACGCTGCCCAAGGTGCTGCTGCACGACCACCTGGACGGCGGGCTGCGCCCCGCGACGGTCGTCGAGCTCGCGGCCGAGATCGGGCACGAGCTGCCCAGCACCGACCCTGAGGAGCTCGGCCAGTGGTTCGTCGAGGCCGCGTCGGCGGGCTCGCTCGAGCGCTACCTCGAGACGTTCGCGCACACGGTCGGGGTGCTGCAGACCGCGCCCGCGCTGCAGCGCGTCGCCCGGGAGGCGGTGCTCGACCTCGCCGCCGACGGCGTGGTCTACGCCGAGATCCGGTTCGCGCCCGAGCAGCACCTGGAGCAGGGACTGACCCTGCAGGAGGTCGTGGACGCGGTGCGCGCCGGGTTCGACGAGGGCGCGGCACAGGCGCGCGCCGACGGCCGCCCGATCCGCGTGCTGGCGATCCTGTGCGCGATGCGGCACCTCGACCGCTGGCAGGACGTCGCCGCGCTCGCCGTCGCCAACCGCGACGCGGGCGTCGTCGCGTTCGACCTGGCCGGCCCCGAGGACGGCTACCTGCCGTCCACGCACGCGTCCGTGTTCGAGGCGCTGCGCCAGGCGCACTTCCCGTGCACGGTGCACGCGGGCGAGGCCGCGGGCACCGACTCGGTCGCCGACGCGGTCGCGCAGGGTGCGCTGCGCCTGGGCCACGGCGTGCGGCTCGCCGACGACGTGTCCGCCGACGAGCTGGGGGACCGGCTCGGGCTGCTCGCGCACTGGGTGCGCGACCGGCGGATCGCGCTCGAGGTCTGCCCGTCGTCCAACGTGCAGACCGGTGGCGCGCCGTCGATCGCGGAGCACCCGGTCACGCGCCTGCATCGCCTCGGCTTCGCCGTGACCGTCAACACCGACAACCGCCTGCAGTCCGGCACGTCACTCGGCCGCGAGCTCACGCTCCTGGTCGAGCAGGCGGGCTGGACCCTGCACGACCTGGAAGACGTGGCCGTCACCGCGGCCGCGCACGCGTTCGTCCACGACGACGAGCGCGCTGCCCTGATCGACACCGTGATCCGGCCTGCGTACGCCGCGGCCCGGGGAGGAAGGCACCGAGCATGACCACCGCACCGCTGGACCCTGCCGCACTCGCGCAGCTCGTCGACCACACGCTGCTCAAGCCCGAGGCCACCCGGGCTGACGTCGACGCGCTCGTCGCGGAGGCCGGCCGGCTCGGCACCTTCTCGATCTGCATCTCGCCGTCGTTCCTGCCGGTGGACGTCTCGTCGGTGCCCGGACTCAAGGTCGCGACCGTGTGCGGGTTCCCGTCCGGCAAGCACCACAGCGAGGTCAAGGCCGCCGAGGCCGCACGGTCCGTGGCGGACGGCGCCGACGAGGTCGACATGGTGATCGACGTGGGCGCCGCCAAGGAGGGCCGCTTCGACGACGTGCAGGCCGACATCGCCGCGGTCCGCGCAGCCGTTCCGGCGCCGAAGGTCCTCAAGGTCATCATCGAGTCGGCCGCGCTGACGGACGACGAGATCGTGGCCGTCTGCCGGGCGGCCGAGGCGGCCGGTGCCGACTTCGTCAAGACGTCGACGGGCTTCCACCCGTCGGGCGGCGCGACGGTGCACGCCGTGCGGCTCATGGCGCAGACCGTGGGCGGTCGGCTCGGGGTCAAGGCCTCGGGTGGCGTGCGCACGGCGGCCGACGCGCTCGCGATGGTCGAGGCGGGCGCGACGCGCCTCGGGCTGTCCGGGACCGCGGCCGTGGTCGCCGGCCTGGAGGCCGACGCGGGCTACTGATCGCCGGGTCGACGAACGGCTCCTCGGGTCAGACCCGGGAGCCGTTCGTGCGCGAACCGGCGCTCAGGCGATGCCGAGGGCCGTGCGCATGTCCGCGGCCACGGCGTCCAGACGCGCGCGCGCCTGCCGCCGCGCGGCACCGACGGCCTCGTCGTCCGCGTCCGGCAGCACGGGCTCGATGACCTCGAGGTAGCACTTGACCTTGGGCTCGGTGCCCGAGGGACGCACGATCACGCGCGTCCCGTCGGCCGCGTCGAACCGCAGGCCCTCGGTGGGCGGCAGGCCGCCGCGCTCCTCCTCGGTGCCCGCCGCGAGGTCCACGACGCGCGTGACGTGCGCACCGCCGAGCGTGACGGGCGGATGCTCCCGCAGGCGTCCGACGGTCGCGGGGATCTGCGACAGGTCGTCGTAGCGCGCCGACACCTGACCGGTCAGGTACAGGCCGTGCGCGCGGGCGAGGTCGTCGAGCGCGGCGATCAGCGTGCTGCCGCCGGCCTTGAGGCGCGCCGCGAGCCCCGCGACGAGCAGGGCCGCGGAGATGCCGTCCTTGTCACGCACGTTCGCGGGGGCGACGCAGTAGCCGAGCGCCTCCTCGTAGGCGAACGCGAGCCCGTCGACGCGCGAGAGCCACTTGAAGCCGGTGAGCGTCTGCACGTGGCGCACGCCCGCCGCCTGGGCGATCTGCGCGAGCTGCCGCGACGAGACGATCGAGCTCGCGAACGTGACGTCCGGGTCCACCGGGCCGAGGTCCGCGCGGATGCGGTCCGCGGCGACCTGGCCGAGCAGCGCACCCGTCTCGTCGCCGTGCAGCATGCGCCAGCCCTCGGCGCCCGCGGTGTCGGGGCCGCGGAACGCGCGGGCACGCGGGTCCTGCACGGCGACCGCGCACCGGTCGGCGTCGGGGTCCAGCGCGATGACCAGGTCGGCGCCCTCGTCGGACGCCAGACCCAGCGCGAGGTCGATCGCCCCGGGCTCCTCGGGGTTCGGGAACGCGACGGACGGGAAGTCCGGGTCGGGCACCTCCTGCTCCGGGACGACGAGCAGGTTCGTGAAGCCGGCGCTGCGCAGCACGCGCTCGGCGACCGCGCCGCCCACGCCGTGCAGCGGCGTGAGCACGATCTTCAGGTCGGCCGCGACGCCGCGGACCGTCGGGTCGGCGAGCGCGAGCGTCGCCTCGACGTACGCGTCGACGACGTCGTCGCCCAGCACGGTCCAGCCGCCGTCGGCGCGCGGCACGGACGCGACCGACGGGACGCGCGCGATCTCGGCCGCGATCGCGGCGTCGGCGGGCGGCACGATCTGCGCGCCCTGGCCGCCGTCGGTGACCACCCGACCGCCGAGGTACACCTTGTAGCCGTTGTCCTGCGGCGGGTTGTGCGACGCGGTGACCATGACGCCCGCGTCGGCGTCGAAGCGCCGCACGCTGAACGCGAGCAGGGGAGTGGGCAGCGGGCGCGGGAGCAGCAGCACCTCGATGCCGACCGCGGTGAGCACGGCCGCGGTGTCGAGCGCGAACGCGCGCGAGTTGTGCCGCGCGTCGTAGCCGACGACGACGCGCGGGGGCGGCGTCAGGCCGTCGAGCTCACCGAGCAGGTAGTCGGCGAGGCCTGAGGCGGCCCGGATCACCACGGCGCGGTTCATCCGGTGCGGGCCGCCGGCGATCGCGCCGCGCAGCCCCGCGGTGCCGAACTGCAGCAGACCCTGGAAGCGGTCGGCCAGCTCGGCGCGGGCCGCGCGGGCGGAGCGCAGCACGCCGTCCTGCTCCGGGGTGGGGGCGACGCCGCTGACGAGGCCGGGTGGCAGGTCGTCGGCGGTCCGCACGAGCTCTCGCAGCTCGTCGGCGGTCTGCGGGTCCGGGTCGTCGTCGATCCACGCCTCGACCTGCGCGCGCAGGTCCTCCCACGGCTCGTCGCGGCTCATGGACCCAACGTACTGACCAGTACGGCGACGCACGAACCGAACGTCCCGGCCCGCGCGTCGCCGCACGGGCTACAGGCGCCGGATGATGTCGGCGAGCAGCGCGCTGATGCGCGGACCTGCCGCCTGGCCCGCCTCGAGGACCTCGGCGTGCGACAGCGGCTCGGGGCTGATCCCGGCGGCAAGGTTCGTGACCAGCGAGATCCCCAGGATCTCCAGGCCCGCCTGGCGGGCCGCGATCGCCTCGAGCGTCGTCGACATGCCGACGAGGTCGCCGCCGATCCGCGCGGCCATCTGCACCTCGGCCGGCGTCTCGTAGTGCGGGCCGCGGAACTGGACGTAGACGCCCTCGTCGAGCGACGCGTCGACCTCGCGCGCGAGCGCGCGCAGTCGCGAGGAGTACAGGTCGGTCAGGTCGACGAACGTCGCGCCCTCGAGCGGCGAGGTCGCCGTGAGGTTGATGTGGTCGCTGATGAGCACCGGCGTGCCCGGACCCCAGGCCGGGTTGAGGCCGCCGCACCCGTTGGTGAGCACGACCGTCGTCGCGCCCGCCGCCGCGGCCGTGCGCATGCCGTGCACGACGCGCCGCACGCCCTTGCCCTCGTACAGGTGCGTGCGCGACCCGAGCACGAGCGCGTGCTTGCCCGTCTCGCCGATGCGCACCGAGCGGATCGTGCCCACGTGCCCGTGCACCGCCGCGGCGGAGAAGCCCGGCACGTCGGTGCTCGCGACCTCCGCGACCGTCTCGCCCAGCAGGTCGGCCGCGCCGCCCCAGCCGGAGCCGAGGACGAGCGCCACGTCGTGCTGCGCCACCCCCGTCGCGTCGGCGAGGTACGCGGCAGCCGCGCGGGCCACCTCGAAGGGGTCGGTCGTGGGGTCGTCGAGGTCCAGGTCGTGGCTCATGAGACGCAGGTTAGCCGTGCCCGGCGAGAGCAGCCGCGCGGCAGACGGCAGAATGCCTGCGTGAGCACACCGCCTGGGACCCCCGCGCTGCCCGAGACCCGCGTCGTGATCGTCGGAGGTGGCCCCGGCGGGTACGAGGCCGCGCTCGTCGCGCGGCGGCTCGGCGCCGACGTCACGGTCGTCGAGGCACAGGGTCTGGGCGGTTCGGCCGTCCTGACCGACGTGGTGCCGTCCAAGACGCTCATCGCCACGGCCGAGTGGATGACGATCGCCGACCGCGCTCCCGAGCTCGGCATCCGCAACGCGGTCGGCTCGGACCACCGCCACCACATCGACCTCGCCGCCGTGAACACGCGCGTCAAGGCGCTCGCAGCCGCGCAGTCCGCCGACATCCGCGCGCGCCTCGAGAAGGAGGGCGTGCACGTCGTGCTCGGCCGCGGCCGGCTCGACGGCCCGCAGCGCGTCGTCGTGACCGCGACCGACGGCTCGCCCGAGCGCGCGCTCGAGGCCGACGTGGTGCTGGTGGCGACCGGGGCCCGCCCGCGCGAGCTGCCCGAGGCCCGGCCCGACGGCGAGCGCATCCTCACCTGGACGCAGCTCTACGACCTGCCCGCGCTGCCCGACAAGCTGATCGTCGTCGGCTCGGGCGTCACCGGCGCGGAGTTCGCCGGCGCGTACACGTCGCTCGGCGCGGACGTCACGCTCGTCTCGTCGCGCGACCGTGTGCTGCCCGGCGAGGACGGCGACGCCGCCGAGCTCATCGAGGACGTGTTCAAGCGCCGCGGCATGACCGTGCTGTCGCGCTCGCGGGCCGCGGGTGCGCGGCGCACCTCCGACGGGGTCGTCGTGACGCTCGCCGACGGCCGCGAGGTCGAGGGCTCGCACGTGCTGTTCGCGGTCGGCTCGATCCCGACGACCGACGGGCTGGGGCTCGAGGAGGCCGGTGTGCGCCTCGCGCCGTCGGGGCACATCGAGGTCGACAAGGTCTCGCGCACGAGCGCGCGCGGCGTGTACGCGGCCGGTGACGTCACGGGCGTCCTGCCGCTCGCGTCGGTCGCCGCGACGCAGGGTCGCATCGCGATGTCGCACGCGCTCGGCGACGCGGTCACGCCGCTGTCCCTGCGCGCGGTCGCGGCGAACATCTTCACCGCGCCGGAGATCGCGACGGTCGGCTTCTCCGAGCAGCGGCTGCGCGACGAGGGCCTGCCCTACGAGGTCAGCACCCTGCCGGTCACGCGCAACCCGCGCGCCAAGATGTTGGGGGTGCGCGAGGGGTTCGTCAAGATCTTCGCGAGCCCCGGCGCGGGCACGGTCCTGGGTGCGGTGCTCGTCGGGCCGCGCGCGTCGGAGTCGGTGTTCCCGCTCGCGCTCGCGATCACGCACCGCCTGTCGGTGGACCAGATCGCCGAGGTCATCACGGTCTACCCGTCGATGTCGGGCTCGCTCGCCGAGGTCGCCCGCACGCTGCACCACCGCGCCACCGACTGACGTCGGGGCGCTGTCGCGGGGCCGCCGCCGACGCGCGTCGTCCGGGCGTCGGCTGGGGAGCGGTCAGGGGAGCGCGACGTGCGCGACCACCGGCAGGTGGTCCGAGGCGGTCACGCCCGACACCACCTCCGCGTGCGTGAACGTCACCTGCTGACCGAACACCCAGTCGATCCGCTGCGTGGGCACCACCGACGGCGACGTGAGCGCGTCCGGGTCGCCCGCGACGTCGACCGCGCTCACCCAGCCCGCGTCCTCGAGCAGGGTGATCTCCGGCCAGCCCGGCTCGGCGTTGAGGTCGCCCGCGAGCACCGACGGCCCGGTGACGGGCTCGGCCTCGGCGAGCGCGGCGAGCTGGTCGAGGCGTGTGGGGGTGTTCTCCTCGCGGTGCTGCAGGTGCACGCTCGTGACGCGCACCGGGGTGCCCGCCGCGGTGGTGACCGTGGCCGACAGCGCCGAGCGGTCCTGCGGGCCCGCGCCGTACGGCAGCGGGTGGACGGCGACGTCGGTGAGCGCCGAGCGGGACAGGATCGCGTTGCCGAACTGGCGGTCGGCCGCGGGCGCGAACTCGACCGTCATGTCGAGCCGGTGCGCGAGCCACGTGGCCATGTCCGTGCCGCCGCCGAGCACCCAGCCGCGCTCGACCTCCTGCAGCAGCACGACGTCCGGGTCCGCGGCCTCGATCGTCGTCGCGATCGTCTCGAGCTCGACCCCGCCGAGCGGTGACACGCCGTAGTGCAGGTTCCAGCCCAGGACGACGAGGGCGTCGTCGGTGGTGCGGTCGGGGACGTCGGTGCCGTCCGTGCTCGTCGTCGACGGGGCGAGGCCGACGAGCGCGAGCGCCGCGGCCGGGACGAGCAGCAGACGCGCGGAGCGCACGCGGGCGGGCTGTCGCTCGTCGGTGGCGGAGGCGTCGGGCTCCTCGCCCGGCGCGCGGTGGTGCAGCCCGGACAGGGCGACGACGAGCGCGGCGAGCACCGGGACGACCGCGTTGTCGACCGGCAGCGGGACGTCGTAGTCGACCATGTACGCGAGCACGGGGACGATCACACCGAGCCCCACGAGCGCGCCCGCGCCCGCGGTGCGCCACGTGCCACGCGGCGCCGGCCGGCGCACGGAGAGCATCCCGACGAGCACGACCGCGGCGGTGACGTCGAGCGCGACCACGCCGACGAGCGCGACCCAGCCGGTCGCGTACACCGCGGCGGCCACACCGCCGACGAGCAGCCCTGCGGCACCGACGCGCACCACGCCCGGCCAGCGGTCCGGCCGCAGCAGGAGCCAGCCGCCGACCCCCGTCGCGAGCACGATCGCCAGGCCCGCCCAGCCGAGCGCGACGCCCGACTGCGCCGCGAGGAACGCGGGGTTCGCGCCCACCATGACCGCCAGGCCGACGAACAGGCCGACCGCCCACAGCCGGCGCGGGCGCGACGTGGCGGGCTCACCCGCCCCCGTCCCGGGCCGTGCGACGCGGAAGGCCGCGAGCGGTGCGAGGGCGACCACGAGCGCGACCGCCCAGCCGGCCCACGACGAGCGCCACACCGCGTCCCACGTGCCCAGCAGCACCTGCAGCCCGACCGACAACCCCGAACCCAGCAGGAGCCCGAGCGCGGCCTGTCGCGGGCCGGCCGCGCGTCCGGCGACGAACGTCACCGTGAGCGCGAGCACGCCGCACGCCCACGCGACGGCCACCAGACCCAGCCAGTAGCGCGCGTCGCCGTCGAGGGCCTGCAGCACCAGGCGCAGCGCGGCGAGCACCGCGGCGCCCACGACCACCGTGCGTCCCGACGGCACACCCGCCTGCGCGCGCGTCGCGAGCAGCAGCACCGCCACGACGACGCCCGCGGCCGCGTACGTGACGAGCGACGTGACCCCCGCGGTCACCACACCCGACGCGAACGCGTGGTCGAGCAGCGGGCCGCTCGCCCGCACGAGCTCGAGCGTCGCGGCGACGAGCGCCGCGAGCAGCCACACGCGGGTGGGGTTGCCGTCGTCGGGCGGCCTCGTCGTGGCGGTCGCGCGGTCGTCGGTGCTGTGCGTCACGGCCGAAGGCTACGCGTCGACCCCGGGACGCACGTCCCGGTCCGGCGCGTGTCCGGGGGTGTTGCATGCGCCCATGCGACCGCACGGGCCCGTCGTCCGCACCGTCCGTCACGACCCGGCCGACCGGCCGCTCCTGGTCATCTGGGAGGCGACGCGCGCGTGCGCGCTGTCGTGCGTGCACTGCCGCGCGGAGGCCGCACCTCGGCGCCATCCGCGCGAGCTCGACACCGACGAGGCGACCGAGCTCATGCGCCAGGTCGCCTCGTTCGGCCGCCCGTCCCCGATCTTCGTCATCACCGGTGGCGACTGCTTCGAGCGGGACGACCTGACCGAGCTCGTGCGCAGGGGGCGCGAGCTCGGTCTCGCGGTCGCCGTCTCACCCTCGGGCACCGACAAGCTGGACCGCGCGGCGCTCGTCGCGCTGCAGGACGCCGGCGTCACCGCGATGTCGCTGTCGCTCGACGGTGCGACCGCGGCGGTGCACGACGGCTTCCGCCGCGTCCCGGGCACGTTCGACCGGACCGTGCAGGCGTGGGCGACCGCGCGCGAGCTCGGGATGAAGGTGCAGGTCAACTCGACCATGTCGAGCCGCACCGTGCACGAGCTGCCGGACCTCGCGGCGCTCGTGCGCGAGCAGGGCGCCATGACGTGGAGCGCGTTCATGCTCGTCCCGATGGGTCGCGGCGTGGACCTCGGGGCGCTCAGCGCGCAGCAGGCCGAGGACGTCATGAACTACCTGTACGACCTGGGCCCGCACGTCCCGGTCAAGACCACCGAGGGCCACCACTTCCGGCGTGTCGCGCTGCAGCGCGCGGTGCTCGCCGACCGGGGCGTGGACCACGTGGCGGCGCTGGGCCTCGGTGACCTGTACGCCGAGCTCACGGAGCGGACCGCCGCCTTCGGCTGGGGCGACGGGGACCGCACGCGGCGGCCGCCGCTCAACGTCAACGCGGGCTACGGGTTCGTGTTCGTCTCGCACGTCGGCACCGTGCACCCCTCGGGCTTCCTGCCCGTCTCGGCCGGCGACGTGCGCGAGCAGCCGCTCACCGAGATCTACCGGACCTCCGAGCTGTTCACAGGGCTGCGCGACTCCTCGCGCCTGACCGGGCGGTGCGGGTCGTGCGAGTTCGCGCGCATCTGCGGCGGCTCGCGCTCGCGGGCGTACGCCTCCACGGGGGACGCCTACGCGTCCGACCCGCTGTGCGCGTACCAGCCCGGGTCCTTCCCGTACCCGCAGGACGTGGCGGCGCTGCTCGCGTCGTGACGGCGTCGGGCGGTCCGCGCGGCGGGCCCTGCGGGCCGCGGCCTCAGGCGAACAGCGCCTGGCCGACGAACGGGCTACTGCTCGTCGTGATCGGCGTGCCGTCCGACCCGACCACGAGCGTCCCGTCGGGCACGCCCGGCGGGACCGCGAACAGCCCCGAGCCGGTGTGCTGCAGGTACTCCATGAGGCCGTCGTCGCGCGAGAGCGTGGTCTGCATCGGGATGTAGTGCGTGCGCGGGTCCGTCACGAACGCGATGAAGAACAGGCCCGCGTCGAGGCGGCCGAGCGAGTCGTTGCCGTCGGTGAAGTTGTAGCCCCGGCGCAGCATCCGCACGCCGCCGTTCTGCGCCGGGTGCGCGAGACGCACGTGGCTGTTGACCGCGACGAGCGGCTGACCGTCGCGGCCCGTCACCGCGAAGTCGGGCTCCGTGAACTCTGTGCCGCCCGACAGCGGCGCGCCCTCGCCCTTGGTCCGGCCGACGAGCGCCTCCTGCTCGCGCAGCGACGTGCGGTCCCACGTCTCGATCGTCATCCGGATGCGCCGCGCGACGAGGTACGTGCCGCCCGTGAGCCAGGCCGAGTCGTGGCTGTCCGCGGCGGCTGCCGCTGCCGGCACCCAGACGTGCTCGTCGACGTGCGTCGGATCCTCGGCCTTGAGGTTCGCGGTGCCGTCCTTGAAGCCGAACAGGTTGCGCGGCGTGCGCTGCGCGGTCGACGTCGACGACGTGCGGCCGTAGCCGAGCTGGGTCCAGCGGATGGTCGCGGCACCGAACGCCGCGCGCGACAGGTTGCGGATCGCGTGCACCGCGACCTGCGGGTCGTCGGCGCACGCCTGCACCACGAGGTCGCCGTCGCAGCGCGCCGGGTCGAGGTTGTCGGCCGGGAAGTGGGGCAGCTCGACGAGCGCGTCGGGCAGGCGGTCCGCGAGCCCGAACCGGTCGGTGCCGTCGGGCGTCACGAACAGCGAGCGGCCGAACCCGAACGTGATCGTCAGGCCTGCGGCGGGCAGGTCCGCGGCCTCGCCCGTGTCGTCGGGCGGCGCGTCGTACGGGCCTGACGCGGGTCCGAAGGGTCCGGCCGCCAGGCCCTGGGTGAGCCGGGCGGCGATCGTCGTCCAGCGCTGCAGCAGCGCGACGAGGTCGTCGCGGTCCTTCGTCGTGACGTCGAACGCCGCGAGGTACAGCCGGTCCTGCGCGGGCGTGACGATGCCCGCCTGGTGCTCGCCCGTGAACGCGAACGTCCCGGGCGTGGCCCTCGAGCCGACGGGCTCGTGCGCCGTGGCGCGGCCGATCCCGAGACCGGCCGCGCCGACGGCGGCGGCACCGAGCAGCCCGCCGCCGAGCAGCGCGCGACGCGACAGTCCGCGCTGCGCGGACCCCGGGTGCGCGGACCCCGGCTGCTCGGACCCCGCCGCCTCGGTCGTCGCGGGCTGCTCGGTCACGTCAGGCTCCGGTGACGACGGCCGTCAGCTCGGACAGCGGCTCGGACAGCGCGTCGACGGCCGTCGAGAGCTCCTTGACCTGCTGCTCGGTGAGCTCGTCGTAGGACGTGAACCCGGTCTCGACCGACCCCTGCGCGGCGAGCAGCGCGTCGAGCGCGGCGAACCGCTCGAGCAGCGTCGCGGCGAGGTCGGGGTCCTTGTCCTCGACGACGTCGGCGAGCACCTCGTACGCCACCCGTGCGCCGTCGACGTTGGCCGCGAAGTCCCACAGGTCGGTGTGCGACCAGATCTCCTCCTCGCCCGTGACCTTGCCCGTGGCGACCTCGTCGAGCAGCTCCTTGGCGCCGTTGGAGATCTGGAACGCCTCGAACGTGAACTGCGGGTCGTTGACCTGGTCGACGAGGTCCTGCGTCCAGCCGACGAGGTCGTCGGCGGCCTTCGTGCGCTCGGCGGGCGTGAGCGGCACGTACTCCTCACCGCCGTTGTCCGCGGGTGCCGGGGGCCACAGGTCCTTCTCGATGTAGTGCCACCCGCTCCACGTCTGGCCGTCCTCGAGGTCGGCCTCACGCGCATCGGTCAGCGGGTCGAGGTCGCCGAACGACTCCGCGACGGGCTCGACCCGCTCCCAGTGCACGCGCGTCGCGGCGTACAGGGCGCGCGCCTGCTCGTCGTCGCCGGCCGTGTACGCGTCCGCGAACTCCTGCGTGCCCGCGATCAGGGCGCCGACCTGGTCCTTCACGTACGCGACGTACTGCGCCTCGGCGGCCGTGAGCTGCTCGGCGACGTCGCCGGTCGGTCCGACGTCCTTGCCGGAGTCCGTCACCGTGAACTTCGCGCGGAGGCCGTCGCCCACCATGCCCGGCTTGCACGCCGTGAAGTACGTGCCGGGGCGCACCTGGACGACGAGGTCGCGGGTGATGCCGGGGCCGATGTTCTCGACCTCGGAGATCACCCGCAGCCCGTCCTCGCCGAGCAGGTAGAACTCGGTGACGTCCGAGCCGTCGTTCGTGACCTGGAACGTGAGCGTCCCGGACTCGGCCGTCGCCGACGAGACCGTGCAGGCGTCGGCCGTGCTGCTCACGGTGAGCGCGCCCGACGACGCGCCCGCGCCGGGGTCGTTGTCGACGCACGCGGCGACGAGCGGCAGGAGCAGGGCCGTGAGCGCGAGCGCGCCGACGGTGGAGCGGGACATGGGTCTCCTCAGGAGCTCGGGTGGGGCGCGTCAGGCGGGCACGCCGGCCGTCGTCGACGGCACGACGGGACGGGACGCGGGCGCGGGGCGGGGACCCCAGGTGGTGCGGATGAAGAACGTCAGGACGACCGCGACGTAGCACGTCCAGGCGACGAGCTGCAGCCACGTGGTCGCCGGCGTGAAGTTGAAGATGCCCTTGAGCAGGGTCCCGTACCAGGACGAGGGCGGGACCGTCGCGGACACGTCGAAGGCCAGGCTGTCGAGGCCCGGCAGGATCGCGGCCTCCTGCAGGTCGTGCACGCCGTAGGACAGCACGCCCGCGGCCACCAGGATGAGGAACAGCCCGGTCCACGCGAAGAACCGGCGCAGGTCGAGCCGCACCGCCCCGCGGTACATGAGCCACGCGATCACGACCGACACCGCGATCCCCACCGCGGCGCCCAGGAGCGGGCCCGCGGTGCCCGACGACGTCGCCTTGGCGCCCGCCCACAGGAACAGCGCGGTCTCGAGCCCCTCGCGGCCCACCGCGAGCAGGGCCATGACCACGACCGCGCCGCGACCGGCCGCGATGGCGTCGTCGAGCTTGTGCTGCAGGTCCGCCTTGAGGTGCCGGGCCGTCCTGGCCATCCAGAAGATCATCCACGTGATCAGGCCGACCGCGACGATCGACAGCGACCCGCCGATCGCCTCCTGCGCCTCGAACGAGAGGCCCTGGGGTCCGAACGTCAGCAGCGCCCCGAATGCGAGCGAGACGCCCGCGGCGACGGCGACGCCCGACCAGAGCGCGGGCAGCAGGTCGCGCCGACCGGTCTTGACGAGGTAGGCGACGAGGATGCTCACGACGAGCGCGGCCTCGAGGCCTTCGCGCAGGCCGATGAGGAAGTTGGCGACCATGGGGGACCGTTCACGAGCGACGTCCACGCCGGGGAACCGGCGTGGGAGTGAGGCAAGCCTTCCCTCATTCGTGGGGTGACGCTACTCCCCGGGCCGCGCGTGCGGGAGGGGCTGACCACGCTCCGTGCTGTGGTGCGCGTCACCCCGACGCCGCGTCGCGGCGCCCGCAGCGGCGTGATCAGGCGGGACGCCGGCCGAGCTCAGCGCGCAGCGCGGGCCACGCCTGCGCGAACGCGGGCAGCAGGTCGAGCGCGGCGACCTCGTCCACGGGGACCCAGGCGATCGCGAGCGACTCCGCATCCGTCGGGCGCGCGTCGAACGCGCGGACCTCGTCGGCCAGGACCGTCGTGTACGTCCAGTCCGGGTGTGTCAGCACGCGCGTCGCGAACGGGCGGACCGCACCCGACGGCACGCCCGCCTCCTCGCCCGCCTCTCGCAGCGCCGCGGCGGTCGCGTCCTCGACCGGGTGCCGGGCACCGCCCGGGATACCCCACGTCCCGCCGTGGTGGCTCCACGGCGCGCGGTGCTGCAGCAGGACGTGGGTCGGCGCACCCGTCGGATCACGACGCGCGACCAGCAGGCCCGCCGCGCCGTGCAGACCCCAGTGCCGCGACCCGCATGCGCACTCGACCCAGCCGTCGCCCGGCGCGGGCACGTGGCGGGGCGGCTCGGTCATCAGGTCGCGGGGTCTGCCGTCAGCCGGTCGTCAGTCGACGATCTCGCAGATCGCGGTCCCGGCGCTCACGCTCGCGCCGACGTCCGCGGCCAGGCCGGTGACCTTCCCCGCGCGGTGCGCCACGAGCGGCTGCTCCATCTTCATGGCCTCGAGGACGACGACGAGGTCGCCCTCCGCGACCGTCGCACCGTCCGCGACCGCGACCTTGACGATCGTGCCCTGCATGGGCGAGGACAGCGTCGTGCCGCTCGCCGACGAGGCCTTGGGCCCCGCGCTGCTGCGGCGTGACGGGCGTCGGGGAGCACCCGGGCGCGCACCCGGCCGGCCGAGCGCGAGCGCGGCGGGCAGGACGACCTCGAGCCGCTTACCCCCGACCTCGACGACCACGCGCTCCAGGTCCGGCGTGTCCTGCGCGTCCTCGACCGCGGCCGCGGGCGCCCTGCCGAGCGTCGCGAGCGTGTCCGCGAACTGCGTCTCGATCCAGCGGGTGTGCACCGAGAAGGGCGTCGCGGCGTCGGCGGGCGCGAACGCCTCGTCCTCGAGCACCGCGCGGTGGAACGGGACGACCGTCGGGATGCCGACGACCTCCATCTCGGCGAGCGCACGCCTGGCTCGGGCGATCGCCTGCTGCCGGTCCGCACCCGTGACGACGAGCTTGGCGATCATCGAGTCGAACGCGCCCGAGACGGTGTCGCCCTCGACGACGCCCGAGTCCACGCGCACGCCCGGACCGCTCGGGAAGCGCAGCGTCGAGATGCGCCCCGGCGCGGGCAGGAAGTTCGCGGCCGGGTCCTCACCGTTGATGCGGAACTCCAGGGAGTGCCCGCGCGTGACGACCTCGTCGTACCCGAGTGGCTCACCCGCGGCGATCCGCAGCTGCTCGCGCACCAGGTCGATGCCCGAGATCTCCTCGGTGACCGGGTGCTCGACCTGGAGGCGCGTGTTCACCTCGAGGAACGAGACCGTGCCGTCCGCGCCGACGAGGAACTCGCACGTGCCTGCCCCCTGGTAGCCCGCCTCCCGCAGGATCGCCCTGCTCGACTCGACGAGCTGCGTGCGCTGTGCGTCGGTGAGGAACGGTGCGGGCGCCTCCTCGACGAGCTTCTGGTGGCGGCGCTGCAGCGAGCAGTCGCGCGTGCTGACCACGACGACCGTGCCGTGGGCGTCCGCGAGGCACTGGGTCTCCACGTGGCGGGGCTTGTCCAGGTACCGCTCGACGAAGCACTCGCCGCGCCCGAACGCCGCGACGGCCTCGCGGACCGCGGACTCGTACATCTCGTCGATCTCGTCGACGGTGCGCGCGACCTTGAGGCCGCGGCCGCCACCGCCGAACGCCGCCTTGATCGCGACCGGCAGGCCGTGCTCGGCGACGAACGCGTGGATCTCGGCCGCGCCGGACACCGGGTCGGGCGTGCCCGCGACGAGCGGGGCGCCCGCGCGCTGTGCGATGTGCCGCGCGCTCACCTTGTCGCCGAGGGCCTCGATCGCGTCCGGCGACGGGCCGATCCACGTCAGGCCCGCGGCGATCACCGCGCGCGCGAAGTCCGCGTTCTCCGCGAGGAAGCCGTAGCCGGGGTGCACCGAGTCGGCGCCCGAGCGGGCCGCGACGTCGAGCAGCTTGTCGATCGACAGGTAGGTGTCCGCCGCGCGGGCGCCGTCGAGCGCGTACGCCTCGTCGGCGAGGGTCACGTGCAGTGCGGTGCGATCCTGGTCGGCGTACACCGCGACGGACGCGACACCGGCGTCGCGGCACGCGCGGGCGATGCGGACGGCGATCTCGCCGCGGTTGGCGATGAGGACCTTGCGCAGGCGCGAGGGAGACAGGCTGGAGGGCACGGCTCACCGTAACGCCCCGGCGTCCGCGGGGCCGTCGGCTGCGCCGTGGGTGGGACAAGATTGGCGAACCGCCCCACCGTCGCGCGTACACCTTTGTAGGAACCCGACGATGACGAGCGCGGCCCTCGGCCCCTGACCCACTCACCCTGCACGATCCCCACAACCCCACCCGCTCGGGCCGCGACCCGCTCCACCCGAGCAACCCCCCGCGCGTGCCCCGCCGCGCGACCCGGTGGACGCGCCGGCAATGACCCGGTGCGGCCTGAGCACCCACCGCCTCGCGTCGCGCGACGCCCGCGACCCTGCGCCTGCTCCGGCTGGCCAGAGCGGGAGTCGGAGCGGGTGCTGTGTCGCCCCGGCGGGGGAGGCACGGTCCGACGAGCGGGCGGGCTCGGGGCGGTGGGGGCTACTGCTGCGGGGTCCAGAGCGTGTGGATCGGGACCTCGATCTGGGCGAGGAGCGCGCGCAGCAGCGGGAGCGAGAGGCCGACGACGCCGTGGTGGTCGCCCTCGATGCGCTCGACGAACGGACCGCCCAGGCCGTCGATCGTGAACGCCCCGGCCACCGCGAGCGGCTCGCGCGTCGCGACGTAGGCCGCGACCTCGTCGTCGGTCAGGTCCGCGAAGTGCACGACGGTCGACGACGTGGCACCCAGCACCGCCCCGCGGCCGGCACCCAGCGTCCCGGGTCGGGGTGGGGGCGTGTCCTCGTCGGACTCACGCAGGTCGACGAGCCAGTGGCCGGTGTGCAGGGTGCCCGAGCGGCCGCGCATGGCCTGCCAGCGGGCGACCGCGTCGTCGGCGTCGCGCGGCTTGCCGAGGACGTCGCCGTCGAGCTCGAGCATCGAGTCGCAGCCCAGGACGACGAGGTCGTCGGCGTCGGCCAGGTCGTCGGGCAGGTGCGCGGCGACGTCGTGCGCCTTGGCCTGCGCGAGCACCAGGACCGCGTCCGCGGGCTCGAGCTCGCCGTCGGGGGCGAACCGCTCACGGGCGGCGACGAGCGCCGCGTCCTCGTCGACCGACGACGTCGCGACCAGCGGCTCGATCCCCGCCGCGCGCAGGGTGGCCCGACGAGCAGGCGAGGCAGAGGCGAGCAGCAACCGGGTCACGCCGCGAGCGTAACGGCCACCCACCGCCGACCCGCCTCACCTCATCCCCTCACCCCATCCCATCCCTCACCCCATCCCCTCACCCCATCCCCTCACCCGCGCCTCCCGCGCCCCAGCGCGGGTGATGCGCGCCGAACGCCCTCCCGGGAGACCCGCGCTCGAGCCCGACCTGCCGCGCTCGCGACAGACCAACCGCGCTCGAGTCGAGCTGCCTCGCTCGAGCACGGTCCGCCGCGCTCGCGGGCTGTCTCGCTCGTGCACGGTCTGCCGTGCTCGCGGTCTGCGTGCGCGGCCCTCCCCGTCCGCACCCCACTCGCCGAGCGCGGGTGATCCACGTCGAGCGCGCCTCCAGGAGACGCGCGCTCGAGTTCGATCTCCCGCGCTCGCGTTCGGTCTGCCGCGCTCGCGGGCTGAGCGCGCGGGCCTTGCCCGTTCGTACCCGGCTCGCCGAGCGCGGGTGATGCGCGCCGAGCGCGGTTCCAGGGGACGCGCGCTCGAGGTCGATCTGCCGCGGTCGCGGTCGGTCTGCCGCGGTCGCGGGCGAGCTGCCGTGCATCGGGTGGGTTCGGGGGAGTCGGGCGGGTGGGGGACGATCGTCGTGTCGGGGTGACAGGTTCCTGGGTCACAATGGCGGGGCGCGTCGCGCGTGCGCACGGCCCGGACGACCAGCCGGCTGTGCCGGATGCCGGTCGCGTGCAGGTGGCAGTGCGGTCAGGCAGTGGCGGGGGACGCCTCAAGGAGGGCACGTGAGCAAGCACCACCCGGTCGCCGAGCTGGACGACGACCTCGTCGACGACGACGTCGTCCTCGACGACGACCCGGACCTGCTCGGCCCGCCCGACCCGGTGTGGCGCCGCCGCACGGCGATCGAGATGGTCATCTCCGGGCTGCTCGGGCTGATCGCGTCGTTCGTGCTGTCGGTCGAGGCGCTCACGCTCGCGGGCGACCCGGACGCGTCCGCGAGCTGCGACCTCAACGACGTGATCAGCTGCAGCACGGTCGCCAAGCACTGGGCGGCGAGCCTGTTCGGCTTCCCGAACGCGTACCTGGGGATCGCGGCGGAGTCGGTCGTGCTGACGGTCGCGGTCGCGCTCGTGGGCGGGGTGGTGTTCCCGCGCTGGTACATGCGGATCGCGCAGGTGGTCTACACGCTCGGACTGGTCTTCGCGTGGTGGCTGTTCGGCATGGCCTACTTCGTGATCGGCGCGTTGTGCCCCTGGTGCCTGCTCATCACGGTGACGACGACGCTCGTCTGGGTCGGCCTGACCCGCATCAACGTGCGGGAACGCACGATCTCGCTGCCGGGTCGCCTCGGCCCGTGGGGTCGGCGGTTCGTGCAGGGCGGCAACGACTGGTTCGTGACGATCGCGCTGCTCGTCGTGCTGGCCGGATTGGTCATGGTCAAGTACGGCTACACGCTCTTCTGAGCCGCACAGCCGACGACGAAGGCCCGGCCTGCCCCGTGAGGGCGACCGGGCCTTCGTCGTACGCGGTGGCTCAGAACGCGAGCTTGAGGACGTCCAGGGGGAGCGAGCCCAGGTTCAGCGCCTTGGCGTGGAACGCGCGCAGGTCGAACGCGTCGCCCTGCGCCGCGCGGGCCGCGTCACGCGTCTGCTCCCACAGCCGCTGACCGACCTTGTACGACGGGGCCTGGCCCGGCCAGCCCAGGTAGCGCATCCACTCGAACTTCACGAACGACTCGGGCATGTTGACGTTGGCGAGCAGGAACGCGAGCGCCTTGTCCGCGTCCCAGCGGCCGCCGCCCCACTGCTCGGGCGCGGGCAGGCCCAGGTGCACGCCGATGTCGAACACGACGCGGGCCGCGCGCATGCGCTGGCCGTCGAGCATGCCGAGGCGGTCGCCCGGGTCGTCGAGGAAGCCCAGGTCCGCCATGAGGCGCTCGGCGTACAGCGCCCAGCCCTCGCCGTGGCCCGACGTCCAGCACGCGAGGCGACGCCACGTGTTGAGCTCCGCGCGGTTGTAGACGGCCGCGCCGACCTGCAGGTGATGGCCCGGGACGCCCTCGTGGTAGACCGTCGTCTTCTCGCGCCACGTGTTGAACGTCGAGACGTCCTCCGGGACGGACCACCACATGCGGCCCGGGCGGGAGAAGTCGTCCGACGGACCGGTGTAGTAGATGCCGCCGGACTGCGTCGGGGCGATCAGGCACTCGAGCGTGTGCAGCGGCTCGGGGATGTCGAAGTGCGTCCCGTCGAGCGCGGCGACGGCCGCGTCCGAGGTCTCCTGCATCCAGCGGCGCAGCTCGTCCTTGCCGTGCAGCGTGCGCGCCGGGTCGGCGTCGAGCGCGGCGACGGCCTGCTCGACCGTGGCGCCCGGGCCGGCGATCTGCGCGGCGACGGCTTCCTGCTCGGCGACGACGCGTGCGAGCTCCTCGATGCCCCACTGGTACGTCTCGTCGAGGTCCACGGTGGCGCCGAGGAACGCGCGGGAGAAGAGCTGGTAGCGGTCGCGACCGGCCGCGTCGTCCTGCGGAGCCTGCGGTGCGAGCTCGTCGCGCAGGAACGCCTCGAGGCGGCCGTAGGCCTCGCGCGCGCCCGCGGCGCCACGCTCGAGCTCGGCGCGCACGAGCGAGCACGACGACGAGTCGTCGAGCGCCGCGGCGGCGGCCTCACCGGTCACGAACGAGGTGAAGAACGAGTCCGCGGCGGCGAGCTCGCCGGCCTGCTTGACCCCCTCGACGACCTGGCGGTGCGCGGGGACCAGCCCGCGTGCGGCGCCGGCGCGCAGCGACTCGACGTACCCGTCGATCGTCTGCGGGAGGGCGTTCAGGCGCGAGGCGATGTTCTCCCACGCCTCGACGTCACCCGTCGGCATGATGTCGAAGACGTCGCGCAGACCCTGGACGGGAGAGGCGATGTTGTTCAGGTTGCGCAGGTGCTCGCCCGCGTCGTGCAGCTCGACCTCCAGGCCGAGCCGCTCGCGCATCGCGGCGAGCGTGATGCGGTCGACGTCGTCCGCGGGCTCGATCGCGTCGAGCTCGCGCAGCGTCGCGCGCGTCGCTGCGTCGCGCTCGTCGTGACCTGCGGGTGACAGGTCGGTCATCTCGTGGTCGTGGCCGGCCAGGCCCATCTCGGTCGCAGCGAGCGGGTCGAGGGCGGCGAGGGTGGTGACGTACTTCTCGGCGACGGCGTCGACGGCCGTGGGTTCACGCATGCGCTCGACCCTACTCGTCGGTAGCCCACGAGCTCGACGAAGGAATCCGCGTGGCGGACCCAACCAAACGGGTCCGTCGAACGTCTTCAGTGGTGACGGGCCCGCACGTGCGGCGCGCAGGGGGCGCCGCACCCAGCCCGTCAGCCCCGCAGGCTCCAGCGCCACGAGTCCGGGCCCGGAGGGGGGCTCGCGACCGGGCGGAGCTGGCGGCGCCGGTCGGACCACGCCGACGACGAGCTCGTCGATGGTCCGGCCGGCGCGGAGGTCGCGGCGGCCATGAGCCCGGCGACGAGCGCGGCGAGCTCGACGTCGTCGGGCGCGCCACGCACGACCTGGAGCTGGGCGTCCTCGCTCATGCGTCGTCCTCGTCGTCGTCCTCGTCGCCCAGGATCACGTGCGACCCGCGCGCGACGCCCCACTCGACCACCGAGAAGCCTGCCTCGACGAGCGACTGCGTGATGTCCGCGGCCCCGGCCTCGACGACGTCGAGAGCGGAGTCGAGCGTGCGGTCTCCCGCCGACGGCGTGCGCACCACGACGAGGCCGACGTGGAACGAGTCGCTCTCCTCGTCGTCGCCGAGCGTGCCCTCGTCGTCCTCGTCGTCGTCCTGCCAGGTCATGCCCGTCAGGTCCGAGTGCATCCCGAGACGCTCGTGGATGGCGTCGTACAGGCCCGCGTTGAGGGTGCCCACGCGTGCCTCGAGCGCCAGGATGCGCGGGTCCTCGTCGGCCTCCGACGAGCCGAACTCGGCGCGGACGCCGATCGCGGTGTCGACGTACTCGTGGAGCGTGGCGGCGAGCGCGTCCACCGCGGCGTGCAGCGCGGCGGGGTCGACGTCGGTCAGCGGTGCGGGCCCGTGCGCCGGCGAGTCGTGGCCGTCGTCGTGCTCGTGCTGGTCGTCGTGCTCGTGCTGGTCGTCGTGCTCGTGGGTCATCGTGGGTCCTGTCCTACAGCGGGATGTTGCCGTGCTTCTTGGGCGGCAGGCTCGCGCGCTTGGTGCGTAGCAGCCGCAGGGCCTTGGTGATCTCGACGCGCGTCTGCGACGGCTCGATCACGGCGTCGACGTAGCCGCGGTCGGCCGCGTCCCACGGGTTGACGATGGCGTCCTCGTACTCGGCCGTCAGGCGCTTGCGCTCGGCCTCGACGTCGCCGCCCGCGTCGGCGACCTTCTTCAGGGCGCCGCGCTGCAGGATGTTGACGGCGCCGCCGGCGCCCATGACCGCGATCTGCGCGGTCGGCCATGCGAGGTTCACGTCGGCGCCGAGCTGCTTGGAGCCCATGACGATGTACGCGCCGCCGTACGCCTTGCGCGTGATGACCGTGACGAGCGGGACGGTCGCCTCGGCGTAGGCGAAGATGAGCTTCGCGCCGCGCCGGATGATCCCGTTCCACTCCTGGTCGGTGCCCGGCAGGAAGCCCGGCACGTCGACGAACGTCAGCACGGGGATGTTGAACGCGTCGCACGTGCGCACGAACCGCGCCGCCTTCTCGGACGCGTTGATGTCGAGCGTGCCGGCCATCTGCTGCGGCTGGTTCGCGACGATGCCGACGGGGTGCCCCTCGACGTGCCCGAAGCCGATGAGGACGTTGCCCGCGTACAACGGCTGCACCTCGAGAAGTACACCGTCGTCGAGCACGGCCTCGACGACCGTGCGCATGTCGTACGGCTGGTTGTCCGAGTCCGGGACGAGCGTGTCGAGCGCGAGGTCGTGTTCGTTCGGCGCGAGGTCGGTCTCGTGCGGGTACAGCGGCGGGTCCGTGAGGTTGTTCTGCGGCAGGTAGGCCAGCAGCGAGCGCACGTAGTCGATCGCGTCGTCCTCGTCGGACGCGAGGTAGTGCGCGACGCCTGAGCGGGCGTTGTGCGTGGTCGCGCCGCCGAGCTCCTCGAAGCCCACGTCCTCTCCGGTGACCGCGCGGATCACGTCCGGGCCGGTGATGAACATGTTCGACGTGCCGTCGGCCATGACGATGAAGTCGGTCAGCGCGGGGGAGTACACCGCACCGCCCGCCGACGGGCCGAGGATCAGGCTGATCTGCGGGATGACGCCGCTCGCCGCGACGTTGCGCCGGAAGATCTCCGCGAACTGCGTCAGGCCGGCGACGCCCTCCTGGATGCGCGCGCCACCGCCGTCGCTGATCCCGATCAGCGGCACCCCGGTGCGCAGCGCGAGATCCATGACCTTGGTGATCTTCTGGCCGTGCACCTCGCCGAGGCTCCCGCCGAAGACCGTGAAGTCCTGCGAGTACACCGCGACCGGGCGTCCGTCGACCGTGCCGTGGCCGACGACGACGCCGTCACCGGGGATGCGCTTGGCGTCGAGGCCGAAGTTCGTCGACCGGTGCCGCACGAACGCGTCGATCTCGGTGAACGAGCCCGGGTCGAGCAGCTGGTCGATGCGCTCGCGCGCGGTCTTCTTGCCTCGCGCGTGCTGCTTGTCCACGGCGGTCGCCTCGGCGGCGTCCTGCGCGGCGCGGCGTCCTGCGAGGTCGGCGAGCTTGCCCGCGGTGGTCCGCGGGGGCTGCCGGGTCGCGTCCTGGGCGGCTTCGGTCTGGGTCACCCGACCGAGGCTAGTTGTCGACAGGCTCCAGATGGGTGCGCGGCACGGACGGGTTTGCGCGCGTCGTGTCGTCGGCATCCCACAAGTCGCGTGCTGTGCGGGCGTTGGGGCGAGGATGGGTCCCATGACCACGCACGTGCGGCGGACGCTGGATCCCGACGAGGTGCGCGGGCTGCTGCAGCGGCCCGCCGGCCCGCTCGCGCGCGTCGAGGTGGTGCCGCGCACCGGGTCGACGAACCTCGACGTGACGTGCGACCTGCGGGCCGACGCGACGTCCTGGCCGGACCGCAGCCTGCTCGTCGCGGACCACCAGGCGTCGGGGCGCGGACGGCGCGACCGCGTCTGGCAGACGCCGCCCGGGACGGCGGTGACCTGCTCGTTCGTCGTCCGCCTGCGCATGGCGCCCGAGCTGTACGGGTGGCTCCCGCTGCTCGCGGGGCTCGGTGCGGTGACCGCCGTGCGCGCGACGGCGGGCGTGGCCGCGTCGCTCAAGTGGCCGAACGACGTGCTGGTGCCCGCCGCGACGCCGCTCGAGGGCTGGGGACCGCACCGCAAGGTCGGCGGGATCCTCACCGAGCTCGTCACGCTCGCGGACGGGGCGACCGCGGCCGTCGTCGGGATCGGGCTCAACGTGCTGCAGACGCAGGACGAGCTGCCCGTTCCCTCGGCGACGTCGCTCGAGCTCGCGGGTGCGCGGCACGTCGACCGGCTCGCGGTGCTCGTCGGGCTGGTGGAGGCGCTCGAGGCGATCGAGAGCCGCTGGGACGCCGCGGGCGGGTCCGTGGTCGAGTCCGGTCTGGCCGACGACGTCGCGGCGGTCACCTCGACGATCGGGACGTCGGTCGCGGTCGACCTGCCGGGCGGTGACGTGCTCGCCGGCGTCGCCGAACGCCTGGACGACGACGGAGCGCTCGTCGTCCGGCCGCCGGAGGGTGACCCCGTTCGGGTGCTCGCCGGTGACGTGCGTCACCTGCGCACGACCGCGTGAACTACCCTCGTTCCCGTGCCTGGCCCTGACGACGACGTACCGACCGCTCAGCAGCCCGCGCTCGCGGCGACCGTCGACGAGATCGACGCCGCACTGCTCGGCGGTGGCCGGACCCACAGCGCGCGCGAGCTCGCCGAGCGTGCGGGCATCGGCCTCGACTTCGTCTCGACGTTCTGGTCGACGCTCGGCCTGCCGCACGCCGACCCTGACGACACGTACTTCTCCGACAGCGACGCCGAGGCGGTCGACCGCGCCGCGTCGCTCATGCGGGACCACGGCCTCGACCTCAACACGGTCATCACCGTGACGCGCGCGCTCGGGCACACGTCGGACCGGCTCGCGCTGTGGCAGGTCGAGGCGCTCGTCGAGGACATGGCCTCGCGTTACGAGCTCGACGACGCGACCGCGCGCCTGCTCGTCCTGGACCGGCTCGCGGACCTCGCCCCGGTGCTCGAGGCCCAGCTCGTGCACTCCTACCGGCGTCAGCTCGCCGCCATCGCGGGCCGGTACGCCGCCGAGTTCGGCGAGATCGGACGGACCGGCAGCGAGCCCGGTGCGCTGCCCCTCGCTCGTGCCGTCGGGTTCGCCGACATGGTCTCGTTCACGCGGCGCACCGCGGGGCTGGGCTCGACCGACCTGTCGCACTTCGTGCAGCGGTTCGAGGCCGCCGCGCGTGACGTGGTGACCGCGGGCGGCGGGCGCGTCGTGAAGACCATCGGTGACGCGGTGCTGTTCGTCGCAGACACCCCCGAGGCGGGCGCCAGGGTCGCGCTCGGGCTCGCCGAGACGCTCGGCCGCGAGATCGACGTGACGTCCGAGCAGGCGGCCGGCGGGCTCGCCGAGGGGGCGCGCGGCGTGACGCCCGTGCGCGTCGGGATGGTCTGGGCGCGCGTGCTGTCCCGGTTCGGCGACGTGTTCGGGCCGTCGGTGAACCTCGCGGCGCGGCTGACCGACATCGCCGAGCCGTCGACCGTGCTCACCGATGTCGGGACCGCGGCCGTGCTGGCGCGTGACCCGCGCTTCACGCTCACCGAGCTGCCCGCACGCGAGCTGCAGGGCCTGGGCTCCGTGACGCCCGTCCGGCTGGACGCGTCCACCGAGTCCTGACCCGGCTCGACGCGGCGACCGCGTCCTGACCCTGCCCGACGTCGGCAGGTCGACCGGCGCCTCAGGCGTCGGCGGGTTCCGGGTCGGGCACGAGCAGGTCGGGCCCGTTGTTGGCGACCGCGTTGACCAGGGGTCGCACGGGGGTGGGCGTCAGGTGCGGCGGGTCGACCGCGAGCAGGTCGCGCGCACCCTCGGCGTCGACCGCAGGGTCGAGCCACGCGTCCCACGCGCTGCGCGGCAGCATCACGGGCTGGCGGTCGTGGATGAACGCCAGCTCCTCGGTCGCTGGACGCGTCAGGATGGTCGCGCTGACGAGCCACCGGTCGGGGTCGTCGTCGGACCTGGTCTTGTCACGCCAGAACTCGTACAGGCCCGCCAACGCGACGATCGCGTCGTCGCCCGGGTGCAGGTAGTACGGCTGCTTGCGGCTCCCGGGCCGGTCGGGCCCGGGCTTGCGCCACTCGTAGTAGCCGTCGGCGGGCATCAGCGCGCGGCGCGTGGCGAACGGGCGCGCGAACGCGGACTTCTCCGCGACCGTCTCGACACGCGCGTTGATCATGCGGCTGCCCACCGACGGGTCCTTGGCCCAGGACGGCACGAGCCCCCAGCGGGCGACCTGGAGCCGGCGGGTGATCTCGCCGGTCTCGCGGTCGGCACGCTCGACGACCATGCGCACGCGGTCGGTCGGCGCGACGTTCCACGACGGCGGCAGCAGGCGCACGTCGTCGGCGACGACCGCGACCGCGAACTCGTCGGCCAGGGCCTGGTCCTCACGGAAGGAGGCATAGCGACCGCACATGCGGCTCACCTTGCCAGGCGCCGGTGACACGCGCCCGGGTGGTCGGGGCCGAGACCGTCGGCGCGGGGTCGTCCGGGCGTCGAGGTCAAGTCGGGGTCATCCTCTATGCCGGTGCGGGTCGCGAGGTCGAATCGATTCGCGCGAGGCGTGCAGCGGATGCCACCATGGGCGGGCGACCGTCGACGACGGACCTGCCGACCCTCGGTCCGTGCCCGCCCCCTCGTCGTGCCGCTCCCTCGAACCGACACCCCAGACGCGACCACCGAGACACCACGTGACCGACACCGCAGCCCGCACCCGCACGACCGACGTGACCGCGGACGCCCCCGCGACCGGCTACCGCCCCCACGCGAAGTACGTCCTGCTGCTCGGCATGATGTGCGCGCTGCCGGCGATCTCGAACGACATCTACCTGCCGTCGCTCCCGGACGTCGCGCGCGACCTCGGCACCTCGGCCACGGCCGCGCAGCTCACCATGACGGCGATGATGCTGGGCGGTGCGGTCGGCCAGCTCGTCATCGGCCCGCTGTCCGACCGGTTCGGGCGGCGTCTGCCGGTGCTCGTCGGCGTCGCGCTGCACGTCGTCACCTCCGTGCTGTGCGCGGCCGTGACCGGCGTCGAGATACTCATCGCGCTGCGCGTGCTGCAGGGCTTCTTCAACGCGTCCGCCACGGTCGTCGCGATGGCCGTGATCCGCGACCGGTTCGTCGGCGCGGACGCCTCGCGGCTCATCTCGCGGCTCATGCTCGTCATCGGGATCGCGCCGCTGTTCGCGCCGTCGGTCGGCGGGCTCATCGCCGGCGAGTTCGGCTGGCGCGCGGTGTTCCTCGCGCTCGGGCTGTTCGGCGTCGGGCTGTGGGTCGTCTGCTGGCGGCGGCTGCCCGAGACGCTCCCCGCCGCGCGCCGCCGCGGCGCGGGCCTGCGCACCGCGCTCGGCGGCTACAGGGCACTGCTGCGCGACCGGCACTTCGTCGCGCTCGCGATCATGCCCGGGCTCGGCAACGCCGTGCTCATGAGCTACGTCGTCGGCTCGCCGTTCGTGCTGCAGGAGGGGTACGGCCTCACGTCGCACCAGTTCTCGCTGCTGTTCGCGGTCAACGGGCTCGGTCTGGTCGCGGGCGCGCAGGTCAACGCGGCCCTCGTGCGCCGCGTCGCGCCGATCCGCATCATCCGCGTCGTGCTGCCGGTGTCGCTCGCGCTCACGCTCGGGCTGCTGGCCATCGCGATCACCGGAGTCGGCGGGCTGCCCGTGCTGCTCGTCATGCTGTGGCTCGTGCTCGCGATGGTGAACTTCGCGCCGCCCAACGCCTCGGCCCTCGCGCTGAGCCGGCACGGCGAGATCGCGGGGACCGCAGCCGCACTGATCGGTGCCACGCAGGCCACGATCTCGGGCCTCATCTCACCCGTCTCCGGGCTGCTCGGCGGCGACGCGGTCGCGATGGCGGGCGTCATGGTCGGCGCGGCGGCCTCCGCGCTCCTCGTGCTCGCGCTCGCGACGCCGGCCTACCGGCCCGGCGGCGGCTGGACCGGCTGAGCCGACGAGCGGCCGGGCCCGGACGTCGTCAGGCGCCCAGGCGCGCGAGGCGTCCGACCGCCTCGGCGAGCACGTCGTCGCGCTTGACGAACGTGAAGCGCACCCACGAGCGCAGGGCCTCGTCGGTCGGCGATCCGGGCCGGGTGAACGCGCTGACCGGCACGCCCACCACGCCGCACAGGCGCGGCAGGTCGCGGCACAGCGCGACGCCGTCGTCGTAGCCGAGCGGCGCGGCATCCGCCACGACGAAGTACGTACCCTGCGGGCGCGCGACCGCGAAACCCGCCGCCCGCAGCCCGTCGCTCAGCAGGTCCCGGCGCCGCGCGAGCGACGCCGCGAGCTCGTCCACCCATGCCGCGACACCCTCGTCCTGCAGCGCGAACGCAACCGCCGGCTGGAACGGTGCGCCGTTGACGTACGTGAGGAACTGCTTGACCGTCCGCACCGCGTCGAGCAGCTCGGCGGGGCCGCTGACCCAGCCGATCTTCCAGCCCGTGAAGGAGAAGGTCTTGCCGGCCGACGAGATCGTCAGCGTGCGCTGCGCCATGCCGGGCAGCGTCGCGATCGGCACGTGCGTCGCGCGCACGCCGTCGGGTCCGGGCAGCGTCAGGTGCTCGTACACCTCGTCGGTCACGACGAGCGCGTCGTGCTGCTGCGCGAGGCGCGCGACCAGGCCGAGCTCGTCGCGCGTGAGCACCGCACCCGTCGGGTTGTGCGGCGTGTTGATCACGACGAGCCGCGTGCGGGACGTGAACGCCGCCGCGAGCGCGTCCTCGTCGAGCCGGAACCCGTCGGGCGTCGCGCGCAGGGGAGCGGTGGTGTGCGTCGCACCCGCGAGCGCGATCACCGCGGCGTACGCGTCGTAGAACGGCTCGAGGGTCAGGACCTCGTCGCCGGGTCCGGCCAGCGCGAGGACCGTGGCCGCCATCGCCTCGGTCGCGCCCGCCGTGACGAGCACCTGCGAGTCCGGGTCGAGCGACAGGCCGTAGCGTCGGGCCTGGTGCGCCGCGATCGCGTGACGCAGCTCCGGGATGCCCGGCCCCGGCGGGTACTGGTTGACGCCCGCGCGGATCGAGTCCGCCGCGACGCGCGCGACCGACTCGGGCCCGTCGACGTCGGGGAAGCCCTGACCCAGGTTGACCGAGCCCGTGGCGGCGGCGAGCGCGGACATCTCCGCGAAGACCGTCGCGCGCGGGGTGCCGTCCGCACCGAGCAGGTTCGCGGCCCGGGCCACGTCGACCCAACGGGGAGCACTCATGACAGCCGAGGGTAGGTCGCGCGCGCGACGGGCGACGTCACGTCTCGCCGCGACGTCCCGTCTCGCGCCGACGTCGCCCGGCGCCGGGACATGCCGGGCCGGTGGGGTGCGGGTCGCTAGAAGGAGCCGGCGGCCGCGGCCAGCCCGGCGACGACGACCAGGGCGAGCGACGACCACGCGGCGACGACCCACCACTCCACGTGGTGGCGACGAATCGCTCGACGGTCTGCCATGTCAGTCAAGATCGGCAGCAGAGCCCCGCGGTACAACATCCGGGGTACACCGTCGTGGAGATCACCCGTTCGGTCGCCATCGCGACCGGTGCTGGAGGGCGGGTCAGGACCCCGACGCCGAGCGCAGGTCGTCGGCGACGCCCTCGAGCTGGTCCGCGAGACCGCTCAGGCCGTCGGCGGCCTTCCCGCCCGCGTCGGCCGCGGCGTCGTCCAGCGACTTCTTGGCGTCCTCGACGCGGGCACGGGCGTCCTCGAGGGCCTTCTTCCCCTCGGCGGACGCGTCCTCGCCGCTGCTCTCGAGGGCCTTCTTCGCGTCGGCCAGCGCGGCGCTCGCCTCGTCGACCGCGGCCTGCGCCTCCTCGCGCTTGTCCGGCGCGACGTCGGCGAGCTGACGGCGGACCTCGTCGGCCTTCGCGCGGGCGTCCGCGACCGAGCCCTTGAGGTCGTCGATCGCGGCGCGGGCCTTGTCGAGCTGCGACTGGGCGTTCGACGCCGCGTCGCTGACGGCCTGACGGGCGTCGTCGGTCGCGTCGCACGCGGTGAGCGCGAGGGCGACGCCGAGGGCGGCGACGGCGGTCGTGAGCGCTCGCGGGCGGGAGGAGGTCGTCCGGGTCACCCGGACACCGTCCCCGAGTCCGCGGACGGACGCAACCCGTCCCTCCCCACGACAGGGGCGGCAGGTCACCCGCACGACCACGAACCACCCTCACGCGACCCGTGCGACGACGGACGGCTCATCCGTCGAGGTGCCCACGCAGCTCGACGACCTCGAAGTCGGCAGTGGCGGACGTCGTGAAGGCGTTGCCGCCGATCTCGCGCCACTTGTGCAGCGGGTCGACGTCCACGCGGTAGCGACCAGTCCACGTCGTCGTGAGCGTGATCCGGGCCGTGCCGGGGCGGACGTACGTGCTGTACACGTCGTGGTCGGGGAAGCGGTGGCCCTGTGACGTCGTGACGAGGGGGCTCTGCCCGTCGGCGAAGTCCCACGCGTACGAGACGGGAGTCGCCTCGACCTCGACGCCGTAGCCCAGCAGATCGGTGCGGAGCGTCTGCACCCCGGTCTCCGTATAGACGATCGTCTGCTTGTTCACCAGCACCGGACCGCCGTCGGGCTGCATGCGCGCGGGCGCAGCGGGGATCGTCATGCGCCTGAAGTCGTCCTGCGTCATGCGCGGGATCAGATCCTCCGGGCAGTGCCACCCGACCTGGAGGTACCACGTCTCCTCCGTGCGCGGCCGGCGCCAGATCGGCAGGAGGGGCGCTCCGTCCTCGCACACGGGCGGGTCGTGCTGGATCGCCGAACCGCCCCAGCACGCCTCGCTCGAGTCCCGGTCGATCTCGGGGTACCGGCTCCAGCACGGCAGGTCCCGCTTCCACACATATGCCCCCGCGTCAGGGTTCGCCTCGTACTCGGCGGCACCCCGGCTGGCGTTGCGGGCGCGGATCAGGAGGCTGTCGTCGTCGACGCTCGGGGTCCATCCGACGCCCGCGGCGCCCGTGGCGCTGAGCAGCAACAGCGCGAGCGACGCGACGCCGCCGGTGACCGTCGCCGCCGCTCGTCGTCCTGCTCTCATGTGGGGACCACTGAGGCGATGAGCCACGAGCCGTCGTACCACATCACGTCGATCTCGAAGGTCCTGGCCGCGAAGCCCTCGTCTCTCCCTACCACTCCGCCGTCCGCGTCGAGCTCGCGGGACGAGTCCTGCGACATCGTCGTGGTGACGATGAAGTAGTCGTCGGTCTGCGTCCGGACGTCGGCTCGATGGACGGCGATCGCACCTCCCTCGGTGGTCACGCCCTGGGCCTCGTACCCCTGGATCTCATCGATGAAGTCGCTGCAGAACCCGCACTCCGGGTGTGAGAGGTCGTCGAACGCGCGGAGGTCGTGCGTGACCGCGCTGTACGGAAAGAGTAAGGCGAAGTACGTCGCGATCTCGGCGGCGGCCTCCTTGCTCGGGGGTGCGTCGAGGGCGTCCGGGCGCGGTGGGGGGACGGTGAGGTCGATCGAGGAGAAGTCGTCCGACGCGCTCGGGAGCGCGCTCGGCGTGGGCGTCGCCGATGGCGTCGGTGCGGCGGTTGCGGTCGGGGTGCTCGCGGCCGTGGCGGACGAGGGCGGTGGGGCAGGGGCGTCGCCCGTGCAGGCGGCCAGCACCGTGACCAGAGCGAGCACGGCCGCGTACGGCCAGAGCGCGCGGCGGCGGGGATGCCCGCAGCTACGGCGAACCGGGCGCTCGGCGAGGGGCACGGTGGTCGGCGTCGTGTGCACGCCCGCGAACCTACCCATATCGGGCGCCCTGCTGGGGTGGGTTCCATGCGGCTGTGGACGAACGTCCGAGCCGCGCTGCGCGGCAGGTCCGGTGCGCCGGGTCGCGCACGCCCCGGGGCGCCAGGAGCGGGCGCCGGGGTCCGGGGACAAAGGTCGACGCCCCGTCCGGCGAGGGATGAGCCGGACGGGGCGTCGGAGCGGGCGGGGCTCTACCGACGGCTACAGCCTGGTCGGGAGCCCGCCGGAGGTGGTCAGCCCTCCTGCCCGCTCTTGCGGCCTCGGACGTCCTCCAGCGACGTGCCGTAGTAGGCCGCGGTCATGATGTCCTTCATGTCGTCGATCATCGGCATGCGCGGGTTGGCGGGGGCGCACTGGTCCTCGTAGGCACCCATGGCGACCTCGTCGAGACGCGACATGAACTCCTGCTCGTCGACGCCCTGCGCCTGGAAGGACGACGGGATGCCGACCTTCGCGCGCAGCGCCTCGACCGCCAGGGCGTAGGACTCGACGCCCTGCTCCGGCGTCGCGGCCGGCAGACCGAGCGTCTGGGCGATCTGCTGGAACCGCTCCGGTGCGACGTAGCTCTCGTACTTGGGCCAGCTCGTGAGCTTCGTCGGGACGGTGCCGTTGTAGCGGATCACGTGGGGGAGCAGCGTGGCGTTCGTCCGGCCGTGCACCAGGTGGTACGTCGAGCCGATGACGTGGGCCATCGCGTGCACGATCCCGAGGAACGCGTTGCCGAACGCCATGCCGGCGATCGTGCCCGCGTTGTGCATCTTCTCCCGCGCGTCCTGCGTGGCCGGGTCGGCCGGGTCGCCGTTCACGGACTGCGCGAGGTTGTCGAAGATGA
Organism: Cellulomonas persica; assembly: GCF_007989825.1. Lineage (GTDB taxonomy): Bacteria > Actinomycetota > Actinomycetes > Actinomycetales > Cellulomonadaceae > Cellulomonas > Cellulomonas persica. The sequence continues at coordinate 57,843 of NZ_BJUA01000007.1, read as the reverse complement.
GGCGGATCGCCTGCAGCGCCATGCCGTCGGTGAAGTCGTTCGCGTAGACCGCGACGAACGCCTCGGTGGCGTGCGTCAGGGCGTCGAAGCCCGAGTCGGCGGCGAGCGAGCGCGGCATCTTCGAGGTCAGGACCGGGTCGATGATCGCGACCGTCGGGGTCAGCGCGTAGTCCGCGAGCGGGTACTTCTTGCCGGCGTCGGGGTCGGAGATGACCGCGAACGGCGTGACCTCGGCGCCCGTGCCCGACGTGGTCGGGATGCAGACGAGCTTGGCCAGGTCGCCCAGGACCGGGAACTTGAACGCGCGCTTGCGGACGTCGAAGAACTTCTGCTTGAGGTCGGAGAAGACGATCTCCGGGTGCTCGTACAGCAGCCACATGACCTTCGCGGCGTCCATCGGCGAGCCACCGCCGAGGGCGATGATCGTGTCCGGCTTGAAGTGCCGCATGTTCGCGGCGCCCTTCTGCACGGTGCGCACCGACGGCTCGGGCTCGACCTCGTCGATGATCTGCACGGCCACCGAGTTGTTGCGGCGGCGCAGCACGTCGAGGACCTTGTCGACGAAGCCGAGGGCGGTCATCGTCGTGTCGGTGACGATGGTGACGCGCTCGATGCCGGCCATGTCGGCGAGGTAGCGGATCGCGTTGGGCTCGAAGTAGGTCTTCGCCGGGACCTTGAACCACTGCAGGTTGTTGTTCCGACGACCGACGCGCTTGACGTTGATGAGGTTCACCGCCGAGACGTTGTTCGAGACCGAGTTGTGGCCGTAGGAGCCGCAACCGAGGGTCAGCGAGGGGATGAAGGCGTTGTAGATGTCGCCGATGCCGCCGAGCGACGAGGGCGCGTTGCAGATGACGCGGATGGCCTTGACGCGCTTGCCGTACTCGACCGTGAGCGCCTCGTCACGCGTGTGGATCGCGGCGGAGTGACCGAGGCCGTCGAACTCGACCATCTTCTCGGCGAGCGCGAAGCCCTCCTCGGTCGAGCCCGCGCGCAGCACCGCCAGGACGGGGCACAGCTTCTCGCGGGTCAGCGGCTCGTCGGGGCCGACGCCGGAGACCTCGGCCAGGATGATCGACGTGTCGGCCGGGACGGTGAAGCCCGCCTGCTCGGCGATCCACACCGGCGACTTGCCCACGACGTTCGGGTTGAGCTTGGCACCGGCGCAGTTCTCGCCGCCGGCCTCGACGCCGAAGATGAAGCGCTCGAGCTTGGCCTTCTCCTGCGGCGTGGTGCGGTACGCGTGCAGCTTGGCGAACTCGGCCATCGAGGCGTCGTAGATCTCGTCGTCGATGATCGCGGCCTGCTCGGACGCGCAGATCACGCCGTTGTCGAACGCCTTGCTCAGGACGATGTCGTTGATGGCCCGCGCGAGCTTGGCGGTCTTCTCGACGTACGCGGGGACGTTGCCCGCGCCGACGCCGAGGGCCGGCTTGCCGCACGAGTACGCGGCCTTGACCATCGCGTTCCCGCCGGTGGCCAGGATCGTCGCGACACCCGGGTGGTTCATGAGCGCGCTCGTCGCCGTGAGCGACGGGGTCTCGACCCACTGGATGCAGTGCTCGGGGGCGCCCGCGGCGATCGCGGCGTCGCGCACGATCCGCGCGGCGGCGATCGACGACTGCTGCGCGTTCGGGTGGAACGCGAAGATGATCGGGTTGCGCGTCTTGAGCGAGATCAGCGACTTGAAGATCGCGGTCGACGTCGGGTTGGTCACGGGCGTGATGCCGGCGATGACACCCACGGGCTCGGCGATCTCGGTGATGCCGTTGAGCTCGTCGACGTGGATGACGCCGACGGTCTTGAGGTTCGCCATCGAGTTCGTCACGTGCTCGCACGCGAAGATGTTCTTGACGGCCTTGTCCTCGAAGACCCCTCGTCCGGTCTCCTCGACGGCGAGCTTCGCGAGCTGGCCGTGCTGGTCGAGCGCGGCGACCGCGCCCTTCTTGACGAAGCGGTCGACATCGTCCTGCGTCATCGACTCGAACTCGGCGAGCGCCTTGGTGGCGTTCGCGACGAGCTCGTCGATCGCGGCGTGGACCTGCTCGTCGGACTGCACGGCAAGGGCCGGCGCGGGTGCGGGTGCCGCTGCGTCGGCCTTGCGGCTCTTGGCGGGGCGGGGCGTGCTGGTGGTGGTCACGGATGCTCCCTGGTCGGGTGGAATCGGTGGAAGGGGCGGGGCTGGAGTCCGTCCGAACCGACACCTCGACGCTATGGACGAGCGCTCGTGAAGTGGTGGGATGAAAGTCCTTGAGAGGTCCCAGGGGTGATCCCGCTGGCCACGCGCGAGCCCGCCACGGGACCTGGGTCCTGCCTCAGCGGGCGTCTCAGTCGCGCAGCCGGCTCACCCAGGAGGACGCGAGCGCCTCCTCCTCGAGGTCGAGCTCGCGCATCATCCGACGCATCACGGCCTCGTCGAGGTCGCCCGCGTCGCGGTGCTGCATGAGCACCTCGCGCTGCGCGGCGATGACCTCGCGTCGCACGGACTGCAGGCGGCGTCCCGCGTCCGCGGACGACTTGCCGGCGCTCGCGAGCACACCCAGCCCGCGCGCGGCGGTCGCCTCGCGCACCGCCTCGAGGTCCACGCCGAGCTCACCCGCGCTGTCGGGGTCGAGCATCACCGCCGCGGCGGCGGCGCGCGCACCCCAGGCGGCCGACAGGCGCTCGACGACCTCCTGCGCCTTCTCGTCGCCCAGCTTCTGCGCGAGCCGCGGCCGCTGGCGCTCGACGTAGTCCTGCACGGCCTCGCCCGTCGCGACGCGCATCGCGGCCTCCTGCCGGGCGTCGTCGGCCTCCTCCTGGTCGGAGCCGACGCCGAGCCGAGTGATGACCCACGGCAGCGTCATGCCCTGCAGCAGCAGGGTGCCGAGCGCGACGGTGTACGCGGCGAGCTGGATGGTCGCGCGGTGCTCGAACGGCGCGCCCTCCATGGTCGCCGGGATCGCGGCGGCGGCCGCGAGCGTGACGACGCCGCGCATCCCCGCCCACGACACGACGGCGGACTCGCGCCCGGTGAGCGCGTCGCGCTCGGGCCGGTGCGAGCCGGGCAGGCGGATGTTGTCGAACCACGCGGTCGCGAAGACGTACACGGGCCGCACCAGCAGCGCGACGAGCAGGACGACGAGCGAGACCGTCAGCCCGTGCGCGAAGCCCTGGTCGGAGTCGACGACGTCGCGGATCACCCACGGCAGCTGCACGCCGATGAGCGCGAAGGTGAAGGACTCGAGGACCAGGTCGAGCGTCGACCAGATCGGCTCCTCGAACAGGCGGGTCGCGTAGCCGGCGCGCGGCGAGGTGTGCCCGAGGTACAGGCCCGCGGCGACGACCGCGAGCACGCCCGAGCCCGCGACGGCCTCGGCGCCCCAGTACGCCGCGAACGGCGTCATGAGCCCGATCGCGGACGCGACCACCGGGTCGTCGAGCCGCAGCCGGACCTGGTGCACGACGAGCGCGAGCACCAGCCCGATGCCCACCCCGGCGAGCACCGCGATGGCGAACGTCGCCAGGCCGGCGCCGAGCGCCCACGCGCCGCTCGCGACGCCCGCGAGCGCGACCTTGTAGAGGGTGAGCGACGTCGCGTCGTTGATGAGGCTCTCTCCCGACAGCAGCGTCATGACGCGCCGGGGGAGCCCGAGCCGGCGCCCGACCGCGGCGGCGGCGACGGCGTCCGGCGGCGCGACGACCGCGCCGAGCACGAGCGCGGCGGCGAACGAGACGTCGTCGAGCAGGGAGAACACCCACGCGACCGCGAGCGCGGTCACCAGGACGAGCCCGACGCCGAGGCGCGTGATCGAGTTCAGCTGCGCCCGGAAGTCGCGGTACGACGACGACAGCGCGGCGGAGTAGAGCAGCGGTGGAAGGACGAAGTCGAGCAGCAGCTCGGGCTCGACCTCGTACCGCGGCACGCCCGGCACGAGCGAGACGACGAGCGCGATCGCGACGACGACGAGCGGTGCGGGCCAGCCCCGGCGGCGGGAGAAGGCCGCGACGAGGACCGCTGCCGCGGCGAGCACGAACACCTCGACGTGATGCACGGGTCCTCCGTCGACCGCCGGGGATGTGACACGCCGACACTACCCAGCCGTCGGTGGTGACTCGCGGTCGAAGGCAAGGTCCGGGCCTGCGCGAGGCTGCGCGCCGCGCCGAGGCGGTCACCGTGGCAGCGTGACCGCCGTGACGAGCAGGTCGTCGTGCGCGGCCCAGCGCCCGTGCAGCACGTCGACGCCCAGGCCCGTGCGGTGCAGTCGGGCGACGAGGGTGCCGTCGCCCACGAGGTGCACCTGCACCTCGTCGAACCCGAGCCCGGTCCCGACCAGCGGCGACCAGACCTTGTAGACCGACTCCTTGGCGCACAGCAGCACGCGGTCCGCGCACCAGCCCGGGTCGAGGTCGTCGAGCGGCGCGCGCTCGTCGTCGCTCAGGACGAGCGCGGCGACCTCGGGCGGCAGCGGCGCTCGCGGCTCGACGTCGATCCCGATACCCGCCCAGTCGCGCGCCAGGCCCACGGCCGCGGCGCGGTACGCGGCGCCATGCGTCATGCTCCCGACGACGCCGCCCGGCCACACGGGAGCGCCGTTGGGTGCGCTCGGCACGGCGAGGTCGGTCACCCCCAGGCGGGCGATGGCCGCTCGCGCGCACGCGCGGACCGCGGCGTACTGCGCACGTCGCGCGGGCGCGGCGTCGAGGACGGCCGCCTCCTCGTCGGCGAACAGCGGGACCGTGACGGGCGGCCCGTGACGTTCGACGACCTCGACCCCGGTCGGCAGCAGGTCGGCGAGCATGTGCCCACTGTCGCCGAGCCGGCTGTGGGTCGCGCGCGGTGTCCACCTCGCGGCGGACTGGCGACCAGGTGGCGATCTCCCCCTGCGTGCGCCGTCCGTGGTCGACGCTCGTCCTTCCCGCCGAGACGGCAGGGGAGGGGACGACGAGGGCCGTGCTGCTCGCTGCAGCACGGCCCTCGGTGGTGCGCCCGAAAGGATTCGAACCTTCGACCTTCTGCTCCGGAGGCAGACGCTCTATCCGCTGAGCTACGGGCGCTCGGATGCACGGATGCATCGGCCAGGGAGCCTACCAGCCCGGACCGGCCCCCTCTGCTCGCGCGACGACGGGGCGGGGCTCAGGTGGGTTCGCCCAGGAGGGCGGACAGGTAGGCGGTGGTCTCGGCGACGGCCTTGGTCGCGTCGCCCGCGACGATCGCCTCGACGAGCGTGTCGTGCGCGGTCTGCCCGTGGTAGTCCGTGACGAAGTTGAACCGGATGTTCTCGCCGATCGCGTCGATGAGGTTCTCGTAGAGCGACAGCAGGACGGGGTTGCCCGCGGCGCGCACGATCGTGCGGTGCAGTGCGAGGTCGGTCTGGACCATCGCGTCCAGGTCGCCCGACACGTAGGCGGTCGCGCGCTCGTCGCGCCGCTCGAGCAGCGCGGCCGCGTCGAGCGCGGTCCGGCGTCGCGCGGCCAGACGGGCCGCCTCGATCTCGAGCGCGCGGCGCACCTCGACGACGTCGCGCTGACGCGCGTCGGCGATCTGCCGGCCCATGGACGCGGCGAGCTCGGAGGAGGTCAGCACGTACGTCCCCGAGCCCTGGCGGCGCTCGAGCAGCCCGGCGTGGACGAGCGCCTGCACGGCCTCGCGGACGGTGTTGCGGCCGACGCCCAGCAGCTCGACGAGCTGGGGCTCGGGCGGGATGCGTGACCCGACGGGCCACTGGCCGCTGGTGATGCGCGTGCGCAGCTCCTGTACGGTCGAATCGATCAGACCGGTCCGTCGCGTCATCGGCGCGGCGCTCCGTGTGCAGGCATGCGGTGCAGTCAACACGAGCGAGGCATCCGCCCGCCAGACCTGTTCACGGCCCTCGTCCTTCCTTCACCCTGCGGAGTGCCGTGACGCGTCCTGCCCCCGAGGTCGCACCCTGGCGTGGCCGCCTCGTCGTGCTCGCCGGCATCGTCCTGGTGGGTCTGAACCTGCGTATCGCCGTCGCGGCGGTCTCGCCGATCCTCGACGTGATGCGCGCGGACGTCGCGCTCACGTCCGCGCAGATCGGTCTCCTGGGCACGATCCCCGTGCTGTCGTTCGCGCTGTTCGGCTCGCTCGCGACGCCCGTGGCGCGGCACCTCGGGCTCGAGCCGACGATGGTCGTCGCGCTCGTCCTGTCTGCCGCGGGTGAGGTGCTGCGGGCGGGCGCCACGACGGCACCGGCGTTCCTCGCGTGGTCGATGCTCGCGCTCGCGGGCATGGGCATGGGCAACGTGCTGCTGCCGCCCCTCGTCAAGCGCTACTTCCCGGACCGGATCGGCCCGGTCACGGCCGCCTACTCGGTGTGCCTGTCGGTGAGCACCGCGGTCCCGCCGCTCGTGGCGCTGCCGCTCGCGCAGGCCGCGGGGTGGCGCTGGTCGGTGGGGGTGTGGGCGGCGGTCGGGCTCGCGGCGGCCGTGCCGTGGGTCGTCGTGATCGTGCGGTCGGTGGCGGCGCGTGCGCACCTGCGCGAGCTCGTCCGGCGCTCGTCGGGCCCTGCCGTGAGCGTGCTCGCGCAGCCCGGGGGCGGCGGCGCGATGCGGCTGGTCTGGCGCTCGCCGCTCGCGTGGGCGATGGCCGTGACGTTCGCGATGAACTCGCTCGGGACGTACACGGTGTTCGCGTGGCTGCCCGAGATGCTCGCCGACGCGGGCCTCGGCACCGACGCCGGCGGCAGGTGGCTCGCGCTGTTCGCGATCCTGGGCCTGCCCGCGTCGCTCGTCGCCCCCGTGCTCACCGCGCGCATGCGCTCGCCGTTCCCGCTCGTCGTCGGCTTCGTCGCGTGCTGGGCCGTGGGTTACGCGGGGCTGCTGCTCGCGCCCGCGCACGGCACGGCGGTCTGGATGGTGCTGCTCGGGATCGGGCCGAGCACGTTCCCGATCCTGCTCGCGCTGATCGGGCTGCGGACGGCCACGCCCGCGCTCGCGGTCGTGCTCTCGGGCATGGTGCAGGGCGTCGGGTACGCGATCGCGGCGCTCGGGCCGATCGGCGTGGGGCTGCTGTACGACGCCACCGGGAGTTGGGACGCACCGCTGCTGGTGCTGCTCGGCCTGCTCGTCGTGCTGCTCGTCGCGGCCTGGCGCGCGTGCCGGCCGCAGGTGCTGGGCGAGCAGGCCGGCGAACCGGTCGACGAACGGGCCGGCGAGCAGGTGCGCGAGCCGGTGCGGGAACAGGTGGGCGGGCCGGACGGCGCGCCGTGACGGCTCGTGCGGTCCCCTACGCTTGACCGGTGACTCCCGACCAGCTCTCCCAGGCCATCGCGGCCGCCCTGGCGACGGCCGTCGCCGACGGCACGTTCGCTCTCGACCCCGCCGACGTCCCGGCGACCGTCCACGTCGAGCGACCCCGCCAGCGAGAGCACGGCGACTGGGCGACGAACGTCGCGCTGCAGCTCGCGAAGAAGTCCGGGACGAACCCGCGGGCCTTCGCCGAGGAGCTCGCGCGTCGGCTGAGCAGCACCGACGGTGTCGCGTCGGTCGAGGTCGCGGGCCCCGGCTTCCTCAACATCCGCCTCGACGCCGCGGCGGCGGGCGAGCTCGCGCGCGGCATCGTCGAGCAGGGCGCGACGTACGGCACCAACACCGCGGAGGCGGGTCACCGCGTCAACCTCGAGTTCGTCTCCGCCAACCCGACGGGTCCGCTGCACATCGGTGGCGTGCGCTGGGCGGCCGTGGGTGACAGCCTCGCACGCGTGCTGCAGGCGGCCGGTGCCGAGGTCACGCGCGAGTACTACTTCAACGACCACGGCGCTCAGATCGACCGGTTCGCGCGCTCGCTGCTGGCGCGCGCCCGCGGCGAGGAGGCGCCCGAGGACGGCTACGGCGGCCAGTACATCGCCGACATCGCGGGGCAGGTGACGGCCGACGCCGCCGCGGCGGGCGAGCCGGACCCGGCCACGCTGCCGGACGACGAGGCCGTCGAGGCGTTCCGCGCGCGCGGCGTCGACCTGATGTTCGCCGAGATCAAGCAGTCGCTGCACGACTTCGGCGTGGACTTCGACGTGTACTTCCACGAGGACTCGCTGCACGAGTCCGGCGCGGTCGAGCGCGCCGTCGCACGGCTGCGCGAGCTCGGGCACGTGTTCGACCAGGACGGCGCCACGTGGCTGCGCACCACCGAGTTCGGTGACGACAAGGACCGCGTCATCATCAAGTCGGACGGCGAGGCCGCCTACATCGCCGGCGACATCGCCTACTACCTCGACAAGCGTGAGCGCGGCTTCGACCGCGTGGTGATGATGCTCGGCGCGGACCACCACGGGTACGTCGGGCGCATGAAGGCGGTCGCGGCGGCGTTCGGCGACGACCCGGACGTGCACCTCGAGATCCTCATCGGCCAGCTCGTGAACCTCGTCAAGGACGGCGCCCCGGTGCGCATGTCGAAGCGTGCGGGCACGGTCGTGACGATCGACGACCTGGTCGACGCGGTGGGCGTCGACGCGGCGCGGTACGCGCTCGCGCGCTCGTCGACCGACTCGGCGATCGACCTGGACCTCGACCTGCTCGCGAAGGCGACCAACGAGAACCCGGTGTTCTACGTGCAGTACGCGCACGCGCGCACCGCGGCGATCGGGCGCAACGCGGCCGAGACGGGCGTGCGCCGCGAGGACGGCTTCGACGCGAGCGTGCTCGACCACGAGACCGAGTCGGTGCTGCTCGGCCACCTCGCGCAGCTGCCGCGCGTCGTCGCGCAGGCCGCGAACCTGCGCGAGCCGCACCGCGTCGCGCGCTACCTCGAGGAGCTCGCGGGCGGTTTCCACAAGTGGTACGACGCGAAGCGCTACGTGCTGCCGCAGGGCGACGAGCCCGTCACCGACGTGCACCGCACGCGCCTGTGGCTGGTCGACGCCACGCGTCAGGTGCTCGCGAACGGTCTCGGCCTGCTCGGTGTGAGCGCACCGGAGCGGATGTGACGACGAGCATCCCGGGCGAGCCCTGGTCGACGGGGGTCGCGCGGGACGGCTCGGGCGCGCTCGTCGTCGGCGGCGTGCCGGTGGCGCGGCTGGCCGACGAGGTCGGCACGCCTGCGTACGTGCTCGACGAGGCGGACCTGCGCGCGCGTGCGGCGGGCTACCGGCGCGCGTTCACGGCCGCGTTCGCCGAGGTGGGCGCGGGTGTGGACGTGTACTACGCGGGCAAGGCGTTCCTGTCCGTCGCGGTCGCGCGGTGGGTGCACGACGAGGGTCTGCGCGTCGACACCGCGTCGGGCGGCGAGCTCGCGGTCGCGCTGCGTGCGGGCGTCCCGGGCGGCGACATCGGTCTGCACGGCAACAACAAGTCCGACGACGAGCTCGTGGCCGCGCTCGAGCACGGCGTCGGCCGGATCATCGTCGACTCGCTCGTCGAGATCGAGCGGCTCGCGGCGCTCGTCAAGGCGCGCGGGGGAGTGCCCGCACCGGTGATGGTGCGCGTGACGACGGGCGTGCACGCCGGCGGGCACGAGTACATCTCGACCGCGCACGAGGACCAGAAGTTCGGCCTGTCGGTCGCACGCCGCGGCGATGCGGACTCGCCGGCGATGACCGCGTTGCTCGCTGTGCTCTCCCACCCGGAGCTGCACCTGCTCGGGATCCACTCGCACATCGGCTCGCAGATCCTCGACCCGTCGGGCTTCGAGGTCGCGGCGCGCGTCGTGCTCGAGCTGCGGGCGCAGCTCGCCGAGCGCACGGGTGTGCTCGTCGACGAGGTCGACCTGGGAGGCGGCTACGGGATCGCGTACCTGCCGGACGAGGTCGCGCTCGACCCGGACCGGATCGCCAAGGACGTCGCGGCGTCGGTCGCGGCGGCGGCCGCGGACCTCGGGACGTCGCTGCCGCGGTTCTCGATCGAGCCCGGGCGCGCGATCGTCGGCCCGGCGGGCTTCACGCTGTACACGGTCGGCACGGTCAAGCCCGTGCGCGTGGACGACGAGACCGAGCGCCTGTACGTGTCGGTGGACGGCGGGATGAGCGACAACATCCGGCCCGCGCTGTACGGCGCGCGGTATCACGCCGAGGTCGTCGGCAGGCTGTCGGCGGCGCCGTCGGTCCTCGCGCGGGTCGTCGGGAAGCACTGCGAGTCGGGCGACGTCGTCGTGCACGAGGTGCAGCTGCCGGGCGACGTGCGCGCGGGCGACCTCCTGGCCGTCGCGGCGACCGGGGCCTACGGGCGCTCGATGGCGTCGAACTACAACCTGCTCACGCGCCCGCCCGTCGTGGCGGTGCGCGACGGCGAGGTGCGCACGCTGCTGCGACGCGAGACGGTCGACGACCTGCTGGCGCTCGACCAGGGCTGACGTCGCCCGTCCGGTCACCCCACGCGTGCGGTTTCCTGACGTGCTGATGTGATCAAGACCGCGTGCGTAAGGGTAGGCGAGCCTAACCTACGCCTGGGTAGGATGTGCAGGTCCCGGGGTCGCACCCCGTCCCACGTCCGGAGGTCGTCCCCTCATGCCCGTCGCGCGACACGTCCGCGCCCTCGTCGCGACGATCGGGCTGGTCCTGGCGGTGAGCGCATGCGGTGCGGGTCCCGCCGACGAGGAACCGGGTGCGAGCGCCGAGGGCGGCGCGCGCCTCGCTGACGTGCGGCCCGCGGCCGATCCGAAGTCGCTGACGGGTCCGTCGACCGCGGTCGTCGCCGACGCGGCGGTGCACCCCGTCGACGACGACCCGCAGCCCACGCTCCCGGTCACCGTCACCGACGCGCAGGGCACGACCGTGACCGTGACGGACACGAGCCGCATCCTGGCGCTCGACGTGTACGGCACGGTCGCGCGCATCGTCTACGAGCTCGGCCTGGGCGACCACGTGGTGGGTCGTGACACGTCGTCGGCGTTCGCGGAGATCGCCGACAAGCCGCTGGTGACCGCGAGCGGCCACGAGCTGTCCGCCGAGGCGATCCTCGACCTCGCGCCGACCGTGATCCTCACCGACACGAGCCTGGGCCCGTGGGACGTCGTGCTGCAGATGCGCGACGCGGGCATCCCCGTCGTCGTGGTCGACTCGCACCGCTCGGTCGAGGGCGTGAGCGCGCTCATCGGGCAGGTCGCCGACGCGCTCGGCGTCCCCGAGGCAGGGGCCGCGCTCGCCGAGCGGACCGACGAGGCGGTGCAGGACAAGGTCGCCGAGATCGCCGCGATCGCGCCTGCGGACGAGGCCGACCGGCTGCGGGTCGTCTTCCTCTACGTGCGTGGTCAGGCGGGCGTCTACTACCTGTTCGGCGAGGGATCGGGCACCGATTCGCTCGTCGACGCGCTCGGCGCGGTCGACGTCGCCGGGGAGATCGGCTGGGAGGGCATGAAGCCCGTGACCGACGAGGGCATCGTCAAGGCCGCGCCGGACGTCGTGCTCGTCATGTCCGACGGCCTGGCCTCGGTGGGCGGCGTCGACGGCCTGCTCGAGACCCTCCCCGCGGTCGCGAGCACGCCCGCCGGCGCGAGCCGACGGATCATCGACATGGCCGACTCGGCGGTGCTGTCCTTCGGGCCGCAGACCGCGGACGTGCTCGACGCGCTCGCCGTCGCCCTCTACGCCCCCGCGCAGTCGTGACCGTGACGCAGACCAGCCACGAGCCCGTCGCCGACGCGCCCACCGCTGCGGCGGGCACCGTCGTCGCGTCGGGCGGCTCTGCGACCGCGCCCGCGCCCGTGCGCAGCGCGTTGCGGGGGGCCGCGCCGCGGTCCGACGAGCCGGCGTCGGCCGTCGTCGCGCAGCACGCCGTGCGACGCGGTCGCGTGGTCGTGCTGGTCACGGGGCTGTCGATCGCGCTCGTCGTCCTGGCCGTCGTCGCGGCCGGCATCGGGCAGCTGCACATCCCGCCCGCGGAGGTGCTCGGCTCGGTCCTGCGCAGGCTCGGCCTCGACTCCGGCGCCGCCGCGACGCATCCCCACACCGACGCCGCGCTGTGGAGCATCCGGTTCCCTCGCCTCGTCATGGCGCTGCTCGTGGGCGCCGCGCTCGCGACCGGCGGCGCGCTCATGCAGGGCGTGTTCGGCAACCCGCTGGCCGACCCGGGCGTGGTCGGCGTGAGCTCGGGCGCGGCCGTGGGTGCGTGCACGGTCATCGTGTTCGGCTGGACGTTCCTCGGCTCGTGGACGGCCGCGACCGCCGCGCTCGTCGGGGGTCTGCTCACCACGCTGCTGGTCTACGCCACCGCGCGCGACGGCGGACGCACGCAGGTGGTCACGCTCGTGCTGACCGGCGTCGCGGTGAACGCGGTCGCGGGCGCCGCCCTGGCGTTCCTCACGTTCCTGGGCGACACGCAGGCGCGTGAGCAGATCGTGTTCTGGCAGCTCGGCAGCCTCAACGGCACGCGCTGGCCGTACGTCGCGGTCGTCGCGCCGCTCGTGCTGCTCGGGATCGTCGGCGCGTGCCTCGTGGCGCGCCGCCTCGACCTGCTCGCGCTCGGCGAGCGCACGGCCCGGCACCTCGGCGTCGACGTGGAGCGCCTGCGCGTGGTGTGCATCGTGCTCGTCGCGCTGCTCACCGCGGCCGCGGTCGCGTTCTGCGGGATCATCGCGTTCGTCGGCCTCGTCGTGCCGCACCTCGTGCGCATGACCGTCGGACCGGGGCACCGGGTGCTCGTGCCCGCCTCCGCGCTCGGCGGCGCGGTGCTTCTGCTGTGCGCGGACCTCGTCGCGCGCACGGCTGTGCCGTACGCCGACCTGCCGATCGGCATGCTCACCGCGCTGTGCGGCGGGCCGTTCTTCTTCTGGCTCATCCGGCGCACGCGCCGCAGCGCGGGAGGCTGGGCGTGAGCGCGCTGCGCGCACGCGGCGTGCGTGTCCGCTACGGCACCCGGGTCGTCGTCGACGGCGTCGACCTCGACGTCCACGCCGGGCAGGTGCTCGCCCTGCTGGGCCCCAACGGCGCCGGCAAGTCGACGCTGCTGGGCGTCCTCGCGGGCGACGTCGTGCCCGAGGCCGGAGCCGTCGAGCTCGACGGGGTCGACGTGCGCGCGATGCGCCTCGACGACCTGGCGCGGCGGCGCGCGGTGCTGCTGCAGGAGAACCGCCTGTCGTTCCCCTTCGACGTGGTCGACGTGGTCCGCATGGGCCGCTCGCCGTGGCGCGGCACGGAGCGCGAGGACGACGACGAGCGCGTGGTCGAGGCCGTCATGCGCACCGCGGACGTCACGCACCTGGCCGAGCGCCGGTACCCGACGCTGTCGGGCGGCGAGAAGGCCCGCACGTCGTTCGCCCGCACGCTCGCGCAGGAGCCCGTGGTGCTGCTCCTCGACGAGCCCACCGCCGCGCTCGACATCCGCCACCAGGAGTCGCTGCTGTCCGAGGCGGTGCGCTGGGCGCGCGACGGCGCCGCGGTCGTCGTCGTGCTGCACGACCTCACGCTCGCCGCGGCGTACGCCGACCGCGTGGTGCTGCTCGCCGAGGGACGCGTCCGCGGCGACGGCCCGCCCCACGACGTGCTGACGAGCGAGCTCCTGTCCGACGTCTACCGCCATCCCATCGAGGTGGTGCACCGCCCGGGCAGCGACGAGATCGTCGTGCTCCCGGTCCGTGCGGCCGCCCTGGAGACGACCCGATGACGCACACGTCCCCGACGACCTCCCGTCCGCGAGGTCGCGCCCGCGGCACGCGCCGGCTCTCCCGGAGCCTGTCGACCCTGCTGTCCGCGATCCTCGCGCTCGGTGCCCTCGGGCTGGCCGCCGTGCCCGCCTCCGCCGCGGCACGCGTGACCGTCGCGGGGGAGAACGGCAAGCCGCAGGCGGACACGACCTACTCGACCCGGGTGACGGTCAGCGGGTCCGGGTTCCAGTCCGTCCCGGGCGGCTTCGGCGGGATCTACGTCGTGTTCGGGTGGGTCGACGACCCTGCGGGCGGCTCGTGGCGGCCCAGCAAGGGCGGGATCAGCGGGCAGGACCTGCTCTACGTGCCCGACAGCGAGTCGAAGGACAACGCGGGCTTCCAGAAGTTCGTGTCGCACCCGGGCTCGGACACCTCCTCGTCGGCGAACGGCGGGGTGATCGCCGCGGACGGGACGTGGTCGACGACCCTGACGATCCCCGGCCCGACGCTCGAGGCCGTGGGCCGCTCGGGCGCCGTGACGAGCGTCGACTGCCTCACGGTGACGTGCGGGGTCATCACGTTCGGCGCGCACGGCGTCACGAACGCCACCAACGAGACGTTCACGCCCGTGCAGTTCGTGGATCTCGCGGCCGGTCACGACGCGGCCCCGGCGGCGGGCGACGACGAGGCCGCGCAGGCCGGCGACGAGACGGCGGCACCCGCCGGCGCGGGCGCAGCGTCGCCGCGGGTCGACGGCCCGGCCGAGGCGACGAGCGACCAGGCGAGCGTGGTGCGCGGCCGCGTGCTGGGCTTCACCGCGCGCGGGTTCGCGCCCGGCGAGCAGGTCGTCGGGTCGTTGTCCGGCGGCCAGGCGGGCGTCGGCCCGCTGACCGCGGGGCCCTACGGCGAGGTCGCCGGCGTGCTCGCGGTCCCGGCGGCGCTCGTGCCCGGCACGACGACCCTCACGCTCACGGGTGCGGCCTCCGGGCAGGTCGCGACGCTCGACGTCGACGTCATCGAGGACCCGGCCGTCGCGGCAGCGCTCGCGAACGCGGCCGACGCGGACGCGGGTCCGTCCGTGACCACCTGGGTCCTCGTCGGCGTCGCGGTGCTGCTGCTCGCGCTCGTGGCGGTCGGCGCGCTGACGGCGCGTCGTCGCCGTCGCGCCGCAGCGATGCCCCCCGCGCCGGTGCGTGTCATCGAGGCGACGCCCGAGCCGGTCGAGGTCGTGCGATGACGGCCGGCAGCGGACGTGCCACGCGCGTGGTCGTCGGCCGTGCGCTCACCGCCGGGGCGCTCGCGCTCGGTGCCGTGGCGCTGCCCGCGACCGTACCCACGCACCTGCCCGCGTCGTCGGCCGCGGCCGACGACGACGTCGTCATCGACGTCACCATCCCCGAGCCCGAGGCGGTGGCCGTCACCGACGCGCAGCTGCGCTGGGGCCTGAACCGCGAGGTCGGCGGCGGTGCGTTCTACGGCGGGTGCAACTTCCTGTCCGCGGGCAAGGCCGGCTCGACCGGCGGCTCGCGTCCGTGGACCGCGCAGGACGGCCTGTACGCCGCGCGCGCCGGTGACGTGCGGATCGAGAAGCCCGGTGCGGACGGCACGCCCGTGCTCGCGTCGTGGGACACGCGGTGCCTCGACGCGTCGGGGGAGCCCGTGAGCGTCGGGTCGGTCGAGAGCACGAGCGGCAACCAGGTGGTCGTCGAGGGCGGCGCCGGGTCGGTCGACCTCACGGCCGGGACCGCCTCGGTGCGCTGGACGGGCTCGTTCACGGCGGTGCTCTACGGCGGCATGACGTACTGGACCGCGTCCGACCCGGTGCTCGAGGTCGCGGACGGCACGGGCACGCTCACCGCGACCCTGTCCGGCTTCGGCGCCGATCGCGACGAGCCGGGTCGCTGGGTCGCGCTCACGCCCCGCACCGCCACGCTCGCGGTGCTGACGGACGTCGAGATCACGCAGGACGGCCTCGTCGTCGTCCCCGAGTTCCGCGGCGTCGCGGTCAAGGCTCCCGCGGGTGCGGCCCCGCAGGTCGCGCGGGACACGGACAGCGAGCCGTACTGGGGCTCGTTCCCGCAGGACTTCGTGGACTTCCAGGGCGAGGTCGGGCAGGCGCCCTACTGGTACACCTCCGGTTCGGCGCGCGACCGCGCGAAGCCCGCGACGGCGCTCGTCGTGAGCCTCGACGCGAGCCGCCCGGTCACGCCGCCGGCCGACGACGACGACCAGACAGGCGGCGGCACGCCCTCGCCGGGCGCGACGCCGCAGCAGCCCCGCAACGAGGTCAAGAACCGACCGGCGACGACGCGCACGGGCCCGGTCCGCCCGACGACCACGAGCGCCGACGGTGACCTGGCGGCCGTGGCTCCCCAGATCCCGACGGGCTCGGGTGCCCAGGCGCTCGTGGCGCAGCCCGCGGCTCCCGCCCCCGCGGCCGGCGGCGGAGTCCTCGCGGGGCTCGCCGACGACCCGCTCGCGCTCGGTGCGCTGGGCGCGATCGGCCTGGCCGCGGCGGCCGGCGTGGTGGGTCTGCGACAGGGATGGGTGGTGCTCCCGTGGGTGCGCTGAGGCGGACGGTCACGGCGCTGACCGCGCTCGGCACGGCGGTCGCGGCACTCGCCGCGCTGCCCGCCGCGGCGGACGAGCCCGACGGGTCGGCGGTCACCGACGCCACGCTCACGTGGGGCATCAGCGGCTACGCGCAGGTCGGCATCTTCGGCCCGTGGACGTTGTCCGACGCGCAGGGCGACGCGCGCGTGCTCACGGGCTCGGTCTCGGGCGGCACGCAGTCCGTCTACACGGTCGAACCGGTGCCCGCGACGTCCATGCCGAGGTCGTCGCCCCAGAAGACGCCCAACGTCGTGCGGTTCGCCGGCGGCGAGGGCACGGTCGACCCGCAGACGGGCGCGGCCGAGCTCGCGTGGACCGGGTCGTACACGGTCAACGCCTACCCGGACTACCTCAACGCGCCCGACGAGGTGTACGCGGACCCGGTCCTCCAGGTCGCTCGCAACGGCGCGGGGACGCTGTCGTTCGAGGTCACGATCGGCGCGGGTGTCGACCTCGACGGCGACCCGTCTGCGCCCCAGCGCCTGGGGCGCGTCACGGTGCTGACGTTCACCGCGGGTGCGCGCAGTGCCCTCGACGAGGACTCGTTCCGGCTCACCCCGGACTACCGCGGGGTCACGGTCGACGGGGCGGCCGCGGGTGTGCAGGTGCGCTCGTGCTCGACGGCGGGTGGTGCGACCGGCTGGTGGGGCTCGTGGCCCGCGGCGTTCGTGACCGCGATGCCCGTGAGCCTGCAGACGCACTTCTACTCGACGACCTGCGGTGGCGCGCAGGACTACAAGCCCGCGCTCCCGGTTGACGTCGGCTTCGGCTTCGACGAGCCCGAGCCGGAGCCGACCGCCACGGCGACCCCGACGCCCGGTCCGACGACGACCCCGACGCCCACACCCGCGCCGACGACCCCCGCCGAGCCCGGCGCGCTCTCATGGTCGTTCACGGACGACGCGGCGAGCCTCGGCACCGCGACGCTCGCCGACGGCGTGCTCGCCGCGACGGGCACGCTCCCCGCGGTCACGATCAGCGACACCCGGGCGGACAGCCCCGGCTTCACGCTGTCGGGCCGCGCGCGCCCGTTCACCACGAGCGACGGCGCGCACGTGCTCGGCGCGCAGCACCTCGGCTGGCAGCCGTCGTTGCTCGAGGCCGTCGCGGGCGTGCGCGCGGGCCGCGCGATCGCGCCCTCCACCGCCGCCGGCCGCGGGCTCGCCACGTCGCGCACGCTCGTCGTGGGTGGCCCGACGAGCGTGCGCCGCGACGTGCGCGTCACCGCGGGTCTGACGCTGCGCGTGCCCGAGGGTGCCGCGCCCGGACGGTACGAGACCGTCCTGACGATCACGGCGCTCGGATGACGGCCGTGGCTCCACGTGGGCTCGTCGGCGCCGGGCTCACGACCACCCTCGCCGCGCTCGTCGTGCTGCTCCCGGCGACGTCCGCGACCGCCGACGACGCGAGCTGGTCGGTGCGCCCGCAGGACGCCACGGCGTCCGTGCTCGAGCACACCGTCCGCGCGGGCGACGAGGTGGACGACGCGGTCGTCGTGCGCAACGACGGCACCGCCGCGCTCGAGCTCGCCGTGTCGACGTCCGACACCCGCGCCGACGCCGACGGCGCCCTCGAGGTCGCGGACACCCGCACGGGCCCGGGCGCGTGGGTCACGGTGGACGGCGCCGACGAGCCCGTCGCGCTCGCAGCGGGGGAGCAGGTCGTCGTCCCCGTCCACGTGCGGGTCCCGGCGGACGCGACCCCCGGCACGCACGTCGCCGCGGTCGTCACGACCGCCGCCGACGAGCAGGACGGCCTCGCAGTCGAACGCCGCCTCGCCCTCCGGCTGATCCTGACGGTCGACGAGGACGCAGCAGGTCCGCGAGGGGTGGTCACGGCGTCCGCCGCGCTGCTCGCCGCGGCGGTGACGCTCGTCTTCGTCGTCCGCGCACGTCGCAGCGCCGTCGGGTCGCGCGGCCCGCACATCTCGCCCTGACAGGCACCAGCAGCACAGGTAGGCACACCAGCACGTGCGCGGGCGACTCACGCGCGGCGCATGACGAAGGGAAGCAGATGTTGACACGTACCGCACGCAGCGGTCAGTCCTGGGAGCGTCGTCTCGTGGCGTCCGTGGCGGCTGCCGCACTCGTCGCCACGACGCTCGCCGTCGCCGCAGCAGGGCCGGCCGCCGCGACCGGCGCCCAGCCGCTCGACGTGACCGTGGAGCCGCTCGCGCCGTCCGTCACGGTGTCCGAGACGGATCTGCGCTCGGACCTCACGTCGACCGTCACGGTCGAGGGTCACGGGTTCGACCCGACGCTCGCCACGGGTACCCGTCCGCCGTTCAGCGGCCTGCAGTCCGGCCTGTACATCGCGTTCGGCCGGTACCCCGACGTCTGGCGGCCGTCCGCCGGCGTTCCGTCGACCGAGCGCCACAACCCGCCGGGGGCGACCGGCAACGGTGTCTCGGTCATCTGGGCCGTCCCCGAGGCGTCGTTCGCGGCGTCGTCGCCGCGCCAGGACCCGAGCGCGCCGACCTACACGATCCTGCGCGCCGACGGCTCGTTCACGGCCACCGTGAAGGTGAACCGGGACTGGCTCGCGGACGTGTCGGGGAACTTCGGCATCTACACGTACGCGGGCGGCGGCGCGAACGTCGCCGCGTACGAGACGTACACGCCGGTGACGTTCTTCGAGCGCGCCGAGTCGCAGGTCGTCGCTTCCGCCGTGCGTGGTTCCGTGGGCAAGGCGGTCGCCCTCCCGGTCGCGGTCGACGCGTCGGGTGCGGACGTCGCCGGGACCGTCGAGGCGACGATCGCGGGCACGACCGTCGCGACCGGCACGCTCTCGGCCGGCCGCGCCACGCTCTCGCTCGGCGGGCTCACGGCCGGGACGCACACCGTCGACCTCGCGTTCACGCCCAGCACGGACCGGATCGCGCCCTCGTCGTCGAGCGTGGCCGTGACGGTCGCCAAGGGCGCCGCGAAGGTCGCGGCGACGTGGCCGTCGCTGACCTACGGCAGGACGGCCAAGGTCGCCGTGACCGTCAGCGGCCCGGTCGCCGCGACGGGCAAGGTCTCGCTCCTGAACGGCAGCACGGTCCTGTCGACGGCCACGCTCTCGGGCGGCAAGGCGTCGCTCACCGTCCCGAAGACGCTCGCGGCGGGCACGCGCACGCTGACGGTGTCCTACGCGGGCAGCAGCGAGCTGAGCACCGCCAAGGTCAGCTCGAAGCGGACGGTCGCCAAGGCGAGCAGCTCGATCACCGTCAAGGCCGCGACCGTGACGAGCAAGGTCGCGGGCAAGGTCGTCGTCACGGTGAAGGCGACCGGCACGACGCCGACGGGCAAGGTGACCGTCAAGGTCACGCGCAACGGCACGTCCTACGCCACGAAGACGGTGACGCTGCGCAGCGGCACGCGCACGGTCACGCTGCCGAAGCTCGGCAAGGGCATGTACAACGTCAAGGTGACGTACGCGGGCTCGTCGAACGTCAAGGCGTCGAGCAGGTCGGCCCAGCTCAAGGTCGTCTGACCCGACGCGCGTCGGGCATCCGCAGGGGCGGTCGGGGTCTCCCGGCCGCCCCTGCGGCGTCCAGGCACCCCTGCGCGCGCACCGGGTGACCGGCGGGTCATCCTGCCGACCGGACGTCGCCACGCCCACCCGCGCGGGCGCCCTATCCTTGGCGCAGTCCCGACGAGAGCACCCGGAGGTCGTGTGCCTGCCCCCTTGAAGGTCGCCCTGCTCGGCTGCGGGGTCGTCGGCACGCAGGTCGCCCGACGGCTGCTGGAGCACGCCGACGAGCTCGCGTCGCGCGTCGGCACGTCGCTCGAGCTCGTCGGGATCGCGGTCCGCAACGCGACCGCCCCCCGTGAGGGGATCACCGGGACGCCGCTCGCGGACCTGCTGACCGACGACGCGGAGGCGCTCGTCGACGGCGCGGACGTCGTCGTCGAGGTCATGGGCGGCATCGAGCCCGCGCGCACGCTGATCCTGCGGGCGATCGAGGGCGGCGCGAGCGTCGTCACCGCCAACAAGGCGCTGCTCGCGCAGGACGGCCCCACGCTCTACAAGGCCGCGGACACCGCGGGCGTCGACCTGTACTTCGAGGCCGCCGTCGCGGGAGCGATCCCGATCGTGCGCCCGGTGCGGGAGTCGCTCGCGGGCGACCAGGTGCAGCGCGTCCTCGGCATCGTCAACGGGACGACGAACTACGTCCTCGACCGCATGGCGACCGAGGGTCTCGAGCTCGAGCAGGCCGTCAAGGAGGCGCAGGCGCTCGGCTACGCCGAGGCGGACCCGACGGCGGACGTCGAGGGCTATGACGCGGCGGCCAAGGCCGCGATCCTCGCGTCGCTCGCGTTCCACACGCGCGTCTCGATCGACGACGTCGCGCGCGAGGGCATCAGCGCGGTCACCGCCGCGGACGTCCAGTGGGCGCAGCGCACGGGGCACACGATCAAGCTGCTCGCGATCGCCGAGCGCAACACGTCCGACGGCGTCGCGGGCATCCAGGTGCGCGTCCACCCGGCGCTCGTGCCGGACGCGCACCCGCTCGCGGGCGTGCGCGGCGCGTTCAACGCGGTGTTCGTCGAGGCCGAGGCCGCGGGCGAGCTCATGTTCTACGGGCGCGGCGCCGGTGGAGCGCCCACGGCGTCGGCGATCCTGGGCGACCTCGTGTCCGTCGCGCGGCACCGCGTGCTCGGGGGACGCGGTCCGGTCGAGTCGTCGTACGCGGCGCTGCCCGTGCTGCCGGCGGACGCCGCGCGCACGCGCTTCCAGGTCCGTCTCGACGTCGACGACCGCCCGGGCGTGCTCGCGCAGGTCGCGGCCGCGCTCGCGGAGCACGACGTGTCGATCGAGGCCGTCCGCCAGAGCGCCGACGGTCACAGCGCCGACGGACACAGCGCCGACGGACACAGCGCCGACGCGGACCGCCGCGACCCAACGGACGTCGCACGCCTGCTGCTGACCACCCACGCCGCGCCCGAGCGCGCGCTCGCGGCCACGGTGGCCGCGCTCACCGACCTCGACGTCGTGCGTGACGTCGTGTCCGTCCTGCGAGTCGAAGGAGCCTGATGGCCCACCAGTGGCGCGGCGTCATCGCCGAGTACGCCGACCGCCTGCCCGAGCACCTCACCACCCACCCGGTCACGCTGTTCGAGGGCGGCACGCCCCTGATCGCGGCGCCCGCGCTGAGCGAGCGCACGGGTGCGGACGTGCACGTGAAGTTCGAGGGCATGAACCCGACGGGCTCGTTCAAGGACCGCGGCATGACGACGGCGATCTCGGCGGCGGCGGCCCGCGGCGCGAAGGCCGTGGTGTGCGCGTCGACGGGCAACACGTCGGCGTCCGCGGCGGCGTACGCGACGCGTGCGGGCATGGTCTGTGCGGTGCTCGTGCCGGACGGCAAGATCGCGATGGGCAAGCTCAGCCAGGCGATCGCGCACGGCGCGACGCTGCTGCAGGTCGACGGCAACTTCGACGACTGCCTGATCGCGGCCCGCAAGCTCGCCGAGGCCTACCCGGTCGAGCTCGTGAACTCGGTCAACCCCGACCGCATCCAGGGGCAGAAGACCGCGTCGTTCGAGATCGTCGACGCGCTCGGCGACGCCCCGGACATCCACGTCCTGCCGGTCGGCAACGCGGGGAACATCACCGCGTACTGGAAGGGCTTCCGCGAGTACGCGGGCCTCGACGACGGTGCGGCGCACGGCGCGGTCGCGACGCACACGCCGGTCATGTGGGGGTTCCAGGCCGCGGGCGCCGCCCCGATCGTCCTGGGTCACCCGGTGACCGAGCCGGAGACCATCGCGACTGCGATCCGCATCGGCAACCCCGCGTCCTGGAAGCAGGCCGAGGAGGCGCGTGACGTCTCGGGCGGCCTCATCGAGTCGGTGACCGACGACCAGATCCTGCGCGCGCACCGCATCCTGTCCGCGGAGGTCGGCGTGTTCGTCGAGCCCGCGTCGGCCGCCGGTGTCGCGGGTCTGCTCCGCCTGTCCGACGAGGGGCGCGTGCCGGCCGGTGCACGCATCACGATCACCGTCACGGGCCACGGCCTCAAGGACCCGCAGTGGGCGCTGCGGCGCGCCGACGGCGGAGAGGTCACCCCGGTGCGCGTGCCCGCGGACGTCGTGTCCATCGCGGACGCGCTCGGCCTGGGCTGAGGCGACGACCGTGCGACTGCGGGCCGACCGTGTCCGGGTGCGGGTCCCCGCGACCTCGGCGAACCTCGGGCCGGGCTACGACGCGATGGGCGTCGCCCTGGCCCTGCACGACGAGCTCGAGGTGCGCGCCGTCGCGTCGTCGGGCGTGGAGGTCGTCGTCGAGGGCGAGGGTGCCGGCTCGGTGCCGGACGACGAGCGTCACCTCGTCGTGCGCGCGATCCGCGTGGCGCTCGACCACGTCGGTGCGCCGCAAGCCGGACTGGCGCTGACCTGCCGCAACGCGATCCCGCACGGGCGTGGGCTCGGGTCGTCGGCCGCGGCCGTCGTCGCGGGCATCATCGCTGCGCGCGGACTCATCTCCGAGCCCGAGGCGCTCGACGACGCGACCGTGCTCGCGCTCGCGACCCAGATGGAGGGGCACCCGGACAACGCCGCGCCGGCGATCCTGGGCGGCGCGACGGTCGCATGGACCAACGCCACCGGCGGCGTCGGTGCGACGCAGGTCGAGGTGCACCCCGAGATCGCCCCGGTCGTCATGATCCCGCCGACGCACCTGTCGACGAAGGCCGCGCGTGGCGTGCTGCCCGAGCACGTCCCGCACGCCGACGCCGCGTTCCAGGCCGGACGCTCGGCGCTCCTGGTCCAGGCGCTCGGTCGTCGGCCCGACCTGCTGCTCGACGCGACCGTCGACAAGCTGCACCAGGAGTACCGGCGCAGCGTCATGCCCGACTCGCTCGCGCTCGTCGACGCGCTGCGCGCCACGGGCGTCGCCGCGGTCGTCTCGGGTGCCGGGCCGACCGTCCTGGCGCTCGCGCGACGGCTCGACGGCGTCCCGTCGGCGTTCGCTGCGCCGGGTGGACCCGGCGCGGCCGGCGCCGCGCAGGGCACCGACGCGGACGCGGCGATCGCCGCCGCGTTCGGCGGTGTGCTGGGTGGCTGGGTGATCCGACCGCTCGCGGTCGACCCGTCGGGAGCGCAGCTCGTCGTGGGTGAGCACCCGATCGGGTGACGCCGGTGCGCAGGCGTCATCCGGGCAGTCGAGAAGGCCGACAGTGGTAGCATCGACGCGTTCCCCGGACCACATCCTCCGGGTCGCGCGCCGCTCCCAGACACCTCGGGTGGCCGTGCCCCAGGCGAGTCGACCATCCGGGAACGATCCAGCCTGAACGCGTCGCCGACACGGTCGTGAGCCGCGCGTGGGGCTTCCAGCATCGCCTCGCCGGTGGGTGAACCGCATCCGACGGCGAGACGCCGGTCGTCGCCCGAGAACCGGGCGAGACCTCCGACGAGGGGGAAGGGTCCTTCGTGACAGACACCAACCAGAGCGGCGCGTCGATCGCCACCCTGCGGCTGCCCGAGCTCCAGGCGATGGCCTCCGGGCTGGGCGTCAAGGGCACGTCGAAGATGCGCAAGGGCGACCTGGTCGAGGCGATCAACGCCGCGCGCGGTGCCTCCCGCTCCCGTGCCCTCGACGCGCGCCGCGACCAGGCCGTCGCTCCCGTCAAGGAGCCCGTCGCCGAGCAGGCCGCGCCCGTCGTCGTGCCGACCCTCGAGCTGCCGGTCGGCGAGCCGACCGCCGAGCGCCGCCCGCAGCGGTCGCGCGGGGCGCGCCGCGAGCAGGGTCCGGCCACGGACGCGCTCGCCGGGCTCGAGGCCGCTCTGGACGCGAAGGTCGCGTCCGCGGAGGCCCCTGAGCGCAACCGCAGCGACGACCGCGCGCAGCGCGCGGCCGAGGCCGTCGTCGAGGTCGAGCAGGGCGAGCGCCGCTCGCGTCGTTCGGGTCGCGGTCAGGGTTCGCCCGACGAGCGCGTCGAGGGCGAGCGCCAGCAGGGCCAGGGCGGCCAGCGCAACCAGCAGCGTCAGGCGGGCCAGCAGAACGCCGCGCCCGCCGAGGCTGCCGCTGCCGGTGGCCAGGGGGCTCGTCCGGACGACGACGAGGAGCGCGGCGGCCGCCGCCGCCGGTCGCGTGACCGGTACCGCGACCGTGACCGCAAGCGCGGCCGTTCCGGCGGACGCGGCGGTCAGCCGGACCTCGCCGGGCTCGACGAGATCGAGCTCGCTGACGACGACGTGCTGCTGCCCGTCGCGGGCATCCTGGACATCCTCGAGAGCTACGCGTTCGTGCGGACGACGGGCTACCTGCCCGGCCCGAACGACGTGTACGTCTCGCTCGGCCAGGTCAAGAAGGCCGGTCTGCGTCGCGGTGACGCGATCACCGGCGCGGTGCGTCAGCCCCGCGAGGGCGAGCAGGCGTCCCAGGGCACCCGTCCGAACAAGTTCAACGCGCTCGTGCGGCTCGACACGGTCAACGGGCTGAGCCCCGAGGAGGCGCGCGAGCGTCCCGAGTTCAGCAAGCTCACGCCCCTGTACCCGCAGGAGCGGCTGCGGCTCGAGACGCCCGACCCGGGCCGTCTGACGCCGCGCGTGATCGACATCGTCGCGCCCATCGGCAAGGGCCAGCGCGGCCTCATCGTCGCGCCCCCCAAGGCGGGCAAGACGATCATCATGCAGCAGATCGCGAACGCGATCACCGCGAACAACCCCGAGGTCCACCTCATGGTCGTGCTCGTCGACGAGCGCCCCGAGGAGGTCACGGACATGGAGCGGACGGTCAAGGGCGAGGTCATCGCCTCGACCTTCGACCGCCCCGCCTCGGACCACACGCTCGTCGCCGAGCTGGCGATCGAGCGGGCCAAGCGTCTCGTCGAGCTCGGCCAGGACGTCGTCGTGCTGCTCGACTCGATCACGCGTCTGTCGCGCGCCTACAACCTGGCCGCGCCCGCGTCGGGCCGCATCCTGTCCGGTGGTGTCGACGCCTCGGCGCTCTACCCGCCGAAGAAGTTCTTCGGTGCTGCGCGCAACATCGAGAACGGCGGCTCGCTCACGATCCTCGGCTCCGCGCTCGTCGAGACCGGCTCCAAGATGGACGAGGTCATCTTCGAGGAGTTCAAGGGCACCGGGAACATGGAGCTGCGCCTGTCCCGCTCGCTCGCGGACAAGCGGATCTTCCCTGCCGTCGACGTCAACGCCTCGGGCACGCGTCGCGAGGAGCTCCTCATGTCGCGTGACGAGCTGCAGATCGTCTACAAGCTGCGTCGCGTGCTCGGAGCGCTCGACCAGCAGCAGGCGATCGAGCTCCTCACGGGCAAGATCAAGGAGACCAAGTCGAACGTCGAGTTCCTCCTCCAGGTCCAGAAGACCACCCCCGGCAGCTGGGGCGAGGAGAACGCGGGCCGCACGGTCTGACCTCCCACCGACGACGAAGGCCGCGCCCGTCCCCGAGCGCGGCCTTCGTCGTCCCCGCACCCCACCCCACCGCTCCCACCCGCCACCCCGCACCCCCGCCGACCCACCCACACCCGCGCCAGTCCGGGCGCGACCGGGGCGAGTCGAGCACGGCCGATCGAGCGCGACCGCGGCAGATCGACCGCGACCGCGGCAGATCGATCGCGAGCGCGGTAGATCGATCGCGAGCGCGGTCGGCGGGGAGCCGCGCTCGGTGCGGATCTACCGCGCTCGCGACCGCCACGTGACCTGCCCCGCGCGCGCCTCCGGCCCCGCCCCGCGCGCGCCGGACCGTGCGCGACCCGCCAGTTCAGGCGCGACCGCGGGGGCCCGGCGCGAGTGCGGACGATCGGGCATGAGCGCCAAGGATCGAGCGCGAGCGCGGTAGACCGAGCGCGACCGCGGTAGATCGAGCGCGGGCGCGGTAGATCGGGTGCGAGCGCGGTCGGTGGGGAGCCGCGCTCGGTGCGGATCTACCGCGCTCGCGACTGGCCCCCCGATGCGCGTCCGCGCGCGCGAGGCCGAGCGCGAGCGCCGGAGATCGAGCGCGAGCGCGGGGGATCGGGTGCGAGCGCGGTCGCCGGGGAGGCGCGCTCGGCGCGGATCTGCCGCGCTCGAAGCGGACCTGCCGCTCGGTGGGTCGGGCTCAAGGGTGGGTGGGCGGTGGTCGATGCTGAGGGGTGCCTGGAGTGCCCGCCGCAGTGGACGTGCCCGACGACCGACTCGTCGAGCGGGTGCTGGCGTCCGCGCAGGAGTGGCTCGCGACGCCGCTCGACTGGCTCGGGGAGCGCACCGACCTGGAGCTGGCGCTCGTCGCCGCCGCGGTGGTGACGCTGCTGGTCGTCGTCCGGACGCTCATTCGACGGCGGGTGCGCGGTGGGCCGCGGCCGGGGGAGATCTGGTTCGCGAGGGTGCCGTTCGACGACGGCCCCGGCGCCAAGGACAGGCCCGTGCTGGTGCTCCGTCGCGAGCGGCGGCGGGTGGTCGTCGCACGGTTCACGTCGCAGGACAAGAGCGGGCGGCGCGACCATGTGCGCGCGCCGGCCGGGCTGCCGGGGATGCTCGTCCAGGGCTGGGTCGACCTCGCGCCGCGCACGCTGCCGCGCGGCGCGTTCCGCCGCCGGGTCGGTGATGCCGGCGCGGCAACCGTGCTCTGGTTCGAGCAGGCCCGCGAGAAGGCAGCCCCCGCGCCCTGAGCCCACGCGGGTCGCGTCCGCGTGCAACGCGAGCGCGGCGCATCGAGCACGAGCGCGGTCGATCGGGCGCCGGCGCGGCCGTCCAGGGCCGGCGCTCGGCGCGGGTCTACCGCGCTCGGCCGCAGCGGTGCGGCCCTGAGTCCGCTCGGGGCGGGGTGCGGTCAGTCGCGGTCGCCGATGTGGCCCGGGGCCGTGACCGACAGGACGCGCTCGACGAACGCGGCGTACTCCGACATGTAGTGGCGCAGGAACTCGGCGGTCGACTCGTCGGTGACCGTGCCGTCCTCGGCGTAGTGCTCGGGCTTGAACGTCAGGTAGACCTCGGGAGCGTTGAGCTGCGGAGCGTTGAGGAAGCTGAGCACCGAGCGCATCGACGACTGCATCACCGCCGTGCCGATCGGGCTGGGCGAGGCACCGACGATGCCGGTCGGCTTGCGGGCGAACGAGTTCGTGCCCCACGGCCGCGATCCCCAGTCGATCGCGTTCTTGAGCGCCCCGGGGATCGACCGGTTGTACTCGGGGGTGACGAACAGGATGCCGTCGGCGGACTCGATCGCGGCCTTGAGGGCGCGGCCCTCGGGCGGGAAGTCCTCGTCGTGGTCGGGGCTGTAGAGCGGCAGGTCGCGGATGCCGATCTCGTGGAACTCGAGCGACGGGGGTGCGAGCGAGATCAGCGCGCGGGACAGGACGCGGTTGATCGACGTGCTCGACAGGCTGCCGACGAAGTAGCCGATCCGGTAGCTCATGACGTGCTCCTCGGTGTCGTGGCGAACGAGTCGGCGAGCGTGCGCAGGTCGCGCACGTAGTCGGCCCAGTCCTGAGCGGACTGCTCAGGGACGTTCAGCGCCTGCGGGCGCAACCCGACCGCACCGTCGAGGAGCTCACGCACGATGTCGGCGTGCCCCGCGTGCCGGGTCAGGTCGGAGGTGACGTGCACGACGACCTGGCGCAGCGTGACGTCGCCGTTCGCCCACCACGGGACATGGCCGGGCAGGTCCAGCGGAGCGGTCGTGAGCAGGTCGTCGGCGAAGGCCCAGACCGAGCGGTACAGGTCGACGAGGTACGGCACGGACTCGTGCGCGGCCGCCCACATGTCGGCGTCGACCGGTGCGTCGTCGCGCATCCAGGCCAGGTCCGGACCGGGCCACGCGCGCCCGAACGTCTCCCCGAAGTAGCCGATCTCGACGCCCGCCGCGTGCTTGACCAGCCCGAGCAGGTTGGTGCCCGTCGGGGTCACGGGCCAGCGAGCGTCCCGCTCGGACAACCCGTCGAGCTTCCAGACGAGGCAGTCCCGAGCGACGGCGAGGTACCGCAGCAGGATCTCGCGCTCGGCGGCGTCCGGGTCGGGGGTGAGGTCGGTGGCCTGATCGGTGGTCGTCATCGCGCCCTCCGGTTCCGCGGCAGCATGCTCTCAAGCCTGGGGCCAGGTGCCGCGCCCCGCACTCCGGGCGCGACGTGCGGCACGTGCCGGGGCGGAGTCGGCTAGGGCCGGGCGTCGAGCGCGGCCCGGTAGCCGCGCTCGACCTCGTCGGCGATCGCGGGCGTGTCGAACCGCGCGGCTGCCACGCGCTGGCGCTGCGCGATCTCGGCGCGGCCCTCCCGGTCGTCGACCCAGCGCGCGAGCACCTGGGAGAACATGGCGGTGTCGGCGGGGTCGAGGAGCTGGCGCTCGAGGCCGTGCATCGTCGTGCGGTACCCGGGGTTGTCGCCCGCCAGCACCACGCCGCGCGCGGCGGCCAGCGCCTCGACGACGGAGATGCCGAAGCTCTCACCTCCCGTGGACGGCAGCGCGACGACGTCCGCGGACGCGAGCAGCGCGGCCTTGTCCTCCTCGGCGACGAACCCGGGCAGCTCGACGTTGGTCAGCCCCTCGCGCTCGACGGTCGCGGCGAGCTCGTCGTGCAGCGGACCGCGTCCGGCGAGCGTGAGCGTCCACGCGTGCCGCGTGCCCGCGTGCGTCATCGCGACGGCGGCGGCGAGCAGCTCGCGCGGGCCCTTGCGCGGCACGAGACGTCCGAGGAACACGATGCGCACGGGCTCGTCGGCCGCCGGCTCGTCGGTCGAGGGCGCGAACCGCGCGACGTCCACGGGGTTGCCGAGCACCCGCGTCGGCACGCCGAACGTCGCGTCCGCGAACGACGCCGCGGCCTCGGACGTGGCGAACACGCGCGCGAACCGGCGCAGCCGTCGTCGCTCGACGAGCCCGAGGAGGCGGGTCCCGGCGGTCACCCACCACGAGTGCGGGTAGATGTGGAACGTCCCGACGACCGCGGTCCGCGCGGGTGCGGCCGAGACCAGCGCGCCGGCGAGCACGGGGGAGTACGGCATCTGCACGTGCAGCACGTCGAAGTCCACGCGCTCGAACAGCTCGCGCACCTGTGCGCGCGAGGCGGGCAGCGGCGTGTTCAGCCGGTTGCCGTTGAACGTGACGCCGACGTTGCGCCCGATCACGTGCAGGTTCGGCAGGTCCGTCCGCACGGTGGTCGAGGCGATGTAGTGCACGTCGTGGCCGCGGCGCGTGAGCTCGGCGCCGAGGGTCAGCACGTACTGCTGCACGCCGTCGGGACGGTCGAGGTTGTCGTCGATGACGAGCCCGACGACGAGGCGCTCACGCTGGGGGGACGGCACCCGAGCATCCTAGAGAGCCCTCGGGCGCCGTACCGCGGTCGACGAGGGCTCGCGCGCGGGGAGTCGGACGTCACTCGTCGCGACCTCGGGATGATTTCGGGCGCGCCGCAGGTTCTGGCATGATGGTTCGCTGGTCTGCGGTTCACCCGCGCGCTCCGCGTCGGGACCCGGGGACATCCCACCAAGGAGAGCTCTCGTGAAGTCTGACATCCACCCCGAGTACGTCGTCACCGAGGTGACGTGCACGTGCGGGAACACCTTCGTCACCCGCAGCACCGTGACGAGCGGCAAGATCCACGCCGACGTCTGCAGCGCGTGCCACCCGTTCTACACGGGCAAGCAGAAGATCCTCGACACCGGTGGCCGCGTGGCCCGCTTCGAGGCGCGCTACGGCAAGAAGGCCAACTAGCACCTCCGCAGCGCCGGTGCCCGGCGCGGACGACTGCCCTCCATGGCAGTGTCCGCGAGGGCACCGGCGCTGCGTCGTTCCCGGGGTGCGCGCGGCGTGCCCCACGCACGTCCGTCGACCTGAGGGAGACCCGTGAGCGAGCAGTTCGCCGCGGCACAGGCGCTGCTCGCCGAGCACGCACAGATCGAGGCGCAGCTCGCCGACCCGGCGGTGCACGCCGACGCCGGTCGTGCCCGGACGCTGGGCCGGCGGTACGCCGAGCTCGGCCGGGTCGCGCAGGCCTACCGCGCATGGCGCACCGCGTCCGACGACGCCGCGGCGGCCGCGGAGCTCGCGGACGAGGACGCGGCGTTCGCCGCCGAGCTGCCCGCGCTGCAGGCCGCCGCCGACGAGGCCGCGGCACGCCTGCGCGAGGTCCTCATCCCGCGCGACCCCGACGACGCCCGCGACGTGATCCTCGAGATCAAGGCCGGCGAGGGGGGCGAGGAGTCCGCGCTGTTCGCGGGCGACCTGCTGCGCATGTACCTGCGGTACGCCGAGCACAAGGGCTGGGCGACGCAGGTGCTCGAGTCGACGCCGTCGGACCTCGGGGGCTTCAAGGACGTGCAGGTCGCGGTCAAGGCGCGTGGCACGGTGGCGCCCGAGGACGGCGTATGGGCGCACCTGAAGTACGAGGGCGGCGTGCACCGCGTGCAGCGCGTCCCCGTGACGGAGTCCGCGGGGCGGATCCACACGTCGGCCGCGGGCGTGCTCGTGTTCCCCGAGGCGGACGACGAGGGTGAGGTCGAGATCGACCCGAACGACCTGCGGATCGACGTGTACCGCTCGTCGGGCCCGGGAGGGCAGTCGGTCAACACCACGGACTCGGCGGTGCGCATCACGCACCTGCCCACGGGCATCGTCGTGTCGATGCAGAACGAGAAGTCCCAGCTCCAGAACCGCGAGCAGGCGATGCGCGTGCTGCGCGCGCGGCTGCTCGCTGCGCGCCAGGAGGAGGCCGCCGCGGCGGCGAGCGAGGCGCGGCGCAGCCAGGTCCGCACCGTCGACCGCTCGGAGCGGATCCGCACGTACAACTTTCCCGAGAACCGCATCGCCGACCACCGCACGGGCTACAAGGCCTACAACCTGGACGCGGTGCTGGCCGGTGACCTCGGGCCGGTGATCGCCTCGGCCATCGAGGCCGACGAGGCCGCGCGGCTCGCCGAGGCGGGCGCGTGAGCGGCGGGGCCGACGCCGCCCTCGGCACAGGCAGCGGCACGGGCAGCGGCACCAGCACGAC
This sequence comes from Cellulomonas persica, assembly GCF_007989825.1. Lineage (GTDB taxonomy): Bacteria > Actinomycetota > Actinomycetes > Actinomycetales > Cellulomonadaceae > Cellulomonas > Cellulomonas persica. The sequence goes on along the minus strand of NZ_BJUA01000007.1, from coordinate 26,810 downwards.
GCCGCGCGTGCCGGGGGTCCGTGCGCTCGTCGAGGGTGCCGTGCGCGTGCTCGACGAGGCGGGCGTGCCGTCGCCGCGCGTCGACGCGACCGCGCTCGCGGCGTTCGTGCTCGGCCTGCCGCGCCTCGAGCTCGCGCTCGCGCCCGACCCGGCGCCCGAGGGCTTCGTCGAGCAGTTCGCGGCGCTGGTCGACCGGCGCCGCGCCCGCGAGCCGCTGCAGCACATCGTCGGCCACACCGCCTTCCGGTACCTGACGCTGCGGGTCGAGCCGCGCGTGTTCGTCCCGCGCCCCGAGACCGAGGTGGTTGCACAGGTCGCGATCGACGAGGCCGCACGCCTGGTCGCCGCGGGGCGCAGCCCCCTCGTCGTCGACCTGTGCTGCGGCACGGGCGCGATCGCGCTGTCGGTCGACACCGAGGTCCCCGGTGCGCGGGTCGTCGCGGTGGACCTGTCGGCCGAGGCGGTCGCACTCACGCGCGCCAACAGTGGCGCGGTCGGGACGGGTCGGCTGCGCGTCGAGCAGGGGGACGTGCGCGCCGCCGACCTGCTGGCCGACCTCGTCGGGACGGTCGACGTGCTGGTCTCCAACCCGCCGTACGTGCCGCCGCACGCCGTGCCGCGCGAGCCCGAGGTCCGCGACCACGACCCCGACCTCGCGCTCTACGGCGGCGGGGCCGACGGTCTGGACGTGCCGCGCGCGGTGATCGCCGCCGCGTCCCGGCTGCTCGCGCCGGGTGGCCTGCTCGTCCTGGAGCACGCCGAGGTCCAGGACGTCGACGCGCGTGTCGCGGCGGCGCAGACCGGTGCGTTCGTCGAGATCGCGACCCTGCCCGACCTGACCGGACGACCCCGGATGCTCGTCGCTCGCCGGAGCAGCGCTCCGCACGTGGCAGGATCCTTCGCGTGACTGCGCGCACCTTGCCCGCCCACGACGCGGCGACCTGGGGCCCGGCGCTCGACGAGGCGGTCGACGTGATCGCCAACGGCGGCCTCGTCGTCCTGCCGACCGACACCGTCTACGGGATCGGCGCCGACGCGTTCTCGCCGCCCGCCGTCCAGGCGTTGCTCGACGCCAAGGGACGCGGCCGGCAGATGCCTCCGCCCGTCCTCATCGGCGACGTCCGCACGCTCGACGGCCTCGCGACCGACGTGCCCGCGCACGCACGCCTGCTCGCCGAGGCGTTCTGGCCGGGCGGCCTGACGCTGATCGTGCGCGCGCAGCCGTCGCTCGCGTGGGACCTGGGGGAGACGCACGGCACCGTCGCGTTGCGCGTGCCCGACCACCCGGCGGCACGCGCGCTGCTCAAGCGCACCGGCCCGATGGCGGTCTCGAGCGCGAACCGCACGGGTGAGGACGCCGCACTCACCGCGGCCGACGCCTACCGCATGCTCGGCGACCGCGTGCGCGTGTACCTCGACGCGGGCGAGTCGCCCGGGCAGGTCGCCTCGACGATCGTCGACGCGACGGGCTCGCGCCTGCAGGTCGTGCGTCAGGGGGCGATCACGCTCGCCGCGCTCAACGAGATCGCGCCCGTGCGCGGGACCGACGGACGGCTGCCCGACGCCGCCGGTGACGGGCACGCGGCTGACGACCACGCCTCCGCTGACGACCACGCCTCCGCTGCCGAGCACGCCTCCGACGACCACGGCGGCTCCGACGACGACGCGCGCGGGGCCGGTGCCGGCGGGTGAGGGTCTACCTGCTCGTCGGGATCATCGCGGCGGCGGTCGCCTACCTGACGACCCCGCTCGCGCGCTGGTGCGCGCTGCGGTGGGGTGCGATCACGGCCGTGCGCGACCGCGACGTGCACGCGGTGCCGACGCCTCGGCTCGGCGGGCTGGCGATGTTCCTGGGCATCGTTGTGGCGATCGTGCTCGCGAGCCCGCTGCCGTTCCTCGCGGGCGTGTACGACAACCCGCGCGCGCTCGTCGGGATCGTCGGCGGCGCGGGCCTCGTCGTGCTGCTCGGCGTGGCCGACGACATCTGGGACCTCGACTGGCTCACCAAGCTCATGGGGCAGGTGCTCGCCGCGGGCTTCCTCGCGTGGCAGGGCGTGCAGCTCTACCAGCTCCCGCTCGGCGGGGTCACGGTCTCCTCGACGCGCATGTGGACGTTCCTGACGATCGTCACGGTCGTCGTCGCGATGAACGCGGTGAACTTCGTCGATGGGCTCGACGGCCTGGCTGCGGGCGTGCTCGCGATCGGCGGCGGCGCCTTCTTCCTGTACTGCTACCTGCTCACGCGCGCGACGTCGGGCGACTACGCGAGCCTGTCCGCGCTCGTCCTGGCGGCCCTCGTGGGAGCGTGCATCGGGTTCCTGCCGCACAACGTGTACCCAGCACGCATCTTCATGGGGGACTCGGGCGCGATGCTGCTCGGGTTCGTGCTGTCGGCCGCGGCCATCGTCGTGACCGGGCAGATCGACCCCGAGCAGATCTCGCGACGCCAGTCCTTCCCCGCGTTCCTGCCCGTGCTGCTGCCCATCGCGGTGCTCCTGCTGCCGCTGCTCGACATGGGCCTGGCGATCGTGCGCCGCACGATCCAGGGCAAGTCCCCGTTCCACCCCGACCGCCTGCACCTGCACCACCGGCTGCTCGCGCTCGGGCACAGCCACCGCCGCGCGGTGGCCATCATGTACGTCTGGACGGCCGTCTTCGCCTACGGTGTGGGCGCGCTCGTCGTGTTCTCGACGACGACCGTGCTGTGGATCTTCGCCGCGGCCGTCGTCGTCGCCGTCCTGCTGACCATCGGGCCGCTGCGCGGCCGTTCGCACCGCACCCCAGGAGTTGGTACCGCATGAGCGACCCGACGAGCCCCGGCCGGCCCAGCTCCGGACGGCCCGACGAGCCGACCGCGACGCGGCACGACACCACCGCCGAGGAGGTGTTCCGGACGTCGCTGCGCCTGACGCTGTGGCTGCTCGGCGCGCTGCTCGTGCTCGGCGTCGGGATCGGCTGGCTCGTCGCCGGCGTCGAGGGCGTGTGGGGTGCGTTGATCGGCGTGGGGCTCGCCCTGGTGTTCTCCGGGACGACGGTCGTCGCGATGCTGCGCACGGCGCACTCGAGCGCGCAGACCATGGCGATCGTCGTCATGGGCACGTGGCTCGCGAAGCTCGCCGTGGTCGTCGTCGTGCTCGCGATCCTGCGAGGCCAGGACTTCTACTCGCGCGGCGTGCTCGCGGTCGTGCTGATCGTCGGCGTCGTGGGCTCGGCGTTCCTCGACTACCGCGCCGTCACGCGCGCCCGGATCCCGTACGTGGAGCCGCTCCCGGGCGCGGGCGAGGAGAGCACGCACTAGTCCCCGATTCGTAGGACGACAGTCCCGGACGAAGGCCTTGGCAGCCCTGCGCATGGGTTAGGCTTCGTTCGACCCGACGGCCCAGCGTCAACCGGCGTGCCCGCGACGACGCGGCACCGACGCAGACGACCTCCAGGAGCGCACCCTGTCCAGCCTCGCGACCCTCCTGCCACTCGCGTCCGACGAGGGGGGCAACGGCTTCCACACGCCGTCGATCGCGGACTTCTTCCCGCCGCCCTTCCTGTTCGAGGGCACGCTGCTGGAGTTCAACCGCATCCAGCTCGTCCGCCTGATCGCGGCGGTGGCGCTCGTCGTCCTGGTGTGCACCGTCGCCTCCCGCGCGAAGCTCGTCCCGGGCCGCGCGCAGAGCGTCGTCGAGATGGGTCTCGACTTCGTCCGCAAGAACGTCGCCGAGGACATCATCGGCAAGGAGAAGGCGGGCAAGTACGTCGCGCTCCTGACGACGATCTTCTTCGCGATCCTCGCGTTCAACATCACGGGCGTCATCCCAGGCCTGAACATCGCCGGCACGTCGTTGATCGGCCTGCCGGTCATGCTCGCGCTGTGGGTCTACGTCATGTACCTCGGCGCCGGCATCCGCGCGCACGGGCTGGGCGGCTACCTCAAGGCGAGCCTGTTCCCCCCGGGCGTCCCGCCGTTCCTGTACGTGCTGCTGACGCCCGTCGAGTTCCTCACGGTGTTCGTCATCCGGCCCGTGACGCTGGCCATCCGACTCATGGCGAACATGGTCGCCGGGCACCTCATGCTCGTCCTGTGCTTCGCGGCGACGGACTTCTTCGTCCGTGAGGCGTCGGGCATGACCGCCTTCGCCGTGCCGAGCCTCCTGGGCGGCATCGCGATCACGCTCTTCGAGGTGTTCGTCGCCGCGCTGCAGGCGTACATCTTCGTCGTGCTGACCGCCGTCTACATCTCCTCCTCGATCTCCGAGGAGCACTGACCTGAACCCCCACCGCAGGGCGGCCACCCTGCGGCGTACAACGAGCCCTCGGCCGACCGGCCGAGGACCCTACGGAAGGAACGAACGACCGTGGCAGACACCAGCATGATCCTTGCCGCCACCGACGCCGTCTCCGGCAACATCGCGACGGTCGGCTACGGCCTCGCGGTGCTTGGCCCGGGTATCGGTCTGGGCATCCTCATCGGCAAGACCCTCGAGGGCATCGCGCGCCAGCCCGAGGTCGCCGGCCAGCTCCGCACGACGATGTTCATCGGTATCGGCTTCGTCGAGGTCCTCGGCCTGCTCGGTCTCATCACCGGGTTCCTCTTCCAGTGAGCGCGGCCGCGATCACCGCGGCTGCCCTGACGGCCGCGGAGGAGGAGATCGAGGGCGTGCGGCTGCTGCTGCCCGCGCCCTACGACCTGGTGTGGTCGACGATCGTGCTCCTCATCATCGCGATCCCGTTCTACAAGTTCGCGCTCCCGCGTCTGCAGGCCGTCCTGGACGACCGTGCGGAGCGGATCGAGGGCGGGCTGGCCAAGGCGGAGGCGGTGCAGGCCGAGGCCGCAGCGCTGCGCGAGGAGTACGAGTCGGAGCTCGCCGCGGCACGCACCGAGGCGGCCCGGGTGCGCGAGGAGGCTCGCGCCGAGGGCGCGCAGATCGTCGCCGAGCAGCGCACCCGTGCGCAGGAGGAGGCGGCTCGGATCCTCGACACCGCTCAGCGGCAGATCGACGCCGAGCGTCAGCAGGCCGCGGTCCAGCTGCGCGCCGACGTCGGCTCGCTCGCGACCGACCTCGCGTCGAAGATCGTCGGCGAGGCGCTCGAGGACGAGGTGCGGCGCTCGCGCGTCGTCGACCGCTTCCTCGACGAGCTCGCGTCGGCACCGGCCGCCACCAGCGGTAAGGGGAGCTGATGCGCGGGACCTCTCGTGCGTCGCTGGCGCGGGTCGAGGAGCGGTTCGAGCCGGTCCTCGCCGCCGCCGGGGCACAGGCGTCCGAGCTGGGCGAGCAGCTGTTCGCCCTCGTCGACGCGCTCGACTCGTCGGGCTCGCTGCGCCGGACGCTCGGCGACCCGTCGATCGACGGGGAGGCCAAGGCCGGGCTCGTCGGCCGGCTCCTCGCCGCCGCCGACCCCCGGGTCGTCGCGGTGGTGCAGGACGCGGTGCGCCAGCGCTGGTCGGCCGACGCCGACCTGGGCGACGCGATCGAGCGGCTCGGTTTCAGCGCCGTCCTGGCGCGCTCCGAGCACGAGGGCACGCTCGCGCAGGTCGAGGAGGAGCTGTTCCGGCTGAACCGCGCGCTCGTCGGTCAGCGCGAGGTGCGTCGCACGCTGTTCGACCCCGCGATCCCGGGCTCCGCCCGCGCGGGCCTGGTCGACGCGATCCTGGCCGGTCGCGCGAGCGACGTCACGGCGATCGTCGCGCGGCGCGCGGCGGCGGCACCCCGGGGCCGGCGCTACGTGGCCACGCTCGGCCACATCGCCGACCTCATCGCGGAGCGGAGGCAGCGGCAGGTCGCGACGGTCACGACGGCGACCGACCTGACGGCCGCGCAGAAGGATCGGCTCGTCGGCATCCTGCGCGAGGCCTACGGCCGCGAGATCCAGCTCAACGTGATCCTCGACCCGCACGTGCTCGGCGGACTGCGCATCCAGGTCGGCGCGCAGGTCGTGGACGCGACCGTGCTGTCCCGGCTCGCCGACGCCCGACGACGACTCGCCGGCTGACCCGGCACCCCAGAACGCGGAGCCTGCGCACGCAGGCCCCATGACAGGAGAGAGCAATGGCTGAGCTGACGATCAGGCCGGAGGAGATCCGCGCCGCGCTGGACAGCTTCGTGAAGAGCTACGAGCCCTCGGGCGCCGTGGCCGAAGAAGTGGGCCGCGTGACCCTCGCGGGCGACGGCATCGCGCAGGTCGAGGGCCTGCCCGGCGCGATGGCCAACGAGCTGCTGCGGTTCGAGGACGGCACGCTCGGCCTCGCGCTCAGCCTCGACGTCCGCGAGATCGGCGTCGTCGTGCTGGGTGAGTTCTCCGGCATCGAGGAGGGCCAGGAGGTCCGCCGCACGGGCGAGGTCCTGTCCGTGCCGGTCGGTGACGGCTACCTCGGCCGCGTGGTCGACCCGCTCGGCCAGCCGATCGACGGTCTGGGTGACATCGAGACGAGCGCGCGTCGCGCGCTCGAGCTGCAGGCGCCGGGCGTGATGGCCCGCAAGTCGGTGCACGAGCCCCTGCAGACCGGCATCAAGGCCATCGACTCGATGATCCCGATCGGTCGCGGCCAGCGTCAGCTCATCATCGGCGACCGCCAGACGGGCAAGACGGCGATCGCGATCGACACGATCATCAACCAGAAGGCGAACTGGGAGACCGGCGACCCGACCAAGCAGGTGCGCTGCATCTACGTCGCGGTCGGCCAGAAGGGCTCGACGATCGCCGCGGTGCGCGGCGCCCTCGAGGAGGCCGGCGCGCTCGAGTACACGACGATCGTCGCGGCGCCCGCGTCCGACCCGGCGGGCTTCAAGTACCTCGCGCCCTACACCGGCTCGGCCATCGGCCAGCACTGGATGTACGACGGCAAGCACGTCCTCATCGTGTTCGACGACCTGTCGAAGCAGGCCGAGGCCTACCGTGCCGTGTCGCTGCTCCTGCGTCGCCCGCCGGGCCGCGAGGCGTACCCCGGTGACGTCTTCTACCTGCACTCCCGCCTGCTCGAGCGTTGCGCGAAGCTCTCGGACGAGCTCGGCGCGGGCTCGATGACGGGTCTGCCGATCATCGAGACCAAGGCCAACGACGTCTCGGCGTACATCCCGACGAACGTCATCTCGATCACCGACGGCCAGATCTTCCTCCAGTCGGACCTGTTCAACGCGGACCAGCGCCCCGCCGTCGACGTCGGCATCTCGGTGTCCCGCGTCGGTGGTGCCGCGCAGATCAAGGCGATGAAGCAGGTCTCCGGCACGCTCAAGCTGGACCTCGCGCAGTTCCGCTCGCTCGAGGCCTTCGCGATGTTCGCCTCGGACCTCGACGCGACGTCGCGTGCCCAGCTCGCCCGTGGCGCACGCCTCACCGAGCTGCTCAAGCAGGCCCAGTACACGCCGTACCCCGTCGAGGCGCAGGTCGCCTCGATCTGGGCCGGTACCAAGGGCCACCTCGACGATGTGCCGATCGAGGACGTCAAGCGCTTCGAGGAGGAGCTGCTCGACCACCTGCGTCGCAACACGGACGTGCTCTCGACGATCGCCTCGTCGGGCAAGCTCGAGTCGCAGACCGAGCAGGCCCTCGCCGACGCGGTCGCCGAGTTCCGCAACGGCTTCCTGAAGTTCGACGGCACGCCGCTGGTCGGCACGGTCGAGGAGGAGCAGGAGCTCGCGGTCGAGCAGGAGCAGATCGTCCGGCAGAAGAAGGCCTGAGCATGGCCGGTTCGCAGCGCGTCTACAAGCAGCGCATCAAGTCCACCCAGTCGCTCAAGAAGATGTTCCGGGCGCAGGAGCTCATCGCTGCCTCCCGCATCGGACGGGCACGTGACCGGGTGGCCCTGGCGTCGCCGTACTCGCGAGCGATCACGCGTGCCGTCTCGGCCGTGGCCACCCACTCGGACGTGACGCACCCGTTCCTCGCGCAGCGGACGGACACGAACCGCGTGGCGCTCCTGCTCATCGCCTCCGACCGTGGCATGGCGGGCGCCTACTCGGCGACCGTCCTGCGCGAGACGGAGCGGCAGATCGAGAAGCTGCAGGCCGAGGGCCGTGAGGTCGACCTGTACGTCTCGGGCCGTCGCGCCGTGTCGTACTTCAGCTTCCGGCAGCGTGAGCTCGCCGGGCAGTGGATCGGTCAGTCCGACGCGCCGCAGTACGAGACGGCGCTGGAGATCGCGGACACGCTCCTCGAGCGGTTCCGGGCTCCGGCCGACGAGGGCGGCGTCGCCGAGGTGCACGTCGTGTTCACGCAGTTCGTCAACATGGTCACGCAGCGCCCGCGCGTGATCCGACTGCTGCCGCTCGAGGTGGTCGAGGGCGTCGCCCCGGCCGGTGACGGCGGTCCGCTGCCGCTGTACGACTTCGAGCCGGACCCCGAGACCGTGCTCGACGCGCTGCTGCCGCGGTACTTCCGGGCACGGATCTTCGCGAGCCTCCTGCAGGCCGCGGCGTCCGAGCTCGCGGCACGCCAGCGCGCGATGCACACGGCCACGGACAACGCCGAGGACCTCATCCGCACGTACACCCGACTGGCGAACCAGGCCCGTCAGGGCGAGATCACTCAGGAGATCAGCGAGATCGTCTCGGGCGCCGATGCGCTCGCCTCGGCCTCCTGACCCTGACCACAGCCAACCGAAGACCCGCCGGGGTCGACTCGCCCCGGGACGAGAAAGCAGGCCAGACATGACCGCCACCACCGTCGACGAGACGGCCGCCGCCGCCGGCACGCCCGGCGTCGGTCGCGTCGCCCGCGTGATCGGCCCCGTCGTGGACATCGAGTTCCCGGCGGACCAGATCCCCGAGATCTACAACGCCCTGACGGTCGACATCGACCTGTCGGGCCAGGGTGAGGGCGAGGGCGCGGGCACGCTGCGCATGACGCTCGAGGTCGCCCAGCACCTCGGCGACTCGCTCGTGCGCGCCATCGCGCTCAAGCCGACGGACGGCCTCGTCCGCGGCGCCCAGGTGACCGACACCGGTGCCCCGATCTCGGTGCCCGTCGGCGACGTCACCAAGGGCAAGGTCTTCAACGTCACGGGTGACGTGCTGAACCTGGCCGAGGGCGAGACGTTCGAGGTCACCGAGCGCTGGCCCATCCACCGCAAGCCCCCGGCCTTCGACCAGCTCGAGTCGAAGACGCAGATGTTCGAGACCGGCATCAAGGTCATCGACCTGCTCACCCCGTACGTCCAGGGCGGGAAGATCGGCCTGTTCGGCGGTGCCGGTGTCGGCAAGACCGTCCTCATCCAGGAGATGATCCAGCGCGTCGCGCAGGACCACGGTGGTGTGTCGGTGTTCGCCGGTGTCGGCGAGCGCACCCGTGAGGGCAACGACCTCATCGTCGAGATGGAGGAGGCGGGCGTCTTCGACAAGACGGCCCTCGTCTTCGGCCAGATGGACGAGCCGCCGGGCACGCGTCTGCGTGTCGCCCTCTCGGCGCTGACGATGGCGGAGTACTTCCGCGACGTGCAGAACCAGGACGTGCTGCTCTTCATCGACAACATCTTCCGCTTCACGCAGGCCGGCTCCGAGGTCTCGACGCTGCTCGGCCGTATGCCGTCCGCCGTCGGCTACCAGCCGAACCTGGCCGACGAGATGGGCCTCCTGCAGGAGCGCATCACCTCGACGCGCGGTCACTCCATCACGTCGCTGCAGGCCATCTACGTGCCCGCCGACGACTACACGGACCCGGCCCCGGCGACGACGTTCGCGCACCTCGACGCGACGACCGAGCTCAGCCGTGAGATCGCCTCGCGCGGTCTGTACCCCGCCGTGGACCCGCTCGCCTCGACGAGCCGCATCCTCGACCCGCGGTACGTCGGCCAGGAGCACTACGACGTGGCGACGCAGGTGAAGTCGATCCTGCAGCGCAACAAGGAGCTCCAGGACATCATCGCGATCCTCGGTGTCGACGAGCTGTCGGAGGAGGACAAGACCGTCGTCGCGCGGGCTCGTCGCATCCAGCAGTTCCTGTCGCAGAACACCTACATGGCCGAGAAGTTCACGGGCGTCGTCGGCTCGACGGTGCCGGTGGCCGAGACGGTCGAGGCGTTCAAGAAGATCGCCGCGGGCGAGTTCGACCACATCGCCGAGCAGGCGTTCTTCAACATCGGTGGCCTCGAGGACCTCGAGAAGAACTGGGCCCGCATCCAGAAGGAGTACGGCGTCTGATGGCTTCCTCTCTCGAGGTCGACCTGGTCGACGCGGTGGGCAAGGTCTGGTCGGGCAAGGCCCGCCAGGTCTCTGCCCCCGCGGCCGACGGTCAGATCGGCATCCTCGCCGGGCACACGCCGATCCTGTCGGTGCTGCGCGAGGGTGAGCTGCGGGTGCAGACGGCCGAGGGCGAGCAGCTGGCGTGGCACGTCGACGGAGGCTTCCTGTCGGTGGACTCCGACACGGTCACGGTCGTCGTCGACGCGCTGAGCGACCCGACGACGTCCGACCACTGAGGCGCCAGGTCACGTGCCCGGGGGGATCGTCGTCGCGGTTCTGACGGTCGTCGTGCTCGTGCTCGGCTGCGGGGGGCTGTGGCTGTCCCGTCGGCACACGCTCGACCGGCGAGTCGGCTCGTTCCGCTGCCGTCTGCGCAGCGGGACGCGCTGGCCCGGTGGCGTCGCGCAGTACGGCGCCGCGTCGTTGTACTGGTGGCGTTCGGCGTCGCTCGCGCCGCGGCCTGCGCGGCGGTGGGAGCGGCAGTCCCTCGCGGTCGTCGAGCGGCGGGCAGCCGAGGCGCCCGACGCCTCGGGGCAGCTGGTCGTGCGCTGCCAGGCGCGGTCGAACGGCCGTCCCGTGGAGTTCGAGCTGATGCTGTCCCCCGAGGCCTACGCGGGCCTCACCTCGTGGATCGAGGCGACGCCGGCGCGCGTCGGCTCGGTCATCTGACCGCAGTCCCTGAGTCGACCTCCCGGAGGGTCCACGCGTGCGTCTCGTCGTCGCGTCCTGCGCCGCCCGCTACACCGGGCGCCTGTCGGCGCATCTCCCGCGCGCGACGCGCCTGCTCGTCGTGAAGGCCGACGGGAGCGTCCTGCTGCACTCCGACGGCGGTTCGTACAAGCCGCTCAACTGGATGAGCCCGCCGTGCTCGCTCGCGGTCACCGAGCCGGACGACGAGTCCCGCGCGGCCGGGGTGACGCAGGTCTGGACCGTGCAGCACCAGAAGTCCGACGACCGGCTCGAGATCGACCTGTACGAGGTCCTGCACGACAGCGCGCACGACCTCGGCGTGGACCCGGGCCTCATCAAGGACGGCGTCGAGGCGCACCTGCAGGAGCTCCTCGCCGCTCAGATCGGGCTGCTCGGCGACGGCCACGTGCTCGTGCGGCGGGAGTACCCCACCGCGATCGGGCCGGTCGACATCCTGGCCAAGGACCCGACGGGTGGCGCCGTCGCGGTCGAGATCAAGCGCCGCGGCGACATCGACGGTGTCGAGCAGCTCACGCGCTACCTCGAGCTGCTCAACCGCGACCCGCTCCTGACGCCCGTGCGCGGGGTGTTCGCCGCCCAGGAGATCAAGCCGCAGGCCCGCGTGCTCGCGACCGACCGCGGGATCACGTGCCTCACGCTCGACTACGACGCGATGCGTGGCGTCGACGACGTCGACTCGCGCCTGTTCTGATCCCCTCGGCCGGCCGGGACGGGTCGCGCGCACGGGCGCTTCCGGTGCGGGGGGACTGGACGGGATGATGGGCCGCATGACGAGCAGCGCCCCCGAGGCCGAGGTCCGCCGCGCCGCCGCTGTCGTGTGGCGCGCGCTGGTGCTGTTCTGGCTGATCGGTGCCGTGGTCGTGCTCGGCACAGGGAGCGGGACGTTCGGGCTCGCGGTCGTGTCGTACGCCGTGGTCTTCGCCGCCGTGCCGGTGCTCGTCGTGGGCGGGGCCCTGTCGATGCTCGTCGAGCACTGGCTCGCGGAGGCCCGTGCGGTGCGTCGAGCGGCGGTGTACGCGCTGGTGGGTGCCCTGGTGGCGTTCCTCTCGACCGCGCTCGTGCTGCAGCGGTGGTCGGTCTCGTGGTTCGGGCTGGGGATCGTCGCGGTCGGGGCTCTCTCGGCGGCGGGGGCGTGCCTCTGGGCCGACCGGTCGCGCCGGCGCGGCGACGTCCGCCGCGCGCGGCATCCGGCGACCGTCGAGGTCTGACGGGCCAGGCGTCCCGGGCAGACGCGCGCGGGTGGGGAAGAATGGCGGCGTGAGCGACCTGCCCGAGTCCGAGATCCTGCTGCGTGGCCGGGTGGTCACGCCGACCGACGTCCTCGAGGACGGTCTCCTCGTGACACGGGGCGCGACGATCGCGTGGATCGGCCCCGCCGACGAGGCCCCCGCGCCGTGGAACGAGCGCCTGCCGGAGACCTCGGACGACACCGTGCTCCCGGGCCTGGTCGACCTGCACTGCCACGGGGGCGGCGGCGCGAGCTTCCCGGACGCGACGACCGCGCAGGAGGTCCGGCGTGCCGCCGACGAGCACCTGCGCCACGGGACCACCTCGCTCGTCGCCTCGCTCGTGACGGCCCCCGCCGACGCGCTGCTCACACGCACGGCGCTCCTGGCCGAGTCCGCGCAGGAGGGCGTGCTCGCGGGGATCCACCTCGAGGGCCCGTTCCTGTCGCACGCGCGGTGCGGCGCCCAGAACCCCGACGACATGCTGGCCGGTGACCCGGGGCTCGTCGCGCGGATCGCCGAGGCCGCGCGCGGGCACCTCGTCACCATGACGATCGCGCCCGAGGTCGCGGGCGTGACCGCGGCCGAGACGACGGCCGATGCGGACGACGACGCCGCCGACGTGCTCGCAGCGCTCGTGCGCGCCGGCGCGCTGCCGTCGATCGGCCACACCGACGCGAGCGCCGAGGAGGTCGAGGCGGCCGTCGACCGGTCGTTCGACCTGCTGGCCGCCTCCCCGCACGCGCGGGGACCTCGCCCGACCGCGACGCACCTGTTCAACGGCATGCGCCCGGTGCACCACCGCGACCCGGGACCCGTCATGGCGTGCCTGGCGGCCGCTTCGCGCGGCGAGCTGGTGGTCGAGCTCGTCGCGGACGGGACGCACCTCGCGCCCGCGACCGTGGCCTCGGTGTTCGACCTCGTCGGCGCCGACGGGATCGCCCTCGTGACGGACGCGATGTCCGCCGCGGGCATGGCCGACGGCGACTACCAGCTCGGGCCGATGGCGGTGCGCGTGGCCGACGGCGTGGCGCGGATCGTCGGCCCGGACGGCCAGAGCGGCGCGATCGCGGGCGGCGTCGCGCACCTGCTCGACGTCGTGCGGTCCACCGCGGCCGCGGGCGTGCCGCTGGTCGACGCGGTGCGGGCGGCGTCGACGACGCCCGCGACGGTGCTGGGGCTCGCCGACCGGGGTGCGCTCGTGGCGGGTCTGCGTGCGGACGTCGTGGTGGTCGACGAGGAGCTCCGGGCGCGGCGCGTGCTGCGTGCGGGCGTCCCGGTGGTCTGACCCGAGGCCGGTGCCGCCGAACGCCCGGCGAGGCGGCAGAACGCGGGCCGGTGGTGCGCGGCCGGGAGACAGACGTCTCGTCGACCCCGAGCCGCGCCACGAGGCCTTGACCGCCGGTCCCGCGCGGCGTTCAATCGAAACGCCTCGACGTGGGCGACACCAGGGGGACCAGGGCGGCGACGACGCCGTCCGGTACGGGGGACGGCATGGGACGCACGGTGCCCTATCTGACGGTCGACGACGGCGTCGGCGCGCTCGCCTTCTACGCGGCGGCGTTCGGCGCGACCGCGGGGGAGCGGTACGACGAGGAGGACGGCCGGATCGGGTTCGTCGCGCTCGACATCCACGGCGCGCCGGTCTTCCTGTCCGACGAGGCGCACGAGTACGGCGCGTACGCTCCGAAGACCCTCGACGGACGCTCGACCTGTGCGGTCGTCGTGTCGGTGCCCGACGTGGACGCGACCTACGCGAGCGCGGTCGCGGCGGGCGCGACACCGGACCGGGCACCGCAGGACCTGCCCGACGGCACGCGCGGTGGCTGGCTGGTCGACCCGTTCGGGCACCGCTGGCTCGTGACCAGTCCCTGACCAGCCGCTCGTCCGCTGCGGCACCCCGCCGCGCGCCTCAGGGGACCGGAGGTGCGGCGCAGCTCCCGTGCTCGAGCAGGCGCGGGGCCAGCAGGCGGGTCTCGGCGGCCATCGGTCGCTGCTGCCGGTCGACGGCCATCGCGACCGCGGTCCGGCCGATCTCGACCGCGGGCACGTCGATCACCGACAGCGGCACGGGCAGGTGCGCGGCGAGCCGGGTGGGACTGACCGCGAGCACCGAGACGTCCTCGGGGACGCGCAGCCCGTCGCGCGCGAGCGCGTCGAGCACGCCCGGCAGCGCGCCCTCGTTGTGCACGAGGAGCGCGGTCAGGCCCTCGACCTCGGCGCGGGCGCGCGCGACGGCCGCGGCGGCCTGCGGGTAGGTGTCCTCGAGCGGCACGACGGCGTGGTGCACACCGAGCCGGCCCGCCTCCTCGCGGAAGCCGTCGATGATGCGCACGGCGTAGTTGGCCCCGCGTGCGATGGCCGCCTCGCTCGCGCCGAGCAGCGCGACACGCGTATGGCCGTGCTCGGCAAGGTGCCGCACCGCGAGCCGGCCGGCGGCGGCGAAGTCCAGGTCGATGCACGAGAGCTCCCGCGTCCGGCTCGGGACACCGATGAGGATCGACGGCTGACGCAGCGCCGCCAGCACGGGCAGTCGCGGGTCCTGGCGCTCGACGTCCATGAGGATGAGCGCGTCGACGCGCGAGCCGGCGGCGAGGCGGTGCACGTCGGCGACGTCCTCGTCGGTGAGGACCAGCACGTCGTCCCCGTGCTCACGGGCGGCCGTGAGCACGCCGGCGACGATCTCCATGACGGTCGCGGAGTTCGTCTCGAGCGCGCGCAGCGGCACGACGAGCCCGAGGACGTTGGTCCGGTTGGTGGCCAGCGCGCGGGCGCCGGCGTGCGGGCTGAAGTCCAGCTCCCGGATGGCGTGCTCGACGCGCGTGCGGGTGGGCCCGGAGATGGGTCGCTTGCCCGACAGGACGTAGCTGACCGTGGACGACGAGACGCCGGCGAGCTTCGCGACGTCGGCGATCGTGGCCATGGCGCGGATCCTACCGATGTGGTGCAGTCTCGTCGTTGAAGCGATTCGACGACGAGCAACGGCCCGCGGGCTGTGAGCCGGGGGACGGGCCCTCGGTATCGTGCGGTTGGTCCGGCGTGCTGGTCGATGACCGCAGTCTCCGCTATCGTAACGATTCGAACTTCGCCGGAACCGGTTCCGGCCCGCCCTGGCGCGGGTCTGACCGCCGGTGCACCCGTCAGCCATCGAAGGACTCTCAGCCATGACCACGACGCGCCCCTCCGGCCGCCAGTTCCCCGACGCCTTCGTCTGGGGCTCGGCCACGGCGTCCTACCAGATCGAGGGCGCCGTCGACGTCGACGGCCGCGGCCCCTCGATCTGGGACACGTTCTCCCGTACCCCCGGCAAGGTGCTCAACGGCGACACGGGCGACGTCGCCGCCGACCACTACCACCGCGTCCCGCATGACATCGCGATCATGTCGCAGCTCGGGCTCCAGGCGTACCGCTTCTCGCTCGCCTGGCCGCGCATCCAGCCGACGGGCTCGGGCGAGTTCAACCAGGCCGGCCTGGACTTCTACTCCGACCTCGTCGACCAGCTCATCGCCGCCGGGATCGACCCCGTCGTCACGCTGTACCACTGGGACCTGCCGCAGCCGCTCGAGGACGCGGGCGGCTGGGCCAACCGTGAGACCGCGCTGCGCTTCGCCGAGTACGCGCGCAAGGTCGCCGAGGTCCTCGGTGACCGCGTCAAGCTGTGGACGACGCTCAACGAGCCGTGGTGCTCGGCGTTCCTCGGCTACGCGAGCGGCGTGCACGCCCCCGGCGTGACGGACGACGAGAAGGCGCTGCGCGCCGTGCACCACCTCAACCTCGCACACGGCCTGGCCGCCCGCGCGATCAAGGACGTGCTCGGGCAGGACGCGCCGATCTCGATCACGCTCAACCTGCACGTGACCCGCGCCGCGAGCGACGACCCGGCGGACGTCGAGGCCAAGCGCCGCATCGACACCATCGCGAACGAGGTCTTCCTCGGCCCCGTGGTCGACGGCGAGTACCCCAAGGAGGTGTTCGCCGACACCGCGGACATCACGGACTGGTCGTTCGTGCTCGACGGCGACCTCGACCTCATCCAGGTCCCGCTGTCGGTGCTCGGCGTGAACTACTACTCCACGGGCCGGGTCAAGTACGGCACGCCCCCGGTGGGCGACGGCAAGCCCGGCCCCGACGGCCACCGCTCGTCGCCGAACAGCCCGTGGGTCGGCGCGACGCACGCCGAGTGGCTCCCGCAGCCCGGCCCGCACACCGCGATGGGCTGGAACATCGAGCCCGAGGGCCTCGTCGAGCTGCTCGTCGGCCTGCACGAGCGCTACCCCGGACTGCCGCTCGCGATCACCGAGAACGGCGCCGCGTTCTACGACACGCTGAGCGAGGACGGGCGTGTGCACGACGAGGACCGCGTCGCGTACCTGCACGACCACATCGACGCCGTCGGGGAGGCGCTCGACAAGGGCGTCGACGTCCAGGCGTACTTCGTCTGGTCGCTCCTGGACAACTTCGAGTGGGCGTACGGGTACGACCGCCGGTTCGGTGTCGTGCACGTCGACTACGACACGCTCGAGCGCACCGTGAAGGACTCGGGCCGCTGGTTCGCCGAGCTCGTCCGGACGCGCACGATCCCGACGATCGAGTCGGCCGCGACGCTCTGACCCGCCGCAGTCCCCGCCGTGCCCGGAGGTGCCTCGTGCACCGCCGGGCACGGCTGTCTGTCGGCCCGGCGCGTGCCGTCGGGCTCCGGGCATCGCCCGTGGGCACAGGATTCGTCGTCCGCCGACCCGATCGGGGAGGATCGACCCATGGCCCGACGCTCGACCAAGCGCCCGTACGGCGCCGAGCACGTGCCCCTCGACGTCGAGCGCGCGACGGGCGGTCGCACCGTGCAGGACGCGCCCGACGGCGAGTGGGTCGTGCAGCGCGTGCGCGGCGGCGAGCGCGAGTACCGCTGCCCCGGGTGCGACCAGCTCGTGCCGGCCGGCGCCGCGCACGTCGTCGCCTGGCGCGCCGACGGCTGGTTCGGCGACGCGGTCGACGACCGCCGCCACTGGCACACCGCGTGCTGGGACGCCCGTGGCCGGCGCGGCCCCAGCCGGCGCGCACCCGCGCGGGGACGCTGAGACCCGCACCCGGACCACACCGCACGCCGACCGACGGAGGACCGCAGTGACGCAGACGCTGGCGACGAGCCGGTCGACGTGGCCCACCCGCCCGCCACGCCTCGTCGCGACCGACCTCGACGGGACGCTGCTCGACCCCGGCGGCGTGGTCTCGCCGCGCACGTCGGCCGCCCTGCGGGACGCCGAGGACGCCGGCATCGAGGTCGTCTTCGTCACCGCGCGTCCGCCGCGCTGGCTCGCGCCGCTCGCCCCGCACGTCGCGGGCCACGGCGTCGCGATCTGCGCCAACGGCGCCGCGGTCGTCGAGGTCGCGACAGGCCGCGTGCTCGCCGAGCGCGGCATGACGGCCCAGCTCGTCACCGAGCTCGCCGCTGCCCTGCGCAGCACGCTGGGCGAGGTGCACCTGGCCGTCGAGCGCGCCGAGGGCTTCGCCGCCGAGCGGGGCTACCGCGACGTGCACGTCGTGCCGCCCGACAGCCCCGTCGCGGACCGCATCGAGGACGTCCTGACCGACTCGACGCTCAAGCTGCTCGTGCGCACCGGGACCGACCACGGCGACCGCCACAGCGCGGCCGTGCAGGCCGCGATCGGCACGTCGGCGCTCGCGGTCGACTCGGGCGCGGTCGGGCTGGGGGAGATCAGCGCCCTCGACGTCACCAAGGCCCGCGCGCTCGCGCGCTGGGCGCAGGAGCGGGGCGTCCCCGCCGAGGACGTCTGGGCGTGCGGCGACGCCCCGAACGACCTGCCGATGCTCGCCTGGGCGGGGGAGTCCTTCGCGGTCGCCAACGCCTACGACGACGTGCGCGCCCACGCGCGGCACGCGTGCCCCGCCAACGGCGACGACGGCGTCGCGGCGGTGCTCGAGCACGCGACCGCGCTCGCGCGTCGGGCTTAGGCTCGAACCGACGACGACCTCGACCGAGCCCGCCGCCGACCGGCCCCAGGGCGACACGATCGACGACGAGGAGGGCACATGACGCTGCACGTCCTGCGCGAGGACGACGGCGAGGCGCTGCCGGTCGTGCTGCTGCACGGCTTCCCGCTCGACCACCGCATGTGGGAGGCGACGGCCGCCGGGCTCGTCGGTCCGCGCGAGGTGCTGGCCGCGGACCTGCCCGGTTCCTCCGGGCGGACCTCGTCCGGAGCGGCCGCGTCCTGGGCGCAGGACGCGGCGCCCTCGCTGGACGACGCCGCGGACCGGCTTGCTGCCGAGCTCGCCGAGCGCGGGACGCGGCGCGCGGTCGTCGTGGGCCTGTCCATGGGCGGGTACGTCGCCCTCGCGCTCGCGGAGCGGCACCCCGAGCTCGTCGCCGCGCTCGGCCTCGTCGACACCAAGTCGACCGCCGACACCGACGAGGCCCGCGCCGCGCGCCTGCAGGTCGCCGAGGAGACCGAGCGGCTCGGCACGGTCGAGGCCGTGACGGGCATGGCGACCTCGCTCGTGGGCGAGAGCACGCGCGCCGCGCAGCCCGCGGTGAGCGAGCAGCTCGCCGCGTGGATCGAGGAGCAGGACCCGGCCGACGTCGCCTGGGCGCAGCGTGCGATGGCCGCGCGACCGGACCGCACCCACGTGCTGGCGGCCTTCCCGGGGCCCGTGACGGTGGTCGTCGGCGACGAGGACACCGTCACGCCGGTCGCGGCGGCCGAGCACATGGTCGAGGCCGCACCGGCGGCGCAGCTCGTCGTCGTGCCGCGGTCCGGTCACATGTCCGCGGTCGAGCAGCCCGCCGCTGTCGCCGCAGCGCTGAGCGACCTCGCCCAGCGCGCCGACTCCGCCTGAGCCGCCGCGTCAGGCCGTTCCGCGCAGGCGGGCCAGTGCGTCCTTCATGTCGACGGACTCGCCGTCCTTGCCGCCCGCGCCGATGACGAGCGGCGGGTCGGACGGCTCGGGCCGTGCGCCGCGCAGACGCCCCGCCAGGCTGGGCGGCGTCCGCAGCACGTAGAACGCGCCGTCGGTGTCGATCGCGACCGTCTCGTCGGTCCGCAGGTACCAGCCCTCGAGCGGTGTGCGGTAGCGCTGCCGGCCGTCGTACGTCCGCACCCGCAGCGGCTCGGGCGCGGGCCCGTGCACCTTCGCGTACGCGACGAACTCCAGGATCATCGCGTGCGCGCGGGCCGACTCCGCCTCGCGACGGCGCTCGAGCGCCTCGGCGTGCGCGTGCGCGGCCTCGCGGCGTTCCTCGCGCCAGCGTGCGGCGTCGGTGTCACTCATGTCCGTCCTGATCGGTCTGTCGAGGTCGTCACCTGAGGGGCCGCACCTGCCGGGCTCGGCCGGCAGGTGGTCCGGGAGACGAGCGGTGCGTCGCCCGCCGTGGCCCGACGGGCGACGCACCGCTGCGCGCTGCTCATCGCGTCAGTGCGTCTCGGCGTGCGGCGACGCCTCGCCCTCGCCCTGCTCGCCCTCGTGCTGGCCTTCGTCGTGCTGGTCCTCGTCGTGCTGGCCACCCTCGTGCGGGGCGGCCTCCGGCCGGGCCTCGTCGTGCTCGCCCGGGCCGGTGTCCCCGGCCTCGTGCGCGACCCCGTCCTGCGGCGCAGCGGCGGCGTCGGGAGCCGTGACGTCGGTGACCTGGTCCGGCTGGGACGCGTCGACGTCCTCGGCCGGGGCGGGTGCGTCCTGCTGCGGAGCGGCCGCTGCGGCCGCGGACAGCGGAGCGGGACGCGACTTCGGGCGGGACTTCGTGCGGGGCTTGCCGCCGACGCCGACGATGTCGCCGGTGGGCGTCGGACGCGTCGCGGAGGCAGCCTCGGCCGACCGGCCCTGGACCGCCTGCTTCGCCGCGTCCTTCGGGTTCCCGCCGGCGGGTCCGTGCGTCGCCGCGAACTCGGCCTCGGCGCGCCGCGCCCGGTCGAGCGCCGCACGGTCGGGGTCGTGCCCCAGCAGGTTGCGCAGCTCGTCGAGGTAGGTCGTGATCGACTCGCGCTGGCGGTTGAGGTCCTCGACCTGACGAGCAGCGGTCGTGCGCTCGCGCTCGGACTCGGTCATCGCCTCGGAGATCTGCTTCTCGGCGTGCTCGCGCGCCTCGGCCACCACCTTGTCGGCGTTCCGGCGGGCGTTCGCCAGGAGCTCCTTGGCGTGGCTCTCGGCGTCGGTGCGCACCTTCTCGGCCTGCGCGAGCGCCTTGGCCACGCGCTCCTCGGCCTCGGCGGCGTGCGCCTCGGCGTCGCGCACGAGGCGCTCCGTCTCTGCGCGCGCGGCGTCGTGCCGCGCGGCGTCCTCGCGCTCGCTCGCCTCGCGCTTCGAGGCGATCTCGAGCTCGGCGTCGGAGAGCCGCTGCTCGGCCTCGCGCACGAGCTCGTCGGCCCGGGCCTTGGCGTTCGCGAGCGCCTCGGCCGCGGAACGACGCGCCTCGGTGAGGACGCGCTCGGTGTCGAGGCGCGTCTGCTCGCGCTGCTCGCGCGTCTCTCGGTCGGTCGACTCACGCAGCAGCGTCGCCTCGCGGCCGGTCGTCTCGCGCAGCTCGGTCGTCTCGCGCTCCGTGGTGTCGCGCAGGTGCGCGGCCTCGTGCGCGGTGCGCTCGCGCAGCTCGGTGCTCTCCCGCTCGGCGGCGGCGCGTACCTCCGTGGCGTACTGCTCGGCCTGCGCGCGCAGCGCGGCGACCTCCTGCTCGACCTGCTGACGCAGCGCGGCGGTCTCGTCGGCGACCGCGGCCCGCAGCTCGCCCGTCTCACGGTCGGCCTGCGCTCGGACGAACGCGGAGTACTGGTCCGCCTCGGTGCGCAGCGCGGCGACCTCGGCCGCGACCCGCTGCTGCAGCGCCGTCGCCTCGCGCTCCGCGGCGGCCCGCGTGGAGTCGGCGAACTCCTGGGCCTGCGTGCGCAGCGACGTCGTCTCGGCGCCGGCCTCCTGGCGCAGCTGCGCGACCTCGTACGCGACGGACGCGCGCAGCTCGGCGGCGTAGCGCTCAGCCTCGGTGCGCAGCGCGGCGGCGTCGGCCTCGACCTGCTGGCGCAGCGCCGTCGTCTCCTCGTCGGCCGCCTGACGCAGGTCCTGCGCGTAGCGGTCCGCCTCGTCGCGCTGCTGCGTGGTCTCCTGCTCGGCCCGCGCGCGCAGCTCGGCCGCGGTGCGCTCGGTCGCGACCCGCAGCTGGGTCGCCTCGTGCTCGACGCTCGCGCGCAGCGTGCCCAGCTCGCGCTCGAGCGATGTCCGCCGCTCGCTCTCCTCGGTCGTGATCGCGCTCTGGATGCGCGCGGCCTCCCGCTCGGCGGAGCCGACGAGCTCCTCGGCGCGGCGCTGCGCCGCGAGCAGCGTGCTCTCGGCCTCGGTCGCCGCGGTCGCGCGGACCTCCTCGGCCTCACGGCGTGCCGTCGCGAGCAGCTCGGCGACCTCGTTCTCGGCGCGGGCGCGCAGCTGGCCGGCGGAGAGCTTGGCGCGCGCGAGCGCGTCGGCGGCCTGGGCGTTCGCCTGCGTCACGACGTCCGAGGACTGCTCCTCGGCCGAGCGCAGCAGCTGCTCGATGCGCGACCCGAGCCCGGAGTACGTGGGGCGCTCGGCCTCCCGCAGCTGGCGGTGCGCCTCGGAGAGCTCGCCGGCGATCTGCAGGGACTTCGCGTCGAGCGCCTCGACCTGCGAGCGTGCCTCCGCGAGCGCGTGCTCGAGTCCGGCGATCCGGCTGTCGACCGCCTCGCGCTCGTACCCGCGGAAGTTGACGACGGGGAACTGAGGCCGGGCTTCGGGCACGAGATCTCCTCCTCGGTGGCGTGGGCCGGGGGCTGATGCTGCGGCGTTCGTCCGGGTGGGACGAGTGCCGCGGGCGACGATGCGGACGTCGCCCTTCCGGGCCCGGGTTCAGGATAGAGGCTCGCGCTCACCCGACGGGGGGATCGGGCGGTGCGACGAGAGCGGCTTCACCGTCCTGCAGCACCGACGACGGTCCGCCGCGGCTGCGGCCGCCGACGGCCGGACGGTCCCGCCGGGACGCCCGAAGGCGGCGCGACGAGGCCCGTGACGAGCACCCGGGTCGTCCCACGACGTCCGCTGCGTCCGCGTCCTGACGGCTGGTCTGCCTATCCTGGGGCTCTCCGCCTGAGAGGACTGTGCGTGCGCAAGCGAGTGATCACGGCCGCCGTCGGCGTCGTCGGACTGGTCGTCATCGGCCTCGGCGTCGCCTCCGCGACCGTCTGGCGCGCCGACGACGTCCTCGTCGCGACGACCACCGCGACGACCCACGTCGTCGTCACCGACCCCGGCGTGCTCGAGCTCGGCGGCGACCCCGCGACCGTGCGCGTGACGGCCCCCGACGGCGACGTCGTCGCGGTCGTCGGTCGCGACACCGACGTGGACGGCTGGGTCGGCACCGACCCCTACACACGCGTGACGGGACTGGCGAGCTGGGACGCGCTCGCGACCACCGCGGGTGAGCCGCCCACGGCCCCCTCGCCCGGCGGTGCGACGCCCGACCCCGCCGCGACGGGCACGCCGGCGGCGACCGCGCCGGCGACCGCCGCCGCCACCACGGCACCCACGACCGCACCGAGCGCGGCGCCCACCGGTGAGGCGACGGCCGGTGCCGAGCCCCCGGCCGAGGCTCCCGCCCAGGTGAGCCCGGCGGGCAACGACAACTGGGTCGCCGAGGCGACCGGGACGCGCAGCGCCGAGCTCGTGTGGCCCGCGCAGGGCGGCCGCTGGAGCCTGCTCGCGGTGAGCACGGGCACGAGCGAGCCGACGCTCGAGATCTCCTGGCCGCGGGTCGTGACGACCCCGTGGCTGTGGCCGTGCGTCGTGGTGGGCGCCCTGCTCGTCCTCGGCGCGGCCTTCGTGCTCCTGCGCAGCCGCACGGGGGACCGCCAGGGCACCTGGGAGTCGGTGCACACCGGTGCCGTCCCGGCCGTGGCCGACGAGGGTCGTCCGCTCACCCGGCGCGAGCTGCGCGAGGCCGCGCAGGCAGCACGCGGACGCACGCCGACGGGCTCGCTGCCGCGCGTGACCGGCGCCCACCAGACCGTCCCGCCGCACGACGAGGGTCGACACAGCTCGTCTGCCGCGGCGGCTGCGGGGTCGTCGTCCGCCCTGCCGACGCTCCCCGCCTCGGTGAGCGGTCCGACGCCAGCGGGCGACGGGACGGACGCCACCGTCACCACCGGCGCGACCCCCACGCTCGGGGCGGGTACGCCCCTGAGCCGACGCGCGATGCGCCGCAGCGGCACCCCGCCGACCGCGACGGTCCCGGCTGTCCCCGGGAGCGGCAGCCCCGCGTCGGCGGCGCCCTCGTCCGGCACGGACCTCCGCTCGACGGCGACCACCGCACCAGGTGCGGCGCCGGGCGCCGCGCGGTCGTCGTCGCCCGCCCCGGGCGCCGCGTCGCCGGTCACGCCGTCGGCTCCCGCCCCGGGTGCTCCCGCGTCGACGGGGGCTCGCACGGGCGCGCCTCGCACGGGTGCGGCTCCGACGAGCCCGTCCCCGAGGGGCGCCGCCCCGACCGGAGCCGGCACGACCGACGCTGCGGCGACGCCGGGCGCGCCGACCTCGGGCACGACGTCCGGCGCGCGCAGCGCGTGGTCCCGAGGCCCCGCGGCCCCGGCGCCCGACGCGACCGGTGGCGCGAGCGCGACCTCGTCGTCCACGACGCCACCACATCCTGCCGGCCCGGGCGCGGCCCCCGCAGCAGGCGCTGGCGACGCTGCCGGCACGGGCCCCGCAGCAGCACGTCCCCCCCGCCGAGGCGGGCGGGACGTCCGACCACCACGGGCGCACCCGACCGTCGTGGCTCGGCTCGGCGGGCTCGACCGCCGCGTCGGGCCGCCCGGTTGCGACGACCCCGACCCCGGCGCCCCCGGCGGGCGGCTCGGCGCTCCCCAGCCCGGGCGGCTGGATCCCTAGCGGCCCGGGCCCCGACGGCTCGGCAGCGGGCCGGGCACCCTCCGCCGACGCGGGCGCCGACCAGCGTGCGGCGGACACCGCCGGCTCACGTGCCGACGCCTGGCGCCGCGCGTGGGGCCTGCCGGCCGCACAAGAACCGGATACCGGAACGACCGAGACGCCCGAGCAGGGCAGTGGGGAGGGCGACCGATGACCGCGACGTCCCGCACCCGCACCAGGCCTGCGCCCGCGCGCCGACGGCTCGTGGCGACCGTGGCGGCCTGCGCGCTCGTGGCGCTGCTCGTCGGCGCGTGCTCGCCCGACCTGCCGCAGCCCGACGCGCCGCCCGCCCCCGCGGTCGCGCCGGCCGCGCTCACCGTCCCGCAGTCCGAGCGCGTCCTGACCTCGCTGGGTGAGGTCCTGACCGCGTCCGACGAGGCGCTCGACCCCGGGGCGCTCGCGCCGCGCGTCGAGGGACCCGCGCTCGCGATGCGCACCGCCGAGTACGTCCGGGCGTCGGCCACCGCGGGTGCCAAGCCGCCGACGGCGCTCCCGACGAACGCGCTCGCGATGGTCGTGCCGCAGACGACGGACTGGTCGCGCACGCAGCTCGTCGTCACCGAGCAGCCCGACGACCTGCAGGCGCAACGCATCCTCGTGCTGCGTCAGGACGACCCTCGCGCGCTCTACAAGCTGTGGGGCTGGGCGCGGCTCATGCCCGGCTCGCAGATGCCCGCGACCGCACCCGCCGACGCGGGCTCGGAGACGCTCGCCGCGGACGACACGAGCCTGCTGCTGACGCCGACGGACGCGCTGACGCAGTTCATGGACGTCGCGGCGAACGGCGCTGCCTCGCAGTACGCGGCGAGCTTCGCCGCGAGCCCGCTCGTGCAGGAGATGGAGGACCTGCGCGCCGAGGCCCGTTCGGGCATCGGCTCGGCGGGCACGGCGGCGACGAGCTACGAGATGGACCCGAACCCGGCCACCGCGTTGCGCACGGTCGACGGTGGCGCGATCGTCACGGGCACGTTCACCGCGGTCTCGCGCATGACGGTCACGCTCGATGGCGCGACCATCGGTCTGTCCGACCCGTTCTACGCGGCTCTCGCCGGTGCGACGTCGGCGGCCCACGAGTCCAAGCGGACGTTCACCGGCATCGTCGTGCTCTACGTGCCGCCGGCCGGGTCGCAGGCCCAGGTGCAGGTGCTCGCGGGCGAGCTCGTGGTGACGGGCGTGACCGCTTCCTGACACGATCGACCGCGTCGGTCGGGCTGCCACGGCCGGCGCGCGGTGCACGGTGTGGCAGCACGACGCCCGGACCCCGCGGACGCGTCGGGCCGGCAGGCACGATCAGCACGACGAAGGACGACGAGATGGCTCAGACCGATCCCCAGCGACCCCGGCTCGACGTGCGCGGGGCGGTGGACCTGTCCGCGCTGGCCAAGCCCACGCCGCCGCCCGGGAGCCCCGGCGGCCTGCCGCAGCCCGGCGCCTACGTGGTCGACGTCGACGAGGCCTCGTTCCCCGAGCTGGTGCGCCGCTCGACGGAGCACCCGGTGGTCGTCGTCCTGTGGGCGACGTGGTCGCAGGCCAGCCAGCAGGTGGTCGCCGACCTCGCGGCGCTCGCCGACGAGGACCAGGGCCGCTGGCTCCTGGCGCGCGTCGACTCGGAGGCCAACCCCCAGATCGCCGCGGCGTTCCAGGCGCAGTCGGTGCCGATGGTGGCCGCGGTGCTCGCAGGGCAGCCCGTGCCGCTGTTCCAGGGCGCGGCGCCGCGTGAGCAGATCCGACCCGTGATCGACCAGGTGCTCGAGGCGGCCGCCGCCAACGGGCTGACCGGCACGGTGACACCGGCCGAGCCCGCGCCGGCGCAGGCGCCCGAGCCCGAGCTCCCGCCGCTGCACCAGGCCGCGTACGACGCGATCGAGCGCGACGACCTCGACGCCGCCACCGCGGCCTACGAGCAGGCGTTGCGCGAGAACCCCCGTGACCACGAGGCCAGGGCCGGCCTGGCGCAGGTCGCCCTGCTGGCCCGGACACGCGACGCGGACCTCGCCGCCGTCCGCACGGCCGCGGCGCAGGCGCCCCGGGACGTGGACGCCCAGCTCGCGGTGGCGGACCTCGACGTGCTCGGCGGCAAGGTCACCGACGCGTTCGACCGCCTGATCGACCTGCTGCGCGTGACGGCGGGCGACGACAAGGAGCGCGTCCGGGTCCGGCTCGTGGACCTGTTCGAGGTCGTCGGCGGGGAGGACCCGCGGGTGGTGGCCGCCCGGCGCGCCATGGCGAGCGCGCTGTACTGAGCCCGGCACCCGTGGCCGTCCGACGCGACGGTGAGCACGCTCGACCCAGTCGGCGCGCGGGGGTCGACCGTCGTCGACCCAGCCGTCGAGCGCCCTCGCCGGCGCGCGACGGGATCGGCGGACACCCGTCGGCCCGGAGCCGCAGCGGCCCGTGACGAGCCCTGCTCGGGAGGCCTTGCGACGCGCTCGCAGGGCCTTCCGCGCGTCTGTGGCGCGTGATCACGCGGATCTCGGCGCGGTGACCGGCGTCACCACGGCACGGATTTGCTCTCGGCGCCCGGGGCTGCGTAATGTTCTCGACGTCGCCCGGCAGGGAGGAACGGACACCGCGGAACGCACCGCGATGGACGGTCCCGCAGGCGACACCCCCCGGAGCTCATCCCGAGCCGACGACCATGTCGCCGGCCCGGTGTGATGCGCCGGATGTGGGAGAGATCCGAACCGAGAACCGCTGGACAGGCGGTTTGACGAGCGGGACTCGATCCGCTAAGTTAGAGAGGTTGCCTCCTGACCGGGCCGAAAGCCCGAAACGG
>NZ_BJUA01000006.1 GCF_007989825.1 Cellulomonas persica | reverse complement strand
CCCCGAGCTTCTCGTGCTCGCCCTGACGCACCGCTCGTTCGCGCACGAGGCGGGTGGCATCCCGACGAACGAGCGCCTCGAGTTCCTCGGCGACACCGTCCTGGGGCTCGTGGTGACCGAGTCGCTGTACCGCTCGCGACCCGACGAGAGCGAGGGCTCGCTCGCGAAGATGCGCGCGGCGACGGTCTCGCAGCGGGGTCTCGCCGGCGTCGCGCGTGAGCTCGACCTGGGTCGCTACGTGCTGCTCGGCAAGGGTGAGCTCGCGACGGGCGGCCGGGACAAGGACTCGATCCTGTCGGACACGCTCGAGGCCGTGTTCGGGGCGATCTACCTGTCGCACGGGCTCGAGACGGCGCGTGCGATCGTCGAGCGCCTCGTCGGGCCCACGCTCGCGAACGCGGCGCACCTCGGTGCGGGGCTCGACTGGAAGACCTCGCTGCAGGAGCTCTCGGCCGGGCTCGGGCTCGGTGCGCCGCACTACGACGTGCAGGGCGAGGGCCCGGACCACGCGCGCACATTCACCGCGCACGCCGTCGTCGGCGGCGAGGTGCGAGGCACAGGGGTCGGCCCCGCGAAGAAGCTCGCCGAGCAGCAGGCGGCCCAGGCTGCCTACGAGGCCCTGCAGCGGCTCGAGCAGACCGCAGCGGCCGAGTCGGTGGCGGACGCGGGCCTGGTCACTCCGGCCGGCTGACACGTGCCCGACCTCCCGATGCGCAGGAGCCGCTGAGCCGTGCCCGAGCTGCCCGAGGTCGAGACCGTCCGCGACGGCCTCGAGCGCCACGTCGTCGGCCGCCGGGTCACGCGCGTCGACGTGCGGCGCGACTACAGCGTGCGCCGGCACCTCGCCGGTCCCGCAGACCTGGCCGGACGCCTGCAGGACCGTACGCTCGCGGCCGCGGTGCGGCGCGGCAAGTTCCTGTGGGTGCCGCTGCAGACGGCGCACGGCGAGAGCGACGAGGCGCTGATGGTGCACCTCGGCATGAGCGGTCAGCTCCTCGTGCGCCCGGCGGACGCGGTGGCGACCGACGACGCCTCACCGCACCCCCATCTGCGGGTGCGCCTGCACCTCGACGACGGCGGAGCGCTCGACTTCGTCGACCAGCGCACGTTCGGGCACCTGAGTGTGCAGGACCTGGTCCCCACCCCGGACGGCGCACCCGGCGGACGTGGCTCGTCGTCCCCGACCGTGCCCGAGCCGGTGACGCACATCGCGCGCGACCTGCTCGACCCGGCGCTCGACCGTCGCGCGCTCGTGCGGGCCGTGCGTGCGCGGCGCACGGGCATCAAGCGCGCGCTGCTCGACCAGGGCCTGGTCTCCGGCATCGGCAACATCTACGCCGACGAGGCGCTGTGGCGCGCCCGGGTGCACTTCGCGCGCGCGACGGCGGGGCTGCGTCCGGTCGACGTCGTGCGCGTGCTCGACGCGGCGACCGAGGTCATGAGCGAGGCGCTCGCGCAGGGCGGCACGAGCTTCGACGCGTTGTACGTCAACGTCAACGGGGCGTCGGGGTACTTCGACCGCAGCCTCGCGGTGTACGGCCAGGAGGGTCGCCCGTGCCCGCGCTGCGGCACGCCGATCCGCCGCGTGGAGTTCATGAACCGCAGCGCGGCGTTCTGCCCGCGCTGCCAGCCCGCGCCGCGCACCCCGCGGACGGGCAGTGCCCCGGCGGGCCGCGGGACGGGCCCGCGCGCGTAGGCGCGGACCCGACCGCTCGGGTCGTCCCGGTCAGCGCGCCGTCGACGCGCGGGTGACGACGTTGGGCGGCTGCTCGCCCGCGTCGTAGGCGCGCAGGGCCTCGGTCAGGAACGCCCCGGCGTGCTGCGGGCGGCCGCCGGCGGCGTGCGGGCTCACCAGGATCCGCGGCTCGCTCCACAGCGGGCTCGACGGCGGCAGCGGCTCACGGTCGAACACGTCGAGCGCGGCCCCCGCGAGGCGCCCCGTGCGCACGGCGTCGAGCAGGGCGCGCTCGTCGAGCGTGCTGCCCCGGCCCACGTTGACGACGAACGCCCGCTCGGGCAGCAGCGCGAGCACGTCCGCCCCGATCGCGTGCCGCGTCTGCGGCGTGGCGGGCAGGATCCCGACGAGCACGTCCGCGGACGGCAGCACGCCGTCCAGCTCGTCGGGCGTGACGACCGGGAACCCGTGACGCTCACCCGCGGTGGTCGCCACGCCCGTGACGCTCGCGCCGAGCGCGACGAGCAGCGGAGACAGGCGCGCCGCGATCGAGCCGAAGCCCCACACGACCACGTGCGCGCCGGTGAGCGTGCGGAACCGCGTGTCGTGGACGGGCTGCACGCCCCCGAGCTCGGCCGCCCAGCGACGCTCGTCCTGCGCGCGCACCAGGTCCGGCACGCGGCGCGCGCAGGCCAGCACGAGCGCGAGCGCGTGCTCCGTCACGGGGCCGTCGTGCAGCCCACGGCCCGACGTGACCAGAACGGACGCGTCGAACCCTGCGTCGTCGACCGCGTCCGTCCCGGCCGCCAGGCACGCGACCCAGCGCAGGTCGCCGAGCGTCCGGGCCGCCTCGGCGAGGGCCGCGCGCCGGTTGCCCCACACGACGAGGACCTCGGCGTCGCGGGCGTCGACGGGCAGGGGGAGCGCCGGGTCGTAGGTGCGGGCACGCCAACCTGCGGGCAGGTCCACCCGCTCTTCGAGCGTGGTGGGCACCAGGATCGTCCTCATGGCTGGATACGATGCCACCGTGCCGAACCTTGACGCTGCTCCGAAGCAGGGACCTATCACGGTCATGATCGTGGACGACCACGAGGTCGTCCGCCGAGGGATCGCCGAGGTCGTCGAGCGGACCGAGGGGATGACGGTCGTCGCCGAGGCCGGGTCGGTCGCGGACGGTGTCCGTCGCGCGACGCTCGTGCACCCGCAGGTCATGCTCGTCGACCTCCAGCTCCCCGACGGGACCGGGATCGACCTCATGAAGCAGGTGCGCGAGGCCAAGCCCGACGCGCGTGCGATCGTCCTGACGTCCTTCGACGACGACGACGCGCTCGCCGCCGCTCTCGAGGCGGGTGCCGCCGCCTACCTGCTGAAGTCCGTGCGCGGCGCGGAGATCACCGACGTGATCCGCAGCGTCGCCGCGGGTCGCACGCTGCTCGACGAGCGCACGGTCACGCGCCGTCGTGCGGGTCAGGACGACCCGACGGAGAACCTCACGCCGAGCGAGCTGCGCGTGCTCGACCTGATCGGGGAGGGCCTGTCGAACCGCGAGATCGCCGAGCGTCTGGGCGTCGCGGAGAAGACCGTCAAGAACCACATCACGTCGCTCCTGGCGAAGATGGGGCTGCAGCGCCGTACGCAGGTCGCGGCGTGGGTCGCCTCCCGCAAGCACTCGAGCTGGCGGGCCGAGCCGGGGCACTGAGCCCTCGGCCCGCGCCGCCCTGGCGGAGCGGCGGCCGGTCGGCTCGCGACCCGCTCAGCCGAGCGGCGCCTGCCAGCTCAGGAGCGTGCCGCGGCCTGCCGGAGCCGTGCCGATGGTGAACGTGCCGCCGTGCTGACGTGCGCGTGAGGCGAGGTTGCCGGTCCCGGACCGGCGGTCCCGCTTGGCCGGCAGGCCGACGCCGTCGTCCTCGACCTCGATGCGGACCGAGCCCAGCGGACCCTGGCCGCGCACGTCGACGCGCACCGTGACGGACTGCGCGTGCGCGTGCCGCGCGGCGTTCGCGAGGCCCTCGCGCACGACCGCGACGACGTCGTCGGTCAGCGCGACGCCCACGCGCTCGTCGAGGCGGTCCTCGTCGAGCCCGTCGTCGGACAACGGCGAGCCGTCGAGCGTCACGACGAGCGAGGGGGCGAAGCCCAGGCCGGTGCGCGCGAGCGAGGCCTCGCGGCGCAGCCGCTCGACGACGCCCGTCGCGGCGTCCGGGTCGCGCAGCGCGTGCACGATCGTGCGGATCTCACGGACCGAGGAGTCGACGTTGTCGAGCGCCTCCTCGACGATCGACGTGAGCTCGCTGGGGTCGACGCCGCGCGCCGCGCGCCGGCGGACGGTCTCGAGCTGCATGCCGGTGGCGAACAGCTGCTGGATGGCCATGTCGTGCAGGTCCCGGGCGATCCGCTCGCGCTCGTCGAGCAGCGCCGCGATGTCCTGCGCGTGCCGCGCCTCGGCGAGGACGAACGCCAGGGCGGCCTGCGACGCGAACGACTCCGCGGTGGTCAGGTCGCTCTCCTCGAACGGGAGGCTGCCGACGCGACGCAGCAGGATCAGCACGCCGACGCCGCGACCCGAGGTCTGCAGCGGCGCGAACATCGCCGGGCCGAACGCGCGCATCTGCTCGACCTTGACGTTGCGCGACGCGGACAGCGACGGCGTCAGGAGCCCGTGGCCCTCGGTCATGACGGTCCACGCGCGGCCGTGCTCGGGCATCGCGACGCCCACGAGCTGGTCGGCGTTGTGCCCGTCCGCGAGCTCGATGAACAGCCGCCCGCCCACGCCGGGGAGCGCGAGCGCGGCCGTGTCGGCACCGGCGACGGCCCGCGCCGTCGCGGCGATGTGCGCGAGCGCGTCCTCCTCGTCGATGCCCTCGAGCAGCATGGTCGTGATCTCCTGGCCGGCGCGCAGCCAGTGCTCGCGTCGCGCGGACTCGGCGTACAGCTGGGCGTTCTCGATCGCGACACCCGTGGCGGCCGCGAGGGCGATCACCGTCTGCTCGTCGGACTCGGTGAAGCCGCCGGGCTTCTCCGACAGGTACAGCTGGCCGAACACGTGCTCACCGACGCGCACCGACGAGCCGAGGAACGAGCCCATGGGCGGGTGGTTCGACGGCCAGCCCTGGAACGCCGGGTGCTCGCGCAGGTCGGTCAGGCGCAGCGCGCCGACCGCGGGGATCTGGCCGAGCACGCCGCGCGCGTGCGGCGCGTGCTTCATCATGCGGGCGATCGCGGTCGGGATGCCCGTGTAGACGAACGTCGTGGAGGTGCCGTTCCCGTCGAGGACGTTGATGGCGCCGTAGCGCGCGCCCGTGAGCTCGGCGCTGACCTGCACGAAGCGGTTGAGGACCGCGGGCAGCTCGAGCTCGCTCGCGACCGCGAGGATCGCGTCGAGCAGGTCGGTGAGCGCGTCTCCCGTCAGCGGGACCGGGTTCGCGTGCGAGTCGGACATGACGCCACCGGTGAACGGGACGCCCGCGACGGGGACCAGCCCGTCCTCGCCGGCCATGTCGGTGACGCCGTCGTCGCTCATGGAGTTTCCTCGTGCTCGTGCCACACGGCCTCACGGTAGTCGGCGTCCCGCTCCATCAGGTCCGTGTGCGTCCCGCGCGCCGCGACGTGACCGTCGGCGAGCCGCACGACCTCGTCGACGACGTCGAGCCCGGTCAGCCGGTGGGTGACGATCAGCACGCCCCGGTCGGCGCGGCCGCGCAGCGCGCGCAGCGCCGCGTCGGCGCCCGCGACGTCGAGATGCTCGGTCGGCTCGTCGAGCAGGAGCAGCGGGGCGGGGCAGACCAGTGCGCGTGCGAGCAGGAGGCGGCGGCGCTCACCGCCGGACAGCGTGCGGCCGTCGGGACCGAGCAGGGTCGCGAGCCCGTCCGGCAGGCCGGACAGCCAGGGTCCGAGCCCCGCGGCCCCGAGCGCCTCGCGTGCCTCGTCCTCGGTCACGTCGCCGCGCGCGACGCGCAGGTTCTCCAGCACGTTCGTACCGAAGACGTGCGCGTCCTCGGCCGTGAGGGCGACCGACGCACCGGGCTGCACGGGGCCGCCGTCGACCGTCAGCGAGCCGCCCTGCGGGGGCAGCAGGCCGGCGAGCGTGAGCAGCAGCGTCGTCTTGCCCGTCCCGCTGGGGCCGACGACCGCGACCATCCGTCCGGGTCGCAGGTCGAGGTCGAGCCCCGCGACGAGCGTCGGACCGCCCGGCCAGCCGACGACGAGCCCGTGCGCGACGAGGTGCGTCGGCGGTGCGTCGTCGTCGGCACGGGGCGAGTCGTGCGGCGTCGGTCCGGCCGTGGCACGGCTGCCGGCTGCGGTGTCGGACGGCAGGGCGACGGCGGCCGTGCCGTCGGCGGTGGCCGCGGGCCCCTCTGCCGCGGCGTCGACGAGTGCCAGGATCCGCGCCGCGGCGGCGCGCGACCGGTGGACCTGGACCGCAGCCTGGGGGAGCACCGACGTCGCCTCGAACGCGGCGAGCGGCGTCAGCACGACGACCGCGAGGAGCACGGGGTCGAGGCGACCGTCGCCGACCGCCGGGACGCCCGTGACGAGCGCCGCGAGGACGGCGATCCCCGTCGCGAGCAGGCCGAGGCCCGCGGCGACGGCGGACGCCCCCGCACCGGCGTCGACCGCGGCCCGTGCGCGCAGGTCAGCGTCGCGCAGCGCGGCCAGGCGCGCCGGCACGTGACCGGCCACCGTGAGCGGGCCGGCGTCGTCGAGCAGGCCGAGCGCCTCGGCGTTGACGTCCGCGCGGGCCTGCGCTCCGCGGCGCTCGGTCGCGCGTGCGGACCGACCCGCGAGCCACGGCGCGACCACGCCGGCGAGCAGCAGGCACGCGACGAGCGCGAGCCCGGCCGGGGGCCAGATGAGGATCATCGCCGTGCTCGTCGCGACCCCGAGCGTCACGGCGACGGACGCGGGCAGGAGCCCGCGCACCACGAGGTCGCCGACGTCGTCGACGTCGGCACCGACCCGCGCGAGGAGGTCGCCGCGGCGCACGCCCAGCACGGCGCCGGCCCGACCGTCCGCGAGGCGCTCGTACAGCGTGGTGCGCAGGCGCGTCATGCCGGACAGCGCGAGGTCGTGCGAGACCAGCCGCTCGACGTACCGCAGCACGCCGCGCCCGATGCCGAACGCGCGCACGCCGACGGTCGCGACGGACAGGGTGAGCACGGGCGGCATCTGCGACGCCCGGGCGATCAGCCATGCGGACACCGCCGCGAGGGCGACCGCGCACCCGAGCGCGAGCGTGCCGAGGAGGACGGCGAGCAGGAACCTGCTGCGCGAGACCTCGAGCAGGCCGACGGCACGGCGCAGCGTGCCGCGCGGGGGCGTGCCGAGCGCGTCGGGCCAGGGGCGCGTCACGGTGCGCGTCGCCGTGCTCGGCGCGCTCATCGCTCGACCGCCGCGAGGTGCTCGACGTCGAGCGTCACGACGTCGTCCGCGCAGGCCAGCAACGCGGGCCGGTGTGCGACGAGGACGACCGCGCGTCCGGCGTCGCGCAGCGCCTCGACGGTGCGCAGCACGACCCGCTCGGCGGCGTCGTCGAGGTGCGCGGTCGGCTCGTCCAGCACGACGAGCGGCGCGGAGCCGACGAGGGCGCGCGTCAGGGCGACGCGCTGGGCCTGACCGACGGACAGGCCGTGGCCGCCCCTGCCCACGCTCGTGGACCAGCCGTCGGCCAGCTCCCCGACGACCGTGTCGAGCCCGGTGACCGCCGCCGCCTGCGCACGCCGCTCGTCGTCCCCACCGACGACCTGCGCGAGCGTGCCCGGCTCGAGGACGGGCCGTTGGGGCAGCCAGGTCACCTGGCGCCAGTACGAGGCGATGTCGACCGTCGCGGGCTCGTGCGCCGCGACGACGACGCGGTCGCCGACCAGCACGCGGCCCTCGTCGGGCGTGAGCAGCCCGAGCAGGACCTCGACCGCGGTGGACTTGCCGGACCCGGGCGGCCCGGCGAGCGCCGTGACGCGGCCGGGCGTGACCGCGAACGACAGGTCGCGCGGTGTCTGGCCGCGCGCGCTGTGCACGCTGACGTGCTCGACGCGCACCGGCGTGCGCCGCAGGTCGTCGCACGGGGCGGCCCCGGCACGGTCGGGCACGGGCTCGTCGAGGATCTCGAACGCGGCCTGCGCGGCCGCGACCCCGTCGGTCGAGGCGTGGAACTGCATGCCGACCGCGCGCAGCGGCGCGAAGACCTCGGGGGCGAGCACCAGGACGGCCAGGCCCGTCACGAGGTCGAGCTGTCCCTCGACCAGGCGCAGGCCGATGGCGACGGCGACGAGCGCGACCGACAGCGTCGAGAGCAGCTCGAGCACCATGCCCGACAGGAACGCGATCCGCAGCGTGCCCATCGTCGCGCGGCGGTGCGCGTCGCCCAGCGCCTGCACGCGTGCCCCGGGGCCACGCTGGCGGCCGAGAGCGCGCAGCGAAGGCAGACCCGCGATGAGGTCGAGGACCTGCGCGGACAGCTGCTGCATCGCGGCGAGGCCGCGCTCCGCGCGACCCTGCGTCAAGACCCCGACGAGCCACATGAAGATCGGCACGAGGGGGAGGACCGCGGCCAGGATCACCGCCGAGACCCACTCGAGCCCCAGCACGACGAGCAGCGTCGCAGGCGTGACGGTCGCGGCCAGGACGAGCTGCGGCAGGTAGCGCACGAAGTACGGCTCGAGGTCGTCCAGCCCGCGCGTCGCGAGCGTGACCACCTCCGGCCCGCGCCCGTCGCCGAGCCAGCGCGGCCCGAGCGCGGTCGCGCGGGCGACGACCTGCTCGCGCAGCTCCGCGATCGCCCGGGCCGCCGCCCGGTGCGCGTACCGCTCCTGCACGACCGTGACGAGCACGCGCGCCGCGACGACGAGTGCGAGCCAGCCGACGAGCGGCGCGACCGCGTCCCACGCCGCGCCGCCGCCCAGGCCGGCGCCGTCGTCCACGGTCCGGCCCAGCGCGCGGGCGAGCAGGAGCGCCTGGGCCACGACGAGCGCGGCCGTGAGGATGCCGAGCGCGACGGTCAGGGCGACGTACCACCGTGCCGCGCGCGCGTGGCGCAGCAGGCGTGGGTCGAGGGGCTTCACTCCTTGATCGTGCCGGACCCCTCGCCCGACGACGCACCGGCGACAGCGGCGGGTTCGTCACGGCGGAACGTCAGACCCGTGTGCGCCGGGATGTGCTCCGTGGTCAGGCGCTTGCGGAACACCCAGTACGTCCAGCCCTGGTAGAGGAGGACGATCGGGGTCAGGATCACCGCGACCCAGGTCATGACCGTGAGCGTGTAGTCCGTCGAGGCGGCGTTGTCGACCGTGAGCGAGTTCGCCGCGTCGAACGCGGGCATCACGTCGGGGAACAGCGAGCCGAAGATCAGCACGACCGCGGCGACGATCGCGACGGCGGAGGCGACGAACGCCTGACCCTCGCGGCGAGCCCGGGCGGCGAGCACGACGAGCACGAGCGCGACGGCGGCGACCGCGACGGCAGCCCACGTCCACGCCGCGTCGGCGTACGCGAGCTGCAGCCAGATCGCCCAGGCGCCCGCGGCGACGAGCGTGGCGACCGACGAGCGCGCGGCGAAGTCGCCCGCGCGGCGGCGGATGTCACCGTCGGACTTCAGCGCCAGGAAGATCGCGCCGTGCGTGAGGAAGATCAGCGTGGTCACCACGCCGCCGAGCAGGGCGAACGGGTTGAGCAGCGCGAAGAACCCGCCGACGTACTGGTGGTCGGCGTCGAGCTCGACACCGCGCACGATGTTCGCGAACGCCACGCCCCACAGGACCGACGGCAGCCACGAACCGAAGATCAGGGCGCGGTCGGCCCACGCGCGCCAGCGGGCGTCGTTGATCTTGCCGCGCCACTCGAACGCGCAGACGCGCACGATCAGTGCCAGCAGGATGAGGAACAGCGGCAGGTAGAACCCGCTGAAGAGGGTCGCGTACCACTCGGGGAAGGCGGCGAAGGTCGCGCCACCCGCGGTGAGCAGCCACACCTCGTTGCCGTCCCACACCGGGCCGATCGTGTTGATCATGACGCGCCGCTCGCGCTCCTTGTCGCCCTTCTTGGGCAGGATCCCGAGCAGCATGCCGACACCGAAGTCGAACCCCTCGAGGACGAGGTAGCCGGTCCACAGGACCGCGATGAGGACGAACCAGACGGTCGTGAGCTCCATGGTGATGTCTCCGGGTCGCGGCTCAGTAGGCGAAGGACAGGGTCGAGTCGTCGTCGGAGCCGTCGCGCCCGGCGGCGGCACGCGCCTCGGGGCTCGGGTCCTTCTCGCTCTCGGCGACGCCCTCGACGGCGTAGCGGTGCATGAGGCGGTACCAGACCACCGCGAGCACGCCGTACAGGAGCGTGAAGCCGATCAGGGAGATCAGGATCGTCGCGGGGCTCGTGACGACCGAGACGCCGCGCGCGGTCAGCAGCCACACGCCGTCGACGCCCGAGGGGTCGGGGTTCGGCGCGACGACCCACGGCTGACGGCCCATCTCGGTGAAGATCCAGCCGAACGCCGAGGCGAGGAACGGGGTGGCGATCGCGGCGACGCCGAGCGTGCCGAACCACTGCTTGTCCGTGACGGTGCCCTTCTTGCGCAGCAGCCACAGCGCAGCGAGCGACAGCGCGGCCGAGCCGATGCCGAACCCGATCATGAGCCGGAACGACCAGTAGGTGATCGCGAGGTTCGGGTAGAAGCGCGTGTCGTCGTCGAACGTGGCCTCGACGCCGTTGGCCTCCTCCCAGTCCCGGATCCACTGCGCGTAGTAGTCCTGCAGCTCGTCGACGCCGCGGATGGGCGCGTCGAAGTCGTTGGTCGCGAGGAAGGACGTCAGGCCCGGGATCTCGATGAGGTGCCGGACCCCGTCGCAGTCGTTGGTGAGGTCGCCGATCGCGAGGATCGAGAACGAGGCGCCGTCGGTGGACTCGCACAGGCCCTCGGCGGCCGCCATCTTCGCCGGCTGCTGCTCGAACATGAGCTTGGCCTGCTGGTCGCCCGAGACCGCGACCCCGGCGCCTCCGACGAGCATCGCGACGAGACCGAGGATCACCGCGGGGCGGTAGACGTCGCGCGCCGTGGCGGTGTCGCCCGAGCGGACCTTCTTGACCATCCACCAGGCGGCGATGCCGGCGACGAACGTGCCGGCGGTCAGCAGCGCGGCGGTGATCGTGTGCGGGAAGGCCGCGAGCACGGTCGGGTTGGTGAGCACGGCGCCGATGTCGTTCATCTCGGCGCGCCCGGTCTCGAAGTTGTACTCGACGCCCACCGGGTGCTGCATCCACGAGTTCGCCGCGAGGATGAAGAACGCCGACAGGTTCGTCGCGAGCGCGACCGCCCAGATGCACGCGAGGTGGATCTTCTTCGGCAGCCTGTCCCAGCCGAAGATCCACAGCCCGAGGAAGGTGGACTCGACGAAGAACGCGGCGAGCGCCTCCATCGCCAGCGGTGCGCCGAACACGTCACCGACGAAGCGCGAGTACTCGCTCCACGCCATCCCGAACTGGAACTCCTGCACGATGCCGGTGGCGACACCGATCGCGAAGTTGATCAGCAGCAGCTTGCCGAAGAACTTGGTCAGCCGCAGCCACCGCTCGTTGCCCGTGCGGTACCAGAGGGTCTGCATGATCGCGACGAGCGGCGACAGGCCGATCGTCAGCGGGACGAAGATGAAGTGGTAGACGGTCGTGATACCGAACTGCCAGCGGGCCAGGTCGAGGGCGTCCACGTGTTCTCCGTGCGGTGCGGGCGGCGAGCGGGGGGCGGGCGTCGAAGCGCAGGGCGGACCTGCAGGCGGTTTCCCACCCGAGGGGAACGCTAGGACGGGCGCTCGGCGGCGGCCGGGACGAAGGTCCCGGGTGCTGACGACTTGTCGTCATCCGGCCGCGCGTCGGGACCGCGCCGGTTCGGGTGCTCTGTGCGATACTTGCCGCGGTTCGACGAGCGTCCACACCGCGCGGCGAACCCGTGAGCTCGCACCCAGTGCGCTGCGCGCGCCAGCCGCCGCCGCACCGTCGAGAGGCCCGACCGGGCCCGGACGGACGAGGCAGGCGAAGGCGCGCGCGCGGCCCGGTGTGCGGCCGCGACCGACGACTTCCGTCATCACGCTCCGCGTGGATGACGACCGACCGACCGAGGACCGCCACACGTGTGGACGGTGGTTCCCGGTACCCAGGAGCGCTTCGCGTGACCGAACAGCACACTCCCGAGCTCGCAGCAGGTGCACCGGCGCAGGACGGGGGAGGCGCGGCAGCCGCACCCCCGCGTCGCCGCCGCGCGTCGCGACCCGCGGCCGCACCGGACGCGGTGGTCGAGACGCCCGCCGCGACGAGCAGCGTCGAACCGGCTGCTCAGGCCGCTCCCGAGGCCGAGCCGAGCGCCGAGGCGAAGCCCGCGAAGGCCAAGGCCACCCGGACGAGGTCCACGACCTCGCGCACGAGGACGTCGGCGAAGACGACGACGGAGTCGGGCGAGCCCGGGGTGGGCGAGGCGGCCGGCGACGCGCCGTCGCCGGTGTCCTCGGCCGATGCCGCAGAGCCCGCCCGACCGACCCGCCGCAAGCGCGCTGCGCGCAGCGCCGAGCAGACGGAGAGCACCGAGCAGGCGGAGAGCACCGGGCAGGCGGAGAGCACCGAGCAGGCAGGCGGCGCCGAGAAGGCAGGCAGCGCCGAGCAGGGCGAGGCGCCGAGCGCCGCGGCCCAGGACGCCGCTGCTGCGACGACCGAGGTCGCCGCGCCCGAGAAGCCCGCGCGCCGCCGTCGCGCCGCGACGCGTCCGGTCGCCGCACCCGAGCCCGAGGTCGCCCTGGCTGCCGCCGACGCCACCGCGGACGACGTTGCCGCCGAGCAGCCGGCTGAGCAGGCGACCGAGCACGCAGCGGAGCAGGTGTCGGCCGAGAAGAAGCCCGCCCGCCGGCGCAGCCGTCGCGCGGCGGCTCCGGTGGAGCCCGAGCCCGTCGTCGAGACACCCGAGGACGACGAGGCGCCCGAGGACGAGGAGCTCGAGGACTCCGCCTCCGACGCGACCAGCACCGACGCGACCAGCACCGACCCGACGAGCACCGACCCGACGAGCACCGACGCGACGGGTACGGCAGTGGTGGAGACGGCTGTCCCGGCTGCGGCTGCGGGGCAGGAGCGGGTCGCCCCGCGGCTGGCGACCACCGCGTTGCTGTTCCAGGCGCCCGACCCGGCGCAGGCGCGTCCTCGCCGTCGTCGCGTGACGTCGAGCGCGGGCTCGCCCGAGGAGATCTCGCAGGCCGCGCGCCAGGCGCTCGGCGACGCCGAGAGCGCCGAGGACGAGAAGGGCGCCGCGACCGAGACGCCCGAGGGCGCCGGCACCGAGCAGGCCGACGAGCGCCCCAGCCGTCGCCGGGGCCGTCGCGGCCGCGGCAGTGCGCAGCGCGCCGAGGAGACGCCCGCGGGCGACGAGCAGGACGAGCTCGCACGCGTCGACGAGGCCGAGACGCCCGCCGACGAGGCGGTCGAGCCGGACGAGGGCGAGGACGCCCAGGGCGACGAGCAGCAGGACGAGCAGGACGGTCAGCCGACACAGCGTCGTCGTCGCCGCCGTGGAGGCCGCGGACGTCGTCGTCCCGAGGCCGCCGACCGTGACGACGAGGGCAAGGCCGCGGCCGACGAGCCGCAGGACGTGCCCGAGACCGGCGACGAGCCCGACGAGCAGGACGAGCAGGACGAGTCGGGTTCGAGCCGGCGTCGTCGGCGCCGTCGTCGGGGTGCGCGCTCGGGTGAGGGCGAGGCCGCCGAGCCCCGCCGTCGGGGGAGCGACGAGGTCACCGCGCTGCGCGGCTCGACGCGCCTCGAGGCCAAGCGTCAGCGCCGCCGTGAGGGCCGCGACGCCGGTCGTCGTCGCCAGATCATCACGGAGTCGGAGTTCCTCGCGCGCCGCGAGTCGGTCGAGCGCTCGATGATCGTGCGCGAGCTGTCCGGCCGCACGCAGATCGCCGTGCTCGAGGACGGCGTGCTCGTCGAGCACTACGTCTCCAACCAGCAGCAGGCCTCCATGGTCGGCAACGTCTACCTGGGCCGCGTGCAGAACGTGCTGCCCAGCATGGAGGCGGCGTTCGTCGACGTCGGCAAGGGCCGCAACGCGGTCCTGTACGCGGGCGAGGTCAACTGGGACGCCGCGGGCCTCGAGGGGCAGCCGCGCCGCATCGAGCAGGCGCTCAAGTCGGGTGACTCGGTGCTCGTGCAGGTCACCAAGGACCCGATCGGGCACAAGGGTGCGCGCCTGACGTCGCAGGTCACGCTCGCAGGCCGGTACCTCGTGTACGTGCCCGGCGGTGGCATGACCGGCATCAGCCGCAAGCTGCCCGACACCGAGCGCAACCGCCTGAAGAAGATCCTGCGCGAGATCGTCCCCGACTCGGCGGGCGTGATCGTGCGCACCGCGGCCGAGGGCGCCAGCGAGGACGAGCTGCGCGGCGACATCGCGCGGCTGCAGTCGCAGTGGGAGGCGATCGAGAAGAAGTCGAAGACCGCCTCGGCCCCCGCGCTGCTGCAGGGTGAGCCGGACATGGCGATCCGCGTGGTCCGCGACATCTTCAACGACGACTTCTCGTCGCTGGTCGTGCAGGGCGACGAGGCCTGGTCGACGATCTCGTCGTACATCGACGAGCTCGCGCCCGACCTCGCGCGCAAGATCTCGAAGTACACGGGCACCGGCGACGTCTTCGCGGCGCACCGGATCGACGAGCAGCTCGTCAAGGGCATGGACCGCAAGGTCTGGCTCCCGTCGGGCGGCTCGCTCGTGATCGACCGCACCGAGGCGATGACCGTCGTCGACGTCAACACCGGGAAGTTCACCGGCTCGGGCGGCACGCTCGAGGAGACGGTGACGCGCAACAACCTCGAGGCGGCCGAGGAGATCGTCCGCCAGCTCCGGCTGCGGGACATCGGCGGCATCATCGTCATCGACTTCATCGACATGGTGCTCGAGTCGAACCGTGACCTCGTGCTGCGCCGCCTGGTGGAGTGCCTCGGTCGTGACCGCACCAAGCACCAGGTCGCCGAGGTGACGTCGCTCGGGCTGGTCCAGATGACCCGCAAGCGGGTCGGGCAGGGCCTCGTCGAGGCGTTCTCGGAGACGTGCGAGCACTGCCACGGGCGCGGCTTCATCGTGCACAGCGACCCGGTCGAGAAGAACGCCCGCCCGGACTCCGGCGCGCAGCAGCCCGCACCGTCGTCGGACGAGCCGAAGCGCTCGCGCCGCAAGCGCGGCGCGAAGGAGCCCGCGCCCGCCGCGGCTCACACACCCGTGCCGGTGCTCCCGCAGGAGCGGTCGGCCGTGAAGGCGACGCTCGCGACGATCGCGGCCGCCGCGGCGCACGCGCACGAGCTGCACGACCACCACCCGTCCGACGAGCAGGTGGCGTCGACCGACGGGGGAGCGGCGCTCGCGGCCGACGGGCAGGCGGGCGACGCGCAGGCCCCCGCCGTCGAGACGCCGGACGCGGGGCACGTGCCCGCCGCGGAGACGGCGCCCGAGCCCGCGGGTGCGCCGGCCGCCGACGAGCACGAGGCGCGGGCCGGTCACGGCCAGCCGACGCTCGACGTGCTCGCCGAGCTCGCGACGCTGCGCGGGGGCGCGGCCGAGCGCGAGGAGCACCTCGAGCTCACGCCCGTGGACCCGTCCGTCTTCGTGACGTTCGACACCGACGAGCCCGCGGCGGACAGCGAGAAGTGACCGCGCGACGAGGGGCCTCGCGGGTACGTGGCTGCGAGCCCCTCGCCGACGCGGCAGGTGTGTCGCACCTGGCGTCGCGCAGGTTTGACCCTGCGGCGTGGGGTCCGTAACCTAGAACCTCGGCGCGTCTGTGCGCGCCAGTCATGTGTGCCGCCAGCACGGCGCCGACGCGACACCCCCACGGCCCCGGTCCAGACCGGACGGAGAGGGACGTGCGCGGGCGCAGGCAGGCACCGCGAACTTTGGACCGAGCAGTTCGACGAGCAGAGATGAGCAGCAACGTGGTGTACGCGATCGTGAAGGCCGGCGGCCGCCAGGAGAAGGTCGCCGTGGGCGACGTCGTCGTCGTCGACCGTCTCGGTGCCGAGGCGGGTTCGACCGTCGAGCTGCCGGCGCTGCTCCTCGTCGACGGCGAGAAGGTGACCACCGACGCGGGTGCGCTCGCGAAGGTCAAGGTCACGGCGGAGGTCGTCCGGGACGAGAAGGGCCCGAAGATCGACATCCTCAAGTACAAGAACAAGACCGGCTACCGCAAGCGCCAGGGTCACCGCCAGGCGCTGACCCGCCTCAAGGTCACCGGCATCAAGTGACTTCGCGCCGCGGCACGCCGCGGCTGCAGCGACAACGTCTGAGCAACTCGAGAGCAGGTTCGTCATGGCACACAAGAAGGGCGCGAGCTCCTCGCGCAACGGTCGCGACTCGAACGCCCAGCGCCTGGGCGTGAAGCGCTTCGGTGGCCAGGTCGTCAAGGCCGGCGAGATCCTCGTCCGCCAGCGCGGCACCCACTTCCACCCCGGCAACAACGTGGGTCGCGGTGGCGACGACACGCTGTTCGCGCTGGCCGCCGGCGCGGTCCAGTTCGGCACGCGCCGTGGCCGCAAGGTCATCGACATCGTGACCGCCGAGGTCTGAGTCTTCCGCTGACGCGTTCAGCCGCACGAAGGGGCGCACCGCACTCGGTGCGCCCCTTCGTCATGTCGTCCCCTCGTCGCGGGACTCCCGCAGGCGCATGATCGACACACCAGTGCTCCCGACACACCCCCAGGAGGTCCACCGTGGCGACGTTCGTCGACCGCGTGGTGCTGCACGCGACCGGCGGTGACGGTGGGCACGGCTGCGCGTCCATCCACCGCGAGAAGTTCAAGCCGCTCGCCGGCCCGGACGGGGGCAACGGCGGCAACGGGGGATCGGTGATCCTCGAGGTCGACCCGCAGGTCACCACGCTCCTGGAGTTCCACCACCTGCCGCACCGCCACGCGCCCTCGGGCACGCAGGGCATGGGTGACCACCGCTCGGGGTCGACGGGTGAGGACC
Organism: Cellulomonas persica; assembly: GCF_007989825.1. GTDB lineage: Bacteria > Actinomycetota > Actinomycetes > Actinomycetales > Cellulomonadaceae > Cellulomonas > Cellulomonas persica. Next base: position 230,595 of record NZ_BJUA01000006.1, on the reverse strand, counting down.
TGATCCTGGGCGTGCCCGACGGCACGGTCGTGAAGTCCCCGGACGGCGAGGTCCTCGCCGACCTCGTGGGCACCGGTGCCCAGTACGTGGTCGCCGCCGGCGGTCGTGGCGGGCTCGGCAATGCCGCGCTCGCGTCGCCGCGCCGCAAGGCGCCAGGCTTCGCGCTCCTCGGCGAGCCGGGCGAGAGCGCCGACGTGGTGCTCGAGCTCAAGACCATCGCCGACGTCGCGCTCGTCGGCTACCCGTCCGCGGGCAAGTCGAGCCTGGTCGCCGCGATCTCCGCCGCACGGCCCAAGATCGCCGACTACCCGTTCACCACGCTCGTGCCGAACCTGGGCGTGGTCCAGGCCGGGGACGCGCGGTACACGGTCGCCGACGTGCCCGGGCTCATCCCCGGCGCGTCCGAGGGACGCGGCCTGGGCCTGGAGTTCCTGCGCCACGTCGAGCGGTGCGCAGTGCTGGTGCACGTGCTCGACTGCGCGACGCTCGAGCCGGGACGTGACCCGATCTCGGACCTCGAGGTGATCGAGGCCGAGCTCGCCGCCTACGCAGGTGACCTGTCGATCGAGGGCGGCCGTGTGCCGCTCACCGAGCGCCCGCGCATCGTCGTCCTCAACAAGGTCGACGTGCCCGAGGCGCGCGAGCTCGCCGAGCTCGTGCGTCCCGAGCTCGAGGCGCGAGGGCTGCGCGTGTTCGAGGTCTCGACCGCGAGCCACGAGGGTCTGCGGCCGCTGACGTTCGCGCTCGCCGAGATGGTCGCCCAGGCGCGCCGGGACGCTCCCGAGCCCGAGGCGACGCGCGTCGTGCTGCGGCCGCGCGCGGTCGACGACGCGGGGTTCACCGTCACGCGCCGCGAGGCCGCGGGTGCCGTGTGGTTCCAGGTGCGCGGCGAGAAGCCCGAGCGCTGGGTCCGCCAGACGGACTTCAACAACGACGAGGCCGTCGGCTACCTGGCCGACCGGCTCGCGCGCCTGGGCGTCGAGGAGCGCCTGTACGCGGCGGGCGCCGTGGCGGGCGACGAGGTGCGCATCGGTCCCGAGACCAACTCGGTGGTGTTCGACTGGGAGCCGACGCTCGTCACGGGCGCCGAGCTGCTGGGCCGCCGCGGCACCGACGCACGTCTCGACGACCACTCGCGACCGACGCGCGGTGAGAAGCGCGCCGAGTTCAAGGAGCGCATGGACGCCAAGGCGGCCGCTCGCGCCGAGCTGTGGACCGAGCGGCAGCACGGCGTCTGGACGGACCCCGACAAGGACTGAGCCCGTCCGCGGACGCGGGCCCGCAGGTCCGCGTCGTGGGCGGCGCGACCCAGCAGCCGCGCGGAGAGGCAGAATGCGCACGTGACGGCTGCACCCCTGCACACGCGCGCCGAGCTCGGCTCGGCGAGCCGCGTCGTCGTCAAGGTCGGCTCGTCGTCCCTCACGAGCGCCGACGGGCGACTCGACCCCGTGCGCCTGCGCGCGCTCGTCGACGTGCTCGTCGAGCGGCGCGCGGCCGGCAGCCAGGTCGTGCTCGTCTCGTCCGGTGCCATCGCCGCCGCGATCGGCCCGCTCGGGCTGGCGGCGCGCCCGCGCGACCTCGCGACGCAGCAGGCCGCCGCCTCGGTGGGGCAGGGGCTGCTCGTCGCGCACTACACCAAGGCGTTCGCCGACCACGGGCTGCGCGTCGGGCAGGTGCTGCTCACCGCCGACGACACCGTGCGGCGCGTGCACTACCGCAACGCGCACCGCGCGCTGACGCGTCTGCTCGACCTGGGCGTCGTGCCGATCATCAACGAGAACGACGCGGTCGCGACCGACGAGATCCGGTTCGGCGACAACGACCGGCTCGCCGCACTCGTCTCGCACCTCGTGCACGCCGACGCGCTCGTGCTGCTCACGGACGTCGACGCCCTCTACACGGCAGCGCCCTCGCAGCCGGGTGCGCGACGCATCACGCGCGTCGACGGCCCGCGCGACCTCGAGGGGATCGACGTCTCGCGGCGCGGCTCGGCCGTCGGCACCGGGGGCATGGTCACCAAGCTCGAGTCGGTCGCGATCGCGACCGGCTCCGGTATCCCCGTCGTGCTCACCTCCGCGGCGCAGGCCGCGCAGGCGCTCGCCGGTCAGGACGTGGGCACGTGGTTCGCCGCCACGGGTCGGCGCAAGCCCATCCGGCTGCTGTGGCTCGCGCACGCCGCGCGCGTGCGTGGCCGGCTGCAGCTCGACGAGGGCGCGGTGCGGGCCGTCGTCGAGCGCCGCACGTCGCTGCTGCCGGCGGGGGTGATCGCCGTGGAGGGGTCGTTCGAGGCGGGCGACCCCGTCGAGCTCGTCGCGCCGGACGGTCGCGTCGTCGCGCGCGGGCTCGTCGCGTTCTCCGCCGACGAGGTCCCGAGCCTCCTCGGGCGTTCGACGCACGACCTGCGGCGTGAGCTGGGCGCGGGCTACGACCGTGAGCTCGTGCACCGCGACGACCTCGTGCTCGTGCGTCGTCGGCCCGCGTGGGCGACCTCTGCCTGACCGGTCCACCTGCCTGACTGCTGGGACGGCCCTGGGGGCTGTCCTGAGGGACGGGCGTCGCGTCTCGGAGCGCGAGACGGCGGCGTGGGTCCATTGACCCTTGCCGAGCCCCCTCATACCTTCCTCGCGGTTTCACGCACCGCCGTCAGGCTCGGCTGGCGGTGCGGCACCGGCACCGGTGTCCCCGAGCAGACCGCGTCCGCGCTGCACGCGTCGGACCTCGCACGACCTCCCGCCGGAGGCGACCATGTCGAAGCACCACCCGCTCGCCGCGCCGCGCTGCTGTCCCGCCGCGCACGCGTGCTGTCGCTGACCCCGGCGACCGCGGCTCCGTCACCCTCAGCGCCCGCGCGCGCAGCCGGCACCGGTCCGTTCAGCGCCTGACCGGCACTCGCGTCGCCCGGCCGTCACGCCCACGCCTCGGCTGAACCGGCGTCCCGTCGGACCGGCGCGTCCGGGTGCGCACGCCGCCGCGTGGGCACCCGCTCGTCGAGCGCGTCCGTGAGCCGGCCCGCTCGGTTCGCAGGTCGGCACCCGTCGGCCGGCGGATCGTTCGCGTGACGTCCTCGTCGTGGCCGATGTCCTGCTGCGTGCCTCCGCGCGTGCTCACGGAACGTTCCCGCACCACCCCACACCTCGTCCCTTCCGGGAGTACCCATGTCCGTCATCGCCGCTCGAGCCCCCGCGACCGCGGGTGCCGGTCAGCGCGCCGTCCTCCTCGCCCGACGCCTGCGACCACCGGTCGGCTGGCGCTACCTGGGCGGGCGACTGCTCACGGGGCTGCTCGCCGTGTGGGGGGCCGTCACGCTCGTGTTCTTCGCGGTGTACTCGACGGGCAACCCCGCACTGCTGCTCGTCTCTCCCGACGCGCCGCCCGAGGAGGCCGCGCGCCTCACCGCGCAGCTCGCCCTGCGGCGAGCGCGACGAGGGCAGGACGGCCCGGACGTCGTGCGCGCCCGTGACGTGCTCGACGCGGCGCACGCGTGCGGGCTCGACGTAGCGACCGGAGCGGCGGTCCCGCACCACGGCGTCGGGAGCCCACGCGTCCCACAGCTCGTACGCCGCGGCCAGCACCTCGCGTGCGCGGGCGTACCGGTCGGCGTGCGCGGGCAGCCGCTCGCCGCCCGACGCCGCGGCGGCGAGGGCCTGGAACGACGTGACGACGTTCCACCCCGCCCGGCCGCCGGACACGTGGTCGAGGCTCGCGAGGCGCCGGGCCAGCGGGTACGGGTCCTCGAACGTGGTCGAGAAGCTGCCGACGAGCCCGATGTCCCGCGTCGCGGCGGCGAGCGCCGAGAGCAGCACGCCCGGCTCGAGCCGCGGCTGGAACCCGGCGCGCACGGGTTCGGGCCCGTGCGGGTCACCCTGCTCACCGAGCACGTCCGTCACGAGCAGGAAGTCGAACCCCGCGTCCTGCGCCGTGCGCGCGGCGGCGACGTGCTGCTCGAGCGACTCGGGATCGGTCGCCTGCGTGCTCACGCGCCACGCCCCCGCGTGCTGCCCGGTCACCGTGTGGTAGACCCCCAGCCTCAGCCAACGGCTCATGCCCGCCCCCCTCGTCGTCGTGCCGGGGAGTGTGCGGCCGACGCCTCGTGCAGGCGCCCCCCGCAGCGAACTTTCCGTCATGTGAGACGCCTTCGTCCGACCGTTGACTCGACGGCGCTGACCGCCGGGCCTCACGCCCCAAGGTCACGAGCCCCGCCGTCTGGCCCGGCAGGCGGGGCAGCAACCCCGACGACCGCGGGGTGCTCCCGGGCACGACCAGGCCCGTCCGCGGGCAACCGTGTCGCACGAAGGAGCACCCGCATGTCTCTCGTGGATCTCACCGCCGAGGTCGATCCCGCCGACCTCGACACCGCTGGGCCCGACTCCTCCTCGGACGCGTCGCCGCAACGCCGCGCGCTGGCCGAGCTGTGGCGCGCCCGCTACGGCGGCCTCGAGCCCACCGCGGCCGCTGCGGGTCCCGGCGCCGGTCCGTCCGGGGGCGCTGACGACCCCGCCGGCGCGGTCGTGCGGCTGCAGCTCGCGCACCGCTCCGTGCGGCAGTACCTCCCGGACGACGTGTCCGACGAGACGCTCGCGACCCTCGTCGCCGCCGCGCAGTCCGCCGCGACCAGCTCGAACCTGCAGCTGTGGAGCGTGGTCGCGGTCCGCGACCCGCAGCGCCGCACGTGGCTCGCGCACCTCGCGGGGGACCAGGCGCACATCGTGCAGGCACCGCTCCTGCTCGTCTGGCTCGTCGACCTCGCGCGTGCCCACGCGGTCGCGGACCGGCACGAGGCGCCCACCGCGGCGAGCGACTACCTCGAGACGACCGTCGTCGGCTTCGTCGACGCCGCGCTGGCGGCGCAGAACGCGACACTCGCCGCGGAGTCCCTCGGGCTCGGCACGGTGTACATCGGCGCGCTGCGCAACGACCCGGCCGCGGTGGCCGAGGTGCTCGGGCTGCCCGACCACGTGTTCGCCGCGTTCGGCCTCGTCGTCGGGCACCCGGACCCCGACGAGCGTGCGACCGTCAAGCCCCGGCTCGCGCAGGACGCGGTGCTGCACCACGAGACGTACGACGCGACGCGCCAGCTCGACGCCGTGAGCGCGTACGAGCACCGCATCGGGGCGTACTACGCGGCGCAGGGTCTGCAGCACTCGTGGACCCAGCGTCTGCTGGCCCGGCTGGCGCACCCGCGCGCGCTCAACGGTCGTGAGCGGCTCACCGACGCGCTCGGTGCCGCGGGTCTCGGCCTGCGGTGACCCCTGACCGCGCCCCGCACCCGCGCCGCGCCGCGCCGCCACCCGACCCCCCAGCACCGCCTGCACCAGCGCTCGTCCCGTCCGGGACGGTGTCCACCTCGACCCAGGAGTCCTCATGAGCACGGCCTCGTCCACCGCAGGCACGCCCGCACCCGACATCCAGCCCGCAGCGCCCTCGACCGCGCCGGCCGTCGACCTGTCCCTCGAGGAGGCAGGAGCACTCGCGCCCCTCGTCGCGCCCGACGCCGCCGCACGTCGGGTCCAGGCGGGTGCCGTGCTCGTCGACGTCCGCTCGGACGCGGGTCGCGCGACGACCGGGTCGATCCCCGGCGCGCACGTCGTCGACCGCTCCTCGGTCGCCGAGACGTTCGACCTGGCCGGCGCCGCCCGGCTCGCGCCCGTCCTCTCGCTCGACACGCCGGTCGTCGTCGTGTGCGGCTCGGTGCGCGGGTCCGGTCCCGTCGCGGCGGCGCTGCGCGCGCAGGGCTTCACGGACGTCGTCCACGTCGAGGGCGGCGCGCCGGGGTGGGCGGAGGCGGGCCTGCCGATCGAGCGGTCCGACGAGGCGTCGGCATGAGCACGGCGACGACCTGCGCGACCCACCTCCCGGCCGCGCCGCCGGCGGGCGCGTTCGTCGTGCGGCTCGCCGAGCCCGTCGAGCACGACGACGTGGCACGCCTCACCGTCGCCGCCTACACGCACGACTACGACCTGCACGACGAGTACCTCGCGTCGCTCTCGCAGGTCGCCGAGCGTGCCGCCGAGCACGACGTGTGGGTCGCGCAGGACGTCGCCGGCGGCGCGCTCGTCGGGACCGTCACGACGCCCCGCCCGGGCGGGCGGCTCTCGCCGCTCGCGCGCCCCGGCGAGCTCGACTTCCGGCTGCTCGGCGTCCACCCGGCGGCCCGCGGCAGGGGAGTGGGGGCGCTGCTGACCCGGCACGTGGTCGAGCTCGCTCGTCGGCGCGGGTACACGCGTGTCGTGATGAACTCCGGCCCGCTCATGGTCGGCGCGCACCGGCTGTACGAGCGGCTGGGCTTCGCGCGCATGCCCGAGCGCGAGGACCGCGTGGTACCCGGCGGCACGCTGCTGGCGTTCGGGCTGGACGTCACGCCCGTACCGGGAGACGCGCCACGCTGACCTGCCGCTCACGGGTGGAGCCGTGTGCAAGAAGGACGAGTGCGCGCACCGCGTGGGCATCGTCACAGAGGACGTGGACCTGCACACGCGTGCGCACCGGGCCCCCCGGGCGTGGTCCGGCGTGCGACAATCGATACCGCTCGACTCACGTACCGCGAGTCGCCCGCATCTGAGCCAGCACTTACTCGAGCACCCGGAGGACCGCCGTGCACGCCGCCTTGATCGTCGCCGCCGAGGAAGCCGCCGAGAAGGCGAACGAGCTGCCGTTCCCGCCCGTCGTGTTCGGCATCGGCGCGTTCGCCGGTCTCGTCGCCATGCTGCTGTTCACGTACGCCTTCCGTCTCGTCGGCACGCGCCACTGATCGGCGTGCTCGGTCGACCGGTGGCGCGACTGGGCGTGATGGGTGGGACGTTCGATCCCGTCCACCACGGTCACCTGGTCGCGGCGAGCGAGGTCGCGGCGCGGTTCGGGCTCGACGAGGTCGTCTTCGTCCCGACGGGCGTGCCGTCGTTCAAGCAGCACCAGGACGTCACGCCGGCCGAGCACCGGTACCTGATGACCGTCGTCGCGACGGCGTCGAACCCGCGCTTCACCGTGAGCCGCGTGGACATCGACCGTGGCGGTGTGACGTTCACCGTGGACACGCTCCGGGACCTCAAGGCGCAGCGTCCGGGTGCCGAGATCTTCTTCATCACGGGGGCTGACGCGATCGCGCAGATCCTCACGTGGAAGGATGCCCAGGAGCTGTTCTCGATGGCGCAGTTCGTCGCGGTCACCCGCCCGGGCCATGCGCTCTCGGTCGCGGGTCTACCCGAGGACCGTGTGCACGTCGTCGAGATCCCGGCACTGGCGATCTCCTCGACCGACGTGCGGGCCCGGGCTCGGGCCGGCCAGCCGGTCTGGTACCTCGTCCCTGACGGGGTCGTCCAGTACATCGCGAAGCACCAGCTGTATCGAGGTTTGTCATGACGGAACCGGGAGCACGGCCGCGGCGCCGTGACCTGCACCGCGGCGACGAAGGCGGGACCGGTAGCCACCCGGTCAGCCCGGAGCGCACCGCCGGTGCCACCGCGGCGACCCCCCACACCGACGCGCCCGCACCGGGTTCGCGGCGGGCGCGGCGCGTGCAGAGCGACGCCGCACCCAGCCCGTCGCCCCAGGCGGCGCCGACCCCGCGCACGTACACCTCGCCGCCGGCGGCACAGCCCGTCCGGCAGCCTGCATCCCCGCAGCCGGCGTCGCCGCAGTCGACGGCTCCTGGCCGGGCGACCTCGCAGCCAGCTTCCCAGGCCCCTGCCCCGCAGCGTGTCTCGCCGACGGCCGCGCCCAGCCCGACCGGCTGGTCCGGGCAGGGCGGACCGTCCGCGCCGCGTCCCGCCGCCGGCCAGGCGCCGCGTCCCGTCGCTGGTCGTCCGGCTGCCGCGCCCGCCTGGGCGCCCACGCAGCCCGGTGCTGTGCAGCCCGGTGCGACGCAGTCCGGACCTGCGCAGCCCGGCACCTCGCAGCCGCCCGCCCCGGGTGCCCCGGGTGCCGGTCCTGCGGCGTCGTCGGCGCAGCAGCCCGCCGAGCGTCAGCGTCGCTCGGCCCGCGACACGATGCTCGACCCGACGAGCTCGCGCTCGGTCGCCGCGCCGGCCCCCGCCCCTCGGCAGACCGCCGCCCCCGCATGGGGCGCGACACCCACGCCCGCCCCGACGGCGCCCGCCGCCGCGCCCGTGGTGCCTGCCGCGCGCACGTCCGCGTGGCCCGGCGCACCGGTGACGGCGGTCCCCGGTCGGCCCCTCGGCGGTCAGGCGCATCCGTCCGTGGACCCCGCGCAGGTACCGCAGCAGGGTGTCCCGGCGCGCACGGCGTCGTCGCGTCCGTCTGCCGCCCCGGGCGCCGCGGCACCCGCCGCGGGATCGGCCCCGGCCGACGCCGCCGCGCCCACCGCCCCGTCGTGGTCGTCGGGCGCGTGGCGCCCTGACCCGTCGGCGGCGCCTACGACGACGCAGGCCCCGGCCGCCGGCGCGGCACCCGCCGCGTTCGCGCCGACGCCGTCGGCGGCCCCGGCCCCGTCCGCCGGCACGTGGGCTCCCGGTGCCGCCGCCGGGTGGACCCCCACCCCTGCGGCGCCCGCGGCACCCGAGCCCGCCGCTCCCGCGCAGCCCGCGGCGCCCACCTGGGGCGCGACCCCCGCGGCCGCGTCGTCGGAGCCGGAGCGTCCGTTCGCGCCGGTCCCCGGCGCGGAGCACCCGGAGGACGACGAGCACGACGACGACGCCGAGGCCCGCCCGCGTCACCCGTACACGTGGCTGCACCTGATCGTGCTCGCGATCGTCGCGTTCGTGCTGGGCTTCCTGCTCGTGCTGCTCTACACGAGGGCGAACGACGGGGCGAGCGCCGCCTCGAGCGCACTCAGCGTCGTGACGACCACCCTGAGGGCTGGGCCGAGCGCCTGAGCCCGCCCCCGAACCAAGGAGATCCGTGACCGCCACCGACCGTGCCGTCGAGCTCGCCATCGCGGCTGCTCGCGCAGCCTCCGACCTCAAGGCGCAGGAGATCATCGCGCTGGACGTGAGCGAGCAGCTCGTCCTGACGGACGTGTTCCTCATCGCGTCCGGGACGAACGAGCGCCAGGTCGGTGCGATCGTCGACGCCGTCGAGGAGGCGCTGCACAAGCTCGGCTCCAAGCCCGTGCGCCGCGAGGGCAAGGCTCAGGGGCGCTGGGTCCTCATCGACTTCGGCGACGTCGTCGTGCACGTGCAGCACGCCGAGGACCGCGTGTACTACGCGCTCGAACGGCTGTGGAAGGACTGCCCCCTCATCGAGCTCCCCGCCGACGCGCGCGGCGAGGACGGCGGCAGCGCGGACGACGAGTGAGCGGCGGTCGTCTGCTGCTCTGGCGGCACGCACGGACCGAGTACAACGCCTCCGCCCGGCTCCAGGGCCAGGTCGACATCCCGCTCGACGACGTCGGCCGCTGGCAGGCGCGCACCGCCGCCGCGGCGCTGCTCGCGCGGCACACACCGACGCGGATCGTCAGCTCCGACCTCGGACGTGCCCGGCAGACCGCCGAGGCGCTCGGTCGCATGGCCGACGTCGCCGTCGAGATCGAGCCCCGGGTCCGCGAGCGCGGCTTCGGCGAGTGGGAGGGGCTGAGCGGCGCGGAGATCGCGGAGCGGTGGCCGCAGGACTACGCGCTGTGGCGTGCGGGCGGCGAGCCCACGCGCGTCGGCGCGGAGACGCGCCTGCAGGTCGCGCAGCGCACCGCCGAGGCGATCGCCGAGCTCACCGGCGCCATGAACCGCGACGACACCCTCGTCGTCGTCTCGCACGGTGCGGCGATCAGCTCGGCCGTCGCCGAGCTCCTGGGCATGCCCGCGCAGTGGCGCGGGATCGCCGGGATGCACAACGCGCACTGGGCCGAGCTCGTGCCGTCGTCGGGCGACGTGCTGCCGGCCTGGCGGCTCGTCGGCTACAACCTGGGTCCCACGGACGCCTCGGCGGACTGGAACGCCGGACCGGACCGGTCCGAGGACGAGCAGTCGGGCTCGACGCGCGACCCCGACTGACCGTCCGGCGTGCGCGTCCGTGTGCAGGTGCGGGACGTGACGCGCGTCGCTCGGGGCGGATTGGCGTCCGGGGCCGTCCTCGTCCTAGACTCTCCGAGCGCCCCCACGGGGGAGAAGCAAACTGCACAAGGGGCTGTGGCGCAGCTGGTAGCGCACCTGCATGGCATGCAGGGGGTCAGGGGTTCGAGTCCCCTCAGCTCCACGTTTGTGATGACGCGGGACATCGTTCATAGATGTCCCGCGTCATCGTTCATAGAGGGAGAGCCCGGCCATCGGCCGGGCTCTCCCTTCGTTGTTGCGCCAGTAGGTGCTGGTCGCGGAAGGTGTCGAGCTGGGCTTGCAGGGCGTGCAGGGCCGGCCGCGGCCCAGGTGCAGTCCTGGGGCGGCGATGCGAGGGTGGAGCGGCAGCGACGGGTCGGCAAGGTGCTCGCGACTGCCGAGCCGCGAGGAGCTGTCCGTGCGTGCACTGACCTGGCAAGGAACTCAGAAGGTCGTCGTCGAGGACGTCCCCGACCCGACCATCCAGGAGAGCCGGGACGCGATCATCCGCGTCACGTCGACCGCGATCTGCGGCTCCGACCTGCACCTGTACTCGATCCTCGGGCCGTACCTGGCGCGCGGTGACGTGCTCGGTCACGAGGCGATGGGCGTCGTCGAGGAGGTCGGCCCGGAGGCGGGTGACCTGCGGGTGGGTGACCGGGTCGTCGTCCCGTTCGGCATCGCGTGCGGGACCTGCACGATGTGCCGGCTCGGGCTGCAGTCGCAGTGCGAGACCACGCAGGTGCGCGAGCAGGGCTCCGGTGCGGCGCTGTTCGGCTACACGGCGCTGTACGGGTCGGTGCCGGGCGGGCAGGCGCAGTACCTGCGCGTGCCGCAGGCGCACTACGGCCCGGTCGTCGTCCCCGACGACGGCTCACCCGACGAGCGCTACCTGTACCTGTCGGACGTGCTGCCGACGGCGTGGCAGGCGGTCGAGTACGCGTCGGTGCCGGACGGCGGGACGGTCGTGGTCGTCGGGCTGGGGCCGATCGGGCAGATGGCAGCGCGCGTCGCGCTGCACCGCGGGGCGTCGCGGGTCATCGGGATCGACTCGGTGCCCGAGCGGCTCGCCATGGCGGCGCGGCACGGTGTGGACGTGGTCGAGTCCGGCCGCGACGCCCTCGAGGCGGTCCGTGAGCTGACCGGCGGTCGGGGAGCGGACTCGACGATCGACGCCGTCGGCATGGAGGCGCACGGTGCCCCCTTCGCGCACGCCGCGCACAAGGTCACCGCCGTGCTGCCCGACGCGGTGGGCCGCAAGACGATGGAGACCGTCGGCATCGACCGCCTCGCGGGTCTGCGGACCGCGATCGCGGCCGCTCGTCGGGGCGGCACCGTCTCCGTCGTCGGCGTCTACGGCGGCGCGGCCGACCCGATCAACCTCATGGACGTGTTCGACCGGCAGCTCACTCTGCGGTTCGGCCAGGCGAACGTGCGCCGGTGGATCGACGACCTGCTGCCGCTGGTCGCGGACCCGACCGACCCGCTCGACGTGCTGGGGCTGCGCACGCACCGGCTGCCGCTCGAGGACGCGCCCGGCGCCTACGAGATGTTCCACGAGAAGGCGGACGGCTGCATCAAGGTCGTGCTGGACCCGGCGGCCTGACCGGTGGGGGACGTCACGGCGTCGTCCGACGGCACGACGACCGTGATGGAGCTGGACGGTGCGCTGCGCGTCGCCGTGCGCCGGTCGACGTGCTCGGCTCGACGACGCGTCGCTACTGCTCGCTGACCGACGCCCGGTCGTCCGTGGGCCCCGGCGCGGGGTCGCGCAGGGCGTCGGCGAGCGCGGCCAGCGCCGAGCCGCGCAGCCGGACCGACTGCGGGGCGTCGGGGACGACGTCATCGGCCGCGTGGTACATCCCGGGCACCACGTGCAGGTCGACCGGAACGCCCGCGGCACGCAGCCGTTCGGCGTACGCGACGTCCTCGTCGTGGAACAGGTCGAGGCTGCCGACGCCGATCCACGCGGGTGCGAGCCCGGCCAGGTCGGGGCGCCGGGCGGGCACGGCGTACGGGCGCGTCTCGTCCTCGCCGGGTGCGTGGCCGAGGTACGACGACCAGCCGAACCGGTTCGAGGGAGGCGTCCACAGCACGGCCCAGGTCCGCTCCGCGCGCACGCGCGTGACCGTCCGGTCGTCGAGCATCGGGTACACGAGGACCTGGAGGCGCACGGGCAGGCCGGTGTCGTGGGCGCGCTGGGCGAGGCTCGCGGCCAGACCGCCGCCCGCGCTGTCGCCGCCGATCGCGACGCGCGCGGTGTCGACGCCGAGCCCACTCGCCTCGCGGTGCACCCAGGTGAGGGCGTCGTGGCAGTCGTCGATCGCGGCGGGGTAGGGGTGGTCGGGGGCGAGGCGGTAGCCGACGCTCACGACGAGCACGCCGAGCTCGTCGGCGACGCGCGCGCACCACGCGTCGGCGTGACGCGTGGTCCCCATGACCAGGCCACCGCCGTGCATCCAGACGAGCGCGCCGGTCGGCGCCGGCCTGGTCGTCGGCGAGTACAGGTCGAGCTCGAGCTCGGGTCCTCCCGCCCGCGCGAGCCGGACGCCGTGGCGCTGGACGCCTGGCGGCAGGGCTGCGGTGGCGGGCCGGCGGTGGCGACGATGCGCCAGCAGAGCGCGGTTGGACACGGTGCTGGGCCGCAGCAGTGCCGTCGAACGGAGCTCAGGCGCGACGCGACGCACGGCGTCGGCGTGCCGTCGCAGCGCGCGCACCGTCGGGACGGCGAGCGCGAGCGCAGCCGCGGCCGCCGCGGCGAGACCCGCCCGCTCGATGACGTCCGCCCTCGACATGACGGACATCATATGTCTGACGTCCGCGATGTCGAGCGTGCGTCGCACGTCTCCGCATGGCCGACGAGGATCAGCCAGAGCGGCTCATCGACCCTCCGTCGCCTCCGTGGCCTCGTGCTCGCGCTCGTCGTCCTCGGCGCGGTCGGTGCTCGCGTGGTCGCGGTGCCGGGTCGCGACGTACAGCACCGCGCCGAGGGCGAGGAGGATCCCGGCCAGGAGCCAGTGCTTGGCCTCCTGCTGGGTCAGCAGCAGCAGGCACGTCCCGACGGCGAGGACCGGCAGGGGCGTCCAGGCGCGGAAGTGGGAGTGCTCGACGCGGTCGCGCCGCAGGACCAGGACGGCCACGTTGGTGCTGAGGAAGACGAACAGCAGCAGGAGCACCACGGTCGAGGCCAGGTCGGCGAGCGACCCGGTCAGCGTGAGCGCCATCGCGACCGCGGTGGTCGCGACGATCGCGACCACCGGCGTGCGACGGCCCGGCAGGACCCGACCGAACACCGACGGCAGGAGCCGTTCCTCGGCCATGCCGTAGGTGAGGCGGCTCGCCATGACCATCGTGAGCAGCGCGCCGTTCGCGACGGCGACGAGCGCGACCACGGAGAACAGCTCGAGCGGCACGCCGCCGGCGACCTTCACGACCTCGAGCAGCGGACCGCTCGAGGCCTGCAGGTCCTCGAGCGGGACGACCGCGGGGGCGACGAGCGCGACGAGGAGGTACACGAGCCCGGCCGTGGCGATCGCCCCGAACAGGGCGCGCGGGTAGACCCGGCGCACGTCGCGCACCTCCTCGGCGATGTTGGCCGAGGTCTCGAAGCCGACGAACGAGTAGAACGCGATCAGCGCGCCGCCGAGCGTCGCCGCCGCGACCCCGGTCTCGGCGGGCAGCTCGCTCAGGCGCGTGACGTCGCCGTCGCCGCGGCCGAGCACGATCGCACCCAGCACGACGACGAGCACGAGCCCGCTGAGCTCGACCGCCGTCATCACGACGTTGGCGCGCAGCGACTCCTTGATGCCGCGCAGGTTGAGCGCGGCGACGAGCGCGAGGAACACGATCGCGGTGGGGACCGCGGGCACGTCGAGGAACGTGCCCAGGTAGTCGCCCGCGAACGCGAGCGACAGCCCCGCGGCCGAGGTCACGCCCGCCGCGAGCATGCAGAAGCCGACGAGGAACGACACGAGCGGGCGGCCGAACGCGCGCTGCGCGTAGACCGCGGAGCCGCCGGCCTGGGGGTACTTGGTGACCAGCTCGGCATAGGACGCCGCGGTCAGCAGCGCCATGCCGAGCGCGACGAGCAGCGGCAGCCAGATCATGCCGCCGGCCTCGCCGGACAGCTCGCCGACGAGCGCGTAGACGCCCGCACCCAGCACGTCTCCGAGCATGAACAGGAACAGCAGCGGGCCGGTGACGTTGCGGGCCAGGCGCGTCGGGCGGTCGGTCGTGGTCGGTGCGGCGGTCATCGTCAGAGTGTGCGGGCCGGTTCGCGAGCCCGCACGGCGAGCGGTGCGGCGGTCGCGGCTCGCCGGGTCGAACGGCCGTCGGCGGAGCATGATGGGCGCATGGTGGCGGTCGGCAGGGTGTACGACGAGGTCAGCGACGCGAGCCGTCGTGTGCTCGTCGACCGGCTGTGGCCGCGCGGGTTCCGCAAGGACGACCCGCGGATCGACGAGTGGATGCCCGAGGTGGCGCCGAGCACCGAGCTGCGGCACTGGTACGGGCACCGCGCCGAGGCGTACGACGAGTTCGCGCGCCGGTACGAGGCCGAGCTCGCGCAGGAGCCCGCGGCGGACGGGTTCGCGCGCCTCGCCGCGCTCGTCCGGCTCGAGCCCACCACGCTGCTCACGGCCACGCGCGAGGTCGAGCTGAGCCACCTCACGGTGCTGGCCGACCTGCTCGCGCGGCTGCCCGACGACGAGCGGGCGCGCTGACGCCGATGGCCGGCCGGACGGCCCTCGACGACGACCTCGTCACGGGTGCGCCCGTGGACGACCAGCCCGCAGCCCCGGCGCCGACCTCCGCCACGACGCCCGAGGTGACGGTCGGGCCCACCCCGCAGGCGCCGGCGTCGCCCGGGCCCACGACGGCGACGAGCGAGCCGGCCGAGGTCGTCCCGAGCGCGACGCCGGAGCCGACGCCGGACGCGACCACGCCCGCGCCCACGACCTCGCCCACCGGCTCGTCGCCCACGCCCGCGCCGACGTCGACGACGGTCGCGCCGGTCTGGTCCACACCCCCGACCGTGACGACGAGCGAGGTCCCTGTCGGCGTGATCGCCCTCGCGCTCGTCGTGCTGCTCACCGCGACCGCGGTGATCACGCTGGTGGTGCGGCGGGCCCGCGCGAGCGCCGCGGCCGGGGCCGGGCTCGACGAGGATGCGCCCGCCGCCACGGGAGCCGGGCCGACCTCCGGCGCCGACGTCTCCACCACGGTGCGCCGGACGCCCGTCGCGGTCGCGGCGGCTCGCGCTCGGAGCCGCGCCGGCTCGGCAGGTCCGGCGGACCGGGACGGCGAGCGGACGCGCGCGGAGACCGGCGGCCTGGTCGTCGCCGAGGTGCTCGCGGGCCTGGGCTCGACCGGGCGCTCCGAGGCGGTCCAGGGCCCGCGCGAGGAGCCGGCGTCGGTCGACGACACCATCCGGTTCTGCCTGCAGCTCGGCGAGGCGATGATCGACACGACCGCCCCCGTCGTGCAGGTGCAGGACGCGCTCGAGCACATCGCCCGCGCGAACGGCATCCCGGACGTCGAGGTCGTCGCGCTCCCGACCGCGCTGCTGCTCTCGACGCCCCGCGCGCACGAGGTGCGCACGGTCGCCGTCAGCGCGGGCTACCGGTCGCTGCGGCTCGACCAGGTGCAGGACGTGCTCGAGGTCGCCGACCTGGCGCGTGCGGGCACGCTCGAACCGGCCGAGGGGCTGCGGCGCGTCGCCGACGCGGTGGCGCGCTCGTCGCCGTACGCCGTCTGGCAGCAGGCGCTCGGGTACGTGATCTCCGCGGTGGGGCTCGCGCTGGTGCTCGGCGGCTCGCTGACCGACGTCGCGCTCGCGGCCGTGCTGGGGGCGGTCGTGGTGACCTTCGAGAAGGCCACCGCGCGCTGGGCCGTGCCGTACCAGGCGATCGTCGTGCTGGTGGCGTCGTTCGTCGTCGCGACGGCCGTGTTCTCCCTGTCGCGCACGGGGCTCGACGTGACGCTGCTGCCCGCGCTGGTCGCACCGCTCATCACGTTCCTGCCCGGCGCGCAGCTCACCACGGGCGTCATCGACCTCGCGACGCGGCAGATGATCGCGGGCGCGGCTCGGCTGTCCGCGGGCGTGATGATGCTCGTGCTGCTCGCCCTGGGCATCGTCGCGGGCGCGAACCTCGTCGGGATCCCCGCCTCCGCGCTGACGGCGGGGGGCGGCCAGGCGCTCGGCTGGGTGGGCGCGTGGCTGGGGGTCGGGATCTTCGGCGTCGGGGCGACGATCCGGCACAGCGCGCACCGGCGGGCCGTGCCCTGGATCCTGCTCGTGCTCGTCGTCGCCTACGCCGGGCAGCTCGTCGGCGGCGCGCTGCTCGGGACGCAGGTCTCCGCGTTCGTCGGTGCGCTGGCGATGACCCCGGTGGCGCTCGTCGTGTCGCGGTACGCCGACGGCCCGCCCGCGATGGTGAGCATCCTTCCGGCGTTCTGGCTCCTGGTCCCCGGGGCGCTCGGGCTCGTAGGAGTCACGTCCGTGCTGGGCGAGTCGACCGACCAGGGCCTGACCGCGGTCGTCACGGCCGGCACGACCATGGTCGCGATCTCGCTCGGCGTGCTGACGGGGCTCGGCGCGGGCTCGTGGGCGCTCGAGAGCCGGTGGTGGCTGCGGCGTCCGCAGTGACGAGGCGCTCACCCGGAGGAATGAGGCCGTCACGACACCCCCCTGCACTCGGGTGACACCACGCGGAATGGTCGGCAATGTCGGGTTTCGCTCCGATAGCCTCCCCGCGCACCCACCCTTCAGGGTGCGCACACGAAACAGGGGAGAGCACAGCATGACCGTGAACACCAAGAGCGCCGCGAGCAGCACCACGCGCGCGCGCCTGATCGCCGTCCTGGCGGGAGTCGCGCTCGCGGCCTCGAGCGCCGTCGCGGCGCCGGCCGTCGCTTCCGAGGCACAGCCGGCCGCTGCCACGGTGACGGTCAACAAGTTCGACCAGCGCAAGTCGCCGAGCACCTGCAAGTACCTCTACTGGAGCTTCTCGGCGTCCGGTCTGAGCAGCAGCAAGGACTACTACGCCGACATCACGCTGACGCGCTCGACGGAGAAGATCAACTCCTACACGGTCGAGTCCAAGGTCGTGAACGGCACCAACAAGGTCAAGTCCTTCGTCTGCTCGACGCTGCACAAGGCGGGCATCTGGAAGGCCACCGTCCGGGTCAAGACCGGCGGTTCGGTCGTCGCGAAGTCGGCGACCGTCTCGCAGACGATCCGCGTCAAGCCGGCCGTCGAGATCGCCAGCGTCTACGGCACGATCGGTGGCAGCGCGACGCTGACCGGCTACGCGAGCCCGGGCGTCGACACCAAGGGCAAGACGATCAAGGTCTACTTCAAGAAGAAGGGGTCCAAGACCTACAAGCTGATCGGCACGGCCAAGGCGCAGTCGTCCGGCTACTTCAAGCTGACGACGACGAAGCTCGGCCTCGGCTACACCTACGCCAAGATCGAGAAGCAGGACTACATCGTCTCGAGCAAGTCGAAGTCGGTGCAGATCGTGCGCACGTCGTCGGCATCGGCGTCCTCGATCGCGCTGGACTGAGCCCTTCCCGCACACGGGCCTGGCGTCGCCTCGCGGCGCCAGGCCCGTGGCGTGCCGGGACCCGGGCGGTGCCGCTCTCGGGCGTCCCGGTGCCTCCGTTCGTCGCGACGGTCGGTTCTGCCCAGGCGGTGGAACGAGAACCCGGGACGAAAGACCCGTGCCTTATGTTGTCCGCGTGACAGCACCAACTGCTCCGCACGAGAACCGGCGCGGCTCCGCCCGCCACGAGGTCCCTGAACCGCTCCGCAACGACGTCCGGGTGCTCGGTGAGTTCCTGGGGCGGGTGCTGCGTGAGTCCGGCGGCGACGAGCTGCTCGAGGACGTCGAGCGGCTGCGTGAGCTCGCGATCCGCGCGCACGACGAGCCCGAGAGCGACGCCCTGGCGCTCGCCGAGGAGCTCGTCGCGGGCTTCACGCTGGACCGCGCGGAGCAGGTCGCCCGCGCGTTCACGTGCTACTTCCACCTCGCGAACACCGCCGAGGAGTACCACCGCGTCCGGGTGCTGCGTGAGCGCGAGGCGCAGACGGACCCGCACGCGCTGACGCCGGACGACTCCCTGCCGGCTGCCGTCGTGCAGCTCGCCGACGAGGTCGGCGAGGACGAGGCGCGACGCCGCCTGCGCGAGGTCGAGTTCCGTCCCGTGCTCACGGCGCACCCGACCGAGGCGCGTCGGCGTGCCGTCTCGCGCTCGATCCGTCGCATCGCGGAGCTCGTCGCCGAGCGCGACGTGCGCACCACCGGCGGCATGTCCCTCGCCGAGAACGACCGCCGCCTGCTGGCGGAGATCGACACGCTGTGGCGGACCGCTCCGCTGCGGCAGGCCAAGCCCAGCGTGCTCGACGAGGTCCGCACGGTCCTCGGGGTCTTCGAGTCCACGCTCGCCGACGTGCTGCCCGCGGTCTACCGCCGGCTCGACGACTGGCTGCTCGACGGCGACGCCGGGACGCAGCAGCCCGTCGTGCGGCCGTTCGCGCGCCTCGGCTCGTGGATCGGTGGCGACCGCGACGGCAACCCGAACGTCACCGCCGAGATCACGCGCTCGGCCGCGCAGCTCGCCTCGGAGCAGGCGCTCGTCGAGCTCGAGAGGTCGGCCGCGCGCACCGCCGCCGGCCTGACGCTCGACGGCGGGGGAACGCCCGCGTCGTCCGAGCTCAACGCGCTGTGGCAGCGGCAGCGCTCGCTGTCCGAGCCCATCGCGTCGCGCGTGTCGGCCGAGTCGCCCAACGAGCCGCACCGGCGCGAGCTGCTGTTCGTCGTCGAGCGGCTCGCGGCGACGCGCAGCCGCAACGCGGACCTCGCGTACGCCTCGTCGGCGGAGCTCGAGGCGGACCTGCTCGTGGTGCAGCGCTCCCTGGTCGACGCGGGCGCGACCCGCCAGGCGTACGGCGACCTGCAGCGCTTGCTGTGGCAGGTGCAGACGTTCGGCTTCCACCTCGCCGAGCTCGAGCTCCGTCAGCACTCGCAGGTGCACGCGGCGGCGCTGGCCGACATCGCCGCGAACGGGATCGACGGGGAGCTCGAGCCGCGCACGGTCGAGGTGCTCGACACGTTCCGCACCGTCGGCACGATCCAGAAGCGGTTCGGGCCGGACGCCGCTCGCCGCTACATCGTCTCGTTCACGCAGGCACCCGAGCACCTGGCCGCGGTCTACGAGCTCGCCGAGCTGGCGTACGGCGGCGCCGAGAACGTGCCGGTGATCGACGCGATCCCGTTGTTCGAGACGTTCGCGGACCTCGAGGCGAGCGTGGACATCCTGCAGGCGGCGCTCGAGCTGCCGCAGGTGCGTAAGCGCCTGGCCGAGAACGGCCGACGCGTCGAGGTCATGCTCGGCTACTCGGACTCGTCCAAGGACGTCGGTCCGCTGTCGGCGACGCTCGCGCTCGACGACGCGCAGCGCCGCATCACGCAGTGGGCTCGCGACAACGAGATCGTCCTGACGCTGTTCCACGGCCGTGGCGGCGCGCTCGGGCGTGGCGGTGGTCCCGCCAACCGCGCGCTCCTCGCGCAGCCCCCGGGCTCGGTCGACGGCCGGTTCAAGCTCACCGAGCAGGGCGAGGTCATCTTCGCCCGCTACGGCGACCCGCACATCGCGGCTCGGCACATCGAGCAGGTCGTCGCCGCGACGCTGCTCGCGGGTGCCCCGAGCGTCGAGCGGCACAACGCGGAGGCGGCCGAGCGGTTCCAGCCGCTCGCGTCCCGGCTCGACGAGGCCTCGCGCACGCACTTCCACGAGCTCGTCCGCGCCGAGGGCTTCCCTCAGTGGTTCGCCGAGGTCACGCCGCTCGAGGAGATCGGCCTGCTGCCGATCGGCTCGCGCCCCGCGCGCCGCGGCCTGTCGGTCTCGAGCCTCGACGACCTGCGCGCCATCCCGTGGGTGTTCTCCTGGTCGCAGGCCCGCATCAACCTCGCCGGCTGGTACGGCCTGGGCACCGCGCTGGAGACGGTCGCCGACCTCGACGAGCTGCGCTCGGCGTACCAGCACTGGCCGCTGTTCGCGACGATCATCGACAACGTCGAGATGTCGCTGGCCAAGACCGACGAGCGGATCGCGGCGCGCTACCTCGCGCTCGGCGACCGTGAGGACTTCGCGCAGCTCGTGCTCGACGAGATGGCGCGCACGCGTCGCTGGGTGCTCGCGATCACGGACTCCGACGCGGTGCTGTCGCGGCGCCGCATCCTGGGCCGTGCCGTCCAGCTCCGCAGCCCGTACGTCGACGCGCTGTCGCTGCTGCAGCTGCGCGCGCTGCGCGGTCTGCGCACGGGCGACGCGCCCGAGCGGGACGACGACCTGCGCCGCCTGCTGCTGCTCACCGTCAACGGTGTGGCCGCCGGCGTCCAGAACACCGGCTGACACCGGCCGCACGCACGACGAGAGGGCTCCCCGGTCGACCGGTGGGGCCCTCTCGTCGTCGTGCGGGACGCGTCGTTCGTGCGCCGCGCCTCAGCGTGGCAGCGAGACCACCGCGGGCAGCGGCGTCCCCGCGGCGAGCGACTCCAGCACGAGCCGCTCGTGCGGGACGACGTCCGGCAGCGCCGCGAGCGGGAACCAGCCCATCTGCGCGCTCTTGTCGGGCTCGCGCAGCTGCGGCTCGCCCTGCCACGCTCGCGCGAGGAAGAAGACGTCGACGCGCTGCTCGACGGGCGGCCCGGTCCGCTCGAACCGGTGCAGCACCGTCAGCGGCTCGAGGTCGGCCACGTCGACGCGGACGCCGCTCTCCTCTGCGGCCTCCCGCACGGCGGCCTCGTGCACGGACTCACCCGGGTCGACGTGGCCCGCGAGCAGCCCCCACCGGCCGTCCATGTAGCCCGTGCCCTGGCGGAGCTGCAGCAGGACGTCGTCGCCGCGCCGCAGCACGACGTACGCGGCCGCGACGAGCAGCGTGCGGTGGCCCAGGTGGTCGTCGCTGCGGTAGCGGCTCGTGTCGTTCACCCCTGGAGTCTGCCGTGCGCGCGCCGGTCACGGTGACGAGGACCCGAGTGTGGACCAGGTGAGCAACCAGCCCGCACGCCACGACGCGAGCAGCGCGAGGCCGCACGCGCCGAGCGCGACGAGCGCGAGCGCGGCGTCCGCCGCGGCCAGCGGGACGGGTCGCAGCACGGTGCGCGGACCTGCGCCGAGCCCGCGCAGCTGGAGCGTGACCGAGAGCCGTTCACCCTGACGCAGCGCGCCGACCAGCAGCGCGAACGCGGCGCGGGCCAGCGAGGCCGGGTCGCGCGGCAGGGGTGCGCCGCGCCGGCGGCTGGGGTCGCGCACGGCCTGCGCGCGCCGGATCGTCGTCCAGGCCTCGGGCAGCCCTTCGAGCACGCGGTAGCCCGCGAGGATCGCGTACGTCACGCGCGCGGGCAGGCGGGCGTGCTGGTGCAGGCTCGTCATGAGCCGTGGACCGTCGGTGGTGGCCGTGAACACCACGGCGAGCGCCCCGACGACGAGCGTGCGGATCGCGAGCGACGTCCCGACGACGAGGCCCGTGCGCGTCACCTCGAGCCCGGCGACCCGCGCGAGCACGTCGCCGTCGCGCGTCACGGCGTTGACGGCCAGCAGCGAGGCGGCGAACGGTGCGAACGCCGCGCACGCGGTGGCGAGCGTGCGCGCGGGGAGACGGCCGGCGAGGGCTGCGGCGGGCACGAGCAGGAGCCCGACGAGGGTCGGCGTCGCGACGTCGACCGGCACGAGCAGCGCGCTGGAGACCGCGAGGAGCACGACGAGCTTGACGGTCGGGTTGCGGCGGTGCAGCACGGAGTCGTGCGCGAGGGCCCGACCGAAGCGGGCGGGGGAGCAGGACGTCATGCGTGCGCCTGCGCGTGGTCGTCCGCGGGCACGAGCCCTGCCGTCCGCAGCGGCCCGTGAGGCGCCGCGGAGAGCAGGTCGGCGGCGGGCCCGTGTGCGAGCACGCGTCCGTCGGCGAGGACGACGAGGTCGTCGGCGAGGTCCGCGACGAGCGCGAGGTCGTGCGTCACGACGACGAGCCCGCGGCCCTCGTCGGCCAGCGAGCGCAGCAGTGCGACGGTCGCCGCGGTGGTGCGTCCGTCCTGGCCGAACGTCGGCTCGTCGGCCAGCAGGACGTCGTGCCCGCACACCGCGGCGGCGGCGACGGACAGCCGCCGTTGCTGCCCGCCCGAGAGCCGGAACGGGTCGTGGTCGGCCAGGTGCTCGAGCGC
Organism: Cellulomonas persica; assembly: GCF_007989825.1. Taxonomy (GTDB): domain Bacteria; phylum Actinomycetota; class Actinomycetes; order Actinomycetales; family Cellulomonadaceae; genus Cellulomonas; species Cellulomonas persica. Next base: position 208,391 of record NZ_BJUA01000006.1, on the reverse strand, counting down.
CGCGGCCGCCAGCGCGCGTCGCGCGAGGCCCTCGGGATCGGGCATCCGGGCCCGGCGCGGCCCCCAGGCGACCTCGTCTGCGACCGTGCGCGTGAGGAACTGCTGCTCGGGCTGCTGGAACACGAGTCCGACGCTGCCGCCCTCCACACCGCCCGTGTATGGCAGGAGGCCCGCGAGCGCGAGCAGGAGCGTGCTCTTGCCGGACCCGTTGAGCCCGACGACGGCCGTGACGCGTCCGGCGTGGACGTCGAGGTCGACGCCCATGAGCACGTCGCGGCCGCCCCGCCGGACGCCGAGCCCTCGCGCCCGCAGCACGCGTGTCGTGCGGGTGCCGACGTCGCGTGAGCCGGCGGCCGTCGAGCCGGCCGTCGTGCGTCTGGTGGCGCGCGCGGTCCACGGTGCGCCCGGCAGGCGGACGCCGAGCGCATGCCACCTGCCGGCCTCGTCGTGCAGGACCTCGCGCGTGGGGCCGTCGGCGACGAGACGCCCGTCGTCGTCCAGCACGACCGTGCGATCGGGCAGGTCGACGACCTCGTCCAGCCGGTGCTCGACGAGGACCTGCGCCCCGCCCGCGGGCCGTAGCAGGCGCCCGACCTCGCGTGCGGCCGCGGGGTCGAGCAGCGCGGTCGGCTCGTCGAGCAGCAGGAGCTCGGGCGCCGCCGCGAGCGTCGCCGCGAGCGCGACTCGTTGCCCCTCGCCGCCCGAGAGCTCGGCCGTGCGCCGGTGACGCAGGTGGGTCGCACCGACCCGGGCGAGCGCGTGCGCGACCGCCTGCTCGATCCGCTCGCGCGGCCAGGCGCGGTTCTCGAGCGGGAAGGCGACCTCCTCCTCGACGCTCGGCAGGCAGAGCTGGTCGGCCGGGTTCTGCGTGAGCGTGCCGACGTCGCGGGCGAGCGTCGCGGGATCGGTCGTCGTCGCGTCCTGCCCGGCGACGAGCACGCGTCCGGACACGTCGGCGTCGACGAGCTGGGGCACGACGCCGGCGAGCACGCGCAGCAGCGTGCTCTTGCCCGAGCCCGAGGGCCCGAGCAGGAGCACGCGCTCGCCGGCGTCGACGCGCAGCGTGAGGTCGCGCAGCACGGGCGCGCGGCCCGGGTACGCGACGCCCAGGGCGGACGTCTCGATCACGCGACCGGGACCTCGTCGTGCGCCGGCGCGCCCGGACGTGCGGCCGCGCGCCGCGCACGCCCCAGCGCGGTGTTGTCCAGCACGCCCGTGCGCGCAAGGGCGTCGCCCAGCACGCGTGCGAGCAGCCCGCACAGCAGGACGCTCGAGACGAGCGTCAGCCCGAGCCGCCACGCGAACCAGTCCTGCTGCAGCCACCCGAACCGGATCGTGCCCATGACCACCGAGGCGAGCGCCGCGCTCACGCCCGAGGCGACGAACACGCCCCACCCGTACCGGCGGTACCGCGTGAGCGCGAACGGCAGCTCGGCACCCGCGCCCTGCACGAGGCCGACGACGAGCAGCATCGGCCCGACGGGCGAGGCGAGGAACACGACCTCGACGAACGCCGCGAGGATCTCGACGACGATCCCCACGAGCGGCTTGCGCACGATGTACGTGGCCAGAGGAGCGGCGACCATCCAGCCGCCCGCGAGCACGTGCTGCGCGAGGTCGCCGAACGGCCCCATCGCGAGCTGCAGCGCGCCCCAGAGCTGCACGAGGGCCCAGTAGAGGAATCCGAGCACCACCGCGAGGACGGCGAGCAGCACGAGGTCGCCGAGCGTCAGGCCGCGCCGGGCGCTCATCGGTCCGCCTCCCACGAGGGCGACGCGATCGAGAGCGTCACGTGCGTGACGACGTGCCGCACGGTCCGGCCGGCGCCGAGCCAACCCGCGACGACGGTCGACAGGACGTCGGCGAGGTCGCCGTCGAGGCGCGTGACGAAGTGCTCGGGCGTGACCTCCACCCGCTCACGGGCGGCGTCGATCGCCGCGGTGATCGCCGCCATGTGGTCGCCCGCGCGGCCCGGACCCCCGTCGTCGAGCGGGTACAGCGACCAGTGCGCCGCGGTCCGCACACCCGTGGTCGGCAGCGTCGGCGCCTGCCCCGTGACGAGGACGGCGTCGTCGGCCAGCGCGCAGTCGACCTCACCCGGGCAGCCGCGCGAGAGCTGCAGGTGCGCGACGAGGTGCCCGCCCGCACGTGCGGCGGCGACGACCACGTCGCGCACGTAGTGCACGACGGCCTCCTCGGTGCCGCGCACGAACGTCGTGACGTCGTCGGTGGTGACCTCGACGTCGTCGGCGGGTGCGGCGTCCAGCGCGTCGACGATCACGTCGACGAAGTCCTCGCGGTGCGGGTGCAGCGACAGGCGCGCACCGATGCCGAGGTCCGCCGGTGACGGGGGAGTACGACGGGGTGCCGTCCCCGGTCGGGGGTCGTCGGGCTGGCGGGTCTCGGCCTGGCGGGAGTCGGGCTGGCGCGTGTCGGGCTGGCGCGTGTCGGGCTGGAGGGTCACGGGTGGCTCCTTCGGGAGTGCCGGACCCCCGGGCAGCCGGCATCCTCCGACGGACGCCGACACCCGGCCTCGTCGTCCGGACTGCGGCGACGCGACCGCGCGCCGGCGGCCGCCGGCGACGCACGCCCTGCTCCCTACGCTGGTGCGAACCAGGTCAGGTTCCACGGGTCTGCGGGTGGGACGTGGTGTCCGGCCGCACTCTCAGCGCTCCTGCGCTCCCCGGGGGCTTTGTCCCGACGACCGTAGCGCGCCGCGGCGGAGGTCCGGAACCGGCGTCCCGGTGGATGGACGCAGGCGACCTGTTCCCTCCGTGACCGAACCGATATCGGGATGTTACTCACCGGTAAGACGCAAGTTACCCAGGTCACACCAATGTGCTACACATCCCCCATCACGTAACCGGCCGGTCTCCAGCCGGCCCCCACGGAAGAGGTGACGGATGACCTCCGCACGCACCCGTCGTCGCCTGGTCGCGACGGCCGCAGGTCTCACGGCTGTCGGGCTTGCGCTCACGGCCTGCTCGTCCGACAACGGCACCGACGACGCCGCGACGAACGGTGGAGGCGCGGGCGGTGGCAGCCTCACGATCGGGACGACCGACAAGGTGACGACGCTGGACCCCGCCGGCTCGTACGACAACGGCTCGTTCGCGATCATGAACCAGGTGTTCCCGTTCCTGCTGAACACGCCGTACGGGAGCCCCGACGTCGAGCCCGACATCGCCGAGTCGGCCGAGTTCACCTCGCCCAGCGAGTACACCGTCACGCTCAAGCCGGGCCTCAAGTGGGCCAACGGCCACGACCTGACCTCGTCGGACGTGAAGTTCAGCTTCGACCGCCAGGTGGCCATCGCCGCCGAGAACGGGCCGTCGTCGCTGCTCTACAACCTCGACAGCGTCGAGGCCGTCGACCCCACGACGGTCGTCTTCCACCTCAAGTCGGACAACGACCAGGTCTTCCCGCAGATCCTGTCGAGCCCCGTCGGCCCGATCGTGGACGAGGAGGTGTTCGCCGCCGACGCGATCACCCCGGACGACGACATCGTCAAGGGCAACGCGTTCGCCGGGCAGTACGTGATCACGAGCTACGACTTCAACAACCTGGTCACGTACGAGGCGTACGACGGCTACCAGGGCATCCTCGGCGCCGCCAAGACCCCCGAGGTCAACGTGAAGTACTACGCCGACGCGTCCAACCTCAAGCTCGACATCCAGCAGGGCAACATCGACGTCGCGTGGCGCAGCCTGACGGCCACCGACATCGGCGACCTGCGCGGTGACGACAAGGTGCAGGTCGTCGACGGCCCCGGTGGCGAGATCCGCTACGTCGTCTTCAACTTCGACACCCAGCCGTACGGCGCCAAGTCCGCCGAGCCGGACCCCGCCAAGGCGCTCGCGGTCCGCCAGGCGGTCGCGCACCTCATCGACCGTGACGCGATCGCCGAGCAGGTCTACAAGGGCACCTACACGCCGCTGTACTCCTACGTCCCGGCCGGGCTGACGGGCGCGACCGAGTCGCTCAAGGGTCTGTACGGCGACGGGTCGGGCGGTCCCGACGTGGACAAGGCGAAGGCGGCGCTCGAGGCCGCGGGTGTCACGACGCCCGTCGCGCTGAGCCTGCAGTACTCGAACGACCACTACGGCCCGTCCTCGGCCGACGAGTACGCGATGATCAAGGACCAGCTCGAGGACAGCGGCCTGTTCGCGGTCGACCTGCAGACGACCGAGTGGGTGCAGTACTCGAAGGACCGCTCGTCGGACGTCTACCCCGCCTACCAGCTCGGCTGGTTCCCGGACTACTCCGACGCCGACAACTACCTGACGCCGTTCTTCCTCACCGAGAACTTCCTGGTCAACCACTACGTGAACCGGGAGGTCAACGACCTCATCCTGCAGCAGGCCGTCACGACCGAGCCGGCCGAGCGCACCTCGATCATCGAGGAGATCCAGGACAAGGTCGCCGCCGACCTCTCGACCGTCCCGTACCTGCAGGGTGCGCAGGTCGCGGTCGTCGGCAAGGACGTGAAGGGCGCCGCCGACACGCTCGACGCATCCTTCAAGTTCCGCTACGGCGCCCTGTCGAAGTGAGCCCGGACGGCCCGCCCCGCACCTCGCGGGGCGGGCCGTCGCCCGCGCCCACCTCGACGCCTCACCCCGGGACACCCCATGACCACGATCACGACGGACGAGACGGGCACCGCGCCCGCCCCGTCCGCGACCACGCCCGGCCGACGACGCCCGGGCGGCGGGCTCGGCCGGTACCTGCTGGTCCGGTTCCTGCTCATCTTCCCGACGATTCTCATCCTGGTCACGACGGTCTTCGTGATGATGAGGTCGACCGGCGACCCGATCACCGCGGCGCTCGGCGGCCGTCTCACGCCGGAGCAGCTCGCCGAGCGGATCCACGAGGCGGGGTACGACCGGCCGCTGATCCAGCAGTACCTCGACTACCTCGGCGGGATCCTGCGCGGTGACTTCGGCACGACGATCTCCGACAACCGACCCGTCACCGAGGTGCTGCTGACCTACGGGACCGCGACCCTCGAGCTCGCGATGTACGCGCTGCTCGTCGCGTTCGTCGTCGGCATCCCGCTCGGCCGGCTCGCCGCGGCGCGGCGTGACCGTGGCGTCGACGCGACGCTGCGCGTCTCGGCGGTGGTCGCGTACGCGACCCCCGTGTTCTTCGCCGGGATGCTGCTCAAGCTCGTCTTCTCCGTCTGGCTCGGCTGGCTGCCGGTCGCCGGTCGCGCGTCGACGGGCGCGGAGATCCAGATGCAGCGCAAGGGGTCGGACACCGGGATCTACCTGATCGACGCGATCAGCACGGGTGACGGCGACGTCGTCGTCGACGTCCTGCAGCACGCGGTGCTGCCTGCGGTCGCGTTGGGCCTGCTCACGGCGGGGGTGTTCCTGCGCCTCGTGCGCACCAACGTGATCGGCTCGCTCGCGACCGGCTACGTCGAGGCCGCGCGCTCGCGCGGCGTGCCCGAACGCCGGCTGCTGCGCAAGCACGCGTGGCGCCCCGCGCTCGTGCCGATCATCACCGTGATCGGTCTGCAGATCGCGATGCTGCTCGCGGGCGCGGTGCTCACCGAGACCACGTTCGAGTGGAAGGGCCTCGGGTTCCAGCTCGTGCAGTACCTGCTCGCGCGGGACTACGTGGCCGTCCAGGGCATGGTCGCGCTGCTCGCGGTCATCGTCGCGCTGACCAACTTCGTCGTCGACGTCATCGCGGCGCTCGTCGACCCCCGGGTGAGGTTCTGACATGGCGACCGACACGACCCCGACCGGGACGCTGCCCGAGCACGCGCCGCGCTGGAAGCGCCTGCCCGTCGTGCACCAGCTGCGCACGAGCGTCGGGCTGCAGCGCGGCATGCTCGTCGCGGGGCTGGTGCTGACCGCGGTCTTCGTCCTGACGGCGGTCCTCGCCCCGCTGCTCGCTCCCTACGGGTGGGCGCAGCTGCGCGCCGACGGTGAGCTGTTCGGCTCGCACGTCGAACCGAGCTCGGACCACCTGCTCGGCACGACCGTGGCCGGCTACGACGTCCTGTCCCGCGTGATCTGGGGCGCCAGGACGGCGCTCTACACGATCGTCATCGGCGTGATCCTGTCGATCGTGATCGGCGTGACGCTGGGTCTGCTCTCCGGGTACTTCGGGGGCTGGCTCGACCGGGTGCTCGTCGTCGTCGCGGACGCGATCTACGCGTTCCCGTCCCTGCTGCTCGCGATCCTCGCGGCCATCGTCATCAGCGGCGGTCAGTCCTCGATGTGGGGCGGCGTCATGGCCACCGCCATCTCGATCACCGTCGTGTTCATCCCGCAGTACTTCCGCGTGGTGCGGGCCGAGGTCGTGCGCGTCAAGGGCGAGGCGTTCGTCGAGTCAGCGCGCGTCGTGGGAGCCGGGCACGTGCGGATCATGACGCGCCACGTGCTGCGCAACGCGGTCCGCACGCTGCCGCTGATCGTCACGCTCAACGCGTGCGAGGCCGTGCTGACGCTCGCGGGGCTGGGCTTCCTGGGCTTCGGCATCGAGCCGACCGCCGCGGGGGACTGGGGCTACGACCTGCACAAGGCGCTCGCGGACGTCACGAGCGGCATCTGGTGGACCGCGATCCCGCCCGGTGTCGCGATCGTGCTCACCGCGCTCGGCGTGACGCTCGTCGGCGAGTCGCTCAACGACCTCGCCGACCCGCGCCTGCGCACGAGGCGTCGGGCCGCGCTGGTCGCGGGCGAGGTCGGCACGACGAGCGTCGTGCCGGGTGGCGTGCTCGCCGCCGGACCCGAGGGCGTCGACGGGCTGGACGCGCTCGAGGGCGCACCGCCCGAGATCCTGCCCGAGAGCGAACCCGTCTCCGGGCCGGAGGAGGACCGATGAGCACACCTGTCGTCGAGATCCGTGACCTGAAGGTCACGTTCGACACCGACGCCGGCGCGGTGGCCGCGGTCAAGGGCGTGAGCCTGCAGGTCGCGGCGGGCGAGGTGCTCGCGATCGTGGGCGAGTCCGGCTCGGGCAAGACCGTGACCGCGCGCTCGGTCCTCGGGCTGCTGCCCGAGACCGCGCGCACGAGCGGTGCGGTGCTGCTCTCCGGACGCGACGGCAGCGACGTGCAGGACGTCACCACGGTCTCGTCGTCCGCGCTGCGCCGGCTGCGCGGACGCGACGCCGCGATGGTGTTCCAGGAGCCGTCATCCGTGCTCAACCCCGTGTTCCCGGTGGGGTGGCAGATCGCGGAAGGCCTGCGCGCGCACGCGCGGCTGACGCGTGAGCAGGCCCGCGAGCAGGCGATCGACGTGCTGCGCCGGGTCGGCATCCCCGACCCCGAGCACCGGGTCGACCACTACCCGCACCAGTTCTCGGGCGGGCAGAAGCAGCGCATCGTGATCGCCCAGGCCCTCGTGCTCAACCCGGGCCTCGTGATCGCGGACGAGCCGACGACCGCCCTCGACGTGACCGTCCAGGCCGAGATCCTCGACCTGCTGCGGATCCTGCCGCAGGAGTTCGGCGCCGCGATCGTGCTCATCACGCACAACATGGGCGTCGTCGCGGACCTCGCGGACCGCGTCGCGGTGATGTACGACGGCGAGATCGTCGAGCAGGCGGACGTCCGCACGCTGTTCGCCTCGCCGCAGCACCCGTACACGCGCCGGCTGCTCGACGCGGTCCCGCGCGTGGGCGGCGTGCGGCTGCGCGAGCGGGGCGCGCCCACGCTCACGTCGCGCCCGGTCGACCCTGAGGCAGGCCCGGTCGTGCGCGCTCGTGGGCTCGAGGTCACCTACCCCGGCCGCCTGCGCAAGCCGGGCTTCACCGCGGTGGCGGGGGTCGACCTGCACATCGCACCGGGCGAGGTGCTCGGGCTGGTGGGGGAGTCCGGCAGCGGGAAGACCACCATCGGCCGGGCGATCGCTGGACTCACGCACGTCACGGGTGGGTCGCTCGAGGTGCTCGGGGTCGAGATGAACGGTGTGCGGGAACGGCGGTTCCGCCCGGTCCGCAAGCGCATCGGCTTCGTCTTCCAGGACCCTGCGACGAGCTTCAACCCGCTCCTGACGATCGCGCAGTGCGTCGCCGAGCCGCTCGTCGTGCACGGCGTCGCGGACTCGCCGCAGGACGCACGGCCGCGGGTCGACGAGCTGCTCGAGGCGGTCCAGCTGCCGCGCGCGTACGGCGATCGGTTCCCGCACGAGCTGTCGGGCGGGCAGCGTCAGCGCGCGTCGCTCGCGCGTGCGCTCGCGCTCGACCCCGAGCTGCTGATCGCGGACGAGCCGACCTCCGCGCTCGACGTCTCCGTGCAGGCGCGTGTGCTGGACCTGTTCGCGCGGCTGCAGGTCGAGCTCGGCTTCGCGTGCCTGTTTATCAGCCACGACCTCGCGGTCGTCGACATGCTCGCGGACCGGATCGCGGTGCTGCACCGCGGTGTGCTCGTCGAGGAGGGCACGGGCGACGAGGTGCTCGGCGCACCGCAGCACCCGTACACGCAACGGCTGCTCGCGTCGCTGCCCGTGCCCGACCCGGTCGAGCAGGCGGCACGGCGCGCGAGGTGGGACGGGCTCCGGGGCGCCTGAGGCTCACGCGACGGACGGGACGAGGCCGACGACCTCGCGCAGCACAGCGGTGTCGTCGGCGTCCCAGCCGTCCGGCGGGGCGATCGCGGACCAGCCGTCCGCGTACTCCGTGTGGTAGTTGTGCCCGTGGCCGGGCGGCGCGCTGCCGGCGACGAACAGGTCGATCGTCGTCTGCCAGAACGTGATGATCGGGACCCAGCGCGTCGAGGGCAGCACGTCCGAGCCGCGCGGCTCGCTCAGCCAGTCGGGCTTGTTGAGCACCAGGCGCGGCGACCACCAGGTGACGCCGTCGGACGCGTGCTGGTCGTAGACGACGCGCGGCCGCTCCCACGCGTCCCCGAGGGCCCAGAGCTGGCGGTCGGTCCCGTCGGCCGGGCGGTTGGCCCACCGCACGGTCTGCCCGCCGTCCAGCACCGGCGTGATCTCGGGGGAACCCGGGTCGCGGTCGTCGGTCAGCTCACGCCAGAGCTCGGTGAACCCGGGTGTGCCGACCCACAGCGCGCCGTCGGTGCGGGCGACCACGTCCTGCACGGACGAGAACGCACCCTGGCTCCCGTAGGAGCCCAGCGAGATCCCCGCGACGTAGAGCAGCGGCCGGTCGTCCTGCGGCAGCTGCGACCAGCGCTCGTAGACCGCCTCGAACAGCGCCTTGCCCGCGGCGGGCGGGGTCGAGCGGTCGCCGACGAAGCTCACCCACGACGGCAGGTACGAGTACTGCATCGACGCGATCGCGGTGTCCCCGCCCCACAGCAGCTCGAGCGAGTCCGACATCGACGGGTCGACCCAGCCCGTCCCGGTCGCCGTGACGACTGCGAGCACCGAGCGGTCCCACGCGCGCGTGCGGTCGAGCTCGGCGACGACGACCTGTGCGACCTCGTCGAGCGTGTCACCGGCGGACAGGCCCGCGTACACGCGGATCGGGTCCTGCAGCGGTTCGGTGCGTCCGGTGCGCTGTGCGACCTCCTCGAAGTGCGCGGCCGGGCGGCGGCCCGCCACGAAGGTACGGCCCTGCAGCCCGAGCTCGTCCCAGGCGGCCAGCGACTGCGGCGAGCCGCTGCGCAGCGGGTCGTCGGGCTGCTCGACGCCGTCGGCGGTCCCGGTGTCGAGCGTCGAGTAGACGCCGTTGAGCGCCGCGAGCCCGCCGCGCACGACCGTGCCGTCGAGCACGACGACCGTGAGCCACGCGACGAGCGCGATCGCGACGAGCCGCGTCACCGGCACCGGGACCCAGCGGCCGACGAGTCGCCGCACGAGCCGGCCGACCCACTGCGTCACGCGCCGCAACCCGCGCGCGACCTGCAGCAGCAGGACCGCGAGGACGACCGCGAGACCGAGCACGACGAACGGGTGCGACGACTGCGCGGGCGGCTCGCCGAACAGCTCGAGCAGGTCGTCCTGCCACGTGTTGTTCCACCAGAGCGCGGCGGGCACGACGACGAGAGCCGCGATCAGCAGGACGCGGCGGAACCACCGGCTGCCGGCCCGCGACCACGGCACGCCGGCCGTGCGCACGACCCACGCGAGCAGCGCGCCGAGCCCGTACCCGATCGCGGCGCAGATGCCCGCGACCGCACCCTGGTAGAGCGCCGCGCGAGGGACGAGCGCGGGCCCGAGCGAGATCGCGAAGAACAGCAGCGCGCCCGCGAGGCCGGGTCCGGACAGGCGGCGCGGCCACCGCGCGAACGCCGCGAGCACACGCCGCCCGAGCGAGGGCCGGGGGTCGACGGCTGCGTCGGGCGCGGCTGCGCCGATGGCGGGCGGATCGGGGAGCGCGGGCTCGGTGGCGCCGCGCGCGGGCGGGGCCGACGTGGCTGGCCGGATCGGAATGGTCATGACGGCCTCCGAGGTCGCGTCGCGGCGCGGCAACCGTCGCGCTCACCCGCTGTGACCCTAGCGTGGGGGCGTGAGCGACACCGGATATGGCGACTTCGAGTTCGAGCGTCGGTTCTGGGTGCGGGACCTGCCCGTCGACCTGCTCGACGAGGCGCCCGCGACGATCGTCCAGTCGTACTACCTGGCCGACGAGGGCTACGCGTTGCGCGTGCGTGTGCAGACGCCCGGCGCGCCCGCGCTCGACCCGGCGCTGACGCCGCTCGAGGCGCTCGAGGAGTACGAGGACCGGTTCGACTTCTGCGCGGTCACCGTGAAGGGGCCGATGAACTCGGGCACGCGCTACGAGGCCGAGCGCGAGCTCGACGTCGCGGTCGGGATCCAGCTCGTGCGGCGCGGCGGGCAGCGCATCGCCAAGTCCCGGCACTCGGTGTGGTTGGGCGACGACGGCTGGGTGGTCGACGTGTTCGCGGGCGGCAACGCCCCGCTCGTCGTCGCCGAGGTCGAGCGCGGCGGACCGGTGACGGACCTCGTCGTCCCGTCGTTCTGCGTCACCGAGGTGACCGACGACCCGCGCTTCGCCAACGACGCGCTCGCGCGTGCACCGTACGGGACGTGGGGGGACGCGTACGTCGCGGAGCTCGAGCGCACGGGCCCGCGGTTCCTGTCCGGCCTGGGCCGCACGCGCCGCGCCGACGAGGACTAGCGCTCAGCCGCGGGGCGCGCCGTGCCCCTCGGGCACCCGCTCACCCTCGGGCACGGGACCCGGCGGCGTGCCGTCGCCGAACGGCCGGCCCCCGAGCTCCTCGCGCCCGTGCGCGGTCCACCAGCCTGTCAGGTCGGGGCCCCCGGGCACGATCCCACTCGGGTTCAGGTCGCGGTGCACGAGGTAGTAGTGCGCCTTGATGTGCGTGAAGTCGACCGTGTCGCCGAAGCCCGGCGTCTGGAACAGGTCCCGCGCGTACGCCCACAGCACCGGCATCTGCGCAAGCGTGCTGCGGTTCGTCTTGAAGTGCCCGTGATAGACGGCGTCGAACCGCACGAGCGTCGTGAAGAGCCGCACGTCCGCCTCGGTGATGCTGTCGCCGACGAGGAAGCGGCGCGTCGCGAGGCGCTCGCTCAGCCAGTCGAGCCGGTCGAACAGGCGCCGGAACGCGGTGTCGTACGCGTCCTGCGTGCCCGCGAAGCCGCACCGGTACACGCCGTTGTTGACGTCGCGATAGACCAGGTCGGCGACCTCGTCGATCTCGCCGCGCAGGTGCTCGGGGTACAGGTCCGGCGCACCCGGGCGGTGGTGGGCGGTCCACTGCGTCGACAGGTCGAGCGTGATCTGCGCGAAGTCGTTGGTGACCACCGCACCGGTCGGGACGTCGACGATCGCGGGCACCGTGATCCCACGCGGGTAGTCGGGGAACCGCGCGAGGTACGCGTCGCGGATCCGGGGGATGCCCAGGACCGGGTCGACGCCGCCCGGGTCGAGGTCGAACGTCCACGACCGCTCGTCGTGGGTCGGGCCGCACACCCCCATCGACAGCACGGGCTCGAGCCCGAGCAGGCGGCGCACGATGATCGCGCGGTTCGCCCACGGGCACGCGCGCGCGACGACGAGGCGGTACCGGCCGGGCTCGACGGGGTAGCCGTCGCGGCCGTCGGCGGTGATCCGGGTCTGGATGTAGCGGGTGTCCCGCTGGTACTCGGTCCCCGGCTGGGAGTACACACCCGGGCGGTCGTGGGCGTCGGCGGCGGTCGGGCTCATCGCCCGATCATGCCCCGTCCCCGGCCCGAGGGCAGGTCAGACCGCGGGGACGCCGGGGCCTGGAACCTGGGACAGGGGGCCGCACGTAGAGTGTCCCGACCTGTCACCGACCTCAGGGGGCGACGTGCGGCGAGGACGCGCTGTGCTCGGGATCGTCACGACCGTGCTGGTCGTGGTGCTCGTCGGGGCCCTGCTCGTCGTCGCCCGGCCGGACGAGCGGGAGCCCGTCGCGCACGGGACCGCGACCGGCACGACGAGTGCGTTCGCGACTCCGAGCCCGACGCCCGAGCCCGCCGTCGCGGTGCTGCAGCAGCCGAGCGCCGCCGCGACGGTGCTGGCGGCACCCGACGCGCCCGGCGCGGCACTCGAGGCGTCGGCCGCGGTGTTCGCGACGGCGCCCGTCGCCGTGCTCGCGCCGGCCGACGACGAGGCCGCGGTGCTCACGGGGGCCAGCGCGGCGGTCGCTGTCGGGGCGCCGCTGCTGCTCACGTCGACCGCGCGGGCGGACCGCGTCGTCACGGACGAGCTCGAGCGTCTGGGGGTGCGGGCGGTGCTCGTCGTCGGGGACGCTGCGCGGTCCGTCGCGCCGTCCGCGGCGCGCGTCGTGCCGGTGCCCGCCGGGGCGGGGCCGGACGAGCTCGGGGCGGCGCTGGGCGTCGAGCTCGGCCCCGCGCGCGCGGTCGACGACGCCGCCGTGGCGGTCGCGGGCCTCGGCTCCCGGCCGGTCCCCACGCTCGTCGTCCCCGGTGCGCTGCCGACGCCCGAGGCCTCCCCGACGCCCGCTCCGACGTCCGCCGGGACCACGCCCACCTCGACACTCCCGACGACGACGGCGTCCGCACCGACGCGCCCCACCGCCACCCCCGCGGCGGCCACGGGACCCGGCCCGACGCGGTCCACGGGAAGCCCTGCGCTGCCCCCGACACGGCTGCCCGATGCGGTGCCGGGCCTCGTCGGCCTGACGGGCGCGGGTGCGGACACGCCCGCGGCGCTCGCGACGCTGCGCGCGGCGCGCGTGCCGCTCGTCGCGGTGCCCGGAGGAGACCCGCGGGCCACGACGGCCACGGTCGAGGCGGTCGCCGAGGCCGCGCCCGCGCACGTGGTCGCGCTCGGCGCGGCGTTCGGGCCCGCCGAGCAGCTCGAGACGCGCGTCGCGACCGCCGCGACGGGCGTGCTCGCCCCGGGCGGCGGACAGCTCGTGTTCCCGGAGCAGGAGGGCGTCCCGCACAAGCGGTACGTCGCGTTGTACGGGACGCCCGGGTCGAAGGCGCTCGGCGTGCTCGGCGAGCAGGACGTCCCCGCGACGGTGAGCCGCGCGCAGCGGCTCGCGCGCGTGTACCGGCCGCTCACCGACGCCACGGTGGTCCCCGCGGTCGAGCTCATCGCGACGATCGCGTCCGCCGCACCCGAGGACGACGGCAGCTACTCGCGTCGGCGGTCGGTCGCCGAGCTGCGCCCGCTCGTCGACGCGGCGCAGGAGGCGGGCCTCGCGGTCGTCATCGACCTGCAGCCGGGCCGCGACGACTTCCTCACGCAGGCCAAGGAGTACACCGAGCTGCTCGAGCTCCCGCACGTGGGCCTCGCGCTCGACCCCGAGTGGCGGCTCGCGTCCGACCAGGTGCACCTCGAGCAGATCGGGTCGGTCGACGTCGACGAGGTCAACGCGGTGTCCCGGTGGCTCGCCGACCTGACCGCCGCACGGCACCTGCCGCAGAAGATGTTCGTGCTGCACCAGTTCTCGCTGTCGATGATCCGCGACCGCGACCGGCTCGACACGTCCCACGACGAGCTCGCGACGGTCATCCACGTCGACGGCCAGGGGACGCAGCCGGCCAAGCGCGGGACGTGGAACACGCTGCGCGCGGGGGCGCCGGCCGTGCACTGGGGCTGGAAGAACTTCGTCGACGAGGACTCGCCGACGCTGTCGCCCGAGCAGACGTTCCAGGTGGACCCCGTGCCGGACCTGGTGACCTACCAGTGAGGCGCCGTCGAACCGTGGGAGGGCGTCGCCGCGCGGGTCGCCCGTGACGGGTGTCCTTCCGCGCGCGTCTAGGCTCGTGACGATGACCGAGCAGACCGACGCGACGCGCCGCGACCGCGCGCGCTGGCTCGTCCGCGCTGCTCTCGTGCTCGCCGCGCTGCTGGCCTCGCTCGCGGTCGGTGTGACGACGGCCCGCACCGAGGGCGGTTTCGGTCCGCACCTCGCGGAGTACGCCGTGACCACCGACGGCCTCGTCGTCGTGGACCTCGGCCCGCTCGGCACGCTCGAGGTCGACTCGCCGCTGCCGCTGAGCCTGGGCACGCACGTCACCGTGCAGGAGATCCCCGCGTCGCTGACCGAGGTCGACGACGCCACGACCCTGCAGGCGCTGTCGGGCGACCTGCAGCGGTACGTGCAGTTCTTCTCAGCTCCCCAGACGACGATCGCCGACGTCACCCAGGGACTCGTCCGCGACGCGTTGCGGCGCGCGACCGTGCTGTTCGTCGCGATGGTCGCCCTGTGGTGGCTCGGGCGGGTCGCGCTCGGGGCGACGCGTCGCGGCGAGCTCGCGCGCTCGTGGGGTGCGCACCGCGCCCGCATCGCGGCGGGCACGGCGATCGTGGTGCTGGTCGCAACGGTCGGCACGTCCAGCACGGGACCGTCGGGCGGGGCGGAGGTGTCCCCGGCCGGTCTCGCACGTGTTCGACGGCACCGCGCTCGAGGGCGCGCGGGTCACCGGGCGGCTGGGTGGTGTCATCGACACGTACGGCGCCAAGGTGCTCGCGGCGTACCGCACGAACCAGGAGTTCTACGAGCGCGCCGACGCCTCGCTCGCCGCCGCGTGGGACGAGCGGGCCGAGATCGAGGCGCTGCAGGCACGCGCGCAGCAGGCGCGCGACGACCAGCTGTCGCCGTCGTCGGGCGGCCAGGACGACGAGACGTCGGGCGGCCAGGACGACGAGCAGCCGGATGAGCAGTCCGGCGAGCAGTCCGGTGAGCAGGGCGACGCGCAGGCCGGCGGCGGGGCCGACGCGGACGACGACCGGTCCGACGGTCAGCAGGATCAGCAGCAGGATCAGCAGCAGGACGTCCAGCCGGACGGGCAGCAGGACGACCAGCAGGGCGACCAGCAGGACGACGAGGCAGCGGGTGACCCGTCCGGCGACCCCACCGGCGCGACGAGCAGCCCGACCGCCCCGACGCCGTCGCCGACGCCCACGACGCCCGAGGAGGACCTCGTCGTCCTGGTCGTCGTCTCCGACCTGCACTGCAACGTCGGCATGGCCCCGCTCATCACGACGCTCGCCGAGCGGTCCGGCGCGTCGATCGTGCTCGACGCGGGCGACACCACGATGAACGGCACCGCGGTCGAGCAGTACTGCACGTCGACGTTCGCCTCGGCCGTGCCGGACGGCGTCCACCTGGTGGTCTCGCCGGGCAACCACGACTCCGCGTCGTCCGCCGCCGCGTACGCCGACGCGGGCGCGCGCGTGCTCTCCGGCAAGGTCGTCGAGGTCGACGGCCTGCGCATCCTCGGCGACTCGGACCCCAACGAGACGCGCGCGGGTGCCGGCACGGCGTCGCTGGGGGAGAGCGCGGTGGACGCGGGCGCGCGGCTCGGCCGGACCGCGTGCGACGAGGGCGGCGTCGACCTGCTGCTCATCCACACGCCGGCCGTCGGCGAGCCCGCTCTCGAGAGCGGGTGCGTCCCCGCGCAGGTGTCGGGTCACCTGCACCGACGCACCGACCCGCGCCAGGTGGGCCTGGGCATCCGCTACCTGAGCTCGAGCACGGCCGGTGCGACGCTGGGTGAGGCGACGGTCGGGCCGCTGAACGGCACGGCCGAGATGACGGTGCTGCGCTGGGACCCGGCGACGCGCCTCATGGTCGACTACCAGGTCGTGCGGATCACGCCCGACGCGAAGGCCACCGTGCAGGCGCGCCGTCCCTGGCCCGCGATCGTGCTGCCCGACCAGAGCTGGGCCGGACCGTTCGGCGGCACCCGCCCCGCCTGAGCGCAGCCACCCGGCGCGGACGCCGGTCGGGCACCACACCTCGTCGCGGAGCGCGCACCCGGCGCAGGGTTCACCCGTGCCAGCCCGCGGCAGCGGGCTTACCGTGGGGCGATGGCACAGCGGCACCAGGCCCTGCCGCGACGGTCGAGGGTGACCGCCGCGCTCGCGAGCGCCCTGCTCGGGCTCGTCGCGCTGCTGGCCACCGTGGTGCTCACCGTCCCGGCACGGGCCGCGGCGGACACGGACCACCTGGTCACGGGCGAGAGGCTGGGCGCGCGCGAGTCGCTCGTCTCGCTCGGTGGTACGACCGTCCTCGTCGTGCAGCGCTCGGGTCGCGTGTCGCTGTACGGACCGGGTGGCGACGTCGTCTGGACGGTCGACGGCGGCACGCGCGGCGCGGAGCTCGAGCTCGACGAGGCGGGCCGGCTGCGGCTGGTCGCCCCGAGCGGACGCACGCTGTGGACGCCCGACGAGCAGGAGGGCGTGCAGGTCGTCGGTGCCCGCCTCGAGGTGCGCGACGACGGCGACCTCGTGCTGCTCGACGCCGCGGGCGCGACGGTCTGGGCGACCGGGACCTCGCAGCGCGCGAGCACGCTCGTCGCGGGCGGGTCGGTCGTGCCCGGCCAGCCGCTGACCTCGCCCGACGGGCGGCACGTGCTGGTCGTGCGCCGGACGGGCAACGTCGTGCTGCTGGGGCCGGACTCGCTGCCGCGCTGGGCCGCGGGCACCGAGGGCGAGGGTGCGGCGCTGACGCTCGACGACGCGGGCGTGCTCGTCGTGAAGGACGACGACGGCGCGGTGGTGTGGCGCACGCACCGCCCGGCGGTGCCCGGGTCGACCCTGGTCCTGCAGGACGACGGCGACCTGGTGCTGCTCGCACCCGACGGCTCGGCGGTGTGGAGCTCCGGGACAGGGCTCGGCGCGGCGAGTCTCGAGGTCGACGGCGTGCTCCCGACCGGCGGGCACCTCGACGGCCCGGACGGCCACGTGCGGCTGACGCTCACCGAGGACGAGCTCGCGCTGCGGTACGACGACACCGTGGTCTGGCAGGCGCCCGAGACCCCCGGGCCGGACGCGTCGTTGCGCGTCCGCAGCGACGGACGCCTCGTCCTGCTCGCCGCGGACGGCCGTGCGCTGTGGGGCACGCCCGCGCCGGACTCGCAGGCGTCGCCCGGCAGCGCGCTGCGCCTCGACCCCGCGGGTGCGCTGCTCACGGCGGGCAACGGGCAGGAGCTGTGGCGCGTCGACGTGCCGGCCGACGTGGTCGTCAGCAGCGAGGTCCCGGTGGACTGCTCGCTGGTCGACGCGCCGGTCCCGCTCGAGAGCACCGTGCTGACGAGCCACGGTGTGCGCGTGCACGCGTGCCTGGCGGACGCGGTCGACGCGCTGATCACACAGGCTCGCGCCGCGGGCGTCGAGCTCGGTGCCTCCGGCTGGCGCAGCCGCGAGCAGCAGCAGGCCGCGCGTGCGCGCAACTGCCGCCCGGCCGGCGGCGGCGCGGTCGTGTGCCGCCCGCCGACCGCGGTGCCGGGCCACTCGCGTCACGAGTGGGGGCTGGCGCTGGACCTGACCGAGCACGGCCGCCTGATCCGCACCGGCACGCCCGCCTGGGACTGGCTCGTCGAGCACGCGGGGGACTACGGCCTGCAGAACCTGCCGGGTGAGCCGTGGCACTGGAGCGTGGACGGTTCCTGACCGCGCGCCGGGCGCTGGCCTAGCCTGGTCGTCGTGCCCGGCCTGACCAGCGACCCGACGAACGAGCCCGCGAGCGAACCCACGCGCGAGCCGACCCCTGCGCTGACCCCCGTCGCGCAGGACTACCTCAAGGTCGTGTGGTCCGCGACGGAGTGGGCGGAGCGCCCCGTCACGACGAAGCTGCTCGCGTCACGCCTCGGCGTGGGGGCGTCCACGGTCTCGGAGACCGTCCGACGGCTCGCGGACCAGGGTCTGGTCACGCACGAGCCCTACGGTGCGGTCGGCCTGACCGACGAGGGTCGCCGGCACGCGCTCGCGATGGTGCGGCGCCACCGGCTCGTCGAGACGTTCCTCGTCGAGGTCCTGGGCTACGGGTGGGACGAGGTGCACGACGAGGCGGAGGTGCTCGAGCACGCGGTCAGCGACGTGTTCGTCGAACGGATCGCGGAGCACCTGGGCCACCCGGTGCGCGACCCGCACGGTGACCCGATCCCCGGCCCGGACGGCCGCCTCGAGGCACCCGACGCGACCCCCATGTGGGACGTCGCACCGGGGGCCTGGACCGTCGCGCGCATCAGCGACGCGGACCCCGACCTGCTGCGCTACCTCGACGAGGTCGGCATCGGCCTCGACACGCGCGTGACGGTCGGGTCGCGGCGGGACGCGGTCGGCACGATCGCGGTGGACGTCGCGGGCCGCGCGCTCGACCTCGGTCAGGTCGCGGCGCACGCGATCTGGCTGGTCCCGCACACCGCGGCCTGACGGGACCGGTCGGCTCAGCGCCGCCGGGTGCCGAACACCGAGCGGGTGATCTCGCGGCCGAGCTGCGTGCCGACCGAGCGCAGCAGCGAGTCGAACGCGCCGCTCGTGCGCTGCTTGGTCTTCTTCGCCGCGGCCTGTGCCTCCTTCTCGCGCTGCCGTGCGAGCTTCTCGGCCTCCTGCGCGTGCGCCGTGGCCTGCGCGGCCTCCTCGGCGGCCTTCTCCGCGGCGACCCGTTCGGCCGCGGTGCGCTCCGCCCGCGCGGTCAGCAGCTCGTACGCGGACTCGCGGTCGACCGCCTCGGCGTAGCGCGGAGTCAGCGGGCTCGCCGCGACCGCGGCCGCGAGGTCCGCGGTGGGGACCGGGTCCATCGACGACTGCGGCGCGCGCAGACGCGTCCAGGCCACGGGCGTCGGCACGCCCTTCTCCCCGAGGACCGTGACGACGGCCTCGCCCGTGCCGAGCGTCGTCAGCAGCTCCTCGAGGTCGTACGGAGAGGTCGGGAACGTGCGTGCCGCCGCGCGCAGCGCCTTGGCGTCGTCGGGCGTGTAGGCGCGCAGCGCGTGCTGCACCCGGCTGCCGAGCTGGGCGAGCACGTCGGCAGGGACGTCCTTGGGGCTCTGCGTCACGAAGAACACGCCCACACCCTTGGACCGGATGAGGCGCACGGTCTGGGTGACCTGCGTGAGGAAGTCCGACGACGCGTCGTGGAACAGCAGGTGCGCCTCGTCGAAGAAGAACACGAGCCGCGGCTTGTCGGGGTCGCCGACCTCCGGCAGCTCCTGGAACAGCTCCGCGAGCAGCCACATGAGGAACGTCGAGAACAGCGCGGGCCGGTCCTGCACGCCGGGCAGCTCGAGCGCGGTGACCAGGCCGCGGCCGTCGGGCGTGGTCCGCAGCAGCTCGGCGACCTCGAACGCGGGCTCGCCGAAGAACGCGTCCGCTCCCTGCGCCTGCAGCGTGACGATCTCGCGCAGGATCACGCCCGCGGTCGCGGCGGACAGCCCGCCGATGCCCTTGAGCTCGGCCTTGCCCTCGTCGCTCACGAGGAACGCGATCGTCGACTGCAGGTCCTTGAGGTCGAGCAGCGCGAGCCCTTGCGCGTCGGCCCAGTGCATGATCAGGCCGAGGCTCGACTCCTGGGTCGCGTTCAGCCCGAGCACCTTGGCCAGCAGCAGCGGGCCGAAGTCCGTGACGGTCGTGCGCACGGGCACCCCGGTGCCCACGCCGCCCAGGCTGAGGAACTCGACGGGGGAGGCCGTCGCGACCCACTCCTGCCCGATGCTCGCGGTGCGGGACGCGAGCTTGTCCGACGAGCCCCCGGGGACGCTCAGCCCCGACAGGTCGCCCTTGATGTCCGCGACGAACACCGGCACGCCGGCCGCTGACAGGCCCTCGGTCATCACCTGCAGCGTCTTGGTCTTCCCGGTGCCGGTCGCGCCGGCGACGAGGCCGTGCCGGTTGAGCATCGCGAGCGGCAGGCCGACCTGCACCGCGGGCACGGCCACGTCGTCCTCCACGAACGCACCGAGCGGGAGCGTCGCGCCGCTGAACGTGTAGCCCGCCTGCACCTGCGCGGCGTGCTCGGACAGCGCCGGGGCACCGGCGCCGGCCCCCGGGTGAGCGGGCGGCTCGGAGGGTGCAGCGGGCGCCGTGACCGGGGGAGTCGTCGCCGTGGCGTCGGCCGGCGCGCTGGCGGCCGGTGCGCCCGTCGGCCGGGCGGCTGCCGCGGCCTCCGCGGCCTCGAGCGCCGCCTGCGCCGCTGCGGCCTTGGCGGCGGCCGCCTCCGCGGCTGCCTGCGCCGCTGCGGCGCGCAGCGCCGCGAGCTCGGGGTCCGGCGTGGGGGTGACCTCGCTGTCAGCCATGGCGCGATCCTAGGACCGGCGACGGCCGCGCGCGGGTCGTCGGTCACGGCCGTCGGGTACGGCCGCCGACGCGTCCGTCGGGCGTGCTCGTCGGACGCGGCCCGCGCGGCGCACCCGGGACCGGTGACGCACGGCGCCCTCCCGACGCTCGGTAAACTCGGCGGGTGACCTCCACCGCTGCCCCGAGTCCCGATCCGGCCGCCGAGCGCGGCGACGACGTCCCGTTCCGCTACACCGCGGAGCTTGCGCGCCAGATCGAGCTCCGCTGGCAGGACCTGTGGCAGGAGCGCGGCACGTTCTACGCGGCGAACCCGACGGGTGCGCTGACGGACGGCGAGGGCCGGCACGCGGACCCGTCGCGGCGGTCGTTCTTCGTGATGGACATGTTCCCGTACCCCTCGGGTGCGGGACTGCACATCGGTCACCCGCTGGGGTACATCGCGACCGACGTCGTCGCGCGCTTCCGCCGCATGCAGGGGGACAACGTCCTGCACGCGCTCGGGTTCGACGCGTTCGGCCTGCCCGCCGAGCAGTACGCGGTGCAGACCGGTCAGCACCCGCGCGTCACGACCGAGGCGAACATCGCGATCATGCAGCGTCAGCTGCGCCGCCTGGGCCTGGCGCACGACTCGCGCCGGTCGTTCGCGACGATCGACCCGGAGTACGTGCGCTGGACCCAGTGGATCTTCCTGCAGATCTTCGAGTCCTGGTACGACGAGGACGCCGTGCGTCCCGACGGTGGTCGCGGCAAGGCGCGCCCGATCACCGAGCTCGAGGCCGAGCTGGCCGACGGCACGCGTGCGGTGCCGGTCGTCGACGGCGTCCGCGAGGGCGTGGCGTGGGCCGACCTGGACGCCGTCGAGCGCCGCCGCGTGCTGGACTCGAAGCGCCTGGCGTACGTCTCGCAGACGCCGGTGAACTGGTGCCCGGGCCTGGGCACGGTCCTGGCCAACGAGGAGGTCACGGCCGACGGCCGCTCCGAGCGGGGCAACTTCCCGGTGTTCCAGCGCAGCCTGCGCCAGTGGAACATGCGGATCACGGCGTACGCGGACCGCCTGACGGACGACCTGGAGCACATCGACTGGCCGGAGAAGGTCAAGTCGATGCAGCGCAACTGGATCGGACGCTCGTCGGGCGCGCGTGTGCGGTTCGCGGTCGAGGGCGGCCAGGCGGTCGAGGTGTTCACGACGCGCCCGGACACGCTGTTCGGTGCGACGTTCATGGTCGTCGCCCCGGAGCACCCGCTGCTGGACGAGGTCCCCTCTCAGTGGCCCGACGGCACGCACTCGGTGTGGACGGGCGGTCACGCCTCGCCTGCGGCCGCGGTGGCGGCCTACCGCGCGGAGGCGGCGGCGAAGACCGCGGTCGAGCGACAGGCCGACGCGGGCCGCAAGACCGGCGTCTTCACCGGCCACCTCGCGGTCAACCCCGTCAACGGCGACCTGCTGCCCGTGTTCACGGCCGACTACGTGCTCATGGGCTACGGCACGGGCGCGATCATGGCGGTCCCGGGCGGCGACGCGCGCGACCACGCGTTCGCGCAGGCCTTCGACCTGCCGATCGTCTACACGGTCGAGGGTGACGAGACGGACGCCGCGCGGACCGGTGACGGTGCCGTCATCAACTCGGCCAACGAGGAGATCTCGCTCGACGGCCTGGACGTCGCGACCGCCAAGGCGCGGATCGTCGCGTGGCTCGAGGCGAAGGGCGTCGGCGAGGAGACCATCACCTACCGCCTGCGCGACTGGCTGTTCAGCCGTCAGCGCTACTGGGGCGAGCCGTTCCCGATCGTCTACGACGAGAACGACCTGCCGATCGCGCTGCCCGCCGACCTGCTGCCCGTCGACCTGCCCGAGGTGCCCGACTACGCGCCGCGTACGTTCGAGCCCGACGACGCGCAGTCGTCGCCCGAGCCGCCGCTGGGTCGCAACACCGACTGGGTGAACGTCACCCTCGACCTCGGCGACGGCCCGAAGGTCTACCGCCGCGACACCAACACCATGCCCAACTGGGCCGGCTCGTGCTGGTACTACCTGCGGTACCTCGACCCGTCGGCCGACGAAGTGCTCGTCGACCCGGTGCTCGAGAAGTTCTGGCTCGCGCCCGGCCACAGCGGCGACGCGAACGACACGGTCGGCGGCGTCGACCTGTACGTCGGCGGTGTCGAGCACGCGGTGCTGCACCTGCTGTACGCGCGGTTCTGGCACAAGGTGCTGTTCGACCTGGGCCACGTGAGCGGTGCCGAACCGTTCCACCAGCTGTTCAACCAGGGCTACATCCAGGCGTACGCCTACACCGACGAGCGTGGCGTGCACGTGCAGGCGGCCGAGGTCGTCGAGGACGAGTCGTCCCCGACCGGCTACTCGTGGCAGGGTCAGCCCGTCAACCGTGAGTACGGGAAGATGGGCAAGTCGCTGAAGAACATGGTGACGCCCGACGAGATGTACGCCGAGTACGGCGCGGACACGTTGCGCGTGTACGAGATGTCGATGGGTCCGCTGGACCTGTCGCGCCCGTGGGAGACGCGCGCGGTCGTCGGCTCGCAGCGGTTCCTGCAGCGCCTGTGGCGCAACGTGGTCTCGGAGACCGACGGCACGCTCGTCGTGAGCGAGGACGCGCCGTCCGACGAGACGCTGCGCGTGCTGCACCGGACCATCGCGGACGTCACCGAGGACATGGCGCACATGCGGATCAACACCGCGATCGCCAAGCTCATCGTGCTCAACAACCACCTGACGTCGTTGCCCGCTGCTCCGCGTGCCGCGGTCGAGCCGCTCGTGCTCATGACCGCGCCCGTGGCCCCGCACGTCGCCGAGGAGCTGTGGTCGCGCCTCGGCCATGAGCGTTCGCTCGCCTACGAGCCCTACCCGGTCGCCGACCCGGCGTACCTGGTCGAGGACACCGTGACTTGCATCTTCCAGGTCGCGGGCAAGGTCCGCGGCCGCGCGGAGGTCTCGCCGCAGGCCACGCAGGACGAGCTGCAGGAGCTCGCGCTCGCGGACGCGGGCGTGCAGCGTGCGCTCGACGGTCGCGGCGTGCGCACCGTGATCGTGCGCGCGCCCAAGCTGGTCAACGTGGTGCCGGCCTGATCGGGCTGCGCGCACGCGGCGCCGGCGCACCCGCGCCGGTCGCCGTCGTGACCGACTCGACCGCGTCGCTGCCCGCGGACGTGGCGCAGCGGTGGGGTGTCGGAGTCGTGCCGCTCGACGTGCTCGTCGGCACGGAGCGCCACGTCGAGGGCGTCGACCTGACGCCGGCGGACCTGCTCGTGGCGCTGCGGCGCGGGACGCGCGTGAGCACGTCGCAACCGCCGCCCGCGGCGTTCGCCGCGGCCTACCGCGCCGCCGCCGAGGCGGGCGCGCGCGAGATCGTCTCGGTGCACCTGTCGGGGGAGCTCTCCGGCACCGTGAGCGCGGCGCGCGTCGCGGCGGCGGGCGCACCGGTGCCCGTGCACGTCATGGACTCGACCGTCACCGTGATGGCGCTCGGGTACACCGTGCTCGCCGCGGCACGCTACGCCCGCGGTCTGGAGACGTCCGCGGGGACGCTGCTGGACGGCCCTCCGGAGCTCCCGCCGGCGGAGCCCGCACGCGCCCCGGAGCGGCTCGGCGCGTGGGTCACGCGCGCGCTCGGCCGTGCGCCCGAGCCGACCGCGACCCCCGACGGTGCGGCCGTCGCGCGGCTCGCGCGGGAGCGCAGCGCCCAGGCGTGCGCATGGTTCCTCGTCGACTCGCTCGACCACCTGCGCCGCGGCGGGCGGCTGTCCGCTCCGGCCGCCGCTCTCGGCACCGTGCTCGGGCTGCGCCCGCTGCTGACGCTGCAGGACGGTCACGTGGTGGTCGCGGAGAAGGTTCGCACGCGCCGTGCGGCCCGCGAGCGGCTCGAGGCCCTGGCCCGAGCGCACGCCGACTCGCGCGGGCAGGTGCGCGTCGCGGTGCACCACCTGGACCAGGCCGAGCTGGCGGCCGAGCTCGTCGCCCAGGTCGAGCAGTGGCCCGGTGTGCTGGAGGTCGTGGCGTGCGAGACGAGCGCGGCGATCGCGGCCCACGTCGGACCAGGCCTGCTCGCGCTCGTGGTCGTCGACGCCTGACGCCTCGGACCCGTTGCCGGACCGTCTCGTCTGCCGCCGTGAGCCGACCTCAGCCCACGACGTCCCTCACGTCCTCCACAGCCGCACCGGCGCCGGCCTCGGTGCGCCGGGAGGCTGCCTAGCGTTCGGGCGGTGATCCCTCGCGACCGTGCCCCGTCCCGGGGTGGGGCGGTGCGTGCACGCCTGGCCGCCGTCGCGGCGACCGACGAGTCACCGTCGGCCACCGTGACGGCACGGGACGAGCCATTTCCCGCCGACCCGCGGTTCGACGGTGGGCGGGCCCAGCCCGCGCTGCGGCCGGCGACGAGCGCGGCGGGAGCACCGTTCGGCGATGCGCTCGCCGTCGCGGCGAGCCGGTATGCCGACGCGCACGGCGTCCTGCCGGGACCCGAGCCCGCACGCACCCGCGTGCGGTGGCGGCCCAGCCCACGCACGGCGCTCGGCGCCGCCGCCGCGCTCGCGCTCGTCGCCGGTGGGGTCGCGCTGCGCGCGGTCGCGACCCGGCCCGGCGAGCCCGTCGAGCTGCCGGTCCCGTTGCCCCTGGTGTCCACGGCGGCCGCGACGTCGGCACCGACGGGCGCGCAGGACGTGGTCGTCGACGTGGCGGGCGCGGTCGTCCGACCCGGCGTGGTCCGCCTGCCCGCGGGCTCACGGGTCGTCGACGCGCTCACGGCGGCGGGCGGCGCGACCGACGACGCCGACCTCACGCGGCTCAACCTCGCGCGGCTGCTCGTCGACGCTGAACAGGTGCTCGTCGCCCGCCAGGGCGACCCGGTGACGGACTCGCCGGCCGCTGCGCCGGCCGAGCCGGGCGACCCGCAGGGTGCGAGCTCCGCGACCGCCGGGTCCGGGACCCGCGGCGATGCGCGGGTCGACCTCAACGCCGCGGACCCCGCGACGCTCGAGACGCTGCCCGGGATCGGTCCGGTCCTGGCCGAGCGCATCGTGGCCCGCCGCCAGGAGCGGCCGTTCGCGAGCGTCGACGAGCTGCTCGAGGTGGTCGGCATCGGCCCGAAGCTCCTCGACCAGCTCCGCGAGCGGGTCCGGGTGTGAGCGCGCGCGTCGGCGCGTCGCCTGCGCCGTCCCCGGAGGGCGGGACGTCCGACGCGTCATCCGCGGGCGTCGGGGCTTCTGACGCGTCATCCGCAAGCGCCGGGACGGCCGACGGGTCCGCGGGCGGGACTCAGGTCGTCGCGCCCACCGTCGAGCCCGTGCGGACGCTCGACCTGCGGCTCGTGCCCGCCGCGGCGGCCGCGTGGGTCGCCGCGCTGCTCGTCGTCCGTGCGCCCGCCGCGGGTGCGCTCGTCACCACGGCGGTGCTCGCGCTCGCCGGCCTGGCAGCTGGCCTGATCGGGCTTCGGCGGCGGTGGGGCGGCGCGTCGCGGGAGTCGTGCCGATCGGTGGGCGCGCTCGCGTTGCTCACCGCCGCGTGCGTGGCGGGTGCGGGGGCCGCGCAGGTCGACGCCCGTGCGCACGGGCTGCTCCCCGAGCTCGCACGGACCCAGGGCGCCGGGGTCCTCGTCGGACGCGTGGTCGGTGAGCCCCAACCGGTGCGCGCGACGTGGCCCGGCGCGCCGCCGCGCGTCCGGTGGGTGCTCGCTGCGAGCAGCGTGACCACGGGCAACGGGGCCGGGGGCAACGTGGTCGGGGGCAGCGTGACCGGGGGCAGCGGCGCCTCGGACGGCCGGACCTCGGCGGCCAGCGGGCAGGTCGCCGTGCTGGGGGACCCGTCGGAACGCGCCGCCTACGGCGCGGTCGTCGCGGTCGCCGGACGGCTGCGGGCCGGGACACCCGGCGCACGCGAGGTCGCGGTGCTCGTCGCCTCGGGACCCGTGACGGTCCGCGCCTCCCCGCGTGCGTGGGACGCCCTCGCGGCCCGCGTCCGTGCCGGTGTGCGGATGCTCGCCGACGACCTGCCCGGCGACGCACGCGCGCTGCTGCCCGGCGTGACCGTCGGCGACACGAGCGCGGTCCCGGACGACCTCACGGACGCGATGAGGGCGTCGGGCCTCACGCACCTCGTGGCGGTCTCGGGCGCGCACTTCGCGCTCGTCGCGGCGCTCGTCCTGGCGACCGGCGCGGCGCTGCGCGCTTCACCGCGCATGCAGGCGCTCGCGACCGCGGGCGTGACGCTCGCGATGCTCGTCCTCGTCCACCCCGCGCCGAGCGTCGTGCGGGCGGCGGCCATGGGGGCGGTGGGTGTCGTCGGCCTCGCGGCGGGACGGCCCGCACGCTCGCCCGCGGCGCTCGGCGCCGCCGTCGTCGTGCTGCTGGTCGCCGACCCGTGGCTCGCGGGCGAGCTCGGGTTCGCGCTGTCCGTCGCCGCGACCGCAGGGATCGTGCTGCTCGGCGGACCGCTCGCACGGCGCTGGTCGGGGCGGCTCGGCACAGGTCCCGCCACGGCGCTCGCCGTGCCCGTCGCCGCCCAGCTGACCTGCGGGCCGGTCGTGCTCGCGGTCAGCGGCTCGGTGACGCCGTGGGGCGTCGTGGCGAACGTCGTCGCCGCCCCTGCGGTGGCTCCGGCGACGCTGCTCGGCCTGCTCTCGGCGGTCCTCGCACCGTGGTGGCCCGCTCTCGCGCCACCCGTGTCCGCCGCGGCGGGCGCCGCGTGCTGGTGGATCGGGGCAGTCGCACGCCGGTGTGCGAGCCTGCCGGGTGCGCAGCTCGAGTGGCTGCCGGGCGTCACCGGCACACTGCTGCTGGCCGCCGTCGGGGTGGCCGCCGCCCGGCTCCTGCTGGGTGCGCGACGCGGGGTGTCGGCGGGGTCTGGCAGGCTGGACCCGTGCCCGCCCCGACCCGTTCCAGCCGTTCCTCGAGCACGACCCGTGCAGGCTCGTCCCGCTCCGGCGCGGGCCGCTCGGGAGCCAAGGGCGGGGCGCCAGGGCTGACGTGGGAGGAAGCCGCTCCTGCGCCGATCGTCCTGGTCCGCGGGACGGAGGGGCTGCTCGTCGACCGCGCGACCGAGCGCATCGTGTCGCTCGCGCGCGAGGCCGACCCGGACGTCGAGATCACGCGCCTGGACGCCGCGTCGTACTCCGCCGGGATGCTCGGCGTGACCACGAGCCCGTCGCTGTTCGCCGAGGACAAGGTCGTGGTGGTCGACGGCGTCGAGCAGGGCCCGGACGACCTGTTCGCCGACGTGCAGGCCTACCTGCCGGCCCCGGCGCCCGGCGTGGTCCTCGTGCTGCGGCACGGCGGAGGAGTGCGCGGGAAGAAGACGCTCGACGCGCTCCGAGCGGCGAAGGTGCCCGAGGTGACGTGCGACGCCGTGACGTCGGACGCCGACAAGACGGCGTTCGTCATGGCCGAGCTCAAGCGGGCCGGTCGCCGTGCGGACGCCGGTGCGGTGCGGGCGCTCGTCGACGCGGTCGGCAGCGACCTGCGCGAGCTCGCGGCCTCGTGCGCGCAGCTCGTCGCGGACACGACCGGGATGATCGGGGTCGAGGCGGTCGAGCGCTACTACGGCGGTCGGATCGAGGCGACCGGCTTCCGCGTGGCCGACGCGGCAATCGCCGGCGACGCGGGTCAGGCGGTCGCGCTGCTGCGGCACGCGCTCGCGACGGGCCTGGACCCGGTGCCGATCGTCGCCGCGCTCGCGACGAAGCTGCGCACGCTCGCCAAGGTCGGAGCGACCCGGAGCAAGGGCCAGGGAGCGTTGCGCGAGCTCGGCCTGGCGCCGTGGCAGGTGGACCGCGCGTTGCGCGAGCTGCGCACGTGGACGCCCGAGGGTCTCGCGGCCGCGATCGGCGCGGTGGCCGCCGCGGACGCCGAGGTCAAGGGCGAGGGGCGCGACCCGCAGTTCGCCGTCGAGCGCGCCGTCCTGCGCGTCGCAGCAGCGTCGCGCGACTAGCTCCCGCCGTCGTCCGTCGGCCGGCGGGGCGAAGGCCCCTCAGCTCCGGAGCGTCGCCGCGGGGCCGAGGACGTCGCCCTGCAGGAGGTCGAAGCCCCACGCGACGCAGTGGTCGACGAGCGCGCGGTCGCTGACGCGCTCGGCGATGACCTGCGCTCCCGAGCTGCGGGCGAGCTCGACGAGCGCGCTGCCGTGCTGCAGCAGGTCACGGCAGTCGATCTTGACGTAGTCGGCCCAGGGCAGCATCGCCAGCTGCGCGGCGGACGCGGTGAAGTCGTCGAGGGCCAGCCGGTAGCCGGCGTCCCGCAAGCGGGTCAGGCCGGCGAGCGAGCCCTCGTCGGCCGGGACGGTCTCGAGCACCTCGAGCACGAGCTGCCCGCGGTGCGGGGGGAGGGTGCGGGACTCGACCAGGTAGCCGCGGGTCACGTTGACGAACGCGAGCGCGCTGCCGAGCTTCATGCTCGCGATGCGCGCCAGGACGGCCTCGGTGGCGTCCTCCTGACGGTCCTCGTCCCAGCGATCGACGCCGGCGGGTGTGCCGTCCGCCGTGCGGTAGAGCAGCTCGTAGCCGTGCAGGTCGCCCGCGGGGGACCAGATGGGCTGGCGCGCGACCTGCGGCGGTGAGGGCCGCGGCGCGTGCGCGTGTGGTGTCACGCTCGATGAGAGGGCCTGGCACGCGGTCCATGACGCCGTTTCGCGTGACACGTTTCCTCAGCGCCCGTCGACAGCCGCGTCAGTCGACGATCTGCGCGCTCGCGCGGTCGAGCACGCCCGCGCGCTCGAGGAGGTTGCCCTGGAACAAGGTGAGTCCGAGGTCGCGTGCGTGCGCCATCGCCTCGGGCGTCTCGACGTACTCCGCGATGAGGCTCGCGCCGTACGAGCGTGCGAGCGTGACGACGGGATGGCCCTCCACGTCGAGGTCGCGGACGTCCACCTTGACGTAGTCCGCGTGGGGGAGCAGGCGGCGCTGTGCGGGGCTGCTCACGAACGACGGGAGTGCGAACCGGTAGCCCTCGGTCCGCAGGCGCCGCACGCCCGCGAGCACCTCGGCGTCGATCGGGACCGTGTCGGGGACGACGATGACGAGCCGGTCGGGACGGCGGGGCACAGGGAGCTCGCCCACGAGGTAGGCCCGCGTGCACCGGACGAACAGCAGGCGGCCGTTGGCGACGCGCTCGAGGTCGGCGCGGCCGAACGTCGCCGCGAGGACGTGGGACGTGGCGCGCTCGTGCTGGTGCGCGTTCCACTCGGACGCGCCGAGCGACTCCCCGTGGCACGAGCGGTACGAGAACTCGTACGCGACCGGTTGCCCCGACGACGTGAAGATGCCCTGTCGCGCGACGAGCACGGGCGACGTCGACACGTGTGCTTCCCACTGGGTGCGCAGAGGTCCCGGGATCGCGTCGTCGACTGCAGCCGCGAGGCGCCGGAGGCCCGCTTCGTCGAGGTCGTCCGTCACGTTTCCCATTCGACCACACCGCACGCGGCGGCTCGGTCGTTCGAGCGGGTGGAAATCGTGGGAAGGAAACGATTCATCCCGGGTCCGGCGAGTCGTCCGGCATGTCGCGCCCGACGCGGGTCGTGGGGACCTCCAGGGCGGTGGACGGTGCAGGGCGCGACTGCCGAGACGACACGAGGCGTCACCCGTGCGGGTGACGCCTCGTGGAGGTCCGCCGCATGCGGCGGGACGAGCGTGGCTCAGAGCGTGTTGACGGCCTTCGCGAGCGCCGACTTCTTGTTCGCGGCCTGGTTGGCGTGGATGACGCCCTTGCTCACAGCCTTGTCGAGCTTCTTCGACGCGGTCTGCAGGGCGGTCGTCGCCGCCTCCTTGTCGCCGCCGGCGACGGCCTCGCGGACGCGACGGACGTGCGTCTTGAGCTCCGACTTGACCGACTTGTTGCGCAGGCGCGCCTTCTCGTTGGTGCGGATGCGCTTGATCTGGGACTTGATGTTCGCCACGTGAGGACTCTCTTGTGCGTTCGCCGAAGCGATCTGACAGGTCGTAGAGGGCGCGCGCAACTCCGGGACTGGGGCGTGGGGACACCCTCGGAGAGGAGCTGGGCGAGTGCCCGCCGACCTGGGCGGACACGCGATCGACCATGCTACCCGACGACCGGGCCCCGACCCAAGCCGGTGAGCAGGGTCTCAGCGACGTGCGGAGCGAGGTCCGGGCGGCGGTCCGGCCGATCAACGCCCCCGCAGCTCGGCGAGCGCGTCCGTCACGCGGGCGAACAGCGCGGGGTCGACGATCGCGCCCTCGCGCCGGATCGTCGCGGGGTCCAGAGACAGGACCCGGTCGAGGCGGACCTCGCTGTCGCGACGCCTGCTGTCCCACGGGCCGGAGCCGATGTCGAGCCAGATGCGGCCGCGGCGGGCCTCGCGCGCGGCGTCGCGGTCGTGGTCCTTGCTCGTGAGCATGAGGCCGAGCACGTGCGGGCCGTGCCAGCCGACGACGAGGACGGGGCGGTCCTTGCCCTGGGTCGGGTCCTCCTCGTACGGCACCCAGGTCCACACGATCTCGCCGGGGTCCGCCGCGCCGTCGAGCTCGGGGCTGTACTCGCACCGGACTGGCCCGGTGTGGTCGGGGAGCACGACGCGCTCCGGCGCGGTCACGGGCCCGCGCGAGGCGTGGCTCGCAGTCCTGCCCGGCTGACGGACGGTCGTCCCGCGACGGCCCGGCGTCGTGCCGGGGACCGTCCGTGTCGCCGGACCGGCGGAGGTGCGTCGTCGGGTCAGCGAGTCGAGGACGCTCACGGCCGCCTGACGCAGCACCGATGACCAGCGGGAGGAACCAGGCACGGCTCAGAACCTAGCGAAGTCGACGAGCGCTCGACGACAGTCGCCGGGTGACCTGCGGCGCCTCAGCCGGGCACGCGCGTCGTCGGCGGGACCGGTCGAGCGCGACGTAACGCGCCGTTGACACGGCGGGGCTACGTTCGGCCCATGGCGGACCTCTTCGACGACTACCCGGCCGGGGTCGCCTGGGACGAGATGCTCGACACGGCGACCGGCCCCCGCGCGGCGTACCGGCAGGTGCACGCGGCGCTCGCGCAGCTCTCGGCAGGCGAGCTGCGGGCGCGCGCCGACGCGCTCGCGCGGTCCTACCTGACCCAGGGCGTGACGTTCGACTTCGCGGGCGAGGAGCGGCCGTTCCCGCTGGACGTCGTGCCGCGGGTGCTGGCGGCCGACGAGTGGGACCACGTCGCGCCGGGCGTCGCGCAGCGCGTGCGCGCGCTCGAGGCGTTCCTCGCGGACGTGTACGGGCCGCAGCGCGTGATCGCCGACGGCGTGCTGCCGCGCTCGGTCGTCGTCTCGTCGACGAACTACTGCCGGGCGGCTCGGGGCATCACGCCGCCGAACGGGGTGCGGGTGCACGTGTCGGGCATCGACCTCATCCGCGACTCGCTCGGTGGCTGGCGCGTTCTCGAGGACAACGTGCGCGTCCCGAGCGGCGTGAGCTACGTGCTGTCGAACCGCCGCGCGATGGCGCAGAGCTTCCCCGAGCTCTTCGCCGCGCTGCGCATCCGGCCGGTCTCGGACTACCCGCGTCGTCTGCTGGCCGCGCTCACGGCCGCCGCCCCCGCGGGCGTCGACGAGCCGACGGTCGTCGTCCTCACGCCGGGCGTCTACAACAGCGCCTACTTCGAGCACTCGCTGCTCGCCCGGACGATGGGCGTCGAGCTCGTCGAAGGGCGTGACCTGTTCTGCGCGGGCGGGCGCGTGTGGATGCGCACGACGCAGGGCCGGCGTCGCGTCGACGTGATCTACCGGCGTGTGGACGACGAGTTCCTCGACCCGGTGACGTTCCGCGCGGACTCGTTGCTGGGGTCGCCGGGCCTCATGACGTGCGCGCGCAACGGCACCGTGACGATCGCGAACGCGGTGGGCAACGGCGTGGCCGACGACAAGCTCGTCTACACCTACGTGCCGGACCTCATCCGCTACTACCTCGGCGAGGAGCCGATCCTCGCGAACGTCGACACGTGGCGCCTCGAGGAGCCGGGTTCGCTCGAGGAGGTGCTCGACCGGCTCGACGAGCTCGTCGTGAAGCCGGTCGACGGCTCCGGCGGCAAGGGTCTCGTCGTGGGCCCGGCGGCGTCCACGGAGGAGCTCGGCGCGCTGCGCTCGCGGCTGCTCGCGGACCCGCGTGGCTGGATCGCGCAGCCCGTGGTGCAGCTGTCGACCGTGCCGACGCTCGTCGACGACGGCCTGCGGCCGCGCCACACCGACCTGCGGCCGTTCGCGGTCAACGACGGCGACGACGTGTGGGTGCTGCCGGGTGGGCTGACGCGCGTCGCGCTGCCCGAGGGGAGGCTCGTCGTGAACTCCTCGCAGGGTGGTGGGTCGAAGGACACGTGGGTGCTCGGCGGGTCGCCCCCGCGGCGCGCCGCGGCGCCCGCGCAGCACCACCCGGTGCCCGTGGGCAACGCCGTCCCCATCGAGGCGAACCCGCACGACATCCGCGCGCACGTCATGCAGCAGCAGCAGTCGCTGCTCGACGTGCGCCCGGCTCCTGAGCCGGACGCAGGCAGGGAGGTGGACGGGTGCTGAGCCGCATCGCCGAGTCGCTGTTCTGGATCGGTCGGTACGTCGAGCGGTCCGACGACACCGCACGCCTGCTCGACGTGCACCTGCAGATCCTGCTCGAGGACCCGTGGGCCGAGGTCGACCTCGCGTGCCGCTCGCTCCTGTCCGTCATGGACCGGCCGACGCCGCCCGACGACGTCGCGATCGGCCGCGTCGAGGTGCTCGACGTGCTCGCGTACGACCGGTTCTCGCCGTCGTCGATCGCCGGTGCGCTCGTCGCGGCGCGCGAGAACGCCCGACGTGCCCGCGAGGTCATCTCGACCGAGCTGTGGGAGAGCCTGAACGCGACGTGGAACCAGCTGCCGTCGCACATGCGGCCCGCCCGGCCGCACGACTACTTCACGTGGGTGCGCGAGCGCGCCGCGGTGGTCGCGGGGATCATCGAGGCGACGATCTCGCGCGACGAGACGTGGGCGTTCCTCGTGCTCGGCCGGTCGATCGAGCGTGCCGACATGACGGCGCGCCTGCTCATGACCCGTGCGCTCGCGGGCACGGGTGGTCCGGGCTGGACGACGTTGCTGCGCTCGTGCGGTGCGCACGAGGCGTTCCTGCGCACGTACCGGGGGATCGCCTCCGACGAGCGCGCGGCCGGGTTCCTGCTGCTCGACCGGCTGTTCCCGCGCTCGATCGTGTACGCGCTCGACCAGGCGGACGCGTGCCTCGCGGCGCTCGAGCCCGTGGTCGACCGGGCGACCGTCGACGACGCCCGTCGGCACCTCGGACTGGTGCGCACCAACCTCGAGTACCGGCCGCTCGCCGACATCCTGGACTCGTTGCCGCACGAGATGGAGCAGGTGCAGCGTGCGTGCGCGGCCGCGTCCGACGCGGTGCGCGGGAAGTACTTCCCGTCGGCCGCCGCGACGACCTGGGTGGGGGAGAACCTGTGAGCCGGCTGCGCGTGGTGCACACCTCGACGTTCCGTTACGCGGCGCCGGTCCAGGCGTCCTACAACGAGGCGCGCATGACGCCGGTGTCGCAGGCGGGTCAGACCGTGGTCTCGTCACACCTCGAGGTGCGACCCCACACGTGGTCGCACGAGTACCGCGACTACTGGGGCACGGCCGTCACGGTGTTCGAGGTGCTGGTCCCGCACGAGTCGATGGTCATCACCGCCGAGCACGTCGTCGAGACAGGTGACGCCGCCCCGCCGCGCACGGTGCTGGACTGGGACGGGCTCGCGAGCGCGGACGTGCGCGACCGGATGGCCGAGTTCCTCGCCGACACGCCGACGACCGAGCCGCCGCAGGAGGTCGTGGCGCTCGCGGCCGCCGAGGCCGACGGGCTGGCTCCCGCGGACGCGGCGGTCGCGGTGTGCGGCGCGCTGCGCGACCGGGTCGAGTACATCCCCGGGGTGACCGCGGTGCACACGCCCGCCGCCGAGGCGTGGCAGGCCAAGGCCGGCGTGTGCCAGGACGTGGCGCACCTCGCGCTCGGCGCGCTGCGGTCGCTCGGCATCCCCGCACGCTACGTGTCGGGGTACCTGCACCCCACCCGCGGCGGCGAGGTCGGGGAGACCGTCACGGGCGAGTCGCACGCGTGGGTCGAGTGGTGGGTGGGCGACTGGGTCGCCTACGACCCCACGAACCGCATCCCGGCGGGCGCGCACCACGTCGTGCTGGCGCGCGGGCGCTCGTACGACGACGTCGCGCCGCTGCGCGGCATCTACGCAGGTGCCGGGACGCAGGAGCTGGCGGTCGAGGTCCGCATCACGCGCGAGTCATGAGACGCTTCGCGGCGTACGTCCGCAATCGAGGCGCTTCCTGGAGGTGACGTGGGCGAGCTGACGACCGACCTCACGACGATCGACCGCGCGGGGCAGGTGCTCGCACGTCAGGGTGTGCACTGCCGCGCCATGAGCGCGCACCTGGAGGCGCACGGCTCGTTGCACGGGTCGCTCGGCCTGGTCCTGCTGGGCCTGCAGCCGTACGCCGACGCGGCGCTCGGCACGGGTCGCCTCGTGACCGACACCCTCGCGCGCGTGTGCGACACGACCGCGTACTGCGCATCCGCGACGTTCTCGGCGTACGTCACGGCCGACGAGTCCGCGTTCGACCGGCTGCGGCGGCTGGGCGGCGACCTCGACGCGGGGTGGAACGGGGCCGCCGCACCGGTGACCAGCTCGCCGATCGGCCCCGCGGACTCGAGCGCACCGTCGAGCTGGGGCAGCACGGACTCCTACCTGTGGGAGTCGATCGCCTCGACGCAGGAGTCGGTCGTCGAGGCGATCGACGCCGCGCGCGGCCTGCTCGGTGACGTGAGCGCCTGGGGCGGGACGGGCGACGCGGTCAGCGAGTCCGTCGACGCCACGTCGTACCTCGTGACGCCCGTGGCGAGCGCGAACGTCATGGAGGACCTGCGCTGGAGCGCGGGCCTGCTGCTGGGCAGCGTGGACTGGGTGTTCGAGCAGCTCGTCGGGTACTCGATGCTCGAGGAGCTCATCTTCAAGCCGTTCGCGGGCGACCCGCGAGGCGTCGAGAAGGCCGCACAGGCGTGGTCCAACGTGAGCGCCGCGCTGCAGGCCGTCGCCGCCAACCACGCGCACCTGGTGTCGACGACGGTGACCGGGTGGTCCGGTGCGGCGGCCGACGCGTTCCGCGTGTCGATGGCGGGCATCAGCGGTGCGCTGCTCAAGGTGGCCCCGCTGTTCGACGCGGTCGCGACGGCGATGGGTGCCGTCGGCCTGCTGATCAAGGGCGTGTGCGCGGGCATCGGCTTCGGGTTGCGCAAGCTCTCGCAGCTGCTGATCGAGATCGCTGCCGAGCTGGCCGTGCCGGGAGTCGGCTGGGGCGTCCTGCTCGCGACCGCGTACTGGAAGGTCGAGACGATCTTCAGCATCGTGCGGCTGGTCTACACCCTCATCGAGTCGCTCTTCGACGCGATCGCGTCCTTCGCGGACGCGCAGGCGCAGGCTGTCGGAAGCCTGGCGATCGTCGAGGACCTGGCCGATGGCGTGTTCCGGCGCGCCGGGGCGGCCGTCTCGTGAGCGGGTCGCAGCCCTCGGGCGAGCAGCTGACGGCGGGCCAGCGCATGGCGGCCGCCTTCGCGCGGGTCGAGCAGGCGAGCGCCGCGCTCGCGCAGGTCGTGCGCGCGGCCGACGAGCGGGCGGCGCGGGACGAGCCCTCGCGGCGCGAGGAGGCCGCGCGGCGCGGGCAGCTCGGCCCGCACTGGCAGCGCGCGCAGGTGCGCATCGACGCCGGGCAGACGACGCTCGAGGCGGTGCTGGGCGGTGACGACACGTCACCCGAGGCGGTCGCCATCCGCGAGGCTGCTCGCGCCGAGCTCCGCAGGGGCGCGACGCAGCCGGGCGAGGACGGTGCGCTGCTGCGCGAGGGCATCGCGGAGATCCAGGATCTGCTGCGCACGCGCGGGACGGCCCCAGGCGGGTCCGCGTGAGCGGCGCGCAGGTCAGCCCGTGGGGTGCGCGGCGGTCCGACGAGCCCCGGTGCGTGGTGCAGGCGGACGTGAGCCCCACCGCGCTGCTCGACGCGCTCGCGCGCGCCCTGTCCCCGTGCGGCTTCCGCGTGCGGACGGTGCCTGGCGGGCTCGACGCCGTGCGCGGCGTCCGCGGCGGGTACGGGCTGTCCGAGGTGCTCCAGCTCCCGCTCATGACGGTGCTCGCTCGCGTCGAGGTGCAGGTGCGCGTGCTCGACGAGGCATCGGGCGGCGCCCGCATCGGCGTGACGTGCACGGCCGGCGCGTCGGAGGTGGGCGCGGGCAAGCGTGTCGCGCGCGCGCTGACGGGTGCCGTCGCGAGGCTCGAGCGTGCGGGGGCGACGGTCCACGTGGGCGAGTGGTCAGCCGCCTGGGAACGCGCTCAGCACGACGCGGGCTAGCGCCACGTGCACTGGGCGCCAACGCCGACCGGTGACCTGCGTGCCCTCGTGCGCGGACGTCACTCCAGGACGAAGGTGACCTCGAGCACCACCTGGTAGGACGTGATCGCGCCGTCGGTGACCTCGACCTTCTGGTCCTTGACCCATGCCCCGGTGACGTTTCGCAGCGTCGTGGACGCGCGCTCGACGCCGACGCGCACGGCGTCGTCGAAGCTCGTCTCGGAGCGGGCGCTGATGTTGGTGATGCGGGCGACGGACGACATGACGTGACCTCCAGGGTCGGGTGGGTGGTCGCGGCGGCGGGGCCACTCGCGTCCTTCGACTGTGACCGCGCTCACACCGGCCCGCAACTCGGCGCCGCCGTCACGGGGTGAGACGGGCGGCCAGCGCGGCACGCAACGCGCCGCCGTCACCGGTGACGCTCACGTCGTCGGCCGAGCGCCGTCCCCACACGAGCAGTGCGAGGTCCTGCGCGGTCGCCTCGACCGTGGCCGTCGGCGTCCCCGCGCCGCCCAGCAGCCACGTGCGCGGCACGTCGGTGGCCACCAGCCGCACGGGAGCGGGCAGCGGCGCCATGCGCCCCATGGCCTCCTGGCGCGGCTGCATGACCGTGACCACCTCGTCGACCGTGTCGGACCACACGACGGGGTCGTCATCCACCGTCAGGCCCGACGACGCACGCAGGTCCCACAGGTGCACGGTCGTCTCGTGCAGCTGGCGCCGCCGCCACCACGACGCCGGCCCGTTCCCGACGAGCGTCCACCCTTCGGCCTCGCCGAGGCGCTCGAGGGTGTCCCGCAGCTCGGCGGCGTGCTCGGCGTAGAACTCGTCGAGCACGAACGGTCCGCGGCCCAGCGGGGTCTCCTGGCGCTTCGAGGCCTGCCCGGCAGCCCAGTGGTGGATGCGTGCCAGGTGGACGACGACGTCGCGCGCACGCCAGCGCCCGCACCAGGGGATCGGGGTGCTCGGGTCGACCTCGCCGATCGAGGCGAGGAAGCGCTGCTGCGCGCGCCGCAGCGCCGCGAGGTGGTCGAGGCGCGCTCCAGCCGGTGCCTGCGTCATGGGACCATGGTGGCGTCGTGCGTCGTGACCGAGAAGGTCCCGCACGGCCGACGACCGTCGAAGTCCCGCCAGTCAGCCACCGTCCGCCCGGACGACGAGCCAGAACCGGAGCACCCACCGCGTGTCCCCGATCCCGAGTGCCGCAGCCGCAGCGCGCATCCGCCCTGCCGCGACCGCGCCCGAGCTCCTGCGCAACTTCTGCATCATCGCCCACATCGACCACGGCAAGTCGACGCTGGCGGACCGCATGCTGCAGCTCACGGGAGTGGTCGAGGCGCGGGCGATGCGTGCGCAGTACCTCGACCGCATGGACATCGAGCGTGAGCGCGGCATCACGATCAAGTCGCAGGCCGTGCGGATGCCGTGGTCCGTCGAGGACGCGACCGGGACGCTCCAGCCGTACGCGCTCAACATGATCGACACGCCCGGGCACGTCGACTTCACGTACGAGGTCTCGCGCTCGCTCGCGGCGTGCGAGGGTGCCGTGCTGCTCGTCGACGCGGCGCAGGGCATCGAGGCCCAGACGCTCGCAAACCTCTACCTCGCGCTCGAGAACGACCTGCAGGTCATCCCGGTGCTCAACAAGATCGACCTGCCCGCGGCGCAGCCCGAGAAGTACGCCGAGGAGCTCGCGGGGCTCGTCGGAGGCGACCCGGCCGACGTCCTGAAGGTCTCGGGCAAGACGGGCGAGGGCGTCGAGACGCTCCTCGACCGGATCGTCGAGCTCGTCCCGGCCCCGGTCGGCGACGCCGACGCGCCGGCGCGCGCCATGATCTTCGACTCGGTCTACGACACCTACCGCGGGGTCGTCACGTACGTGCGCGTGGTCGACGGGAACCTCAACCCGCGAGAGCGCATCGCGATGATGTCGACCAAGGCCACCCACGAGCTGCTCGAGATCGGCGTCATCAGCCCCGAGCCCGTCCCGACCAAGGGCCTGGGCGTCGGCGAGGTCGGCTACCTGATCACGGGCGTGAAGGACGTGCGCCAGTCGAAGGTCGGCGACACCGTCACCAACGCGGGCAAGCCCGCCGCCGAGCCGCTCGGTGGCTACTCGGACCCCAAGCCGATGGTCTTCTCGGGCCTGTACCCGATCGACGGCTCGGACTACCCGGCGCTGCGCGACGCGCTCGACAAGCTCAAGCTCAACGACGCCGCGCTCAACTACGAGCCCGAGACGTCGGTCGCCCTCGGCTTCGGGTTCCGCGTGGGCTTCCTCGGCCTGCTGCACCTCGAGATCATCCGCGAGCGGCTCGAGCGCGAGTTCGACCTCGACCTGATCTCCACCGCGCCGAACGTCGTCTACGACGTCGTCATGGAGGACCGCACCGAGATCCACGTGACCAACCCGTCGGAGTTCCCGGGCGGCAAGATCCGCGAGGTGCGCGAGCCCGTCGTCAAGGCGACGATCCTCGCCCCGGCCGAGTTCATCGGCGCGATCATGGAGCTGTGCCAGTCCAAGCGCGGTGACCTGCAGGGCATGGACTACCTGTCCGAGGACCGCGTCGAGATGCGGTACACGCTGCCGCTCGCCGAGATCGTGTTCGACTTCTTCGACCAGCTCAAGTCACGCACGCGCGGCTACGCGAGCCTCGACTACGAGCCCACGGGCGAGCAGGTCGCCGACCTCGTGAAGGTCGACATCCTGCTGCAGGGCGAGCAGGTCGACGCGTTCTCCGCGATCGTGCACAAGGACAAGGCCTACGCGTACGGCGTGATGATGACGGCCAAGCTCAAGGACCTCATCCCGCGTCAGCAGTTCGAGGTGCCGATCCAGGCCGCGGTGGGCTCGCGCGTGATCGCGCGCGAGACGATCCGCGCGATCCGCAAGGACGTCCTGGCCAAGTGCTACGGCGGTGACATCACCCGTAAGCGCAAGCTCCTCGAGAAGCAGAAGGAGGGCAAGAAGCGCATGAAGACGATCGGTCGGGTCGACGTGCCGCAGGAGGCCTTCATCGCCGCGCTCTCGTCGGACGCCGCCGCGCCCAAGGACGCCAAGAAGAAGTGACCTCCCTGCTCGCGGGCGTGGCCGCATGAGCCCCGCCCTTCCCGACGGCGACGAGGCACCCGCCGACGGCGCTCTGCCGTCGGGCGTCGTCGCGGGGGCCGACGAGCGCGCGTTCGGCGTGTACCTGCACGTCCCGTTCTGCACGGTGCGCTGCGGCTACTGCGACTTCAACACCTACACCGCCACCGAGCTCGGCGGGGGAGCGAGCCAGGTCTCGTACGCCGCCACGGCGGTGCGCGAGGTGGCACTGGGCGCGCGGGTGCTGCGCGACGCCGGGCTGCCGCAGCGCCCGGTCTCGACCGTCTTCGTCGGGGGCGGCACGCCCACGGTGCTGCCGGCCGACGACCTCGTCGGGATGCTCCGCGCGGTCGACGACGCCTGGGGGCTCGCCGACGGCGCCGAGGTGACCACCGAGGCGAACCCCGACTCGGTGACGCCGGACTCGCTCGCCGCGCTCGCGGCCGGCGGGTTCACACGCGTCTCGTTCGGCATGCAGTCCGCGGTGCCGCACGTGCTGCGCACGCTCGAGCGCACGCACGACCCCGCACGCATCCCCGACGTCGTGCGCTGGGCGCGTGACGCGGGTCTCGACGTGTCGCTCGACCTCATCTACGGCACGCCGGGCGAGACGCTCGACGACTGGCGCACCTCGGTCGAGGCGGCGCTCGCGACGGGCGTCGACCACGTCTCGGCGTACGCGCTCGTCGTCGAGGAGGGCACGCGCATGGCCGTCCAGGTCCGCCGCGGCGAGCTCGTGCTGCCCGACGCCGACGATCAGGCCGCCAAGTACGAGCTCGCCGACGAGCTGCTGACCGAGGCGGGGCTGGGCTGGTACGAGGTGTCCAACTGGGCGCGCGGCCCGCAGCACGCGTGCCGGCACAACCTCGCGTACTGGCGTGGCGACGACTGGTGGGGGATCGGGCCGGGCGCGCACTCGCACGTCGGGGGCGTGCGCTGGTGGAACGTCAAGCACCCGCGCGCCTACGCCGCGCGCCTCGAGTCCGGGCTGAGCCCGGCCGCCGGACGGGAGGTCGTCGACGACGACGCGGCGGCGCTCGAGCGCCTCATGCTGCACGTGCGGCTCGCCGAGGGCATGCCGCTGGCCGAGCTGACGCTCGACGAGCGCACGCGCGTCGCGGGGCTCGTCGCGGACGGCCTCGTCGACGGCCGCCCGCTCCTGACCGACCAGCGGCTCGTGCTCACGCGTCGCGGCCGCCTCCTCGCGGACCTCGTCGTGCGCACCCTGGCGGGCTTCGGCGCCTGATCTGCCGGGCCTGACCTGGACGTGAGTCAGACGACTCGGAGCGTCGCGTAGACGGCTCGGGCGGTCGACGAGACACGCGTGGAGCCCGACGGCGTGAAGTTGACCGAGAGCTGGTACGTGCCCGCGCGGGCGACCTTGGGGAACCAGACCGTCACCGTGCCGCGGGCGCTGGGCTTGAGCGTCTTCTTCACGCGCACGCCGTCGACGTGGACGAGGAGGGTGCCCGTCGGCCTGGCGGTGGCGGCGGACGTGACCTTGATCGTCACCGGGACCCGAGCGTTCGTCGACACGCTGGCCGGCAGGCTCACGGCGATCTGCGTCTTCGCCTTGGACACCGTCCGGGTCGCGATCGACGACGTGGTGGCGTACCCGGCCTTGCGGCCCGTGACCTTGACCTTGAGGGTGCGACCGGCGTCGGCGGTGCGCACCTTGTAGGTCGTCCCCGTCGCGCCGGCGATCGCCTTCCCTCCGCGGTACCACTGGTAGCTCAGTGTCGTCCCGGACGGGCCCCACGTGCCGGGCTTGGCCGTGAGTGTCTTGCCGATCACCGGCGTTCCGGCGATGCGCGGGGTGCCGGCCTTCAGCACGCCTACGACCGTGAGGCGGTACTCCTTGCCCCACGCGGACGGGTCGCCGACGCTGAACGTCGTGCCGTGCACCGAGATGAACGAAGTCCCGGCAGGGAGCTGGTAGTTCAGCGTCGTTCGCTTGCGGTCCCACGGG
This sequence comes from Cellulomonas persica, assembly GCF_007989825.1. Taxonomy (GTDB): domain Bacteria; phylum Actinomycetota; class Actinomycetes; order Actinomycetales; family Cellulomonadaceae; genus Cellulomonas; species Cellulomonas persica. Next base: position 166,548 of record NZ_BJUA01000006.1, on the reverse strand, counting down.
ATCGTCGCGTCATGGACGATCGCCCCGTCGGCGTTCCAGAGCCACACCTCGTAGAACGGGGCGGACGTCTCGGGGGTCTCGACCTGCAGGACGACGTCCGTCGGCCGGTCCAGCGTGACCCGGTAGAAGTCGGTGTCCTCGTACGCCGACCAGTCCGTGCTGAAGATCGAGGCCGAGGTCGTCGTCCCGAGCCTGAGCGCGTCTGCGGTCTCGATCGAGTCGTTGTCCTCGGTCTCGACCGCACTGGGGGTTGCCGTGACGGTGAGCTCGTACTGCTTGCCCCAGGTGGCGTCGGTGGAGTGGCCCATGACCTCGACGTAAGCGACCCCAGCGGTCAGGTGCGCCGGGAATGTGGCCGTCCACCTGCTGCCGTACGCGGAGGCGTGCAGGCTCCGGTAGTACCGCTGGGCACCCCGGGCGTCGTAGACGGCGAGCTCGTAGGCCTGGCCTCGCAGCCCCTGCGGGAACGTCAGCGTGAGGTTCACGCGGCTGGCCTTCGCCAGCGTGATCCGGAAGAAGTCGCTCTCGTTGCCGAAGTAGCCGTCGCCGAGCGCGGACGCTGTGACCGGTGTGGCGAGGGCGAGCGTGTCCGCGGTCTCGAACGAGTTGTTCGGCTCGGTCTCGACCTTGCCGGGGGTGGCGGACAGCGTGAGCCGGTACTGCTTGCCCCACGTGGCGTCGCCGTCCTCACCGGCGATCTCGACATAGCCGGTCCCAGCGGGCAGGAACATGGCCCGGTCCGCGGACCACGCTCCGGTGGAGTCGGTGGCCGCGAGCTCGAAGCCGTAGACCCGGTGTCCGGCGGAGTTGTAGACCGTGACGTCGTATGCGCTGCCGGTCAGCCCGGACGGGAACGTGAGTGCGATGTTCAGGCGGCTGTCACGCGGGAGCGTGAAGCGGAAGACGTCGAGGTCGTCGTAGCTGCCCCACTCCTCCCAGTCCGACGTACGGCCGGTGACGGTCGTCCCCAGTGCGAGCGGGTTGGCGGTCTGCGTCGAGCCGTTGTCCTCGACCTCAGCGGCTGTGGCACCGGCCGCGATCGTCGTGCGCGGTGCCGCAGGTGCGGCGTTCGACGGTCCCGCGGTGACGACGAACATCGTGCTCATCACGAGCGCGGACGTCGCGGCCCGGGCCAGCAGCCGGCGTAACGGAGTGCGTCGGACGTGAGCGTCGAGCAGCTGGCGCACGGGTCTCTCCTCGGGTGGAGTGGTCTGGCGACGTGCGTCGACCACGGCGTGGTACGCCAGCGGGAAGGTACCGTGCCGAGCGCTCACCGGTGGGGGACCGGGGATCGCGATGCGCGACCGGGGGTGGAACGTCACCCGCACGGGTGATGCATCCTCCCTGCTTCGCGCACAGGGGTTCACAGCGGCCCGGGGGCCGCGCAGCCAGGGGTCGAGGACGTCGAGGTCGACCTCGGCCGTGCTCAGGTCCAGCAGGCTGCCTGCGCGACGCCGTCGACCATCCCGGCCGCGGCGATGAGCCCGACGTCGTCGGGCATCGCCGCGGCCCGGGGCCTTACTTGATGAAGCGGATGGAGACCGGGTAGCGGTACCACTCGAACTTGCTGGCGGCGACCGCCGCCATGATCTGCAGCACGAGCGCGCCGATGCCGGCCGCGATCAGCACGAGGACCCCGACGACCACGAGCGTGAGGATGCCGCCGATGATCGAGACGATCAGCAGCGTGAGCTGGAAGTTCAGCGACTCCTTGGCCTGGTGCTCGAGGTAGGCGCCACGTCCCTTGAAGACGAGCCAGATCACGAGCGGGGCGAGGAAGGAGACGACGAACGGCAGGAGGTGGGCGAGGATCGCCCAGGTCTTCTCCTCGTCGGGCCGCAGCGGCTGGGGCGCGTTGTACGCGGGCGGCGGCGGTGCCGCGCTCCAGCCCTGGTCGCCGTTCGGGGGAGTCGTGCTCACGGTGTACCTCCGGTGTGGTCGTGCGTCCTCGTGCGAGGGACGTGCGGTCTGCGACGTCGCTGCTGGTGACACCCCTTCGGGTGACGCTGCAGCGCTCTCTGCACGCAGGGTAGTGCGTCCGCGCGTCCACAGGTCGTTCACGGTTCCTTGACATGCTCGGTGGGCTTCGGTTCGCTTTCGGCGGGCCATCCCGGTCCCGACGTGACTGAAGGAGACGCATGAGCGACACCACGCCGCGCCCGGAGGACGAGAACCCTCCGGTCCCGCCCGCCGCAGGAACGGGGCCGCTCGAGCCCGAGTCGCCCGCCGCTCCCGCGGAGCCCGCCGCTCCGGTCCCGCCCGCCGAGACAGCCGGTGGCCCGACCGCGCCGCCTCCGGGGGCGTACCCGCCGCCGCCCGCCGGTGCCTACCCGCCGCCCGCCGGCGCCTACCCGCCCCCGCCCGCCGGCTACCCGGCGACCGCCGGGCCGGGCTCGCAGGTCGACGTGGTCGAGTCGTTCAAGTGGGGCTGGAAGAAGTTCACGGAGAACGTCGGCCCCATCCTGATCGCGATCCTCGTCTACGTGCTCGCGACCGTGGCGGTCGTGGCGGTGTGGTACTTCATCGTGGCCGGGATCTTCCTGGGCACGTCGGAGACGACGATCGACGAGGACGGCACGATCAGGTTCGGCTCCGGACCGAACCTGTTCGCGGTGCTCTTCTCGGGGGCGCTCATCACGCTCGTCGCCGTGCTGCTGTTCTCGATCATGCAGGCCGGGTTCATCCAGGGCGCGCTGCGGATCAGCCGCGGTGAGCCGCTCTCGCTGGACACGTTCTTCAAGTTCAAGAACCTCACCGCGGTGATCGTGGCGTCGCTGCTCGTCGCGGTGCTCACCTCGGTCGGCTACCTGCTGTGCTACCTGCCCGGCGTCGCGGTCGCGCTGTTCGCGCAGTTCACGCTCTACTACGTCGTCGACCGGGGGGTCGGTGCGGTCGACGCCATCAAGGCGAGCTACCAGCTCGTCGTGAAGAACTTCGGCACGACGATCCTGCTGTTCCTCGGCATCCTCGTGGTGAGCTTCATCGGCAGCCTGCTGTGCGGCGTCGGTACCCTCGTCGCGCTGCCGGTGTCGCTGCTCGCGCAGGCGTACGTGTTCCGTCGCCTGAACGACGAGCCCGTCGCCCCCTGACGCCCCGAGGCCCGGCCTCGGGACCTCGTCCCGGTACGCACCAGGAAGGGCCCCGCGCCGCAGCGCGGGGCCCTTCCTCGTCACCCAGGCGGTGCCGCCCTCACGCCGTGACGAAGTCGATGAGCTCCTCGACGCGGCCGAGCAGCGACGGCTCGAGGTCGGCGTAGCTGCGCACCGAGGCCAGGATCCGCTTCCACGCGTGGGCGACGTCCGCCTGCTCGTCCGCGGGCCAGCCGAGCTCGCGCAGGATGCCGAGCTTCCACTCGGTGCCGCGCTCGATCGTCGGCCACGCGGCGAGCCCGAGCCGCTCGGGGCGCACCGCCTGCCACACGTCCACGTAGGGGTGGCCGAGCACGAGCAGCGTGCCCGCGGGCGCCGCGCGCAGGGCATCGGCGGCGATCCGCGCCTCCTTCGAGCCGGGGACCAGGTGGTCGACCAGCACGCCGATCCGGCGGTCGGGCGTCGGGGAGAACTCGCGGACCGCGTCGACGAGGTGGTCGACGCCCTCGAGCAGCTCGACGACGACGCCCTCGACGCGCAGGTCGTCGCCCCAGACCTTCTCGACCAGCTCGGCGTCGTGCTTGCCCTCGACCCAGATGCGGCTGCCGCGGGCGACCCGGGCCCGCGCGCCGTGCACGGCGCGCGACCCCGACGCGGTGCGCTCGGGCGGGCGCGGGGCGGTCGACGTCACGGGCGGTGTGAGACGCACGGGCTCGCCGTCGACCCAGAAGCCGGGACCGAGGGGGAAGGTGCGCGTGCGCCCGTGCCGGTCCTCGAGCACGACGACGTGCTGACCGCCGGACTTCTCGACGCGCACGACCGCACCGACCCAGCCGGTCGTGACCTCCTCGACGACGAGGCCGCGCTCGGCGGCCTGGGGCCGCGAGACCCGCGGTGCCCGGTGGTGCTCGGTACGGCCTCCGCCGCCGAGCACGTCGCTGCCGTACCGATCCATCTCGACCTCCGTCTCTCGGTCCGTCACCCTAGGGGGCGTGGCGGACGGCACCGTGGGAACCGGACGGGCGCGGCGTAGGATTGGCACTCGGGAACGGTGAGTGCTACTTGCTCCAGGAGCGGCACGACGGCAGCCACGACGGGCGACGCGGAAGGACGGAGGCGGCGATGAGCGACGAGCGGCGGATGGACGTGCTGCGCGCGATCGTCGAGGACTACGTCGCCACGAGCGAGCCCGTCGGGTCGCGTGCCCTCGTCGAACGGCACTCGCTCGGGGTCTCGTCCGCGACCATCCGCAACGACATGGCCGCGCTCGAGGACTCCGGGTACATCGCCCAGCCCCACACGTCCGCGGGGCGCATCCCGACCGACAGGGGCTACCGCGTCTTCGTCGACCGCCTCACCACCGTCAAGCCGCTGTCGGCACCCGAGAAGCGTGCGATCAGCGCGTTCCTCGAGGACGCCGTCGACCTGGACGACGTGGTCGACCGCTCGGTCCGGCTGCTCGCGCAGCTCACGCACCAGGTCGCGGTCGTGCAGTACCCGTCGCTGCGTCGCTCGACGCTGCGGCACGTCGAGCTGGTCCCCGTGGGTCAGCGGCAGCTGCTCGTCGTGCTCATCACGGACACGGGGCGGGTCGAGCAGCGCACGCTCGAGGCGGCGCGCGACCTCGACGAGGTCGTCGTCGCCCAGCTGCGTGCGACGCTCGCCGCACGCGTCGCGGGTCGCCGCATCGCGGAGCTCGCCGGGCTGGTCGACGACCTCGCCGAGCAGTACTCGGCCGACGACCTGGCTCTGCTGCGGCGCGTCGTCGCGGTGGTCGAGGAGACGCTGCACCAGGAGAGCGAGGAGCGTGTCGTGCTCGCGGGCACCGCGAACCTCGCGCGCAGCAAGGACGACTTCGCGCGCAGCCTCGGCCCGGTGCTCGAGGCGCTCGAGGAGCAGGTCGTGCTCATGCGGCTGCTGTCCGACATGGCGGAGGACAGCGCCACGGTCTCGGTCCGGATCGGGCACGAGACGCAGCACGACGGGCTCGTCAGCACGAGCTTCGTGACCAGCGGGTACGGCGACGAGAGCGGCGCGGCGGTCGCGCGCGTCGGTGCGATCGGACCCACCCGCATGGACTACCCCGCGACCATGGCGACGGTGCGCGCCGTGGCCCGCTACCTCACCCGCATCCTCGCCGGGTGACCTGACCGACCTGCCTCAACGTCCCGACGACCCAGCACGTCCCGACGACGACACACCGGACGCCGCGGCGTCCTGACCGCCCGACGAGCCCGCCAGGAAGCGAGCACACCACCTCGTGAGCAACGACTACTACGAGATCCTCGGGGTCGCGCACGACGCGACGCCCGAGCAGATCAAGAAGGCCTACCGGAAGCTCGCACGCGAGCACCACCCGGACGTCGCGGGCGACGACCCGGCGGCCGAGGCCCGGTTCAAGGACGTCTCGCGCGCGTACGAGGTGCTCGGCAACCCCGAGAAGCGTCGCGCGTACGACCTCGGCGCGGACCCGTCGTCGCCCGGCGGCGGCATGGGTGGCGGCTTCGGCTTCCAGGACATCTTCGAGACGTTCTTCGGCGCCGCGACGGGTGCGTCCGCGCAGCGCGGGCCGATCCCGCGGTCGCGTCGCGGCCAGGACGCACTCGTGCGGCTCGACCTCGACCTCGCCGAGGTCACATTCGGCACGCACCGTGAGATCGCGGTCGACACCGCGGTCCTGTGCCCGACGTGCCAGGGCTCCTGCTGCCGGCCCGGGACGTCGCCGCGCACGTGCGAGGTGTGCCACGGCCGCGGCACCGTGCAGCGCGTCGCGCGCTCGTTCCTCGGCCAGGTCATGACGAACCAGCCGTGCGCGGCGTGCCGCGGGTTCGGCTCGACGATCCCCGAGCCCTGCACCGAGTGCGCGGGCGAGGGTCGCGTGCGCTCGCGTCGCACGCTCGCGGTCGACGTCCCCGCGGGTGTCGACACCGGCACGCGCATCAAGCTCACCGGCCAGGGCGAGGTCGGCCCGGCCGGGGGGCCTGCCGGTGACGTGTACCTCGAGGTGCGCGAGCGCCGGCACGAGGTCTTCCAGCGCGACGGCGACGACCTGCACGCGACGCTCTCGGTGCCGATGACGGCCGCCGCGCTGGGTACGGTCCTGACGCTCGAGACGCTCGACGGACCCCAGGAGGTCGACCTGCGCCCGGGCACGCAGCCCGAGCAGGTCGTCACGCTCAAGGGTCTGGGCGTCGGCCACCTGCACGTGGGCGGGCGCGGAGACCTGCACGTGCACGTCGACGTCCAGGTCCCCACGGGTCTGGACGACGAGCAGGTCGAGCTGCTGCAGCGTCTGGCGGCGCTGCGGGGCGAGGAGCGCCCCGAGGCGCGGCTCGCTGCCGCCCACCAGGGCGTCTTCGGCAAGCTGCGCGACAAGCTCGCCGGGCGCTGAGGTGACGGCACCGGTCTTCCTCGTCGAGCCGGGCCGGCTCGACGCCGTGGCCCCGGGTGACGTCGTCCGCCTCGACGGAGCCGAGGGGCGGCACGCGGGCGTCGTGCAGCGCCGGACCGCCGGCGAGCGCGTGGACGTGGTCGACACGTGCGGTGTGCGGCTCGTCGGCGTGGTCGCGAGCGTGACCCACGAGGGCGTCGACGTCCAGGCGCAGGACGTCGTGCGCGAGCCCGCCCCCCCGGTGCGGCTCGTGCTCGTGCAGGCGCTCGCCAAGGGTGACCGTGACGAGCTCGCGATCGAGGCGGCGACCGAGGTCGGCGCGGACGCGGTGGTGCCGTGGCAGGCCGAGCGCTCGATCGTCGTGTGGCGCGGCGAGCGTGCCGCGAAGTCCCGCGCGCGGTGGCTCGGGACGGTCCGGACCGCGGCCAAGCAGTCACGACGCGCGTGGGTGCCCGACGTCGCGCACGCGCTCGACTCGAGGCATCTGGCCGCGCGCACGCGTGAGGTCGTCGAGGCCGGCGGCGCCGTCCTGGTGCTGCACGAGGACGCGACCGAGCCGCTCGCGGGCACGGCGCTGCCCGACGCGGGCGACGTGCTGGTCGTCGTCGGCCCCGAAGGCGGCATCGGCGACGACGAGCTCGCGCGACTCACGGACGCCGGCGCGCGACCGGTGCGGCTCGGCCCGCACGTGCTGCGCACGTCGACCGCGGGCCCGGTGGCGCTCGCGCTGCTGGCGACGCGGCTCGGGCGCTGGTCGTAGCACGGTCGTCGCGCGCACGAGAGGGCCCCGGCCCGCGAGGTCGACTCGCGAACCGGGGCCCTGGTCACGGCCCGCCGGGCGCCCGGAGGGTGACGCCGGCGACCGCCGTCAGCGGGTGTCCGCCGACGACGAGACCGCCGCGCGCCCTGCCTCGAGCCGCGCGACCGGCACGCGGAACGGGCTGCAGGACACGTAGTCCAGACCGACCGCGTGGAAGAACCGGATGCTCTCCGGGTCACCACCGTGCTCGCCGCACACGCCCAGGTGCAGGTCGGGACGGACCGACCGGCCCTCCTCGACCGCGATCTTCACCAGGCGCCCGACGCCGCGCTGGTCGACGGTCTCGAACGGGGAGACCGCGAGCACGCCGTTGGCCGTGTACTGCGCGAAGAACGCACCCTCGACGTCGTCGCGCGAGAAGCCCCACGTGGTCTGCGTCAGGTCGTTCGTGCCGAACGAGAAGAACTGCGCCTCGGTCGCGAGACGGTCGGCGGTGAGCGCCGCGCGCGGCAGCTCGATCATGCAGCCGACCGGCAGGTCGAGCCGCTGGCCCGTCTCCTGCGAGACGGCGTCCATGATCGCGAGCGCCTCCTCGCGCACGAGCCGCAGCTCCTGCACCGAGCCGACGAGCGGGACCATGATCTCCGGCCGCGGGGCCAGGCCGTCGGCGAGCAGCCGGGCGGTCGCCTCGCAGACCGCGCGGATCTGCAGCGCGAACAGGCCCGGGATCACGAGCCCGAGACGCACGCCGCGCAAGCCGAGCATCGGGTTGGCCTCGTGCATGCGCCGGACCGCCGCGAGCAGGGTCACGTCGTGCGGGTCCACCTCGCCGCGGGACTCGGCCAGGGCGACCTTGACCGAGAGCTCGGTGAGGTCGGGCAGGAACTCGTGCAGCGGCGGGTCGAGCAGGCGGATCGTGGCCGGCAGGCCGTCCATCTCGCGCAGGATCCCGACGAAGTCCTCGCGCTGGACCGGGAGCAGCGCGTCGAAGGCCTCCTGACGCTCGTCGTCGGTCTGCGCCAGGACGACGCGCTCCACGAGCACCCGCCGCTCACCGAGGAACATGTGCTCGGTGCGGCACAGTCCGATGCCCTGCGCCCCGAGCCGACGGGCGCGCTCGGCGTCCTCGGGCGTGTCGGCGTTGGCCCGCACACGCAGGCGGCGCACCGAGTCCGCGTGCGTGAGGATCCGGTCGACCGCGACGACGAGCTCGCGCGTCTCGTCGTCCGGGGCCTCCGCGATGGCGACCTCCAGGCCGTCCTCGAGGTACCGGCTGACCGGCGACGGACGCACCGGGACCGAGCCGAGGAAGATCTCGCCCGTCGAGCCGTCGATCGCGATGACGTCGCCCTCGTGGACGGTCCGGCCGGCGACCTTCAGGCGGCGCGCCACGGGGTCGATGTCGAGCGCCTCGGCGCCGACGACGCACGTGCGGCCCATGCCGCGCGCGACGACCGCGGCGTGCGACGTCTTGCCGCCGCGCGCGGTGAGCACGCCGACCGAGGCGATCATGCCGCCGAGGTCGTCAGGGTTGGTCTCGCGCCGGACGAGGACGACGTCCTTGCCGTCGGCCGCCCACGCCTGGGCGGTCTCGGCGTCGAACACCGCCATGCCCACGGCCGCGCCGGGGGAGGCCGCCATGCCCTTGGCGAGCAGCTCGCGCGCGCCGCTCGGGTCGAACTGCGGGAACAGCAGCTGCGAGAGCTGGGCGCCCGTCACGCGGTCGATCGCCTCGTCCATCGTGATGAGGTGCTCGTCGACGAGCTGCACGGCGACGCGGAACGCCGCGGGCGCGGTGCGCTTGCCGACGCGCGTCTGCAGCATCCAGAGCTTGCCGCGCTCGACCGTGAACTCGATGTCGCACAGGTCGCGGTAGTGCGTCTCGAGGCGCCGCATCGCGGTGCGCAGGTCGGCGTACGCCTCGGGGTCGAGGCGCTCGAGCTCGGCGAGGCCCGACGTGTTGCGGATGCCCGCGACCACGTCCTCACCCTGGGCGTTGGCGAGGTAGTCGCCGTACACGCCCGAGCGGCCCGTGGCGGGGTCGCGCGTGAACGCCACACCCGTGCCGGACGTCGGGCCGAGGTTGCCGAACACCATCGCGCACACGTTGACGGCTGTGCCGAGGTCGTCGGAGATGCGCTCCTGACGCCGGTACAGCCGCGCACGCTCGGTGTTCCACGAGTTGAAGACCGCGGTGATCGCCAGGTCGAGCTGCTCACGCGGCGACTGCGGAAACTCGCGCCCCGTCTGCTCGCGCACGATCTCCTTGTAGGTGCTCACGAGCTCGCGCAGGTCGTCGGTGCCGAGGTCCACGTCGGAGCTGACGCCGCGCGCGGCCTTCGCCTTGTCGAGCGCGTCCGAGAACTCCTCACCCGCGATGCCGAGCACCGTGCGGCCGAACATCTGCACCAGGCGTCGGTAGGAGTCCCACGCGAACCGCTCGTCGCCCGTGAACGCCGCCAGGCCGTGCACCGTGAGGTCGTTGAGCCCGACGTCGAGGACGGTCTCCATCATCCCGGGCATCGAGAACTTGGCACCCGAGCGGACCGAGACGAGCAGCGGGTCGGCGGGGTCGCCGAAGTGCCGGTGCATCGCGTCCTCGAGCCTGCGCATCGCCATCGTGACCTCGACGCGGAGCTCTGGCGGCACCTCGCCGTCGCGCATGTACTCGCGGCATGCCTGCGTCGTGATCGTGAACCCCGGGGGTACCGGGAGCCCCAGGCGGGTCATCTCCGCCAGGCCTGCCCCCTTGCCGCCCAGGAGGTCCTTGGCGTCCTTGTCACCTTCGCTGAAGTCCCATACGTAGCCGGCCACGGCCTCCACCTCCACGGTGTGCGACCAGGCCCCGTTGCCCGGCCGCGCGTGCCCACCGGGCCTCGTCGCCCGGGAGCTCCTCCCAGTCTCGTCCCGGTCCGTGGACAGTTCCACGGGACCTACGTCCGGGAGCCGTGACGTGCTGCGCCGCTGCCGCCGAGAGCCCGCCCACGCCTGCCACGTAGGATGGGCGGCGAGACCGCAGCGACGAAGGAGCGACGGCGCACGCCGATCACATGGCCGAGACGAACCCCGCACCGCACACCGGTGCACCCGCACGCGTCGAGCACCGCATCTCGGTCCCGGCAGACGTCTCGATGGTCGAGCTCCTGGGCCTGCGCGACGAGGTGCTCAAGGAGATCGAGTCCGGCTTCTCCGGCGTCGACGTGCACGTGCGCGGCAACGAGGTCCGCCTCGCCGGCCCGGCGGGCGACGTGGCGCTCCTGACCCGGCTCGTCGACGAGCTCGTCGAGATGACCGCCGCGGGCACGCCGCTCACGCCCGACGTGGTGCGCCGCACGGTCGCGATGCTCACCGCCGGCTCGCACGCGCGTCCCGCGGACATCCTCACGTTCAACATCCTGTCGACGCGCGGGCGCACGATCCGCGCCAAGACCGCGGGGCAGAAGGAGTACGTCGACGCGATCGACCGGCACACCGTGACGTTCGGCATCGGTCCGGCGGGCACCGGCAAGACGTACCTCGCGATGGCCAAGGCGGTGCAGGCGCTCAACGACCGCACGGTCAACCGGATCGTGCTCACGCGCCCCGCGGTCGAGGCGGGTGAACGGCTCGGGTTCCTGCCGGGCACGCTCGCGGAGAAGATCGACCCGTACCTGCGCCCGCTGTACGACGCGCTGCACGACATGGTCGACCCCGAGTCGATCCCGCGGCTGCTCGAGGCGGGCACGATCGAGGTCGCGCCGCTGGCGTACATGCGCGGCCGCACGCTCAACGACTCGTTCATCATCCTCGACGAGGCGCAGAACACCTCCGTCGAGCAGATGAAGATGTTCCTGACGCGCCTGGGCTTCGGCAGCAAGGTCGTCGTCACGGGTGACGTGACGCAGGTCGACCTGCCGTCGGGCACGACGTCGGGTCTGCGGGTGGTCGAGCGCATCCTCTCCGACGTCGACGACGTCGCGTTCTGCCGGCTGAGCTCGTCGGACGTGGTCCGGCACCGGCTGGTCAGCGAGATCATCGACGCGTACGCGCGCTGGGACGAGAACGGGAGCACGGGCCGCCGATGAGCATCGAGGTCAACAACGAGTCGGACTACGAGGTCGACGAGGGGGAGTTCGCCGCCCTGGCCCGGTACGTGCTCGACGAGATGCACGTGCACCCGCAGACGGACCTGTCGATCATGCTCGTCGGCACGGACGTCATGACCGAGCTGCACGTCAAGTGGATGGACGAGCCCGGCCCGACCGACGTGCTGTCCTTCCCGATGGACGAGCTGCGGCCCGGGCGCGACGGCGACGTCACACCGCCCGGCCTGCTCGGTGACGTGGTGCTGTGCCCGGAGGTCGCCGCGCAGCAGGCCGTCGTCGCGGGCCACTCGACCGTCGAGGAGCTCCTGCTGCTGACCACGCACGGGATCCTGCACCTGCTGGGGTTCGACCACGCGGAGCCCGAGGAGGAGAAGGAGATGTTCGGCCTCCAGCGCCGCCTGCTGCTGACCTTCCTGGCCGGCCGGTGAGCGACGTCCCGGTCGGGCTGCTCGTCGTCGTCGCGGTCCTGGGCACGGTCCTGGCCGCTGCTCTCTCGGCGGGCGAGGTCGCGGTCGTGCGCGTCACGCGCGCCGCGGTCACCGAGCTCGTCGCGCAGCGGCACGCCGCCGCCGCCCGCGTCCAGGCGCTCGTCGAGCACCCCCAGCGCTCCGCGTCGGCCGCGGCGTTCTTCCGGCTCGTCGCCGAGATGCTCGCCACGGTCTGCCTGACGATCGTCGTCGCCGCGAGCGACCTGCCGTGGTGGGGTGTGCTGCTCGGCGGCCTCGCGCTCAGCGTGATCGTGGCCTACCTGCTCGTCCGCGTCAGCCCGCGCACGATCGGGCGCCGCAACCCGGTGCGGACGCTCACGACGCTCTCGCGCCTGATGACCGCCGCGACCGTCCTCGGCGGACCGATCGCGCGCACCAGCGCGGCCGCGCGCGCCATGACCGAGGTCGACGAGGAGGAGCTGCGCGACATGGTGCAGCGGGTCTCCGAGTCCGAGGCGATCGAGGACGACGACCGCGAGCTGTTCCGCTCGGTGCTCGAGCTGGGAGGCACGCTCACGCGCGAGGTCATGGTGCCGCGCACCGACATGGTGACGACGCACGAGGACACGTCGCTGCGCAAGGCGCTCGCGCTGCTGCTGCGCTCCGGGTTCTCGCGCGTGCCGGTCGTGGGGGAGTCCGTCGACGACCTGCGCGGCGTGCTGTACCTCAAGGACATCGTGCAGCAGATCCCGATCGCCGCCGGTGCGGACCGCACGGGCGACGACGTGCTCGACGCGCCCGCGTCGTCGCTCGTGCGTCCCGCCGTGTTCGTACCGGAGTCCAAGCCCGTCGACGACCTCCTGCGCGAGCTGCAGGGAGGGTCGTCGCACCTCGCGATGGTGGTCGATGAGTACGGCGGCATCGCCGGGCTCGTGACGATCGAGGACGCGATCGAGGAGATCGTCGGTGAGCTGACCGACGAGCACGACCCGAGTGCGCCTGCCGTGGAGGACCTCGGCGACGGCGTGTACCGGGTGCCCGCGCGCCTGGGCCGCGACGAGCTGGGCGAGCTGTTCGGCCTCGAGGTCGACGACGAGGACGTCGACTCCGCGGGCGGGCTGCTGGCCAAGGCGCTGGGCAAGGTGCCGCTGCCGGGGTCGGCCGGTGAGATCCACGGCCTGCACCTCGTGGCCGAGCGCGTCGAGGGCCGGCGTCGGCGCCTCGCGACCGTCCTGGTCAACCGCGTGACCCCCGACGAACCGACCGACGACGACGAGCACGGAGCCGCACGATGACCGAGACCACCCCCGCGACCGACGGCGAGTTCCGGGCGGGCTTCGCGTGTTTCGTCGGACGGCCGAACGCGGGCAAGTCCACGCTCACGAACGCGCTCGTCGGCCAGAAGGTCGCGATCACGTCGGGGCGCCCGCAGACGACCCGCCACACGATCCGCGGCATCGTGCACCGCGACGACGCTCAGCTGGTCCTCGTGGACACGCCAGGCCTGCACCGGCCGCGCACGCTGCTCGGCGAGCGGCTCAACGACCTCGTCAAGGGCACGCTCACGGAGGTCGACGTCGTCGGCTTCTGCCTGCCCGCCGACCAGAAGGTCGGCCCCGGCGACCGGTTCATCGCCGACCAGCTCGCCGAGCTCGCGCGCGACCGTCGCGGCACACCCGTGGTCGCGATCGTCACGAAGGCGGACCTGGTCTCGCGCCAGCGACTCGCCGAGCAGCTGCTCGCCGTGCAGGCGCTCGGGGACTGGGCCGACATCGTGCCGGTCTCGGCGGTCGACGGCTACCAGGTCGAGGTCGTCGCGGACGTGCTGGTGTCCCACCTGCCCGTCGGGTCCGCGCTGTACCTCGAGGGCGAGCTCACGGACGAGCCCGAGGAGGTCATGGTCGCCGAGCTCGTGCGCGAGGCGGCGCTCGAGGGCGTGCGCGACGAGCTGCCGCACTCGCTCGCGGTCGTCGTCGAGGAGATCGTCCCGCGCGACCAGCCCGCGGCCGACGGGACCCCCATGCTGGACGTCCGCGTGAACCTGTACGTCGAGCGGGACAGCCAGAAGGCGATCGTCATCGGTCGTGGGGGAGCGCGGCTGCGGGACGTGGGCAGCGAGGCACGACGCGGGATCGAGGCGCTGCTCGGCGCGCGGGTCTACCTGGACCTGCACGTGAAGGTGGCCAAGGACTGGCAGCGTGACCCGAAGCAGCTCGGGAAGCTCGGCTTCTGACCGGCGGTGACGAGGCGAGGCGGGAGAGTCGCATGCTGAAGGAGGCCCGCGCGGACGAGCACCTGCTCACGGGCCCGTACCGCGTCGTCGCGAGCACGGTGCTCGGCGTCGTCGTGCTCGCGGTGCTCGGGGCGCTCATGGGGCCGCAGTGGGACCCGGTCCCCCTGACCGACCCGCTCGCCGTGGAGACCCCCAGCACGGCGATCGGGAACGCACCGCAGCTCGAGCGCTACGAGGTGCGGCAGCGTGTCGTGACCGTCGAGCTCGACGGCGCGAGCGTGCAGGCACAGCTCAGCGAGCCCGTGGGTGCCACCGGCCCGCGGCGCGGGATCGTCTTCGTGCACGGTGCGGGGACCGGGACGTACGACGAGGCGTTCTACGAGCAGGCGCGCGTGCTCGCCGAGTCGGGCGTGGTGACGCTCGTGCCGAACAAGCGGCTCGACACGTACACGCTGCGGCACCGCGACTACGTGCAGATGGCCGAGGACTACGCGCGCTCGGTCGCCCTGCTGCGCTCGCTGCCGGACGTCGACCCGGAGCGGGTCGGGGTGTACGCCGAGAGCGAGGGTGGCTGGATCGCGCCCGTGATGGCGGCGAACGACCCGACCATCGAGTTCGTCGTGCTCGTCTCGGCGCCCGTCGTCCCGCCGCGCCAGCAGGCGGCGTTCGCGGCCGACAACTACCTGCGCGCGACCGGCGTCCCGCACGGCGTGTTCCGCGCGATCCCGCGAGCCGTCGGCATGGCCATCCCGGGGGGTGGCTTCGAGTACATCGACTTCGACGTGACGTCCTACCAGCGCCGCATGACGCAGCCGGTGCTCATGGTCTACGGCACGGGCGACTCGTCGATGCCGATCGTCCAGGGCGCGATGCAGGTCATCCGCGACGCGGCGATCGCGGGCAGCTCCGACGTCACGGTCCGCTACTACGAGCAGGCCACGCACGGCATCCGCGTCGGAGGCGAGATCGTGCCCGCCTTCCTGCGGGACATGGCCGGCTGGGTCGTCGGCCTGCCCGAGACGGCAGGCGCCGCGCCCAAGGTCGCGGGCGACCAGCCGACGCAGACGTTCCTGGCGATGCCCGTGCCCGAGCCGCGCTGGCTGCACAACGGCGACGTCGTCGCCGTGACGCTCATCGCGTCCTGCCTCGTCGTGCTGGTCGCGGGACTCGTGGCGCCGGTCGCTCGAGGCGCGGAGGCGCTGTCCGCACGCCGGCGGGGCGCACCCGACCCGGCGTCGGGGGCCGGCGACCGTCCGCCGCCTCTCGTCCATCGGTACGCGCCCGGCGTGGCGCGCTGGGCGGGTGCGCTCGGCATCGGCGTCGTCGTCACGGTCGTGGGCTTCGTCTGGTACATCCTGGCGATCGCCCGGCTCGCGCTCGACTACACGAGCAACGGGTGGGTCGTGACGGGCGCGTGGATCGGCGTGCGGGCGTTGGGCATCCTCGTCGTGGCGGCGGCGGTGCTGCTGTTCCGCTCGATCAGGCGCAACCGCGCGCGGGGCGTGCCCGTCGCACCCGGAGCGGCCCGCGGGATCGCGCTCGTCGTGATGATCGCGGCCTCGGCAGTGCTGCTCGTCGTGCTCGCCTACTGGGGTGTGTACCAGCTCGGCATCTAGGATGCCCCGAGCGATCCAGGGCGAGGGGGACGATCGACCGCACTTCGGGCGGTCGTCCACGTCGCACGTCGCCGTGAGGCACCATGTGGAAGCCGCAGCCGGAGAACGGCCCGCGGACCGGACGTCGGAGAGGAGGACGCGTGCGCACGTCGTGGGGCTCAGCCACCGACCGCGGGCTCGTCCGCGAGGTCAACGAGGACGCGCTGCTCGCGTACCCGCCGGTCTTCCTCGTCGCCGACGGCATGGGCGGTCATGACGCGGGTGACCTCGCGAGCCGCATCGCGGTCGAGGAGTTCGCCCAGCTCGCCGGGCAGAGCGCGGCGACCGCCGACGACATCCACGCATGCTTCTCGCGGACCTCGGCGCGGATCCGCAGCGAGTTCACGGGCGGCCGCCAGGGGGGCACGACCGTGGCGGGCGTCGCGGTGACCGTGCACGACGACACGGCCTACTGGCTCGTGTTCAACGTGGGCGACTCGCGCGTGTACCGCTGGGCGGAGGACGCGCTCGAGCAGGTCAGCGTCGACCACTCCGTGGTCCAGGAGCTGCTCGACGAGGGCCGCATCGAGGCCGCGGACGCCGACACCCACCCCGAGCGGCACGTGCTGACGCGCGCGCTCGGCACGGGCGACGAGCCCGAGCCCGACTACTGGCTGCTGCCCGCGGGCCTGCACGACCGCCTGCTCATCTGCACGGACGGGCTCACGCGTGAGCTCGGCGACGCCGAGATCGGCGCGGTCCTGGCGCAGGTGGCCGACGCGCAGGACGCGGCGAACGAGCTCGTGCGCCGCTCGCTCGACGCGGGTGCGCGTGACAACGTCAGCGCGGTCGTCGTCGACGTCGCGACGTCCGCCGGCGCGCTCGACGACGTCCACATCACCGTGCCACGCGCGGGTTCGCAGCTCGGTCCCCACCTGTGGGACGAGATGCTGCACGGGGCGACGGTGCCCCGGACCCGCCGACCGTCCACGTCCACGCCGCCCTCGGGCGTCGACGTCCCGTCCCAGGAGGTCACGTCATGAGCGTCCCCGAGTACCTGCCCGGCACCTGGTCCGCCGTCTCGCGCCCCGGGTTCGTCGCGCTACTCGGGCCCACCGCGAGCCCCTCGACGGCGCGCGCGCTGTGGGAGGCGTCGGCGGACGGGCTGCTCGCGGGCCTCGTCGTGCTCGCGCGCAACGGGTTCGGCGGGCTGCCGTCGTTCGCGCTCGTGCACGTCGAGCGCGGCCGCGCGCACCTCGCGCTGCGGGGTGACGTGACCGCCGAGGTCGGCACGCCGAGCGGCTCGCACACCGTCCGGGCCGGCGAGGTCGGCACGTGGTCCGAGCAGGTCTACGACGACGTGACGTGGGTGCGGCTGCGCAGTGACGGCTCGGCCGACGAAGGTGCCGGCCTGCCGCTCGGCGACGGCGTGGCCGCGGCGTCGGCGCTGCGCGTCGTGCTCGTCGAGGACGGGGAGCTGACGGTCGTCGACGAGACGGTCGGGGACACGCTCGTCGGGGGGACCGCCGTCGGCGAGCAGGCGCCCGAGCCGCAGGAGGCGTCCGAGCCCGCCGTGATCGATGTGCCGGACCTCGCGCTGCCCGCGCCGACGGCCCCGGAGCCGAGCGAGCCCGTGCTCGACGCCCCTGTGCTTGAGGCCCCTGCGCTCGAGGCCCCTGTGCTCGGCGCTCCGGAGGCCGACGCGGCGGTGCCCGAGGCACCCGCCGACGAGCCTGCGGCCGACGACGCGGTCGTGGGCGCGGTCCCGGTCGACGACCCCGAGGATGCGGCGGTCGACGACGGGCCCGTACTCGACGAGCCGGTGCTCGACGATCCGGCCGGAGACGGGCTCGCCGCCGAGCCGACCACCGCCGAGCCGGCCACCCCCGAGCGGGCCACCTCCGAGCCGGCCACGTCCGAGCCGACGACCGACGACGAGCCTGCGCTCCAGGATGTCGTGCCCACGGCTGCCGAGCCCGAGCCCGTCCCGGCGCTCGTCGCGCTCGGAGCGCCGGAGGCTGACGTCGAGTCGACCGTGGACGGCGTGCGCACGCTCGTCGGCCCGGCGTCCGCGGACGACCACGACGGCCTGACGATCCTGTCCTCCGACCTCGCGCAGATCCGGGAGCAGCTGCCCGCCTGGGCGTCGCAGTGGCCGCAGGAGGGGCAGACGCCCGGACCGTTCGAGGTGCCGACCCCGGCGCCGGCCGTCGAGCCCGCGCGCCTCGTGCTGTCGACGGGCGTCGAGGTCACGCTCGACCGCACGGTGCTGCTCGGCCGTGCCCCGCAGGTCGCGCGCGTCACGAACCGCGAGCTGCCGCGGCTCGTCGCGGTGCCCAGCCCGCAGCAGGACATCTCGCGCACGCACGCCGAGGTCCGGGCCGAGGGCGAGCACGTGCTGGTGACGGACCTGCACTCGACGAACGGCGTGCACGTCTCCCGTCAGGGCGAGGGCGCTCGTCGTCTGCACCCGGGTGAGGCGAGCGTCGTCGTGCCGGGTGAGGTCGTGGACCTCGGCGACGGTGTCACGTTCACCGTCGTCGCCGGGGGTCGGTGACGACATCCGCATGACTTCCCGCATGTCAGGCCGCGCGACGGGGCACGACGCATGACGGCGCGACGCGAGGCCTCAGCGCCGCCCGTCCTGCCGGGCTACGCGCACGTCCGCACGCTCGGGCTCGGCGGGTTCGCGGACGTCTTCCTGTACCGGCAGGACCTGCCGCGCCGCGACGTGGCCGTCAAGGTGCTGCTCGCGGGGAGCCTGGACGACGAGGTGCGGGCCCGGTTCCAGACCGAGGCCAACCTCATGGCCCAGCTGTCGCACCACCCGTCGATCGTGACGGTCTACCAGGCGGACATCGCCGCGGACGGCCGGCCGTACCTGGTCATGGAGTACTGCTCGCGCACGGGTCTGGCCGAGCGGTACCGCACCGAGCGGATCAGCGTCGCCGAGGTGCTGCGCATCGGCGTCCGCCTGGCGTCCGCGGTCGAGACCGCGCACCGCGCGGGCATCCTGCACCGCGACATCAAGCCGGCCAACGTGCTCACGACCGACTTCGGCTGGCCCGCGCTCACCGACTTCGGGATCGCCGCGACCACCGGGCAGGGCGGGGGAGCGACGGTCGGCATGTCGATCCCGTGGTCGCCGCCCGAGCTGCTCGCGGAGCACCCGCGCGGTGACGAGCGCTCGGACGTGTACTCGCTCGCGGCGACGCTGTACTCGCTGCTCGCGGGGCGCACGCCGTTCGAGATCCCCGGCGGGCAGAACGGTGCGCAGCAGCTCGTCGCGCGCATCGAGCGTGCGCCGCTGCCGCCGACGGGGCGTGACGACGTGCCGGCCGAGCTGCACGCCGTGCTCGAGCGCGCGATGGCCAAGGTCCCCGAGCTGCGCCACCCGAGCGCGGCCGCGCTCGGCCGTGCGCTGCAGCAGGTCGAGGCCGACCTGCGGCTGCCGGTCACGCCGCTGGACCTGCTCGACGACGGCACGCCGCACGCCGACCCGGCACCGTCCCAGGGCGGCACGGACGTCGCCGACGCGACGCGGCTGCGCTCGATCGTCGCGGTCCCGCAGCCGGAGCCCGTGCGCGGCGACGACGACGCGACGCGCGTGCGCGGCCCGGTCACGGTCCAGCCCCAGCCCGCCGGACCCGGCTTCCTCACGCCCCCGCCGCCCCCGCCCGAGCCCGCGCCCGTCGGGGAACCTGACGTCGCGGACGACGACGACACCCGTCGCAGCCGGACGGTCGCGGCGGTCGTCTCGGGCGTCGTCGTGCTCGGGGCGATCGTCGTCATCGCCGCCGCGGCGCTGCGTCCGGGCGCCGGCGAGCCGCGGCCCGGCGACACCGACTTCCAGGAGACGGGCGGCAGCGCCGTCGAGGCGGTCGTGCCGAGCCCCCACTCGCTCGAGGGTGAGCGGGACGCCGCGGGCAACGTGACCTTCACGTGGGTCAACCCCGACCCGCGTCCCGACGACCACTACCTCTGGGGGGTCGTGACCGTGCAGGGGACGAGCAGGCCTGAGGTCGTCGAGCAGCCGACCGTCACGGTGCCCGCCGCGCAGTCGGGCGACGAGGTGTGCATCGAGGTCTCGATCGTGCGCGCCGACCGCCGCGCGTCCGCCAAGCCCGCGCAGGTGTGCGCATGAGGGGCTTCGCGGCGCGCCGGAACGTGACCACCGCGGCGGCGGTCGTCACCGTCCCCGCGGTCATCGCCGTCCTCGCGCTGCTCAACCCGGGCTTCCCGCTCGCGCGTGTCGAGCTCAACGACGGCGCGGTGTGGCTCACGGCCACCGACCTGAGCAAGCTCGGGCGCTACAACGTCCAGGTCGACGAGCTCAACGCGGGTCTCGTCGCGGAGTCGATGACGTTCGACGTCCTGCAGGACGAGGGTGACGTCGTGCTCGTCGAGCCGGGCAAGGTCTCGGTCGTGGACCCCGCCACGGTCGCGCTCACGACGCAGGTCGCGGCCGCGGGCGTGCAGCCGTCGATCGTCCCGGGCGGTGCGGTGTCGATGTCGGCGGGCGTCCTGTCGCTCGTCGACGGGGAGGGCGGCCTGTACGTGCGCCCGCTGTCGTCGCTCGACTCGATGCGCCCCGGCGAGGGTGAGCCGGACGTCGACCTGGGTCGCGGTGGGCGCGCCGTGGTCTCGACCGCGGGCGTCGCGTACGGCGTCGCGGCCGACGGCACGGTTTCGCGGGTCACCGCGGTCGGCGAGGGCGCGCGCGTGCAGGAGGACGGGTCGCTCGGCGAGGGCGAGCTCGACCAGCTCACGGCCGTCGGCGACGAGCCGGTGGGTCTGCGCGGCAGCACGGTCGTGACCCGGCACGGCTCGGTCGAGGTGAGCGGCACCAACCCCACGCTCCAGCAGCCGGGGCCCGCGTCGTCCCGCGTGCTCGTGGCGACCGACACCGATCTCGTCGAGGTCCCGCTCGACGGCGGCGACCCCGTCGCGCACCCCACGGACGGCTCCGGCAAGCCCGCGGCACCCGTCCAGGTCGGGACGTGCGCGCACGGCGCATGGGCGTCGGCGACCGGGTCCTACCAGCAGCTGTGCGACGGCAAGGCGCCCGTCGTGCAGGCGCTCGAGGACATGTCCGCACAGGACGAGCTCGTCTTCCGCGTCAACCGCTCGGCCGTGGTCCTCAACGACGCGGCGCGCGGCCGTGTGTGGGAGCCGCAGGAGGACACCGAGCTGCGCGTCCCGAACTGGGAGGACATCAAGGAGGAGGAGAACCCCGACGACGACGTCGAGGACTCCGAGTCCGAGATCAGCACGCAGGACCTCGCGACCGAGTGCTCGGCCGAGTCGTCGCCGCCGACCGCCAAGGACGACGAGTTCGGCGTGCGGCCCGGGCGCACCACGATCCTCTCGGTCCTGAGCAACGACTCCTCGTCGGACTGCGGGATCCTCGCGGTCCGGGAGTTCGAGTCGATCGCCTCGACGTTCGGGACCGTCGAGGCGATCCACGGCGGCCGGGCGCTCCAGGTCGACATCGCGCCCGGCGCGAGCGGCTCGCAGTCGTTCACCTACACGATCGACGACGGCCGCGGCACGTCCGCGCCCTCGACCGCGACCGTGACGCTCGTCGTGCACGACGACGGCGAGAACTCGCCGCCCGTGCAGGACCGTCAGGGGTCGTTCGAGGTCGAGCAGAACGGCCAGGCGACGTACGACGTGCTGGCGAACTTCCACGACCCCGACGGCGACGACCTGGTGCTCGTCGGCGCGAGCACCGACCCCGCGATCGGCACGGTGCGGTTCCGCCAGGACGGCACCGTCACGTTCCGCGCCGACGGGGGCAAGCTCGGCCGCGCGACGGTCGACGTGCTGGTCTCCGACGGCTCGTCGGACGACCCGACGCCCGGCACGGTCCAGGTCGACGTGCGCTCGGCCGGCTCGCTGCCGCCCCAGGTCGACCCCGTCCACGCGGTCACCTACGTCGACAAGCCGGTGACGCTCGAGCCGCTCGAGGCGGTGCGCTCGACGGGCGAGGAGCCCGCACGCCTCGCGTCCGTCGAGGAGGTCACGGGCGCGACGATCAGCGCCGACCTGCAGGCCGGCACGTTCACGTTCGCCGCGCCCCGGCCCGGCTCGTACTACGTGAAGTTCGTCGTCGCGGCGCCGCCGCAGCAGGCCACCGGCCTCGCGCGGATCGACGTGCGGGCGTGGCCCGAGGAGGCCGCTCCGCCGATCGCCGTGCGCGACCGAGCCTTCCTGCCCGCGGGCGGCGAGGTCACGATCGACCCGCTCGCGAACGACTCCGACCCCGCGGGCGAGATGCTCGTCCTGCAGTCGGTCGACACGTCCGGCGCCGACGGTCTCAGCGTCGCGATCCTCGAGCACCACCTCGTGCAGATCCGCTCGGAGCGCACGCTCGACCACGTCGTCGTGCTCCCGTACACGATCACGAACGGCACGAAGAGCGCGACCGGGCAGATCGTCGTGCAGCCCGTGCCGCCCGCGTCGTCGACGCAGCCGCCCGTCGTCGAGAACGTCGAGGCGACGGTCCGCACCGGGGGAGTCGTGACGATCCCCGTGCTCGACAGCGCCTACGACCCGGACGGCGACGCCCTCACGCTCGAGCCGAAGCTGGTCGAGGAGGTCGCCCCCGGCGACGGCCTGATGTTCGTCTCGGGCGACGTGCTGCGGTACCAGGCGCCCGCGAACCCCGTGACCGCGCGTGCGACGTTCGAGATCTCGGACTCGACCGGGGCGCGCACCGCGGCGACCGTGACCGTGCGCGTGCACGAGTCCGACCCGAGCACGAAGTCCCCGCCGCGTCCGCGCGACCTCGAGGCCCGTGTGTTCGCCGGGGAGACCGTGCGCATCAAGGTGCCGCTGATCGGCATCGACCCGGACGGTGACGGCGTGACCCTGCTAGGCCAGGCCAGCGGCGCTGTGAAGGGTCGCGTCGACAAGGTCGGGCCCGACTGGATCGAGTACTACGCGTACCCGACGGAGTCAGGGACCGAGACGTTCCAGTACGCGGTCGAGGACTGGGTCGGCCAGCGCGCCGTCGCGTCCATCCGGGTGGGGATCAGCCCGCGGCCGGGCGACACGGCGGCGGTCGTCGCGCGCGACGACGCCGTGACGATCAAGCCGGGGGAGCGCATCGAGGTGCGCGTGCTCGCCAACGACGTCGACAACTCCGGGGACGAGCTGTCGCTCGACCCCGTGCTGGAGATGGACGAGGGCGTCCAGGCCGAGGTCGTCGGACGCCGCATCGCGGTGACCGCCCCGACGAGCGCCGCGGTCATCCCGATCGTGTACCGGGTGACCAACTCGCGCGGCGGCCAGGACTTCGCGACGCTCACCGTGACGGTCGACCCCGACGCGCCCGTGCTGCCGCCGATCGCCGAGGACGTGGTCGTGCCCGCGACCGAGACGTTCGGGCTCACCGAGGTCGTGGTCGACGTGCTCGCGACCGCGCAGAACCCGAGCGGACCGCTCAGCGACCTCGAGGTCCGCGTCCCCGACTCCATCGCGCAGGTCGCGACCGTGACCCCCGACGGCAAGGTCCTGGTGACGCTGACGGACCAGACGCAGACGCTGCCGTTCCAGCTCGTCAACAGGCGTGCTCCGGAGACGGCCACCGCGTACGCGTTCATCACCGTGCCCGCGCTGGGGTTCATCCGGCCGTCGCTGCGGCCCGGCGCGCCCGAGCTGCGCGTCGCGTCCGGCGAGGAGCTGACGATCGTGCTCGAGGAGCAGATCAAGGTCGCCCAGGGCCGGCAGCCGTCGGTCGCGGACGCGCTGCAGGTGACCGCGACGCGCGGCACCGTCAGCATCAGCAGCGACGGCCGCGAGGTCACGTTCACGCCCGCCGCGGAGTACGCCGGACCGGCGTCCGTGACGATGCCCGTGACGGACGCGACGAGCGCGAACGACACCTCGGCGCGCACGTCGTTCCTCACGCTGCCGATCGAGGTGTTCGCGGTCGACGACCACCCGCCGACGTTCGTGCCGGCGACGATCGAGGTCGGACCCGGTGAGCCCGTCACGCAGGTGGACCTGCGCGCGTTCACCTTGACGCCCGAGGGCGCGACACCGACCGAGAAGCAGTACTCGTACGCGGTCGCCTCGAGCGTGCCCGCCGGGTTCACGGCGACGATCGACGGCTCGGTGCTGTCGGTCGGGGCTGACGTCACGACCGACAAGGGCACGCGCGGCCTGCTGCAGCTGCGGATCGGGTTCGGCCGCAAGGGCCAGCTCGACACCCAGCTCGACCTGCGCGTGATCGCGAGCACGCGCCCCAAGGCGCACGTGCAGGACTGGACGGTCGACGACGCGGTCGAGGGCGAGCCGCGCACCATCGACGTGCTCGACGGCTCGTTCAACCCGTACCCGCAGAAGGACCTGCGGGTCGTCGGCGCGACGGTCCAGTCGGGACGCGGGACGGCCGCGGTCTCGGGCGCTCGGGTCACCGTGACGCCCGCGCCGGACTACATCGGCGAGCTCGTGGTCCGCTACCGGGTCCGCGACGCGATCGACGAGGCCGACCGTGAGGTCGAGGGCAGGATCTCGCTCAACGTCCGGGGCGTGCCCGACGCACCCTCGCAGCCCAAGATCGGCGAGGAGCGCGACCGCACCGTCGTGCTGTCGTGGGTCGCGCCGAACAGCCGCGGCGCCGCCATCACCGGGTACCGCGTCACGGCGCGCCCGGGCGGCCTCACCCAGACGTGCGCGTCCACGACGTGCACGTTCGACGGGCTGACCAACGACGTCACGTACACCTTCACGGTGGCGGCGCAGAACGCGGTCGGCTGGTCGCAGGAGAGCGCGGCGTCCGCGCAGGCGCGCCCCGACGCGGTGCCCGAGGCACCCGCGCGCGTCGACTTCGTCGGCTTCGGCGACGGCACGCTGTCCTGGAGCTGGCCCGACGCGGTGACGCACGGCTCGAAGATCGTCAACTACGAGGTGCAGATCACGCCCGCGCCGCCCAGCGGGAGCGCCGTGCTCAAGCCGACGGCGCCCAAGGTCACGTTCACGGACCTCGCGAACGGCACGGCGTACTCGATCCGTGTCCGCGCCGTCAACGCGCTGCAGGACCGTCCGAGCCCCTGGACGCCCTGGACGGGGACGGAGTGGCCGGCGGCCCCGCCGTCCGCGCCGACCGGGCTGCAGGCCGTGCGGACCGACACCGCTCTGGGCGGTCAGATCGACGTGTCCTGGTCGGCGCCCGCGACGAACAACGGCGACTCCGTGCAGTCGTACCGGCTCGTCGTGCGTGGGGGCGGCGAGGACCGGACCATCGAGACCGAGCAGCGCTCGCACGCGTTCAAGGCGCAGAACGGCACCGAGTACACGTTCGCCGTGCAGGCGCGGAACAAGGCGGGCTGGGGCCCGACGAGCGACACCGTGACCGCGCGCGCGTTCGGCGCGCCGCGGACGCCCTCGCTGGCCGAGCCCGTGGCCCCGGCCGGCTCGGGCACCGTGCGCCTGTCGTGGGACCGCGTCGACGACCGTGGCTCGCGCGTGACCTACGACGTCTACGACGGCGACTCGGTCGTCGGGTCGACCGAGGGCACGTCGTTCGAGCACTCCGGCCTGACCGGCGGCTCGTCGCACACCTACCGGGTCAAGGCGCGCAACGAGGGCGGCTCGAGCGACTTCTCGAACTCGCGCTCGGCGACCCCGACGACGCCGCCGGGTCAGCCCTCGGGTCTGCGCATGCAGAAGACCGGGGAGGGTGCGGGCGGTCGGCCCACGCAGATCACGGTCTCGTGGGACGCGGTCCCCGACGGCGGTGGCAAGAACCTCCAGTACGAGTGGAAGCTGGAGATGCGCGGGCGCGACGCGTCCGGCGGCCCGATCACCGGGACGTCGGCGACCGTCGACGTGTCCGACTGGAACATCAACTACTCCGGCTCCGACCTGACGCTGTCGGTCCGGGCGAGCACGGACATCGCCACGACCTCGTGGTCGAGCGCCACGGTGAACTTCTCGTGGGGTGCGGCGCCGTCCGAGCCGACGAGCGTGCAGCTCGCGCTGGACCCGGCGACGGCGCCCACGCGCGTGACGGCGACCTGGGCGCCGCCGACGAAGGACGGTGGGCTCGACATCACCTACGAGTTCTGCTGGTACCTCGACGGACGTCGGCAGGACTCGACGTGCCGGAGCGGGTTCACCGACCGTGCGAGCTCGTTCTCCGGGTTCGAGGTCAGGGACCGCGACCAGGAGGTCGAGCTGCGCATCCGAGCGCACAACGACCGCGGTGACTCGTCCGAGGTGCGTGAGCGCATCACCATCCCCGCGTACGTCGAGCCCGACCCGCCGCCCGACGAGTGACCGTGACCACCCGCCGACCCGCCCGCACCCCTGACCCCACGACGGAGACCGCCACATGACCCCCGAGCAGAGCGCCTGGTTCGCCGAGACGTTCTCCGCCCTGACCGAGAACGTCGGCCGAGTGCTGCTGGGCAAGGAGAGCACCGTGCGCCTCGCCCTCACGGCGATGATCGCCGAGGGGCACCTGCTGCTCGAGGACGCCCCGGGAACGGGCAAGACGTCGCTCGCCAAGGCGCTGGCCGCCACGGTGCAGGGCACGCACCACCGCATCCAGTTCACGCCCGACCTGCTGCCGTCGGACGTGACCGGCGTGACGATCTACGACCAGGGCACGGGTCGCTTCGAGTTCCACCGCGGCCCGGTGTTCGCGTCGGTCGTGCTGGCCGACGAGATCAACCGCGCCTCGCCCAAGACCCAGGCCGCGCTGCTCGAGGTCATGGAGGAGGGCAACGTCACGGTCGACGGCGTCACGCACCCCGTGGGCCGCCCGTTCATGGTCATCGCGACGCAGAACCCGATCGAGCAGGCGGGCACGTACCGGCTGCCCGAGGCGCAGCTCGACCGGTTCATCATCAAGACGAGCCTGGGGTACCCGGACCGGTCGTCGACCGTCGAGATCCTGGCCGGGGCCAAGGACCGCACGCTCGGCCTGAGCGCGCGCATCACGACCGAGGCCGTCGGCACGATGGCGGACCTCGCGCAGACGGTGCACATCGACCCGGTCGTGCTCGACTACGTCGCGCGCATCACCGAGGCGACGCGCGACGACAGCCAGACCGCGCTCGGCGCGAGCGTGCGCGGCGGGCTCGCGCTCGTGCGCTGCGCGAAGGTCTGGGCCGCGTCGCAGGGCCGCGAGTACGTGCTGCCCGACGACGTGAAGGGCCTGGCCCAGCCGGTCCTCGCGCACCGGCTCGTGCTGGACGCCGAGGCCGAGTTCGCGGGCGTGACCGCGACCGACGTGCTGGCCCGCCTGCTCGACCAGGTCGCACCCCCGGTGCTGCGGGCGGTCTGACGTGCGGATCTCGGGCGTCGGCTGGGGGAGCGCGTTCGTCGCGCTCCTCGGCCTCGTGCTGGGGCGGATGCTCGGCTGGGCCGAGCTCGCCGCCCTCGGCGCGGGGCTCGTCGGCGTCCTCGCGGTGTGCCTGCTCATGACGATCGGCCGCGCACGCTACGCGGTCACGCTCGACATGGCGGACAACCGCGTGAAGATCGGCGAGCGTGCGGTCGGTCGCATCGAGGTGCGCAACGCCGCGCGTCGTCGTTCGCTCCCGTCGCGGCTCGAGCTGCCCGTGGGCGCCGGTCTCGCCGAGCTCGCGGTGCCGTCGCTCGCACCCGACGCGACGCACGACGAGCTCTTCGCGATCCCCACGGCCCGGCGAGCGGTCGTCGTCGTCGGCCCGGTCCGCTCTGTGCGCGGCGACCCGCTCGGGCTCGCGCGCCGCAGTGTCCTGTGGACCCGGCCGGTGGACCTGTACGTGCACCCGGCGCTCGTGGCGCTCGGCGGGGCGAGCGCGGGCCTGCTGCGCGACCTCGAGGGCCAGTCGACGCGCGACCTGTCGGACTCCGACATGTCGTTCCACGCGCTGCGCGACTACGTCGCGGGCGACGACCGTCGGTACATCCACTGGAGGACCACGGCGCGTCGCGGCAAGCTCATGGTCAAGCAGTTCGAGGACACGCGGCGCACCCAGACGGTCCTCGCGCTCGCGACGGACCCCCTCGACTACGCGCACGACGACGAGTTCGAGCTCGCGATCTCGGCGGTCGCGTCGATCGGCGTGCAGACCCTGCGCGACGAACGCGACCTCGAGGTGCTCGCGGGGCCCGGCTCGCTGCGGGTGCGGACGCCCCCGATGCTGCTCGACGACTGCTCGGGCCTGGAGCTCGACCCGGCCGGTGCGGACGTGACGCTGCTCGGACGCCGCGTCGTGCGCGAGGTGCCGCAGTGCTCGGTCGCCGTCCTCGTCACCGGCTCGGTGCCCTCGGACGCCGACCTGCGTCTGGGCAGCCGGCACCTGCCGGCGGGCACGCGCACACTCGTCGTGCGGTGCGAGCTCGGCGCCGAGGTGGCGGTGCGGACGCAGGGCGTGCTCACGCTCGCGACGCTCGGCTCGCTCGACGACCTGCCCCGGCTCTTGCGGCGGGCGGTCTCATGACCGCGACGCTCGACCGTGCCGCACCGGCCCGCGCGGCGCAGGCACCCGTGCGCACCCGCGCGGCCGCGCGCGCCCGCCGACGCCCTCTGGCGCTCGGGCTCGTCGACGCGACGGTGCTGGTCGCCGTGCTCGCGCTCGTGCTCGCGCCGCTGCTCGAGGTGTACGGCGGGAACGCCGCGCTGCCGGCGATCGCCGGGGGGCTGCTGCTGGGTGCCGGGCTCGCGCTCGTCGGGGCGTGGCGCCGCTGGACCGCGCTCACCGTCGTCGCTGCCGCGCTCGTGACGTACGGGCTCGTCGGCGGACCGCTCGCGGCCCCGACGACCACGGTCGCGGGTGTCGTCCCGACGGCCGACACGGTCCTCGGGCTGGCGCGCGGCGCGGTCACCTCCTGGGCGCAGGTCGTCACGCTGCAACCGCCGGTCGGCTCGGGCGGCACGCTGCTCGTGGCGGCTCTGCTGCTCGCGTTCGTCGGGTCCCTGAGCGCCGTCGCGGTGGCGGTCCGCGCGCCGGGTCGCTGGGCGGCCGCCGCCGCGCTCGTGCCCGTCGGCGTCCTCGTCGTCGTGATCCTGCTCGGCGTGCGGTTCCCGCTCGTGCCGCCGGTGTGGACGGGCGTCGTGCTCGGTGCGGTGCTCCTGCCGTGGGCCGCGTGGCGCGCGGGCGGGCTGCGTCCGCGCCGCGTCGTCGCGCTCGCGACCCTCGCGCTCGTGGGCGTGGCGTCCGCGTTCGGGGGTGCGCCCCTCGTCCTGGACGACGAGCCGCGTTACGTGCTGCGCGACGAGATCGTGCCGCCGTTCGACCCGCGCGACTACGCGAGCCCGCTGTCGGGCTTCCGCGAGTACGTCAAGCGGCTCGACGAGACCACGCTGTTCACGGTCGAGGGTCTCGGTCAGGGCGGGCGCGTCCGGCTCGCGACGATGGACCGCTACGACGGCGTGGTG
Organism: Cellulomonas persica; assembly: GCF_007989825.1. Taxonomy (GTDB): domain Bacteria; phylum Actinomycetota; class Actinomycetes; order Actinomycetales; family Cellulomonadaceae; genus Cellulomonas; species Cellulomonas persica. Next base: position 137,586 of record NZ_BJUA01000006.1, on the reverse strand, counting down.
TGGAACGTGGCGGGCGACGGCTCGGCGCAGAGCTCGGGGGAGTTCCGCCGCGTGGGTGACGAGCTCCCGGCGAGCGTGCGCGGCGAGCGGCGCACCGTGCGGATCACCATCGACGCGCTCACGGGTGTCTGGCTGCCCACGGTCGGGCACGCGACGGGGTTCGACCTCGGGCGCACGGCCCCGCAGCTGCGCTTCAACGACGCGACGGGCGCGGCGGTGCTGACGGGTGGCCTCCGGAGCGGCCTGACGTACGAGCTCGAGACGATCGTGCCGGCGGTGCCGACGGTCGACGAGATCGGGACGGCCGCCGCCGCCGACGTGCTGCAGCCCGACCTCGCCGGGGTGCCCGAGGTCGTCGGAGTGACTGCCGCGGACGTCGCGCGCGAGGCCGGGCACGCGGTCGAGGTCGCCGACGCGATCGCGTCGTGGCTCATCGAGGAGGGCTACTACAGCGACGGACTCGACGGTCAGACCGCGTCCCTGTCGGGCCACGGCGCGGACCGCATCGCGAGCCTGCTCGCCGACGACCTGATGATCGGCGACGGCGAGCAGTACGCCGCGGCGATGGCGCTCATGGTGCGCTCGCTCGGGCTGCCCGCGCGCGTCGTGCTGGGCTTCGTGCCGTCGGCTGAGGACGTCGCGAGCGGCGAGCCCGTCGCGGTGACCGGCGCGGACGTGCAGGCGTGGGTCGAGGTCGCCTTCTCGGGTCACGGGTGGGTGCCGTTCGACGCGACGCCGCCCAAGGAGAAGACGCCCGACAAGAGCGACGCGCCCGAGCAGAGCGACCCGAAGCCCCAGGTGGTCCAGCCGCCGCCGCCCCCGCCGGGTGCGGTCACGCCGCCCGACGACGACACCGAGCAGCCCGCCCCCGAGCCGCCTGCGCAGGAGGACGACTCCGCCGCGCTGTGGCGTCGGGTCGCGCTGCTGACCGTGGCGTTCGGCGTGCCGGCGATCCTGCTCGCGTCGCCGTTCATCGTGGTGGGCGTGATCAAGGCAGGACGGCGTCGTCGTCGCCGCCGGCGTGGTGATGCGGTCACACGTGTGGCCGGCGGGTGGGACGAGGTGCTGGACGAGGCGACCGACCTGCGGCGGCCGGTCCCCGCGACCGCGACGCGCTCGGAGTCCGCGCGCGTGCTCGCCCTCGCGTTCGCAGGCGACCCGGCGTCCCGACGACGCGCGTCGTCCGACCGCGTGGTCCAGCAGGTCGACACGCTCGCACGGCACGCCGACCGCGTCGTGTTCGGCCCGGGCGAGCCGGACGCCACGCAGGTCGCGCAGTACTGGTCCCAGGTCGACTCGACGCTCGCGACCATGCGCGCGTCGGTGAGCTGGCGCCAGCGCCTGCGCACACGTCTGTCCCTCGCGTCGGTGCGTGCGCGCCGACGCACCCGCAAGGACGTCGCCCCGGCGACGCGCCCGGTGCGGTCCGGCAGCACGAGGCGCCGGTCGCAGCAGGTCTCGCGCAAGGAGTCACGGTGAACCGACGGTCGGTACCGGCAACGGCCACGGCCGGTGCCGCAGGGCTCGGGCGCCGCGCGGCGGCGGTGTCCCTCGACGTGGCCCTGGCGCTCCTGGCGGGTGGCTGGCTCTGGGTCGTCCAGGGCGTCTCGACCCTGACCGCCGACGAGCAGGGGACGCACACCGTCGGCCCGTCGTGGCTCGCGCTCGCGTGCGGCGGCCTCTCGCTCGCGCTCGCCCTGCTGCAGTGGGTCCTGCACGGCCGTCTCGGCTGGACCGTCGGGCGACGCCTCCTGGGGATCCGCACGCTCGACGCGCGCACCCGGCGTCCCATCGGGATGGCGCGCGTGCTCCTGCGAGGGCTCGTCGTGGCTGCGGGCTCGCTCGCGCTCGGCGTCGGGCAGATCGTCGTGCTGCTGTCCCCGCTGTTCGACCACTCCGGCCGCTCGCAGGGGTGGCACGACCGGGCCGCCCGGGCCGTGGTCGTCGACCTTCGTCGCGCCGGTGCCGGTGCGGTCGCGGCGCCCCCGCCGCCCCGCCCCGACGTGGTCCGTGCGGCCTCGACGGTCTCGTGGCGTGCGCCGGCGGGCGAGCCGACCACCCCGCCCCCGCCTCCGCCGGCGTCCGCACCCGGCGAGGCGCCCCTGGCCGGGGCTGTGCCCCTCGTCGCCGCCGTGCCCGTCCCGGCACCGCCGGTCCCCGCGCCGGTGACCGGTCCGATCACCCGCCCGCTCGTCCTCGCCCCGCTCGCGCAGCACCGCGCGGGCCCGGACCTCGACACGCGTGCGCTGCCGCTCGTGCCCCCGCCGCCGCCCTCGACGAACGGCTCGACCGCAGCGAGCAGCGCGGTCGCGACGAGTGCCCCGGCCGCGCTCGTCGACGCCTCCGCGGTGCCGACGCCCGAGCGCGACGTGCTGGTCCAGCCCGTGCCGCACGCGTTCGGCGACGACGAGGACCTCGAGACCACCCGCCGTGCGCTCCCGCCGGTCCCGCCGCCCTCGCCCACGCCGACGCGCATCACGGCGGCCGTGCTCGAGATCAGCGACGGGCAGCGCGTCGAGGTGCGGCACACCGCGCTCGTCGGGCGCAACCCGGCTGCGGCGACGGACGGCGTCCAGCTCGTGCGCGTCGTCGACCCGGGCCGGTCGGTGTCGAAGACGCACCTGCAGCTCGCGGTCGAGCACTCGGGTGTCTGGGTCGCCGACCGTGGCTCGACCAACGGGACGGTCGTGACGCTGCCGGACGGGGGCCAGGTCATCTGCCCGGTCGACCAGCCCGTGCGCCTGCGCCTCGGCTCGGTGGTGGTGTTCGGCGACTGCGCGATGCGTCTCGTCGAGATGTCCTGAGCTCAGGTCTCCGCGCCGGTTCCGGCCCCGCGACGGGCGGTCGGAGCCTAGGCTGACGGCATGGCGAACAGCCGCCACGCTGCGCAGATGCAGCTGGTCGAGGTGGACGAGCTCACACCGACGTCGGTGGGAGCCCGCCCGACGGCGCTGCCCGGCGGGGACGCGGGCGTCCCCGCCGACGTCCCGGCCGTCGGCACGCTGCCGGACCAGGCCGCACCCGACGACCGTCCGGGTGAGCGCGCCGAGCAGGGCGGCGGTCCCGGACCGGGGGCGCAGCGGCGCCCCCGGTGGCGTCGAGGGCTCGTCGCCTGGGGCGCGGCGCTCGGCGTGGTCGTCCTGACCGTCACCGCGCTCGGCGCGGTCGACGAGGCCCGGCGCACCGACGCCTACGAGCGCGCGGCGGGCATCCCGGGGCTGCTGACCCCGCTCGACGGTCCCGTGCACGTCGCGTGGCGCGCGGCCGCCTCGTCGGGCGAGGGGACGGTCGTCGTCGCGGACGACACCGTCGTGGTCGTCCAGCAGGACGCGAGCGGCGGCAGCCTCGCGGGGTACGACGCGGCGTCGGGTGCGCACCGGTGGACCACGCGGGTCACCGGTCCGCCGGCGGCCACGGAGCGCGGCTGGCTGCAGTGCCCGAGCTGGCGCGAGGGGCGCGTGAGCGGCCTCGTGCTGTGCGTGACGGACCTGGCGATCCCGGTGTACGGCGACGCCGCTGCGGTCGACCCGGATGCTGAGGACCCGCTCGGGCTGCGGGTGGTCGCGCTCGACGCCGCCACGGGCCGCAGCGTGGGGGAGTGGACGCAGGACGGCGACGTCGCGGGCTACGGCCGGGTCGACGACGACGTGGTGGTCGCGGTGACCGACGCCGAGGGGCACTCGCTCGTCCAGCGGCGCGACGGTCGCACCGGGGACGTCGCGTGGACGTACCAGTCCGACGAGCGGCTGTCGGGAGCGCTCGCGATCGAGCGCGCGACGTTGGACCTGACGGACAGCGTCGCGGTGCTGCGCGGCGCCGAGCTGGTGGTCCTGCGGCTCGACGACGGCGAGCCCCTGGTCGCGGAGGCGCGCGGGCAGGCGGTCGCGCTCGTCCCGTTCCGCGACGGCTACGCGGCGTGGACGCCCGCGCGCGGCGGGTGGCTGTACGACCGCGACGGGATCGAGGTCGCCGCGCTGCCCGCGGTGCCGTCGACGCTCGCGATCGACGACGGGTCGGCGCAGGACGTCGTCGTGCTGTCCACGGGCGTCGCGGTGCGCGGCTTCGACATGGCCACAGGCGACGAGCTGTGGTCGCTCAGCACGCGCTCCACGCCTCGTGCGGTCGTCGACGAGACGCTGCTGGTCGCCGACGGCGGCCGCTGGGCGGGGTACGACGCCCGCACGGGGCTCGCGCTGTGGTCGCACGAGCTCGAGGCGCCGGACTGGCCCGCGCTGACCGACGGCTCGCTCGTCCTGACGCCGGTCGAGGACGGGGGCCGGGTCACGCTCGTGGCCCGCGGGCTGCGCGACGGTGCGCAACGCTGGCAGGTGGGTGTCCCGCCGCAGGTCACGCGCCTGGCTGCGGTCGGCGGGCTGCTCGTCGGCCGGACCGACGAGGGGATCGTCGTCCTGCGCCCCTGACGGGCCGCGCGCGGTCGACACGTGGGCGCGCTTGCCCCGCGGACCGCGCGGGGGAGTATGGTGACCGACGTGCTGAGCACGACGGGCGTGAGCCTCCTCCTTCCGTGCCGCGGCGGGGCCTTCTAGGCCGGACCCCTGCCGCGGTGTCGTTCTGCGCCGGCTGACCACACGCCGAGAGAGAACCCGCGAAGGAGCAGTACCCCATGAGCGTCACCCCCACGAGCTCGAGCTATCAGCACACGAGCCCGCAGCAGCCGTCGGGCATGCCGATCCACAAGTACCGGCCGTTCCACGAGATCATCAAGGTCGACCTGCCGGACCGTCGGTGGCCGGACGCGCGCATCACGAAGGCCCCGCGCTGGTGCGCGGTCGACCTGCGCGACGGCAACCAGGCCCTGATCGAGCCGATGAACCCGGCCCGCAAGCTCGAGATGTTCGAGCTGCTGGTCGACATGGGCTTCAAGGAGATCGAGGTCGGCTTCCCCGCGGCGTCGCAGACGGACTTCGACTTCGTCCGGATGCTCATCGACGAGGGCCGGATCCCGGACGACGTCGTGATCCAGGTGCTGACGCAGTCGCGTGAGCACCTGATCGAGCGCACGTACGAGGCGATCGCGGGCGCCAAGCAGGCGATCGTGCACCTGTACAACTCGACCTCCACGCTGCAGCGCGACGTGGTCTTCCGCTCCGACGAGGACGGCATCGTCGACATCGCGGTCTCCGGTGCGCGCTTCTGCAAGAAGTTCGAGGAGCTGATCCCGGGCACCGAGGTCTACTACGAGTACTCGCCCGAGTCGTACACGGGAACCGAGCTGGAGTTCGCGCTGCGGATCTGCAACGCGGTGCTCGAGGAGTGGCAGCCGACGCCCGAGCGTCCGGTGATCGTCAACCTGCCGGCGACGGTCGAGATGGCGACGCCCAACGTGTACGCCGACTCGATCGAGTGGATGAGTCGCAACCTGCGCTACCGGGACGCGGTGGTGCTGAGCCTGCACCCGCACAACGACCGCGGGACGGCCGTGGCCGCCGCGGAGCTGGGCTACCTGGCGGGCGCCGACCGCATCGAGGGCTGCCTGTTCGGCAACGGTGAGCGCACCGGCAACGTGTGCCTGGTGACGCTGGGCATGAACCTGTTCAGCCAGGGTGTCGACCCCGAGATCGACTTCTCGGACATGGACCGCATCCGGCGCACGGTCGAGCGCTGCAACCAGCTGCCGGTGAACGAGCGCCACCCCTACGGCGGCGACCTGGTGTTCACGGCGTTCTCGGGCTCGCACCAGGACGCGATCAAGAAGGGCCTGGACGCCCTCGAGCAGCGCGCCGCGGCGATCGGCAAGACCGTCGACGACGTCGTGTGGGCCGTGCCGTACCTGCCGATCGACCCGAAGGACGTCGGCCGCTCGTACGAGGCGATCATCCGGGTCAACTCCCAGTCCGGCAAGGGTGGCATCAGCTACCTCATGAAGTCGGAGAAGGACCTGGACCTGCCGCGTCGGCTGCAGATCGAGTTCTCGCAGGTCGTGCAGCGGCACACCGACCAGCACGGCACCGAGGTCACGGCCGACGACCTGTGGCGGATCTTCGTCGACGAGTACCTCCCGGTCGAGGCCGCGAAGGTCGGCACCGCCGCGCAGGACTTCGGCGACCTCGTCCCGTGGGGTCGGTTCTCGCTGCAGGGCACGCGCACGACGAGCGCGCAGGACGGCCCGGACACGCTCTCGGTCGACCTCGTGGACCGGGGTGAGGTACGCACGCTCGAGGGCTCGGGCAACGGCCCCGTCGCCGCGTTCGTGGACGCGCTCGCGCAGATCGGCGTCGACGTGGCGGTCCTCGACTACGCCGAGCACGCGCTGTCCGAGGGCGGCGACGCCACGGCCGCCGCGTACGTCGAGTGCGCGATCGGCGACGACATCCTGTGGGGCGTCGGCATCGACCCGTCGATCACGACCGCGTCGCTCAAGGCCATCGTCTCGGCGATCAACCGCCGGCTCCGCTGACCTGCCGACCGGCTGGCTTCCGGTGCCCACCGGTAGCCCGGCCGAGCCGACTCCCCGGGGCGACCCACCGTCGTCGTCCCCGGGCGGCGCGCAGCACACCACCGCGGCGACCCCGTGCGGCGTGCGCGTGCGCGACCCTGCGTCGCCGGTGCTCCCACCGAGCCGTCTCCCACCACCCCACGGGAGCACGACGAGCGTGGCGTGGCACCGGCGCCGCGGGCCCGGCCGGAGGGTCGGGCGACGGTGCGTGGGCGGTGTGGGGGAGGATGGGCCCGTGAGCCTCTACCGCGACGAGGCGATCGTCCTGCGCACCCACAAGCTGGGGGAGGCGGACCGGATCGTCACCCTCCTGACCCGCCGGCACGGCAAGGTGCGTGCGGTGGGCAAGGGCGTGCGCCGGACCACCTCGCGGTTCGGCTCGCGGCTCGAGCCGTTCATGCACGTCGACCTGCAGCTGTCGACGGGCCGCAACCTGGACATCGTCACGCAGGCGGAGACGATCGGCCCGTACGGCCGCGCGCTCGCGGGTGACTACTCGCTCTACACCGTCGGCACGGTCATGCTCGAGACGGCCGAGCGCCTCGTCGACGCCGAGCACGAGCCCGCGCTGCAGCAGTACTGGCTGCTCGTCGGCGGCGTGCGGGCGCTCGCGACCCGCGAACGCGCCCCGGGTCTGGTGCTGGACTCCTACCTGCTGCGCGCGCTCGCGGTCGCGGGCTGGGCGGCGAGCTTCCACGACTGCGCGCGCTGCGGTGAGCCCGGGCCGCACCACGCGTTCAACGTGCAGTCGGGTGGTGCCGTGTGCCCGTCGTGCCGTCCGCCGGGCTCGGCGTCGCCCGCACCCGAGACGTTCGCGCTCCTGGCGGCACTCCTCGCGGGCGACTGGGGGGTGGTCGACCGCAGCGCCGAGCGGCACCGGGGGGAGGCGGCGGGCCTCGTCGCCGCGTTCAGCCAGTTCCACCTCGAACGCCGCCTGCGCTCGCTCCCGCACGTCGAACGCGTCTGACGGCCTGCTCAGCGGGACGGGAGCAGGTGAGGTCGCCGCATGGCACGGCGCGACCTGCGCGAGCGGCACAATGACAGCGTGCCCGCACCTCAGCCCCCGTTCCCGCACCCGTCCGGCGCGCGCCCGCCGGCGATCCCGAAGCAGTTCGTGCCGCGGCACGTCGCCGTCGTCATGGACGGCAACGGGCGCTGGGCCAACGCGCGCGGTCTGAGCCGGATCGAGGGGCACAAGGCCGGTGAGGCCTCGCTGCTCGACGTGGTGGCAGGGGCGATCGAGATCGGGGTCGAGTACGTCTCGGCGTACGCGTTCTCCACGGAGAACTGGAACCGGTCGCCCGAGGAGGTGCGCTTCCTCATGGGCTTCAACAAGGACGTGCTGCGCCGCCGGCGCGACGAGATGAGCTCGTGGGGCGTGCGGGTGCGCTGGGCGGGCCGCCGGCCCCGGCTGTGGCGTTCGGTGATCGCCGAGCTCGAGACCGCCGAGCAGCTCACGAAGGACAACACCGTCTGCACGCTGACGATGTGCGTGAACTACGGCGGGCGCGCGGAGATCGCGGATGCCGCCGCGGCCCTCGCGCGCGACGTGCAGGCCGGGCGCCTCAAGCCCGACCGCATCTCCGAGAAGGTCTTCGCCCGGTACCTCGACGAGCCCGACCTGCCGGACGTCGACCTGTTCCTGCGCTCGTCGGGCGAGCAGCGCACGTCGAACTTCATGATCTGGCAGGCGGCCTACGCCGAGCTCGTGTTCCTCGAGGAGGCGTGGCCGGACGTCGACCGGCGCCACCTGTGGCGCGCGATCGAGGAGTACGCCCGCCGAGACCGGCGCTACGGCGGGGCGGTCGACGCACCCGTCACCTGACGCGTCGCGTACGACGAGGGGTGGACGCCCCGGGCCTGCGGCACCGACGACGGGCGGACGCCGACCGACGGACGCGAGACCGCCGAGGGACGCCCTGCGAGGGTGTGCGCGACGAGCCTGGTCGCATGAGTCACACGGCCACGAACCCGCTCGTCCCGACGACGACCGCGCACGACCCGCGCCTCGCGGCCCGCGGGCTCGTGAAGCGCTACGGCCCGACGACCGCCCTCGCGGGCGTCGACGTGGACCTCGGCGAGGGTGAGGCCCTCGCGATCATGGGCCCGTCCGGCTCGGGCAAGTCGACGCTGCTGCACGTGCTCGCCGGCATCCTCGTGCCCGACGAGGGCACGGTCCGCCTGCGCGGCCGACGCGTCGAGGGCCTGTCCGAGCGCGAGCGGTCGCTGCTGCGCCGCGGGCGCTACGGCTTCGTGTTCCAGCACGGTCAGCTGCTCTCGGAGCTCACCGCGCTCGAGAACGTGGCGATCGCCTCCATGCTCGACGGCGAGCCGCGTGCCTCGGCCCAGCAGCTCGCGGCGCAGTGGCTCGCGACGCTCGGCGTCGCCGGCGAGCAGGACCGACGGCCGGGGGAGATGTCAGGCGGGCAGGCGCAGCGGGTGGCGGTCGCCCGCGCGCTGGTCACCCGGCCCGACGTCGTGTTCGCCGACGAGCCCACCGGATCGCTCGACCAGGCGACCGGGCAGGAGGTCATGCGCATCCTCGTGGAGTCGACGCGCGCGGTCGGTGCCTCGCTCGTCGTCGTGACGCACGACGCGAGCGTGGCCGCGTGGTGCGACCGCCGCATCGACGTGCGCGACGGGCTCGTCGTCGCCGGGCAGGGACCGGTCTGCGGAGCCGCGCCCGTCGCAGGCGTCGGACACGCGGGCACGACGAGCGTGCGGACGACGAGCACGGCGCAGGACCGGGTGCCGGCGTGAACCCCGTGCTCGCGCTCGCGCCGCGGTTCGGCCGCGCCACGGGCCGCGACGGTCGCACGACGACCGCGCTCGCGATCGTCGCGTTCGCTCTGACGACCGCGCTCGCCACGAGCGTGCTCGCTGCGACGCTCGGCTTCGTCGAGCGCGCCGCGCACCCGACGAGCGGGGTCGAGGAGCGGCTCGGGGACACCTACGTGCTGCTCGCGTACGTGGCGACCGTGCTGCTCGTCGTCCCGCTGCTGACCCTGGGCGGCGCGGCGGCGCGGCTCGGCGTCGCGCGTCGCAACGACCGGTTGGCGACGCTGCGGCTGCTCGGCGCGACACCGCGTGAGGTCGTCGGGCTCACGCTGGTCGAGACCGCGACCCAGGGGATCGTCGGCGCGGTCGCGGGCACGGTGCTGTACGTCGCGCTGCTGCCGGTGTGGACGTCGGTCCCGTTCCTCGGGCGCACGTTCACCGCCGACGAGCTCTGGGTCGGTCCCGGTGTGCTCGCGCTCGTCTGGCTCGGGGTGCCGCTGCTCGCGGTCGCGAGCGGTGCGGTCACGCTGCGCCAGGTCGTCGTCTCGCCGCTGGGCGTGGCGCGGCGGGTGCGGCCACCCGCGCTGCGGGCCGTGCGCGTGGTCGTGGCGGTGGTGGCGTTCGCCGGGTTCGTCGTCGTGTCGATGTTCCTGCAGGCGTTCGCGGCCGCGGCCGCCGCGATCCTCATCGGGGGCCTCGCGCTCGCGTTCGCGGCGGTGAACGCGATCGGCCCGTGGCTGCTCGGCGTCGCCGGGCGCCGACGGCTGCGCAGGGCCCGCACCCCCGAGGACCTGCTGGCGGCGCGCCGCCTGCTCGACGACCCGCGTGCGGTGTGGCGCGTCGTCGGCGGGCTGTCGCTCGCGTCGTTCGTCGCGGGTGCGCTCGCGGTGGTCCCGGTGCTCGCGGAGCAGAGCGCGGGCGACGCCGACACGCGGCTGCTGATGCAGGACATCCTCACGGGTGCGCTGCTCACGCTCCTGATCGCGTTCCTGCTCGCCGCGGCGTCCGCGGGGATCGCGCAGGCCGCCTCGGTGCTGGACCGCCGGCGTGAGCTCGCGCTCGCGCACCTCGCGGGCGTGCCGACCGAGCTGTTCGACGCCGTGCGCCGGCGGGAGGTGCTCGGCCCGGTGCTCGCCGCGTCCGTCGGGTCCGCCGGGCTCGCCCTGGCGTTGTTCTTCCCGCTGTTCGGGCTCGCCGCGCTCACCGCGCCCCAGGGCCTGCTCCTGCTCGCCGTGAGCCTCGGGGCCGGCGTGCTGCTCGTCCTGGCGGCCACCGAGTCGTCACGGCCTCTGCTGCGCCGCGTGCTCGCCGACCCGGTCGTCCGGGCGGACTGACCACGAGCGGACCGACCAGGAAGCGGACCGATCAGGATCGGACTGGTCAGGAGCGCCGCGCGCGCAGCACCGCGTCGTGGACCGTGACGGTCTCGCCCTGGTGCGTCGTCGCGTGGCGGGGGACCGACGCCGCGACCTCGACGACCCAGCCGTCGTCGAGCCCGGCGAGCTCGTCGCGCACCTGGTCCGCGCCCGGGAACATGCCGGGGTCGTGCGGCCGGCCGAGCGGCGCGGCGAGGTCGAGCGCGTCGTGCTGCACGAGCAGCAGGGTCCCACCGGGGGCGACATGGGAGGCGGCGCGCGCCACGAACCCGCGTCGGGCGTCCGGAGCGAGGTGGATGAAGTGGGACGTCACGAGGTCGTACTGCGCGTCGTCGTCCCAGGTCGCGACGTCCGCCTGCACCCACGTCACCTCGACGCCGGCCTCGGCGGCCGCCTCGGCCCCGCGGGCCAGCCCGGTCGCCGCGAAGTCCACCGCGGTCACGCGCCAGCCCTGCTGCGCGAGCCACACCGCGTCGCGACCCTCGCCGGCACCGAGGTCGAGCGCCGTCCCGGGAGACACGTGCGCGGTCTGTGCGACGAGCGCGGCGTTCGGCCGGCCGCTCCACACCGCGGGCGCCGAGCCGTACCGGTCCTCCCAGCCCGCGGCGTCGAGCGACCACGCCGAGCGGTCCCGCCCGTCGTCGCTCGTGGTCCGGTCCCGCCACCACGCGACGGCGTCGCGTGCGTCGAGCTCGACGAGCTCCGCGTTGAGCTGCGCGGCGACGGTCGCGCCCTGGGCCGCGGACGTCAGGACGGTCGCGACCGGGTCGGTCGCGTTGCCCGCGACGCGCACGCCGGGCACCGTGGTCGCGCCGTAGGCATCGGCCGGGACCGCGGTGGCGAACCGGATGCCCGCGCGCTCGACCGGCTCGGGGACCAGCCCGAGCGGCGCCAGGTGGTCGGCGTTCGCGACGAGCGTCGTGCGCACCACGAGCGCGTCGGCCGCGAGCGTCTCGCCCGCGTCCGTCCGTACCGCGGTCAGCGCGTCGTCCTGCACGACGAGCTCGGCGACCCGGCCGTGGGCGACACGGACGCCGCGGGCGGCGAGGCGCGCGGCCTCGTCGGCCGGCAGGCGGTCGTCGCCGCGCACGAGCGTCACGTGGGGCGTCCACTGCCGCCACAGGAGCGCGGCCTGCACGCCGAGCGGACCGTTTCCGGCGACGACGGCGAGACCGTCGCCGACCTCCGCACCGTGGCAGTACGGGCAGTGCAGCACGTCGCGCCCCCAGCGCTCGGCGAGCCCCGGCACGTCGGGCAGGACGTCGCGCCCGCCGGTCGCGCTCACCACCGCGCGGGCCCGCTCGGTCGTGCCGTCGTCGAGCTCGACATCGAACGCGCCGAGGCTCCCGCGCACAGCGACGACGCGTCCCCAGCGCAGCACGCCGCCGTAGCCCTCGACCTCGTCGCGCCCGTGGGCGAGCAGGGCGCGCGGCGGGACGCCGTCGCGCGTGAGGTAGCCGTGCGCGTGCGCGGCGGGCGCGTTGCGGGGCCGGGCATCGTCGACGACCAGCACCCGGCGTCGTGCGCGTGCCAGCACGAGCGCCGCGCTCAGGCCCGCCGCGCCGCCGCCGGCCACGACGACGTCCCACGCGCCGGCGCGGTCGGTCCGCTCGTCGGGCCACTGGCGCTCCGCGGCAGCCGGCGTCCCGGCGTCCCGGACGTGCGCGTGGTCGTGGGCCTGCTCCATGGCGCTCTCCTCGCTCCCCGCGGCCGGGTCCCCGGCCGCCGTGTCCTGCGTCAGGTGGACCGTCTCCCGGTGCGCCGCCGCGTGGCAAGGATCGTTGCCGGAATGGCAAGGTGGCCGCGTGAGCGACGACGTGCTGGCGGGTGTGGGACCACGACTGCGTGCGCTGCGCCAGCGCCGGGACCTGACGCTCGCGGCGCTGGCGGGGGAGACGGGGATCTCCGTCAGCACGCTGTCGCGCCTCGAGTCGGGACAGCGGCGGCCCACGCTCGAGCTGCTCCTGCCGCTCGCGCGCGTGCACCAGGTGCCGCTCGACGAGCTCGTCGGCGCGCCGCAGACGGGCGACCCGCGCGTGCACGCGCGACCGTTCGAGCGCCGCGGCGCGACGTACGTGCCCCTGACCCGGCGGCCCGGCGGGCTGCGCGCGTACAAGCTGGTCCTGGCCCCGGACTCCGCGGAGCGCACGCTCGAGCCCCAGGTGCACGAGGGCTACGAGTGGATGTACGTGCTGTCGGGTCGGATCAGGCTCGTGCTCGGCGAGCACGACCTGGTGCTGAGCGAGGGCGAGGTCGCCGAGTTCGACACGCGCACGCCGCACGCGTTCGTCAATCCCGGCCCCGGCCCGACCGAGCTGCTGACGCTCTTCGGCCCGCAGGGCGAGCGCATGCACGTGCGGGCGCGTCCGCGCAGGTCCGAGCGCTGAGCGCGCCCTGCGTGTCGGGGGTCGGTCCTACGGTGTCCTGCATGGGACTCACAGTGGAGATGGTCACGTTCGACACGACGGACGCGGTCGCGCTGGCGACCTGGTGGGCGCGCCAGCTCGGCGGCGAGGTGCGCGACGAGGCGGACGGCTGGTTCGTCGTCGCGGCCGACGTCACGGGCGTCGCGCGGGTCGGCTTCCAGAAGGTCGACCAGGTCACGCCCGGCAAGAACCGCGTGCACCTCGACCTGTCGGCGACGGATGCGAAGGCGGAGATCGACCGGCTCGTCGCGGACGGTGCCACGTACGTCGAGGCGCACACCGAGGGCGGGTTCAGCTGGACGGTCCTCGCGGACCCCGACGGCAACCAGTTCTGCGTCTCGCAGCACTGAGCGGCCGAAGGACACCTGTGCAGCGGGCCGGGGCGTGACGCGGCCCGCCCGGGACGATCGGATGCCGGGCCCCCGGCGTCCGACCGGTAGCCTGGGCGCGCTCCGTGCCGCGTCGGTCCCGACGCGTGCGGACTTCGGTCACACCCCAGCCCGCAGCACCCAGCGGCGGGCGCTGAACACCTGGAGAGCACCGCCGTGGCAGCACCTTCGCGACTGGATTCCGTCGTCTCCCTCGCCAAGCGGCGAGGTTTCGTCTTCCCGAGCGGCGAGATCTACGGAGGCACCCGCTCCGCGTGGGACTACGGACCCCTCGGCGTCGAGCTCAAGGAGAACATCAAGCGCCAGTGGTGGCGTGCGATGGTCACGAGCCGTGACGACATCGTCGGCCTGGACTCGTCCGTGATCCTGCCCCGCCAGGTCTGGGTGGCCTCGGGCCACGTCGGCGTGTTCACCGACCCGCTCACCGAGTGCCTCAGCTGTCACAAGCGGTTCCGCGAGGACCAGCTGCTCGAGGAGTTCGAGGAGCGCAAGGGTCGTGCGCCCGAGGGCGGCCTGGCCGGCGTGCCGTGCCCGAACTGCGGCACCAAGGGGGAATGGACCGAGCCCCGCGACTTCAACATGATGCTCAAGACGTACCTCGGCCCCGTCGAGGACGAGTCCGGCCTGCACTACCTGCGGCCCGAGACCGCGCAGGGCATCTTCGTGAACTTCAAGAACGTCTACACCGCCGCGCGCATGAAGCCCCCGTTCGGCATCGGCCAGATCGGCAAGTCGTTCCGCAACGAGATCACGCCCGGCAACTTCATCTTCCGCACGCGCGAGTTCGAGCAGATGGAGATGGAGTTCTTCGTCGAGCCCGGCACCGACGAGACCTGGCACCAGTACTGGATCGACTACCGGACCGACTGGTACGTCGACCTGGGCATCGCGCGCGAGAACCTGCGGCACTACGAGCACCCGCAGGAGAAGCTGTCGCACTACTCGAAGCGGACCGTCGACATCGAGTACCGGTTCGGGTTCCAGGGCAGCGAGTGGGGCGAGCTCGAGGGCATCGCGAACCGCACCGACTTCGACCTGTCGACGCACACCGAGCACTCGGGTCAGGACCTGTCGTTCTTCGACCAGGGCAAGAACGAGCGCTACGTGCCGTACGTGATCGAGCCCGCCGCGGGCCTGACCCGCAGCCTCATGGCGTTCCTCGTCGAGGCGTACGCCGAGGACGAGGCCCCCAACACCAAGGGCGGCGTCGACACGCGCGTCGTGCTCAAGCTCGACCCGCGGCTCGCCCCGGTCAAGGCCGCGGTCCTGCCGCTGTCGCGCAACGAGCAGCTCTCGCCCAAGGCGCGTGACCTCGCCGCGGAGCTGCGCAAGAACTGGAACGTCGACTTCGACGACGCCGGGGCGATCGGTCGCCGCTACCGCCGGCAGGACGAGATCGGCACGCCGTTCTGCATCACGGTCGACTTCGAGACGCTGGACGACCAGGCCGTCACGATCCGCCACCGCGACGACATGACGCAGGAGCGCGTCTCGCTCGACCAGGTCGCCGCGTACCTGGCGCCCCGCCTGCTGGGCGCCTGACCCGGCACGACGAGGGCGGCGGCACCAGCACCGGTGTCGCCGCCCTCGTCGTCCGGCCTCGGCGGTCTCGCCGACCCCGTCCCTCGGCCGAGCCCCAGCCCCCGCCCGCTCGTGGTCCCGCTGCCGAGTCAGCGTCGGCGCGCTCGCGACACGCCGAGCGGCGACTCAGCCGAGCGCCTCGCGCACGTCCGCGAACAGCCCGGGCGTCGCGCCCGTCTCCTCGCACTCGTCCTCGGTCAGCCCTTCGCAGCCAGGCACGAGCACGTCACCGTCGGGCGAGACCCAGACGTCCGTGCTCAGCGTGTCGAACAGGCCGGACGCGTCCGTCGCGACGTACGCGTAGACCGCGCGCTCGCCCCGCCGCACGGTCGGCAGCTCGACCGGGAGGTCGCCGCCCGCGCTCGCGGAGACCGACCAGACGAAGGCCCGCCACGCACCGTCCTGCGGGGCGATCCCGACCGCGACGAGGGCGCGCACCCCGGGGAGCGAGACCTGCGTAGCGCCGGCAGAGGTCAGGTCGAGCTGACGCGGTTGCACCTGCGGGAGCGCCTGGTCGACGAACAGGGTGGGCACCAGGGCGTCGGCGGTCCGGTCGGGCAGCTCGAGCCACACCCGCCGGCCCTCGACGTCCCCGAGGTCGAGTCGCACGTCGTCGGCCCACTCGACGGCCGCCGTGATGCCCGGCGCGGCCTGCTGCGCGGCCGGCTCGCCCGACGGCGGCGTCACGCCCGCACCGAGCGACACGCCGTCCATGTCCACGCCGCGCTCGGCGAGCGCGGCCACGAGCGCCGCGCCGCCGTCGGGCTGGTCCGCGAGGCAGTCCCCGTGCAGCGCGGTGCACTTCCCGGAGCCCTCGACGACGTCGCGCGCCGGCACGCCGTCCTGGACGTAGAAGACGAGTGCGTCGCGGACGGTCGTCAGGTCGACCATCGCGACACCCGCGTCGAGTGCGACCGCGTAGACCCGCGCTCCGCTCCCGGCGGGGTCGGCGAACGTCGGCACGTCGAGCGCGTGCACCAGCTCGCCGCCGACGCCCTCGACGCCGCGCGGCAGCCAGAGCACCACCCGACCCTCGGGCATCCAGCGTGGCACGGCGCCGGCCAGGAGCCGGACGTCGTCGTTCATGTCCCAGCGCAGCGACCCGGGGTAGTAACGCTGGGCGGGGAAACGGTCGGCGGAGTCGTCGTCGGACCAGGCGAAGACGCTCGCACCGTCCAGCCCGGCGACCGACGCCCGCAACCCGTGGGTCGCCGGGACCTCGAAGACGGCACGCGCGGTGCGCAGCTCGGCGTCGCTCACCGGCGCGAACGTGACGGCACCCGGTTCGTCGTCGTCCCACGTGCGCAGGACCCGCAGGCCCGTGTCCCAGCCGGTGCCCGTCGAGCGCGCGAGCGAGGTCGTCGCGTGCACGCCCTGGGCGAGCGTCGTCGTGGTGGCGACCGGCGCCTGGGGCGCGGCCGTCAGCGCGGCGACGGCCGCGGCCAGGCCGGGCACGTCCTCGACCGTCGGGCACCGCGGGGCGGGCAGGTCCTCGCACGGTGCCTGGACGACGCGCCCGTCGCTGCCCACGAACACGATCCCTGAAGTGCCCTCCTGGATCGCCTGGGCCACCGACGGCTCGCCGAGCGCGGCGGCGAGCAGCTGCCCGTCGGGTGCGGCGAACGTCGGGAGCTCGACGGCGACGGTCGGCCCGTCGTCGGTCTCGAACCCCGACGTGCTCCACAGCAGGACGTGGGGGTCCCGCAGCGCGGTGGGCACCACGACGAGCTCGCTCCACCTGCCGCCCTGCACCTCGCTCCCGAACCGGACCCCGTCGGCGACCGACGGGGTCCCCCAGGTCCAGACGCCGCCACCGAACCCGTCGGCGCTGCCGTCGGAGGACTGGCGGGTGTAGGAGGCGGCCCCCTGCTGCTGGTCACCCGTGGGTCCGACCGCCAGGAGCAGCCGGTGGTCGCGGACGGTGAGCCCCAGGTCCATCTGCCACGTCGCGGCGTCGACGAGCGTGTTCGTCCGGTGGTCGGGTGCGCGCTGCGGAGCCGGGCGGTTCGCGGCGACGAGACCGTCGGCGACCTCGACCACCCGTTCGTCACCGAACGGACGCGCGACCTGCGTGGGCGACGTCGACTGCGCCGGGTCGGGCGTCTCGGTCCGGTGCTCGGCGAGGTTCGCGCCGAGCACCGCGACCGCGGCGACGGCCAGGGCGCCGCCCGCCACCCGGGCCGCGGTGCGGCGGCGGACGTGGCGGTGCGCGGAGGCCAGCAGGGCGTCCGGGTCCAGGGTCATGAGCGGGGTGGTCCGCTCGGCGCGTGCGGCGAGCTCGGGGTCGGGGCGCAGGTCGGTGCTCATCGCGCATCCTCCTGGCTGGTCTCGGTGGTGAGCGCGGCCCGCAGCGTGGCGAGGCCGCGCGAGGCGGTGGACTTGACGGTGCCGAGGCTCACGCCGAGCTCGGCGGCGACCTCGGCCTCGGGGAGGCCGACCATGTGTCGCAGCACGACGATCCGGCGTTGCCGCGCACTGAGCAGGGCGAGCGCCCGCACGAGCTGGTCGCGGTCCTCGGTCCGCGCGTGCTCGTCGGTGCCGACGCGCACGTGGTCGCTCTCGGGCAGGTCCTCGGGTGCGGTGAGGACCTCGCGGCGGCGGCGTCGCCAGGTGTCGACCCGCAGGTTCGCGAGCACGCGACGCGCGTACGGCAGCGGGTCGTGGGTCCGGGTCCAGGCGGCATAGGTGCGCACGAGCGCCTGCTGCGTCAGCTCCTCGGCGCGGTGCGCGTCGCCGCACAGCAGCCAGGCCGTGCGCAGCAGGTCGCCGCCGTGCTGGGCGACGAACGCGGAGAACTCCTCGTCGATCTCGGCGCGGGTGCGCGCCCCGCGCGGTCGGGCGGCGACGACGGTGAGGGACTCGACGTGCGAGGAGTCGTCCTCGTCGCGCATCCCGGCTGTCATGGTGGTCACACCGTAGGAGACGTGCGAGGGGTGCCGAAGGTTGAGCGCCGCGGGTCACTCGTCCGGCGATGGGACAATGGGCGTCGTGACTGCGACGAACGAGCGGACCGACGAGACCCGCGCGCCGGGTGCCGTGCTGCCCCCGCTGCGCATCGGGCCGCTGCAGATCGACACACCGGTCGTGCTCGCGCCGATGGCGGGCGTGACCAACGCGGCGTTCCGCCGCCTGTGCCGTGAGTCGGGCGCCGGGCTGTACGTCGCGGAGATGGTCACCAGCCGTGCGCTCGTCGAGCGTGGCGAGGAGTCGCTGCGGATCATCGCGCACGAGCCCGACGAGAGGCCGCGCTCGGTGCAGCTCTACGGCGTCGACCCGGCGACCGTCGCGGCGGCGGTGCACATGATCGTGAGCGAGGACCGCGCGGACCACGTCGACCTCAACTTCGGCTGCCCCGTCGCGAAGGTCACGCGGCGCGGCGGCGGCGCGGTGCTGCCCTGGAAGCGGGACCTGTTCCGCGCGATCGTCACGCAGGCCGTGGCCGCGGCGGCGCCGTACGGCGTGCCGGTGACGGTCAAGATGCGCAAGGGGATCGACGACGACCACCTGACGTACCTCGAGGCGGGTCTGGTCGCGCAGGACGCGGGCGTCGCGGCGGTCGCGCTGCACGCACGCACCGCCGCGGACTACTACTCGGGCACCGCGGACTGGGAGTCGATCGCGCGGCTCAAGCAGACCGTGACCGGCATCCCCGTGCTGGGCAACGGCGACATCTGGTCGGCCGAGGACGCCCTGGCGATGGTCGAGCAGACCGGGTGCGACGGCGTCGTCGTCGGGCGCGGCTGCCAGGGCCGGCCGTGGCTGTTCGCGGATCTCGCGGCCGCGTTCGCGGGGTCCGACGAGCGCGTGCGCCCGGGGATGCGGCACGTGGCGCAGACCCTGCGCCGGCACGCCGAGCTCATGGTCGAGCACTTCGACGACGAGTCCAAGGCGCTGCGCGAGATGCGCAAGCACATGGCCTGGTACTTCAAGGGCTACGTCGTGGGCGGTGAGCTGCGCGCGCGGTTCGGGCTCGTCTCGTCGCTGGCCGAGCTCGACGACCTGCTCGCGCTCCTCGACCTCGACCAGCCGTACCCGGGCGAGCCCGCCGAGGGCCAGCGCGGCCGCGCGGGTGCCCCGAAGCGGCCGATCCTGCCGTACGGCTGGCTCGACTCGCGTGAGCTCTCCGAGGAGTTCCGGCGCGACCTGCACGAGGCCGAGCTCAGCGTCTCGGGCGGCTGACGCTCACTCGACGCGCGTGACGCGCACCTGCGCGGCGAGGCGCTCGACGGCCGCGGCCGCCACGTGCGGCGCACCGATCCCGGGGCTCGCCACGGCGATCGCGGCCGTCGCCGCGGCCCGGGCGAGCGCCTGCGCGCGCGGCGCACCCGCGAGCGTCGCGTGCAGGAGCCCCGCGAGGAAGGCATCGCCGGCGCCCTCGGCGTCGCGCAGCGGTCCCGCGTCGGCCACGCCGACCTCCCACCACCCGTCGCCGTCGCGTGCGATGGCGCCACGCTCGCCGCGCGTCGCCACAGCGAGCGTGGCGCCCCCGGCGACGGCCGCCGACAGGTAGGCGCCCGGGTCGGTGAGGCGTGCGTCGGACACGAGCAGCACGTCCGCGGCGGCGACGAACGCCCGCGCGTAGTCGCTCACACCGTCGTCGTCGTGGACGTCGCACCAGACCGGCACCCCGGCCGCCCGCGCGACGGCGAGCAGCGGACGCGACGAGTCCGCCAGGTCGAGCACGGCGGTGCGTGCGGTGCGGACCAGGTCGAGCGTCTCGTCGTCGGGCGGGGGAGCGGTCGGCAGCTCGAGGTAGACCGAGAGGCGGTCGCCCTCGTCGGACACGAGGTTGACGTGCCGCTCGGTGCGCCCGTCCCGCGCGGGCCGCGTGACGACACGCAGGCGGTCGCCGTGGCGCCCGGAGCGCAAGGCCTGCAGGACGAGCGACGCGAACGCGTCGTCGCCGGTCGTGGTGACGAGCGTGGTGGGCACCCCGAGAGCGGCGAGGGTGACCGACTTGCCGGCCGACGTGCCGCCGAGCCCGTCGTGGTGGCCGGATGCGAGCACCATGTGCGGGTACGGCTCCGGCAGCTCGGCGAGACGGACGACGGTGTTCCAGGACGCGGGACCGTTCACGACGACGTGAGTCACGTGACGCAACCTAAGCGCCGCACCCCCTACTCTGGAAGCCCCTGCAGCAAGTTGCTGCAAGCCGTTTCAGCATGGCGCTGACGGCCGACGACCTGGTGGTGACGATGACGCACCTCGCACGGCGTGCTGCCGCGCTCCGCACCGTGGGCCTCGTGGCCCTCGCCCTCGCGACCCTCGTCGGGTGCTCCGACGAGCCCGCTGAGCCCGCCGATCCCGCCGCCGAGCCGGCCACGGACGGCAGCGGTCACGACGTCGGCGTGCAGCTGTTCGAGTGGACGTGGGACGCGATCGCGGACGAGTGCACCACGACGCTCGGTCCTGCCGGCTACGCGTGGGTGCTCACCTCGCCGCCGCAGGAGCACGTCCTCGGCGATCCCTGGTGGACCGCCTACCAGCCGGTCAGCTACCGGCTCGAGTCCCGGCTCGGCACGCGCGACCAGCTCGCCGCGATGATCGAGACGTGCCACGCGGCCGGGGTCGACGTGCGGGTGGACGCGGTCATCAACCACATGACCGGACAGGACGACCCCGGCACCGGATGGGCCGGGTCGTCGTACGAGCACTACACGTACCCGGGCCTGTGGACCCCCGAGGACTTCCACCACTGCGGGCTGACGCCGACCGACGACATCGCGCTCTACCTGGACCGCGAGCAGGTGCAGACGTGCGAGCTCGTCAACCTCGCGGACCTCGACACGACCAGCCCGACGGTGCGCGCGCGCCTGACCGCCTACCTGCAGGACCTGCTCTCGCTCGGGGTCGACGGCTTCCGCATCGACGCGGCCAAGCACATGGCGGCCGACGACGTCGCGGCGATCCTCGAGCCGCTGCCCGACGACGTCGCGATCATGCAGGAGGTGATCCGCGGTTCGGCCGAGCCGATCTCGCCCGAGGAGTACGTCCCGAACGGGCAGGTGTACGAGTTCACCTACGGCAAGGAGATCGCGGGTGTGCTCGCCGGGTCCCCGCGACTCGCGCTCGAGCTCGGCCAGGCCACCGCGCGGTACGTCGCGTCGGACGACGCCGTGGTGTTCGTCGAGAACCACGACACCGAGCGCAACGGCTCCACGCTCAGCTACCAGGACGGGGCGACCGACGCGCTCGCGACGGTGCTCATGCTCGCCGGCACCTACGGGACGCCCCAGGTGTACTCGGGCTACGCGTTCGCGGACGTCGACGCCGGGCCGCGCCTGGACGACGACGGGCGCGTGCTCGACGCGACGTGCGTCGCCGACCCCTCGCCGGCCACCGCCGTGCAGCCCGGGGACTGGGTGTGCCAGCACCGCTGGCCGCAGGTCGCGGGGATGGTCGGCTGGCGCGGCGTCGCGGGTGACGCGCCCGTCGTGGACACGTGGTCCGAGGGCGACGCGGTCGCGCTCGGACGCGGCAGCCGCGCGTTCGTCGTCGTCAACGCGGGCGACGACGAGCTCACCGCGACGCTGCCGACGAGCCTGCCGGACGGCGACTACTGCGACGTCCTGACCGGCGACGACGCGTGCGTCGTCACGCGCGTGCGTGACGGCGCGGCTGAGGTCGCCGTGCCCGCGCAGAGCGCGGCCGCGTGGGACGTCGCGCACACCGACTGACGACGCGCGCGCGCCGGGTCTCGACGGGGGTTCCCCGAGACCCGGCGCGCCTGCGTCAGGGACGCACCCAGACCGTGGTGTCGGAGCCGATGAGCAGCGTGCCGTCGGCCGCCGCGTCCAGGGGCCCGGACGCGAGCAGCACGCGCGTGCCGGCGGGCAGCTCGACGGGCTCGGTGCCGAGGTTGGCGACCACGCGCACGTCACGGTTGACGAGGTCCAGCACGTCGTCGCGCGACGGCAGCCACGTCAGACCGCCCGAGCCGAGCGCCTCCGCGCGGCGCACCCGTAGGGCCGTCCGGTACGTCTCGTAGGTCGAGCCCGGGACTCCGCGCTGGGCGTCGGCCGCGTAACGCGCCCACGTGCTCGGCTGGGGCAGCCAGGCCTCGCCCGTGGGGGAGAAGCCGAAGCCGGGCTCCTGCGCGGACCACGGCAGCGGCACGCGGCAGCCGTCCCGGCCGAGCTCGGCGCCCTGCGTCCGGAAGAACGCCGGGTCCTGGCGCACGTCGGCGGGCAGCGTCGTGTGGTCGGGCAGCCCGAGCTCCTCGCCCTGGTACAGGTACGCCGAGCCGGGCAGGCCGAGCATGAGCAGCGTGGCGCACCGCGCACGCCGCAGGCCGAGCTCCTCGTCGGGCTGCTCGTCGTCGGCCCCGATGCCGTTGGGCCGCGAGCCGGGCGTCGCCAGGCCGAGCCGCGAGGCGTGCCGCACGACGTCGTGGTTCGACAGCACCCACGTCGTCGGCGCACCGACCGAGTCGGACGCGAGGTAGGACGCCGTGATCACGTCGCGCAGCGACGGCGCGTGCCACAGCGTCGCGAGGAACGCGAAGTTGAAGGCCTGGTGCATCTCGTCGGGCCGCACGTAGCGCGCGAGTCGCGACAGGGGCTCGACCCACGCCTCGGCGACGAGCGCGCGGTCGCCGTCGTACTCGGCGAGCACGCGGTGCCAGGCGCGGTAGATGTCGTGCACGCCCTCCTGGTCGAACATCGGGCCCTGGTTGCCCGAGCCGGTCACCTCGTCGACGCGCTCCGCGGCGCCCGACGCGTGCTCGTGCAGCGCGTGCTCGGCCTCCTCGAACGCCTGCTCCGAGCCCTCGATCATCGAGACGTGGCCGTCCCAGTCGGGCAGCCCGGGCGCCTTGACCATGCCGTGCGCGACGTCGATGCGGAAGCCGTCGACGCCCCGGTCGAGCCAGAACCGCAGCACGTCCTCGAACTCGGCGCGGACCTCGGGGTGCTCCCAGTTGAGGTCGGGCTGACGCGAGTCGAACAGGTGCAGGTACCACTGCCCGTCGGGCAGGCGCGTCCAGGCCGGGCCGCCGAAGATCGACTGCCAGTTGTTGGGCGGCTCCTGCCCGTCTTCGCCGCGGCCCTCGCGGAACAGGTAGCGCTCGCGGGCAGGCGAGCCGGGGCCGGCGGCCAGCGCCTCGACGAACCACGCGTGCTCGTCGGACGTGTGGTTGGGGACCAGGTCGACGATCACCCGCAGGCCGAGGCCGTGCGCCCGCGCGAGCATCGCGTCGAAGTCGTCGAGCGTGCCGAACAGCGGGTCGACGTCGCGGTAGTCGGAGACGTCGTACCCCGCGTCCGCCTGCGGCGACCGGTAGAACGGCGACAGCCAGACGGCGTCCACACCGAGCTCGGCCAGGTGGTCGAGGCGCGAGGTGATGCCGGGCAGGTCGCCGATGCCGTCGCCCGAGCCGTCGGCGAACGAGCGCGGGTAGACCTGGTAGATGACGGCGTCGCGCCACCACTCGCCGTCGGGCGCGCCGGGGGAGTGCGCCACGACGAGGGCGTCGGTGCTGGGGCGGGCGTCGAGAGTCGTCACGGAGGCTGGGTCACTTCCTGGAGAGGTTCCGCTCGCGCGGTCGGGCATGCCGACGCAGACGTGCGTCGACGAGGGGGTGAGCAGGTCTGGGGGAACGGCGCGGACCGTCAGACGACGGTCGGCACCGGCTGGTCGAGCTCGGCAACCACAGGGGCGGCGCCGGTCGAGCCCCGCACGATGAGCTCGGGGTGGAACTTGAGCTCGATGCGCGAGGCGGGCGTCCCGTTGATCTCCGCGACCAGGGCGGAGACCGCGGCGTGCCCCATGGCCAGCACGGGCTGGCGCACGGTGGTCAGCGGCGGGTCGGTGAACGCGATCAGCGGGGAGTCGTCGAAGCCGACGACGGACAGGTCGTCCGGCACCTCGAGCCCGCGCGAGCGCGCGGCACGGATCGCGCCGAGCGCCATGAGGTCCGAGCCGCAGACGATCGCGGTGTGGCCCGAGGCGATGAGCTCGAGCGCGGCGGCCTGGCCGCCCTCGACGGTGAAGAGCGTCGAGACGATGTGCCGCTCGGCGTCCTCGATCCCGAGGTGACGCCGGAGGTTCTCGGCGAACGCGACCTTCTTGCGCTGCGCCGGCACGAACCGGTCGGGGCCGATCGCGAGCCCGATCGAGCGGTGCCCGAGCGAGACGAGGTGGCGGAACGCGAGGTCGAGCGCGGCCTCGTCGTCGGTGGAGACGAACGGCGCGTCGACGCCCTCGGCGAACCCGTTGACGAGCGCGATCGGCATGCCGCGACTGCGCAGCCGGTGGTAGCGCTCCTTGCTCGCGGACGTGTCCGCGTGCAGACCCGAGACGAAGACGATGCCCGCGACGCCGTGCTCGAGCAGCATCTCGACGTACTGGTCCTCGGTGGTACCGCCGGGGGACTGCGTGCACAGCAGCGGCGTGTACCCGCGCTCCGTCAGCATCGACTCGATGACCTGGGCGAACGCGGGGAAGACGGGGTTGGCGAGCTCGGGGACGACGAGGCCGACGAGCCCGGCCGAGCGGGTGCGCAGCTTCTCGGGCCGCTCGTACCCGAGCACGTCGAGCGCGGCGAGCACGGCCTGACGTGCCTGTGCGGAGACTCCGTGCTTGCCGTTGAGCACGCGCGAGACGGTGGCCGTGCTCACGCCGGCCTGCTCCGCGAGATCCGTCAGACGGGTACGCACGGGTGGCAGCGTAGGGGACACGGGACCTCCTCGTCCTCGACCGTTCGTGTGTCGAACGGTCTCGAGCGCCGGCGACGACGCTCCTCTGCAACTGTTGCCTGAAAGTTACCGTAACGACTTGCAGGCAAGGTTGCAACGACGTTAGCGTCGGCCACATCAGGCCAGAGCCGGTCGCACGGGCCCGTCACTGCACGGTCGTCGCGTGGTCGTCCTCTGGGCTACGCCACCCAAGATCAGGAGACACACGATGCGACGGAGCATCCCGGCCTTCGCGGCCGCTCTGGGGCTCGCACTGACCCTCACCGCGTGCGGGAGCAGCGGTGACGACGGTGCGAAGGAGACGACCGAGCCGACGGCGGACTCGGCCACGACCGAGGCCGCGCTGACCGGCACGCTGACGATGTGGGTCGACGAGACCCGGATCGATGTCATGAAGCCGATCGTCGAGAAGTTCCAGTCCGAGACCGGCGTCAAGGTCGACATGGTGCAGAAGGTGTCGGGCGACATCCGCACCGACTTCGTCTCCCAGGTCCCGACGGGCCAGGGCCCCGACGTCATCATCGGCGCGCACGACTGGACCGGGGAGTTCGTCAACAACGGCGTCGTCGCCCCGCTGCAGCTCGGTGACAAGGCCAGCGAGTTCTCGCCGTCCGCCGTGCAGGCGTTCACCTACGACGGCCAGGTGTACGGCGCCCCGTACGCGATCGAGAACATCGCGCTCGTCCGCAACAACGAGCTCGTGCCCGAGACCAAGGCGACGACGTTCGACGAGCTGGTCGCCGAGGGCAAGGCCGCCGGCACCAAGTACTCCGTCCTCATCCAGCAGGGTGACCAGGGCGACGCGTACCACCTGTACCCGCTGCAGACGTCGTTCGACGCCCCGATCTTCACCCAGACCGAGGACGGCTCGTACACGACCGACCTCGGCCTCGGCGGCGAGAACGGCGAGAAGTTCGCGACCTACCTGCAGAAGCTCGGCTCGGAGAAGGTGCTCGACCCGGCGCTCGGCGGCGACCAGGTCAAGGAGGCCTTCCTCAACGGCGAGGCCCCGTACATCGTCACGGGCCCCTGGTACACCACCGAGTTCGCCAACGCGGGCCTCGACATCTCGGTCCTCCCCGTGCCGAGCGCGGGTGGCTCCGAGGCCAAGCCCTTCGTGGGCGTGCAGGGCGCGTTCATCTCGGCCAAGTCGGCCAACCCGGTCCTCGCCAACGAGTTCGTCGTCAACTACCTGACGACCGAGCCCGTCCAGACCGAGCTCTACGAGCTGGGCGGCCGCCTGCCGGCCCTCAAGACGGCTGCGGCCAAGGTCGACGACCCGATCCTCGCGGGCTTCAACGAGGCCGGCGCGACCGGCGCCCCCATGCCCTCGATCCCCGAGATGGGCGCGATGTGGCAGTTCTGGGGCACCACGCAGGTGCAGATCATCGGTGGCCAGGCGACCGACCCGGTCGGTGCCTGGAACACGATGGTGACGAACATGCAGGACGCGATCGACGCGGCATGACCTGACCGGCCGCCCGCACCGCCTCAGGGCGCGTGCGGGCGGCCGCTTCACGTGCCGCACGGGCGGCACACCCGGACCCCGCGCCCCGCACCGCGCCCCCACGCGCGCGCCGTGCGGCGGCGGAGCACACTGCACACATCGACGCCCGACGACGGGCTCGCGCGGAGGACCACATGTCGCAGCAGACGATCGTGCACGACAGCGAGCACGCACCCCCCGAACCACCCCCAGGCGACGAGCGGCCCGTCCGCGGTGACTCGTCACCCGCCCGGGACTTCTCCAAGGGCTTCCTGGTCAAGCTCGTCCTGGTCGGCCTGATCGACGCGATCGCGTTGTACGGCATCCTCACGGCGATCGCGGTCGAGCAGTGGGCGATCGTCGGCTTCCTCGTCCTGGCCCTCGTCGCCGTCAACTGGGCGTACTTCTCGCGGCGCACGCTCGCCGCGAAGTACCTGCTGCCCGGCCTCGTCTTCCTGCTGGTCTACGTCATCTTCACGGCGTGCTACACGGCCTACGTCGCGTTCACCAACTACGGCGACGGGCACAACTCCACGAAGGACGACGCGATCTCCGCGATCCTTGCGCAGAACGAGCAGCGCGTGGAGGGCTCGCAGGCGTACCCGCTGACGATCCTCACGGACTCCGACGGCGACCTCGCGTTCGCGATCGTGCGCGACGGACAGGCGCTCGTCGGCACGCAGGACGACCCGCTCGCGCCCGCCGACGACGCGACCGTCGAGTCCGACAAGGTCACGGCGCTGCCCGAGCACGAGGTGCTCGGCTTCGCGGCCGTCGCGCAGCGCCAGCAGGAGATCGTCGACCTGCGTGTGCCGGTGTCCGACGACGCCGCCGACGGCTCGCTGCGGACGCAGGACGCCGCGACCGGCTACATCTTCGAGTCGGTCATGGAGTACGACCCTGCGGCCGACACCATGACCAACACGCAGACCGGCGTGGTCTACCGGCCCAACGACCAGGGGCAGTTCGCGGCCGAGGACGGCTCGACCATCGCTCCCGGGTGGCGCGTCAACGTGGGCTTCGACAACTTCACGCGCGCGTTCAGCGACGAGCGCCTGCGCACGGCGTTCGTCGAGATCTTCCTGTGGACGTTCGCGTTCGCGCTGCTGTCCGTGCTCACGACGTTCGTGCTCGGCCTGTTCCTCGCGGTCGTGTTCAACGACCCGCGCGTGCGGGCCCGCAAGCTGCTGCGCGCGCTGATGATCCTCCCGTACGCGATCCCGGCGTTCATCTCCGCGCTCGTGTGGAAGGGCATGCTCAACACGGGCAGCGGCTTCCTCAACCAGGTCCTCCTGGGTGGCGCCGAGATCCCGTGGCTCACCGATCCCTGGCTCGCGAAGCTCTCGGTCATCGGCGTCAACCTGTGGCTCGGCTTCCCGTACATGTTCATCGTGTGCACGGGTGCGTTGCAGTCGATCCCGGGCGAGGTCTACGAGTCGGCCCGCATGGACGGCGCCAAGCCGTGGCGCATCATGCGCTCGATCACGCTGCCGCTCCTCATGGTGTCGGTCGCGCCGCTGCTCGTCGCGTCGTTCGCGTTCAACTTCAACAACTTCGCGCTCATCTACATGCTCACGGGCGGCGGACCGAACTTCGTCGGCACACCCGTCGTCGTCGGGCACACCGACATCCTCATCTCGATGGTCTACTCCGTCGCGTTCGAGAGCGGCCTCAAGCAGTACGGCTTCGCGAGCGCGCTGTCGATCCTCATCTTCATCATGGTCGGCGCGATCTCCTGGTGGGGCTTCCGTCGCACGCGTCGTCTCGAGGAGCTGTGATGACCACCCAGACCGCACAGGCGCCGGCCAAGGCGGCGAGCACGAACGTGCGCCGCAACGGCACGTTCACCCGGCGCTGGTGGCGCGAGGTCTCGTGGCGCTACCTCGTGGCGCTCGTGATGATCGTCATCTGCGTGCTGCCGTTGCTGTACGTGATCTCCGCGTCGCTCAACCCGGGCGGCTCGCTCGTCGGGTCCAACCGGCTGTTCCGCACGGTCTCGGGGGAGAACTTCGCCGACCTCGAGGCACGTGGCTTCTGGACGTGGCTCGGCAACTCCCTCGTCGTGTGCACGGTCACGGCGATCGGCACCGTGCTGATGGGTGCGGCCGCCGCATACGCGTTCTCGCGGTTCCGGTTCAAGGGCCGCGAGAAGGGCCTGACCGGCCTGCTGCTCGCGCAGATGTTCCCGCAGACGCTTGCGTTCGTCGCGATCTTCCTGCTGCTGCTCACGCTCAAGGACGTGTTCCCGGCCCTCGGCCTGGACAGCCTGCTGGGGCTGATCTTCGTCTACCTCGGCGGCGCGCTCGGCGTGAACACGTTCCTCATGTACGGGTTCTTCAACACCGTGCCGCGTGAGCTCGACGAGGCCGCGAAGATGGACGGAGCGACGCACGGCCAGATCTACTGGACGATCATCCTGCGCATGGTCACGCCGATCCTCGCGGTCGTCGGCCTGCTGTCGTTCATCTCCTCGTTCGGCGACTTCCTGATCGCCAAGGTCGTGCTGCAGCGCGCGGACAACTGGACCGTCGCGGTCGGGCTCTACTCGCTCGCGGCCGACGAGCGCACGGCGCCCTGGGGGCTGTTCGCCGCGGGCGCCGTGATCGCGGCCGTCCCGGTGGTGCTGCTGTTCATGTTCCTGCAGAAGTACATCGTCGGCGGGCTCACCGCGGGCTCCGTCAAGGGATGAGCGCAGGGCTCGGCCTCGGAGTACCGCACCACGACGGCTCGGAGCTGTACGTCGAGCGCGCCACCCCGCGGCTCGGGGACGTCGTACCCGTCCGGGTACGCGTCCCCGCGTCGCGGGCCGAGCGCGGGGTGCACGTGCGCGTGGTCCGCGACGGCGAGCCGCGGTTCGTGCCGGCCCGCCTCGAACGGGCCGACGAGCGCGAGCGCTGGTACGTCGCGGACGTCGTCGTGCACAACCCCGTCACGCCGTACCGGTTCCTGCTCGACGAGCCCGGCGGGTACCGCTGGCTCAACGGGCGTGGCCTGCACGGCCGGGACGTCACCGACGCCGCGGACTTCCGCCTCGCGGTGCACGGCCCCGCGCCCCGCTGGCTCGACGACGCCGTGGTCTACCAGGTGTTCCCCGACCGGTTCGCGCGGTCGTCGGGGCACGACGGGCCGCCGCGCGGACCGCTGCCGGACTGGGCGGTCGCCGCGGACTGGGCCGACGAGCCGATCGGGTCAGGCCACGGCGTCGCGCAGCAGCTCTACGGCGGTGACCTGCGCGGCGTCGAGCAGCGTCTCGACCACCTGCAGCGGCTCGGGGTCGACACGCTGTACCTGACCCCGGTCTTCCCGGCGCGCTCGAACCACCGGTACGACGCGACGAGCTTCGCCCACGTCGACCCGCTGCTGGGCGGCGACGACGCGCTCGCCTCGCTGTCGGCGGCGCTGCACGCGCGCGGCATGCGCGTCGTCGGCGACCTCACGACGAACCACACGGGCGCGGGCCACGAGTGGTTCGAGCGGGCGCGCGCCGACCGGTCGAGCGCGGAGGCGTCGTTCTACTACTGGACCGACGACGAGCCGGGCTACGTCGGGTGGCTCGAGCACGCGTCCCTGCCGAAGCTCAACTACGGCGCACCCGAGCTCACCGAGCGGATGATCACCGGTGCCGGGTCCGTGGCCGAGCGGTGGCTGCGGCCCCCGTTCGACCTCGACGGCTGGCGCATCGACGTCGCCAACATGACGGGGCGCTACCGCGACGACGACCACGCGCACGCGGTCGCCCGCGCGCTGCGGGCCCGGATGGCGGGGGTCAACCCCGACGCGGCGCTCGTCGCCGAGCACTTCCACGACGCCGCGGGCGACCTGTCCGTGGGCGGCTGGCACGTCAACATGAACTACTCGGCGTTCACGCGGCCGGCCTGGACGTGGCTCGTGGCGCCGGGATCGTCCCTGCCCTTCATGGGGATGCCCGTGCCGGTCCCGCGCAGCGGGGGAGCGGACATGGTCGCGACCATGCGGGACTTCGACGCGACCGTCCCGTGGTCGGTGACGCGGCACCAGTGGAACCTGCTGGGGTCGCACGACACCGCGCGCATCCGGACCGTGACCGGCTCGCGCGCGCTGGTCGAGGTCGCCGCGGGCCTGCTGCTGACCTACCCGGGCACGCCGGTGATCTGGGCGGGCGACGAGGGCGGGCTGACGGGTGTCAACGGCGAGCACGGGCGGGTGCCGATGCCGTGGGGGCGGATCGACGGCGTCCCAGGGGCCGCGGGTGCGGACTGGGACGACGCGACGTTCGCGACGTACCGCGCGCTCATCGCGCTGCGGCGCTCGTGCCGCGCGCTGCGCGAGGGCGGTCTGCGCTGGGCGTTCGTCGACGACGACGCCGTGGGCTACCTGCGCGAGACGGCCGACGAGCGCGTGCTCGTCGTCCTGGCGCGCGACGTGTGGGCGGGCGCTCGCCTGCCGCTGCCGGTCCGCGCCGCGGAGAACCTGTACGGCGGTGGCGTGCTGGGCACGGGTGCCGACGAGGTCGTCGTGCCAGCGACCGAGGGCCCGTCCGTGCAGGTCTGGCGGCTGGGCTGACCGGGAACGCGTGCGCGATTGCGTACGCTTGACCCGATGACCATGCTCGAGCACCTCGACGTCGACGGCTACGTCGACGTCGACCGTGAACGCTGGGTCGCGGAGTCCGCGAAGTCCAAGGGACGCACGCCGTTCGAGCGTGACCGCGCGCGGATCGTGCACTCGTCGGCCCTGCGTCGGCTCGGCGCGAAGACGCAGGTGCTCGGCCCGTCGTCGGACGACTTCGTCCGCACGCGGCTCACGCACACGCTCGAGGTCGCCCAGGTCGGCCGGGAGATCGGCAAGGCGCTGGGCTGCGACCCGGACGTCGTCGACACCGCGTGCCTCGCGCACGACCTGGGCCACCCGCCGTTCGGTCACAACGGTGAGCGCGCGCTGGCCGCGCTCGCGCGCGACATCGGCGGCTTCGAGGGCAACGCGCAGACCCTGCGCCTGCTCACGCGGCTCGAGCCGAAGGTCGTCGACGCCGAGGGACGTTCCGTCGGGCTGAACCTCACGCGCGCGTCGCTCGACGCCTCGGTCAAGTACCCGTGGCGCTACCTGCAGGGTCCGGTCAGCGCCGCGAGCGGTCGCCCGACCCACAAGTTCGGCGTCTACGAGGACGACCTGCCGGTGTTCGAGTGGCTGCGCCAGGACGCCCCCGAGGGGCGCAAGTGCCTCGAGGCGCAGGTCATGGACCTCGCGGATGACATCTCGTACTCGGTGCACGACGTCGAGGACGCGGTCGTCGGCGGTCGCCTCGACCTCGCGGTGCTGTCGCAGCCCGACGAGCGCGCGCGCGTCGTCGAGGCGATCCAGACCTGGTACGGCGACACGGTCGACGAGGCGGGCCTGCTCGCCGCGATGGACCGGCTCGTGCACGCGCGCCTGTGGGCGCCGGGCTTCGACGGGTCGCGCGGCGCGCTCGCGATGCTCAAGGACGCCACCAGCCAGCTCATCGGGCGGTTCGCCAAGGCATCGCAGAAGGCCACGCGCGCGCAGTACGGGGGAGGGCCGCTCACGCGGTACGCCGCCGACCTCGTCGTCCCGATCACGACGCAGGCGGAGATCCTGGTGCTCAAGGGCCTCGCGGTGGCGTACGTCATGGCGCCGCGCGAGCTCGAGCCGCTCTACCACCGCCAGCGCGAGGTGCTGACCGACCTCGTGCGGATCATGGCGGACCGTGCCCCGCTCGCGCTCGAGCCGCCGTTCGCCGCGGACTGGTCGCAGGCGGCCGACGACGCCGCGCGGCTGCGGGTCGTGATCGACCAGGTCGCCTCGCTCACGGACGTCTCCGCGGCCGAGGCCCACGCGCGCCTGGTCCGCCCGCCGCGCCACTGACCTCACCCCACCCGCGCGTGGGCCTCGGGTGACGTCCGCCGCCCCTGTCCGCCGAGTCATCGGTTGCTCCGGTCACTGCGTCACCCGACGTGAGCGACCGCGGGGTTGCCGAGCCACATGCGCCTGACGTGCGCCCTTTCCGCGGATTCGTCCGGAATCGTTGACGCATTTCACCCGGTCTGGCTAGCGTCTGTGGCGAGGGATTTGTGAATATCCCTTACTAAATACCGCACTTCCCATCGCACCGGGAGGCAAGGATGCAGCACCTCGAAGGGCACGCCGGCGACGCAGCCGGCACAGCACGCACCATCGGTCGCCGACGACGCAGCGCGGTGGTCGCGCTCGCCGCCGCTGCGGCGCTCGTCGCGACCGGACTGGTCGCGGCACTACCGGCCAACGCGGCCGGGACGTTCACGGCGACCTTCACGTCGGCGGGTGACTGGGGGACCGGTCACCAGGCGTCCGTGCAGGTCACCAACGGCACGACGAGCACGGCGTCCACGTGGACGCTCGAGTTCGACCTGCCGGCCGGCACCACGATCACGAGCTCGTGGGACGCGGACGTGACCCGCACCGGCAACCACTACAAGGTCACCTCCAAGAGCTGGGCCGGCCCCTTCGCCCCGGGCGCCTCCCAGACGTGGGGGTACATCGGCAGCGGTCCGTTCGCGCAGCCCACCGGATGCACCGTCAACGGCGCGGCCTGCGCCGGCGGGAGCGTCCCGACGCCCACGAGCCCGACGACGAGCCCGACGACGGGCCCCACGTCGACGCCGACACCTGCCCCGACGTCGACCCCGACGCCCGACCCGACCGTCGGACCCGGCGCCCGCAAGCTCGTCGGCTACTTCGCCGAGTGGGGCGTCTACGGGCGCAACTACCACGTGAACAACATCAAGACGTCGGGCAGCGCGTCGAAGCTGACGCACATCCTGTACGCGTTCGGGAACACGACCGGCGGGCAGTGCTCGATCGGTGACTCGTACGCGGCGTACGACAAGGCGTACACCGCGGACCAGAGCGTCGACGGTGTCGCCGACACGTGGGACCAGCCCCTGCGCGGCAACTTCAACCAGCTGCGCAAGCTCAAGGCCGCCAACCCTGGCCTCAAGGTCATCTGGTCGTTCGGCGGCTGGACCTGGTCGAGCGGCTTCACCGCCGCGGCGGCCAACCCGACCGCGTTCGCGAACTCGTGCTACGCGCTGCTCAACGACAGCCGCTGGGCCGGGCTGTTCGACGGCATCGACATCGACTGGGAGTACCCGAACGCGTGCGGCCTGAGCTGCGACGCGAGCGGCCCGCAGGCGTTCGACCGCGTCATCACCGCGCTGCGCAACCGGTTCGGTCAGAACTACCTGATCACCGCCGCGATCACCGCCGACGGGAGCAACGGCGGCAAGATCGACGCCACCGACTATGCGACCGCGGCGACCAAGCTGAGCTGGATCATGCCGATGACGTACGACTACTTCGGCGCGTTCAACCCGCAGGGCCCGACGGCACCGCACTCGCCGCTGACCTCCTACGCGGGTATCCCGCAGGCCGGGTTCAACGCGGAGGCGGCGGTGAACAAGCTCATCGCGAAGGGGATCCCGGCGAACAAGATCCTGCTGGGCGTCGGGTTCTACGGCCGAGGCTGGACGGGTGTGACGCAGAGCGCGCCCGGCGGTTCCGCGACCGGCGCCGCACCGGGCACGTACGAGGCGGGGATCGAGGACTACAAGGTCCTCAAGAACCGCTGCCCCGCCACGGGGACCGTCGGCGGCACCGCGTACGCGGTGTGCGGCAACGAGTGGTGGAGCTACGACACCCCCGCGACGATCGCCACCAAGACCGCCTGGGCGAAGAGCAAGGGCCTCGGCGGGGCGTTCTTCTGGGAGCTGTCGGGCGACACGAGCAACGGCGAGCTGATCTCGGCGCTGAAGTCGGGCATCAGCTGATCGGACGGTGACGCGAGGGGGTCGGCGCCGCGGCTTCGGCCCCCTCGTCGTCGTCGGGCTCGATGTCCCGGCGGGCGGGTGGGCGTCCCGACGCCGCCTGTCCTGCGCCTCACCCGCGCGGGCGTCGGGCCGACGACGCGGACGACCTAGACTCCTGGCGTGGCGGGACGCATCCGACGGGAGGACGTGGAAGCGGTCCGCGAGCGTGTGCGGATCGAGGAGGTCGTCGGCGCGCACGTCCAGCTCAAGGCCGCGGGCGTCGGCTCGCTCAAGGGCCTGTGCCCCTTCCACGACGAGCGCTCGCCGTCGTTCCACGTGCGGCCGCAGGTCGGGCGGTACCACTGCTTCGGGTGCGGCGAGGGTGGCGACGTCATCGACTTCGTCACCAAGGTGGACGGGCTCGGGTTCGCGGAGGCCGTCGAGTACCTCGCCGGCCGGGTCGGCGTGCAGCTGCGCTACGAGGAAGGCGGCCCGACGAGGCCCGCCGAGGAGCCCGGGCGCCGGCGGCGGCTCATCGAGGCGCACAAGGTCGCCGAGGAGTTCTACCGCGAGCAGCTCGCGACGCCCGGCGCGGCGGCCGGCCGGCAGTTCCTCGCCGAGCGCGGCTTCGACCGTTCGGCCGCCGAGCAGTTCGGCGTCGGGTTCGCGCCCACCGGGTGGGACGCGCTGCTGCGCCACCTGCGGGGCCGCGGCTTCACCGAGCCCGAGCTGATCGCCTCAGGCCTCGTGAGCCAGGGCCAGCGCGGGGTCTACGACCGGTTCCGCGGCCGGCTGGTCTGGCCGATCCGCGAGGTCACGGGGGAGACCATCGGGTTCGGTGCGCGCCGCCTGTTCGACGAGGACAACGGCCCCAAGTACCTCAACACCCCCGAGACGCCGCTGTACCGCAAGTCGCACGTGCTCTACGGGCTCGACCTGGCCAAGCGCGAGATGCAGAAGGACAAGCGCGTCGTCGTCGTCGAGGGCTACACCGACGTCATGGCGATGCACCTGTCCGGCATCGGCAGCGCGGTCGCGACCTGCGGCACGGCGTTCGGCTCGGACCACGCACGGATCGTGCGCCGGCTCATCGGCGACTCGGGTGCCAGCAGCGGCGTGCAGCTCGCGACGGGGACGTCCGTGGGCGGCGAGGTGATCTTCACGTTCGACGGCGACGAGGCGGGACAGAAGGCCGCGCTGCGCGCGTTCGGCGAGGACCAGACGTTCGCCGCGCAGACGTTCGTCGCGGTCGAGCCCAGCGGCATGGACCCGTGCGAGCTGCGGCAGAACCGCGGCCCGGACGCGGTGCGCGCGCTCGTCGCCGGGCGCCAGCCCCTGTTCGCGTTCGTGCTGCGCGCGACCCTGCGCTCGTACGACCTCGGGACCGCGGAGGGCCGGGTCGCGGCGTTGCGCAGCGCGGCCCCGGTCGTCGCGGGCATCCGTGACGCGGCCCTGCGGCCCGAGTACACGCGTCTGCTGGCGGGCTGGCTCGGCATGGAGGACCTGTCCAGCGTGCAGCGCGCGGTCGACAGCGCACGCGGTCGTGGTGGTCAGGCCGGACGTGGTCCGGGCGGCGCAGGGCGGCCCGCCGCTCCCGAGGCGCCCCGCCAGGCGCGGCCGCAGCGCCCCGGACCGGTCGACCCGGTGCTCGCGGTCGAGCGCACCGCGCTCGAGGTCGTCCTGCAGGCACCCGCACTCGTCCCCGCGGAGTTCGACGAGCTCGGCGCGGACGCGTTCGCGGCGCCCGCGCACCGCGCGGTGCACGAGGCGATCCGCGCCGCCGGCGGCGTGACCGCGGGCCGCGCCTCGGTCGGCGAGGACGGCAGCTCGACCGCATGGGTCGGCGCCGTGCTGGACGAGGCCGCCGAGGCCGTCCGGCCGCTCGTCACCGAGCTCGCCGTGGCACCCGTGCCCGAGGACCGCCCGGAGGCCGTGGGCGACTACGTGCGGGGCGTCGTGCTGCGGCTCGTCGAGATGGGGTTCACCCGGCAGATCGCCGAGCTGCGCGGGCGCCTGCAGCGCATGGACTCCGCCGCGGACCCGCAGGGCTACCAGGCGACGTTCGCCGAGCTCGTCGCGATCGAGGGACGTCGCCGGAGCCTGCGCGAGAGCGTCTGAGCGCGCGCGAGTCAGACGAGCGCGCGCAGGTCGCCACCGTCGTCCACGGCGGGCAGCTCGTCGGCTGCCGCGGTCACGGTCATGGAGCGCAGCGTGAGCGCGCCGCCGTACGACGACAGGAACGCCGTGTCGGTCGCGTCGCGACCCGTCGCGATGCGCAGCATCCCCTCGCGGGGCGCGAGCCGCGTCGCGTCGAGCAGGTGCCAGCCGCCCTCGACGAACACCTCCGCGACCGCGTGGAAGTCCATCGGCTTCAGGCGCGGGGCGTACACCGAGGCGAGCCGCGCCGGCAGGTCGCACGCGCGCAGCAGGGCGACGACGAGGTGCGCGAAGTCCCGGCACACCCCGCGCCGCTTGAGCAGCGTGTCGGTCGCCCCGTCGGTCGGAAGGCTGCTGCCCGACAGGTATGTCACGTGCGACGACACCCAGGACACCACCGCGTCGACGAGCTCGACACCGGACAGCCCGCCGAACTGGTCGCGCGCGAACGCCAGGAGGCGGTCGGACTCGGCATACCTGCTCGGCTGGCGGTACTCGACGAGGTCCAGCTCCTCGACGGGCGGGCGAGCCGCGACACCGGCCACCGTGGCCTGGTAGTCCACGACCACGCGGCCGGTCGGCGCCAGCACGCGGTGCAGGCGCCCACCATGACCGGACTTGATCTCGACGACGTCGAGCGGACCGTCCTCGTGGCGGACGGTGAGCTGCTCGGAACGGTCGTACGCGCCGTCGGCGACCGCGATGGCGAGGTACATCTCGAGGGGGCTGCGCACGTCGAGGGAGAGGTGGCAGGAGACGGTGCGCAGCACGGTCGGCGGTTCCATTTCTCCGGCTGTCGGTGACCGGACATCACGAGGGGGCAGCGCAAGTGTGGGGCTCGTCAGGCGGATCGACAAGCGGGCGGCGAACGTCGCGCGAAGCGGCAGGTCAGGGCCTCGTCGTGGGCGCCGCTCGCGGCTCGTCACCGACCTTCGCGCCGCTGGGCCACCGCGTCCGACGCCCGGGCGGGGGCGCGCTCCGGTCGCGGCCCGCCGCCCACACTGCCACGATCGGACGCGCGCCGACGAGCCGGGCGGCGCCCCGCTTCCCCGACCCCCAGGGAGCTGCCATGACGAGCACTGCCAACCTCGGCGCGACGACGCAGGGCGCCTGGGCGACAGCCGCCCGCGCGGGCTACGTCGTCAGCGGAGCACTGCACATCCTCATCGGCGTGATCGCACTGCGCCTCGCCCTCGGTGACTCCTCGCAGTCGGCCGACCAGTCGGGCGCGCTCTCGACGGTCGCCGACGAACCCCTCGGCCGGGTCGGGCTGTGGGTCGCGGCGGTGGCGCTGCTCGCGCTCGCGGGCTGGCAGATCGCCAAGGCCGTGCACCTCGGCTCGGCCGCCGCCAGGGGAGCCTCGTCGTCCGGCGACCGCGCGAAGGCGATCGGCCGCGGCGTGGTGTACCTCGGGCTCGCGGTGGTCACGGCCACGTGGGCCAGGGGCACGGGCTCGTCGTCGTCCGACGACACGCAGGACCTGACAGCCGACCTCATGGACGCACCCGCGGGTCGGATCCTCGTCGGCGCGCTGGGCCTGGCGATCGTCGCCGTGGGCGTCTACCACGTGGTCAAGGGGTGGCGGCAGAAGTTCCTGGAGGACCTCCAGGGGCTCCCGGCAGGCGAGGCCGGGCGTGGGTCGCGGGTCGCGGGCACGGTCGGCTACATCGCCAAGGGGGTGGCGCTCGGCATCGTCGGCGGGCTGTTCGTCGCCGCGGCGTGGCACGCGGACGAGTCCGAGGCGACCGGGCTGGACGGTGCCATGCGCACGCTCAAGGAAGGCCCTGCCGGGCCGCTGCTGCTCGCGCTCGTCGCGCTCGGGTTCGTCGCCTACGGCGTCTACTCGTTCGTGCGGGCGAGGTACGGGCGGCTGTAGGCCTCAGCGGCCTCGCCGCAGCGCCTGGCGCAGCGGGGGCACGACGACACCCTCGCGCGCCAGCACGGCTCGGGTGCGGTTGCGCGTGCGCAGCACGCCCCAGACGCCGAGCGTCCAGGGCACGAGCAGCGACGTGAACGCCCAGCGGTACGCGTCGAGCGAGTACGTCGTCGCGCCCGCGGGTGACACGAGCTGGAGGACGACACCCACGGCGAGCACCGCGCCGATCGTCGAGGTGAACCCGCCGGTGTTGACGAAGCCGGAGGCCGTCCCCAGGCGCTGCGGCTCGCTGTACGTCCGCGCGAAGTCCATCCCGACGAGCGACACGGGGCCGCCCGCGCCGATGACGGCGACGAACACGACGAGCTGCCACATCGGGCGCGGCGTCGACGGCACGAGCACGACCAGCCACGCGACGAACGTCGCCACGCAGGACGTCAGGACGATCGAGGTGCGCCGCAGCGGGTGCCGACCCGTCAGGCGGCCGACGACGGGCCCGGACGCCATCGCGGTGAGCGTCAGGATCGTCAGCAGCGCACCCGCCTCGGCCGTCGAGCGCCCCTGCGCGGTGACGAAGAACGGCACACCCCACAGCAGCGCGACGACGTTGGCGCTGAACGGCGTCGCGAAGTGGCTCCACCAGCCCAGCCGGGTGCCCGGCGGCCGCGCGGCCACGCGGACCGCCTGCGCGAACGAGTGCTCGTCGCGCGCGACGCCGCGTGCGCCCGCTGGTTCGCGGATCCCGACGAACGCGCCGACCGTCGCGAGCGCACCCACCACGGCGAGCGCGCCGAACGCGGGCGTCCACCCCTGGTGGTGCAGCAGCCACGCGAGCGGGATGGCGGAGGCGAGCTGCCCCGACTGCCCGATCAGGCCCGTCAGCTGCACAAGCACCGGCACGCGCCGCGGCGGGAACCACTGCGCGACGAGCTGGACCGCGGAGATGAAGATGCCGGCGTCACCCGCGCCGATGAGCACCCGCGCCGCCAGCGCGGCCGGGACGCTGTCCGCGAACGCCAGCACGAGCTGGCCCACGGCCATGACCGCGGACCCGACACCGATCACGACGCGCGCCCCGAACCGGTCGAGCAGCCGCCCTGCGGGCAGCTGCAGACCCGCGTACACGGTGAGCTGGACGACCGAGAACATCGACAGCGCGGTCGCGCTCAGGTCGAACCGCTCGATCGCCTCGACCCCGGCGACCCCGAGCGCGCTGCGGTGCAGCACTGCGACGAAGTACGCGGCGACAGCCGCGACATAGACGACGACCGCACGGTGCGACGACGCGCGCACGGGCTGCGGCACGCCGGTCATGGGGGAGGGGCTCCGTCTCGCGGAAGGGATCGTCTCGACCCCGTGGGGCCGTCCCCAGCCTAGTCGTCAGATGTCCTGCTCCTGCGACCGGAGGCGTGTCGTGCCGCACACACGACGAAGGCCCCGCCTGCTGCCGCAGGTCAGGGCCTTCCGAAGCTCCCCCGACTGGACTCGAACCAGTAACCCTTCGATTAACAGTCGAATGCTCTGCCAATTGAGCTACGGGGGATCGCGCTGCAGAACTCTAGCAGCCGATCAGGGGTGCTCCCGACCAGCCGTCAGTCCCGCAGGCCTGCCGCGGCGCGCAGCGAGTCCTCGGCGCGGTCGACCACGGCCGCCACCTGCGGGTCCGCCAGGTCGACGCCCTCGTCGGCCACGACCTGCGTGAACAGCTCTCCGTCCTCGTCGCGACGCAGCGCCACGCGCGCCTGCCCGCCCGTCGGGCACGCGACCGTCGTGGCGTGCACCACAGAGGACTGCACGCGCTCGCGGAACGTCTGCGCGAACCGCACCGAGGCGCGGTCGTCCTCGAACGTGAAGGCGTCGGACGCGCCCCACACCCAACGCACGGACAGCGTGCGCGACGCGGCGTCGAGCGACCCGCGGTCCACGTCCGCCCACGGTGTGCGCGCCACCGCCTCGTCGTCCAGCACGTGCAGCGCGAGCCGGCTCGCGACGAGACGGCGTCCGTCGGCGACCGTCGCGGCGACGAGCACCCGGTCGCCTCGTCGCAGGTCGACACGGCGGCGGTCGTCGTTCGTCAGAGCACGGTCGCGGAGGAAAGCAGCCACCGGCTCACGGTACCCGCCGGATCTCGGGCAGCGTCTCCATGAGGGCGTGGCCGTGCCGGGGTGTCTCGGGGTGGGGCAGGTGGGGCTTGAACCCACGACCGACGGATTATGAGT
Organism: Cellulomonas persica; assembly: GCF_007989825.1. Classification (GTDB taxonomy): domain Bacteria; phylum Actinomycetota; class Actinomycetes; order Actinomycetales; family Cellulomonadaceae; genus Cellulomonas; species Cellulomonas persica. Next base: position 97,365 of record NZ_BJUA01000006.1, on the reverse strand, counting down.
CCGCTGCTCTGACCGGCTGAGCTACTGCCCCGGGGCGCGCCCAGGTTACCGGTGGGCGAGCGCGCGTGATCGAGCCTCGAGGTCCCGCCAGTCCTCGGACGGCTGGGCGGACCTCGTCCGAGTGAATCCCACGGGCGTGCTCCGGGCGTGTCGGGGGTCGGGACCTCGGTCCCAGAGCTCGCGGGGTGTGCCCGACTCGGGAAGGTTCATCCAGATACCGCGCGTCCGAAATTCACCCGAATGCCCGCGATCTCCCAGCCCTGCGCTTCTTGCACACGTGTCCAGTTTCGGGCATAGTTCTTAGTTGTCAGCGACAACGGCAAACCCTCTGCAAGGAGGGGACGCAAAGCCACGGGACCCACGGGGTCAGCCGAGCTACCGAACGACGAAGGAGAGCCGACATGGCGATCACCACCCCTCAGACCGACGCCCCGCTGCAGCAGGGCGCCCTCCTGACCCCCGGCGAGGTCGCCGTCCTGTTCCGCGTCGACCCGAAGACGGTCACGCGCTGGGCGCAGGCCGGCAAGCTCTCGGCCGTGCGGACGCTCGGCGGGCACCGCCGCTTCCACGAGGCCGAGGTGCGCCAGCTCCTCCAGGGCGTCCCGCAGCAGCGCTCGGCGGAGTGAGCCTGCGGGCGCAGCCCCACGCAGCAGAACGACCAAAGGGCCGGTGACGACTCACCGGCCCTTTGTCATGCGTGCGACGCCCCGGCCGCTGCCGGACGTCCCGGGGCCCAGCGGTCAGCCCACGGCGGCGAGCACCGCCGTGCGCACCTCGTCGAGCGAGCGCGTGGGCTGGAAGACCAGCCACTCCAGCCCGGCGACGAGGGTCGCGCCGAACAGGGCGGCGGCCGTCAGCCACGCGTCCCGCTCGGGCCACTCCTGCTGCACGGCGGCGACGAGCGCGCCCATCGACTCCTCGCGCACCTGCCGGATCGACTCCTGCCAGGCGCGTCCCGAGCGGAACGTCTCGGCGACGACGAGCTTGGCGAAGTCCGGGTGCGCCCACACCTGCTCGAGGAGCGCGCCGATCATGGCGTCGACCGCGGGGCGGCCCTGCAGGCCCGCACCCGCGTCGCGCAGCGCGGCCGTGAGCCGCGAGACGCCCTCGGCGATGATCGCCTCGAACAGCCCGGACTTCGAGCCGAAGTTGTAGAACACGCTGCCCTTGGCGACGCCCGCGGCGGCCGCGATGTCGTCCACCGAGGTCGCACCGATCCCGCGGTCGGCCACGAGCGCGAGCGCGGCGTCGACGATCTGGCGCCGGGTGTCCGTCATGGGTCGCAACCCTAGCGACGGTCCCACGCGCTCTGCGGCCATCAGATCGAGAGCGCCGGGTGGAGACGCTCGAGGGTCCAGGTCCGCATGCGCCCGGCGCGCCACGCGGTGATCGCGAGCGAGCCGACCATCACGACGGCGAGCACCGCGACCGAGAGCCACAGGCGTGCGTCGAGCGTCCCGGTGATGACCTGCCGCAGGCCGGTGACCGCGTAGCTCATCGGCAGGACCGGGTTGATCGCGCGGAAGAACGCGGGCGTCGTCTCGACGGGGTACGTCCCGCCCGACGAGGCGAGCTGCAGCATCAGGAGCGCGAGGATCGCAACCTTGCCGGCGGCCGGGCCGAGCACCGCGGTGAACATCTGCTGCAGCGCGAGGAACGCGGCGGCGACCAGCAGCGTGAAGGCGATCGTGCCGACGGCCGAGCTCAGGTGCAGGCCCAGCCCGTAGTGCACGACCCCGAGCATCACCGCGACCTGCGCGACGCCGAGCAGCATCGCCGGCAGGAACCCGGCGATCGCCACCCGCCAGCCGGACACCGGCGTCGCGAGAGCCCGCGCCGGCAGAGGCCGCAGCAGGAGCCACGTGATGAGCGCGCCGACGAACAGCGCGAGCGGCAGGAAGAACGGCGCGAAGCCCTCGCCGAAGCCCTCGGCCTGGCTCACGTGCGTCTCCGAGACGCCCACGGGGGAGGCGATCGTCTCGGCGCGTGCGTCGGTCGCGATGTCGGACGGGATCGCGGTCGCGCCGTCGGCGAGCGCGTCGGCGAGCGTGCCCACGCCGTCGGTCAGCTGACCGGACCCGTCCGCGAGGCGGTCGGCACCGTCCGCGAGCGTGGCCGTGCCGTCCGCGAGCGTGGCCGTGCCGTCCGCGAGCCTCTGCGTGCCGTCGGCGAGCTGGCCGGCGCCGGACGCGATGGTCTGCGAGCCTGAGGCGAGCGAAGAGATCCCCGTCGACAGCTGCGTCGTCCCCGCGGCGAGCGCATCGGCGCCCTCGGTCGCGGTGCCGGTGCCGTCGGCGAGCGAGCCTGCTCCGGTCGCGAGCGTGTCGATGCCGGTCGAGAGCGAGGCCGCGCCGGAGGAGAGGTCGTCCGCACCCGTGGCGAGGCCGTCGAGCCCGGTGGCGAGGTCGTGCGCTCCTGACGCGAGGTTCTGCGCGCCCGTCGTCAGCGCGCCGACGCCGGTCGCGAGCGCGTCGGCACCGTTCGCGGCGTCGGTGGCGCCGGTCCTCAGGGCGGTCAGGCCGTCGGAGAGCTCGGTCAGGTCCTCGTCGGACGGGAGGGAACCCGCCTGGTCCGCGAGGCCCGCCAGCAGCTGGGCGGCGGCGGTGTCGCCGCCCTGTGCACGCGCGGTCAGGTACGTGGCGAGCCGGCCGAGGTCCGTGCGCAGCCCGGGCACCGAGTCCAGGACCGGGGCGAGCTCGTCCTGAAGAGCGGTGACGCCCGCCGCGAGGTCCGCCGTGCCGGTCCGCAGCGCGTCGGCCCCGGCCGACGCGGTGGCGAGGTGCGACGCGAGCTGTGCCGCGCCGGTGTCGAGGCCGTCGGCGCCGTCGGCCGCCGTGCCGGCACCGGTCGCCAGCGTGACGGCCCCGTCGGCGAGGTCGGACGCGCCGTCGGCCGCGTCGCGTGCGCCGTCGGCGAGCGAGGCGGCACCCGCGTCGAGCGTCCCGAGGCCGTCGGCGAGGTCGGACGCGCCTGCCGCGGCGTCACCCGCACCGCCGGCCGCGGTCGCGGCACCGGCGGCGAGGTCGGACGTCCCGGCGGCGAGGCGCGCCGCGCCCGCGTCGAGGTCCGTCGCGCCGTCGGCGAGCTGCTGCGCGCCGACGGCGGACCGCTGCGCGCCGTCCGCGACCTGGGCCGCGCCGTCGCCGAGGTCGCCCGCCGCCGTGCGCAGCGTGAGGGCACCGTCCGCGGCCTGCGCGAACCCGTCGCGCGCCGCGCCGAGACCGACGAGCACGCGGTCGACGGCCTGTTCGCCGATCGACGCCGAGACCGCGGCCTCCACCTGGTTCATCGCGCTACGGCCCAGGGTCGAGGCGAGGAACGAGTTCGCGTCGTCGTACGTGACGAGGATCTGGGCCGCGGTGGGGGTCTCGCCCGAGGCCGAGGTGATGTCGGCCGAGAAGTCGGCGGGCAGCGTGACCGCGAAGTAGTAGGTGCCGTCGGCGACCCCGTCCGCGGCGTCGTCGGCGTCGGTCACCCGCCAGTCGAGGCCGCCGGCCTGCGTGAGCTGGTCGACGACCTCGTCGCCGGCGTGCAGCTCGCCGTCGTCGAGCACCGCGCCCTGGTCGGCGTTGACGAGCGCGACGGGCAGGCGGTCCAGGTTGCCCATCGGGTCCCAGAAGGCCCACAGGTACAGCGCGCCGTAGAGCAGCGGGATGAGGACGATCGCGGCGATCGCGAGCCGGGGCAGGCGGCCGCGGCGGAACCGGCGCAGCTCGGTGCCGGTGCTGGTGAGGGCAGACATGGGGTCCTTCGGACGAGGGAGGGGCGGGGGAGCGGTCAGGCGGCGTCGGACGCGGGCACCGCGTGCGGGCCGGTCGCGAGCGTGACCTGGGTGGGCGCGGTGCGCCACGACGTGCGGGCGACCTCGTCGAGCGAGGCGACGGACGCGACGACCGTGGTCCCGGCGGCGGCGAGCGCCTCGAGCCGGGACCAGACCGTCGCGCGGCGGGTCGAGTCGTGCACCTGGTCGACGTCGTCGACGACGAGCAGGCGCGGGTCCTGGGCCATCGCGAGCGTGAGGCGCAGGAGCAGCGCGTCGACCTCGTCGAGGTCCCAGACCACCGTCTCGACGCGCGGCACGGGACGCTCGCCGTACACCGGCTCGGCGAGGGCGCGGAACGTGCGCTGGTCGACGCGCGGCACGCGGCGGTACCACGGGGCGAGCCACGTGAGCCGCTCGCGGACCAGGTCACCGACCGTGACGCCGTCGTCGAGGTCGTCGATGCCGGCGAATCCCGCGACCGCGGCGAGCCGCTGCACCACGGCGCGGTCGCGCGGCAGCGAGCACCCGAGCACGGTGACGTCCGACTCGACGTCCGGCACCATCCGCCCGGCGAGGGTGAGCAGCAGGCTCGAGCGGCCCGCGCCCTGGGGTCCCTGCACGACCGTCAGCGTGGCGGCGGGCAGGTCGAGGTCGACCGGTCCGTACACGACGCCGCGCGCACCGGTCAGGCGGAGCCCGCGCGCGTGGACGGCCGCGGGAGCACCGGGGCTCGGTGCGGCGTCCGGGTCGGTGACGTGCTCGTCGTGCGGGACGGTGCGAGTGGCGTGCTGGGGGGTCACTGTTCCTCCTGACTGACCGGTCAGTACAAAACGATAGACCCGCTGTCGCGTCGCCTGCTGCGTCGGGCGGTGTCTGTCTGGTCACACGCGCAGGCGGCACGCGCCCCCGCGCGTGGACCGCGCCGACCTCGGCACGCGCGGCGTGCGAGGATTCTCGGCATGGCGATGCGAGAGATCCGGATTGTCGGCGACCCCGTGCTGCGCACCCCGTGCGACCCGATCACGACGATCGACGACCGCGTGCGCTCACTCGTCGAGGACCTGCTCGAGACCGTCGACGCCGACGGCCGTGCGGGTCTGGCGGCCAACCAGATCGGCGTCGGGCTGCGCGCGTTCTCCTGGAACATCGACGACGAGCTCGGCTACGTGCTCAACCCGCAGATCGTCGAGCTCTCGGAGGACGAGTACCAGGACGGCGACGAGGGCTGCCTGTCCGTCCCGGGCCTCTGGTTCCCCACGCACCGCGCCTGGTACGCGCGCGTCGTGGGCACCGACCTCGACGGCCGCGAGGTCGTCGTCGAGGGCACCGAGCTCATGGCGCGGTGCCTGCAGCACGAGGTCGACCACCTCGACGGGCTGCTCTACCTCGACCGCCTCGAGCGCTCGGTGCGCAAGAAGGCGATGCGGGCCATCCGCGAGCAGCTCTGAGCCCGCCGATCACGGCTCGGCTCAGCGGTGCATGACGCGCCGCGAGAGCCGGTTGCCGATCGCCTGCGCGGCCTGCACGAGCAGGATGATGACGACGACCGTGATCCACACGACCGCGAAGTTCCAGCGCTTGTAGCCGTAGTCGAGCGCGAACGCGCCCAGCCCGCCGCCGTCGATGATGCTCGCCAGCGCGGACATGTCCACGACCGCGACGAACACGAACGTGTAGCCCAGGATCAGCGGGCCGAGCGCCTCGGGGACGAGCAGCGTGGTGATGATCCGCCAGCGCGTCGCGCCGGTGGCGCGCGCGGCCTCGATCACGCCCGGGTCGATCGCGACGAGGTTCTGCTCGACGATCCGCGAGACGCCGAACGTCGCGGCGAAGGACATCGCGACGACCATCGCGGTGCTGCCCAGCCGCGTGCCGAGCAACGTGACGGTCAGCGGCGCGATCACCATGAGCAGGATGAGGAACGGGATCGGCCGGAACACGTTGACCAGCAGGTTGAGCACCGCGAACACGCCGCGGTTCGCGAGCAGGCCGCCGCGCCTCGTCGTGTAGAGCCCGAGCCCCAGCACGAGCCCCAGCGCGCCGCCGATCACGAGCGTCGCGCCGACCATGTAGAGCGTCTCGCCGAGGGACTCGACGAGCTTGGGTCCGTGGAACGACCAGTCGAAGCCCTGGTCCGCCTGTGCCACCGGGATCATCGGACCTCCTCCACCGTCGTGACCTGACGCAGCCGCGTGATCAGGTGGTCGACGGACGGGTCGTCGCCCTGCAGGGCGAGGGTGAGCGAGCCGAACGAGCGGTCCTGCAACGTGCCGATCCCGCCGTAGACGATCTCGAACGCGACCCCGAGCTCGCTCGCCGAGCCGAGGACCGCACCGAGCGTGCTGCCGTCGAGCACGTCGGCGGTCACGATGCGGCCCTCGTGGTGGCGGCGCAGGCGGTCGAGGTCCGCAGCGCGCGGCCGGTCGTGCAGCACCGTCGAGACGAACCGCCGCGACACCTCCGCGCGCGGCTTGGTGAAGACGTCGAAGACCGTGCCGAGCTCGGCGAGCCGGCCGTGCTCGAGCACCGCGACGCGGTCGGCGATCGAGCGCACGACGTCGAGCTCGTGGGTGATCACGACGATCGTGACGCCGAGCTCGGTGTTCACCTTGCGCAGCAGGCGCAGGACGTCCTGGGTGGTCTGCGGGTCGAGCGCGCTCGTGCACTCGTCGGCCAGCAGGATCGACGGGCGCGCCGCGAGTGCGCGCGCGATGCCGACGCGCTGCTTCTGCCCACCGGAGAGCTGGCTCGGGTGGTCGTGCGCACGTGAGAGCAGGCCGACGAAGTCGAGCAGCTCGGCGACCCGGCGGTCACGCTCGGCGCGGGGCCACCCGGCGACCTTGAGGGGGAAGGCCACGTTGCCCGCGACGGTGCGCGACGCGAACAGGTTGAACTGCTGGAAGATCATGCCGATGTGCCGCCGCTTGAGCTCCAGCTCGCGCTCGGAGAGCGTCGTGACGTCGTCTCCGTCGACGACGAGCCGGCCCGACGTCGCGCGTTCGAGGCCGTTGATCAGCCGGACGAGCGTGCTCTTGCCGGCTCCCGAGTAGCCGATCACGCCGAACACCTCGCCGTGCTCGACGGTCAGGGAGATGCCGTCGACCGCCCGGACGGGACCCGACGGTGCGTCGAACACCTTCGTGACCTCGTCGAGCTCGATGATGGGGGACATCGCGTACCTCTCGCAGGACGGACGGGTGTGCCGCGGGTCGCGGTCGGTGACGAGCCGGTCGGGCACCGTGCTCGTGCGGACCGCGACCCGCGGCGAGGGCTCAGCCGGCGGAGCGCAGGTTCTCCTGCGTGGTGGCCAGGACGTCCTGCAGCTTCGCTGCGTCGTAGCCCTCGACGATCACGGCGGTGCCACCCGAGGACTCGACGACCGACTCGAGCACCGACGGGTCGTGGTACAGCTCGACGATCCGCTGGTACACCGGGTTGTCGACGTCGTCCGCACGCGCGGCGATCACGTTGATGTACGGCTGCGCACCGGGCGAGTGGGGGTCGTCGGCGTAGACGTAGCCGTCCAGGTCGAAGCCCGCGTCCGTCGCGAAGTTGTTGTTCACGACGACGCCCGCGATGTCGGGGTCGGCGATCAGGCCCGCGGTCTGCGAGGCCTCGACAGGTCGCACGACGACCGTCGAGGCGTCGGTGTCGACGTCGTCGGGCGTCGGGACCGCCGGCTCGCCCGAGAACTCGATCAGGCCGGCCGACTCGAGCACGAACAGCGCGCGTGCCTGGTTCGTCGAGTCGTTCGGGATCGCGACCTGCTCGCCCTTCGTGAACTCCTCGACCTTCTCGTGCTTCTCGGAGTACAGCGGCAGCGGCACGATCAGCGTCGAGCCGATGGGCTGCAGGTCGTCGCCGGTGTTGTTGTTGTGGTCGGCCAGGTACAGCACGTGCTGGAACGCGTTGAGGTCGATCTCGCCGTCGGCCAGCGCCGGGTTCGGCTGCGTGTACTCGGAGAACCCGACGAGCTCGAGCTCGATGCCCTCCTTCGCGGCGAGGTCCTTGAGGATCTCCCAGTGCGGCTGCGCGATGTCGGTCGTGCCGAGCCGCACGACGGTCGGCTCGCCCGACGCGGTGCCGCTGCCCGCCGCCGGCGCGTCGTCGGAGTCGCGGTTGAGCAGGAAGGCCGTCGCGGCGCCCGCGACGACGACCGCTGCGACGACGACGCCGGCGATCAGCCCGCGCCGTGAGCCGCGGGACTTGGGAGGCAGGACCGGTGCGGGGGCGTCAGTCGGGTTCGGGGTCTCGGACATGGTGGTCTCCAGGGCGAGGGGCACAGGGGGTGTGCCGTGGCGGACGGTGGACGGGACGGTCGACCGTGGGCGGGGAGCTGCAACGAGCAGCGGGGGGTGCTGGTGTGCCGGGAGTGCGGTAGGCGCACGACCGCGGCGGACGACGTGCGGCGGCGACGCCACCGGTTGCGTCAGGGACGCGAGCGGGGCGCCGGCGCAGCAGCTAGGGACGCGGCGTGCAGCCGGTCGGACGGCTCAGCGGTCGGACGGCCAAGCGGTCGGACGGCCTGGAGCGGTCCGACGGCTCAGGGCCGGGCGGCTCAGAGCGAAGGCATCGAGAGACACGCGGCACGCAGACACATGACGCCCGTGCCCGAGGGCGCGGTCGTCCAGGTGTCCGTCGTCTGCGTGCGCATCGTCGACCTCTCGTCAGGCGGCCGGGGCCGCGGGGCTCGGCGCAGGGCCGAGCGGATGATCGGCGTCGCGCCGATCCGTGGCGAGTCAAGACCACGGCGGACACGCGTGTCAAATGCCGACTCGGCCAGTGGGATATGCCCAGATCAGGACGAGACGCGTCACCCGCGTGGGCGACGCGCCGCACGGTCGCTTGGCGCGGTACGCGCTCGTCGTGCATCCTGTCCACGTACGCCGCGAGCGCCACACGTGGTCCGGTCGGGCGGGACGAGGTCGTTGGGGAAGGCGAACCTCGAGCCGCTGATGGAGGACGACATGGCAGGTGCGATCACCCGCGGTGTACTTTTCGTGCACTCGGCACCCCGCGCGCTGTGCCCGCACATCGAGTGGGCGGCGGGCAACGTGCTGGGTCAGCGCGTGTCGATGGACTGGACGGAGCAGCCGGCCGGCCCGTCGTTCTACCGTGCCGAGCTCTCCTGGCAGGGCACCCCGGGCACCGGCGCGAGGCTCGCCTCCGCGCTGCGCGGCTGGGCGCACCTGCGGTACGAGATCACCGAGGAGCCGAGCCACGGCGTCGACGGGTCGCGCTGGAGCCACACGCCGGACCTGGGCATCTTCCACGCCGCGACCGACGTGCACGGCAACGTCGTGGTCCCCGAGGACCGCATCCGCGCGGCTCTCGAGCACGCCGGCGACCCTGTACGCCTGCGTGCCGAGCTGGACCTCGCGCTCGGGCAGGCGTGGGACGACGAGCTCGAGCCGTTCCGGTACGCCGGTGCCGGGGCGCCCGTGCGCTGGCTGCACCGCGTGGGCTGACGACTCGCGCCACCTGCGCCGGCGACGGCAGCAGACGACGAGAGGGGCGTCCCGACCGGGACGCCCCTCTCGTCGTGCTCGTGTCGTGCTCTCGTCGTGCCGCCGTCAGGCGGACGTGACCACCAGGGCGACGTTGTGGCCGCCGAAGCCGAACGAGTTGTTGATCGCGGCGATGTCCCCGGCCGGCAGCGCGCGCGGCGTGTCGCGGACCAGGTCGAGCACCAGCTCGGGGTCCGGCTGCGCCACGTTGATGGTCGGGGGAGCCTGGCGCTCGTGCAGGGCCAGGACGGTGAAGATCGTCTCGAGCGCACCGGCGCCACCCAGCAGGTGGCCCGTCATCGACTTCGTGGCCGAGAGCGCGACGTGGTCCGCGTCGTCGCCCAGCACGCCGCGGATCGAGCGCGCCTCGATGAGGTCGCCGACGACGGTCGACGTGGCGTGCGCGTTGACGTGCACGACGTCCGTCGCCGCGACGCCCGATTCCCGGAGCGCGGAGCGCATCGCGCGGATCTGCCCGTCGCCGCTCGGCTCGGGGGACGTGATGTGGTACCCGTCGGCGGACAGGCCGACGCCCGCGATCCGGGCGTAGACGCGCGCACCGCGCGCGGCGGCGTGCTCGGCGCTCTCGAGGACGACGACGCCCGCGCCCTCGCCGATGACGAAGCCGTCACGGTCGACGTCGTACGGGCGCGAGGCGCCCTGCGGGTCGTCGTTGCGCAGCGAGAGCGTGCGCGACGCGGCGAACGCCGCGATCGGCATCGGGTGGATGGTCGCCTCGGTGCCGCCCGCGATGACGACGTCGGCGCGGCCCGCGCGGATCATGTCGACGCCGTAGCCGATGGCCTCGGCGCCCGACGCGCACGCCGAGACGAGCGCGTGCGCGCCCGCCTTCGCACCGAACTCGAGCGAGACGAACGCGACGGGGGAGTTCGGCATGAGCATCGGCACGGTCATGGGCAGGACGCGGCGGGCGCCCTTCTCCCGCAGCACGTCCCAGCCGTCGAGCGTGGTCCAGATCCCGCCGATGCCCGACGAGACGACCGCACCGAGGCGTTCGCCGTCGACGTCCGGGGCGCCCGCGTCGCCCCACGCCTCACGCGCCGCGATGATCGCGTACTGCGTGGAGGGGTCCATGCGCTTGAGCTCGGGGCGCTCGAGCACCTCGCTCGGCTTGACCTTGATGGTCGCCGCGAACTCGACGGGGATGCCGTACTGCGCCGACCAGTCCTCCTCGAACCGGCGTGCGCCGGACTCGCCGGCGAGCGCCGCGGCCCACGTGCTCTTCGCGTCGCCGCCGAGGGGGGTGGTGGCGCCCAGTCCGGTGACGACGACGTCGGTCGTGTGGCTCATCGCTGCTCCCAGTGAGGTCGGGTCCCGGTCTCGCGGGTGTGGAGGGCGGCCACCGGGCAGGTGGCCCGGTGGCCGCCGGTCCGTCCGCGCGGCGCGCGGGACGGATCAGATGTCGTGCCGCCCGGAGCGGTGCTCAGGCCGGCGTCGTGCTCGAGCGCGAGGCTCAGGCCTGCGCGTTCGTGATGAAGCTGACCGCGTCGCCGACCGTGGCGAGGTTCTTGACCTCGTCGTCGGGGATGCGCACGTCGAACTTCTCCTCGGCGAGCGTGACGATCGTCATCATCGACAGCGAGTCGATGTCCAGGTCGTCGGTGAACGACTTCTCCGGCTGGACCGCGTCGGTCGGCAGGCCGGTCTCCTCGCTCACGATCTCGGCCAGACCGGCCAGGATGTCCTGCTCGCTGTACGCCATGGGTGTCTCCTTCGTGGTGCCGTTACGGGTCGGACGAACGGTACAGCCGGGGTGGCCGGACCGACGGTGTGCGGGCCGCCGGGAGCGGCCGAGCGTCAGGGCAGGACGACGACCTGCGCGGCGTAGACGAGGCCCGCGCCGAAGCCGATCTGCAGCGCGAGCGCGCCCGAGGCGACCTGCCCCTCGCGCAGCAGGCGCTCGGTCGCGAGCGGGATCGACGCGGCCGACGTGTTGCCGGTGTCGGCGATGTCGCGCCCGACGACGACGGTCGACGGCAGCTTGAGCTGCTTGATCATCTGGTCGATGATCCGCATGTTCGCCTGGTGCGGGATGAACGCCTCGATGTCGTCCGCGGTCACTCCGGCGGCGTCGAGCGCCTTCTGCGCGACGGGAGCCATCTGCCACACGGCCCACTTGAAGACCGACTGGCCCTCCTGGCGCAGCGTCGGCCAGCCGGCGCCGGTCTGCGTGTCCTTCCAGGAGTGCGTCTGCCGGATCGTCTGCGCCTGGCTGCCGTCCGAGCCCCAGATCGTCGGGCCTATGCCGGGCGTGTCGGACGGGCCGATGACGACCGCGCCCGCGCCGTCCCCGAGCAGGAACGAGATCGAGCGGTCGGTCGGGTCGATGAAGTCGCTCATCTTCTCGGCGCCGATGACGAGCACGTGGCGCGCCGAGCCGGCGCGCACGAGCGCGTCGGCCTGGCCGATCCCGTAGCAGTAGCCGGCGCACGCGGCCGAGATGTCGAACGCCGCGGCGGGGGTCGCGCCGATCCGGTCGGCGATGATCGCCGCGCCGGCCGGCGTCTGGTGGAAGTAGGTGACCGTCGACAGGATGACCGCGTCGATGTCCGCGCCCGTCAGGCCGGCGTTCGCGATCGCCTCGCGTGCGGCCCGCTCGGCGAGGTCCAGGACGTCGGTGTCGGCACCCGCACGCGCACGGGTCACGATGCCCGTGCGCTGACGGATCCACTCGTCGGACGAGTCGATCGGGCCGGCGATGTCGTCGTTCGTCACGAGGTGCTCGCCGCGCACGCCCCCGATCCCGAGGATCCGGGTGTGGGCGGGGCCGGTGCTCTGCGTGAGGGTGGGACGGGTCACGACGACTGCTCCTGGCTGCTCGCGGACGCGGAGGTGCCCGCGTCCGGGGTGGGTCCGGCGTGACGGCGCACGAGGTCACGTGCGGCGTCCAGGTCGGCGGGTGTCTTGACGGCGACGGTCTCGACCCCGGGCAGCGTACGACGCGCCAGCCCGGTCAGGACACCGCCGGGTGCGACCTCGAGCAGGCCGGTCACGCCGAGCTCGAGCAGGGTCGCGCAGCACAGGTCCCAGCGCACCGGGTGCGCGACCTGCGCGACGACGAGGTCGAGCGCACGTGCGCCGGAGGGCACCACCGAGCCGTCGGAGTTCGTCAGGAGCGTGACCGCGGGCTCGCCGGGCGTCACGGCGTCGGCGGCCGCGCGGAGCTCGGCGACCGCGGGCGCCATGTGCTCGGTGTGGAAGGCGCCCGCGACCTGCAGCGGGATCACGCGGGCCTTGGCCGGCGGCTCGGCGGCGAGGGCCGCGAGAGCGTCCAGCGTGCCCGCCGCGACGACCTGGCCGCCGCCGTTGACGTTGGCGGGGACGAGCCCGTGGCGCTCGAGCGTCGCGAGCACCTCGTCCGGGTCGCCGCCCAGGACCGCGCTCATGCCGGTCGGCGTGACCGCGGCGGCGCGTGCCATGGCCGAGCCGCGCACGGCGACGAGCCGCAGCGCCTCCTCGTCGGTCAGCACGCCGGCGACCGCAGCGGCCGCGAGCTCGCCGACCGAGTGCCCCGCGGTCGCGTCGACGCGGTCGGTGACGGCCGCGCCGAGCGCGTCGTCCTGCGGGACGTCGAGCACGGCGCGCAGGCTCGCGAGCGCGGACGCGACCAGCAGCGGCTGTGCGACCGCGGTGTCGCGGATCGTGTCCGCGTCCGACGTCGTGCCGTGCGCGACGAGGTCGAGCCCCGTCGCGTCGCTGGCGCGCGCGATCGAGGTCGCGAAGGAAGGCAGCTCGAGCCAAGGGGCGAGCATGCCGGGGGACTGGGCACCCTGTCCGGGGCAGACGACGACGAGCACCCGTCAACTGTGCCCGCTGCGAGCGGCATGACCGGGTGGCGCCGCGCACCGAGATTCCAGCGAGGCGTTGTGCGTGTCCTACAAGACGACGCCCGCGGGCGTCACGGCTCGCCGACGCCCGGGCGTGCGCGGGGCGTCAGTCCGTCGCGTCGAGGCGGCCCACGGCGAGCGCGGTCTGCAGCACGTACGACTCGCGCGGGTCGAGCGGGTCCCACCCCGTGACGTCCGCGACGCGCTTGAGCCGGTACCGCACCGTGTTGGGGTGCACGTACAGCGACCGGGCCGCGGCCTCGAGCGACCGGCCCGTGCCGAGGTAGGCGGAGATCGTCTCGAGCAGCGCGCCCTGGCTCGCCGCGAGCGGCTCGTAGGCCTGCGCGACGAGCGTGCGCCGGGCCAGCGGGTCGCCGACGAGCACGCGCTCGGGGAGCAGGTCGTCGGCCGCGACCGGGCGCGGGGCCTGCGGCCAGGCGGCCGCGGCCTGCAGCCCGGCGATCGCGGCCCGTGCCGAGGCGGCGCTCGTCGTGATGTCGGCGACGAGCGGCCCGATCACGACCGGGCCGGGGCCGAACCGCGGCAGCAGCGACGTGACGGCGGCACGCAGGTCGCCCTGGCCGCCGAGGAACACGACGAGGCGGTCGCCTTGGATCCCGACGAGGGCGTCGTCGGCGGCGCGGCGCGTGGCTCGTCGCAGGTCCGCGGCGCGGACCTCGTCGATCGGCGCCGCGGTCGTGCCGACGACGACGAGCGTCTGACCACGTCCGCTCCACCCGAGCGCGGCCACGCGCGAGCGCGTCGAGTCGTCCACGTCGCCGCGTACCAGGGCGTCGACGACGAGCGCCTCGAGCCGCGCGTCCCACGCGCCGCGGACCTCGGCGGCGCGTGCGTAGACCTCGGCCGCGGAGAACGCGACCTCGCGCGAGTACAGCAGCACGGCCTCGCGCAGCTCGCGCTCCTCGCCGGGCGCGGCGAGGCGGTCCGCATGCGTCTCGACCACGTCGACGACCACGCGCACGAGGTGCAGGGTGTGCTGCAGCGAGATCGAACGCGTGAGCTCGGGCGGCGCGCTCGCGAAGATGTCGCTCACGCCGTGCGGCGGGCGCGACGAGTCGGCGTACCAGGCGATGAACGAGCTGATGCCCGCCTGCGCCACGAGGCCCACCCACGAGCGGTCCTCGGCGGGCAGTGCGCGGTACCAGTCCAGGTCCTCGTCGAGCCGGCGCATGGCCGCGGCCGCGAGCAGGCCGGCGCCCTCGCGCACGCGGCGCTGGGTCTCGGTCGGTGCCACGGTCGCGGGCTGACCGGACGTCCCGCCGGTCGTCGCGGCGCGCGCGCCGGAGGGTTCGACGGTTCGGGCCATGGGCCGAGCATAGGGGGCGCGGTTGTGGGAAGTCGACAAAGGTCACGTGCGCTGACTCCCGTCGCGGCACGCGTCACGGGGGCGGACCAGTCGTCCCGGTCCGCCCGGAAGGCCCGTCTCGACCGGGACGACCGGACCAGACCGGGTTAGGGTCGCTGCATGGCTCTGCTGCCCCGCCTACGACAGCTCATGCGTCGGCCGTCGTCCGCGTCGCGTGTCGGTGCCCGCCGTCCGACCAGCACCGCGCGGCGTGGCGACACGTTGCACGAGGACGCACTGCGGTCGATGCTGTCCGACGACCCCAACAACGTGCGCGCCTTCGCGGCGCTCGCCGAGATCGTGCGCCGCCGTGCCGCGGAGACGGGCCCGGACGGCGACCCGCTCACCGCACCGCAGGACGAGGTCGCGCGTCAGCGCGCCGCCGACCTGGCGGTGTGGTCGCTCGGCGAGGAGCTCGCCGGCAACCCACGCGCCTGGTACCCGCTGATCGAGGTCGCGCGCCTGTCGGTGCACGACGACCACGAGGGAACGCTGCGTCGCCTCACGACGGCGGCCGAACGTGACCCGTCGGGTGCCGCGCTGGTCGAGGCACTGCAGCTCCTGCGCGAGGCGGGCAAGCCCGTCGACGCGCTCGGGCTCGGGATCGGGCACTGGCGGCCGCGCGAGCACGCGCCCGAGGTCGCCCGCCAGCTCGTGCACGCCGCGATCGAGGCGGACCGCCCCCTCGAGGCCAAGCAGTACGTGACCAACCTCGACCTGTACCCCGACCAGGCCGCGGTCGCCCGGCTGCGCGCGGAGCTCCAGCAGGTCGTCGCCCAGGCCCGGCAGGCGATCCCCGGCACCTGACCGCGGGACCCGCTCCGCCTGCGGGGCAGCCGGACCTCGTCCGGACACGACGAAGGGGGCCGGCACAGCGCCGGCCCCCTTCGTCGTCCGTCGGACGTGGGTCAGCTGTCGCCACCCGTGTTGCCGGACGTGCCGGCCGTGACGTCGTGCAGGCGGTAGCGCTCGATCGCCTGCGCGGGCGCCTCGGGTGCGACGGCCCCCGAGCGCGCGAGCTGCTGCAGCACGCGCACCGCGGTCGACGGGCCGTCGATCTTGAAGTGCCGGCGAGCGGCGGCGCGCGTGTCGGAGAAGCCGAAGCCGTCCGCACCGAGCGTCGCGTACGGGCCCGGGATCCACGCGCGCACCTGGTCGGCCACGAGGTGGTCGTAGTCCGTCGTCGCGACGAACGGACCCTCGGCGCCCGCGAGCTTGGTCGTCAGGTACGGGACGCGGGGCTCCTCGCCCGGGTTCAGGAACGCCTGCTCGTCGGCCGCGAGCGCGTCACGACGCAGCTCGTTCCACGACGTCACCGACCAGACCGCGGCACGCACGCCCCAGTCCTCGGCCAGCAGCTTCTGGGCCTCCAGCGCCCACGGCACCGCCACACCCGACGCGAGGATCTGGGCGCGCGGCCCGTCACCCTCGGCGGGGGACAGCAGGTAGATGCCCTTGAGGACGCCCTCGACGTCCAGGCCCTCCGGCTCGGCGGGCTGGACGATCGGCTCGTTGTAGACCGTGAGGTAGTAGATGACGTCACGGTCGCGGCCGCCGTTGTCCGGTGCGTACATCCGGTCGATGCCGTCGCGCACGATGTGCCGCAGCTCGTACCCGTACGCCGCGTCGTAGTGCACGACGTGCGGCATGGTCCCCGCGAGCAGCGGCGAGTGGCCGTCGGCGTGCTGCAGGCCCTCGCCCGTGAGCGTGGTGCGGCCTGCGGTCGCGCCGATGAGGAAGCCGCGCGCCATCTGGTCGCCGGCCGCCCAGAACTGGTCGCCCGTGCGCTGGAAGCCGAACATCGAGTAGTAGAAGTAGAACGGCACCAGCGGCTCGCCGTGCGTCGCGTACGACGTGCCGACCGCCTGGAACGCCGAGGCCGAGCCGGCCTCGTTGATGCCGGTGTGCATGATCTGCCCGGACTCGGACTCCTTGTAGCTCAGCATGAGCTCGCGGTCGACCGCGAGGTAGTGCTGGCCCACGGTGTTGAAGATCTTCGCGCTCGGGAAGATCGAGTCCAGGCCGAACGTGCGGGCCTCGTCGGGGATGATCGGCACCAGGCGGTGACCGAACTCCTTGTCCTTGAGCAGGTCCTTGAACAGGCGCACGAGCGCCATCGTCGTGGCGACCTCCTGGTGCCCCGAACCCTTGGCCAGGCTCTCGTACTTCTCCGGCCCGGGCGTCGTGACCGGCTTGTGCGTCGAGCGACGCTCGGGCACGAAGCCGCCGAGCTGGCGGCGCCGCTCGAGCATGTACTGGATCGCCTCGTCGTCCGACCCCGGGTGGTAGTACGGCGGCAGGTACGGGTTCTCCTCGAGCTGCTCGTCCGTGAAGGGGATGTGCAGCGTGTCGCGCAGCAGCTTGAGGTCGTCGATCTTGAGCTTCTTCATCTGGTGGGTCGCGTTGCGACCCGCGAAGCCCGAGCCCAGCCCGTAGCCCTTGATCGTGTGCGCCAGGATGATCGTCGGCTGGCCCGTGTGCTCACGCGCCGCCTTGTAGGCCGCGTAGATCTTGCGGTAGTCGTGACCGCCGCGCTTGAGCGCCCAGATCTCGTCGTCCGTCATCTTCTCGACGAGCTGCTTGGTCCGCGGGTCGCGGCCGAAGAAGTTCTCGCGGATGAAGGCACCGTTCTCGGCGCGGTACGTCTGGAAGTCGCCGTCGGGCGTGGTGTTCATCAGGTGGACCAGCGCGCGGTCCTTGTCGGCGTTGAGCAGGACGTCCCACTCACGGCCCCAGATGACCTTGATGACGTTCCAGCCGGCGCCGCGGAACTCGGCCTCGAGCTCCTGGATGATCTTGCCGTTGCCGCGCACGGGGCCGTCGAGGCGCTGCAGGTTGCAGTTCACGACGAACGTCAGGTTGTCGAGGTTCTGCTGCGCCGCCAGGTGGATCAGGCCGCGCGACTCGGGCTCGTCCATCTCGCCGTCGCCGAGGAACGCCCACACGTCCTGCTGGCTCGTGTCCTTGATCCCGCGGTTGTGCAGGTAGCGGTTGGTCCACGCCTGGTAGATCGCGCCCGAGGGACCCAGGCCCATCGACACGGTCGGGAACTCCCACAGGTCCGGCGCCAGGCGCGGGTGCGGGTACGACGGCAGGCCGCCGCCCGGGTGCGAGAGCTCCTGGCGGAAGCCGTCGAGCTGGTGCTCGGTGAGCCGGCCCTCGAGGAACGCGCGGGCGTACACGCCGGGCGAGGCGTGGCCCTGGAAGTAGACCTGGTCGCCGCCGCCGGGGTGGTCCTTGCCGCGGAAGAAGTGGTTGAGGCCGACCTCGTACAGCGTCGCGACCGACGCGTACGACGAGATGTGCCCGCCGACGCCGATGCCGGGACGCTGGGCGCGCGTGACCATCACGGCGGCGTTCCAGCGGTTCCACGAGCGGTAACGCCGCTCGATGACCTCGTCGCCCGGGAAGTACGGCTCGTTGTGGACCGCGATCGTGTTCACGTACGGCGTGTTGAGCGACGCCGGGATCGCCACGTTCTTCTCCCGCGCGTGGCGCAGGAGGCTCATGAGGACGTACCGCGCGCGCGGCCCACCCTTGGCGTCGATGAGCCCGTCGAGGGACTCGACCCACTCGCCGGTCTCTTCGGGATCGATGTCGGGTACCTGGCTGAGCAGGCCGCCGATGAGCGGGCCTGTCTCGTCGATCTGAGCCACCAGTGCTCCTCGCCTCTCGTCGGCGCGCGGGCCGCAGCGGCCTCGGCGCACATCGTCGGCCCGGCCCCGGGCGCTCACGGCTGGCGGCCGCGTGCACGGGTGCGGGTAGTCCGCCCCATTGTCGGACCCTCGACGCCCGAAAGTCACACGCGGGTCATGCGTCGGGCACGTGACGTCCGCGACACCGCGGACGTGTCACACCCCGCCGCGCCCTGCGCGCAGACGCTGACGCGCAGGGTCTTGCCAGGTGGCGCGTGCTGCGGTGGGCTAGGTTGTGCGCACACCGAGAGGCCTGCTCGCTGGGGGAGGCCGTGACGAAGGGATCGGACGGGACGTGTCAGCCAGTGCGGATGCCGGGCAGCAGCAGGCTGCCCGTCTGGGCTTCTCCTCGGGTCAGGTGATCCAGGAGATCGGCTACGACGACGACGCCGACGAGGCCCTCAGGGAGGCCCTCGAGGCCGTCACCGGCACGGAGCTCGTCGACGAGGACTACGACGACGTCACCGACGGTGCGATCATCTGGTTCCGCGAGGACGACGGTGACCTGACCGACTTCCTCGTCGACGCCATGACGGTGCTCGACGACAACGGCCCGATCTGGGTCTTCTCGCCGAAGGCCGGCCGGCCCGGGCACGTCTCGCACTCCGACATCGAGGAGGCCGCGACCACGTCGGGCCTGCACGCGATGTCGACGTTCGCGATCGCCCCCGACTGGTCGGCGACGAAGCTGGGCACGCGCGGACGCGGCAAGTGACCGAGCGCGAGGGCGCGCTCGTCGTCGGTGAGCCGGCTCCCGGCTTCACCCTGCCGGACACGCACGGTACGCCCGTCACCCTGGCCGACCTGCGGGGGACCCCGGTCGTCGTGGTGTTCGTGCCGTTCGCGTTCTCGGGGACGTGCACGGGCGAGCTGTGCGAGCTGCGGGACAACATCGCGGACTTCGACGCCGCGGGCGTGCGTCTGCTGGTCGTGAGCTGCGACCCGATGTTCTCGCTGCGCGCATGGGCGGAGCACGAGGGGTACACGTTCGACCTGCTCTCGGACTTCTGGCCGCACGGCGAGGCCGCGCGGGCGTACGGCGTGTTCGACGAGTCGAGCGGTCACGCGCTGCGCGGCTCGTTCCTGGTGGACGCCGAGGGCGTGCTGCGCTGGAGCGTCGTCAACGCACGCGGTCAGGCGCGGCCGCTCGCGGCGTACCGCGAGGCGCTCGCGTCGCTCTGACGCAGGCGTCCGCGTCGCACGCAGGTCACCTGCAGGTCGCCGCGCGCGGAGCACGGGCTAGGCTGGGGCGGTGCGCTCCTGCTGTCGTCCGTGACGATCCCCCCGCCCGGATCCGTCGTCGCGCGTGCGCGCGGCCAGCCAGAGGACAGCAGCCATGAGATACGCCTCCCGCATCACCGACCTCGTCGGGAACACCCCGCTCGTGCAGCTGCACGCGGTGACCGAGGGCGTCGCCGCCACGGTGCTCGCGAAGGTCGAGTACCTCAACCCCGGCGGGTCGTCGAAGGACCGCATCGCGGCGCGCATCATCGACGCCGCCGAGCGTGACGGCCTGCTGCGCCCCGGCGGGACGATCGTGGAGCCGACCAGCGGGAACACAGGCGTCGGCCTCGCGCTGGTCGCGCAGCAGCGCGGGTACCACTGCGTGTTCGTCGTGCCCGACAAGGTCGGCGAGGACAAGCGTGCGGTGCTGCGCGCCTACGGCGCCGAGGTCGTCGTGACGCCCACGTCCGTCGCGCCCGACGACCCGGAGTCCTACTACTCGGTGTCGGACCGGCTCACGAAGGAGATCCCCGGCGCGTTCAAGCCGAACCAGTACCAGAACCCGAACGGCCCGCTCAGCCACTACGAGACGACCGGACCGGAGATCTGGCGCGACACCGACGGGCGCATCACGCACTTCGTCGCGGGCGTCGGCACGGGCGGCACCATCAGCGGCACGGGTCGGTACCTCAAGGAGGTCTCCGGCGGAGCGGTGCGCATCGTCGGCGCCGACCCGGTCGGCTCGGTGTACTCCGGCGGCACCGGCCGTCCCTACCTGGTCGAGGGCGTGGGCGAGGACTTCTGGCCGGGCGCGTACGACCCGTCGGTGGTCGACGAGGTGCTCGCCGTACCCGATGCCGAGTCGTTCGAGCTGACGCGCCGCCTCGCGCGCGAGGAGGGCCTGCTCGTCGGCGGGTCGAGCGGCATGGCCGTGGTCGCGGCGCTGCGCGTCGCGCGCGACCTGCCCGCCGACGCCGTCGTCGTCGTGCTGCTGCCGGACGGTGGGCGCGGCTACCTCGGCAAGATCTTCAACGACTCGTGGCTGCGCTCGTACGGGTTCAGCGCGTTGCCCGAGGAACGCACGGTGCGCGACGTCGTCACCGCCAAGACCGGCGCGCTGCCCGCGCTCGTGCACGCGCACCCCGGCGACACCGTGCGCGACGCGATCGCGATGATGACCGAGTTCGGCGTCTCGCAGCTGCCCGTCCTGACCGCCGAGCCGCCCGTGGTGATCGGCGAGGTCGTCGGCGCGGTCGACGAGGAGTCGCTGCTCGAGAAGGTGTTCCTGGGCGAGGTCGAGATGGGCGACCCGGTCTCCGCGGTCCTGCAGGACGGCCTGCCGCAGATCGGCGCGAACGAGTCCGTCGGGCAGGCACGCAAGGCGCTGTCGGAGGCGAGCGCGCTGCTCGTCGTCGACGAGGGCGCCCCCGTCTCCGTCGTCACCCGAGCCGACCTCCTGACCTTCCTGAGCCGCTGAGGAGCCCCCGCATGAGCCACGACCGCCCGGCCGACCAGGGGTTCGAGACCCTCGCGATCCACGCGGGTCAGGACCCGGACCCGACCACGGGTGCCGTCATCCCGCCCGTCCACCTGAGCTCGACGTTCGCGCAGGACGGCATCGGCGGGTTGCGCGGCGGGTACGAGTACGGCCGCTCGGGCAACCCCACGCGCACCGCGCTCGAGACGCAGCTCGCGGCGCTCGAGGGTGGCACGCACGCGCTGTCGTTCGCATCCGGCCTCGCCGCCGAGGACGCGCTGCTGCGCGCCGCGCTGCGGCCCGGGGACTCGCTGCTCATCGGCAACGACGTCTACGGCGGCACGTACCGCCTCGTGTCGCGCGTGCTCGGCCCGTGGGGCATCACGCACCGGGTCGTCGACCTCACCGACCTGGACGGCGTGCGCACCGCGCTCGCGGAGACCGGGGCGCGTCTGCTGTGGGTCGAGACGCCGTCCAACCCGTACCTGAGGGTCAGCGACATCGCCGCCCTCGCTGAGCTCGCGCACGCGGCCGGCGCGCTGCTCGTCGTCGACAACACGTTCGCGACGCCCGCGCTGCAGCGCCCGCTCGCGCTCGGCGCGGACGTCGTCGTGCACTCGACCACCAAGTACCTCGGTGGGCACTCCGACGTCGTCGGGGGCGCCGTGGTGCTGCGCGACGCCGAGCTCGCCGAGCAGGTCAAGTTCCTGCAGTTCGCCGCCGGCGCGGTCTCCGGCCCGCTCGACGCGTGGCTCACCACGCGCGGCATCAAGACCCTCGCGGTGCGCGTGCAGCGCCACGGCGAGAACGCCCTGGCGGTCGCCCACGCGCTCGCCGCGCACCCGAAGGTCGCGCGCGTGCACTACCCGGGCCTGCCCGAGCACCCCGGTCACGAGCTCGCCGCGCGCCAGATGACGGGGTTCGGCGGCATCGTCAGCCTCGAGCTCGCCGACGGAGCCGCAGCCCGCCGGTTCGCGGAGTCGACCCGGCTGTTCACCCTCGCCGAGTCGCTCGGCGGGGTGGAGTCGCTGGTCAACCACCCGGCGAGCATGACCCACGCGTCGGTCAAGGGCACCGAGCTCGAGGTGTCGGAGGCGGTCGTGCGGCTGTCCGTCGGCCTGGAGTCCGCCGACGACCTCGTCGCCGACACCGCCGCAGCCCTCGAGCAGGTCTGACGCCTCCTCCCGCCCGTCCGGCACGCGTGGCGGGCAGCGTGGGTGCCCGTCCGGACGGCCCGGTAGGCTGTGCCGCCGTCGGGTGCGTGGTCGCGCGTCCGTAGGGGCCTGTAGCTCAGCTGGTCAGAGCACCGCGCTTACACCGCGGGGGTCGCCGGTTCGAACCCGGCCGGGCCCACGTCGGATGGCTCGTCGCTGCGCAGCCACATACGGTTCACGTCATGCCTGACATCCACGTCACCGTCGACGGTTCGGACAGCGCGCAGGGGACGCCGGACGCGCCCCTGCGGACGATCAGCAGGGCGGCGCGGCTCGCGCGGCCGGGGGACACGGTCGTCGTGCACGAGGGCGAGTACCGCGAGTGGGTCCGTCCCGCGCGTGGCGGCCTGTCCGACGAGCGTCGCATCACGTACACCGCGGCGCCGGGTGAGCACGTCGTCGTGAAGGGCTCCGAACGTGTCACCGGGTGGGAGCCGGACGGCGGCACGGTGTGGCGCGTGCGCATCCCGAACACGCTGTTCGGCGAGTTCAACCCGTTCGTCGAGCGCGTCGAGGGGGACTGGGCCATCTACGAGCCCGGCGCGCCGCGCAAGCACCTGGCCGACGTCTACCTCGACGGGCGCTCGTTCTACGAGGTGCACTCGCGCGCCGAGGTCCACGACCCGGTGCGCCGCGACGCGGTGCTCGACGTGTGGACGGGGCGCACGGTGCCGACGCACGAGCCCGAGCAGACGGTGTTCGTCTGGTACGCGGAGGTCGACGAGGACGGCACGACCGTCTGGGCCAACTTCCACGGCGCCGACCCGAACGACGCGCTCGTCGAGGTCAACGTGCGCCGGTCGGTGTTCTACCCCGACCGGCACCACCTGGACTGGATCACGGTCCGCGGCTTCGAGCTCGCGCACGCCGCGACCCCGTGGGCACCGCCGACCGCCGACCAGCCCGGGCTGATCGGCCCGAACTGGGCCAAGGGCTGGATCATCGAGGACAACCTCATCCACGACGCGAAGTGCTCGGCGGTCTCGCTCGGCAAGGAGGCCTCGACCGGCGACAACTACTCGTCGCAGCGCGGCGACAAGCCGGGCTACCAGTACCAGCTCGAGTCGGTGTTCGCCGCGCGGCACATCGGGTGGGACCGCGAGCACATCGGCTCGCACGTGGTGCGGCGCAACACCATCGTCGACTGCGGGCAGACGGGTGTCGTCGGGCACCTGGGATGTGTCTTCTCGACGATCGAGGACAACCACATCCACCGGATCGCGCTCAAGCGTGAGTTCTTCGGTCACGAGATCGCCGGCATCAAGCTCCACGCCGCGATCGACACGCAGATCCGGCACAACCGCATCCACGACGCGAGCCTCGGCATCTGGCTCGACTGGCAGACGCAGGGCACACGCGTGAGCCGCAACCTGCTGTACGACAACAACCGGGACCTGTTCGTCGAGGTGTCCCACGGTCCGTACGTCGTCGACCACAACGTCCTCGCGTCGGCGGCGTCCGTCGAGGTCGTCGCGCAGGGCGGTGCGTACGTGAGCAACCTCGTCGGCGGCACCGTGCGCCTCGAACCGGTCCCGGACCGCTCCACGCCGTACCACGTGCCGCACTCGACGCAGGTGGCCGGGTACGCGGTGGTCGAGGGCGGCGACGACCGGTGGGTCGGCAACCTGTTCCTGGGCGGGGACGTCGACGACGCGTACGCCCCGGGCGGCGGGTTCCACCGCGCGGCCCGGCACGGCACGGCCGGGTACGACGAGCACCCGACGACGTCCGAGGAGTACCGCGACGGCCTGGACCCGCGGCTCGGCGACCACGCCCGGTACCGCGGCAGGCCGCTGCCGGTGCAGCTGCGCGACAACGTGTACGCGAATGGCGCCGAACCGTTCCGCCGGGAGGTGCGGCCGCAGGTGCTCGAGGCCGACGACGAGGTGCAGGTGACGCTCGCGGACGAGGGCGACGAGGTGTTCCTCGAGATCACCCTGCCGGAGGGCCTCGAGCTCGACGGCGCGTCGCCCGTGGACGGCGCCGCGCTGGGCTTCGCGCACTTCCCCGATGCCGCGTTCGAGCACCCGGACGGATCGGTGCTGCGGGCCGACGTCGACCTGGTCGGCACCGTGAAGTCCCGCGACGGGTCCTACCCGGCGGGCCCGCTCGCGGACCTGCGCGCGGGTCTCGGGCGGGTCCGCGTCTGGTAGCCGGCTGGGCGGGTGCTCAGGCCCGGCGTCGCGCGACGGGTGGATCGTCCGCGCCGGCCGCCGGGGGTACGGCCGGCGCGGACGACGAGGTCACCGGCCCAGGATCCGGGCGAGGAACCCCTTGCCGGTCGCAGCGGTCGGTGCCTCGTCGGCGTGGCCGGGGCACCACTGGGCGGGCGGGACCTGGCGTCGGACGTCCTCGACGTGCTGGCCGCAGCCGGTCCAGGTCGTCTTGCCGCACTGCCGGCAGGTGGTCGGTGAACACATGAGCTGCTCCTCGTGGTGGGGTCGTGCTGGTGGTCGGTGGGTCGGCCGGTCGGGGATCAGGACCGGGTGAGGCCGGGGTCCGGCGAGGGTCAGGCGAGGGTCAGGAAGAGCTTCTCGAGCTCCTCGGTCGTGATGCCCTCGGCCTGGTTGACCCCGTCGGGGTCGGCGACGCAGTCCTTCATCGCGGTCGCGATGATCGTGAAGCCCGCGCGGTCGAGCGCCGCGGAGACGGCTGCGAGCTGGGTGACGACGTCGCGGCACGAGCCGCCCGCCTCCACCGCGTCGATCACGGCGTTGAGCTGGCCGCGGGCTCGGCGCAGACGGTTCAGGACGCGTCGCTGGGCGTCGGGGTCGTTCGGGGCCACGGGTGCTCCTCGGGGTGCGGGACGGGCGGAGAGGTCGGGGCGAGAATCACGCCCCGACGAGCGCAGGGGTGACGAGCGTGCTCGAGGCGCGGTCGCCGAGCGCGGCGCGCAGGGTCAGCATGCCGCCGGACAGTGACGCGGAGTCGAGACCTGCCTGCGTCAAGATGCGGTGCGCGATGGCGGAGCGGACGCCGGACGCGCACAGCACGCGCACCGGCCGGCCCTGGGCGGCCTCGCGGACCTCGTCGAGGCGTCCGCGCAGCTCGGTGTGCGGGATGTTGAGCGAGCCCGGCAGGTGCCCGGTGGCGTACTCGGCGACGGTGCGCGTGTCGAGCAGCAACGCCTCCGTGCGGACCTGGTCGAGGTCCTCGGCGTACCAGAGCCGCAGGGTGCCGTCGAGGACGTTCGAGCCGACCATGCCCGCGAGGTTGACCGCGTCCTTGGCCTGCCCGTACGGAGGGGAGTACGCCAGGTCCAGGTCGATGAGGTCGTCCACGTGCAGGTGCGCGCGGATCGCCGTGGCGAGGACGTCGATCCGCTTGTCGACGCCGTCGTCCCCGACGGCCTGTGCTCCGAGGAGCAGCCCGGTCCCGGCGTCGACGTGCACGACGAGGTGGACCTGGCTCGCGCCGGGGAAGTACCCGGCGTGCTGCAGCGGGTGCAGGTGCAGCGTGCGGTAGGCCCGACCGGCCCGGTCGAGCGCCGCCCGGTTGGCGCCGGTCGTCGCCGCGGTGAGGCCTCCGACGCGCACGATCGCGGTCCCGAGCGGGGCGGGGATCGGGCGCGCGGTGCCCGGGCGCAGGATGTCGTCGGCCACGAGCCTGCCCGCTCGGTTGGCGGGTCCCGCGAGCGGGACGGGGCGGCGCACTCCGGTGACCGCGTCGGTGGAGACGACCGCGTCGCCGGCGGCCCACACGTGCTCCGCGGACGTCCGTCCGTGCTCGTCGACGACGATCGCGCCGTGCTCGCACGCGATCCCCGACGCCTCGAAGACCTCGGTGCTCGGGCGCACGCCCACGGACAGGACGACGAGGTCCGCCGCGACGCGCGTGCCGTCGGCCAGGACGACGACGTCGTGGTCGACTCCCGGCTCGATCGCCGATGCCGCCACCCCGGTGCGGACGGTGACCCCGAGTGAGCGCAGCTCGTCGGTGACGAGGTGCGCGAGCTCGTGCTCGAGCGGGGGCAGCACGTGCTCGGCGAGCTCGACGATCGTGACGTCCACGCCACGACGCGCGAGAGCCTCGGCGGCCTCGAGCCCGATGAAGCCCGCGCCGAGCACGACCGCACGGCGTGCCCCGTCGTCGACGAGCCCGCGCAGGGCGACCGCGTCCTCGACGGTGCGCAGGGTCCGGACGCGGGGGGAGTCGAGGCCCTCGACGGCGGGCCGGATGGCGCGCGCGCCCGGCGCGAGGACGAGCGCGTCGTAGGGCAGGTCGAACGCGCCCTCGGCCGTCTCCACGCGCACCGACCGGCGCTCGAGGTCGACCGCCGTGACCTCGTGCCCGGTCCGGACGTCCAGGTCCAGCGCGGCGCGCAGCGACTGGGGGGTCTGCACGAGCAGGCGCTCGGCGTCGCCGATCTCGTCGCCGACGTGGTACGGCAGGCCGCAGCTCGCGAACGAGACGTGCGCCCCGCGTTCGAGCACGACGATGTGCGCGGTCTCGTCGAGGCGGCGGGCGCGCGCGGCGCAGCTCATGCCGCCCGCGACGCCGCCGACGACCACGATCCGCCGTGCGCTCTCGGGACGCGCCTGGTCGTCGGGCGCCGGAGTTGTCGCTGCTGTGCTCATACCGCGATCCTACGATACCCCCGGGGGTATTCCAAGCATGGGTGGGTGTCCCTGGTCACCCCGCCCGTCACGCGATACTGACCCCGCCCGGACGCGCCAGGCCCACGACCGGGCGCCGGACCGCACGTGAGGGGACGCCGCATGACCACCGACACCGGTACGGCACTGCGGGTCTGCGCGCTCGCCGTGCGACCCGTGAAGTCCCTGCGGGGCGTCGACGTCGCGAGCACGTCGCTGGACCGGCTCGGCCCGCGCGGGGACCGGCGGTGGATGGTCGTCGACGACGACGGCGACACCGTGACCGCGCGCGAGGTCCCGGCCATGCTCGGGCTCACCGCGACGCCGCTCGACGGCGCGATCGAGCTGTCGGCGCCGGGCCGTGCCTCGCTCGTCGTCCCCGAGCCGCACGGCGGCCCGCGTCTCGACGTGACGCTCAGCCGGGTCGGCTGGGCGACGGCCTGCGCCCCCGAGGCGGACGCGTGGCTCTCGGAGGCCCTCGGCCGGCGCGTGCGTCTCGTCTGGCTCGACGACCCCGCGCGGCGCTCGGTCTCGACCGACCACGGCGGCCGGCCGGGCGACGCCCTCAGCTTCGCCGACGCCGCACCGGTACTCCTGACGACCACCGCGTCGTTGGCCGCGCTCAACACGTGGCTCGCCGACGAGCGGGGCCACGAGCCGCTTCCCATGGAGCGGTTCCGGCCGACGCTCGTCGTCGACGGCGACCTCGAGCCCTTCGTCGAGGACGGATGGGCGCGGGTACAGGTCGGGGACGTGGTGCTGCGGTTCGCGGAGCGCTGCGACCGGTGCGTCATGACCACCGTGGACCTCGATACGCTGCGCACGACGAAGGAGCCGACGCGCACGCTGGCCCGGCACCGACGCTTCGAGGGCAAGGTCTGGTTCGGCGTGCGGCTCGTCCCGGAGTCGGCGGGGGTGCTGACGGTCGGCGACCCCGTCGTGCCGCGCGCCTGAGCCCGGGCTCGTCGGAGCTCAGGCGTCGGGTCGCTCGCGCGAGTCGACCACCTGGGTGCCTGCGAGCAGGCCCGACAGCCCGCGGCGCGTGAACGCGACCGTCACCACGGCGGCGCCGGCCAGCGTCCAGCCCGCGACCGTGAGGCGGCTCGCGAGGTCGTCCGGCAGCCTTTCGACCGACGACGCCGACACCAGGACCCACCACAGACCGCCGACGACGAGCGCGCGGGCGAGGCTCCTGGGCCGCCCGGCACGCACGGCCCGTCCGTGCTCGTCGACCGACACGGGCTCGAGCCACACCACACGTTGCCCCCAGGACGCACCCGAGCCGAGCAGCGCGGGGAGCACGAGCACGACGACGAACGGCAGGACGACGCTGAGCCACCCCGCCTGCGCCGTGGCGATCTCCACCCGGCTCGCGCCGCCCACGGCGAGCAGGACGCGTGCGCCGACCGTGACCGCGGCACCCAGGGCGAGCGCGGCCCCGGCGTCGAGCGCCATGCCGGTCCACCGGCGCCACACGCTGACCGGACGTGGCAGCCCGCGCTCGGTCGCGAGCGACGACGAGGACGGCACGACGTGCAGGACGAGCGGTGCGAGCACGGCACCCAGGAACGCGCCCGCGGTGTTGGTGATCACGTCGTCGACGTCGCCCACACGGTACGAGCACCCGATGAGGCCGAACACGCCCGTGTACTGGGTCGCCTCGATGACCAGCGAGGTGGCCAGCGCGGCGATCGTCGTGAGCGCCACACCCCAGCGCAGCAGGACGCGCACGAGCACGCCGAACGGCACGAACAGCAGGACGTTGAACGCGACCTGCAGGAACACGACCGACCGCAGGGTCGCGCGTGAGCCGATCTCGGCGCGCACCGCGCGGATGTCGCGCAGCATCTGCAGCGGGTCGCCGTTGTGGTCCGCGACGTGCGCGGCGCACCACGCGGCGCGGTCACCGGTCGGCAGCGGCAGGAGGGTGTAGGCGACGAGGGCGACGACGTACACGCACGCGGCCGCGACCGTGAGCAGCCGCAGGAGCGACGGCCGGCCGTACGCGCGGAACTGCCACACGAGCGCGGGCACGAACAGGACGACGAAGAGCGCGGTCCCGACGAGCACGCCCGTGTACGCGGGCCATGTCCACGCTTCTCTCACGGCCACAACCTAGAGCGCCCTGCGCGCGGTCCCGGGCCGAGGCAGTCACGCGTGGCGTGACCATCTCCACCCGCGGAGCATCGGCCCGGGCATGGCTCGAGCCGTCGCGCCGGTCGTACGGTGGATCCCTGACACCCGCTCGACGAGGAGCCGCCATGGTCCGGCGCGTCACCGTCCGTCCGATCGCGCTGACGTCCGTCGCGCTCGTCGTCGTGCCTCTGGCCCTCGCCGTGCCCGCCGTGGCCGAGGACTCGCCGACGACGCTGCAGGGCATCACGCTCGTCGACACCCGCCCGGGCATGCCCGGCGGTTACACCGAGCTGCGGCTCTCGGTCGAGCTCAGCGACCCCGACGGCCTCCCGGACGTCCTGACGAACTTCGAGACCCAGGACTACCCGGTCGGGTACGCGGACGTCCGCAGCTCGACGCCGACGCGGCCGCCCGATCTGCATCGCACGGCGCTCTACTGGGACCGTCTGGACCGGACCGGGGGGACGTCGACGTCGGGCACCTGGACCGGGACGGCCGCCGTCACCTCGGTCTCCACGGGCACGATCACGATGACGAAGATCGTCGTCACGGACCAGACCGATGCGACGACGACGGTCCCTGTCCCGGACGGCCCTGCGGTCGAGGTGAGCGGACCTGCGAGCCTGCCGTGGGCCTACGAGGTTCTCAACGCACCCGTGAAGGTCGTGACGGGGTCCGAGCGCTGGACGCCGTCGCTGCGCCTCGTGCGGCGCGACGACGGGACGCCCGTGGCCAGTGCGTTCAGCGCGGCGACGCCCTCGGGCATCGTCGACACGCCGTACTGGATCTGGAGCACGACGATCGTGACCCCGCAGTTCCTCGCGGAGTACCCGAGCGTGTTCCCGCTGCGCTCGTCGTCGACCGGCCTGCTGACGCTCCCCACGTACGGCGTGAGCGAGACGCACTTCGTGGGGTCGCTGGCCGGCTGGGGATCGGGTGCGCGGCGGTACTACACGGTCGCCGCGAACGGCCGGCTCGAACCGCCCGTGAAGTGGCAGGCGCGAGCGGACTTCAGCACCTCACGCGGCGACGTCGTCATGACCGGCAACGCATGGCCCGCACCGTCGGTCCACGCAGCGGCCAACCCGACGATCCACCTCCAGCGGCTCGTCGGACGCACGTGGCGCACCGAGGCGTCGAGCCGCGTCCGCGCCAACGGGCGGTTCACCGTGGTGTGGGACGCGCCCCCGTCGAGCGGGTACTGGGTGCGCGCCTACAAGCCCGGGGGCGTCGCGGGGCACGCCGTGAGCGTCGGGACGATCGGCCCCGCGACGTGGGTGACGCCCTGACCCGGGACGGACGTCGGCGCCGGTAGCGTGCTCGTGTGAGCGCACCCCGGCTGGCCGACGTCGTCCGACTCCTCGAGCAGCGCTACCCGCCCGCGACCGCCGAGTCGTGGGACGCCGTCGGGCTCGTCGCCGGTGACCCGGACGCACCCGTGCGTCGCGTGCTGTTCGCGGTCGACCCGGTCGCGACCGTCGTCGACGAAGCGCTCGAGTGGGGCGCCGACCTCGTCGTGACCCACCACCCGCTGCTGCTGCGCGGCGTGCACTCGGTCGCCGCGACGACCTTCAAGGGCGCGCTCCTGCACCGGCTCGTGCGCGGCGGGTGCGGACTGCTCACGGCCCACACCAACGCGGACGCCGCGGCCGGAGGCGTCGCCGACGCGCTCGCGGAGGTGCTCGGGCTCGTCGACGTGACGCCCCTCGTCGCCGACCCGGTGGCGCCGCTCGACAAGCACGTGGTGTTCGTCCCGGTGGCCGACGCCCAGGCCGTGGTCGACGCGATGGCCGATGCGGGTGCCGGAGCGGTGGGCCGGTACGAGCGCTGCGCGTGGACGACGACCGGGGAGGGCACGTTCACGCCGCTCGCCGGGGCGTCGCCCGCGGTCGGTGCGGTGGGCGAGCGTGCGGTCGTCGTCGAGGCGCGCGTCGAGCTGGTCGCGCCGCGCGGACGCCGTTCGGCCGTCGTGGCCGCGATGCGCGCCGCCCATCCGTACGAGGAGCCGGCGTTCGACGTGCTCGAGCTCGCGACCCTCGACGGCCCCACCGGCACGGGCCGGATCGGCAGGCTCACCGAGCCGACGACGCTGCGCGCGTTCGCCCAGGCCGTCGCCGACGTCACGCCCGCCACAGCGCAGGGCGTGCGGTTCGCGGGCGACCCCGACGCGAGCGTCGAGCGCGTCGCGGTCGTCGGCGGCTCGGGCGACCCGTTCTTCGACGCTGTACGGTCCGCGGGTGCGGACGTGTACGTGACTGCCGACCTGCGCCACCACCCGGCCTCCGAGCAGCGCGAGCGCGCGGAGTTCGACGCGGCCCGCTCGGGGCACCCGGCGACGCCGTACCTCGTCGACCTCGCGCACTTCGCGTCCGAGTGGCCGTGGCTCACGCTCGCCGCGCGGGACCTGACGGCCGATCTACGGGCGCTGGGCACTACGGTGGAGACCCGCGTGAGCGTGCGGTGCACCGACCCGTGGACGGGCCGCGTGAGCCGCACCGACGCACCCAGCTGACCGACGTACCGACCACCCTGATCCGCCCGCCCCGTCGGGGTGGGTGCCGGAAGGAACCCCGTGCCGAACGCCCCCGCAGCGGACCAGCGACGACTTCTCGACGTGCAGGCGCTCGACACGCGCCTCGACCAGCTCGCGCACCGGCGCCGGACGCTGCCCGAGCTCGCGCGGCTCGCCGAGCTCGACACGCAGCTCGCCGACCTGCACACGGCGCTCGTCACGTCGCAGACCGCGGTCGCGGACCTGCGTCGCGAGCTCGCGAAGGCGGAGGCGGACGTCCAGCAGGTGCGGGACCGTGCCGCGCGCAACCAGAGCCGGCTCGACTCGGGCCAGGGGACCGCGAAGGACCTGCAGGCGCTCCAGCACGAGCTCGAGTCGCTCGCCAAGCGCCAGGGGGACCTCGAGGAGGTCGAGCTCGAGGTCATGGAGCGGCTCGAGGCGCACGAGAGCGCGCTGTCCGAGGTGCAGGCCGCGCACGCCCAGCTCGTCGCGGGCAAGACCGAGGTCGAGACGCAGCGCGACGCGGCACTGGCGGAGATCGACGCCGAGGTCGCGCAGGTGCAGGCCCAGCGCGCGACGGCCGCCGAGGGCCTCGACGCCGGGCTCGTGACGCTCTACGACCGGCTGCGTGCCCAGCTCGGCGGCTCGGGCGCCGCGGCCCTGCGCGGCCGCCGCTGCGAGGGCTGCCGCCTCGAGCTCAACCCGCTGGACCTCGACGGCATCAAGGCGAAGCCCGACGACGCCGTCGTGCGGTGCGAGGAGTGCGGCCGCATCCTGGTCCGGCTGCCCGAGGGCCAGTGACGCGCCGGCTCGTCGTCGAGGCGGACGGCGGCTCGCGCGGCAACCCGGGGCCCGCCGGCTACGGCGCGCTGGTACGGGATGCCGAGACCGGTCGCGTGCTCGCGGAGCGCGCCGACTACCTGGGCATCGCCTCGAACAACGTCGCCGAGTACTCGGGCCTCGTCGCGGGCCTGCGTGCGGCCCGCGCGATCGACCCCGCGGCGGCGATCGAGGTCCGCATGGACTCCCAGCTCGTCATCCGGCAGATGAGCGGCGAGTGGCAGATCAAGCACGACGACATGCGTCGGCTCGCCGACCAGGCGCGCGCGATCGTCGACCCCGCGACCGTGACGTGGACGTGGGTGCCCCGCGCGGACAACGCTGCCGCCGACCGGCTGGCGAACCGTGCGATGGACACGAAGACTGCGATCGTGACCGACGACGACACGACCCAAGCCGACGTGCCCCCGGTGAGCGACACGGCAACGAGCGCGGCCTCGACGACGAGCGCAGCCACCGACCCCGGCAGCGGCCGCGTCCCGCGCCCCTCGGGCGCAGGAGTGCGGTTCGACGACGAGTCCCCGGTGACGCTCGTCCTGGTGCGGCACGGCGAGACCACGATGACCGTCTCCCGGGGCTACTCGGGCTCGAGCGAGCCGGGTCCGCCGCTCAACGAGCGCGGTCGGGCGCAGGCGCGTGCCGCCGCCGCGCTCGTGCACCGCGTGGGCCGCGACCTGTGGGGCGACATCGCCTACCCGAGCGAGGTCCTCGCCTCGCCGATGGTCCGCACGCAGGAGACGGCGGGCGTCATCGCCGAGCGCCTCGGCCTGCCCGTGCGCACCGAGGAGCGCGTCAAGGAAGCCGACTTCGGGCAGTGGCAGGGTCTGACCGCGGTCGAGATCGAGGAGCGCTGGCCGGGGCAGCTCGAGCCGTGGCACACGCGCGCCGACCTGCGGCCGCCGGGCGGCGAGTCGATCGTCGACGTGGGGGAGCGGCTGCGCTCGCTGTACGAGGAGCTGCTCACGACCGAGCGGGGACGGACCGTCGTCGTCGTGTCGCACGCGGTGGCGATCCGGGCCGCGCTCGGCGTGGCGATGGGCGCTCACCCGGGGTCGTGGAGCCAGCTGCGCATCGCACCGGCCTCGCTGAGCATCGTGCGGCTGTTCGCCGACCACCGGCACGAGATCGCCGTCGCCGGCGCGCCCAGCGAGGGCTGGGCCTGAGTCCTGCTGCCACGCGGTCGTCCGTGCCGGTCGGTCGTGGGGCGTCGGACGGGCGTCGGCGTCCGGTGATCGCGCGTCCGGTGGTCGCGCGTCCGGTGGTCGCGCGTCAGGTGGTCGCGCGTCAGGTGGTCGCGACGAGCGCGGCCACGGCGGCGACCAGAGCGAGCGGGGCGAGCACGAGGCCCTGGCGCACGATCGTCCGCGTCGGCACGTCCAGCAGCACCTGACGGCACCGCTGCCACCACAGCACGGTCGCGAGCGACCCCCACGGCGTGAGGATCGGCGCGACGCCCGTGCCGATGAGCAGCGCCGCGATCCGCAACGGGTCGCCGGCCGTGGCGGGGTCCAGCGCGAGGAACGCGGGCAGGTTGTTGACCGCGTTGGCGGCGAGCGCCCCCACGGCGGCGAGCCGCAGCAGGTCGAGCGGGCCGTGCCCGTCACCCGCCGCTCGGTGCAGCACCTCGGCCATCCCGTGCGCGTGCGCCGTCGCGACGAGCACGAACAACCCGGCGACGACGATCAGGGTGCGCCACGGCACCATGTCGCCCGGCGCGACGGGCAGCGGGCGCCGACGCGCGAGCGTCAGACCGAGCAGCAGCACGCCGGCGGCACCCGCGGCGAGGGCGGGCGTCACGCCGGCGACGAACGCGACCGCCATCGCGCCGACGACGAGGCCCGTGACCCGCAGCAGCACCGGGTCGGGTGCGGGCGGCGCAGCGACGAGGGCGTAGCGGCCGCGGATCGCGGCGCGGTCGCGCACGGCCAGCACGACGACCGTGACGACGACCGCCGCGAGCGCCGGTGCCCACATCAGCGCGAGGTAGCCCGTGCCCGACCGGCGGATCTCATGGTCCGCCAGCAGGTTCGTGAGGTTCGAGACCGGCAGGACCAGCGAGGCGGTGTTCGCGAGCGCGGCCACCGCCAGCGCGAACGGCAGCGGGGAGGTGCGCGTGTGTCGCGCGAGCGCGATGACCACGGGCGTCAGGAGCACCGCGGTCGTGTCGAGCGACAGCACCGCGGTCACCACGATGGCGAGCACGACGACGCCCGCCCAGAGCGCCCACCGGTGGCCGCGCGCCGCGCGTGCCGCGACGTCGGCGGCGGCCGTGAACAGACCCGCTCCCGCGCACAGCTCGGACACCACGGTGAGCGCCGCGACGAACAGCAGCACGGGGCCGGTGCGTTCGGCGAGCGCCACCGCGTCCGCGCGCGGCAGCAGGCCGGTGCCGATCGCGACCACCGACACGACGATGGCGACCACCCACCAGGGGCGGCCTCGGGGTGGCGTGCTCACACCACGAGTGTGAGCGTCCGAGGGCCACGGGCGCGTGCGGCACCCAGCTCCACCGCTCGCAGCTCACCGCCCACGAGCTCGGCGGCGGCGTGGGCCAGGGCGTCCCCGTCCCGCGGCGGCTGGGCCCGGCGAGTCAGCAGGTGCCGAGCGAGAACCCCGCGCGCGTGCTTGGCATTGTGTGAGACGACGGACCGCGTGCCGTCGAGGTCGCGCTCGACGCGCACGGCGACCCAGTCGGCGCCGACCGGCGGGCGCCACATCGCGACGTAGTCGGCGGACCGTCCGTCCACGACGAGCGCGCCGTCAGCCTCGGCGTCGAGCACGTCCGGGAGGGCGGCGCGCCACACCGCCGCGAGCGACCCGACACCGGGCAGGTCGACACCACCCGACAACCGGTACGCCGGCACGGCGTCCTCGGGCGTCACCACGCCCCACAGCCCGGAGAAGATCCGCACGCACGCGGCGGCGCGTCGTCGCTGCGCGGGCGTCAGGTGGTCGAGCCCCGCCGCCGCGTAGAGCACCCCCGTGTACACACCGCGGGCGGGTGCCGCGGGAGCCTCGCGCAGCCCGGTGTTGCGCGCGACCTCGTCGGCCAGACCGGCCGAGACGTGGAGCACGTCGGTCGCGTCCGGCCGCGCGGAGACCTCCACGAGCGCGTCGAGGACCGTGGCACGCAGCGGGTTCAGCGCCGGCGAGGACAGCGTGTCGAGGTCGACCGGCGCGCCGCGGCGCGGGGCGGTCTTGCCCTCGGACGGAGGGAGCAGCAGGAGCACCGGACGACTCTAGGACGCCGCCACCGCTCGACCGGCCTCAGCGCGCAGTGGGCGGGACGTGACGTTCGTCGGGGTGTCGGGTCGTGGGTGGCAGCACGACGGTGCCGGACTCGAGGTCGAACGGCGGCGCGTCGTCGCCCGTGTAGTGGATGTCGAGTCGCTGACGCTCCTTCTCGGCCGTGAGGAGCTCGCGGTTCGGCTGGAACACGTCACCGAGCGCGTCGAACAGCCCGCCCACCGTCGACGACCCTTCTCGCTCGACACGCGGCCGATCCAGGAAACGGTCGAACACGCCCCGGGCAGTCAGGCGGTCGGCGACGACGAGCAGCACCACCACCGCGACCAGCACGACGACCCACTCCATCCCGCCATGCTCGCACGCGGCGACGAGGCGCGGTAGGCGGTCAGCGGGCGGCGGTCAGGACCCGGCGGACTCCGCCGCGAGCGCTGCCGCCGCCTGCGACGGCGTGCCGCGCAGCAGGCAGAACTCGTTGCCCTCGGGGTCGGCGAGCACGACCCACGGGACGTCGCCCTGCCCGATGTCGACGCGCGTCGCCCCGAGCCCCAGGAGCCGCTCGAGCTCGGTGGCCTGGTCCGAGCCGTCCGGCGGACGCAGGTCCGCGTGCAGCCGGTTCTTGCCCCGCTTGGGGTCCTCGACGCGGATGAACAGCCAGTTCGTCGCGCCGCCACCCGGTGGGGAGATCTCGATCTCGTCGTCGTCCGGGGCCGGCTCCCAGACGTACTGCCACTGCAGGACCTGCGCCCACCACGCCGCGAGGGCGTGCGGGTCGCGCGAGTCGATCGTCAGCTGGGAGACCACGAGAGGCATGACCGCCACGGTAGGGCGCGTCGGTCGACGTCGCGCGGCGGGTAGCATCGACGGCGCGGATGAGTCAGCCAGGCGGCCGCGTCGGTCCGGCCCTCGGGTCGGTCCGCCGAGGAACGTCCGGGCTCCGTAGGGCAGGGTGGTGGGTAACACCCACCCGGGGTGACCCGCGGGACAGTGCCACAGAGAACAGACCGCCTCCCCGGACCGGTTCGCCGGGCCGGGGCGGTAAGGGTGAAACGGTGGTGCAAGAGACCACCAGCGCACCGGGTGACCGGTGCGGCTCGGCAAACCCCACCCGGAGCAAGGCCAGACAGGGAGCGTTCGAGGGCTGCCCGCCCGAGCTCCCGGGTAGGCCGCTGGAGGCGTGCGGCAACGTACGTCGTAGATGGATGGCCGTCGCCCGAGCGTGGGTAACCGCTCTCGGGAACAGAACCCGGCGTACCGGCTGACTCATCCGCCCGAACCGTTCAGGTGCGGCGCTCCTCACACGTCCGGTGGGGGACCTTGGTCCTGCGCGCGGGCTAGCGTGGCGGCGTGACCACGCCGACGTCCGCCGCGGCCCGCCTCGTGCGGGCTCTCGGGTTGTCCGTCCTGGTCGTCGCGCTGGCTGCGGTCGCGCACGCGCTCGGCGGAGGTCCCGCGCCCGCACCCGGGCTCGTCCTGGCGCTCGTCGCGCTGTCACTGCCCGTCACCGTGCTCGTCACGGGCCGACGAGTCACGTGGCCGGTCGCGCTCGCGGTCCTCGCCGTCGGGCAGCTCCTCCTGCACCACGCGTTCGCGGTGCTGGGCGCGTGCGGCCAGGTCGCACCCGACGCCGGGGCGCACGCGCACCACGGGGCGGCGGCGCACCTGGCGGCGACCTGCGCAAGCGGCGCTGCCTCCGGAGCCCCGCTCGTCGACGGTCGCGCGATGGCGGTCTGGCACGCCGTCGCGACGGTGGTGACCGCGCTCGTCGTGGCGGGCGCCGAGCGTGCGGCCGTGCACGTCGTCGGGCTGCTCGCG
This sequence comes from Cellulomonas persica, assembly GCF_007989825.1. Classification (GTDB taxonomy): domain Bacteria; phylum Actinomycetota; class Actinomycetes; order Actinomycetales; family Cellulomonadaceae; genus Cellulomonas; species Cellulomonas persica. The sequence goes on along the minus strand of NZ_BJUA01000006.1, from coordinate 60,127 downwards.
CCGCTCCTGCGGGCGCCCGCCGAGCTCGTCGCCCCGGTGCTCGTCCATGTCCTGCCGCACGACGACTCCGCCGCACCGGTCGCGACGCTGCACCTGCGCGGCGCGCCCTCTCGTCGGGGTCCTCCCTCGGTGGCGCTCCCGCCCACCGGCACACCCCGCGACTGACGGCCCCGACGCCCTCGTCGCGCGGTGTGACGTCGCCGTCCCGCCGCGCTCGCGCGGCCCCGCCTGTCGAGGACCTTGATGACCCCCTTCCTGCGCGCTCCTGCGCGACCCCTGGCGCCGCTCGCCGAGCGGCCCGCCGACGTACCGTTCCTGCCCATGAGCCGCCTGCTGTCCGTGCCCCGCCGCGACGTCGGCCGCCGAGGTGCGACGACCGTGCGCGCGACGAGGATGCTCGCTGCGGCGCTCGTCGCGGGCGGTCTCGTCCTCGCCGGCGGGACCGGCGCCGAGGCGCACGACCGGCTCGTGTCCAGCGACCCGCCTGCGGGCGCGACGCTGCCGCACGCTCCCGAGGCCGTGACGCTGACGTTCTCCGCACCCGCGCTCGCGATCGGCACCAAGATCGTGGTGCGCACGCCCGACGGGCGCGACGCCGCCTCCGGAGCGCCCGAGCTCGCCGACGCGGCCGTGCGTCAGGCCCTCGACGGCTACCTGCCTGCGGGGGAGTACACCGTCGAGTGGCGCGCCACGTCGGGCGACGGCCACCCGATCGACGGGACGTTCACGTTCGTCGCGGCCGACGCCCTCGGGACGCCCGAGCCGACCGCGACACCTGAGCCGACCGCGGCGCCGACACCCGAGCGCACTCCCGCGGCGACTGCTCAACCGACGCCGGAGTCGACGCCGTCGGCGCTGCCGACGATCGACCCCGGCCCGCGCAGCGGCGGGCCGGCGACGTTCGTCGTCGGGGCGCTGTTCGCGGTGCTCGTCGCGGGCGTCGTCGCCGTGCTGTGGTCCGTGCGCCGCTCGCGGCGGTCCGGCACCTGACGCCCCACGTCCCGCGCCTGCTCGTCGGGCGGGCGCGGGACGTGCACCCAGGCCACGAGCACCACCGAGATCAGCATGAGCAGGAACCAGGCGACGAGCTTGTGCGGCGAGACCAGGTGCCAGCCGGCCGCCTGCGCGGGGTAGAGCCACGCACCGGCGAACGTCGCGACGTTCTCGGCCACCCAGATGACGCTCGACACGAGCAGGAACGCCACCAGCACGGGCATGCGACGCACCTGCGTCAGGACGCGCACGTGCATCACGCAGCGCCCGTAGACCACGACGACCGCCGCGACCAGCAGCCACCGCGCGTCCCACCACCAGTGGTGCGTGAAGAAGTTCGCGTAGATCGCCACGGCGACCACCGCCGTGAGCCAGCGCCGCGGGTACCGGTCGAACCGCAGGTCGAAGATCCGCATGACGCGCGCCAGGTACGAGCCGACCGCGCCGTACATGAAGCCCGAGAACAGCGGGACGGCGCCGACCCTGAGCATCCCGTCGGCTGCGTACGACCACGAGCCCACGTCGGTCTTGAAGACCTCCATGACCGTCCCGACGACGTGGAACAGCAGCACGACCCGCATCTCGCGGACCGTCTCCAGGCGCGTGACGAGCATGAGCACCTGGAGCGCGACCGCGACGAGCGTGAGCGCGTCGTTGCGCGCGAGCGGGGCGTCGTCCGGGTACCAGAGGCGTGCGGCGAGGATCGCGGCGAGCAGCAGCGCGCCGAACAGGCACGCCCACGCCTGCTTGAGCGTGAACACGACGAGCTCGACGAGCCACGCGCGCGGACCCGTGGTCGGCAGGCGCGCGAGGCGCCGGTGCGCCCAGGCGTCGATCCGCTGCTCGACCGACGTCAGCCCGCGCTCGACGGCCGAGCGCGCGTGCGACAGGGGGCGGACCAGGCGGTGGGCGAGCAGCACGGGACCAGCCCAGCACTCGGCGGCCGGCGGTGACCCCGGTTCGTGTGGAGGTTCTGGGCGGGTGACGCGCAGGTGTGGGACGACGCGCGTCAGCCGCCGGGGAGAGCCGCGTCAGCCGCCGGGAGGAGTCCGGTGCGACGCGTGTGCGATGAGGATGCGCTGCTGCTCGTGCGCCGCTCGCTGGGCCGGCGCGGCCAGGCGGGGGTCGTCCGGCTCGGCGCCGCCCGCGAGCGCCGTCAGGTAGGCGCGGTCCGCGGTGACTCGCGCGTCGAGCTCGCGCCCCACCGAGCCGTGACCGGGCACGACGAGGGTCGCCCCGCACGTCGCGAGCACGTCGAGCGCCGTGCGGTAGTCGCCGACCGGGTCGGCGGCGTCGTCGTCGAGCAGCGGGATCTCGATGTCGCTGAGCATGTCGCCCGCGATCAGCACGCCGACGTCGGGCAGCAGGAGGGCGCTGTGCCCAGCGGCGTGCGCGCGGTGCGCGAGGACCAGTGCCCGCGGGCCGGACCAGCCGATCGCCTCGTCGTCCAGGGTGTGCCACGCAGCGGCGACGCCCTCGCCACCGCCCGGGCGTACGGGCGCCGGTCGCGGCTCAGGCGCGATCGCGGCAGGCGCGTCGGCAGGTCTGGCGTGCAGCGCCCGGGCGAGCTCGTCGTCGTCGTCGCGCTGGGCCGCGAACCGGGCGACAGGGACGTGCGCCCGCGCGGGCTCGTCGGGCTGGTTCCCGCTCGGCGCCGACCAGCGCGGCACGCCCCGCAGCCACGGACCGTCGAGGCGGTGGTCCCAGTGCGGGTGCGTCGACCAGACGGCGACCGGGTGCCAGCCGCGCGCACGCACGGCGTCGCCGAGCGCCTCGACCTCGCGCGCCGTGACGCCCGGGTCGACGACGAGACAGCCGCCCTCGTCGCCCACCACGACGGTGCTCGTCGTCGTGTACACCTCGCTCGTCGCGACGTGGACGCCGGGCGCGACCTCGACCAGCACGCCGTCGGACGTCACCGCGCGGACGCGACCGCGTCAGTGGCGCGCCGCGAGCGCGGCCGCGCCCACGATGCCGGCCTTGTTCAGCAGCTCGGCCGGGACGATCGTGGTGCGCAGGTCGAGCAGCGGCAGGAACTTCTCGTGGTGCTTGCTCACGCCGCCGCCCACCACGATCAGGTCGGGCCAGAACAGGTTCTCGACGACGGAGAAGTAGCGCTGCAGGCGCTGCGCCCACTGCGGGAAGTCGAGCTCGTCACGATCCCGCGCGGCGTCGGACGCGCGCGTCTCCGCGTCCTGCCCGTCGATCTCCAGGTGCCCCAGCTCGGTGTTCGGGACCAGACGGCCGTCGACGACCAGCGCCGAGCCGATGCCCGTGCCCAGCGTCATCACCAGCACCACGCCGTCGACGCCCTTCGCGGCGCCGTACTGCGTCTCGGCGAAGCCCGCCGCATCGGCGTCGTTGACCGCCACCACGGACCGACCCGTGGCCCGCGAGAACAGCTCCTGGGCATCGGTGCCGATCCACGAGTCGTCGACGTTCGCCGCCGACTGCGCCACGCCGTGCAGCATGACCGCGGGGAACGTGACGCCGATCGGCACCTTCTTGTCGAGGTCGAACGAGTCGACGATCTCGGCGACCGTCGCCGCGACCGCATCCGGCGTCGCCGGCTGCGGGGTGGGGATGCGCAGCCGGTCGTCGGCGAACGCCCCCTTCTTCAGGTCCACGGGGGCGCCCTTGATGCCGCTGCCGCCGATGTCGATGCCGAACGCGAGGTCGTGATGGCTCATGGCAGGGTCAGGATCTCCGCTCCGTCTTCGGTGACCAGCAGGGTGTGCTCGAACTGCGCGGAGCGGCGGCCGTCCGCCGTCACGACGGTCCAGTCGTCGTCCCACATGACCCAGTCGGGCGTTCCGAGGTTGAGCATGGGCTCGATCGTGAACACCATGCCCGGCTCGATGAGCGTGTCGTACTGCGGTGCCGCGTCGTAGTGCGGGACCACGAGGCCCGTGTGGAACGCCGGTCCCACGCCGTGGCCGGTGTAGTCGCGCACCACGCCATACCCGAATCGTGCTGCGTACTTCTCGATCACGCGACCGATGACGTTGATCTCGCGGCCCGGCTTGACGGCCTTGATGGCCCGGTCGAGCGACTCCTTCGTACGCTCGACGAGCAGGCGCGACTCCTCGTCGACGTCACCCGCCAGGAACGTCGCGTTGTTGTCCCCGTGCACGCCGCCGATGTACGCCGTGATGTCGATGTTCACGATGTCGCCGTCCTGCACCACGGTCGAGTCCGGGATCCCGTGGCAGATGACCTCGTTGAGGCTCGTGCACAGCGACTTCGGGAACCCGCGGTAGCCGAGCGTCGACGGGTACGCGCCGTGGTCGAGGAGGAACTCGTGCCCGATCCGGTCGAGCTGGTCCGTCGTCACGCCTGGCTCGACGTGCGCACCGACCTCCGCGAGCGCCTGCGCGGCGATCCGTGCCGCGCCCCGGATCGCCGCGATCGTCTCGTCGTCGAGCACGTCCGGTCCGGTGTAGTGCCGCGGTCCCGGCTTGTCGACGTACTCGGGACGGGCGATGGTGGACGGGACGGCGAGACGGGGGCTGATCTTGCCGGGGACGAGCGCGGAGCGGACGGGCGACATGGCTGGCAGTCTACGAAAGCGCAGGCACCACCAGACCGCGCGCCCGCGCCTGCTCGACGACGGTGAGCGCGACGATGGGCTCGAACGTGGGCCCGAAGCTGGGCTCGAAGGTGAGGAGGAGGGACCGTGGGCGACGACACGCCGCAGTACTGGTACAACACCGCGACCAAGCAGGTCGAGGAGGGTCGACGCAGCGACTGGAAGGACGTCCTCGGGCCTTACTCGTCGCGCGAGGAGGCGCTGCACGCCCTCGAGAAGGCACGCTCCCGCACCGCCGCGTGGGAGGCGGAGGAGGAGGCCGAGCGCTGACGGCGACCGCTGAGCGTCACGTCAGGAAGCTGTGCTCCGCGTCCGGGAACGTGCCGCTGCGGACCTCGTCGACGTACGCGCTCGCGGCCGCCCTGAGCGCCGCACCGACCTCGCCGAACCGCTTGGCGAACCGCGGCGACCAGTCGCCCATGCCGGCCATGTCGACCCAGACCAGCACCTGACCGTCGCACTCGGCGCCTGCGCCGATGCCGATCGTCGGGATCGCGACGATCTCGGTGATGCGCGCGGCCACCGGCGCGGGGACCATCTCGAGCACCACGGCGACCGCGCCCGCGTCGGCGACCGCGAGCGCGTCCTCGGACAGCTCCTCGGCAGCCACGTCGCCGCGGCCCTGGACACGCGGCCCGCCCAGCAGGTTCTCGGACTGCGGCGTGTAGCCCAGGTGGCCGACGACCGGGATGCCCGCCGCCGTGATCGCGCGGATCTGCGCGGCGGAACGCTTGCCGCCCTCGAACTTCACCGCGTCCGCGCCGGTCGTCTTCATGACCCGGACCGCGGTCTCGAGCGCCTGCTGCGGCCCGGCCTCGTACGAGCCGAACGGCAGGTCGACGACGACGAACGCGCGCTGGGCCGCGCCCGCGACCGCGCGCGCCGGCGGGATCATGTCCTCGACCGTCACCGGCAGGGTCGTGGCGTGACCGTGCATCGTGTTCCCGATCGAGTCGCCGACGAGCAGCATGTCGACGCCCGCCTCGTCGAAGATCCGCGCCGTCACCGCGTCGTACGCGGTGAGCATCGTGAGCCGTCGGCCCGCCTCCTTGGCCTCGCGCAGGTGGTGGACTCGCACGCGCTTGGGGGTCTCGGTCATCGTCGCTCCGTTCGGTCCTGCGGTTCGTCTGCTGGTCGTTCGTACGGATGGTGCGGGATGGGTCGCGTGCGCCGGCCGGGATGTCTCGTCGTGCCCCCGCGGGTCAGGTCCCGCGGCGGCGGCCCTGTCGGTGGCGTTCGTCGTCCGGGCTCAGGGCTCGCGCCAGCGGGACGTCACCGGCAGACGCCGGTCGCGCCCGAACGCGAGCGCCGTGACCTTGGGCCCCAGCGGGTACTGCCGACGCTTCCACTCGGCCCGGTCGACGAGCTGCAGCACCCGGTCGACGACGGCCTCGTCGTAACCGCGCGCGAGCAGCTCCTGACGCCCTTCGGCGTGCTCGACGTACGCGTCGAGGACCTCGTCCAGCAGGTCGTACGGCGGCAGCGAGTCCTGGTCGGTCTGGCCCGGACGCAGCTCGGCGCTCGGCGGCTTCGTGATCGAGGACTCCGGGATCGGCGGGATCTCGCCGCGGTCGATCGCGTGGTTGTTGCGCCAGCGCGCCAGCGCCCAGACGCGCGACTTGTCGACGTCCTTGAGCGGCGCGTAGCCGCCGATGCTGCCGGCGTCGTAGATGGTCGCGTACCCGGTCGCGAGCTCGGACTTGTTGCCCGGCGCGATGACGAGGTGCCCCTCGCGGTTCGAGATCGCCATGAGGATCACGCCCCGCACCCGCGCCTGCAGGTTCTCCTCGGCGACGCCCTCGAGCGCGAGCTGCGCCTGGAACGCGTCGACCATCGGCGCGATCGGCTGCACGCGGTAGTCCGCACCGATGCGCTTGGCGAGGTCCTCCGCGTCGTCCTTGCTGTGCTCGGACGAGAACGACGACGGCATCGAGACGCCCACGACGTTCTCGCCGCCGATCGCATCCGCCGCGATCGCCGCCGTCAGCGCCGAGTCGATCCCGCCCGAGACCCCCAGCAGCACCGACCGGAACCCGTTCTTGCGCACGTACCCGGCCAGCCCGAGCACCACCGCCCGGTACGTCTCCTCGTCGGGGTGCAGCGGCGGGACCTGCGGGCCGGGCAGCGACGGCTCGCCCTCGTCGGCCAGGTCCCACACCAGCAGGTGCTCGACGAACTGCGGCGCGCTGGCCAGGCTCGTGCCGTCGCGGTCCACGACGAACGAGCCGCCGTCGAACACGAGGTCGTCCTGGCCGCCGACGAGGTTGACGTACAGCACCGGCGCGTCGACCTGCTCGGCGCGCCGTGCCGCGAGCTCGGCCCGCACGTGGCCCTTGCCCTCCTCGAACGGCGAGCCGTTGAGGACGACCAGCGCCGCGACCTCGTTCTCGTCCATCAGGGAGACCGGGCCGCCGTCCTGCCAGATGTCCTCGCAGATCACGACGCCGAGCCGGCGACCCGCGACGTCGATCACGCAGATCTCGTCGCCGGGGGCGAAGATCCGGTACTCGTCGAACACGCCGTAGTTCGGCAGGTGGTGCTTGGAGTAGCGCGCCTCGACGCGACCGCCGCGCAGCAGGATCGCGTCGTTCGTCGGGCGCACGGCGTCCGACGCCTCGGGGCGTCCGGCGACCACGTCGCCGACCAGCTCGGAGTCCGGCAGCAGCGCCGTGGGAAGGCCGTCGTCGACGAGGCCGTCGGACGGTGCCTTGCTGCTGTCGTGGCCGTCACCCTCCTCGTCGTGCGTGCGCAGCCGCCTGGCGGGCCGCTCGCCGACCGACCCGACGAGGACCGCGACGTCACCGAGCCCCGCCTCGTCGAGCTCGACCGCGAGCCGCTCGAGCGTCGCCTGAGCGGCGCGCCGGAACGATGCCCGTAGCGCGAGGTCCTCGATGGGGTACCCCGTGAGCGTCATCTCCGGGAAGACGACGAGCTGCGCACCCTCGTCGGCCGCCTTGCGCGTCCACTCGAGCACGAGGCGCGCGTTGCCCTCGAGATCCCCGACGCACGTGTCGACCTGCGCCGCTGCCACTCTCACCCGACCCACACCCCGACCCTACCGACCCCCACCCGCACCCACCGCCGCACCGTGGCCCACCCCACACCCTGGGCGCGTGCTGGTCGGTGCGGTGGCCGGTGGGTGGGGCGCGGGTGCCGGCCGTGGGGCCGTGGCCGGTGGGTGCCGGCCGCAGGTGGTGGCTGCTGGGCGTCGGCCGGTGGGTGTGTGGCGGTGGGACAGGGGTGGTGGTCGAGGTGCGGGCGCGCCGGTGTGCGGATGGGCACGTGGGCAGGGGGTGGGATCGTGCAGGATAGGCGCCATGGACAGGCAGCAGGAGTTCGTGCTCCGCACGGTCGAGGAGCGGGACATCCGCTTCATCCGTCTCTGGTTCACCGACGTGCTCGGGATCCTGAAGTCGGTGGCGGTCGCCCCCGCCGAGCTCGAGGCCGCCTTCTCGGAGGGCATCGGGTTCGACGGCAGCGCGATCGAGGGCCTGACCCGCGTCTACGAGGCGGACATGATCGCCCGGCCCGACCCGTCGACGTTCCAGGTCCTGCCCTGGCGCGGCGAGCGCCACGGCACCGCGCGCATGTTCTGCGACCTGCTCACGCCCGAGGGCGAGCCGAGCCTCGCGGACTCCCGGAACGTGCTCAAGCGCGCGCTCAGCCGCGCGAGCGACAAGGGGTTCACGTTCTACACGCACCCCGAGGTCGAGTTCTACCTGTTCGACGCGCCCGCGGACCCCGACCAGCCGCTCGTGCCGGTCGACCAGGGCGGGTACTTCGACCACGTGCCGCGCGGCACCGCGCACGACTTCCGGCGTGCGGCCATCACGATGCTCGAGTCCATGGGCATCTCGGTGGAGTTCTCGCACCACGAGGCCGGTCCGGGGCAGAACGAGATCGACCTGCGCTACGCGGACGCGCTGACGACCGCGGACAACATCATGACGTTCCGGCAGGTCGTCAAGGAGGTCGCGCTCGAGCAGGGCGTCTTCGCGAGCTTCATGCCCAAGCCGCTGGCCGACCAGCCGGGCTCGGGCATGCACACGCACCTGTCGCTGTTCGAGGGGGATCGCAACGCGTTCCACGAGCCGGGTGCGCACCTCGAGCAGTCGAAGGTCGCGCGTCACTTCATCGCGGGTCTGCTCAAGCACGCCGCGGAGATCACGGCGGTGACCAACCAGTTCGTGAACTCCTACAAGCGGCTGTGGGGCGGTGCCGAGGCGCCGAGCTACATCTGCTGGGGCCACAACAACCGCTCGGCGCTGGTCCGGATCCCGATGTACAAGCCGGGCAAGGGCAACTCGAGCCGTGTCGAGTACCGCGCGGTCGACAGCGCGACGAACCCGTACCTCGCGTTCGCCGTCCTGCTGGCCGCCGGCCTCAAGGGCATCGAGGAGGGCTACGAGATGCCCGAGGGCGCCGACGACGACGTGTGGGAGCTGACCGACGCCGAGCGACGCGCGCTGGGCATCGAGCCGCTGCCGCAGTCGCTCGACCAGGCGATCGCGGTCATGGAGAAGTCCGAGCTCGTGGCCGAGACGCTCGGCGAGCACGTCTTCGACTTCTTCCTGAAGAACAAGCGGCGGGAGTGGGACGAGTACCGCGCCCAGGTCACGCCCTACGAGCTGAAGCGGTTCCTGCCGGTCCTGTGAGCCGATGACCGAACGACCCGAGCGTGGTGCGTCGCTCGCCGCGCGTCTCACGCGCGCCGGCGTCGACGACGTCCCGCGCGCCGAGCGCCTGCTCGCGGACGACGCGCTGCTCGAGGTGCTGCCCGACGTCGCCGAGACGCTCGTCGGTCCGCTGGCCGACGTCGCCGATCCCGACGCCGCGCTGCTCGCGCTCGCCAAGCTCGCAGGTGCGGTACGCGGCGACGCCGAGCTCACGGCGCTGCTGACGGACATCCTCACGCACGACGACGAGCCGCGGCAGCGCCTGCTCGCCGTGCTGGGCGCCTCCGTCGCGCTCGCGGACATGCTCGGTGCGCACCCCGGCAACCTGCGGCTCGTCGCCGACACCACGCCCGGCACGGGCGTGCCCGCGGCGGAGGTCCGCGCCGAGCTCCTGCAGGCGGTGGGGGCCGACCCCACGGACGACGAGCCGGTGGCGACGGTCGTCGGCACCGACGGCATCGACGCGATGCGACGCGCGTACCGGTCGCGGCTGCTGCGCATCACGGCGACCGACCTGACCGTCTCCGACCCGTTGAACCGCATGCCGGGGGTCGCCGCGGCGCTCGCGGACCTGGCGGCGGCGGCGCTCGAGACCGCGCTCGCGCTCGCCCGCGCGGACCTGCCGGACCACGGCGCGGGCGTCCGGCTCGCGGTGATCGGGATGGGCAAGGCGGGCGGACGCGAGCTGAACTACGTCTCCGACGTGGACGTGATCTACGTGTGCGAGCCGGCGCAGGGCTCGGGGGTGAGCGAGGCGGACGCGCTCGCGGCGGGGACGCGTCTCGCGTCCGGCCTGGCCCGGGCGTGCTCGACACCGGCGGGTGAGCCGGCGCTGTGGCCGGTCGACGCCGCGCTGCGGCCGGAGGGCAAGGACGGACCGCTCGTGCGCACGCTCGCGAGCCACCGCGCGTACTACGAGCGGTGGGCCAAGACGTGGGAGTTCCAGGCGCTGCTCAAGGCGCGCCCCCTCGCGGGCGACCTGGCGCTGGGTCGCGCGTACGTCGAGATGACCCAGCCGTTCGTGTGGTCGGCGGTCCAGCGCGAGCACTTCGTCGAGGACTCGCAGGCGATGCGGCGCCGCGTCGAGGGCAACATCCCGCCCGCGGAGGCGGACCGTCAGCTCAAGCTGGGCGTCGGCGGGCTGCGGGACGTCGAGTTCACGGTGCAGCTCCTGCAGCTCGTGCACGGACGGTCCGACGAGGCGATCCGCAGCGGCAGCACGCTGACGGCGCTCGCCGCGCTCGCGGCGGACGGCTACGTGGGCCGCGACCACGCCGCGCGGCTCGCGGTCTGCTACCGGTTCCTGCGCCTGCTCGAGCACCGGATCCAGCTGCACCGTCTGCAGCGCACGCACCTGCTGCCGACCTCGGACGCGGACCTGCGGCGCCTCGCGCGCTCGGTGGGTATGCGCGCCGAGGGCGCCGAGGGCCTGCTCGACCGCTGGCGCCACGTGCGCCGTGACGTGCGCCACCTGCACGAGGAGCTGTTCTACCGGCCGCTGCTGCCCGCGACCGCGCGGCTGTCCGCCGAGGAGGCGAGCCTCGCGCCGGAGGCCGCGCGCGCCCGGCTCGCGGCCATCGGATACACGGACCCGGCGGGCGCGACCCGGCACATCGCGGCGCTCACGGAGGGCGTGTCGCGACGCGCGTCGATCCAGCGCCAGCTCCTGCCGGTGATGCTCGGCTGGTTCGCCGAGGGACCCGACCCCGACGGCGGCCTGCTCGCGTTCCGCCGCCTGTCCGAGCAGCTCGGCACGACCCACTGGTACCTCAAGCTCCTGCGCGACTCGGGCACTGCGGCGCAGCGCCTCGCGCACGCGCTGTCCACGTCCCGGTACGTCGCCGACGCGCTCACGCGCTCGCCCGAGTCGGTCACCTGGCTCGCCGAGGACAACGAGCTCGAGCCGCGCGGCCGCGAGCGCCTGGCCGCCGAGGTCGACGCCGGCCTGACCCGCGCGTACGAGCCCGGTCCGGCCGCGACGTTCCTGCGTGGCCTGCGCCGCCGCGAGCTCGCGCGCACGGCGGTCGCCGACGTGCTGGGTGTCGTCACGGGGACGCGTGCCGCGCAGAGCGTCACGGTCGCGGCCGACGTCGTCCTGGCGGGCGCACTGCGGGTCGCGGAGGCCGAGACGCGCCAGGCCCGCGGGCTGACCGAGAACCCGACGCGCATGCTCGTCGTCGCGATGGGGCGGCTCGGCGGCCGGGAGATGGGCTACGCGTCCGACGCGGACGTGCTGTTCGTGCACGACCCGGTGCCGGGTGCCGACTCGCGCGTCGCGCAGGAGTTCGCGGTCGCGGTCGCGGCGGCGCTGCGCCAGCTGCTGGGGGCGCTGGGCCCGGAGCCGGCGCTCGCGGTGGACGCGGACCTGCGGCCCGAGGGACGTAACGGACCGCTGGCTCGCTCGTTCGACGCGTACGCGGAGTACTACGGCCGCTGGTCGTCGCCCTGGGAGAGCCAGGCGCTGCTGCGCGCGCGGCCCGTGGCGGGCGACGCCGAGCTGGGGGAGCGGTTCGTCGCGCTCATCGACCCGCTGCGCTATCCCGCCGGCGGGCTGGACGCCGCGACCGTGCGCGAGGTGCGGCGCATCAAGGCGCGGGTCGAGGCGGAGCGTCTCCCGCGCGGGCAGGACCCGGCACGACACCTCAAGCTCGGCCGTGGCGGGATCGCGGACGTCGAGTGGACGGCGCAGCTGCTGCAGCTCCAGCACGCGCACGAGGTGCCCGGACTCCGCACGACGAGCACGCTCGACGCGCTGACCGCGGCGTGCGAGGCCGGCCTGCTCGAGCCCGACGACCTGACCGCCCTGGTCCAGGCCTGGGAGCTCGCCTCCCGGCTGCGGGACGCGAACGTGCTGTGGACGGGCCGCGCGGAGGCGGCGCACGCCGATGCGCTGCCGCACGTGCACCAGGCGCTCGCGGGCCTGGCGCGCGTCATCGGCTACCCGCCGGCCTCGGGCGGCGAGCTCGAGGAGGCGTACCTGCGCACGGCCCGGCGGGCGCGAGCGGTCGTCGAGCGCGTCTTCTACGGCTGACCTGCTCGTCCACGTCCGGGCCGGCCGCCGACGAAGCCCGCCCGCACACGGGCAGGGCGGCACCCTCCGACGAGCGCACGCCCCGCGACGGTGCCACGGTGGTGCCCTGGCGCGGGACACGGGACGCCGGCGGGTATCTGAGGCGACGCCGGCGGGCACCTTCTCGTCATCCGTGGCAGACCGAGCGTGGGGGGACGCGGTGACGACGAGGTCCTGCGAGGGCGTGGCACGCCCGTGCGCACCGGCCGGGACGGCCCGGCCATGACGGGCGGCGGTTGTCGATGGACGACACGATGCTCGACCCTGCCCGACGCCCGCTGCTCGTCGCTCGTGAGGGCGACGACGCGCCCGGCGCGCGGGTGACGTTGCTGGGGGACTTCCGGCTGCAGCTCGCGGACAAGTCCGTCGAGCTGGGCGCGTCGTGCCGCCGGGTCGTCGCGCTCGTGTGCCTGCGCGGTGCGGTGCCGCGGGCGCGTGTCGCGGGCACGCTGTGGCCCGCGGTCACCGACGCACGTGCTGGCGCGAACCTGCGCACGGCGCTGTGGCGCGTGGGCCTGGTCGCGCCGCGCGTGCTGCAGGTCGAGCGGGGCTGGGTCGAGCTGGGACCGGCCGTGACGGTGGACGTGCAGGAGCTGACGCACCGGGCGTTGTCCGCCGACGAGCCGGGCGACGAGGTCGCGTCGCTGCCGCGGCTCGCGGACGCCGACCTGCTGCCGGACTGGGACGACGAGTGGGTCGCGGAGGACCGGGAACGCGTGCGGCAGCTGCGGCTGCACCTGCTCGAGGCGCTCGCGCGCAGGCTCGCCGCGCAGAGCCGGTTCGCGGCGGCGGTGAACCTGGCGCTCTCGGCGTTGCGCGCGGACCCGCTGCGGGAGAGCGCGCACCGCACGGTCATCGCCGTGCACCTGGCCGAGGGCAACGTCGCCGAGGCGCGCCGTGCCTACACCGCGTGCCGCCAGGTGCTGCGTCGCGAGCTGGGCGTCGAGCCGTCGGCCGCGACCGCGGCGCTCGTCGCGCGCCTGCGGCCGGACCCGGCGCTGAGCGCGGTCTGACGAGCACCCACCCGGCACCGGACGGCACGACGAACGCCGGCCGGTCCGGGCCGAGGTGTCAGGTGATCGCGACGTCGCAGGTCAGCACGCGTGACGACCCGCCGTCGCCGACCGTGACCGACAACGTGTACGCGCCCGCGGGCGCGGTGTCGGGGACGACCACGCGGAACGCGGAGCCGGTGGCGCCGAGGAACGCCGCGGCGTCGGGCGCGTCGACGCGCGTGACCGGGTCGGGCGTGCCGGCCGGGGGAGCGGCGCCGTCGACCGCCGTGACGGCCGGGGGCACCGTGACCGGCGCGGGCACGAGCAGGAACGCCTCGGCGCCCCGGGCGAGCGTGGTGAGCTCGGCGGCGTCGCGGCGCGCGGCGTCGCGCAGCGGGAGGGATGCGACCACGTCGACCGTCAGCGACCGCACGGGGACGTGCAGGTCACGCGACAGGTGCATGCCGGCGAACGCGAGTCCTCCCGTGTACCGGCCGTCGACGGCCGCGTGCAGGCGGCTGATCTCGACCGGGACCGGTGTCGCGGTCACCGCGGCGGCGGTGAGGCGGGCTCCGGCCGCCACGGTGACGGCACCCGTCGGGTCCAGTGCGGTGACCTGGTACTGCCGCGGCACCCCGGGCGCGATCGCGAGGTCGACGACCTGGAACGGGACGAGCGTGAGGCGGTCGCTCGTGCCGGGACTGCTCGTGTCGAGCGTCTGACCGGCGCCCGTCACCGTCACGTCGTCGACCCGGACGTCGAACCACAGGGTCTGGCGCCCGGCGGCGGCGGCGTCGATGGCGTCCTGCCCCCCGACGATGCCGTTGATCGTCGTGACCCGGTGGGTGCCAGCCCTCGTGAACGAGACGTACCCCGCCAGGTTCCGCTGGATCCGTGCGCCCACCGGGATCGTGCCGAGGTCGGACGTCGCGTAGCCGAGCGTGTCGGCGCCGGGGATCGCGCGCGGGTCCGCGTCGCGCGTGGTCAGGTCGCTCGCGACGAACGTGCCGGGGTCGGTGACCGTCGGGTCGGCGACCGTCGTGCTGTTGGGTGCGGCGAGGGGTCCGACCGGTACCGCGTTCGGCATGACCCGCAGGTCGCGGTCGACGTGGACGCCAGGGGTGTCGAGCCAGCCCTCCTCGACGAAGTTCACGTCGGAGTTCTCGGGCCAGTAGCGGTAGCGCATGACGTCACCGACGACCGCGTGCGCGGTGCCGATCGCGTCGGCGTGCGTCACGTCACCTGTCAGGCGGCCGAGCGGCGAGTACACGTCGCCCGACTCGGACGAGGCCTCCTGCTCGATCTGCGACTTGTGGGCGTTGGAGTCGCCCGGGAACATCCGGTCCCACCACAGGTGCCCGAACGGGAGCAGGGTGAAGTTCTGCGTCCCGAGCAGCCAGCGCATGACCCGCAGGAGCCAGCGCGTCCAGTCGCCGGGCGCCACGGCGGGCTCGACCTGGCCCCACGGGTCGAACAGCCACTTCATCCACCCCATGCCCATCTCGACCATCGCCGAGGAGTCGGCGTTGCCGAGCGGGTCGCTCGCGCCCACGCGCGCGATCCGCACCGACAGCTCGTCGCCCGTGACGGGCACGGCTGTCGACAGCTCGACGCGTCCGCCGTTCACCGCGAGCACGTCCGTGCGGAACGGGCGCCCCGCGCGGTACCGCACGGTCACGCGGTCCTCGGGTGACAGCCCGTGCCCGCTGCCGAGGTCGACCGCGAAGTGGTTCGCGGCGTCGACGGTCCCCGCCCGGTACGAGTACCAGTCGAACGCGCTCTCCGGCTCGTGCGAGTCGTAGCCGCCCACGCGGACGTCGCCCGTGAACGCGATCGCCTCGGTGAGCGTGAGCGTCGAGCCGTCCTTCGTGGCCGACCTGATCACGGTGTCGTCACCGCGGCGGATCGTGACGCGGCCCGTCGCCGGGAGCTTGTCCGCATCGGCGGCCTGCGTGAGCGTGATCGTCGTGCCACCGGCGCCGACCGTGCCGGCGAACAGGTCCCCGGTGCCGACCATCGCGCGACCCAACCCGTAGAACGCCTTGCCGATGAGCCAGAAGATGCCGCCCCACGTGCTGCCCGCCAGGAGGTTCACCAGCCCGCCGTGCGTCATCAGGTCGAGGATCGCGAACGGGACGTCGAAGCCGCCGACGCGCTGCTTCTTGCGGACCGCGACGCGCCCGGTCGGCAGGGCGCCGGACTCGACGCGCACGCTGAACACGTCTCCTGCGACCGCGGTGACCTCGGCCTCCATGATCCGCGCGCCCTGCACGACCTGCAGCGTCGCACCGGACCCGATCGAGACGGTCGCGTGCTGCGGGATGGTCACCGACCAGGTGCCGGTGTCGCCCGCCGCGACCGTCGCGTCGAGGAACGCCGAGAACTCGGGCAGCTCCGTGTCGCTGGCCAGGATGCCGGGCAGCTCGAGCGCGATCATCGGGAAGGCGCAGAACCACAGCGGACCCCACCGGTGGTACTGCACGGTGTGCGTCAGCTCGTGGTTGACGAGCGACTGCCCCCGGTCGATCTCGGTGGTCTCCTCCTCGGGGACCAGGAGCGTGCCCGGCCCGAGCACGACAGGTCGGGCGTCACCGACGGGCTCGAGCCCGATCACGACGATGGACTGGTTCGGCGCGGTCGTCAGGGCGATGCCGCCGCCCGGGGGCGGGACGTCCGCGAACAGCAGCGCGCCCTCCCGCCGGACCGCGCCGAGCATCGCTGTGGCCATGTTCGCGTGGCTCATCGTCGACAGGTCGACGCCCGTGGCGGACACGGGTGTGGAGAACGTCACCTCGGCGACCGGTGCGTCGCCGTTCAGGACCACCGGATGGGTGACCTCCCCGTCCACGATCCCGAGCACGGACGTCGTGCCGCGCAGGTCCTCCGACCGCCAGAGCGTGAACCTGGCGGTGGTGGTCGGGCCGCTCCCGGTACGCGTCCCGTCGATGCCGAGGAACGGGCAGTTGGTGCTCGGGTTGCCGACCGTGGCCTGCTGGACGGTGACGGCCGTCCCGACGGCCTGCGTGATCGCCGGCCCGCCGGCGAGCGTCACCCGGCCGTTCCCGACCGACGCGACCCGGTGCCAGCTCGTCGTGCCGCCGGCAGGCGTCACAGCGAGGAGGTCGCCGGGCACCGCTCGCAGGAACGGCGCCGGGACCGGGGTGCCGCCGGTGGGAGTGACCGTCCCTCGCAGGTCCACGGCGGCGGCGGAGGCGACGACCGCGTCGTACGCGTAGCCGGTGGGCGCGAGGCGGACGAGCCGCAGTCCGGTGGCCGCCAGGTCCACCGCCGGGGTGAAGGTCACGTCGCAGCGCACCGAGCGGATGGCGGTCAGCTCCGTCCCGACGAGCACCGGGCGGCCCGCCTGCAGGCCCGACGCGAGCGCGGGGGTCGGCGGCGTGGCGGTGGACGGCGCGGGAGTGAACGTGCCGTCGACGACGTCGCCGGTCAGCCGCGCGGTGGCCGTGGGCGGCTCGCCGACGACGCGGGTGAGCATGACGGGCATGCCCTCGAACCGTTCGGGGGACGGCACCGAGATGGCGACCACGTCCGAGCTGACGACCGAGGAGGTCGTCGCGCCCGCGGTGGTCCAGCGCTCGACGGTCCAGGGCCCGGTGCCGACGAGCGCACGGTCGAGCACGACGACGTCGTGCGTCGGGGCGCCAGGCACGACGCGAGCGTGCGCGAGGCCGCCGCCCTCGACCCGCACGACGACCGTCCCGGCAGAGCCGTCGGGTGCGGAGCCTGCGGTGAGCGGGGTGTAGGTGAGGGCCGGGTCGGTCTCGACGGCGTCGTCGCGCGCGCCGAGCACGGTGCCGGCGGTCACGCTCCGGAACGCGGTCGTGCCCGCGGGCGCGGCCACGTCGATCGTCGCGACGCTCCCGGCGGGCGGCGCCTCCACGCGCACACCGGTGCGCGTGCCTCCCTCGACCACGCCCGTCGCGCCCTGCCCGGGAGGCGTACCGGTCCCGAAGTCGAGCGTCGTGCCGCTGGCCGTCACGGTCTGGCTCGGGCCGAGCGTGCCCGCAGCGACGGAGACCGGCGACGTGAGCGTGCCCGGCAGCGGCCGCTCGAGCGGCAGGCGCGCCTCGAGCCGAGCCACGCGCGCGACGAGCACCTGACCGGACGCGGCGGTCAGCCGCAGCAGGTCGCCAGTCGCGTACGTCGCGGTGGTCCCGCGGGCATCCAGCGAGTCTGCGGGTGCCCCGGCAGGGCGCGACTCGCTCGAGGCCGCTGCTGCCGCCAGCGGGGTGACGCGCAGCGAGGCGCCGGTGAGCGGGAGGTCCTCGGTGAGCTGGATGCGTTCACCCATCGGCGCGGGCACGACACCCAGCACGGTCGCGAACGCCATGGCGGCGTCGTCCTCGACGAGGATGCGCGCTCCTGCCGCGAGACCCGTCGGTCCGGGCGCGAGGAGGACCGTGTGGGTCTCGAAGTCCCCGGCCGCCACCGGGCCGGGCCGCAGCTCGGTGAGCGTCGCGGGCGTGTCGTGCCGGCAGTCGGTGCGCGTGTCGTCGAGGTGCAGACCGCCCGAGGGGAACCACGGCGTGAGCGTGCCCGGTGCGGCAGGGACGCCCACGCCGCCGTGCCGTGTCCACCCGGTGAGCTGACCGGGTGTCCACGGCCCGTTCGTCGGCCCGCAGCTCAGGAACGAGGTCGCCGCACCCGTCGGGGCCAGCGCGAGCACGGTGCCGTAGTGCGTCGGCTCGAACCGGCCGAGCGGGTCGACCACCTCGCCGCGCTGCAGCTCCTCGAACTCGTGGTCGGGCGCCCACACGATGTGCTGGGTGGTGAACGGGCGCCCGCCGGTGATGACGTTCATGAAGCCGTCGCGTCGCACGCCGAACGCGCCGAGCCGGTCGGTCGTGCTCAACCCGGTCGAGCTGAAGAAGTCGTACTGGTCGCCCGCGAACGGCGCGGCGAGCAGGCTCAGGAACAGGTTGAACCACCAGTCGATCCCGAAGAACGACACGATGTTGTTCTGGAACGACCACGTGAGCGTCGACAGGACGAGCCCGCCGGAGACGCCGCCGGTCGGGTCGGAGCGACCGACCGGGTCGCCGCGGCACACCTCGAAGGCGGACCGGGGCTCGCGCTCCACGGGCAGCGGTCCGTCGTACCCGGAGGGACGACGAGGGTCGTCGTCGCCGCCGTCGCACGGGTCCGGCTCGGCGAACGCACCCGTGACCGGGTCGAGGCGCCGCAGCGGCAGGTGCACGACCCCCGCGTGCACGCGCCCGCCGAACAGGCCCGGCACGTCCGCGTGGGCGAGGAGCCCCTCGCCGTACGCGTCGCGGGGGATGCGCTGCGCGTCCCGGCTGGTCACGACGCGCACGGGCGTCCCGGACGGGTCGAGGCTGAACACCGCGCCGAGCGGCGAGCCGAGCGGCCCGTCCACGCGCGCGAGGCAGCGCATGCCGTCCCACAGGAAGACCGCGTGCACGCGGCCCTGCGGGTCGGACGTGACCCACGTGCGCCCGTCGTCGTCGACGAGGTCGTTCCCGGGGCGCGCGGGGACCGTGCGACGCCCGCGGGCGTCGCAGGCGAGCACGCGCGTCCCGGTCTCGTCGTGCACCTCGCGCACGCGGCCGTCCGGGCCGAGCGCGAGGCGACGCGCGACGCCGGGACCGCGGATCCCGACGAGTCCGCGCTCGTCGTGCGTGTACCACCAGCGGTGCGACGCGGGTGCGGGGTCGGGGCCGCCCGGCAGGCACGCGACCACGCGGCCGTGCGCGTCGCGTCGGACCTCGACCCCGTCGACGAGCGTGAGGTCGTCGCCCGACCAGCGGTAGACCTCGCGCCACGACGGCCCGACCTCGGGACGCACGTCGCGCTCGAGGGACTGCCCGCCCATGCGCTCGTGCGTCCGGGCGACGCCCGGCCAGGTGCGGGTGCCGTCGCCGTCCACGACGAGGTACTCCCGCCCGCCTCCGCGCAGGCCGACGAGGACGCCCGACGCGCCGTCGCGCTCGACCTCGAGCACGCCGGCCGCACCCAGGTCGAGCGTCTCGACGTGCGTGCCGAGCTCGGGGCCTGGGCTGGACCCTGGGCCGTTGCCCCGGCCCGCAGCCGGCCGGGCGGTGGTTGCGGTCATGGCGTCACCCCACGGATCCCGAGACGGAGACGGACACCGACGCGGAGCCGCCCGCGTAGCGGATGGACTCCAGCAGCGCGACGAGCTCGTCCCGGATCGTGTCGACGAGCACGGAGACCGACTCCGCCACCTGCGGCGGGATGGCGTCGACGGTGGCGATCATGCCGTCGACGTCCAGCTCGCGGAGCTCGTCGCCGACCGCGACGAGCTGCTGACCGACGCCCTCGAGCGCCGCGATCGGCAGCACGTCCGCGACGCGCGCGACCTGTGCGGCCACGCCCGAGAGGTCCGGCATGAGCCCGGCCGGGTCGAGCCCGCGGATCGCACCGGCCACCTGGGCGAGCAGCGCGTCCAGGTCACCCGCCAGCACCGCCGGGTCGTACGCGGCGAGCGTCGCGCGCAGCACCGCATGCACCTCGCCCAGCTCGTCGGCGAGCCGCGCGGGGTCGAGCAGCGCGAGCTCGTCGCGGACCACCTCGACCACCGAGAGGTACCGCTGGGCGAGGGCGCCGGGGTTGAACTCCTCGACGAGCGCGCGGATGCGGTCGACGACCTCGGTCACGGCGGTGCCGGCGGCGCTCAGGAACGCGGGCATGGCGGCGACGATCGACGTGAACAGCGCGTCGAGCTCGGCCGCGAGCGGCTCGGGGTCGAGCGCGGCGAGCAGTCCGTCGACGTCGCCGAGGACCTGCGAGGGCAGCACCGCCTCGAGGAGGTCGGCCACCGACACCAGGTCGTCCGCGACCGGCCCGACGAGCGCACCCGCGAGCCCGCCCGCGCTCGCGGCGACGAGCGCGCGCTCGCCCTCGACCGCGCGCAGCAGCGCGGCGGGCGACACCGTCGCGACGACGTCGACCGAGACGGCGAGATCCACGCCGCCGGCCGAGAGTGCGGCCGAGCGACGCAGCGCGAGCTGCGCGTCGAGCTGGGCCGCGGCGATCGGGGCCACGGCGGCCTCGAGTCCGGACTCGACCTGCGACTGCAGCCCGAGCAACCGGTCCCGCGTCCCGCGCAGCGCGGTCGCCGTCCCGGTGAGCAGGTCGTCGAGGGACGACAGGACCTGCCCGACAGGACCGGTGCCCAGGTCGACGAGCGCCTCGCGCAGCCGCGCGGGCAGGTACCCGACGAGCCGCACGACGTCGCCCGGGCGCAGGTCCGGCGGGGGAGCGGGCTGCGCTGCGGTGGGCGTCGCCGTCCCGCCGCCCAGGCCGATCGCGCCGAGCGCCGGCTCGATCGCGGCGCGCGCGGCGGCCTCGCCGGCCTGCGAGGTGACGGTGCCGACGCGCGTGCCGATCGCGTCGGGCGCCGGGACGGGCACCGCGCCAGCGATCTGGCGGTAGAGGTCGATCGCGGGGGCCAGCAACGTGCGCGGGTGCACGCGGTCCACCGCGGACAGGACCTGGTCGAAGACGGCGCTCGCGGGCGCGACGAGCTCGGTCAGGTGGACGCCCTCGATCGTCCCCGCGGCGTCGTCGAGCACCTCGGCCACGCCGGACGTGAGGGACGAGACGTCGATCGAGCCGAGCTGCGCGAGCGCGTCCGCAAGCATCGCGTCGAGGTCCGCGACGAGGTCCGTGGGGACGAGAGAGGAGATCGCGTCGCTGACGGCCTGCAGGCCCTCGCGCACGGTCGCGCCGACGGTCGGCGGGACCTGCAGCTGGGCCGCGGCGCCCTCGAGCGGACGTCGGACGGCCTCGTCGAGGTCGATGCTCTCGAGCATCGACACGAGCTGCTCGACGCTCTCGCGCAGCGGCTCGGGCAGCTCGACGCCCGAGACGACCTCGCTCACCTGCTCGCGCAGGTCCTGGAGCTGGGCGGCGACCGCCGCCGCGGCGTCGCTGATCTGCGTGCCGCCGACCGCGGCCGAGATCGCAGCCGCCGCCTCGCTGAAGGCGCGCAGGCCCTCGACCGCTCGCTCGAGCACGGCGCGCGCGTCGTCGGCGATCTCCTCGACGCCTGCGGCGATGTCGCCGAGCGCCGCGGCGAGCGAGTCCACGAGGTCCTTGACGACCTGCTCGAGCTGGTCGACCGCCGCGGCGACCAGCGCTGCCGGGTCGGCGGCGGCGAGCGTCTGGGCGACGTCGGCGAGCGTCTGGCGCACGACGACGACCGGCGCGTCGAGGTCGGCGTCGTCGATCGCCTGCGCGAGCCTCGCGATCGCGTCCGACAGCGCCTGGCGCAGCGAGCGCAGCGGCAGCTCGCGCAGCAGGTCGCGCAGCCAGCCCTTGACGACCTCGACCGACTGGTCGACGACCCCGAGCACGGTCTGGCGCGCAGCCTGCTCGACGCCGTCGAGCAGGTCGCGCAGCGCGTCGAGTGCGCGCTGGGCGTCCAGGTCCTCGACGAACCGGCGGGCGTCGGCGATCATGCCGCGCCAGTCGTCGAGCAGGTCGAGCGCGCCCTGCTCGACGGTGCCGAGCGTGCCGCGCAGCGTCCGCACCGGGCCCGCGAGGTCACCGACGCGCGTCGCGTTCAGCACGCCTGTCACGGTGCGCAGCGCCGCGGCGAGCTGCGCGATCGTCGCGGTGCGTACCTGCTCGAGGGACGTCAGCGCGGCGCGGACCGCGGTCACGTCCCCGGCGTCGGCGGCGGCCCGCACGCGCCCGAGCGCCACGACCAGCCCCTCGCCGAGCCTCGGGTCGATGCGGACGCGCGCGAGCTGGGCGTCGACGGTCGTCGACCACGCCCGGACGGGGTCGATCGCCGACGAGCCGAAGGGGAGCAGGATCTGCATCGCGATGTCGACGAGGGCGGCGGGGTCGGACGGCAGCCCGCCGTCGACCGTGCGCACGAGCGACTGCAGCCGTGCGAGCCCCCCGGACACCGCGGTCGCGTGGTCGCCGAGGCCACCAGCGACCCGGCCCAGCGCGGAGCCGGCGTCGATCGAGCCGGGCAGGCTCAGCTGCAGCGGGTCGCCCGACAGCGCGCCGACGAGGCTCGCCACGACGCGCGCGCCCTCGGCGACGGCCTGCGCGTACTCGGCGACTGGCAGGTCGGCCCCGATCGCGTCGAGCAGGCGCACGAGCGCGTCCGCGAGCGGTTCGACGAGCGTCGACGGGTCGTCGACCGCGGTGACCGCGGTCTGGACGGCCGTGCCGAGGTCGCCGAGCACGCCGGCCACGGCACCGCCGCCGAGCAGCGCCTGCAGGTCGTCGACGTCGAGCGCGACCGAGATCGAGCCCTTGGCGTCGACGATCGCCGACAGGTCGAGGGCCTGCAGGTCATCCAGGAGCGTCACGGTCGCCTCCTCACGGCGCGAACTCCATGACGGCGTTCGCCAGCGCGACCGTGCAGAGCTGGTCGGTCTCGACCGCCCAGCCGTCGGTCCCGGCGAGCAGGACGCCGGTCGTCGTCGTCGTCTCGCCCGTGAGGTCCAGGCCGACGCCACCGACGACGACGCGCGTCCCGACGGGCGACGACGCGACCGCGAGGCGCAGCGCCGGGCCGCTCCCGTCGGCCGGCTCGAACCAGCGGAACGCGCCGCGGGTCGCGCGCAGCGTGACGTCGACGGGACCGTCGACCGCGGCGGGCGTCGGCAGCGTGAACCACACGACGCTCGGCGCGCCGCGACCGTCGGCGCCCGGCAGCGCGGACGCGGTCAGGCTCGCACCCGCGACGCCGAGCGCGAGGTCGGTCTCGCCGTGCGGCCAGCCGACCACCGCGACGCGCACCAGGTGCTCGCCCGCGAGCGTCGCGGCCGGGATCCGTCTCGTGACGCCGACGTCGCGCACCGCCACGCCGCCCACGTCCGCGTCAGCGGCGGGCACGGGGTCCGACGAGGGGTGCAGCGCCGCGCCGTGGTGGGTCACGATCACGTCGGCGCGCGTGTGCGTCGGCGCGCGGCCGGGCGTCACGCCCGGCCGCGGCACGCTCGTGGGCGCGCCGTCGCACTCGACGCTCGGCCGGCCCTCGATCGCACGCTCGATGACCAGGCCGGTCACGGCGAGCCGGACGTACGCGTCCCCGGTGGCGTCCGAGCGGAGCGTGACGGGTGCCGTGCCGCCCTCCTGGTCGACGACGGCCGCGGCGAGGTGCCGCTGCAGCGCCGGTGCGAGGTCGTGCGTGAGCGTGGTGCGCAGCGGACCGGGTACGGCGAGCTGCTCGTCGCCGTCCGGCCCGACCACGTGCAGGCCGACCGGCATGGGCGCGGCCTTCAGGCGCACGTCCCCGTGGGCGAAGCTCAGGCTCGTGAGCTCATCCAGCGTGCGGCCGGCGGCGAGGGTCACGCTGAGCGGACCGACGAGGTCGGGCAGTGTGAGCGCCGAGCCCGACAGTGCGCCGCCCGTGAGCTGTGCGGGCACGTAGTGGTCGGCGGGCAGCGGCGGGACCGCGACCACCGGGGTGCCGCCCTGGTGGACGACGAGGTGCAGGTCGTCCGACAGGGGAAGCGCCTCGCCGTCGGGGGCCGAGCGCAGCGACGGGAGGGTCAGCCCGCGCGTCGGCACGCGCGCGTCCGGCGGGGTGACGGCGATGCTCGTCGTGGCGTTCTTCCCTGCGGCGACGACGCCGGCGTCGCGCCCCGCGCCGTAGGTCACCGGGTCGACCGTGAGAATCGCGCTGCCGACCCGCGCGCCCGTCGCGCCCGCGACCGCGCGCCACGCGGTGGGCACGACGTAGCCGGACGGCGGGATCGTCACGCCCGCCTGCACGAGGTAGGCGGTCTGCGGGACGACGACCATGCTCACCTCGCCGACGCCGACGACGCCGATGGGGGCGTTCACGGCGTCACCACCAGGTCGAAGCGCGCGAGCTCCATGCCGGTCCGCGCGTCGGCGCCGGTCCCGGCCTGCGCGAGGACGACGAGGTGCTCGCGCGCGGCGGCCGCGGGCGGGGTGTAGGTGAACGCGGCGCCGTCCGCCTCGACCGTCGCGACGACCGTCGTGCCCGGCGGGGACGCGGCGGTGTCGAGCACGCCCGCGCCCGGACCGCCGCCGTCGTCGAGCAGCCGCAGCGCGACCGCCCCGAACGGCGCCGTCGTCGGGGTGCCGCCCGGTCCGTCGGCCACGTCGAGCGCGCCCGTCGCGCCGAACGTGAGGTCGCACGCCACCGCGGCGCCGCCCGCGACGAGCGCACCACCCAGCGTGAGCCGCATCGGCAGGCGCACCTCGCGCACGAGCGCGTGCGCGATCGCGCGACCGTCCTGCCCCGGCACTCCCACGGGCCAGAACCAGCCCTCGGCGCCGACGAGGACGTCCGGGTCGTCGTCCTGCGTGCCGACCTCGAGCAGCTCGATCCCGTCGAGCCGGAAGCCCTGGTCACCCGGTGCGACGAGAGCGCTCGCGGACCGCACCGCGGGCTCCTGCAGCGCGAACAGCAGCGCGTCGGTCCCGGCCAGCTCGCCCAGGCGGTCACCGGGCGGGTCGGTCGTCACGTCGAGCCCGATCGTCACGTGCAGACGCACGACCCGGCGCAGCGTCGGCGCACCCGCGCCGACCTCGGGGCGGGTCGAGAACACGTCGGGCTCGAGCGGGCGGTAGCCCTGCACACCGAGCCGCACGACCGGTCCGGCACCCGCCGGACCGGCTGCGCCGCGCCTGCGCACGCGACCGCCGAACGGCGCCGGCAGCGCCGCCCCCAGCACGTCCGCGAGACGGGACTCGAGCTCGGTGAGCACGCCTCACCTCCGCCCGATCCGGGAGTCGACGAGTCGTTCCAGCTCGGGACGCAGCGTCGCGAGCTGCTTCTCGACGATCAGCGGGACGTCCTGGGTCTGGCGCGCGACCTCGTTGGTGACGAGCCCGGCGACCTGCTGGCGCAGCCCGGCCAGCTCGGACTCGACCGTGTCGCGCACGCCCGCGGTCTCCGTGGCGACCGCCTGGCGCACCACGCCCTGCACGTCGGTCTGCAGCCCGTTGCCGAGGACCTGCACCTCGGTCGTCGCGGCCTGCCGGGCGACCTCGGCGAGGGAGACCTCGAGCTCACGCCGCGCCGCGAGCACGTTCGCCTCCAGGTCGAGCGCGAGCTGCGTGCGGACGTCGGTCAGGCCCCGCCCGATGCGCGTGTCGATCTGCTCCTCGAGGCGGCTGATCTCGGTGAGCAGGTCCTTGCGGAGCTGCTCCCGCTCGACGGCCTCCGCGCGGCGGTTGACCTCGATGCGCTCGTCGAGCTGCGCGATGCGCGTGCTGTTCTCCTTGACCTGGGACTCGAGCGCGGACTGCCGCTCGTCGACGCGCTCGAGCTGCGCCCGGACGTCGCCGAGCGCGTTCGCGAGCTGGTTGTCGACCGCGCGCTCGACCTGCGGCGCGATCGACGCCTGGAGCTGGTCGAGCTGGTCGCGCGTGCGTGCGTCGGCGACCTCGAGGCGTCGGTCCAGGTCGGCGGCGACGGCCTCGCGAACCTCGGTGTCCAGGTTCGTGAGCGACTCGGCGAGCTCGTTGCGCGTCGTGGTGAGCACCTGGTCGACGAGCGCGGCGGTCTCGCGCTTGACGGCCGCGTCGACCACCGGGCCGATCTCCGCGAAGCGAGCCTGGAGCTGCGAGCGCAGGTCGGTCCCGAGCGTCTCGACCGCCGAGCCCGCCTCGGTGCGTGCCGCCTGCCGCGCGGCGTCGAGCACCTGCTCGAGGTCGCCCGCTCCGCCGCGGCCCTCGCGCACCTCGTCGATCGCCTCGGTGAGCTGGTCCTGCGTCACGAGCGACGTCTGCAGTTCGGTGAGCCGGATCTCCAGGCCGGAGGCGTCGAGCAGCGAGCCGTCGGGCCGGGTCAGCCGGTCGCGGAGCTTCTCGACGTCGCCGAGGCGCTGCACCAGACCGGGGACGTCGACGGGTCGCCCGTCGACCTCGAGCTGGCTGCCGACCTCGACCGCGCGTCCGACCTCGACCTGCAGCGTGCGCAGCGTCGTGCGCATGTCGGCGATGTCGCCGCGGTCGTCGGCCGCGCCCAGCACCTTGCGGTTGAGGCGGTCGAGCGTCGCGCTGCGGGTCAGGTCGTTCGTCGCGACGACGTCCACCCGGGTCCGCGTGGACGCCAGGTCCTCGCCGACGCGCGACAGGCGCGTGTCGAGCAGCCCCACGTCGCGCCGCAGCTTGATGAGCGCGCTGTCGAGCGCGGGGTCCTTCAGGCCGCCGCCCGTGATGATCTGGCGCAGCTGCGGGTCGAGCCAGCCGATCGACACCTGGTCGGGATGCTCGTGCTGCGGCACGCCCGCCTGGCCGCTCGCGACGGTGGCGCGACCCACCTCGATGAGCGCGGCGACGAGCGTGTTCCAGTCGTCGGCCGCGATGAGCTCACCGCGCGCCTTGGCCGCGAGCGGACCCAGGCGCTCGACGAGCGCCTGCAGGCGTTCGATCTCGACGACGGTGGCCATGGCTCACTCCTTCGGGCTGCGGGTGGTCGACGGTGGTCGGCCCTGGTGCGTCACGGGCGGGCCCTCACCGGGGCCGGAACAGCGCGGGACCCGCGGCCGCGATGCCGCGCCGGTAGGTCTCGAGCTCCTCTTCGGGCTTGCTGATGCCGCCCGCGACGGAGAACGTCTGCAGGAGCGTGAGCGCGCCGCTCACCTCGGGCGAGGCCAGGAAGTCGTCGGCCCCGGTGCCCTGCTCGTTCGCGAGCTCCATGACCTCGCGGATCGCCGCGTTCGAGTGGTTGGCGATCATCGGGGTCCACTGCGCGGTCGTGACGAGTGTCGACTGCTCGAGCTCGCCGACGCGCGCGAGCACCCGGTCCCGGACCGCCGTGCTGGCGGCGCCCTTGTCGAGCACGGCCGTCAGGCGCCCGCGCAGGTTCTGGCTCTCGACCTCGCGCCGCAGCTCGAGCAGGCTGCGCCCGAACGACTCGCTGAACCGCAGGATGTTGCCCTGCACCTCGGCGATCTTCTCGGCGATCTCGGGGTGGTCGTGGCCCACGGGAGACACGAGCCGGGTCAGCTCGCCCACGGCCCGGGCGAGGTCGGCGACGGCCGAGGCCAGCACGTTCCAGTCCTCGGCGCGGATGACCTCGCCCGCCGCCTTGGTGGCGAGGCGGCCCACGTTCGTCGTGATCGCACCCGCCTGCTGCTGGACGGGCGCGAGGTCCGCGTCGGGGATGTCCCGGATCGGGGTGTCCCGGAAGAGGTCGGGCGGCACGATCACCGGTACGCGCGTCGGGATGTCCTGCGGGAACAGACGCACGACGCGACGTTCGATCGCGTTGACCAGGTTCGGGTGCGAGACGGTCATCTCCCAGCTGCCGGGGTCGAGGTCGCGCACGAGCAGCGAGCCGTCGAGGAACGGCTTGCGCTCGACCGCCTGGCCGGTCGACTGGTTGACGAGCTTGACGACCGCGTCGCGGTTCGCGGGGGTGTACCCCTCGAGGCGGATGTCGAACGCTGCCTTGGCCATCACCGGGCCCCTTTCACGTCAGCCACTGGAGGTCGCCGTACGGGAACTCGACTTCCCAGAACAGCGTCAGCTCGTGGTCGTCGCCCTTGTCGACGGGGGCGAAGACCACGCGGTTGTAGAGGACGGGGCCGCCCTCGCCCTGCGCGAGCAGCCCGGCCTCGCGGATGCGGCCGACGGCCGCGTCGTTCGGGAGGGTCGCGCGCACGCGGACCTGGACCACGCGGCGCTCGTCGACGAGCGTCGCGGTGAACGCGGACGCGGCGATCGTCGTCATCGTGCTGCCGACGAGCGCCGTGTCGTCGCCGCTGCCGTTGGTGAGCGCCGTGACGCCGACGTCCTCGGGTGCGTCGTCGTTCGTGCCGACGCCCATGTGCGTGATGGGGGAGCCCGTGCCCGCGAACAGGTCCGCGATCAGGCGCGCACCCGTCGCCATGACGGTGTTGTGCTCGCGCCGCTCGGCGACGACAGCCCCGCCGGGGTCGGTGAGGATCAGGTGCAGCTTCGCCTTCATGGTCGCTCCCTCAGCTCAGCACGGAGTCGTCGAAGTCGGTCACGTCGAAGGTCGCGCCGGCGTCCGGCAGCGAGTCGGCGCCGGTCGGGCCGGCGGCACGGAACGTGCGGGGCCAGACGCCGACGAGGTGCGCCTCGCCGGGCTGGCGCTCGGTGAACGCACGCAGCACCACGTCGGCCCCGATGCCCGCGCCGGACGTGCGGTCGACGGCCGCGTCGAGCCCCGCCTCGAGCCGGCCCCGTGCGAGCACGGCGTCCTCGGTCTCGCCCGGCGGCGACGTCAGCGTCGCGGCGTGCAGGCGCACCTCGAGCGTCGCGGGCTGCGCCTCGACCCACGCGACGCGCGCGGAGACCAGCGCGGGCTGCGCGAACAGCGACCGGTCGAAGGCGGTCGTGTCGAAGCGGGCCTGGCTGAGCGTGTCGTCGGCCATCGCGAGCAGGTAGCGGCCGAGCCCGGGGGCGTCGTAGGTCGCCAGCGGCAGGAACCACAGGTCGTTCTGGCCGCGGGCCAGCGCGCCGGCGGTGAGCTGCGCCGCGGGCTCACCCGGCCCGTCGCCGCCGGCCGTCAGCCCGGTCCACACCATGAGGCGGTCAGTGACGTCGTGCCCGTCGAGGTCGGCGCGCAGCAGCGAGCGGTCGGCGGCGGACGGCGCGATCGTCAGGCGCTGGCCGAGTGCGAGCGTGCCGCGGAACAGCACCGCGTGGCCGGTCGTCCGGTTCACCACGAGGGGCGAGTGCTCGGGCGCCGGACCGGTCCCGCGCAGCACGACCGCCCACTCGGCCGGGTCGAGGCCGCGGTTGTCGACCGCGAGGTGCGCGAGCGGCTCCCAGCCGCCCGAGTCGGGCAGCCGCGCGTCCTGCACGCGGGTGGGGTTGTCGACGAGCTGCGGCCCGCGCGCGTCGGGGCTCCACGCGTCGATGCGCGCGACCGTGCGGATCCCCGCGGCCTGCTGGAAGCCCTCGGCGTAGTCGGCGACGAGCACGCGCAGCGCCTCGCGCGTGACGGCACCGAGCTGCAGGCGGGCGCGGACCATCGCATGCACCCACGCGCGGAACTCGCCGAGCCCGGCGTGGAAGGGCTCCGGGGCGATGTCGAGCAGCGCCGCCAGCGCGACCGCCTCGTCGAGGTCGGGGGTCGAGTCGAACCAGTGCGCGCGCTGCACCGAGACACCGGCCTCGTCGAGCCCGTCGAGCTGGACGCCCCAGGTACCGGCGAACGCGCCGACCACGACGCCCTCGCGGTAGAGGGTGGGCAGGTGCTCGAGCACCGCGTCGGCGCGCATCATGCTCCTCCCTCGCGGACGTCGAGCGCGACCGAACGGATCTCGGCGCGGTCCTCGGACCCCAGCGGGTGCGCGCCGAGGCCGTCGGCCAGACGCAGGAACCGGTCACCCGCCTCGGTGGTCAGCGCGACGTCGGCGCGCACCACCGCGTAGCGGGTGTCGTCCCGGACGGCGGCGATGAACGCGTCGACGGTGATCGCCGTCCCCGGGCGCAGCGCGGCCGCCCACGAGCGTGCCGCCAGGCCCATGGCCTGCTCGGCGTCCGTCGCGGTCACGCCCGGCGCGAGGTGCACCGGGACCAGCGCGTCGACGAGCACGGTCGCCCCCGCACCGGTGCCGCTCTCGGTCGTCACGAGGTGCTGGAACGGTGTGACCGGCGTGAGCACCGTCCCCGCCGGGGCGGTCACCGAGGGCTGCGGGCCTGCGCCGATGTCGAGCCCGAACGTCGCGTCGACGATCCGCGGGTCGGACAGCGCCGCGGCGGACAGCGGCCCCGGCCGTGCCGTGCCGCCCGGCGGCAGGCCGCGCAGGACCGCGGTCACGCGCGCCTCGAGCGCGGACTGCAGCGACGCGAGCTCGACGCCGCCGACGCCCGTCCCGGCGAGCACGAGCGTCGCCGTGACCTGCACGGGCGTCGTCGCGGTGCGTCCCGTCGTCACGCGGATGCCCGCAGGGCGCAGGTCCTCGACGCGTTCGGCGACGAGCCGGAGCAGATCGGGCGACGGCTCGCCGTCGTAGCTGATGGACAGCTCGACCTCGCCCGGCAGCCCGTGCGGGAACTCCGTCGCGGTGACGGCCTGCACGCCCTCCAGGTGCGTGATGCCGAGCGTCAGCGCGTCGAGCGTGCCGCGCGCCGCGACCGCGAGCGCGCCGCGGGCGCGTCGCCGCAGGTCGTCGTCCGACTCCGCGCCGCCCGCCGCGGCCGCGGGCGACTCGTTGCCGACCTCGCCGATCCCCGCGATGAGCACCTCGAGGCGGTCGAGCTCGCCGGCGCCCACCGCGGGCGTCGCGGGTGACACCGCCGCGGCCAGCACCTCGCGGGACGGCTCGCCGACCTCGAGCACGAGCGGCACGGTGGTCGCGTAGCGGTTCGAGTGCGCGTCGGCGACGACCGTCCCGACCGGCACCGTGATCCGCCCCGACGAGCCCGCGGAGCGCGCGAACCGCACGCGCGCGGTCGGGACGCCACCGGGCCGACGCGCGATCCCCACGAGCGCGACGACCTTGTCGAGCGACGTGCCCTGCGCGGTCTCGAGGTACGCCGAGCGGTACACGGCCTCGAGCTGGAGCTCGACGAGCGCGAGCTCACGCGCCACGGACTCGAGCAGCGTGCGCGCGACCGACCCGACGTTGAGGTCCGTGATGGGCGCGGGACGGGCCTGCGAGGGGTAGTAGTTGACGACGACGGTCGACCCGGTCGGGGGTCGGCGGCCCGTCGGGCGGAACCGGATCGCGTCACGCTCGGTGCCGTGCTGCCCGGTAGCGACGACCTCGAAGTCGGCATCCGTGAACCGGTACGGCACGGGCACGGTCTCGCTGACGGCCTCGCCCTGTGCGTCGCGCACGACGTCGCCGTTCACGTCCCGCATCGGGCGGGTGACCTCGACGACGCCCTGCAGGTGGCTGACGCGCCGGATCGGCCGGTCGCGCAGCGCGTCCAGCACGACGAGGTCGCCCGACGGCACGGTGACGACCTCGCGCACCGTCCCGCCCGTGAGCGTCGTCAGCGTGTCTCGGACGATCTCCGGGTACGGGCGCGGCGAGAAGCCGTCCGGCAGGCCGTTCACAGGTCCACCCCCAGCCCGACGGACACGGGCTCGCCGCCCGCGACGGGTTGCACGGTGAGCAGGAACCGCAGCTCGGACGGCCCCTCGGAGGCGATGTCGAACGTGAGCTCGACGACCTCGTCCTCGACGCGCGGCTCGGCCGCCACGGCCTCGAGCACGAACGTCTTGCACCGCGCGCGGCTCGCCTCGTCCTTGCGCTCCCCGATGAGCTCGTGCAGGCGTGAGCCGTAGTCGGCGTGGCCGAGCCCCGCGAGCGCGCCGCGCGGCGTCAGGAGCCGCAGCACGAGCGCCTGGCCGAGGTTGTGGCGGCCGTCGAGCAGCAGAGGCCCGTCGGCGCTGCGGTCCGCGACGCCCGCCCCCAGCCGCAGGTCGAGCGGCGAGGTGTCGTGCGCGCCCATCGCGGGTGGGCCGAGCAGCACGCGCAGGTCGGTGCCGAGCACGTCGTTCATCCCGCCATCACCGTCCCGACCGGTCCGACGACCGCCCCGGTGGTCTGGTCGCTCGGGTCGTTGCATGTCGTGACCAGGTCGCCGACGCGCGCGAGGCCCTTGCCACCGACCTTCACCGTGCTCGACGCCTGGTCGACCGTGCCCTGGTTGCTCGGCGGCGACTGGAACGAGACGCCGGGCGGCAGGGCGATGTGCGCGGGGCTGTTCTGGGTCGTGCTGCCCTTGGTCGCGGCGGGCTTGCCCGCGATCGTCACGGTCGAGCAGGTCGCACCGCTGACCTGCGCGACGAACGGGTGCGGCAGCGGCGTCGGAACGCTCCCGGCCGGCGTGGGCACGAGCACGACGTGGATGTCGACGCCGACGACCTGGGCGTCCTGGCCGACCGCGGGAGTGCCCATCAGTTCACCTCCACGACGCCACCGGAGACCTTGACCTTGCCGGAGCCGTCGATGACGATCTCGGGCGCCTTGAGCGTGAGCTTCGTCGACGCCTCGAGGGTCACCTCGCCGTTGCCGCCGAGCGTGAGCGTGCTGTCCTTCGCCGTGGCCGTGAGCGTGCCGGGGGAGGCGCCGTCGACGACGAGCTCGCAGTCGCCGATCGTCACCTTCGCGGAGTCCTGCGCGATCTCGACGTGCACGTCGCCGACCGTGAGCGTGATCTGCGGCGTCGCGGCCTCGACCTGCAGGTCGACCTTGGTGTCGCCGGGCGGGAGCTGGAGCACGAGCGTGCCGTCGGCGTTCTCGGGCGGTGCGAGGTCGCGGTGGTAGAGCCGCCCCACGACGACGCCCGCGTGCGGGTCGCCGTCGGCGAACGCCACGACGACGAGGTCGTCGACCGCGGGCGTCGCGACGAAGCCGAGCGCCCCCACGGCGACGGGCACGTGCGGCACGACGACACCCGAGTCACGCAGCCGCACGCTCACGGAGTGGTCCGGATTGCCCGCCGCGGTCGTGTGCACGTCGGTGACCGAGCCGATGGTGACCCACGACTGCGCCTGCGCCTCGTGCCGCGCGATGCGCGCGACCGCGTCGTAGAGGAGGTCCGTCACAGCAGACCTCCCAACCCGCCGGTGAGCCCGCCGAGCAGGTCGTCGACCGCGCCCGCCGACACCCCGACGAGGGCGGTCCGTGCGAGCCCGGGGGACAGCTCGTGGCGCACCGAGGTCAGCAGCCACGGTCCGGCCTGGGAGGAGTCGGTGGTCTCGTCGATGCGCACGACGTCGCCGGGACGCCGCGCGGGCTGCAGCCAGCACGTCGCGCGCAGGCGCGCGGTGGCTGCGGCCCGGCGGCTCGCCGCGCCGCGTGCCGCGAGGTCCACGTCGGTCCGCGTGCGCAGCACCGCGTCGGGCTCCCACGTGCGCGCGCCGTCCGGGTCGTCGGCGCCCGTGACGGCCTCGGTGCTGGGCACCCAGACGTCGGGGGACAGGGCCGCGCCCGACCCGCCCGCGCCGACGGGCGCGAAGTCGTGGCCGGGCGCGTGGGTCGAGGTCGTGAACGACGTGAACTCCCGGTCGAGCCGCATCGCGGCGGTCGGCACGCCGACCGGCCACGCGACGACCGTGACGCGCCCCTCGGCGTCGACGGCCGCGACCGCGTCGGACCGGCGCGCGATCGCCGCGACGTGCTCCGCGGCGGTGCGGCGGGGGTCGGCGACGTAGGCCGCGGTCTGCGTCAGGGCCATGACCGTGCCGGTGTCCGCGGACGCGAGGTCGGCGAGCTTGCCGACGACCTGCACGCCCGTCAGCCCGTTGTAGGTCTCGGCGGGGCGTGCCGCGGCGAGGGCCGCGCCCGCGTCGGTCACGACGACCACGGCCCCGTGCGTCGTGTGCTCGACGTGGTCGACCGTCCCCGTGATGACGACCGCGGGGCCGTCGCCCCCGTCGAGCTCGACGCTCGCGCGGGCGCCCGCCGCGGCCGGGACGTCGACCCCGGCCGCGATGGCCACCTCGACGCGGTTCACGCCGGGCAGCAGCACGAGCTCGGCCGCGACCGAGCGGATCTGCACGGTGTACTGCAGGTCGTCGAGCGTGACGGTCGCGCTGGTCACCAAGGTCATGAGCCGAACACCCCCCCGAGCGCGTCGAGCGCGGTGCCGAGCTGGTTGCCGGACTCCTCGAGCGAACGCTGGACGTCCTGCACGGGCGCGAGCACGCCGTCGAAGTCGAACGATGCGAGGCCGGCGAGCGCCGACAACGCGTCGACCGCGGCGAGCGCACCCTCGACCGCGCCGGCGACGTCGCTCGCGAGGTCCGCGAGGTCGCCCAGCAGGTCCGTGTCGAACCCCAGGTCGCCGAGGCCGAAGTCGTCCAGCCCGCCGAACCCTGCGAGCTGTGCGGGAGGTGGCAGGGGTGGGCTCTCGGCGAGCTCGACGACGATCTCGACCACGCCGGGGCGTCCGGCGACCTCGGCCGCAGCGAGGCGCGTCACGACGACCTGCTGCAGCTCGAGTGCGGTGACGATGTCCGCGGAGAACGTCGTCGGCTCACCCGAGGCGGCGAGGGTCTGCAGTGACGCCAGGTCGTCGAGCGCGGTCGGGCCGGCGAGCACCGCGGCGATCGCCATGCGGTGGCTCGGGCGCCCGCTGCGCTGCTGCGCGTGACCCTGCAGGCCGAGCACGGGCACGTCCACGAACCCGCCGTCGAGCGCGTGGTCGACGCGCTGCGTCGCCGTGAGCGTCACGTCGCCGATCACGGGCATGGGGCGAGCGCCCGACGACGGTGCCGGGGCAGGCAGACCGCTCGGCAGGCTCATCGGCGCAGCCCTCGCAGGTCGGCCGCGCGCTGGAGCTCGCGCGCGAGGTCGTCGGCTCCGGTGGACGTCGCGGGTTCGCGGTCGGACGGCACCCGCGGAGCAGCCGTGGGCGCATCGGTGACCGCGTCGCGGTCCGTGTGGTGGAGCGCGGAGCGAGCGCCCGTGACCAGCGCGCCCGGTGCGCAGGAGGTCCATGCGGGGTGCGTCGGGAGGGGCCACGCGCCGCCCGCCGCGCCGAGGAGGGCGCTCGTCGCTCCGGCGCCGGACGAGGTCACCGGTGCGCCCCACCGGTCGACTCCACCCGAGCGTTCCGCCCCGCGTCGGGGTGCGGCGGCAGGCGCGGTCGCGGCAGGCCCGACAGACGGACGCCACGAGCCGGCCGGGCCGGACGCGACGCCTCTCGGCGCCGAGACCGTCGCCCGGGCGAGCGCAGCGGCGTCGCCCGGTGCGGCCCGCAGGGCCACCGGACCGGCCGCGTCGTGGCCGACGAGCGCGCCATGGCGCGCGACGCCGGGCCCCTCCGGCAGCGGCTGCGGGCTCCGACCGACGCCGGCTCCCGTGCCGGACGTCCCGCTCGCCGCGCTCGAGTCGCCTGACGGCCCCGGCCCGGACGCGGCCCCGGCCGTCCCCGACGTCCAGGCAGGCGCGTCGCCGGTCGCCGCGTCCGCCGCACCCGCAGCAGGCGACCCGCCGTCGGACCACCAGGGGTCGCTCGCCCGCACGGCCCACTGGGGCGGTGCGCCGTCCTCGACGCCCTCGGACCCACCGAGCAGCGCGCGTGCCAGGCTCGGGTCGAGCGGCTGCGACGCGCGGGCCAGGAGCGCGGCCGCGAGGCGGTCCCGCACGGCCCTGGGCGGTCCGTCGCCCGAGTCGGAGCCGTCGAGGACCAGACGCGTCCACCCGTCGTCGACGACCACGGCACGCGCGAGCTCGGCGGCCAGCAGGTCGGCGTCGGCGGCCGGCAGGTCGTCCGCGGCAGCCCCGGCCGACCGCCCGGCGAGCAGGCGCGTGCGGGCGAGCGGACCGTCGAGCGCGGCGCCCGCGAGGTGCAGAGCGACCGCCTGGACGGCCGCGAGGTCGTCGTCGTGCGTGGGCAGCGCGTCACCGGGCGCGGCTGCGGCCGCGAGGACCAGCCCCGCGAGCGTGCGCGCCTCGTCGGCCCCGGTCACGAGACCGGCCACCAGCGAGACGAGACGGTCGCGCTCAGCGAGCCGCAGCCGACGCACGGTGACGCCCAGCAGCGTGGCGCGCCCGTCAGGCAGGAGCCCACCGGGGTACGTCACGTCGCCGACGCGCACCTCGCCGTCCGCGACGAGCTGGACCGCACCGCTGCTCATGGCCGGGTGACCTCACCGCTCCTCGCGCACGCGCGTCGCCGTGAAGGCGTACACGGTCTCGCCGTGCCCGCCCGCGCTCATCGCGAACGACTTCTCGGTCATCAGGCACTCGTCGAAGCTCACGGTGACGGTCGTGCCGCCCTGCCGCAGCGGTGCCGTGATCTGGAAGAAGTCGTCGCCCACGAGCGCGTCGAGGTCCGGCGCGGACGACGCGACCCGGATCCGGCCCTCGACGTTGCGCGGTCCGGTGACCACGCCGATCCGCTCGGACGAGCCGAGCGCGTACAGGTCCTGGCGGACCGTGGCCGAGCGGTGCTCGACCGAGCGCACACCCTCGACGGGCGTGCCGTTGACCAGGACGGAGCTCTCGTTGGCCGCATACACGGTGGGCATGGCGCGCCTCTCAGTTCTTCACGCGGATGGTGGCGTAGACGAAGTCGATGGCCCGCACGGGGCGCACCGCGATGTCGATGCGGACGTTGCCCTGCGCGAAGTCGAGCTGGGTCGAGTACACGTCGACGAGGAACGCGGGGTCCGTGCCGTCGGTCGACGGCACGAGCTCGCCGGCGCGCTCCATGCGGGTGAACGTCGCGACGATCTGCTGACGCAGCGCGGTGCGGGCGTCGGCGGTGTTGAGCTGGCCGATGAAGTTCTCCGCGATGGCCTTGACCTCGCGCACGCACGCGTCGGCGACGCGCGTGACGGAGATCTGGTCGCCGCTCGTGTCGAGGCCGCGCAGCACGATCACGCCGCGCCCCGACCGCTCGGCGACGACGAGCGCGTTGTGGGTGGGCCCGAGCAGGCGGTTGAGCTCGCTGTCGGTGTAGCGGGCCGGCGGGATGCCGAACAGCGGGACCGGCTTGAAGGTCGGCGAGATCGACGGCCCGGTCCGCGCGACCGCGCCGATCACGGCCCCTGCGGCACCCGCGGGGGTCACCAGGACGAACCGGCGGTTGCGCACGCCAGCGGCGTGGTCGCGGATGCGGTCGAGGTTCGCCTGCTCGGCGACCGTCACGGAGCCGAACGCGATGCGCGGGGCGCCCGCGTCGGCCTGGGCGACGGCGTGCGCGACGAGCGCCTGGTGCACGACCTGCACGAACGCCTCGGTGCGGGTCGGCTCGAGGGAGGCCGTCACGAGGCTGATCCGCGGGTCGGTCGCGAGCAGGTTGATCGCGTCCTGGTAGTCCGCCGCGGACGGGGACGTGCCGCCCGTCAGCGGCGTGGGGGAGATCGCGACGGGCAACCGGTCGGGCGCCGCGAGCGACGAGGCCTGCCGGACGTGCACGAGCGCGCTCTCGCGCAGGATCACCGCGGGCAGGTAGTTCGCCGAGTCCGGGTTCATCGTCAGGCGCGTGAACTCCTCGGCCTGGGCCCCGTCCCGGAACACGCGGACCCGGACGTTGTCGGCCGACGGCGACAGCACCTCGACCGTCAGGCCCGTGGGGTCGACCTCGGGCTCGGGCAGGAGGGTGAGCAGCGTCTGCGCGGCGCCCGAGCGCGGGACGTCGACGCCCGTGCCGTCCGCGGGGAGCACGTACGTGCCCGCGGCGGGCAGTGCGTCGGCGAGCGACGGGTCGAGCGCGACGAGGTACAGCGAGCGTGTGTTGATCGTGTCGAGCAGGTCCTGGTGCGAGCCGGGCTCGACGACGAGGTCCGCGAACTCCTCGACGACCTGCCCGCCGCGCAGCACCCGCAGGCTCACGCGCACCGTCTCGCCCGCGGCGTTCGTCACGGTGCGCACGTCGACCGAGACCTGGTTCGCCCACGTCCCGACCGACCGGGCCCGTAGCAGCACCGCGTCGGTCGAGACCGCGTTGCGCAGCACGAGCGAGGCCGCACCGCCGCCACCCACGGGGGCCACGAGCACCTCGGACGCGCCGTTCGCGAGCGCGTGCACGATCTCCGGCGCCGAGGCGACCGTGCCGGGGCCGAGGCTCCCGGGGATCTCGGCCGCGCGGGAGAGCCCGACGAGGGCCGCGGGGACGGGAGGTCGGTCGACGATCGCGGCGATGCCGACGACACCCGACGACGCGGGCAGCGGCGGCAGGACGTCGAACCGTGTCTCGACCTGCACTCCGGGTACGACGAGCGTCGCCATGGCTTCCTCCTCGCGCGACGACCGGTCGGCGCGAACGCGTCGGCCGGAGGAAGCCCGCGGGATCGGCGTGCCCGCGTCGCAGCCCCCGCAGGCGAGCGTGCGACGGCACGCGCCTCACGGGCGTCACGCGTGCGTCACAGGCGGACGAACGCCGCGCGGGCCGCGGGGCGACGAGCCCGTGGGCTCAGCGTCCGGTGTCGTCCTGCGAGGAGCCGTCGGGCGACGCCGTGCCGGACTCCGACGCGGGGGCGTCCGTGTCGCCGTCGACCGGCTCGCCGTCCGTGGTGGGCGGCTGGTCGGTCGGGAGCGGCGCGACCGGGGACGCCGGCCGGCGGCGGAGGCGTGCGTTCCAGGTCGTGGACGCGGGCCCAGGGCCCCCGGACGGGGTGCCTTGGGGGCGGGGCTCGTCGTCGTCCCCGTCGCCCTCGTCGACCTGCGACCAGCCGCGGTTGCGACGCAGCGCCTCGACGTCCTCGTGCAGCAGAGGGTCGTCGACGATCTCGTGGCGGCGGACGTAGGTGGATGCGACCGCCTGCACGGTCGCCAGGACGGGCAGGGCGATGAACGCGCCCATCGCGCCGAACACCGCCCCGAACCCGATGACGCCGAGGAAGGACACCGCGGGGTTGAGCTGCAGCGCGCGGGCCGAGATCTTGGGGGAGAACACGTAGTTCTCGAGCTGCTGGTAGGCGATGATCCACGCCAGCACGAGCACCGCCTCGAGCGGCGAGACCGTCAGCGCGACGGCCACCGGCAGCGCGCCGCCGATGTAGGTGCCGATCGTCGGGACGAACTGCGAGACGACGCCCGTGAACGCCGCGAGCGGGAGCGCGTACGGCAGGTCGATGATCATGAAGAAGATCCACGTGAACGCGGTCGAGAGCGCCGCGAGCACCACGCGCGAGTTGATGAAGTCGGCGACCTTCTCCTGCGAGACCTCCCAGATGCGCAGCACCTCGCGCTGCCGGCTCGGCTCGAGGTAGGCGAGCACGGAGGCGCGGAACCGCGGTCCGGCGCTGGCCATGTAGTACGTGACCAGCAGGATCGAGCTCGCGTTGAAGATGCCGCCGACGATGGACGCGCCCGCGCCGATGATGCCGGGGGCGAGCGACTGCCAGTTCTTGCCGATCGTGTCGAGCGCCTCGTCGGCCGTCGGGATCTGCGCCCCGAAGCGGTCGTCGAGCCACTCCGCGAAGTCCGCGTAGTACTCGGGCAGGTGCGTCACGAAGTCGATCACCTGCTGCACGAAGAGGCTGCCGAACAGGGCGATCACGACGGTGACGAGCACGCCCGCCGCGAGCATGACCAGGCCCGTCGCGCGGGTCCGGCGGATGCCACGGCGCAACAGCCAGCGGATCGGCGGCTCCATCGCCAGCGCGATGAACCACGACCACGCCAGGATCGTGATGACGTTCGTCAGCAGGCCGAGCGAGCGCCAGACGAGCACCGCGGCGAACACGGCCAGCGCGCACATGAGCAACGCGCGAGGCAGCCAGGCCGGAGGGCGGCGGGCGTCCATGACGGCGGCGGGACGGGGCTTCGGCATCGGTCCTCGTCGGGTCGAGCGGGAGCGGCACGTGCGGCACGACGCTACCGGGCGCGCGACCTGCACAGGAGTCGCCGCGCGGTGCGTCGTGCGCGGGGCTGCGCGACGGCCGGGACGGGCGCCGGCCACCGGCGCGGGATCGCCCGCGGAGGGTGGTGCGCGTCTCGGCTCGGGCTGCGATCCTCGACGCGAGGCCTGCGGGCAGCTCGACGGAGGTGTGTCATGGCAGACGAGTCGGCACCACGAGCGGCGAAGGGGTCACGGCCCCGTCGGCCGGACCCGGACTCGCACCCCGTGGAGCAGCCCACCGAACCCGTGCCCGTCGGCGGGATCCGCGGTGCGACGCCCGCGGCGTCCGACGACGAGCTGCGCGAGCGGCTGGCCGCGCTCGAGGCGGAGAACGCACGCCTCAAGCAGCGGCTGAGCACGGCCACGGCGCCGGTCGCCGTGACACCGGCCGCCGGCGGGGGCGTCGAGCCGGGCCGTCGAGCGCCGCGGCGCGTCGGCCGGTCCGTGCTCGCGGTCGTCCTGATCCTGGCCGGCGCGCTGCTGGCACCTGTCGCCGTGATCGCGTCGTGGGCGAGCGGCCTCGTCGAGGACACCGACCGGTGGGTCGCGACCGTGGGCCCGCTCGCGGACGACCCGGGCGTGCAGCAGGCGGTCACCAACCGGCTCACGACCGCGATCGTCGACGCGGTCGGGGTCGACGAGCTTGCGGCCGACGCCACGTCGGCGCTCGCCGGGCTCGGCCTGCCGCCCCGTGTCGCGACGCTGGTCGAGTCGCTGCAGGAACCGCTCGTGAACGCGGCGACGGACTTCGTGCGACGCGGGGTGGAGAGGATCGTCACGTCGGATGCGTTCTCGACGGCCTGGGTCGAGGCGAACCGCACCGCGCACGAGCAGCTCGTCGCGTCGTTGCAGGGCGACCCGGACGCGATCGCGAGCATCGGCGCCGACGGGACGCTGAGCGTGCAGCTCACGACCGTCGTCGACGCCGTCACGCAGCTCCTGGTCGACCGCGGCTTCACGATCCTGGAACGGCTCCCGACGATCGACGCGTCGTTCCCGCTCATGCAGAGCGACGACCTGGTGCGGCTGCAGAGCGCCTACCGGCTGCTCCACGCGCTCGGCACCTGGCTGCCGTGGGTGTCGCTGCTCCTGCTCGCGGGCGGGGTGCTCGCG
Organism: Cellulomonas persica; assembly: GCF_007989825.1. Classification (GTDB taxonomy): domain Bacteria; phylum Actinomycetota; class Actinomycetes; order Actinomycetales; family Cellulomonadaceae; genus Cellulomonas; species Cellulomonas persica. Next base: position 19,453 of record NZ_BJUA01000006.1, on the reverse strand, counting down.
GCCCGGCACCGCGCGCGCTCGCTCGTCGTCGCGGGGCTCGCGCTCGCGGGCGCGATGCTGCTGCTCGGGGTGGGCATCGCGGTCGGCCGCTCGCTGTACGTCGAGTCGCTGCCCGACGCGGTGCAGCGTCCCGACGTGGCGGTCGTCGTGTACGACCAGGTCGTGGCGTTCCTGCGCGTGGCGCTGCGCGCGATCGCCGTGCTCGGCCTGGCCGTCGCGATCATCGCGTTCGTCGCGGGCGGGTCCACGGCGGCCCGTTCGCTGCGTTCGTCGTGGGGACGTGGCGTGGCGGCCGTGCGCGGGCTGGGGGACCGGCACGGCGTCTCGACAGGCCCGGTCGGACGCTGGCTCGACGAGCAGCGTGTCTTCGTGCGCATCGTCGTCGCGTCGGTCGCGGGGCTGGTGATCGTGCTCGCCGACCGCGTCACCCCGGCACTCGTCGGGTGGACCGCGCTCGTCGCGATCGTCGTCCTGCTCGTCGTCTCGCTGCTCGCCCGCCCGGCGCCGCCCGGCGCGGTCGAGCCCGAGGTCACGCCGAGGGCGGTCTGACGCGAGGGCGCGCGTGGTCCGCGCGCTGACCGGCTCCCTGCCCGCGCGGGTGGGCGAGCTCCACGTGTGGTGGCGCGTGCGCGACTACGCAGCCGCGGTGGCGTGGATCGTCGCGGGGCTCGCGCCGCCGTGGCGGGCCGACGAGCTCGCGCGGCCACCCGTCCGGGGCCGGCCCGTGGTCCTCGTCCCCGGCGTGTACGAGGCGTGGCACTTCCTGCGGCCGCTCGCGAGGCGGTTGCACCGCCGGGGCCTGCGCGTCCACGCGGTGCCCGCGCTCGGCCGCAACCACCGACCCGTGCCCGAGTCGGCGGACGTCCTGCGGCGTACGCTCGCCGAGCGCGACCTGCGCGACGTGGTGCTGCTCGCGCACAGCAAGGGCGGGCTGATCGGCAAGCACGCCATGCTCGCCGACCTCGCGTCCGGCGACGCGCGCATCGCGTCGATGGTCACGGTGAACACCCCGTTCAGCGGCTCGCGGTACGCGCGGTGGGTGCCGCTGCGCGCGGTCCGCGCACTCGTGCCCGGGGACGCCGTGATCCGCGCGCTCGTGCTCGACCGCACGGTCGACGCCCGGATCGTCGCGGTGCGCAGCATCTGGGACCCGCACGTGCCGGACGCCGTCGTGCCACCGGGCGGGGCCGACGTGGTGCTGCCGACGCCGGGCCACTTCCGCGTGCTCGCCGACCCCGCTCTCGTGGACCTCGTCGTGCGGCACGTCCTCGACGAGCGCCCCTAACCGCGCCCGATCTGCAGGACGCGCGAGCGCCCCGGCTCGTCCGGGTCGTCGACGATCTCGCGCCCGTCGAGCCAGGAGCGCACCACGTGCGCGAGCTCGCCCGGGTGGCTGAAGTTCACCGCGTGCGCGGCCCCCTCGATGAGCACGACCGTGACGTGCGGCGGCACGAGGTGAGCGATCTCGCGCACCCGCTGCGGCCGCGGCATGAGGGGGTCGCGGCTGCCGAGCACCGCGAGGGTGGGGACCGGGGTACGCAGCAGGCGCTCGAGCGAGGGGAACCGGGTGAGCTCGCTGAACAGGTGCAGCGCGTTGAGCGGCCCGAACCGTACGTAGTCGGGGACGGCGACGGGCACCATCCGCGGGCTCTCGCGCAGGACGTCCTGCGCGAGCTGGCGCAGCGCGCGGCCGAAGGGCTGGTTCTGGACCCCGCCCGCGGGGGAGACCAGGATCGTGCGATCGACGCGGTCGGGCGCCTGGTACGCGACCTCGAGGCTGACCGGGCACCCCATCGAGTTGCCCAGCAGCACGACGCGCTCGAGCTCGAGAGCGTCCAGGATGCGCAGGAGCGCGTCCCCGAGGGCCGGGATGCCGAGCGTGCGGTCCCAGCGCTCGCTCCCGCCGTAGCCGGGCAGGTCGGGGACGACCTGCGTGCCGTACGGGGCGAGGCGCCGCGCCGTGGGCATGAGCGACGCACCCGAGATCGCGAAGCCGTGCACGTGCACCACGGGGAGCCGGCCGGGCCGCTCGTCGCTCTGGCGCACCAGCACGCGGTGCTCCCCGACGACCACCTGGCGCTCCCGCCATCCCTCGTCGGGCGCGTCCATGACCCGAGCGTGGCAGACGACGGTGCCCGCGGCCAGAGGGCGCCGGCAGCTACAGGTACCGCTGGAGCCAGACCTTGCCCGACGGCGACTGGTAGACGAGCGCGGCACGGCCCGCGAGCGAGCGCGCGACGCCGACGAACGAGTGCGGGACGTCGCCGTACTCGACGCGCGTGTCGGCCGCGCGGCGGACCGAGCCCCACGAGCCGGAGGCCGAGCGGTTCCGCACGTACACGCCGGGCGCGCCGGTGCCGCGGTCCTCGACCCACGCGACGGTCGCGGCGAGCGTCGCGCCGGCCGCCTCGTCGATCCCGACCACCCCGCTGCGCGTGGCCACCGTCGTCGGCGTGCTCCAGGTGGTCGACGCTGCTGCCCGTGAGCGCACCTGGACGGCACCGCTCGCGAGCTCGACCCGGCCGTCGGAGCGGCCGGTCAGGTCGAAGAACCAGCCGGGCACCGTGGTGCTCACCCAGGACCCCGTGGTCGAGGTGCGCGAGGCCACGCGCACGCCCGTCCCCGAGCTCCACGCGACGGTGACGCTCCCGCCGGACGCGGCGACCACGGACTGCGTCCCGTAGAGGAAGACCGGGCTCGCGTCGCGTCGCACGACCTGCGGTGCGGTCCACGCGCCGGTCGCCGACGCGCGTGACGCGACCGAGAGGACGGCCGCGGACGAGTCGTCGCCGACCGAGAGCAGCGCCGCCGTGCCGTCGGGCGCGACGGCGAGGTCGACCGAGGGAAGCGCGGCGCGCAGGGTGCGCGCGGCCCAGGACCCGGGGCGTCCGGTGAGCACCCGGGTCGCGGTCGCGGTGCGGTACGCCAGCGTGTACCGGCCCGAGCGGTCCACGCCCAGGTCGAAACCGCCGGCGTGCACCAGGCCGATCTTCGTGGGCGACGTCCAGGTCGTCGATCCCGCGGTACGCGCCGCGACGTACAGCGTCGTCGGGTCGTCCCACTCGACGGCGGTGTCCCGCGTCCAGGCGACGACCGCGCCGCCCTTCGGGGACTCGACGAGCGCGACGTCGCCCGTGACCTTCGAGCGGCTCCACGCCACCTGGGGCACGGCACCCGACGAGGCCCCCACGGTCACCATGGTCAGGGTCGTGCTGCCGGACGACCCGGTGACCGCCGTGACGTCGGTGATGCCGTCCTCGCCGACCTGCACGTCCGTGGCGGCCAGTCGCGCGACGGGGAGGGCGACCGACGACCGCCAGCTCGCTGCGGACGACGGCCCCGCACCCAGCACGACGAGCGTGAGCGCGGCGGTCGCGGCGGCGAGCGCGCGCCGGAAGGTCACGTGCGTCCGGAGCGTCATGGGAGCCTCCTCGAGGCTCGTCGGGATCGATACGCGGACGCTAGCGGGACCGGCGTCACGGGCGCGTCACGGCGACGAGGACACGCCGGGGGTGCAGGACCGGCGGGCACTGTCGGCACGTGCCCGCCGGTCCTGCGGTGCGCGACGGGACTAAGCCGCCGCGCAGCTCACGGTGGCGCCAGCGCCGGAACCGGTGCCCTGGAACCCGAACACCGTGCTCTGCCCGGCGCCGAGCTGCCCGTTCCACGGAGCGTTCGTCACCGTCAGGTGCGAGCCACCGGCGGACTGGCCGCTCCACACGTTCGTCGCCGAGCCGGACGGCAGCGAGACGCTGACGCGCCACCCGCCGAGGGGTCCGTTGCCTGCCGTGACCTTGACCTCGGAGACGAACCCGCCCGGCCAGCTGCTCACGACCGTGTACGTCGCGGTGCACCCGGCCTGCGGGTTCGAGGTCGGCGACGACGTGGGCGTCGGGGTCGGGGTGCTCGTCGGCGTGGGGGTCGGCGTGGGCGTGGGGGTCGACGTCGGCGTCGGGGTGGGGGTCGGCGTCGGCGTCGGGCCGGTGCCTGCCCAGGCGTCCTTCAGGAACGCGGCGATCGTGTCCCAGCTCGGGTTCGGGGTGCCCTGGGTGACGGTCTCGCGGCAGCCGTCCGTCGTGCGGACGGTCTGCTGGCCGTAGCGCGAGGCGCTCGTGACGTCCGCGTGGCTGTGACCGGCGCCCGGCACCGAGAAGAACCGGGTGTCGACGCACGCGGCGTTGAGTGCGTCGTACAGGATCTCGGTCTGCGCGTGCGGCACCACGTTGTCCGCGCGCCCGTGCAGCAGGAGCATCGGCGGGTCGTTCGCGTCGACGTACCTGATCGGGTCGGCCTGGCGCGCCTTGTCGGGGCACGACGGGATGGCGCAGCCGAGCAGCTGGGCCTCGGGTGCGTCGGGGCTGTTGTGGTCGATCCAGCCGCCCTGGTCCTGCTGCGCGAGGCGGATGAAGTCGGTCGGTCCGAAGAAGTCGACGCCGGCCTGGACCGTGCTGGACACGCCCGTCGTGCCGAGGTTGCCCTCGAGCGAGGCGACGCCGCCGGTGAGCGCGCCCATCGCGGCGACCCACCCGCCCGAGGAGTCGCCCATCGTGGCGAACTTGCCGGGGTCGAGCCGGTACTGCGCGGCGTTCGCGCGCAGGTAGCGGATCGCGGCCTTGACGTCGTGGACCTGGGCCGGGAACTTCGCCTGCGAGCTCGAGCGGACGCTCACCCCCGCGACCGCGATGCCGCGCGGGTTGAGCTGCTGGGCGATCGCGTTCGCGCCGGCCTTGCCGTCGTCGGACGTCCACGCGGATCCGGTCGACCACACGACGAGGGGCCACGGGCCGGCCCCGTCGGGGACGTACAGGTCGAGCAGGTGCCCGCGCGAGCCGGCTGGGTCGGCGGGGGCGTAGGCGATGTTCGGCGTGGTCTGGACGGCGTTCGCCGACGTCCCCGCGGCGGTGATCGCCCCGACGGCGACGAGTGCGGCCACCCCCCACCGTGCGGTCGCTCTGATCCGTGCGCTCCACATGACTGCGTCTCCCCTCGAGCGGTGCGTGAACGAGTTCATCGTGCAGAGCGCGGCGTCGCCGCAGACACGGCCTGAACGTTTCGGGATGCGCACCGCACCTTTCGAGGGTGGGCCGGGAGAGGCACCATGTGCCTCACCAGCCCGACTGCGCGCCGGAACTCGCCCGCGAGGGACCGGCGTTCCGCTACGGTGCGGCTGCACGCCGGTCGGGGCGTGGCCGACAGCCGGGGGACGAGATGCTGCGCTACGTGGGGTTCCTGGTCGAGATCGGCCTGACGGTCTACTGCCTGATCGACTGCATCCAGACCGACCAGTACCGCGTGCGCAACCTCGCGAAGTCCATGTGGGTGCTCCTCATCGTGCTCGTCCCGGTGATCGGCGCGGTCGCGTGGCTCGTCGCGGGCCGCCCGGAGCGCGAGCCGCGCCTGCACGCCCCGTGGCCCTCGACGCAGACGGCCGGCTTCCCGGAGTACGAGCGTCCCCGCGCCTCGGCGGACGTCGACCGGGAGTTCCTCGCCGCGATGCGGGAGTCCGACGAGAAGCACGAGCAGATGCTGCGCGACTGGGAGCGCAGCCTGCGCGAGCGCGAGGCGCGGCTCGGCGACGACGTCAGCGCTCCGGACCAGGACCCGCAGGCGCCGCCCCAGCGCTGAGGGGCGTCCCGGCGGCGCGCGGCTGCCGAGCCTGACGGCGGGATCAGCCGGCCGCTCGTCCTGGCGGCTCAGGCCCCGACGGTGGCGACCGCCTCGCGCTGGTCGACCTCGGCCGCGGCGCCCTCGGTCGCGACGACGACCGGCGCGGCCTTCGCGCGGACGCTGCCGACCGTGTGGATCACGAGTCCGCCGACGACCCACGCGCCGAGCGTGAGGCCCGCGGTGAGGCCGCCGGTGCCCCCGAAGTAGGCGACCGAGCGCACGAGCGTGCCTGTCGCGCCCGGGGGCAGGATCTGGCCGAACGTGCCGAGACCGGCCGGCAGCCACGCGGCGGTCGTGGCGATCCCGGCGAACGGGTTGCCGAGGAACATCATGCTCATCGCGCCGATCGTGAAGCCCTTGCCGCCGAACGCGAGCTGCAGGCCCGACAGCGGGAAGGACATCGCGGCGATGCCGAGGGCCATGGATGCCGCGACGGGCCAGAAGGCGGACTCGATGCTGCCGAACCCGAACTGCAGGACGGCCGCGACGATCATGCCGCCCACGAGCGAGAAGAGGCCGATGCCCGCGAGCTTCCAGGTGTTGCTCCGCGCGAACGCCGAGCGGAACGCGACGGCGGGCACGATCCCGCCGAACACGAGCGGGAACGCCAGTCCGCCGATGCCGATGCCCGACGGGTCGGACGCGGGCAGGGGCACGACGTCCGTCGTCGTCGCCGCGACGCCCATGGCTGCGCCGAGGCCCTGGGCCGCCGCCGACACCGACTGCGCGATCGCGGCCGAGCCCGCGGTCGCGACGACGGCCCGGATACCGGTCGGCTCCACGACGAACCCGCCCACGACCTCGCGGTCCTCGACCGCCTGCGTGAGGGCGTCCGCGCTCGCGAACGGCTGCAGGTCGTAGGCGCCGGGCGCGGAGGTCGCGAGCGCCTCCTCGACCTGAGTGAGTGCGGTGGGCGGGCCGACGACGCCGACGGGCAGGTCGTGCGGGCCGCTCTTGAGCGACGGCAGGATGAAGATCGCGAGCAGCAGCGCCAGGACCGCACCGAGTGCGACCGTCATGCCGACCAGGATGACGAGCGGTCGGGGGGCGCGGCGTGCCGCGGTGGGGAGCACCGCAGGCTCGGGGGAGGCGGCAGGTTGCTGGTCGTGCGTCGCAGACATGGGTTCCTTGGGTGGGAGGGTGGGGTCGCGCCGGAGGCGGCGACGTAATCGGAGACTGCGCCTCCGGTTATGCGGAGGATGCTCCTCCGGTTACACTTGTCCCGTCAACTCGCGACGACCGTGGCGACCATCACAGACCGGAGGATCCGTGCGAGCCGATGCAGCGCGCCGCCGCGACGGCCTGGTCCGCGCCGCGCGCCACCTCTTCGCCGTGCACGGCAGCGACGTCGCGCTCGAGGCGGTGGCGGAGGCCGCGGGCGTCGGGATCGCGACGCTCTACCGCAACTTCGCCTCGCGCGCCGACCTCGCCGACGAGGTCGCGCTCGCGATCCTCGACGACGTGCGAGCAGCCGCGCAGGACGCCGCCGAGCAGATGGGCAGCGCACCGGTCACCGCCTGGCACGGCTACGTGCGGCGGCTCGTCGACCTCGACCTGGGCGCGCTGTCCGCCGCGCTCGCCGTGCACCTGGCCGACGACCTCTCGGCGACCGTCCGCACCGCGCAGGACGAGGCGCTGTCGGGCGTCGAGGACCTCCTCGCGCAGGCGCGCGCCGCGCACCTCGTCCGCGCCGACCTGAGCGCGCTCGAGCTCGTCCTCGCGATCGGCCTGATCACCCGGCCTCTGCCCGACGCGGTGGGCCGCAGGGCGCCGGACCTCGTCGGCCGTCTCACCTCGATCCTGCTCGACGGCATGCGTCCGACGACCCCCGACGCGTGACCGCGCGCGAGCTCACGGCGACCGGGGTCCCAGGTGGGACCAAAGGCCAGGGCCGAACGGGTGTTCGTTCACCCAGATGTGTGCTCTGACCTGCGGACTTGCGGTGCGGAACGGCTCTCGCGGGAACCGTTGCGGTCGATGGGAGGGCAGTGCGCAGACGGCGCGCACCCGACCATCTGGAGTCGCCCGTGAGAACTGCCTCGATCACCCCGACCTCGGTCGAGCGCACCTTCGGTGCGGAGGAGATCATCGTCTCGAAGACGGATCCCCAGGGCCGCATCACCTACGCCAACGACGTGTTCGTCCGAGTGTCGGGCTTCGAGCTGGACGAGCTGCTCGGGCAGCCCCACTCGGTGATCCGGCACCCGGACATGCCGCGTGCGGTGTTCCAGAGGCTGTGGGACACGATCCGGGAGGGCGACGAGATCTTCGCCTACGTCAAGAACCTCGCCACCGACGGCTCGTACTACTGGGTCCTGGCGCACGTCACGCCGTCGCAGCGCGACGGACGCACGGTCGGGTACCACTCGAACCGCCGTCTGCCCGCGCCCGCGGCCGTGCGGGAGGTGGAGGAGCTGTACGACGTGCTGCTGCGCGAGGAGCGCCGCCACGGCACCGGCAACCAGGCGGTCGCCGCGTCCGGAGCGCTGCTGAGCAGCACGCTCGAGCAGCGTGGCGTGTCCTACGACGAGTTCGTCTGGGACGTCATCAACCGTCACGGCGGGGTCCGGTGATCGGCGGTCGCCGCTCGAGCGGCACGGCCGTCGAGTCCGCGACGCCCGACCTCGCACCGGTCGTCGAGGTGGTGCGCCGCGCAGCAGCCGGCGACCTCGAGGCCCGCGTCGTCGGCTCGGTCGACGAGCGGGTCACCGAGCTCGCCCACGCCCTCAACCACCTGCTCGACGTCAACGACGCATTCGTGCGCGAGTCCGGTGCGGCGCTCGGGGCGAGTGCGCGCGGGCGCTTCCACCGCACGCTCATCGAGCGCGGACTGCCCGGCGCGTACCGCGACGGGGCACGGCGCATCAACGCCTCGCGCGACCTCATGCGGGACTCCGCCGAGCGCACGCGGCAGGAGACCGCGCTGCGCGCCGAGGTCGTCGGTCAGGCCGTCGAGGTGTCGCAGCACGTGGCTGCGGCGTCCACGGAGCTCGGCGCGTCCGCCCAGTCCCTGGGGGACTCGGTGCGCGAGGCCGTGCGTGAGCTCGACGAGGCCACGCACCTGGTCGAACGGCTGGCGCAGTCGTCGGAGAAGATCGACTCGGCCGTGAACGTCATCGGTGCCGTCGCCGCCCAGACGCGGCTGCTCGCGCTGAACGCGACGATCGAGGCGGCCCGCGCGGGTGCCGCCGGGCGCGCGTTCTCGGTGGTCGCCGGCGAGGTCAAGTCGCTGTCCGACGACGTCGCGCAGTCGTCGTCGGAGATCGCGGCCCAGGTCGCCGCGGCACAGCAGGCGGCCCAGGACGTCGTCCAGGCCATGGAGCGCATCGCCTCGGTGATCTCGGTGATCGACCAGGAGGCGCAGGGCGTCGCGGCCGCGGCGGGCGACGCGGACGGCGGCCTCTCCCGCATGGCCGAGACCCTGCGCACGGACATCGGGCGGTTCGCCGGCTGAGCCGGGCCGCCGCACTGCGACGCCCGGCCGCGACAGCTGGACGCGGACGTGCGGCCGGCGCTCGTCGACGCGTCGTCGTCGGCGCCGCGTCGGTGTCCAGGACCACGGAACCCCAGGACCACGGAACCCCCGCCGCCCACCGGGGCGACGGGGGTTCCGTCACTGCGAGTCACCGGCCCCCGGGAGCAGCCGGGGGCCGGGACGATCACACGTCGTAGTAGAGCTCGAACTCGTGCGGGTGCGGCCGCAGACGAATCGGGTCCACCTCGGCGGAGCGCTTGTAGTCGATCCAGGTCTGGATCAGGTCCGGCGTGAAGACGTTGCCGGCGGTCAGCCAGTCGTGGTCGGCCTCGAGGTTGTCGAGCACCTCGGAGAGCGAGCCCGGGACCTGCTGGATGAGGGCGTGCTCCTCGGGGGGCAGCTCGTACAGGTCCTTGTCGACCGGCTCGGGCGGCTCGATGCGGTTCTGGATGCCGTCGATGCCGGCCATGAGCATGGCCGCGAACGCGAGGTACGGGTTCGACGACGGGTCCGGCACGCGGAACTCGATGCGCTTGGCCTTCGGGTTCGAACCGGTGACCGGGATGCGGATGCACGCCGAGCGGTTGCGGGCCGAGTACACCAGGTTGACCGGCGCCTCGAAGCCCGGGACCAGGCGGTGGTAGGAGTTCACCGTCGGGTTGGTGAACGCGAGCAGCGCGGGCGCGTGCTTGAGCAGACCGCCGATGTACCAGCGGGCGATGTCGGACAGGCCGCCGTAGCCCTTCTCGTCGAAGAACAGCGGCTCGCCGTTCTTCCACAGCGACTGGTGCACGTGCATGCCCGAGCCGTTGTCGCCGAAGAGGGGCTTCGGCATGAACGTCGCGGTCTTGCCGGCAGCGTGGGCCACGTTCTTCACGACGTACTTGAAGAGCTGGACCTTGTCGGCCGACTTCGCGAGCTCGTCGAAGCGGTAGTTGATCTCCGCCTGGCCGGCGGTGCCGACCTCGTGGTGCGCGCGCTCGACGCCCAGGCCGAGGGCGTCCAGCTGCAGCGAGATCTGGTCGCGCAGGTCGGCGAAGTGGTCGACCGGCGGGACGGGGAAGTAGCCGCCCTTGTAGGGCGTCTTGTGGCCGAGGTTGCCACCCTCCTCGACGCGGCCCGTGTTCCAGGCGGCCTCGATGGAGTCGATGTAGTAGTACGACGCGTTCTGCTTCGTCTCGAAGCGGATGTCGTCGAAGATGTAGAACTCGGCCTCGGGCGCGAAGAACGCGGTGTCCGCGATGCCGGTCGACTTCAGGTACGCCTCGGCCTTCGCGGCGACCTGACGCGGGTCACGGCTGTAGGGCTCGTCGGTGTACGGGTCGACGATGTGGAAGTTGATGTTGAGCGTCTTCTCCGCCCGGAACGGGTCGACGTAGGCCGTCGTGACGTCCGGCACCAGCTTCATGTCCGACTCGTGGATCGCCTGGAAGCCGCGGATCGACGAACCGTCGAACATCTGGCCGTCCGTGAAGAAGTCGGCGTCCAGCGACTGGGCCGGGACGTTGAAGTGCTGCATCACGCCGGGCAGGTCACAGAAACGCACGTCGACGAACTTGACGTCCTCGCTCTTGATGAACGCCAGGACTTCCTCTGGCTTGCTGAACATCCGCTGCTCCTCGGTCGATGGTGCCCGCATCGGGCTAGCCAGACGCTAGGCGGGGGCCGTTTCTCTGGTGTGAGGCAAGTGTTTCCGCGAGGTTACGCGCGAGGCCCGGGTGTAACGATCGTGCGAACTCAGCCCTGTGCGGAAGGCCGCGCCGGAGGCCTCTGCCGCCCGCTTAGGCTGGGCCGGTGACGACGAGGCAGAACGTGGGGTCGTGGCTCGAGGGCGGGCCGTCGGGCGAGGGTGGGCGTGGCGCTCGGCTGGGACTCCCCGCGCAGGGACCCGGCTCGGCCGCGACGATCGGCCGGCGTGCCGTGGCGCTCGTCGTCGACTGGACGCTGTGCCTGCTGCTCGCGTCTGCGTTCTTCGCGGGGGGCGCGACCGGCCCGTTCTGGCAGCGCGCCGACGGCATGGTGACGCTCGCGATCTTCGCGGTGGAGAACCTCGTGCTCGTCGGCACGGTGGGCTTCACCGTCGGGCACCGGCTGCTCGGGCTGCGGGTGCGCCGTGCCGGTGCGACACCCGAGGGGCCGCTCGCCGACGACGGCCGCGCGCCCGGGTTCGGCCGCGGGGCGCTGCGCACGTTCCTGCTGTGCCTGGTGATCCCCGCGGTGGTCTGGGACGCCGACGGCCGCGGCCTGCACGACCGCGCCGCCGGCACGGCGATCGTGCGCCGCTGACGCGGGCCGGCACGACGACGCTGCAGAGCGAGCGGCACGGCGGCACGAACGCCCCAGCAGCGCGAACGACGCGGCAGCACGGACGACGAAGCCGCGGTCCCGACGAACGGGAGCCGCGGCTTCGGACGTGACGTGTCAGCGGCCGCGCATGCCCTTGCGGTCCGGGCGGACGCGCATCGGGTCGACGCCCTTCGGCACGGGCAGGCGGGCACCACCGAGTGCCTGCAGGCGCTTGGTGACCTCGGCGACCTCCTGCTTGGTCAGCTGCGGCTTGAGCCGACGCAGCTTGCCGGGCAGCTTGGGCAGCGGGACCTGGCCCTCGTGACGGCCCGTCTGCAGGACGATGACCGGCACGCTCGGGAGCACACGCGCGGTGCGCTTGCGCTCGGCCTCGAGCAGCCGCGCCGGGTTGCCCGTGCCCTCGGCGACGAGCACGACGCCGGGTCGGCCCACGCCGCGGAAGACCATGTCCTGCGAGCGCGGGTCGATCGCGACGGGCTCCTCGACGAACGTCCAGCCGCGGCGGATCGTGCGCAGCGCGGCGAGCGCCGCACCGGGCTGACCCTCGATCCGCGAGTAGGCCGCGGCCTCCGCGCGCCGCGCGAGGACGAACATGGTCGCCAGCAGCGCGAACGGCAGCGCGAGCAGGATGAAGTAGACGACCGAGCTCAGCAGGACGCCCGCGATGACGCCGACGGCGAGCGTGCCGACGAACGTCGCGAGCAGGATCCAGGTGATCGCGGGATCGGTCTCCCGCGTCATCTTGAACGCTTCCCACAGCTGGTGGTACCAGCGCACCTTCTTGGTCTTGGGCGCAGCGGGGGAGGCGGACTTGTCACGGGCCATGCGCGCGAGTCTACCGAGCGCGACGGCCCGTCTCGTGCGCGTCCGCGACCCGCGCCCTGGCCCTGCGGCCGGACGACGCCCGAGCGCCGGCCGGCTCAGCGGGCGAGCAGGCTCGACGCCTCCTGGCGTGCGGTCGTCGGCTCGCCCAGGTGCGCGAGGGCGTCCGGGATCGGCAGTCCACGGCGCCGCATGGCCTGGCCCCACAGGCGTCCGGCCCGGTACGACGAGCGCACGAGCGGGCCCGACATGACGCCCAGGAACCCGAGCTCCTCGGCGACCTTCGACAGCTCGACGAACTCCTCGGGCCGCACCCACCGGTCCACCGGGTGGTGCCGCACGGACGGACGCAGGTACTGCGTGATGGTGATCAGGTCGCAGCCGGCCTCGTGCAGCGCGCCGAGCGCCTCGACGACCTCGTCGTACGTCTCGCCCATGCCGAGGATGAGGTTCGACTTGGTGACCAGACCGGCCTCGCGCGCGCGGGTCAGCACGGACAGCGAACGCTCGTAGCGGAAGCCCGGCCGGATCTGCTTGAAGATCCGCGGGACGGTCTCGAGGTTGTGCGCGAGCACCTCCGGGCGCGAGGCGTTGACCTCGTCGAGCAGCTCGGGGATCGCGTTGAAGTCCGGGATCAGCAGCTCGACGCCCGTGCCGGCGTTGAGCGCGTGGATCTGGCGGACGGTCTCGGCGTAGAGCCACGCGCCCCCGTCGGCCAGGTCGTCACGCGCGACCCCGGTGACCGTCGAGTACTTCAGGCCCATCGACCGCACGGACTCGGCGACGCGCCGCGGCTCGTCGGCGTCGAAGTCCGCGGGCTTGCCCGTGTCGATCTGGCAGAAGTCGCACCGCCGCGTGCACTGGTCGCCACCGATGAGGAACGTCGCCTCCCGATCCTCCCAGCACTCGAAGATGTTGGGACAGCCCGCTTCCTCGCACACGGTGTGCAGGCCCTCGCGCTTCACGAGGCCCTTGAGCTCGGAGTACTCCGGGCCCATGGTCGCGCGCGTACGGATCCACTCGGGCTTTCTCTCGATGGGCGTCTGTGCGTTGCGCGCTTCCACGCGCAGCATCCGGCGCCCCTCGGGTGCGATCGTCACGAGGGCCACACTAGCCGCCGCACGCGCGCCTGCACCCGGCGTGGCACGAGGCGGGCGTCACAGTCACGGGACCTGGGTCCCGGGCACCGGTGCCGCCCAGCGGTGAGGCTGGGAGCAGGCAACGGAGCCTTCTGGAGGGAGACCGACCATGCGAGTGCTGGTGAGTGTTGCGTCCCGCCACGGCGCGACGCGCGAGATGGGTGACGTGGTCGCCGAGATCCTGCGGGAGGCCGGCCACACCGTCGACGTCGTCCCCCCCGACGACGTCGAACGGGTCATGCCGTACGACGCCGTCGTGCTCGGCTCCGCGGTGTACGTCGGTCGGCTGGCGGCGTCGTTGCGCGACCTCGTCGTCCGGCAGGGCGCGCACCTGCGGCTGCGCCCGGTCTGGCTGTTCTGGTCCGGCCCGGTCGGCAGCCACCCCACGACGAGCGTGCCCGACGACGTCGAGGCGATGGTCACGGCCACGGGTGCGCGCGAGGCGAAGTGCTTCGTCGGCGCGCTGGACAAGGCGTCGCTGTCGGTGTCCGAGCGCGCGCTCGTGGCGCTCGTGCGTGCGCAGGACGGCGACTTCCGTGACTTCGACGCGGTGCGCGCGTGGGCGATGGGTGTCGCCGAGGAGCTGCGGAGCGTGGCCTGAGCCGTCGAGCCCTCAGCGCGCGTCGGCGCCCGGCGCGGCGAGCACGGCGGGCTCAGGTGGCTCAGCGGGCTCACGGGGCTCAGTGGGCACGGTGGGCTCAGTGGGCACCGTCAGGAGGGGCGCGAGCTCGCGCGCGAGGTGCGCGCGCACGAGGGGCACGACCTCGGTGATCGTCACGCGCCGACCGGTCTCGACGCTCAGCGACGTGACGTCCGCGTCGGGGATGCCGCACGGCACGATGCGGTCGAACGCGTGCAGGTCCGGCTCGCAGTTGAGCGCGAAGCCGTGCATCGTCACGCCGCGTGCGACGCGGACGCCGATCTGGGCGACCTTGCGCGCCAGCCCGCCGGGCCTTGGCTCGAACCACACGCCGCTGCGGCCCTCCACGCGCGTCGCGCTCAGGCCCAGGTCGGTGCACGTGTCGATGAGCGCCTGCTCGAGCGCACGCACGTAGCGCACGACGTCCACGGGCTCGCGCAGCCGCACGATCGGGTAGCCGACGAGCTGCCCGGGCCCGTGCCACGTGATGCGCCCGCCGCGGTCGACGTCGACCACCGGGGTGCCGTCGACCGGACGGTCCCACGTCGCGGTGCGGCGTCCCGCCGTGTACACGTCCTCGTGCTCGCACAGCAGCACGGTGTCCTCGCGCTGTCCGGCGGCCACGGCCGCGTGCACCTCGCGTTGCCGTTCCCACGTGGGCACGTAGGGCAGCAGGCGGGTCCCGAGCTCGAGCTCCTCGAACAGCATGCCGGCCAGCCTAGGTCCTCGTCGCCGTCCTAGGGTGTGGCGCATGAGCACGCTACGAGTGGCCTTGGTCGGCTACGGCGGCGCGGGCCGCGGGATCCACGGGCGGCTCGTGCGCGCCGCGGGGCAGCAGGTCGTCGCCGTGGTGACGCGCAGCCGCGCCGCGCAGGTGCACGCGGACTGGCCCGACGCGCGTGCGGTGCCCGACGTGGACGCGCTGCTGGCGGACCTGCACGACGTCGACCTGGTCGTCGTCGCGAGCCCGACGGGGGAGCACGCCGCGCACGTCGCGGCGGCGCTGGCGACGGGCGTGCACGTGCTGGTCGACAAGCCGCTCGCGACGACCGCGCAGGACGCGGCCGCGCTCGTCGAGCGGGCAGACGGGCGCCTCACGGTGTTCCAGAACCGCCGCTGGGACCCCGAGCAGCTCGCGCTGGCCGACGTGCTCGCGCGCGACGAGCTCGGCAGGGTCCACCGGTTCGAGCGGCGCTGGGAGAGGTTCCGCCCGCAGCCGCAGGACCGGTGGAAGGAGAACGACGAAGTGGCCGGCGGGCTGCTGCTCGACCTCGGCGCCCACCTCGTCGACTCGGCCGTGCAGCTGTTCGGACCGGTGCGCCAGGTGTACGCCGAGCTCGCGGCGCGCACGGCGCCGGCGGTCGACGACGTCTTCCTCGCCGTGCGGCACGAGTCCGGCGTCCTGAGCCACCTGCAGGCGGGCGGGCTCGTGGGTGCCCCCGGTCCCCGCACGCGCGTGCTCGGCGAGCGCGGCGCGTACCTCGTGACGCGGTACGAGGGCGAGCCGACGCCGTTCGAGGCGTTCGACGACGTGTACGAGGAGGGCCGGCGCCCCGGCGAGCCCGTGCACGAGGGCTGGCTCGTCCGCGGTGCCGAGCGCAGGCCGGTCCCCGCGCCCACCGGCGGCCACCACGAGATCTACCCCGCGCTGGCCGCGTGGGTGCGCGGGGAGGCGCCGGCCCCGGTGGACCCGGCCGACGCGGTCGCGACGGCCCGCGTGCTCGACGCCGCGCGTCGGTCGGCGCAGCACGGCGAGGTCGTCGTCCTCGACTGAGCCCGCCCGGCTGACTCCCCGCTGACGGCCTGCTGAGGACGTCCCGGGGGCCGCCGCTGCGAGTCCGTGGGAGGCAGGTCCGCGGCCCTCGCCGTACCTGTGGATGAGGGACGACGCGCGTCGGCGCGGTCCGCTTCGATGGGCGCCATGACGAGGCACGTTCGGGTCGCGCCCGCGGTCGACACCGCGCTCGCTGCGGCCGGCTACCGGCCGTACGCGCTGGGCGACGACGGTGCGCTCGTCGCCGTCGCGCTCGACGGGTCGCAGGACCGTGTCGAGCTGCACGTGCTGCGGGCCGACGACACGACGCGCGCCCGGGTCGGGGCGCTGCGGGCGGTACGGCACGATCACCTCGCGCGCGTGCTCGAGGCGGTGCCGTTGTCGGCCGACGAGCTCGGGGTGTTCACCGAGCACGTGACGGGCACGCGGCTCGACGCGCTGCTCGCGGCCCGCGAGCCCCTGACCGACGGCGAGGCGGCGACGCTCGCGATCCCGGTCGCCCAGGCGCTCGAGGCGCTGCACGCCGCGGGGGTGCAGCACGGCGGCGTCGGGCCGGGCGCGATCGTGGTCGGCCCCGATGGGCGACCCGTGCTCGCCGGGCTGGGCGTCGCGCTGCGACACGTGCCCGCGGCGGCGGACGAGTCGGGCGCCGACGTGCGCGCGCTGTTGGACGCGGTCCTCGGCCCGCAGCACGCGGTCGAGCCCGGGTCGCTGGCCGAGGCGCTCGACGAGCTGCGCCGCGAGGCGTGCCCGGGTGCGGCGCGCGTCGTGGACCGGTGCTTCCGTGTCGCGGTGCCGGTGCCGCTGCGGCTGCCGGACGCGGCCGACCTCGCCGCGCGCGCGGGCCGGGACGCGGTGACCTCGCTGCGCCAGGGGGGCGTCCGCGACTCGGGGCGACGCCGGGCCGGTCATGCGGCTCGCTCCGGCAGGGCCCGTGGCCGGTCCGCGGGGAGCCCGCTGCCGCGCGGGCTGGTCGTGGGGGCGTGTGCGGTGGTGCTGGCCGCGGGGGTGACCGGTACGGTGCTCGTCGCGCCGTGGCGCATGACGACCGACGGCGCCAGCGCGGCGGCGGCGACGCACCGGCCTTTCGCGTCCCCGTCGTCGGGACCGGCCGCAGCCGGCCACGCCAGGACGGACCCTCGCGACGCGGCGGTCATGCTCACGCAGCGCCGCGCGGTACTGCTCGGTCAGGGCCGGGGCGCACCCCTGCACGAGGTCGAGCTGACCGGTTCGCCCGCCCACACGGCCGACTCGCAGCTCGTCGCGCAGCTCGGCGACGACCGGGTCAGCGGGCTCGAGGTGACCGTGACGGCCGTCGAGCCGCTCGAGGCGTCGCGCGACGACGAGGCGCGGGTGCGCGTCACGAGCACGACGAGCGCGTACGAGCGGGTCGCTCCCGACGGCACGACGCGGCCGGGCGGGCCGGCGGCGACGTCGACGGTCGTGCTCGTGCTGCGCTGGACGGACCAGGGCTGGCGCGTGTGGGACGTCGCCGCGGCGTGAGGACGCGTCAGTGGCGCTCGGCGGCCCACCGCGCGGCGGCGGCCAGGTCACCGTGCTCGGGCGCGAACCCGCTGGCCGCCAGAGCGGCGGGGACCGCACGCACCGAGCCCAGCACCTCGGACGAGAAGTCACGCAGCACGAGCCGCAGCGCGAAGGACGGGACGGGCACGACCGCGGGCCGGTGCACGGCTTGGGCGAGCGCGGCCACGACGTCGGCGTTGCGGTCCGCGTGCGTGACGAGGTTGACGGGACCCGCGACCTCGGCCGTCAGGAGGTGCTCGATCGCGCGCACCTCGTCCAGCAGCGAGATCCACGGCCAGTACTGGCGCCCCGATCCCAGCCGCCCGCCCAGCCCGGCCCGCAGGAGCGGCCACATCGGGCGCAGCGCGCCCCCTCCCGCGCCCAGCACGACGCCGGTCCGCAGGAGCACCACGCGGACCCCCGCGGCGGCCGCGGGCTCGGTCGCAGCCTCCCACTGCCGCACGACCTCGGCGAAGAACGTCGTGCCCAGCGGTTCGCGCTCGTCGAGCTCGACGTCGCCGCGGTCGCCGTAGGCGCCGATGCCGGAGGCCTGCAGCAGCACGCGTGGGCCGTCGTCGAGGTCTGCGAGCGTGCGGGCGAGCAGGCCGGCCGTGTCGACGCGCGAGGCGAGCACGTCGCGCTTGCGGGCGTCCGTGAGCAACCGGGTGCCGGGGTTGGTGCCGGCGAGGTTCACGACCGCGTCGACCCCGCGCAGCGCGTCGCCGTCCAGCACCCCGCGCGCGGGGTCCCACGAGATCTCGTCGGGCCGCTCCGGGTCCCGTCGAACGAGCACGCGGACGTCGTGCCCGGACGAGCGGAGGCGGGGCACGAGTGCGGAGCCGATGAAGCCGTGCGACCCGGCGACGACGATGCGCATGCCGCCACCCTAGGGTTCGCGGCGCTGACCTGCGCCCCGAGGGCGTGGACGGCACCGGCGCGCAGGGCCGACGCACAGGGCAGACACGCGGACGGCCCGGTCCCGCGAGGGGACCGGGCCGTCCGGCTCAGGCCGACGTGGGCGTCAGAGACCGAGCTCGGCCTCGAACGCGCCCTCCTCGAGACGGGCCTTGACCGCCGAGAGGTAGCGCGACGCGTCCGCGCCGTCGACGAGCCGGTGGTCGTACGACAGGCACAGGTAGCACATCGAGCGGATCGTGATGACGTCCTCGCCCTCCGGGCCCTTGACCACGGCAGGGCGCTTGACGATCGCGCCGGTGCCGAGGATGGCGGACGTGCCGCCGGGCACGATCGGGGTGTCGATGATCGCGCCGCCCGAGCCCGTGTTGGTCACCGTGAACGTGGCACCCGAGAGCTCGTCGGGACCGATCTTGTTGTTGCGCGTGCGACCGGCGAGGTCCGCGATCTTGCGCGACAGGCCCGCGAGGTTGAGGTCGCCCGCGTCGCGGATGACGGGCACGACGAGGCCGCGCTCGGTGTCGACCGCGATGCCGACGTTCTCCTGGCCGTGGTACGTGATCGTGTTGCCCTCGAGGACGCCGTTGATCTTCGGGAACGCCTTGAGGCCCTCGATCGCAGCGAGCACGAAGAACGGCAGGAACGTGAGGTTCGTGCCCTCGCGCGCCTTGAAGTCCTCCCTGGCGGCCGCACGCAGACGTGCGATCTTGGTGACGTCGACCTCGACGACCGTCGTGAGCTGCGCCTGGGTGTGCAGCGCCTCGACCATGCGCTCGGCGATGATCTGGCGCAGGCGGCTGGCCTTCTCGGTCGTCCCACGCAGCGGCGAGACGGCCGGCACCTTCGCCGCCGGAGCAGGTGCCGCGGCCGCGGGTGCGGCGGCGGGCTGCGCGGCGGCGGCCTTCGCGGCCTCCGCCTTCGCCGCGGCCTCGAGCACGTCCTCCTTGCGGACGCGACCGCCGACGCCCGTCCCGGTCAGGGTCGAGACGTCGACACCCTTGTCCGCGGCGAGCTTGCGCACGAGCGGCGTCAGGTAGCCGCCGGATGCGGCCGGCGCGGCAGCGGCGGCCGCGGGAGCAGCGGCGGCCGGAGCGGCCGGGGCAGCGGGAGCCGGTGCCGCAGGCGCGGGAGCGGCCGGGGCCGGGGGAGCCGGCGTCGCCGGGACCGGCGCCGGAGCCTGGGCGGCCGGA
>NZ_BJUA01000005.1 GCF_007989825.1 Cellulomonas persica | reverse complement strand
TGCGGCACCACTCGCTCGTGGGAGCCCGGTGCGGGTTGGGCTGTGGATGAGGGCGGACGTGGTCTGGCCACAGAGGGCAGGGTGCGGGCGTGGAGGACGGACGGGCGCCCGCACGCGAGCGCAGGACGACGAGCGCGCGCGGGACGACCAGCGAGCGCGGGGCGACGAGTGCGCGCGTTACGACCAGCGAGCGCGGGACGACGAGTGTGCGCGGGACGACGAGCGCGCGCGGGACGACCAGCGAGCGCGGGGCGACGAGTGCGCGCGTTACGACCAGCGAGCGCGGGACGACGAGCGCGCGCGGGACGACGAGTCCGGGCAGCGGCAGTCGGGGCTGGTTGTCGGAGCTGCCCGGGGTGCGGGCGCTGACCGGCCAGGCACGCGAGGTCATCGTGCGGCAAGACGGCGTGGCGACCGTCGAGCAGCTCGTCGCCTGGGGCTTCTCCTCGTCCGCGGTCCGGCGCAAGGTCGCGGCAGGGCACTGGCGGCGCGCGTTCCGAGGCGTCGTCGTGCTGCAGTCCGGCCCGACGAGCTGGCGGCAGCGGGCACGCGCCGCGCTGCTCTACGCGGGACCGACCGCCGCGCTCTCGCACGAGTCCGCCGCCTTCCACCACGGCGTGCTCCGCGACCCCGGCCATGCGGTCGTCGTCACCGTGCCGCACTCGCGCACGGTCATGCCGCAACCAGGCCTCGTCGTGCATCGGACCCGCAACATGCCCTGGGCCGGAGGGCGCCTGCGCTCCGTCGAGCCCGCCGAGGCGATCCTCGACGTCCTCGCGACGACGGCCACCGCGCACCCGCACACCGACGCCGGGGCCGGTGCCCGGGTGCGAGACGTGACCGATGCGGTCGTCGGGCTGCTGTGCGATGCGGTGCGGGCCGGGATCCAGCCGGACGACCTGCTCGTGCGTGCCGCGCGGCGGCCACGGATGGCCGGACGTCGACTGCTCGTCGAGATGCTCGGGCAGGTGGCGCAGGGGGTGGAGTCCCCGCTGGAGCATCGGTACGCGCGGGACGTCGAGCGTCGCCACGGCCTGCCGAGGGCGGTCGCGCAGCGGTGGGAGCGGGTGGACGGGAGGTGGATCCGCGCCGACCGCGTGTACGTGGGCTTCGGGGTCCGGGCCGAGCTCGACGGCCGGCTCGCGCATCCCTTCGGCGCCACGGACGACGACGTCTGGCGCGACAACGCCACGCTCCTGGCGTCCGGCGACACGACTCTGCGCTACCGCTGGCGTCACGTCGCCGTGACCCCGTGCGCGACGGCAGCGCAGGTCGCCCGTGCCCTCCGCGACCGCGGCTGGCCCGACCACCCCCGGCGCTGCGGCCGCACGTGCGCCATCCAGTCCTGACCGGTGCGGTGCGGGTGGACATCCGTCGGACGGGCGCCGGGCGGCCGACGCGCGTGCGGGTGCGAGGATGACGCGCGTGCAGGTGATCGCGGACCTCAAGGCGTTGTGGCCACTGCGGGAGTTCCGCAAGCTGCTCTCGGTGCGGCTCGTCAGCCAGTGCGGCGACGGCCTGTTCCAGGTGGGCCTGGCGACCTTGTTCTTCTTCTCGCCGGAGAACGCGACCACCGCCGGCGGCGTCGCGGCGGCGTTCGCGGTGCTGCTGCTGCCGTTCACGATCGTCGGCCCGTGGGCCGGTGTGCTCCTCGACCGGTGGAGCCGGCGGCAGGTGCTGCTCGTCGGGAACCTCGTGCGGATGGGGCTCACGCTGACGCTCGCCGCACTCATGGTCAGCGTCGGGGTCGGGCCGGCGGTGTACGTGCTGGCGCTCGTGACGCTCTCGGTCAACCGGTTCCTGCTCTCGGCGCTGTCCGCCTCGCTGCCCCAGGTCGTCGAGGGCAGGCTCCTGCTCACGGCCAACTCCGTGACCCCGACGCTCGGCACCGCCGCCAACGGCGTCGGGAGCGGGATCGCGCTCGTGCTCGGCTGGGTCGTGCCCGCGGGCCGCGCGCGGGACGCGGTCGCGCTCGTCGCCGCCGCGCTCGTCATGGCCGCCGCCGCGGTGGTCGCCGGGCGCATCGAGCGGCACCGGCTCGGCCCGGACCGGCCGTCGGACGCCGCGCAGCTGCGTGCCGCGGTCGGCACGCTCGTGCGCGGGTTCGTCGAGGGCGGGCGCTACCTGGTGGCGCGCCGCACCCCGGCCCGTGCGCTGGGGATCATGGCGTACCACCGCTTCCTGTACGGAGTGGTGTTCCTCGCGAGCATCCTCATCTCCCGCAACCTGCTGTCCGACCCGGCCGACGCGCAGGAGGGCCTCGCGACGTTCGCGACGGTGCTCGCCGCGACCGCGGTGGGCTTCGGGCTCGCGATCGTGCTCACGCCGACGCTCTCCCCGATCACCGGCGTGCACGCGTGGATCGCCGGGTGCCTGGTGCTCGCCGCGGTCAGCCAGGCCATCCTCGTCGTGACCTACGACCTGGTGCCGGTGCTCGTGGCCGCCGCGCTGCTGGGGCTCGCGGCGCAGGGGACGAAGATCGCCGTCGACACGATCGTGCAGCGCGACACCGCCGACGCCTACCGCGGGCGCGCGTTCGCGCTGTACGACGTCCTCTACAACGCGGCGTTCGTCGGGGCGGCCGCGCTGGCTGCCGCGGCGCTGCCGGACACGGGCTGGTCCAGCGCGCTGTTCGTCGTGCTGACCGTCGGGTACGTCGCGGGCGCGCTCGCGTACGGGCTCGCCGCGCGTCGTCAGCCCGTGCCGGCCGAGGTCGGCTGACGGTCCGACGACGGCGCCGCGACCAGCCGGGGCGAGCCGAACCGGCCCGACGCCCGGCGGTGACTCGCGTCAGTTGACCCGCAGGGCCCTGACCTGCGCACGTCCAGGTTCCGAAA
The DNA here is from genome assembly GCF_007989825.1 of Cellulomonas persica. Classification (GTDB taxonomy): domain Bacteria; phylum Actinomycetota; class Actinomycetes; order Actinomycetales; family Cellulomonadaceae; genus Cellulomonas; species Cellulomonas persica. The sequence continues at coordinate 266,058 of NZ_BJUA01000005.1, read as the reverse complement.
CGTTCCGTTCGCCCCTCGCCGAGCGATAGATCCCGCTACGGTGCGCCTGTGTCACGCTCACTCCTGACTCGGTCTCCCCTGACCCGGTCTCAGCTGGTCGCTCCCCTCGCGCTCCTCCCCCTCGTCGCCGTGACCGGCTGCGCGTCGCCACCGCCGGGGTCCGCGTCCGCGGTCGTGACCTACGTCGACGAGTCCGGCGAGCAGCAACGCGTCGAGGTCGCGGTCGACAGCGCGCAGTGCGACACGGAGGACCCGCGGCGCCTCGGCACGGCCGACGAGACGATCGTCATGCTCGTCGGGAGTGCGGGCGACACGACGATGCGCGTGCACCTGGGCGACGACCTGTCGTTCCTCGCGCAGACCACCGCGAGCGCCACCCGTACCGGCCTCGAGGTCGCGGACGTCCCCGGCACGATCGTGCGCTCGGGCATCTCCGGGACGCAGACGCGCATCAGCTCCGACGCGACGCTCTCGGGCAAGGTCGTCTGCCCGGGCTGACCGCACTGCTACTGCCGGGCAGCCCACCACGCGCGCAGCTCGGCCTCGGCGCGCTCGGGGCCGAGGGGTCCGTGCTCCATGCGCTGCGCGAGCAGGAACCTGTAGGCCTCGCCGACCTCGCGCCCCGGCTTGAGGTCGAGGATCGCCATGATCTGCGTGCCGTCGAGGTCGGGGCGGATGGAGTCGAGCTCCTCCTGCTCCTTAAGCCGGGCGATGCGCACCTCGAGGTCGTCGTACGCCGCGGACAGGCGCTGCGCCTTGCGGACGTTGCGCGTGGTGCAGTCCGAGCGCGTGAGCCGGTGCAGGCGCTCGAGCAACGGACCGGCGTCCGTGACGTAGCGACGCACCGCCGAGTCGGTCCAGCCGCCCTCGCCGTACCCGTGGAACCGCAGGTGGAGCTCGGTGAGGCGCGCGACGGCCTGCACGGTCGCCTTGTCGAACTTCAGCGCCTTGAGCCGCTTGGCGACGAGCTTGGCGCCGACCATCTCGTGGTGGTGGAACGAGACTCCGCCGCCGGGCTCGAAGCGCCGCGTGCGCGGCTTGCCGATGTCGTGCAGCAGCGCGGCCAGGCGCAGCACCAGGTCCGGGCCGGGCACAGGGCCGTCGGGTCCGGTCTCGAGCGCGATGGCCTTCTCGAGCACGGTCAGCGAGTGCTCGTAGACGTCCTTGTGCCGGTGGTGCTCGTCGATCTCGAGGCGCAGCGCGGGCAGCTCGGGCAGCACGTGGTCGGCCAGACCGGTCTCGACGAGCACCTGCAGACCCAGGCGCGGCTGACGCGCGAGGAGCAGCTTGACGAGCTCGGCCTGGACACGCTCGGCCGAGACGATCGAGATGCGCTCGGCCTGCGCGACGATCGCGGCGCGCGTCTCGTCGTCGACCGTGAAGCCGAGCTGGGCGGCGAACCGCGCGGCGCGCATCATGCGCAGCGGGTCGTCGTCGAACGACTGGCGCGGGTCCACGGGGGTGCGCAGCACGCCGCGCGCGAGGTCCGCGAGACCGTCGAACGGGTCGACGAACGTCAGCTCGGGCACGCGCACGGCCATCGAGTTCACGGTGAAGTCGCGCCGCGACAGGTCGCCCTCGAGCGTGTCGCCGAACACGACCGCGGGCTTGCGCGACGACGGGTCGTACTCGTCGGTCCGGTACGTGGTGACCTCGACGACGACGTCCGCGCCGCCGCCGTGCCGCGACCCGAACCGCCGCGCGCCGATCGTGCCGAACTCGCGACCCATGTCCCAGTGCGCGTCGCCCCAGCGCGCGAGGATCGCCTCGGTCTCGTCGGGCGTCGCGGACGTCGCGAAGTCCAGGTCCGACGACGAGCGGCCGAGGAACGCGTCGCGCACGGGCCCGCCGACGAGCGCGAGCTCGTGACCCGCGGCGCGGAACAGCTCCCCGAGGGCCAGGGCGTCGCCCGGGAGCGCGGCGAGCACACCGATCGCGCGCTTCTGCAGCGCGAGGAGGGAGGGGGTCTGGTCCGGCACCCGCCCGATTCTAGGTGGCCGCCGGTTCACCCGACCGCGCCACCGGGTGTCCACGGTTCGGGCCCGACCGGGGCAAGTCGTTACAGTGGCACGCATGTCCGGCGCCGCGCACCCGTCCCCTCCGCGGGGCGTCCCGGCGCCGCCGGGCGGGCACCGGCTGCACGCGCCGCGCCCCGCCGCCCCCGCGCGGCCCCCGCACAGCCAGACCACTCCCCCGCTGCCCGTCGTCGACGAGACGTCCGCGGGCGGCCTCGTCGTGCTGCTGCGCGACGGCGTCTACCACGCGGCGATCATCGCGCGCCGCAACCGCGGCGGCCGGCTCGAGTGGTGCCTGCCGAAGGGACACCTCGAGGGCGACGAGACGCCCGAGGAGGCCGCCGTCCGCGAGATCGCCGAGGAGACCGGCATCCGCGGGCAGGTCCTGCGGCGCCTCGGGGTCATCGACTACTGGTTCTCGGGCGACGACCGGCGCGTGCACAAGGTTGTGCACCACTTCCTGCTCGGGGCGGTCGGCGGTTCGCTGTCCGTCGAGGGGGACCCGGACGGCGAGGCGGAGGACGCGGCGTGGGTGCCCGTCTCGATGCTGCCCGACCGGCTGGCGTACCCCAACGAGCGCCGGCTCGCCGAGGCCGCGCTCGTGGTGCTCGTCGGCGAGGCATGACCGCGCGCACCGCGCGCCCGGTCCTGAGCGCGACCTTCCGGGCGGCCGCCGTGCTGGCCGTCGTCGTCCCGTCGCTCGTGCTCGGCCCGGCTGCCGGAGCGGCGCGCACGGCCGCACCGGGTCTGGCAGCCGGTTCCGCGACCGCTGGTTCTGCGACGGCCGGTTCCGTCACCGCCGGCTCCCTCGTCACGGAACCCGTCGACACCGAGCCGTCGGGGACCGGCGCGACCCGCCCCACGCCGCTCGAGGGCCTCGACGACGAGCCGGAGAGCACGCCCGTCACGGTGCGCATCTCCTCGATCACACCCCAGGTGCTCCAGCCCGGCCAGGACCTGCAGATCTCCGCGACGATCACGAACACCACCGACGAGGCGCTCGAGGACGCCCGGGTCACCGTCTTCCTCAACCGGTTCCGGATGTTCACGCGCGACGAGGTCGCCGAGTGGGCGCAGCGCGGCCTCACGGACCGCGCGGGCGACGACGCGCTGACCGAGACGCTCGACGAGCCCCTCGCCGCGCACGCGACGCGGTCGGTGACGCTCACGGTGCCCGCCGCCGCGGTCCACCTGTCCACCAACCCCGGGCTGTGGGGGCCGCGCGGCATGGCGGTCGGCGTCAGCGCGCACGGCGAGCGGCTCGGGCTCGCACGGTCGTACGTCCTGTGGAGCACGCTCGACGACGACCCACCGCAGGTGCCCGTCTCGGTCGTCGTCCCGTTCGTCGGACCCGCGACCGCACCCGTGCCGCGGCCCTCACCCGAGGAGACCGAGAAGCCCACCCCGACGCCGACCCCGACCGACACCGCGACGGCCGCCTCCGCGGCGGTCACGGCGGCCTCGACGGCGACGAAGGACCTCACCAGCCTCACCGCGGAGGGCGGGCGGCTGCGCCGGATGCTCGCCGCGGCGAGCGTCGACGACGCGGTCACGCTCGCGGTCGACCCGTCGCTGCTCGTCGCGGCCGACTCGGGCAGCGCGACCGCCCAGCGGTTCGCCGAGCGGCTGCGCACCGCGATCGGCACGCACGAGACGTACGCGCTGCCGTGGGCGGACCCGGACGTCGCGGCCGTGCAGCACGCCGGCGAGGACGAGCTCCTGCGCGTCGCGGCGGACCACCCGCGCGAGGACCTCGACGACGCGGACGTCCTGCTGTGGAGCGCCGACCCCGGCACGCCCGACGCACAGACCCTCGGCGGCGTGCAGGCCGCGGGGGCCGGCGCGATGGTGACCGCCCCGCAGCAGGCGCAGGAGCGGACCGAGGCGCTGCAGCAGGTCGCCACCTCGTCGGGCGACGTCACGACGATCGCACCCGACGCGGTCCTCACGGACCTCGTCACCGACGACGACGTGCAGAACACCCCCGCGACCACCGCGCAGCGCGCGCTCGCCGACCTCGCGATCGTCGCGCGCGCCACCGTGCTGCCCGCGGGCGTCGTCCTCGCACCCGACCGCGAGACCGCCCCCGACCGCGAGACGCTCGCGGCGGTCGTCGACGCGCTGCGCTCGAGCCCCTGGACCGCAGCCGTGCCGCTGTCGAAGGTGCTCGCCGGCACATCGACCGCGCCCGTGCAGCGCGCGCCCGCCGCGACCCGTGCCACGGGCGAGCTCAGCGCGAGCTCGGTGACCGCGCTCGCCGACGCGCGCGAGGACGCCCGCTCGTTCGCGGAGGTCCTCGACGACCCGGACGGCTACCTGGCCGGCATCGACGACCAGGTCCTCGCGCCGCTCGCCGTCGCGTGGCGCGCGCAGCCCAAGGCGCGCACGGTGCTCGTGCGGCAGACCGTCGAGCACGTCCGCGAGCGCACGCAGGGCCTGTCGATCGTCGAGACGAGCGACCTCAACGTCATCGCCACGACCAGCGACCTGCGGCTCACCGTGCGCAACGACCTGACCGTCCCCGCCCGCGCGGACCTCGTCGTCGACCCCCGCAAGGCGTGCCTGACGGTCGGGAGCTTCACGACGCCCGTGCTCGACCCCGGCGACACCGCGATCACCGTGCCGCTCGTCGCGCACGCCAACTGCGACGTCGTCGTCGAGGTCGCGCTCGTCGGACCGTCCGGGCAGGACGTCGCCGAGCCCATCGCGTTCTCCGCGCGCCTGTCCCCCACCATCGAGTCCGTCGGGACGATCGTCGTCGGGATCCTGCTGGCGCTCGGGCTCGCGCTCGGCATCGCGCGCACCGTGCGCCGCGGCCAGAGCGCACGCCGCGGCGCGCGGACCGTCGCGGAGGCCGACGCCCCCGTGAGCCTGCCCGTGCTGGGCGGCACCCCGACCGACCCGGTCCCCGAGGTCGCTGCCGACGAGCGTGCGGCGCGGCCCGGCCCGGGCGGAGACGCCCGGTGAGCGGGGAGATGCGGTGAGCGGCGAACCGGCCGACGACGGACGCCTGCGGCGCGGCGCGGCGCTCATGGCGTCGGGCACCGCCGTGTCCCGCCTGCTCGGGCTCCTGCGCTCGATGGTGCTGTTCGCGGCGATCGGTGCGACCGGTCAGGCCGCGGACGCGTTCGCGGTCGCCAACAAGCTGCCGAACGTCATGTACATGCTGCTCGTCGGCGGCGTGCTCAACGCGGTCCTCGTGCCGCAGGTCGTGCGCGCGTACAAGACCGCCAAGGGTCAGCAGTACGTCGACCGGCTCCTGACCTTCGGGTTCGTCGCGCTCGCCGGGCTCACGCTCGTCCTGACGCTCGCCGCCCCGCTGCTCGTGCGGCTGTACGCCGACGCCGCGAGCCAGGCCCAGATGGACCTCGCGGTCACGTTCGCGTACTGGTGCGTGCCGCAGGTCTTCTTCTACGGCGTGTACGCGCTGCTCGGCCAGGTGCTCAACGCGCGCTCCTCGTTCGGGCCGTACATGTGGGCGCCCGTCGTCAACAACGTCGTGTCGATCATCGGCTTCGTGGCGTTCATCGTCGCGTTCGGCGCGGTGCCGGAGTCCGGGCTGACGCACGCGAGCGCCTGGGGGTCGTCGCAGGTCCTGCTGCTCGCCGGGTCCGCGACCGCGGGCGTCATGGCGCAGGCGCTCGTGCTGTTCCCGGCGCTGCGCGCCGCGGGCGTGCGGTACCGGCCGCGCTGGGGGCTGCGCGGCTACGGGCTGGGACGCGCGGGGGCCGTGGCGACGTGGACGCTCGTCGGGCTCGCGGTGGGGCAGCTCGGGTACGTGATCGTCTCGCGCGTCGTGTCGCAGGCGCCGGGCGCCGCCGACGGTGCCAAGGACGTCGCCTCGAACGCCGCGTACGACGCCGCGTTCCTCATCTTCATGCTGCCGCACTCGCTCGTGACGGTGTCGCTCGCGACCGCGATGTTCACGCGGCTCGCGGAGCAGGCCCACGACCGGGACACGCGGGCCGTGCGTGCCTCGCTGTCCTACGGCCTGCGCGTCGTCGGCGTGTTCACCGTGCTGGCCGCGGCCGTCATCGCGGTGCTCGCGATCCCCGTGACCCGGCTCATCCTGCCGTCGGCGACGTCGGCGACCACCGCCGCCGTCGCGCAGGTGGTCATCGCGATGATCGTCGGCCTGCCCGCGTTCGGCGCGTGGTCCATCTGCCAGCGCGTGTACTTCGCGTACGAGGACACCCGGTCGATGGTGCCCGTGCAGGTCGTCATGGCGGTCGTCGTCGTGGCGGGCTCGCTGCTCTCGCGGGTCCTGCTGCCCGCGACCGCGTGGGTCGTGGGCGTCGGGCTCTCGATGAGCCTGTCGTACCTCGTCGGCGCGGTCGTCGCGCTGCGGCACCTGCACCAACGGCTGCACGGCGTCGACGGCGGACGCGTGCTGCGCCTGCACCTGCGCGCGACGCTCGCGGCCGTCGTCGCGATCGTCGTCGGCCTGGTGCTGCTGCTCGGCACCGAGGCGGTGCTGCCCGGCGGGCTGGTCACCGCGCTGCTCGAGTGCGTGCTCGTCGGCTCCGTCATGGGGCTCGTGTACGTCGCGCTGCTGCGGGCGCTGCGCGTGCGCGAGCTCGACGACCTGCTGCGCCCGATCCTGCCGCGGCTGTCCCGGATCGGCCCGCTGCGTCCGCTCGTCCGTCTCCTCGCACCGTCGGGACGGGCGGGGCGCCACGCGGACGACGACGTGCAGTCGCCTCCGTCGGCCGGCCGCGAACCCCGACGCGCGACCTCGTCGCCCCACTACCCGCTCACCCCGTGGGCCGCGTGGCCCGACTCCTCCGCCCCGGAGCTGCCCGAGCCGACGCCCCCGGGTGCCGCCCCGCTCGCCCCCGAGCTGCCCGCACCCCGTCGCGCACCGCGCACGCACCGCTCGCGCCCGCACTACCCGCCCGGTCACCCCCTGTACCGGCCCAGCAGCCCCGAGCTGTGGCCCGGAGCCGACGACGAGTCCACAGACGGACCGGACACTCACGGCGGGCCCGTCTAGAGTGCTGGCAGACGGTCGCCCGTCCGGTCGGCACGCGAGCTGACCTTCGCCGGATGACCCCACGACGACCCGACGGGACGGTGGGCAGGGCCGGCCGTCCGACGACGAGTACGACGACGCAGCGCACGGAGGTGCACGTGAGCGAGGTGGTCGGCCCCGGCACGGAGCTGTCCGGGAGGTACCGGGTGCTCGAGCAGGGCACCTCGGACGTGCCCGGGGTCTCGGTGTGGCACGCGACCGACCAGATCCTCGACCGCCCCGTGCGCGCCGTCGTGCTGTCCACCGGCGACGTGTCGTCCGCGCTCGACGGCGCGCGCCGCGCCGCGCTGGTCTCCGACCCGCGGCTCGCACGCGTCCTCGACGTCGGCATGCACGGCAACGTCGGCTACGTGGTCACCGAGGACGTCAGCGGACCGACGCTCGCCGACCTGCTCGCCGACGGTCCCCTGACCGCCGACCAGGCCCGTGCCGTCATCGGGGAGGCGGCCGCGGCCCTCGAGGTCGCCCGCCGACGAGGGCTGCACCACCTCGCGCTGCGCCCACGCGCCGTCCGCGTCGTCGGCCCCGGGCGCGTCCTGCTCACCGGGCTCGGGATCGACGCGACCATCGCCGGCGCGGCCGGCGGCGACGCGCGCACCACCAGCCGCCGCGACTCCGTCGACCTCGTCCGGCTGCTCTACACCGCGCTCACCGGACGGTGGCCCGCCTCGTCGTCCGACGCGATCGCCCCCGGCGTGCCGTCCGCACCCGCCACCGGCGGCGTCGCCGTCCCGCCCGCCGAGCTCGTCGCGACCGTCCCGAACGACCTCGACACCCTGTGCACCGTGACGCTCGGCCCGCACGACGACGGGCCGCACACGCCCGGGGACCTCGTGCGCGAGCTCGAGCCGTGGGGCGCCATCCGCACCGAGGGCGCGCCGCCTGCCGCGGACGCGTCCGAGGTGGCGGAGACCGCCGTCATCCGCGAGCCCACGCCCGAGGACGACATGCAGGACACCGCCCCGATCCGGGTCCAGCGGCAGTCGGTCCGTGAGGTGTTCGGCGAGGCGGGCTCCGCCGTGAACCGGCCCGGCACGCCGCCGCCCGCCGCGCCCCTGCGGACCTCCGCGTTCGGGTCGCCCGCCGTCGCGCCGCCCGTGGGGTCCATGCCGACGCGCATCCCGGCACGGCAGGCCGGTGCGGCGGCTGCGGGTGTCGCCGGCGCCGCAGCGGCCGGCGGGGTGACGACGCCGCCCACCGCGACCACCCCGATCAGCGGCCCCACGGCCGCGGCGCCGCCCAGCATCCCGCCGGGGGGCGGAGCCGGGCGTCCGGCGCAGCCCGCCGACGGCGCGTCGGGGCAGCCGTCCGGCGCGCCGGACGTGACCCAGCCGACCATGCCCGTGCTGCCCGCGACCCTCCCCCCGGCCGGTTCAGCGGCCGCGTGGTCGGCGCCGACGGGCGACGACGGCGGGTCCGACGACTTCGGCGCCGTGATCGGTGAGGTCGGTGACGAGCCGCCCACGCGCCGCTCGTTCGACCCCACGGCACTGGTCCTGACGGTCGTCGGGATCGCGGTCGTCGTCGGCGTCGTCCTGGCCTTCAAGGCGCTCTTCTCGTCTCTCGACACCGGGACGCCGGAGCCGCGCCCGGTCGCGACGAGCACGCAGGAGTCGACGAGCGGCGCGACCGGCACGCCGTCGGACGACGAGTCCACCGAACCGACCCAGGACGCCACGACGCCCGTGTCGACCGCGCCGCCGGTCATCAAGTCCGCGTCGAGCGTGGACCCCTCCGACGACGACGGCGAGCACGAGGAGGCCGTGGCCCGGGCGTTCGACGGCGACACCTCGACGTACTGGTACACGATGACCTACCAGCAGCCGAACTTCTCCGGCTTCAAGGAGGGCGTCGGGTTCGTCATGCTGCTCGAGGAGCGTGCGCTCGTCAGCACGGTGACGCTCAAGACCAACTCCTCCGGTGGGCACGTCGAGGTGCGTACGAGCGGCTCCGACGACCCCGGCGGCGGCACGCTCCTGGCCTCGGGCGAGTTCGGGCCCGAGGTCACGCTCGAGCTCGACCCGGCGACCGAGCTCGACCGCATCACGCTGTGGATCACCGAGCTGCCGACCGCCGCGGACGGGTCGTTCCGGCTCGAGCTGACCGAGGTCGAGCTCGGCTGACCGCCCGGCGTCCACAGGCGCACGGGTTCGCGTCCTGAGGAACAGATCCGGCCTACGATCGGTTGACTGCGACAGCCGGGACATCGCCGGCACCCCGACTTCTCGAGGACCTTCCCGTGACCGACACGTCCATCCGTGAGCTCGTCATCGTCGGCTCCGGCCCCGCCGGATACACCGCCGCGATCTACGCCGCGCGCGCAGGCCTCGCGCCGCTCGTCGTGGCCGGCTCCGTCACCGCGGGTGGTGCGCTCATGAACACCACCGAGGTCGAGAACTTCCCCGGCTGGCCCGAGGGCATCCAGGGCCCCGAGCTCATGGAGAACCTGCAGGCGCAGGCCGAGAAGTTCGGCGCCGAGGTGTTGTGGGACGACGCGACGTCCCTGTCGCTGACCGGCCGCGTCAAGGAGGTCACCGTCTCGGACGGCACCACTTACCGCGCCAAGGCCGTGATCCTCGCGACCGGTTCCGCCTACCGCGAGCTCGGTCTCGACGACGAGAAGCGGCTCTCGGGCCGCGGCGTCTCGTGGTGCGCCACGTGTGACGGGTTCTTCTTCAAGGACCAGGACATCCTGGTCGTCGGCGGCGGCGACTCCGCCGTCGAGGAGGCGACGTTCCTCACGCGGTTCGGCCGCAGCGTGACGCTCGTGCACCGCCGCGACCAGCTCCGCGCGTCCAAGATCATGGCCGACCGCGCCGCGGCCGACCCGAAGATCTCGTTCGCGTGGAACAGCGAGATCGTCGGCATCGACGGCGATGCCAAGGTCACCGGCGTGACCCTGCGCGACACCGTGACCGGGGAGACCCGCTCGCAGGACGCGGGCGCCGTGTTCGTCGCGATCGGTCACGTGCCGCGCACCGAGCTGGTGCTGGGCCAGGTCGAGCTGGACGAGAACGGCTACATCCAGGTCGAGGGCCGGTCCACGCGGACGAACCTCGAGGGCGTTTTCGCGTGCGGCGACGTCGTCGACCACACGTACCGCCAGGCGATCACCGCCGCTGGCTCCGGCTGCGCGGCAGCCCTGGACGCGCAGCACTTCCTCGCGTCGCTCGGCGACACCGTCGACCCGTACGTGCCCACCGAGGTCCCCGTTCTCGTGGAGGATGCCCGATGAAGGACGTGACCGACGAGACCTTCGCCGCCGAGGTCCTGCAGTCCGAGATCCCCGTGGTCGTCGACTTCTGGGCGCCGTGGTGCGGGCCGTGCCGCATGGTCGCGCCCGTGCTCGCCGAGCTCGCCACGCAGTACGAGGGCCGCGTCAAGATCGTCAAGGTCAACTCCGACGAGAACCCCGGCGTGGTCGGCGACTACGGGATCGTCTCGATCCCGACGCTGAACATCTACTCCGGCGGTGAGCTCGTCAAGCAGGTCATCGGCGCACGCCCCAAGGCGGCGTACGCGCAGGAGATCGAGGCGCTCCTCAGCGCCTGAGCGCACGTCGACGGCCGTCCCCGATCGCAGGAAAGCGGTCCGGGGCGGCCGTCGCGCTGTGCCAGACTGCAGAGATGACCTCAGAGCCCATGCCCCGGCCGGAGACGTCGGGCACCCCCACGTCCTCGGCCGCAGGCACGCGGCTCGACCCCTGGCTCGGCACGTACGCCGAGCGCACGCAGGGCATGCGGGCATCAGAGATCCGAGCGCTGTTCGCCGTCGCGAACCGGCCCGAGGTCGTCTCGCTCGCCGGCGGCATGCCGTTCCTCGACGGCCTTCCCCTGGACCAGCTGTCGCAGGTCGCCGCGTCGGTCGTCGCGCAGCGCGGCCTGCAGGCGCTGCAGTACGGCTCGGGTCAGGGAGACGAGCAGCTCCGCGAGCAGATCCTCGAGGTCATGGCGCTCGAGATGATCGCCGCGCACCCCGACGACGTCGTCGTGACCACCGGCTCGCAGCAGGCACTCGACCTCGTGACGCGCGTCTTCATCGACCCGGGTGACGTCGTCGTCGCCGAGGCGCCCTCCTACGTCGGTGCGCTGGGCGTCTTCCGCGCCTACCAGGCGGACGTCGTGCACGTCGCGATCGACGAGCACGGCCTCGTCCCCGCCGCGCTCGAGGAGACGCTCGCGTCGCTCGCCGCCGCGGGTCGTCGGACGAAGTTCCTCTACACGGTCCCCAACTTCCACAACCCCGCAGGCGTCTCCCTCGCGCTCGAGCGGCGACCGCAGGTCCTGGAGATCGCTCGCCGCTACGGCGTGCTGGTCCTCGAGGACAACCCGTACGGCCTGCTCGGCTTCGACCGCGACCCGTGGCCCGCGCTGCGCTCGTACGACGACGACGGCGTCATCTACCTCGGCTCGTTCTCCAAGACGTTCGCCCCGGGGTACCGCATCGGGTGGGCTGTCGCGCCGCATGCCGTGCGCGAGAAGCTCGTGCTGGCCTCCGAGTCCGCGATCCTGTGCCCCTCGAACGCCTCGCAGATCGCGATCTCGTCGTATCTCGCGACCTGCGACTGGCGCAGCCAGATCAAGAGCTACCGCGAGCTGTACCGCGAGCGGCGCGACGCCATGATCGGCGCGCTCAGCGAGCACCTTCCCGAGGCCACGTGGACCGTGCCCGACGGTGGCTTCTACACCTGGGTGCGGCTGCCCGAGGGGCTCGACGCCCGCGACATGCTGCCGCGCGCCGTGACCGCGCGCGTCGCCTACGTCCCGGGCACCGCCTTCTACTACGACGGCAGCGGCTCCGACCACATGCGTCTGTCGTTCTGCTACCCGACTCCCGAGCGCATCCGCGAGGGCGTGCGCCGTCTTGCCGGTGTCGTCACCGGGGAGCGCGAGCTCGTGGAGCTGTTCGGCACCGCGGGTGCCGAGTCTGACGACGAGGTGGCCTCGCCGGCACCCGACCTGCCGTGACACCGTCGGCACTCCCCCGCCGCCGCGCCGTGGCGGCCCGCACCGAGCTCGGAGCACTCTCGTGATCACGTCTGCCTCGTCGCCCTCCGCCGCAGCCGCAGCCCTCCCGGTCGACGGCGCCCCGGGACGCACGCCCCGCGTCGCCGTCCTGGCGGGCGGTCTCTCGCACGAGCGGGACGTCTCACTGCGATCAGGGCGCCGCGTCGCCGAGGCGCTGCGGTCCGCCGGGGTCGAGGTCAGCGTGCACGACGTCGACGCCGACCTCATCGCCGCACTCACCGACCTGCAGCCCGACCTGGTCTGGCCCGTGCTGCACGGCGCGAGCGGCGAGGACGGCTCGGTGCGCGACGTGGTCCAGCTGCTCGGCCTGCGCCTGCTCGGCACCGGACCGCGCGCGAGCCGCGTCGCGTGGAGCAAGTCGATCGCCAAGACCGTGGTGTCGCGTGCCGGCCTGGTGACTCCCGAGTTCGTGACGCTGCCGCAGTCCCTGTTCCGTGAGCTCGGCCCGGCGCGCATCCTGTCGTCGATCGTCGACCGGCTGGGCCTTCCCGTCGTCGTGAAGCCGTCCCGCGGCGGCTCGGCCCTCGGTGTCTCCGTGGTCCGGTCCGCGAGCGAGCTCGCACGCGCGATGGTCGAGTGCTTCTCCTACGCGGACACAGCGCTCATCGAGCGCGCGGTGTCCGGGGTCGAGGTCGCGGTGTCGGTCGTCGACCTCGGCGACGGCCCGGTGGCGCTCCCGCCCGTCGAGATCGTCACCGACGGTCCGTACGACTACGACGCCCGGTACCACCCGGGGCGCGTCGAGTACTTCGCACCGGCGCGGCTGTCGGAGGCGACGCGGGCCGAGGTCGAGCGCGTCGCCCTCGTCGCCCACCACGCTCTCGGCCTGACGCGCCTCTCGCGGTCCGACCTGATCGTGGACACCGACGGCGTCGCGCACTTCCTGGAGGTCAACGTGAGCCCGGGGATGACCGAGACGTCGCTTCTCCCGCAGGCCGCAGAGGCTGCTGGGCACAACCTTGGAACCTTGTACCGCTCCCTGGTAGAGGCTTCTCTCGCCGCCTCGCCCGTCGGTCTCGAGCCCGCCCCGGCGTCCTGATCGTCCCGGTTTCAGCCCTTCAGGAGGCCCGGGTCGTCGGGGGCGAGGGTCGCAAGGATCCGGTTGAGGTCCTGCACTGACGCGAACTCGACGGTGAGCCGTCCGCGCGACTTACCGAGCTGCACCTTCACGCGCGTGTCGAAGCGGTCGGAGAGTCGCGACGAGAGCTCGTCGAGCGCCTCGTTCCGCTGCCCCGCGCGCGGCGCCTGGCGCCGCTGCCCAGGGGCCGCGGTGTCCCCACCGAGAGCCACGATCTCCTCGACCGCGCGCACGGACAGGCCCTCGGCCACGATCCGCTGAGCGAGCCGTTCGATCGCCGCGCCGTCCGCGAGCCCGAGCAGTGCACGCGCGTGCCCCGCCGAGAGCACGCCCGCGGCCACCCGACGCTGCACGAGCGGCGGGAGCTTGAGCAGGCGCAGCGTGTTCGAGATCTGCGGCCGCGACCGGTGGATGCGCGTCGCGAGCTGCTCGTGCGTGCACCCGAAGTCGTCGAGCAGCTGCTGGTACGCGGCCGCCTCCTCCAGCGGGTTGAGCTGGGAGCGGTGCAGGTTCTCGAGCAGAGCGTCCCGCAAGAGGTCCGCGTCGTCGGTCTCGCGGATGATCGCGGGGATGACGTCGAGGCCGGCGGCCTGGGTGGCCCGCCACCGGCGCTCGCCCATGATCAGCTCGTAGCCGTCGTCGACTGCGCGCACGACGACCGGCTGCAGCACGCCGATCTCCTTGATCGACCCGACGAGCTCGTCGAGCGCGTCCTCGTCGAACACCGTGCGGGGCTGACGCGGGTTCGGTCGGATCGACGCGACGGGGAGCTCGGCGAAGCGCGCGCCGGGCACCGGCACGAGGTCGTCCGCGGCTATCGCGCTGAAGTCGGTCGGGTCGGCAGCCCCAGCCGTCGCGGTGTCCACGACCACCGGGCTCACACTCGTCCCGTTGGTCGCGGCCCCGTTGGTGACCACCGCCGGGCTCTCGGTGGCGCTCGGCGAACCGTTCGACCCTGTGCTCTCCGGAGCGACGATCGTCGCGCTCTCCGCACCGGCGCCGGCGGCCGCCTCACGCTGCGCGAGCGCGACACCGGCGGACTCGGCGGCGGTCGCCTCAGCGCTCGTGCTCGTCGCGTCCGACCGGTCCGGGAAGAACACGTCCACGGGACGGTCCCCACCCGGAGCGGGGCGGCTCCCGTCGAGCCCCGCCGGGATCAACGCGCCCAGGCCGCGGCCCAGTCCCCGTCGCTTCTCGCTCATCGGTCCTCCTCCGCGCCGCTCTCAGCGGCAGCGTTGCTCGATCGGGTCACGTCTGGGGTGGCGGCGCCGCGCTCGGCGATCTCGCGCGCGGCCTCGAGGTAGGCAAGGGCACCCGACGAGCCCGCGTCGTACGTCATGACCGTCTGCCCGTAGCTCGGCGCCTCCGAGATGCGCACCGAGCGCGGCACCGTGGTGCGCAGGGTGCGCTCCGGGAAGTGCTCGCGCACCTCGGACGCCACCTGCTGCGCGAGGTTCGTGCGGGCGTCGTACATGGTCAGCAGGATCGTCGAGACGTGCAGATCGCGGTTGAGGTGCGCCTGGATCAGCTGGATCGTCTTGAGCAGCTGGCTGAGGCCCTCGAGCGCGTAGTACTCGCACTGGATGGGGATGAGCACCTCGCGCGCGACGACGAACGCGTTGACCGTGAGCAGGCCCAGGCTCGGCGGGCAGTCGACGAACACGTAGTCGATGCGCTCGAGGCCGGTGTCGATGCGCCACTGCAAGTACGTGTCCAGTGCACTGCGGAGTCGCGTCTCGCGCGCGACCATCGAGACGAGCTCGATCTCGGCGCCCGAGAGATCGATCGTCGCCGGCAGGCACCAGAGGTTCGGGACGTCCGGGCTCTCCTGCACGGCCTCGGCCATCGGCGCTCCCTCGACGAGCACCTCGTAGATCGACGGTGTGCCCGCGCGGTGCTCGATCCCGAGCGCCGTCGACGCGTTCCCCTGCGGGTCGTTGTCGAGGACGAGCACGTTGAGCCCCGACTGCGCGAGTGCGGCTGCGAGGTTCACCGTGGTCGTCGTCTTGCCGACGCCGCCCTTCTGGTTCGCCACGGTCACGATGCGGGTCTCGGTCGGGCGCGGGAACCGCCGACCTCGCAGCTCGATGCGGCGGCGAGCGTCCTGCTGGAGCTCGGCCATGAGAGGGGTGTCGTCCGTGACGGCCGGAAGGCTCTGCACGAGTGCAGCGCGCCTCTGCTCGTCCGGATCGAGGTCCGCGTGGGTTGTCATGTCTCCGTCAGGGTCCTGCGGGGGAGGTGACGCCAATGCGTCTCCTCCATTGTCCGATGCGGATCCCCCTGCTTCGGACGCACCCGCCGCCTCCGTTTCACGTGAAACGGGCGACGAGGCGCCGTCGTGCTGCTCCGGGCGGCCGGGCGCGTGCTCCGACGCCTCACCGCGCTCATGCGCGCCGCTCTCCGGGACGTCCCCGACAGCGACTGTGTCCGTCGCGCCGTCCGCGCTGGCCGCCGGCGCACTCTCGGTGCGCGTGCCGATCCCCCACGTGGCGGCCCAGCTTGCGGCCCGATCCCCCGGCTCGCTCACCCCCGACGGCGACGGTCCGTCGTTGCTCGGCTGCCCACCGGCCGGCACCGATGCGCTCGGCGCCCCCTGGGCGACGTCGGTCGGCTCTGCGTCCACCATGTCGCTGGTCGCCCGCTCGTTGTCCGGCGTCGGCTCGACCGTCCGGTCCTGGTGAGGCGCCGCAGGCGAGGGAGCCCCCGAAGGGGTGCCGTCGGTCTGGCTCGCCGCGGGCTGCGTCGCGTTCCGCGGGACGTCGACCTCGGCAGGCTCTGCCGTCGCAGGAGAGAGCGGAGCCGTCGACGGCGTCGGGACGAGCGGCGCGACCACGTCGGCCGGGACGCTGATCGGTGCGGCCTCGTCGTTGGCGCTCGGCGCCGTGGCTGGAGGGTCGCCCGCCGGCGCCGAGGTCTCAGCGGGCAGCGGCCACGCCGCGGTCGCCGGCACGGGCTGCGGTGCACGACCTTGCTTGCGCCTACCGAACACGCTTGCCCCCCTCGTGCACGGCGATCACGACGCGCGTCGGCTCGACACCCTCAAGCGTCGACACCTCGCGCACCTCGACCGCTCCCACGTGAGCGCGGCGTGCGGCGCTGCGCCCCTTGTCGATCTCCTCCTGCGCCCGAGCGCCCTTGAGCGCTACGAGCGTGCCTCCCGGACGGATCAGCGGCATCGCCCACGCGTAGAGCTTGTCGAGCGCCGCGACCGCTCGGGTGGTGACCACGTCCGCCTGGAGGTCGAGCGCCTCCTGCGCTCGCGCGCGCCTGACCTGCGCGTTCGGCAAGCCGAGCTCGTCGACGACCTCGGAGAGCCAGTCGGTGCGTCGCTCCATCGGCTCGAGCAGCACGACCTGCGCGTCAGGCACCATCGCGGCGACGACGACGCCCGGAAGTCCGGCGCCGCTCCCGAGGTCGACGATCAGCCCGCTCGTGGGCAGGAAGGGCACGGCCGCCGCGGAGTTGAGCAGGTGCCGCTCCCACAGGCGCGCGACCTCGCGCGGCCCGATCAGGCCACGCAGGACGCCCTGATCGACGAGCATCCGGTGGAAACCCTCGACCTGGGGCCACGCTGCTCCGAAGAACTCGGGGAGCCGCGCGTCGCCGTCGAGCGGGTCGTGAACGTCGGTGAGGTCGCCGTTCTCGCTCACGACGCCACTCTCCGTTCCACGTGCAACCTCCGCTACCGATCGCCTGCTGCGGCCTCCTGGCTGCGCGGACGTCCCACCGTACCGGCTCATCACCCGCTCCCGGCGCTTCACCCACAGCTCGTCGACCCCGAGTTTCATCCCCGTGCCGTCGGCGCACGGCGGCCCCCGTCTGCGCATCGCGCCCGACCACCTCCGACCCGTCCGGCTACGCCCTGACCAGCCATGCACAGGTGCGTGCGCGGTCGTCGACTCACCGCACAGCGTGCGCGGCTCGGCCTTTCTCCCGACGCACGGCACGGCCGCGCCCCCGGTACTTTCCGCCCGCATGCTGGACCGCGCCGACGATGCTGTCCGCTGCGCGCCGACCATGATCAGCGCCGCCCTCGGTCGCTGGTTCGCAACCCCGCCCGGATGCCGACCACCTCCTCACCCGCCCGGCCACGACTCCGCGAGCCCGCGCCCGCACACCGCAATTAGCCGCCCCCGGTGCCGCGACCTCTCCCCAAGCCGACGCCCCAGCACCGCGGTCCGCCCCAACTCCGCCACGACCCTCCGCGGACCCCACACCCTGGGCTGACCTGATTTCAGGACGCCTCAGCGCCCCGGCCTACGAGCGCCCGGCCTCGGACGATCTCCATCCAGGCTATGGCTCCCGTGTTCGCAGCCCCGTCAGCACGCCACCCACTCACGCCGCCGCGAGGCCCCGGGCTCACATGTCGGCGTCGCCCTGCCACCCACTCCCGCGACCACCACGGCCACGGCTTCCCGGCCAACGCTGGCGCGCCGACAGCCCTTCACGACCGGCCGTGACCCACCGCCGCAACCAGCCGCTGTCTGCGGCTGCGGACCCGCCCGGCGAGACTGCGCCACCTCTGTCTGGGTCTGCAACCGTGCACCCTCTCGTGCCCCCTCCGCCGCTCCACTTTCGGTTTCCGCGCCCCACAACGCGCCCCACAACTTGTCCGGCCGTTGGATCCGCTCGCACCCTCCGCTGCCTGACTCCGGTGTCGGGAGGGTGTTCCCTGACCCGCAGCCCTGCCCTCGGGTACTCCCCGTCCTCACGGTCCTCGGGCGCTCCCGGTCCTCAGGGCCCTGCTCTCGGGCGCTCCCCGTCCTGAGAGCCCTGCCCACAGCTGCCTCATCCCCCGGCACGCCGCTTCCTTTCGTGTGCTCCCGCGGTGCACCAGAGGGCACAGCGGGTCGTGCTCGTGGTTAGCGCTGGCCGGCCCCCGCACGGATAGCGGACAGCGGCAGAGGTTGAACGGCCGGAGTCACTTCCGTCGGGTGCACTGTTGGAGGCACGGGTCTCGACGCGCCCGTTCCACGTGAAAGACGAGCTCGGCGTCTCTCGAATGACGTCGCAGGCGGCCCGCACGACCGGCTCCCCCGCCAGGCGGATGGCGGTCTCTGTCCACGTCTGGCATGACCGGACGCCTCGGGCGGACCGACCGGTGCGTCGTCACTCGCGCTCCTCGAAAAGACCCGCTTCACCGGGTGCCGCGATGCAGAGGTAGCCACGCCTAGCCGAGCCCACATGCTCGGGGCGTCTGCGCTCCCGTCCGACTCCGATCCACATCCGAGCCCTCCCCCTCTACTTGGGCACACCAGCGGTGCTGAGATCGCTCCGCGCCTCTGGTTCTCGTGAGCGTCGGGCAGGCGGTTCCACATGAGACACGGTCGACCTGCCACGGCTCACCGACCCGCAGCAGCACCCGACCGTGGCGTCGTGCTCCGTGGCGTGCGCGGAGCCGCTGTCGGCACGCCGCGCCGCCCGTGCGCTCGAGACGCTGGCGCCACTCACGGCGTCGCGGCCCAGACCGAGCCATAGTCGGATTCCCCGGCGTTGCACACGGGCGTCGGTGTGTGGAGCGGTGTTTCACGTGGAACACAGACCCCGGCGGCCGGCGGTTGAGACTCGGTCTTTGTCGCGTCCCCTGCGACGTCCCGAGGGACCGCAGCGCTCCGCCGGGCTTGGAGGGCACGTCGGGTGGAGTGCCCGCGCCTGCGTCGAGCGCGATGAGACTCCCAGGACGAGCAGCTCTCCTCCGCCAGCCTCGCGGCGAGCCACGCCGCCACGCCCCACGCCGACTGTACGCCCTCGGTCACCGGCTTCCCACCGCGTTGTCGATCCACCTGTCACGGGCGGCGTCCAGCAGCCAGGTCGGAAGCCGCTGCGCATCCGGCGCGCTCCGACGCGAGCTCCCTCCGCGCGAATCCCGGTCCCCGACGGGTACGCCTCGAAGTGTCCGGTGCCTCGCCAGCACCTGCACGCCCCAGCACGCCGCGCTGGATCAAGCGCCACTGGTGCCATCGGCCGGGGGCGTGCCGTGACGATCCAGACACGGCCGCCAAGGCCGTGCGTCTCAGGCCTCAGGCCGCCATGTTTCACGTGGAACGACGCCGCCCGCCGAAGCCGCCGGAAACGTCCCGGGCGGCCGATCGACTTCGGCGACGAACGGCGGCAGCGGTACCGGAGCCGCGATGTCGTCGAGCGCTGCTTCAACAAGCTCAAGCGGTGGCGCGGGCTCGCGATGCGGTCAGACAAGACCGCCCGCAGCCACCACTCCGGCCAATGCCCTTCTGCGACCCTCCACTGGGTGCAGAGCATCAGTCGGTGACCTTTACCTGGTCCAGCGTGTCGCCGGCCCGATCTGGGCACCCCCGTGAAGCACACTTGGTGGAGACTTCAGCACGAGGGACGGAGTACGCGGATCGAGATGCGGTGTGTCGATGCCGGTTCGTCGCAGACCGTAGTCGTCGACTCGCCCGTCGGCCGGTTCGCCGCAACCTGGCAAGGCCCCGTGCCTGCGGTCGGCGACGTCGTCGACGTCGAGATCGACTGCGCGCCCTGCCGCTGGACGGACGTCGTCATCGGAATCGCTGCTGGAGAACAGCCTCCGGGATCGCTGCACGGCGTCATCGAACGGGTACAGCGCGACGGCGTGGCTGTACTGCGCGCGGGACCCACGACCACACTCCTCGAAATGGTCGGTCCGCAACCCGACGGTCTGCTCGGAGCACGAGTCGCCATTCCAGCGACGGACATCCGACTCTTCCCCACCAACCTCTAGCAACACGGCCTAGTCGAACCATGCGCCAGTCCAGAGTGCCGCCCCTCCCCCGTCTCACGTAGAACGGCGACTGCAGAGGACGTCTCTCGTGAAACGGAGACTGCAGGGGTCGTTTCACGTGAAACGGAGGCCGCAAGGCCCTCCCGCGCCTCGACCCGCCCGCGCTAGCTGAGGTCGGCCGATACCTCCTCAATGCGCTTCGGCCTCCCGCTGCTCGGTGCGCGCGCTGCTGCCGGTCTCCAGCGAGCCGGTAACTCACTGTCAATCACCAGCACAACCCGGGTAACGGAGTCGCTCAGCTCGTCGCCGACCGCGTTGCCCGTTCAGTCGCGTCGTGAACGCATCGGCTGAGCCGGCCTCGGGAACCCGCCCGAGCCATCTCGTGCCGACACCTTGATCCGCTGAGCAGCCACGCCGCGCTGGCTGTGCAGGAACGACTGCAGACGGTGCGGCAATCTGGCGGGGCCTCAGGGAGCGCCAGGTACCCGCGAGAGTCCCACCGGCAACTCCATCGACAGGGGGCTTCATCGCCTTACTGCTACTCGTCGCACGTCGAGTGCAGCGCGGCGGCAGTGCTCCGGCGACTTATCTCGTCGTTCCTCCTCGAGAACCAGACCCGGCTAGGGATACCGAGGCGATAGAGCGCCAAGCGCCGGGCCTGCCTCGGGTGCCGAGCCCGACCACGCCAGACCGGACCCTCGGGCAGAGCGCGGGTCCCCCACACCAGCCCCATTTGCGGAGCGCGACTCCCCCACACCAGCAGTTCTTTCGGAGCGCGACTCGCCCAGGCCGGTTCCGTGCGCAGGTCGGTGGGCGGCATCCAGCAGGACATACCGGAACCCCCGACGCCCGAGGCGTCGACGGCACGGACCGGACGGCATCGCGCCGCGGCAAGGCTGAGCGCCGGCCCGTCGTCGTTGTCCGACCCGTGGAGTCGATGAGCTTCACCTCGTGCGGCGCCCTTCGCACAAGCGCGGAGCGAGTTCCACCGTTCAACCCACCGGACGTGCCGCGGCGAAGTGGGACGAGGTAGAGCCGTCGGCCCAGCGCTAGTCGCCACCTCAGGCATCCGCTCCGCTCCGACGTCGACGTCAGGCACACGCGGGAGCGGCCGACTCTCGCTCCGCGTGAGCACGTCACCGGGCGCGACAGGCGTGAATCGACGATGGCCGTTCGTTCGATGCCGCCGTCCCGCCTGGACGGGTCGCGTCGCGCGGACAGACAACGTCCGGGCATGTAGCCAGCGGCGAGGCACGTCGGCGCCGTGCGGATCACTCAGGCTCTCGACGCATACCGAGGTCCGAGCGTGGCCACACAGGCAGGTGCCGGAGGGGACGGGTCTCACGTGCCAACCATCTGATGCGGACGCCGGACCCGGGCGCTCCCGAGAGCTCTCCCAGCGTCGAAGGTCCCACCTCCGCCACCTACTCCAGCGCACAACGACGAGCTGGCGCGGGTATGCAGGCGACCAGCACAGCCCTCTCGCTACTGACAGGCCTGCCATGTGCCCGTTCTGCACAGGGCACAGGGCTTGTGCCGGGACGCCAAGCCGCGTGGAGAGCTGAGGGCGGAAGACTGTTCCGCTCCGGTTCTGGGGACCTCCGGGCGTCCGAATGGCTGATCTGGGGCGCCGCGCCGTGCCGACACGGGCAGGACCCCGACCTAGCAGAGAACGGTGCCGCGCGCTGAGGCAGCCGCGACCCGCCCTCATGCCGCGTGTGCTGGCGCGCCAGGGACCAGTCGCAGCGCACGGGTCACCAGGTACGCGGCGCAGCGGGCCATCCTGTCCGTCAAGTGCGCAGCCTCACCGGCCAGGCGCGGTCGCACCAAGCCGGACCCCGACGTCCGAGCCCGATGTTCCACGTGAAACACCAGTGATCCCGTGGGGAGGCCGATGACACGTCAAGCTCTGTTCCACGAGCGAGCTCGGCTGCGGACCACCAGGAATCGGCGTCCTACCGCGAACCGTCCCGGCGCGGACGGGTATCCGACTGCGGCGAAGGGCCGCCCGTTTCACGTGAAACGCAGCGACCGACTGGACGCCACACCACATGGGCCTCCAACCCACGGCGCCGACTCCGCCAGAAGAGAACCTGGCCCTGCCGTCCACGCCTGGCGGCTCTGTGGATGTGGAGGTGGTAGTAGCGGGGGCACGTCGGGCCAGCCGTGGACATCCTCGTCAGCCAGCTCGACCGCCCGCCGCAGGCCAGCTGCGTCGCCATCACGGCGCCCGCTAGTACGGCAAAGGGTGGCGCCCCGTGCGGAGCGCCACCCTTTGCCGACTGTGTGACGGGTGTCAGGCCGGACGCACCACCACGTAGCGGTGCGGCTCGACGCCCTCGGAGTCGCTCACGAGACCGGCGGCGGCCACGGCGTCGTGGATGACCTTGCGCTCGAACGGGTTCATCGGCTCGAGGGAGACCGGCGAGCCGGACTCCTTCGCGCGCGCGACGGCGTCGTTCGCGACGGCCGTCAGCGCCTCTCGGCGAGCCGCGCGGTAGCCGGCGATGTCGAGCATCAGTCGGCTGCGCTCCCCCGTCTTGGCCTGCACGGCGAGGCGGGTGAGCTCCTGCAGGGCGTCCAGGACCTCACCGTCGCGGCCGGCGAGTCGACGCAGCGAGCGGTCGGCGGCGTCCTCCGAGACGATCTCGACGGCGGCGCGACCGTGATCGACGTCGATGTCGATGTCACCGTCGAGATCGGCGATGTCGAGGAGCTCCTCGAGGTAGTCGGCCGCGATCTCGCCTTCCTCTTCGAGTCGGCTCGTCGAGCTCGCAGCGTCAGGCTGGGTGGTCATGGTGTCTCCGTTCGACGTGGCTGGGGCCGCGGAGCGGCGGTCAGTTCTTGGGGCGGGGCTTCTTGCCGCCCTGGGCCGGCTTCTTCGCCTTGGCGCTGCTGGACGGCTTCGTCGGACCGTCGCTCAGCGACCCGTCCTCCACCGGGGCATCCTGAACAGGCGCATCCTGGATCGGAGCGTCGGCCGTCGCTGAAGCCCCAGACCCCGTCGCGCCCTTGGCCGACGCTGCGCCGGTGCCGGTGCCGGCTCCGACAGGACGCTGCGTCCCCGCCGGCTTCTGACGGTCCTTGCGCTTCGGCTGCTGACGCTGACCACGAGGCTTCTCGTCGACGACGGTGGACGGGGCCTCGACCACGGGGACGGCCTTGCCGCGGCGGGCGCGGCGCTCGAGCATCAGGCGCTCGGCCTCGGAGCCGGGCGCCGGCATGCGACGGATCGTGTAGAACTGCTGGCCCATCGACCAGAGGTTCGTGGTGGTCCAGTAGATGAGGACACCGATCGGGAAGTTCACGCCGGAGAACGCGAAGATCAGCGGCAGGACGTAGAGCAGCACCTTCTGCTGCTGCGCCATCGGACCCTCGAGCGCGGCCGGCGGCATGTTCTTGCGCGTGAGCTGGCGCTGGGTGAAGAACGTCGTCGCGGACATCGCGACGATGAGCGCGATGGTGACGATCTGGATGTGGATGTCGCCGTTGGCCTGCATGAACGTGCCCGACAGCGGGGCGCCGAAGATCGTGGCGGACTCCGCCGAGGCGGCGAGGTCGGCGGTCATCGGGCCGATATGGTCACCGCGCGGGTACGTGCCTTCGGACAGCGGCTTGAGCGAGTTGAGCACGCGGAACAGCGCGAAGAAGATCGGCGACTGCAGCAGGATCGGCAAGCAGGACGCGAACGGGTTCGTCCCGTGCTTGCGGTAGAGCTCCATCGTCTCGCGGCTCATCGCCTCGCGGGACGCGGGATCGGTCTTGCCCTTGTACTTCTTCTGGATCTTCTGCATCTCGGGCTGCAGCAGCTGCATGCCGCGCGACGCCTTGATCTGCTTGAAGAACAGCGGGATCAGCAGGATCCGGATCACGATCACGAGGCCGACGATGGACAGCGTCCACGCCGTTCCCCCGTCGGGATCCATGCCGATGCTCGTGAGCAGCGAGTGGAACTGGACCATGATCCAGGCCACCGCGACCATGATCGGCTGCAGCAGACCGTCGAACCAACCCATGTGGGCAGAGCTCCTGTCGGGGTGTCAGTGGGCGCTGTGCGCCACGTCGAGTCGGCGGGGCGAGCGCGCGGGAGGCACGTCGTCCACGCCACCGGGCGTCCATGGGTGGCATCGCAGCAGGCGTCGGCCGGCGAGCCAGGTCCCGCGCAGCGCGCCGTGGCGGCGAATCGCGATCACCGCGTACTGCGAGCAGGACGGGTAGTACCGGCACGTGGGCGGCGTGAGCGGCGAGACCAGGTGCTGGTAGAGCCAGAGCAGACCGAGCAGCGCCATGCCGGGCAGGCGCAGCGCGAACCGGGCCGCCCGCCCGAGGGTCGTCATCGCGTGGCCCCTGCTCGTCGCGTCGCGGTGCGCAGCGCGCCGTCGAGATCGGCCCCGAGCGTGGCGTACGACGCCGCAGCGGCGGGCGCCTGGGCTCGCACGACGAGGGACGCGCGAGCGGGGAGGGCGTCGAGGCGGCCGGCCATGAGGGCACGCAGACGTCGCTTCACACGGTTCCGCACCACCGCGTTGCCGACGCCCTTGGACACGACGAAACCGACCACCGGGCCATCAGGCCCGGGGTCGGTTCGACTCGTCAGGTGCACCACCAACGTCTCCCGTCCGCCGCGCGCACCGCGCCGCACCGCCGACTCGAAGTCCGCGGATCGACGCATCCGGTGCGCGGCGGGCAGCACCGACGCTGGGTCAGGCCGAGAGCTCGGAGCGACCCTTGCGCCGGCGAGCGGCGAGGATCGCGCGGCCGGCGCGCGTCCGCATGCGCAGACGGAAGCCGTGCGTCTTGGCCCGGCGCCGGTTGTTCGGCTGGAACGTGCGCTTGCTCACGAGAGTTCTCCCACTGGTCCATCGGATGGGCGCGCGGCACACGCGTCCTGGTCTTCTGCCTGGCTCGACTGCTCCGAGGACACGCACCTGGAGGTGCGTGCGGCGTCTGGGCGCGCCGACAGGAGCCATCAAAGGGCTGCACGACGATACGCCGCGCGCGTCTAGCCGGTCAAATGTGACCGGGCACGTCAGGCGGCCTGCGCGAGCCGCATCAGATCGCGGTTCTCGCGCCTCCCGACGCGTCCGGGCTCGCACCCCAGGTCAGAGCCCCGCAGCGTGGGCGGTCACGCCGTCGGTGAGCCGTTCATCACCCCATCAGGCGGTGCCCGGCCGGCGCCTGTGGACACTAGCATCGAGGCTCGTCGTCGCCTGTGGATGACGACGCACGCCGTCCGCGTGGTGCTGCCGGCGCGACTCGACGACGAGGCGCGTCGCGATGGGCATCCGTGCGGCCGCGCGTCGGTCGCCTGGCTCGGCTCACAGGTGTGGACAAGTGTGTGGACGACGGCGCACCGTGCGAGACTCGCACGTCGAACGGACGAGACGACCCGAGGTAGGACGTGGCACAGGACGAAGAGCTCACTCGAGTCTGGGGTCACGTCGTGAACTCGCTCGAGTCCAGCCCCGACATCACGCAGCGGCAGCTCGCGTTCGTCCGGCTCGCGCAGCCGCTGGGCCTCCTCGACGGCACCCTGATCCTTGCTGTGGGCAACGAGTACACCAAGGAGTACCTCGAGACGAAGGTCCGCACCGAGGTCACCGAGGCGCTGAACGACGCACTCGGGCGTGAGGGCCGGTTCGCGATCACGGTCGACCCCCAGCTCGTCGACGACGCCCCGCCGGCGGTGCGGGCGATGACCACCGCTCCCGGGAGCTCCCCCTCACCGGCGGTCCCCCCGGACGACGTGCACACCCCGGTCGACGACGAACCCGCCCGCCCGGCCCACGAGCCCGAGGTGCGGCGGCCGGAGCCGGACGCACCGCGACCCGGCACCCAGCACGTGCCGAACGCGCGTCGGCAGCAGGCCGAGCCCGCTCGCCTCAACCCGAACTACCTGTTCGAGACGTTCGTCATCGGTTCGTCGAACCGGTTCGCGCACGCCGCGGCCGTCGCCGTGGCCGAGGCGCCCGCGAAGGCCTACAACCCGCTGTTCATCTACGGCGACTCCGGGCTGGGCAAGACCCACCTGCTGCACGCGATCGGTCACTACGCGCAGAACCTCTACCCGAGCGTGCGGGTGCGCTACGTGAACTCCGAGGAGTTCACCAACGACTTCATCAACTCGATCTCCGAGGGCAAGGCAGGCGCGTTCCAGCGGCGCTACCGCGAGGTCGACGTGCTCCTCATCGACGACATCCAGTTCCTGCAGGGCAAGGAACAGACGATGGAGGAGTTCTTCCACACGTTCAACACCCTGCACAACGCGAACAAGCAGGTCGTGATCACGTCCGACCTGCCCCCGAAGCAGCTCAACGGCTTCGAGGACCGGATGCGCTCGCGCTTCGAGTGGGGGCTCATCACGGACGTCCAGCCGCCGGACCTCGAGACGCGCATCGCGATCCTCCGCAAGAAGGCCGGTGGCGACAACATGCAGGCGCCGCCGGACGTCCTGGAGTACATCGCCTCGAAGATCTCGACGAACATCCGCGAGCTCGAGGGCGCGCTGATCCGGGTCACGGCGTTCGCGAGCCTCAACCGGCAGCAGGTCGACCTTTCGCTCGCGGAGATCGTGCTGAAGGACCTCATCACCGACGACCAGACGACCGAGATCACCTCGACGCAGGTCATCGGCCAGACGGCGGCGTACTTCGGTCTCACGATCGACGACCTGTGCGGTTCGTCGCGCTCACGTGTCCTGGTGACGGCCCGGCAGATCGCGATGTACCTGTGTCGCGAGCTCACCGACCTGTCGCTGCCGAAGATCGGGCAGGCCTTCGGCGGTCGCGACCACACCACGGTCATGCACGCGAACCGCAAGATCCGTGAGCTCATGGCCGAGCGTCGCTCGATCTACAACCAGGTGACCGAGCTCACCAACCGCATCAAGCAGCAGAGCCGCGGCTGACGCAGGCTGGGGACGGCTCGTCGTCCTCCCCAGGTTTTTCCACAACCGCAGGTCACGCCCTGGGGATCATGTGAATCATGTCACCCGATTGCCGACCCTCGGCGATCCGAGCCGCCCAGCACGTCACTGACCTGCGCAAACGCAGAACCGGACAGAACCACCCACCTCGGCACGCGTGAGACCGGGACAGACTCGGACAGACCAGGACGCTCGCATGGTCACCTTCATCCCCAGGTCGAGACATGCATGGGACGAATACACACACCTGTGCACAGCCCTGTGGATGGCGGTGGATGACACGACTGGCGATGTGGACGCCGGGTGTCGTCCCGGTGGACGACGAACGACAAGAACCTGGACGTCCACCGTCACCCACCGCCGGGACGCGCTGGTCCACATCCCGTGTGCACACGTGGATCTTCGTCGCGACCTGCGCAGACGGCCCTTCGTCCACATGATGCACAGCCGCGATGACGACGACGACAGATTCTTGTCATGAGAATCCACACACCTTCGATGCCTCGAGCTCGACGAGCCGGCGGCGACGCAGGACCTCTCCTAATCACAAGACGCCCCACCTGCTCCCCGTGTGGGGCGTCTCGCGTAGTGTTCGCGTGACGGCGCCTGCCTGGACGGACGACCCACTGCGACGCACCACCGACTCGGAGACGACACCGACGTCGGGCGCGGCAACGAGGTCGTGCGTCTCACCGTGGCGGACGCTCGTCGCGCACGTACGACGAAGTTCGACGAGAGGTAGTGGTCCATGAGGTTCCGGGTCGAGCGCGACGTTCTCGCCGAGGCCGTCACCTGGACGGCTCGCAGCCTGCCGACCCGTCCCCCGGTGCCGGTGCTCGCGGGTGTGCGCATCGAGGCCGACTCGAGCGGCGTCATCCAGCTCTCCAGCTTCGACTACGAGGTCTCCGCGCGGTCGCAGATCCCTGCCGACGTGAGCGAGGCCGGGACGGTGCTCGTCTCGGGCCGGCTCCTCGCGGAGATCTCCCGCGCCCTGCCCGACAAGCCGGTGGACGTGTCGCTCGACGGCACGAAGGTCGTCGTGACCTGCGGCGCGAGCCGCTTCACGCTCCTGACGATGCCGGTCGAGGACTACCCGAACCTGCCGGTCATGCCGCCGGTCACGGGCACGGTCGACGGCGACGCGCTCACGCACGCGGTCGCGCAGGTCTCCGTCGCCGCGAGCCGGGACGACACGCTCCCCCTGCTCACGGGCGTGCGCGTGGAGATCGAGGGCGAGAAGGTCACGCTGCTCGCGACCGACCGCTACCGCCTCGCGCTGCGTGAGCTCACGTGGACGCCGGCGTCACCCGACATCTCGACGGTCGCGCTGGTGCGTGCGCGCACGCTGTCCGACGCGGCGAAGTCGCTCGGGAGCGCGGGCGACGTCTCGGTCAGCCTGTCCACGGGTGCCGGCGTGGACCTCATCGGGTTCGAGGCCGCCGGCCGTCAGTCGACGAGCCTGCTCGTCGACGGCGACTACCCCGCGGTGCGTCGCCTGTTCCCCGACGAGACGCCGATCCACGCGATCGTCGGGACCTCGCAGCTGGCCGAGGCGGCCAAGCGTGTCTCGCTCGTCGCCGAGCGCAACACCCCCATCCGCCTGAGCTTCGCCGACGGGCAGGTCGTGCTCGACGCCGGTCAGGGCGACGACGCGCAGGCGTCCGAGGCGCTCGAGGCGACGCTCGAGGGCGAGCCGATCTCGGTGGCGTTCAACCCGCAGTTCCTGCTCGACGGGCTCGGCGCGCTGGACACGCCGTTCGTGCGCCTGTCGTTCACGCACCCGAACAAGCCGGTCGAGTTCACGGGCCAGGGCTCGGTCGAGAGCGAGGACGACAAGACGTACCGCTACCTGCTGGTCCCGATCCGCTTCGCGAGCTGACAGGACCGGACGGGACAGCGCGGCCGGCGTCCGCGGGAGCACGCGACCACCCGACGCGCAGGGCGAGGTTCCGGCGGGCAGGGCGGGGTTCCGGCGGGCACAGTGAGACGTCGGGGCGAGGTCACGACGAGCACGACGACCGGCCGCGAGGCCGGGGTCGATCAGCACGACGGCGCACCACGCCGGCACCCGCAGCGAGGGAAGGACGGACGTCATGAAGGTCGGTCTCGTCGGGCTCGGCAAGATGGGCGCGAACATGCGCGAGCGGATCCGCCGCGCCGGCATCGAGGTCGTGGGGTACGACAGGAACCCGGACGTCACGGACGTCGACTCGCTCGAGGCGCTGGTCGCGGCCCTGCCCGCGGGTGAGCGGATCGTGTGGGTCATGGTGCCGTCCGGCCCGGTCACGGACGCGGTGATCACGCAGCTCGCGGGCCTGCTCGCGGCGGGCGACGTGGTGATCGACGGCGGGAACTCGTACTACCAGGACGACGAGCCGCACGCGGCGCTGCTGCGTGAGACGGGTGTCGGCTTCCTCGACGCGGGGGTCTCGGGCGGCGTCTGGGGTCTCGAGAACGGCTACGGCCTCATGGTCGGCGGTGACAAGGAGCTCGTCGACCGGGTCATGCCGGTCTTCGACGCGCTGCGGCCGCCGGGCGACCGTGCGGACGGGTTCGTGCACGCAGGCACGGTCGGCGCGGGGCACTTCGCGAAGATGGTGCACAACGGCATCGAGTACGGGCTGATGCAGGCGTACGCCGAGGGCTACGAGCTGCTCGCGGCGAAGGACCTCGTCACGGACGTGCACGGGACGATGCGCGCGTGGACGAACGGCACGGTCGTGCGGTCGTGGCTGTTGGAGCTGCTCGTGCGAGCGCTCGAGCAGGACCCCGGCCTGGCAGCGATCGACGACTGGGTCGAGGACTCGGGCGAGGGCCGGTGGACGGTCGACGAGGCGATCGACCTGGCCGTCCCGGCGCCGGTGATCTCGGCGGCGCTGTTCGCGCGGTTCGCGTCGCGGCAGGGTGAGTCGCCGGCGATGAAGGCCGTCGCGGCGCTCCGTCAGCAGTTCGGCGGGCACGCCGTGAAGCCCGCAGACGCCCTCGCCGCACCTCCGCCGCCGGTCGCCTGACCGGCTGACCCTCACGAGAACCCCGACGAGAGCACATGTACGTCGCCCACCTGCAGCTGACCGACTTCCGTTCGTACCCGCACGCCGAGCTGGAGCTCGACCCGGGGATCACGGCGCTCGTCGGTCCCAACGGGCAGGGCAAGACGAACCTCGTCGAGGCGATCGGGTACGTCGCGACGCTCTCGAGTCACCGGGTGCCCACCGACGCGGCGCTGATCCGGGCGGGCAGCCCGCGTGCGGTCGTCGGCGCCAAGATCGTCCGGGAGCTTGAGCCGGGGCGTCCGCGGTCGTCGGTCGTCGAGGTCGAGATCACGGCGGGCAAGGCGAACCGGGCGCGGGTCAACGGCGGCAGTCCGGTGCGGGCGCGCGACATCCTCGGGATGCTGCACACGGTGCTGTTCGCGCCGGAGGACCTGGCGCTCGTCAAGGGTGACCCGGACGGTCGTCGCCGGTTCCTCGACGCGCTGCTGGTGCAGCTCACGCCGCGCATGGCGGCGACGGTGAGCGACTACGAGCGTGTGCTGCGGCAGCGGTCGGCGCTGCTGAAGTCGGCCGGTGCGGCGAGCCGTGCGCGGCAGGGTGCCGACCTGCGCACGCTCGACGTGTGGGACGGCAAGCTCGCGCAGCTCGGCGCGCGCCTCGTCACGGAGCGCCGGGCGCTGGTCCGGGCGCTGGCACCGCACGTCGAGGCGGCGTACGAGCAGGTCAGCGCGGGTCAGGGGGCGGCGCGTATAACGTACCGCGCGTCCCTCGAGGGTGTCCTGCACGACGACGCGCCCGGCGCCCCGGCTGCGGGGGCGTCCGACGACGAGGCCACGGTCGAGCTGGTCGAGGCCCAGCTCCTGGAGGCGATGGGTCGGCTGCGACCCAAGGAGATCGAGCGCGGCGTCTGCCTCGTCGGCCCGCACCGCGACGACCTGGTCCTGACGCTCGCCGACCTGCCCGCCAAGGGGTACGCGAGCCACGGCGAGTCGTGGTCGTTCGCGCTCGCGCTGCGCCTGGCCTCCTGGCGGGTCCTGGCGGCCGGCGGTCCGCAGTCGGATCCCGACGACGAGCCCGTCCTGATCCTCGACGACGTGTTCGCCGAGCTCGACGCGCGTCGTCGTGAGCGGCTGGCCGAGCTCGTCGCACCGGCCCGGCAGGTGCTGATCACCGCGGCGGTCGCCGCGGACGTGCCGGAGCCGTTGGCCGGTGCGCGCGTCGACGTCATGGGTGGCGAGGTGTCGCGTGTCCTCTGACCTGGCGCGGGATCGCCGCGGGGCGGACGGCACGACGACGCACACGCTGCGCGACCTCGTCGACCTGCTGCCGGAGCGTCAGGTCGCGGCTGCGGCGCTGGGCCGGGCGAAGGAGAGCGCACGCCGGCGCGGCCTGCGCCCGGGTGACGCGCCCCGGGGCGCGCGACGCGAGGTGCAGCTCGGGGACGCACGGCCCGGCGGCCGCGACCCGCGCACGGTCGGGGAGGCGCTCGACTCGCTCGTCGGCCAGCTCGCGTGGTCCCCCGGGGTGACCGCAGGCACGATCCAGGCGCGGTGGACCGAGCTGTTCGGTGCGGAGGTCGCCTCCCACACGTCGTACGTGTCGTTCGACGCGGGCGTCCTGACGATGCGCGCGGACTCCACCGCGTGGGCGACGAACCTGCGGTGGACCGTCCCGACGATGCTGCGGACGCTGGGCGACGAGCTCGGCGAGGGCGTCGTGGTGCAGATCGAGGTCCAGGGGCCGGGGGGCCCGGGCTTCGGTCGGGGCCCGCGCAGCGTCAAGGGTCGGGGCGTGCGCGACACGTACGGCTGAGACCTTCACGGAACCCGTCCCGCGCCACCCCGTGTTTCCGAGGGTCTCCCCCAACTCTCCGGGTAGACTTCTAGGGTCATTCCTGGCGCCTTGGTGCCCGGAACTCCAACGTCACGGAGTGATCTGCCCTCCTCGCAGTCGGGCGGGCCGCTCCGGCGCGTTTCGCAGATCCTGAGGAGTACCACCGCCCGTGGCCGAGCAGCCCAGCCCCCAGCCCGAGTCCGGCGGCAGCTACGACGCCGACGCGATCACCGTCCTCGAAGGCCTGGAGGCGGTCCGCAAGCGTCCCGGCATGTACATCGGCTCCACGGGTGAGCGGGGTCTGCACCACCTGGTGTACGAGATCGTCGACAACTCCGTCGACGAGGCCCTGGCCGGCTACTGCGACCACATCGAGGTCACGCTGCGCGCCGACGGTGGCGTGCGCGTCGTGGACAACGGCCGTGGCATCCCCGTCGCGATCCACCCGACCGAGGGCAAGCCGACGCTCGAGGTCGTCATGACGATCCTGCACGCGGGCGGCAAGTTCGGTGGCGGCGGTTACGCGGTCTCCGGTGGTCTGCACGGCGTCGGCGTCTCGGTGGTGAACGCGCTGTCGAAGCGCGTGGAGTCCGTGGTCAAGCGCGACGGCTTCACGTGGGAGATGGACTTCGAGAACGGCGGCAAGCCCGTGGGCGGCATCCGCCAGGGTGCGCCGACCGACGAGACCGGTACGCAGCAGACGTTCTGGGCCGACGACACGATCTTCGAGACCGTCGACTACGACTTCGAGACGTTGCGCAGCCGGTTCCAGCAGATGGCGTTCCTCAACAAGGGCCTGCAGATCACGCTCACCGACGAGCGCCCGCAGCACCTGGGCACGGACGACGAGGTCGTCGGCGAGTCGGACGGCGAGGGCGAGGGCGGTGCGCCGGCAGCGCGCGTCGTGTCCTACCGGTACGACGACGGCCTGCTCGACTACGTCAAGCACCTGAACTCGGCGAAGAAGGTCGAGCTCGTCCACCCCGAGGTCATCGACTTCGAGGCGGAGGACGCGGAGCGCCGCATCTCGGTCGAGATCGCGATGCAGTGGACGACGGCGTACTCGGAGTCGGTCCACACGTACGCCAACACGATCTCGACGACCGAGGGTGGCACGCACGAGGAGGGCTTCCGTGCGGCGATGACCAGCCTGGTCAACCGCTACGCGCGCGACAAGAACCTGCTCAAGGACAAGGACGAGAACCTCACGGGTGACGACATCCGCGAGGGGCTGACCGCGGTCATCTCGGTCAAGCTCGGCGAGCCGCAGTTCGAGGGCCAGACGAAGACGAAGCTCGGCAACACCGAGGCGAAGACGTTCGTGCAGCGCGTGGTGAACGAGCAGTTCGGCGACTGGCTGGACTCGCACCCGAACGAGGCCCGCGACATCATCCGCAAGTCGATCCAGGCGTCGGCCGCGCGCATGGCGGCCCGCAAGGCCCGCGAGGCGACGCGTCGCAAGGGTCTGCTCGAGTCGGGCGGCATGCCGGGCAAGCTCAAGGACTGCCAGTCGAACCGCCCGGAGGAGTGCGAGGTCTTCATCGTCGAGGGCGACTCGGCCGGCGGTTCGGCGGTGCGTGGGCGCAACCCGCGCACGCAGGCGATCCTGCCGATCCGCGGCAAGATCCTCAACGTCGAGCGCGCGCGCCTGGACCGCGCGCTGAGCAACCTCGAGGTGCAGGCGCTGATCACCGCGTTCGGCACGGGGATCGGCGAGGACTTCGACATCTCGAAGCTGCGGTACCACAAGAT
This sequence comes from Cellulomonas persica, assembly GCF_007989825.1. Taxonomy (GTDB): domain Bacteria; phylum Actinomycetota; class Actinomycetes; order Actinomycetales; family Cellulomonadaceae; genus Cellulomonas; species Cellulomonas persica. Next base: position 232,682 of record NZ_BJUA01000005.1, on the reverse strand, counting down.
CGTGCTGATGGCCGATGCCGACGTCGACGGCCAGCACATCCGCACGCTGCTGCTGACGCTCCTGTTCCGGTACATGCCGGAGCTGATCAAGCAGGGGCACGTGTTCATGGCGCAGCCGCCGCTGTACCGGATCAAGTGGACCAACGCGGAGCACGACTACGTGTACTCCGACCGTGAGCGCGACGCGTTCATCGTCGAGGGCCAGGCCGCGGGCAAGCGACTGCCGAAGGACAACGCGATCCAGCGCTACAAGGGTCTGGGCGAGATGGACTACTCCGAGCTGTGGGAGACCACGATGTCGCCGGAGCACCGGACGCTGCTGCAGGTCACGCTGGACGAGGCCGCTGCGGCCGACGAGATCTTCTCGGTCCTGATGGGCGAGGACGTCGAGGCTCGTCGTTCCTTCATCCAGCGCAACGCCAAGGACGTCAGGTTCCTCGACATCTGATCGACGAGATCTAGACGACGAACCCACGACCTCTCCCGTACTTCCCGCACCACCGAAGGACTGACGTGACCGACATCCCGAACGGCGACGGCATCGAGCACGGCCGGATCGACCAGGTCGACCTGCAGCTCGAGATGCAGCGGTCGTACCTGGACTACGCGATGGCGGTCATCGTCGGGCGTGCGCTGCCCGACGTGCGCGACGGCCTCAAGCCGGTGCACCGTCGCGTGCTGTACGCGATGTACGACGGGGGCTACCGCCCGGACCGCCAGTTCTCGAAGTGCAGCCGCGTCGTCGGCGACGTCATGGGCAAGTACCACCCGCACGGTGACACGGCGATCTACGACGCCCTCGTGCGCCTCGTGCAGGACTGGTCGATGCGGTACCCGCTGGTCGCGGGCCAGGGCAACTTCGGCTCCCCCGGCGACGACCCCGCGGCCGCACCGCGGTACACCGAGTGCAAGATGGCCCCGCTCGCCATGGAGATGGTGCGGGACATCGACGAGGACACGGTCGACTTCGGCGACAACTACGACGGCCGCACGCAGGAGCCGCAGGTCCTGCCGAGCCGCTTCCCGAACCTGCTGGTCAACGGCTCGTCGGGCATCGCGGTCGGCATGGCGACGAACATCCCGCCGCACAACCTGCGGGAGGTCGCCGAGGGTGTGCAGTGGCACCTGGACCACCCGGACGCGAGCAAGGAAGAGCTTCTCGAGGCGCTGATGCAGCGCATCAAGGGCCCGGACTTCCCGACGGCGGCGACGATCCTCGGTCACAAGGGCATCGAGGACGCGTACCGCACGGGCCGCGGCTCGATCACGATGCGCGCGGTCGTGGAGGTCGAGGAGATCCAGGGGCGCATCTGCCTCGTCGTGACCGAGCTGCCGTACCAGGTGAACCCGGACGCGCTCGCGAAGAAGATCGCGGACCTGGTCCGCGAGAACCGGGTCGGCGGCATCGCGGACATCCGCGACGAGACGTCGGGCCGCACCGGTCAGCGCCTCGTGATCGTGCTCAAGCGTGACGCTGTAGCCAAGGTCGTGCTGAACAACCTGTACAAGCACACGCAGCTGCAGGACACGTTCGGCGCGAACATGCTCGCGCTCGTCGACGGCGTGCCGCGCACGCTCAGCATCGACGCGTTCGTGCGGCACTGGACCACGCACCAGATCGACGTGATCCGCCGGCGCACGGCGTTCCGCCTGCGCAAGGCCGAGGAGCAGATCCACATCTACCGCGGGTACCTCAAGGCGCTCGACGCGCTGGACGAGGTCATCGCGCTCATCCGGCGCTCCCCCGACGCCGACGAGGCGCGCACGGGCCTCATGGAGCTGCTCGACGTCGACGAGGTCCAGGCCAACGCGATCCTCAACCTGCAGCTGCGCCGCCTGGCTGCGCTGCAGCGCCAGGAGATCCTCGACCGGTACGCCGAGCTCGAGACGCAGATCAAGGGTTACAACGAGATCCTCGCCTCGGAGCAGCGCCAGCGTGAGCTGGTCTCGGAGGAGATGGCGGAGATCGTCGAGAAGTACGGCGACGAGCGCCGCACGCGGATCCTGCCGTTCGACGGCGAGGTCAGCGTCGAAGACCTGATCGCCGAGGAGGAGGTCGTCGTCACGATCACGCGCGGCGGCTACGCCAAGCGCACGCGCTCGGACAACTACCGCGCGCAGCGTCGTGGCGGCAAGGGCGTCAAGGGTGCCCAGCTGCGCGAGGACGACATCGTCGACCACTTCTTCGTCACGACGACGCACCACTGGCTGCTGTTCTTCACGAACCTCGGCCGCGTGTACCGCGCGAAGGCGTACGAGCTGCCCGAGGGCGGTCGTGACGCCAAGGGTCAGCACGTCGCGAACCTGCTGGCGTTCCAGCCCGACGAGAAGATCGCGCAGGTCCTCGCGCTGCGCGACTACGAGCAGGCCGAGTACCTGGTCCTGGCGACCAAGCGCGGTCTGGTGAAGAAGACCCGCCTGGCGGACTACGACTCGAACCGGTCCGGCGGCGTCATCGCGATCAACCTGCGCGAGGACGACGAGGGCCGGCCCGACGAGCTCGTCTCGGCGCGGATCGTCGACCCCGACCAGGACATGATCCTGGTCTCGCGGCAGGGCCAGTCGATCCGCTTCACCGCGGACGACGAGCAGCTGCGGCCGATGGGCCGTGCGACCTCCGGTGTCACGGGCATGAAGTTCCGCGGCGACGACGAGCTGCTCGCCGCGGACGTCGTGCGCGAGGACGCGTTCCTGTTCACCGTCACGGAGGGCGGCATCGCCAAGCGCACCGCGCTGTCGGTCGAGAACTACCGCCAGCAGGGCCGCAACGGCTACGGCATCCGCGTCGCGAACCTGCCGGAGCAGAACGGTGACCTGGTGGGCGCGCTCGTCGTCGACGAGAACGACGAGGTCCTGGTGATCATGGAGCGCGGCAAGGTCGTGCGTTCCGCGGTCGACGAGGTGCACGCGACGGGCCGCACCACGCAGGGTGTGATCTTCGCGAAGCCCGACTCGGGTGACCGGATCATCGCGGTCGCGCGCAACACCGAGCGCCCCGAATCGGACGATGCCGGTACCGTGGGCGGCGACAGTGACGCGCCGAGCGTCGAGAACAGCCCCGGCTCGGCGGCCGAGACGAGCGCAGAGCGCGCCACCGAGACGCCCGCGGAGGACGCATGACGGACCCGGCTCCCCCTTCGATCCCGCCGAAGAACCGGCCGACTCCGAAGTCCGCGTCCTCGGCGCGCACCGCGACGACGCCGGCCGGTCGGGACTCGAGCGGGTCGGGTCAGGGCACGGCGTCCGCGCCGAAGCCCGTCGGCTCGGGCGCGGGTCCGTCCGCCGCGACGGCCTCCGCGGCCCCGACGACGGGCTCGGCCTCGTCGTCCGGCAAGCCCGCGGTCGCCGTCGACGAGAAGTCGACGCCCGACGAGCGGTCGTCGACCTCCGCGCAGCACGACCCGCCCACTCCGCTCATGGCGGCGGTGGACAAGACCACCGCCTGGTTCAAGAAGGCGGCCGGAGCCACGAGCACCGCGATCTCCACGGCCACCCGGCCCCGGAACGAGGACACCGCCATGACCACCACTCCCACGGCGCCCCCCGCGTCCGCGGGCGCGACCGGCACCAACCCGCCGTCGGTCCCTCCGCGCACCTCCACCACGTCGCAGCCCGCCTCCGGCACCTCGGGCGCGCGTCCGCAGACCGGTCGCATCCCGACGGTCGCGTCGTCGGGCGGCCCGCGCCGCGTGCGGCTCGCGATCTCGCGCATCGACCCGTGGTCGGTGATGAAGCTGTCGTTCCTGCTGTCGGTGGCGTTCGGCATCCTGCTCGTCGTCGCGGTCGGCGTGGTCTGGTACACGCTCAACGGTCTGCACGTGTTCACGAACATCGACGACCTGGTCACCCAGGTCACCGGTACCGAGGGCAACATCGACATCCTGCAGTACGTCGAGTTCAAGCGCGTGATCTCCGGTGCGACGCTCATCGCGGTCGTCGACGTGTTCCTGCTGACGGCGCTCGCGACCATCGCGGCGTTCCTCTACAACATCGTCGCGGCCCTCGTCGGCGGGCTGCACGTGACCATGACGGACGAGTGATCGTCGCTCCCTGACAGCGGGACCACCTCGCGTGCTCCGCCGGTTTGGGCGACGGGCACGCGCTGAGGTAGTCTCGTCCGGCGCGCTGCGGCTGCAGCGGTGCACGGGCCTATAGCTCAGACGGTTAGAGCGCTTCCCTGATAAGGAAGAGGTCACAGGTTCAAGTCCTGTTAGGCCCACTCCCGACCTTGTGGGGGACCCATGAAGAAGCTTCTGCTCCTGGTGGCCCTGGCCGCCGTCGGCTACGTCGTCTACCAGAAGGTCACGCAGGACCGCGACGAGCGGGACCTGTGGGCCGAGGTCACCGACACCTTCGAGTGATCCCCGCCTGATCGCCGCACCCCCGGGACGCGGCGTGCGGCTCCCGGGGCCATGGCGCAATTGGTAGCGCACCTGCTTTGCAAGCAGGGGGTTAGGGGTTCGAGTCCCCTTGGCTCCACCAGCTCTGACATCGCCCTGACGGGCAAGGACGCCGTCGTCTCGCGCACGCCGACCTGCATCCGCCAGTAGGGTGCCCGCATGCAGCGGACGGTCGCCCGGTCTCTTGCGCTCGGTGTCTTGCCCGTCGTGCTGCTCGCCGGTTGCACGGGCGGGATCTCCTCGACGACAGCCCGCTGACCGACGCGGTCGCGACGCTCGAGAGCAGCGCGCCGGCGCAGGCGGCAGCGAACGCCGAGGCGTTCCTCGCTGCGTCTCCGACGAGGGCTGGGAGCTTCCGGAGGGTTAGCCGTCGCTCATCGGGCCGGCTGGTCCTGCGCGGGTTCGCCCAGGATGTCGTCGTCCGGCGCCTCGCCGTCCACGTCGCCGCCGGTGACGGCCCCGTCGTCGCGTGCGTGGGCGTCCTGCGCGGCGAGCGTGGCGGCGGCGGCCTCGCGCGGGCGCAGGACGGCGTGCACCACGAGTCCGACGACGAGTGCCCAGAACGCCGAGCCGACGCCGGCGATCGACAGCCCGCTCGCGGCGAGCATGAGGGCGAGCGCGGCCGCGACCCGGTCCGCCGCGGACGACATCGCGGCGTGCAGCGACGCGGCGAACGTGGTGAGCAGGGCGAGACCGGCGACGGACTCCACGAGGCCGTAGGGTCCGACGTCGACGAGCGCGATGAGCGCGGGTGCGAGCGGCGCCAGGACGACGTACGTCCACCCGGCGGCCTGCGAGGCGCGCCAGCGCTGCGCGGGGTCGGGGTCCGCGTCGGGCGAGGCCGGGAGCGCGGCGGTGATCGCGGCGAGGTTGATCGCGTGCGCGCCGGCGGGTGCGCCGAGCGCGGTCCCGAGGCCGGTCAGCAGCATCGTCGGACGCCACGGCGCGGTGTAGCCGGCCGTCGCGAGCACGGCCGCGCCCGGGACGTTCTGGGACGCCATCGTCACCACGTAGAGCGGGAGCGCGACGCCGACGACCGCACCGACCTCGAACGCGGGCGCGGTGAGCTGCATGCCGGGCACGTCGGGCCACGCGAGCAGGTCGGACTCGACCGCGAAGACGACGGCCACGACGAGCGCGACCGCGAACGCGGCGGGCGCCGACCAGCGCGGCGCGTACCGCTGCACGACGAGCCACACGACGACGATCGGCAGGACGTACAGCGGTGTGTCGACGGCGGCCAGCACGGGCGCGAGGCACAGGGGCAGCAGGATGCCGGCGAGCATCGCGTGCGCGAGCCACACGGGGATCGCGGCGACGAGACGGCCGAGCGCGCCCCACAGCCCGGTCGCGGCGATGAGCAGGCCGGTCACCAGGAACGCACCGACTGCGGCGCGCCACGAGACGACGGCCGAGGTCACGAGCAGCGCGGCGCCGGGCGTGGACCACGCGAGCGTGATCGGCGTGCGGTACCGGCGGCTCAGCCAGACGGTCCCGACCCCCTGCAGCACGCACAGTGCGACGAGCCCCGAGGAGGCCTGAGACGCGTCGGCGCCCACGGCCCGCAGGCCGGCGAGCACCACGGCGAACGAGCTCGTGAAGCCGACGAGCGCGGTGACGACGCCGACCGGGACGGCCGAGGAACGGGGTTTCGACATGGCGGAACTCTAGGGTCAGTCCCCCGCGCGCCGGGCGCGTTCGGTGATCTCGTTGAGCACGCGCGGCGTGTAGACGGCCACCGGCTCGGGCGTCTCGGGGCCGTGCTCGAGCGTCGCCCACTGCCAGTACGGCGTGACCGACGCGCGTCGGCCCTCGGTGTGCAGGCGCAGGTCGAGCAGCATGGCGTAGCGGTAGCCGAACCGGCGTTGCAGCGCCTGCGCGGTCTCGATCCCGGGTCCGGGCTCGTCGGCGGTCGTGGAGTCGACGGCCACGTGCACGAGCAGCAGGTTGTGCTCGGGGCCGAGCAGGCCGCGGTGGTGGACGATCAGGTTGGGCACGTGCCCCGCGTCGGGACCGAACTGCACCGACGACTCGAGCATCATCCCGGAGCGGTCGTACTCGCTGTCGACGTTCCACGTGCGCTCGACGGTCTGCCGCACGTACCACCCGAGCTGGAACGCGATCGTGCGCTCGCTCGGCCTGCTCGTGCCGGTGGTCGGGGTGAACAGGGTCCACTCCTCGACCAGCGTGTTGGTCAGGGCGATGCGCAGGCGCGACTGGAGGTCGGCGAGGATCATGGCCGGACGCTACTCGTCCCGATGTCACGGCGGGCAGGCCCTAGGGCTACGAGCAGGTTTCGTCTTCGGGGCCGCTGCCGCACGGTCGTCGGCCGCGGACACCCGGACGCCCCACTTTCGCCCACCGTTCACCTGCATTTCGCAGCCGAGTCCGAAACGATCGCTTGACACCGGTTGGTCCACTTTGCAAGGGTCGGCGCGGGCCGCAAGGTCCGACGACGACGGCGTCGTCCGGCGCCGCCGAAGGCACTTCCAGGGGGTAGCAGTGAAGCGTTCCTTGCGTACGTCACTCGTGGCCGGCGGCCTCGCCGTCCTCGCGATCGTCGGCACGTCCGTGCCGGCCTCGGCCAAGACCATCACGCTCTCGACCATGGCGGGCAGCTGCAGCGTCGACGGTGCCGCCACCGCCAGGGGCGCGACGGTCACGAACTACACCTGTACGACCGCTCGTGCCGGCGTGAAGTACTACGACGCCGGCGGCACGCAGCGCACCTCGTGGGGCAGCTGGGTCGGCCAGAACCAGGCGTCGGTCGCGACCGCGACGACGACGATGATCACGCACCGCATCGCGCAGGGCACCAAGAGCGGCTCGGTCTCGGGTTCGTACTACTTCTGATCGATGACCCGAGCCATCGCGCCGCTGGTGGCGCTCGTCGTCGTCGCGCTCTGCGGGGCGTGCTCGTCGACGGGCGCCACCGACGGCGCCTCCACCGACTCGTCGGCCGTCGCGCCGACCTTCCGCGAGCAGGTCGACGAGATCCTCGCCTCGGGACCCAGCGACCTCGAGCGTGAGGTCCTCGCGGACTACCGCATCACCGACGACGAGTACGCGCGCGCCCGCGACGCGGCCAAGGAGTGCCTCGTCGCGAAGGGCTACGACGTGCGGCTGCCGCCGCAGGGCGGTCTCGACACCGGCGACCCGCAGGACCGCAGCGACGACGAGCAGCGTGCGGACGTCGACGGCTGCTCACGCGGCACCACGATGTACGTCGAGATGCTCTACGGCCAGCTGCGGGACAACCCCGACGGCATCCCGGTCGAGCAGGCGCTCGAGGACTGCGTGACCCGGCACGACGTCGCCGCGGCGCAGGGGATGAGCGGCGCCGAGCTCGCCGAGCGCATCCGGCAGGACCAGGCGTTCCTGAGCGACACCGTCGCGGGGACCGCGTGCCGGACCAACCCGTGGGCGGCGGCCCGTGCCGGCACGCCTGAGGAGCTCGACCGGATCGTGACCACCGGCCACTGACGGTCGACCACAGAGGGCAGCACCGCGCGACGGACCGGTCGAGGCGCAGCCGCGGACGACGACGCGTGGGCAGATCGGGACGAGGCGGGCGGTCGCCAGGTAAACGTTCGGCGGTGTCGGTCCCCCGGGTTAGGTTGGGCGGCTGTGAGCCAGCCCGTGATCAGCGCCCGTGGACTGACCAAACGCTTCGGTGACTTCACCGCCGTCGCCGGCATCGACTTCGAGGTCCCGCCCGGCGAGTCGTTCGGGCTGCTGGGACCCAACGGTGCGGGCAAGTCGACGACGATGCGCATGATCGGCGCGGTCTCGCAGCGCACCGCCGGTGACCTGCGCGTCGTCGGCCTGGACCCGGACACGCACGGGCCGGAGATCCGCTCGCAGCTCGGCGTGGTCCCGCAGGAGGACAACCTCGACGCCGAGCTGCGCGTGCGCGAGAACCTCATCGTGTACGGCCGCTACTTCGGCATCCCCCGCTCGGTGTGCGCGACGCGGGCCGACGAGCTGCTGTCCTTCGCGCAGCTCGAGGACAAGGCGAAGGCCAAGGTCGACGACCTGTCGGGCGGCATGAAGCGGCGCCTGACGATCGCGCGCGCCCTCATCAACGAGCCGCGCATCCTCATGCTCGACGAGCCGACGACCGGGCTCGACCCGCAGGCGCGCCACGTGCTGTGGGACCGGCTGTTCCGGCTCAAGGAGCGCGGCACGACGCTCGTGCTCACCACGCACTACATGGACGAGGCGGAGCAGCTGTGCGACCGCCTGATCGTCGTCGACAAGGGTCAGATCATGGCCGAGGGCTCGCCTGCGGCGCTGATCCGGCAGTACTCGACGCGTGAGGTGGTCGAGCTGCGGTTCGGCTCGGACCGCAACGCGTCGGCCGCCGAGCAGCTCGCGGGGCTGGCCGAGCGCCTCGAGGTGCTCCCGGACCGTGTGCTGCTCTACACCGACGACGGCGAGCGGCTGCTCGAGCGCGTCGCGCACGCAGGTCTGCACCCGACGACGAGCCTCGTGCGGCGCTCGTCGCTCGAGGACGTGTTCCTGCGCCTGACCGGGCGGAGCCTGATCGAGTGAGCGCCGACGTGACGACGGACGAGCCCGCCATGGTCACGGCGGCGCTCGGCGCTGCCGTGCGCCCGCGCCGGCTCGGCTGGTGGTACATCGCCGAGCACCAGCTGCGGCAGATGCGGTCCTACGGCTGGACCGTGGTGATGACCGGCATCGGCAACCCGCTGATCTACATGCTCGGCATCGGGCTGGGGCTGGCCGCGTTCCTGACCGTGCCCGTGGCGAGCGGGCCGGACGGACCCGTGGACTACCTGTGGTTCGTCGCCCCCGCGCTGCTGGTGACCGCGGCGGTCTCGGTGACCACCGAGGAGTTCACGTACACCGTGATGGGCGGTTTCCGGTGGCGGCGCATCTTCTGGGCGATGAACGCCTCCCCGGTCAGCCCGCACCAGATCTGCACGGGCCTGATCGTCGCGGTGACGCTGCGCATGGTCTTCGTCTCGACGGCCTACTACGCCCTCATGGTCGCGTTCGGTGCGGTCGGCGACGTCGCGACCGGCGCGCTGCTCGTCCCGGTCGGTGTGCTCGCGGGACTCGCGTTCGGCCTGCCGCTGCTCGCCTTCTCGGCCAGCCTCACGGAGGACACCGGCCAGTTCGCCATGGTCCAGCGCTTCGTCTTCACGCCGCTGTTCCTGTTCTCCGGCACGTTCTACCCGCTGGCGACGCTGCCCGGCTGGCTGCAGTGGATCGGGTGGGTCTCCCCCATCTGGCACGGCTCCGAGGTGGGCCGCACCCTGTCGTACGGCGCAGGGTCGGACTCGTGGCCGATCGGCGCGCACCTCGCGGTGCTCGTCGTCCTGGCGGCCGTCGGCTGGGTGATCGCCCGCCGCATCTTCGTCGGGAGGCTGCGATGAGCTCCGTCGTCTCGGTGCCCGGCACCGGCGCGATCCGCGCGCTGTACGCGGGCAACGCGCGCGCGGTCGTCGCACGGTCGCTGCAGGCCACCCGCTCGAGCAACTGGGCGGTCGTCGTCTCCGGGTTCTTCGAGCCCGTGTTCTACCTGCTCGCGATGGGCTGGGGCCTGGGCTCCTTCATCGGCGACGTGACGCTGTCGACCGGCACCGAGGTGCCGTACGCCGCGTTCATCGCGCCCGGGCTCCTCGCGGTGTCCGCGATGAACGGCGCGATCTACGACTCGACGTGGAACGTGTTCTTCAAGATGCGGTTCGGCCGGCTGTACGACGCGATGCTCGCGACGTCGATCGGCCCGCTCGACGTCGCGCTCGGTGAGATCGTCTACGCGCTGCTGCGCGGCGGGGTCTACGCGGTCGGGTTCCTCACCGTCATGCAGGTCCTGGGCCTGAACCTGGCCTGGACGGCGGCCCTCGCGATCCCCGCGGTGCTGCTCGTCGCGTTCGGCTTCGCGTCCGTCGGCATGGCGATCACCAGCTTCATGAAGACCTTCCAGCAGATGGACTGGATCAACTTCGTGCTGCTGCCGATGTTCCTGTTCTCCGCCACGTTCTACCCGCTGTCGGTCTACAGCGAGCCGATCCAGTGGGTCATCAAGGCGTTCCCGCTGTGGCACGCCGTCGAGCTGATCCGCGGCCTGACCACGGGTGCGCTGAGCGTCGCGATGCTCGGCCACACCGCGTACTTCCTGGTGATGATCGCCGCGGGAGTCACGCTCACGACGACGAGGCTGCGCGCCCTGTTCCTGTCCTGACCCGCCGGGCGCCGGTCAGGCGCCTGTGCGGACCAGGACGTAGACGGCCACGGCGGCCAGGGCCACCGGGAGGAGCAGGGCGAGCTGTGCGACCCACGGGGCGCGGTGACGCGAGTCCCGCGGGTCGTCGAGCGCGTCGTCGAACGGCGAGACGATCAGGTCGTCAGGCTCCAGGCGGTCGTGCCACAGCGAGAAGCCCGTCGTCGCGGCGAGCGTGAGGGCACCCAGGCCGAGTGCGAGCGGACCGGGCAGCTCGAGCACCACCTCGCGCAGCAGCGCGGCGGGGAGCACGACGAGCGCGAACGCTGCGGTCCCGGCGGCGACGACGGCCGCGAACTGCCTGCTGCGCACCGGTGCTGACACGACGACCCGCAGGAGTCGGGTGCCGACGCGCAGGACGACGAGCGTGAGCAGCGTCGCCGCGAGGGCGGACATGAGCAGACCCCACGTGATCGGGGCCGGCTCGCCCGCGCCGAGCGCGGCCGCACCGCCGACGACCAGCAGCGCGCCGAGCACCTGCGCCGCGCTCAGGACGACCGCCGACGGCTGGACGGTGAGGTCCTGGCGCGGGTCGGCGGGCAGCTCGAGCGACTGCGCGAACTGCACCGGGTCCCCGAAGGCCGTCAGGGCGTCCTCTCCGCTCTCGACGACGTGCGACTCGACCTCGCTCAGCACCTCGGCGATCGCCGTCCCGGCGACGCCCTGCAGCCGCAGCTCCACCAGCACGGCCTCGGCCCACTGCGCGTCGACGTGCGGCGCGAGCGAGCGCTCGATCGCGTAGCGACGGCCCGTGGTCTCCTTCGTCATGGTCACTCGTCTCCCCTGCGTCGTGCCGCGTCGTCGGTGCTGGTCAGCAGTGCGCGCGCGGCGTCGCTGAAGGCGAGCCAGTCGGCGCTGCGGCGGGCGGCCTCGGCCCGGCCGCTCTCGGTCAGCGTGTAGTACTTGCGCCCCGGCCCGCTGGTGCCCGGCCGCCACTCGACGGCGACGAGCCCCGCGGTCTCGAACCGCGCCAGCAGCGGGTAGAGCGTGCCGCCCTTGACGGCCCCGAGTCCCGCGTCCTCGAGCGCCTGAGCGATGGCGTACCCGTAGGTGGGCCCGTGCCCGACGACGCGCAGCACGCACACCTCGAGCACGCCACGCATCCACTCGGCGGGCCACCGCACGTCGTCGTCCACGTGCTAGACAGTACGACCATCTAGTCAGGCGCACAACCTACCGACAGCATCCAGCTCTCCGAGAGACCCGGTCGTCCCGGACGTGCCTGGTTCTCAGGGGGGACCCGATTGCCCCGGAGGGGCGCCCGAGCACGAGCGGGAGGGTGCCTACTCGTCGAGGCCGAGGAAGGCCCGCAGCGCGGGGACACCCTCCAGGGTGACGCCCGGGCGCAGCTCGGCGGGACGCGTGTCCCAGTCGGCGCGGTGCAGCACGTAGCGCAGCGAACGCGCGGCGGTGCCCTCGCGGGCGACCGTCGTCTCGCCGTTCGTGCGGTAGCCGAGCCGGCGGGTCACACCGTTCGACGGACCGTTGTCCTCGAACGCCGACGTCGTCGCGTGCTCGCCGCCCAGGCCGTCGAAGAACAGGTGCAGCACCGCGAGCCGCATGAGCGTGCCGACGCCCTGGCCCTGGTGGCGCAGGCCGAGCCACGAACCGGTCTCCGCCTCGCGCGTCACCGCGAAGTCCTTGGCGTACACGCCCTGGATGCCGAGCACCTCGCCGTCGCGCAGCACCCCGAGCTCGAGCGACCACTTCTCGCGCGACCACGAGCCGCGCAGGCCCCACTGGTACTGCAGCACCGAGCGGCGCACCTCGTCGGGCGTGCCACGGGTCCACGGCTGCGTGAACGGCATGAAGTCGGGGGCGTGCACGCCCTCGCTCGCGAGCGCGGCGAGCGGCACGAGCAGGTCGTCGGTGAGGAACCGCAGCTCGAGGTCGCCGCACAGGATGCGGACGCCGGCGGGGGGCCACTGGTCGACGAGCTGAGGAGTCATGCGACGAGGCTGTCGGGCGCCCCGGCCCGCGGCAACACCATTTGGTCCCGGTCCGGGCGCCGAGCTCGGCAGTACCGCGCGAGATCGTGCATCCGGACTGCCGAGCTCGCGCGTGTGTGCCGAGCTGGCGAGCACCCGCCCCGCGCGCGGCAGCGACGGGCGGCGGGCACAGGGGAGGGGGCCGACGCACGCGCGCCGACCCCCTCCGGGTCCTGCCTCAGGCGGCGGTCAGCCGCAGACGGAGCCGTTCACCGTGAAGCTCGTCGGCGACGGGTTGCTGCCCGAGTGCGTGCCCTGGAACCCGATCTCGGTGCTCGCACCGGGCGCGAGCGTCTGGTTCCAGGACAGGCCGGTCGCCGTCACGGACGTGCCCGTCTGGGTCCACGTCGCGCTCCAGCCGTTGGACACCTTCTGCCCCGCGGTGAGGTCGAACGCGAGCGCCCAGGTCAGGGCGGACGTGCCGGTGTTGGTGATCTTCAGCGACGCCGTGAAGCCGGTGTTCCAGCTGTTCGGCGTGTACACCACCGTGCACGTCTGGGTCGGCGTGCTGCCGAGCGTGCGGAACGTGACCGCGCTGCTCGCCGCCGAGGTGTTGCCGGCCGCGTCGACCGCGCGCACCACGTACGAGTACGAGGTGTCCGCGGTGAGCCCGGTCAGCGCCACCGACGTGGTCGTCGGCGAGGCGACGAGCGTCTGGGTGCTGCCCGAGACGCGCAGCACCTCGTACTTCGCGACGCCCGAGCCCGCGTCGGTCGACGCCGCCCAGGTGAGCGTGGCGCCCGTCGTCGTGATGCCCGAGGCCGTGGGCGTGCCCGGCACGGTGGGTGCCGTGGTGTCGGCCGGGATCTCGAGCGTCGAGAACGTGACCGCCGACGAGGCCGCGGAGACGTTGCCGGCGGCGTCGCGTGCCCGCACCACGTACGTGTACGCGGTGGCGGGCGTGAGGCCGGTGAGCGTCGTCGTCGTGGTCGTCGGGGAGGCGACGAGCGTGCTCGTCGTGCCCTGGACGCGGTAGACGTCGTACGCGGCGAGCCCGGAGCCGGCGTCGGTCGACGCGGTCCACGTGAGGGTCGCGCCCGTCGAGGTGACCGACGAGGCCACGGGCGTGCCCGGGACGGTCGGCGCGGTCGTGTCGGCCGGGATCTCCGTCGTCGTGAAGGTCACCGACGACGACGCGGCCGAGACGTTCCCGGCGGCGTCGCGCGCCTTCACGTTGTACGTGTAGGCGGTGCCCGCGGACAGGCCCGTGAGGGTCGTCGTGACGGTCGTCGGGGAGGCGACGAGCGTGCTCGTCGTCCCCTGCACGCGGTACACGTCGTACGCGACGACGCCCGTGTCGTCGCTCGACGCGGCCCACGTGAGGGTCGCGCCGCTCGTCGTGACCGACGAGGCGACGGGCGTGCCCGGGACGGTCGGCGCGGTCGTGTCGCCCGGCGTCGTGCCGGTCGGCTCCTTGCCGTACACCAGCGTGCTGCCGTCGTACAGCGTGATGGCCGGGGCCTTGGCCAGGCCGGTCGTGGTCAGGCCGGCGAACGACGGGTCGTTCGTCGCGTCCCAGCCCGACGGGCCGGTGAGCCGGAACTGCAGCTCGCGACGGTGCTGCGACTGGCCACCCGGGTGGATGTTCTGCCCGACGCAGCTGAGCTCGACGTAGCCGAGCGTGCCGCCCGCGCTCACGCCCTTGCCGGACTGCGCGCCGCACTCGCTGTAGTTCGAGCTGAGCGTGACGTCCGAGGCCGCGAAGCCGTCGGTGCGGAACCAGTAGCGGACCTTGGCGTTCTTGAGCGAGCTCGCCGGGAACGCCGACTGGTTGCGGATCATCGCCTTGATCTCGGTGAACGTGCCGCCTGCGGGCTGGTTGAGCTGCGCCTCGACGAACATCTGGTCACCGTCGGGCTGCTCGGGCGTCGGGAAGCTCGCCAGCGCAGTGCCGCCGTACTGGTCGACCAGGTACGCGAGCGCCGACGTGAAGCCGGCGTTGTAGTCCGTGGCGACCTCGTTGGCGACGTAGTCCTGCCGGTCGTCCTTGTACGCGTCGTTCGCCGCGGACGGGCCGCCGACGAGCGCGCCGTACAGCACGTGCCGCGAGGCGGCGGGCGTCGTGATCGAGTCGAGCCACGAGCCGTGCGCGGTGCGGTGGTGCGGCATGGTCGGCGGGTTCGCGCCGAAGCCGACGACGTACGACGACTTGCGCGGGTTGTCGCCCAGCGCGTAGTTGATCTGCTTCACGCCGAAGTCGTGGTAGCGCGCCTTGCGCGTCGAGTCGGTGGTCCAGTCGGAGTACACGAGCGCGACGAACGAGGTGTTCGCGGCGTACCGCAGCGCACCCCACGAGTCGAGCACGGCCATGCCGCCCGGCGAGTACGCGATCTTCTGGCCCTCGGCACCGACGGTCCAGTAGTCGAGCCAGCGGTTCGCGTCGTCGACGTACTTCTGCTTGCCCGTCTCCATCGCGAGCAGCGCGTACGTCGCGAACTGCTTGTTGTCCCACGCGACGGTCCACTTGAACGACTTCGTCGTCGACTGGTTCTCGGTGCCGAGCTTGTCGTACTCGGCCTCGGCCTTCGCCAGGTACGTCGCGTCGCCCGTGGCCTTGTACAGCCAGTACGCGCCCCACACGAGCTCGTCCTGGTAGCCCGACCACGACTTGTAGTACGCCTGCGCGTCCTTGACGCAGTCGGAGTACGCGCCGCGGTAGGTGTCGGCGAACGAGTAGAGCTGCTTGGCGTGCGTGACGAGCTTGGCGGCGTACGTCGGGTCGTCCGCCTTGAAGACGAGCGACGAGGCCGCCATCGCCGCGGCGGTCTCGCCCGCGACGTCCGAGCCCGGGCAGGACGCGGTGATCTTGTACGCCGGGCGGGCCATCGTCATGACCTCGGCCGGACCCCACCACTTGTGGTCGGCCTCGCCGCCGCCCACCTGCACGTACAGCTCGTTGGGCGCGGTGTGCGCCTTGACGAAGTAGTCGTTGACCCAGCGCAGGTTGCCCTTGAGCTCGTCGAGCTGGCCGGCCTTCGTGTAGCCGGTGGGGGACTCGACGGCGCCCCACGCGAGCATCGTCGTCGTGAAGGCCATCGGGAAGCCGAACTTCACGTGGTCGCCGGCGTCGTACCAGCCGCCCGTGAGGTCGACCCCGACGTCCGAGCCGTCCTGCAGGCCCGAGTCGCCGCGCCAGGAGACGGGGTAGTTGTCGGGCAGGTCGCCCGAGGCCTGGGCCTGGTAGAAGAACATCGACTTCTGCAACGCCTCGGCGTAGTTGAAGTCGGGGGCCGCGCTCGCGGACGTCGCCAGGGGGACGACGAGCGCGCTCGCGGCCAGGGTCAGGCTCAGGCCGGCGGCGACGCGCGTGCGTCCCCGTCGCCTCAGCGCACCGGATGGATGGGGGGACGTGGCTCGATGACGCATGGTTCCTCTTCCTACGCGCGGAACGGCAGGCGCCCGCGACCGGAGGAGGTCGCACCGGTGCGACACGCCAGGCGAATCGTCGGGTGACGCCCGCGCGCGCCACAACGTCCTAATCGGTTCATCGCGGCCGGTTCCGCCACCGGCACACCGCTGGCACCTCGAGGTCGGGGCCGGGCACGACGAGGCCCGGCGCACCGAGGTGGTGGGCCGGGCCGTCGTGGGGCGTCTGGCGACGCGCGGGTCAGCTCACGGTGGGGGTGTCGCCCTCGCCCGTCGGACGCTTGGGAGCGGAGCGGCGCGTGGCCTTGCGCGCGGTCTGCGCGGCCGTGTCCTTGGCCTCGGCGACCTTCTCGGCGACGTCCTCCTTGGCCTCGGCCAGCTTCTCGCTGAGCTCCTCCTTGGCCTCGCTGACCGACTCCGCGGCCTTGGCCGCCGCGACCTTGCCCTTGGCGACCGCGGCACCCGCGGCCTCGCCGAGCGCGTCCGCAGCGTCGCCGGCCTGCTCGGCCAGCTCGTGCTTGGCGTCCTGCGCGCGCTCGCGCAGCGTGGTGGCGCTCGTCGACGAGCCCAGGGCGTCGGTCGGTTCCCACGGCTCGGCCCACGGGTCGGTCTGGTCCTGCGACCGCTTCCAGGCGACGAGGATCGCACCGAGCCCGACGAGGCCCGCGACGGTCCAGAAGATCTTCGCCCCGGTGTGCGACTTCTGCTTGCGCTGCGCCGCGGCCAGCGCGGCGGTCGCGGCGGCACCCGCGGCTGCCTTCTTGCTCGCGGTGTCGACCGCCTTCTCGGCCGCGGCGCCCGCCTTCTCGGCGGCCTCGTTGACGGCCTGCACGAGGCGTGGCAGGAGCTCGTCGACGAGCTTGTCGTGCGCGGTGTCGATCGCGGGCGAGACGCGCTCGGCGGCCTGCTCGACCTTGGGCGCGGCGGCCTTCACGCTCTCCTTGTAGAGGTGCTCCGCACGCGGCAGGAACCACTCGACGAACGCCTCGACGCGCGGCGCCGTCCACTCCTTGGCGACCACGGCGGCGTCGGCGGCCTTGGACGCCGCAGTGGTGCTCGCGTCCTTGATCGACCCGGCTGCGACCTTCGCCTGACCCGCCGCCAGCCCGGCCTGCTTCTTGAGCTGCTCGGTGTCGACGTCGATGTTCGGACGGCTCTTGAAAGGCATGTCCACTCCCCACGGTTCCACGTTCGCGCTGCTGGCGCTGGCCTCACACTCTGCCACCGGACCGGCGCGCGTGCAGCGGACCTGCGTCAGGTCACCCGTGCGAGACTTGACGGCATGTTCGCGACCCTGCACACGACGGCCGGTGACATCCGGATCGAGCTCTACCCGAACCACGCCCCCCAGACGGTGGCCAACTTCGTCGGACTGGCGAAGGGCACCCGGGAGTGGACGAACCCGGCGACCGGTGCGACGAGCACCGACCCGCTGTACCCGGGCACGGTGTTCCACCGCGTCATCGAGGGCTTCATGATCCAGGGCGGCGACCCGCTCGGGAACGGCCGCGGCGGCCCCGGCTACACCTTCGACGACGAGATCCACCCCGAGCTGACGTTCTCGGAGCCCTACCTGCTCGCCATGGCGAACGCCGGCAAGCGCCTCGACCCGGTGACCGGCAAGGTCGGCGGGACGAACGGCTCGCAGTTCTTCATCTCGGTGGCCGCGACCACGTGGCTCAACGGCAAGCACACGATCTTCGGCAAGGTCGCCGACGACGCGAGCCGTGCCGTGGTCGACGCGATCGCGACCTCCCCGACCCGCCCCGGTGACCGTCCCGTCACGGACGTCGTCATCGAGTCGGTCGACATCGAGGACTGACCTCCCGACCTGCGAGGACCCACCATCAGCGAGAACACCGTCCCTCCGGACGCTCCCCCGGGTGCCCCCACGGACGCGGCTCCCGTCTGCCCGCGTCATCCGGACCGGGTCGCCTACGTCCGCTGCCAGCGGTGCGCACGTCCCGTGTGCCCCGACTGCCAGCGGCCCGCCGCAGTCGGCGTGCAGTGCGTCGACTGCGTGCGGGAGGCGGCCGCGAACCAGCGCTCGACGCGCACCGCGTTCGGCGGCGTGCTGCGGCCCGGCACCCGGCCGGTCGTCACGCTGTCGATCATCGCGGTGTGCGTGGTCGCGTTCATCGCACAGCGCACCGTCCCCGACTTCACCGCGCGCTGGTACTACTCGCCGTTCTGGGGGCACGAGGAGCCGTTCCGGTTCCTCACGTCGGCGTTCCTGCACTCCGAGGGCTCGTTCTTCCACATCCTGCTCAACATGGTGGCGCTGTGGGCGGTCGGGCCGTACCTCGAGGTGCAGCTCGGCCGTGCGCGGTACGTCACGCTCTACCTGCTCAGCGCGCTGGGCGGCAGCGTCGTGGTGCTCGCGTCCGCGGCGCTCGGGTGGTCGAACTGGTTCGGCGGCGTGGTCGGTGCCTCGGGGGCGATCTTCGGGTTGTTCGGTGCGGCGTTCGTCGTGATGTGGCGCTCGGGCCATCCCGCGCAGAGCATCCTCGGGATCATCGCGATCAACATGCTGTTCAGCTTCGTCGTGCCGGGGATCTCCTGGCAGGGGCACCTGGGCGGTCTCGTCGTCGGGGCCCTCGTCGCTGCGGCGTACGCGTTCGCCCCGCAGGAGCGGCGTCGGCTGGTCGCCGTGGTGCTGCCCGTGGTCGTCGTCGCGCTGCTGCTCGTGGTCACGACGTGGGCCTACGGGACCGCGCCCGAGGACGTGCAGACGCTGTGGACGCTGCCGCGCGAGCTGCAGTGGGCGATCGTCGAAGGGCCCTGACGGGCGCGGCGCGACCGGCTGGACACCGCCTGACGACGAGAACTACACGCGTGTAGTTATCCACAGCTGTGTCCACCGCTGGGGATGACCGGGCATCGGGCGTGGACAGCCGGCACGGACGCACGAGAAGCCGGGACGCACGAGAGGCGCCGACCCCCGGTGGGGGCGGCGCCTCTCGTGCGTGCAGCGGGCGGGCTGAGCCGTGGGCTCAGCGCCAGCGCGTCGTCATGCTGAAGCCGGCGATGATCAGGGCCGCGCCGACGGCCAGGTTCCAGCTGCCGATCGGCAGCGGCAGGTCCGCGCCGCTCGTCGAGCGGCCGATGTAGAAGACCACGATCCACACGAGCCCGAGCACCATGAGCCCGAGCATCACCGGGACCCACCAGCGGGGGCTCGGCTTGGCGGCCGCCTTCTCCGGCGGAGGCGTGTACGTGGCCTTCTTGCGCGACTTCGACTCGGGCACCGAGATCTCCTGCTCTGCGACGAGGCCCCGTCGGACGGCCGCCTCACCGGGATGGTCGGACGGTGACGGGACGGATCGAGCGGTCGGATCGACCTCGGATCGGCTACCGGCACCATCGCCTAGCGTAGTGGGCGACAATACCGTGCCGGTGCGCCTCTCCCGCGCCGTGCGCAGCACCGACCGCCGCACTGATCGCCGAACGCCGCAGGGCCGCCCCAGCCCTCGGCCCGAGAGGACGCCGTGACCGAACGCACGCACCGCGCGTCCCGACGCGTGCCCCGCGGCACCGCGTCCGTGACCGTGGTGCTCGTGCTGTCCGGCGCGCTGTTCGCCGCGAACGCCAAGTTCGCCCAGGCCGACGAGGCCGAGCGGCACCCCCAGGACCTGCGCGAGCTCACCGTCGCGGAGGTCGAGCGCGTCGAGGACCTGACCGCCGAGGTCGACCAGCTGCGCGGCGAGGTCGACGGGCTCACCGAGGCCGCCGCGCGCGCGGCGGGCACGCGCGTGCTCGACCCGCCCACGGGCTTCCGCGTCGAGTCGGGCGCGCTGCCGGTGACCGGCCCCGGCCTGACGGTCACGCTGGACGGCGCCCCGCAGGACCAGCCCGGTCTCGAGGGCATCAGCCCCGACGTGCTCGTCGTGCACCAGCAGGACATCCAGTCGGTGATGAACGCGCTGTGGGCCGGCGGGGCCGAGGCGATGTCCCTCATGGGGCAGCGCGTGATCTCGACGAGCGCGTTCCGGTGCGTCGGCAACGTGCTGCGTCTGCAGGGGCAGGTGTACTCGCCGCCGTACGTCGTGCAGGCGATCGGTGACCCCGACAAGCTCCGCGCGGCGCTGAGCGACTCGCCGCAGGTGCGCGCCTACCGCGCGGACGCCGCGGCCGTCGGGCTCGGCTGGTCCGTCGAGACCGAGAACGGGATCGAGCTCGACGCGTACTCCGGCTCGACAGACCTGCGGTACGCGACCGTCCCGGAGGGCACGCCCGTGCTGCCGGGTGTGGACGACGACACCGCGAGCACCGAGGTGGGCGCCGCGGCGACCGCCGACCCCGCACCGGCGCGATGAGCGCCCGGACGTCCGCACCGGCGCGACGCCGGCCGTCGCGTGGCGCGCGTGTCGCGTACGGCGTGCTCGGCGTCGTCGGGGAGCTGCTCATCACGCTCGGCGTGCTCGTGCTGGCGTTCCTCGTGTGGCAGCTGTGGTGGACCGACGTGCAGGGCAACCGTGCGCAGGCCGAGGTGGTCCGTGAGCTCCCCCGCATCCCCGTCCCGACCCCCGCGCCCACCGCGTCGAGCGGCCCCCTCGTCGCGCCCGAGCGGCACGACGAGCCGCCCGTCATGGCCGAGGTCGACCACGCGGTCACGTTCGCGACGATCCAGGTGCCGCGCTGGGACGGCGAGCCCGAGCGCCCCGTCAGCGAGGGCGTGGACCGCGAGACGGTCCTCGACGTGCTCGGCGTCGGGCACTATCCGGGCACCGCGATGCCCGGCGGCCTGGGCAACGTCGCGCTCGCCGGCCACCGGACCACGTTCGCCAAGCCGTTCAACCGCGTCGCCGAGCTGCAGGAGGGCGACCCGATCGTGCTGCGCACGGCGACCGTGGACGGCGGACCCGGCACCGACACCTGGTACGTGTACCGCGTGACGTCGTGGCAGGTCGTCAAGCCGTCGCAGACCGAGGTCATCGCCCCGGTGCCCGGCAAGCCCGGCGAGTCCCCCACCGAGCGCTACCTGACGCTCACGACGTGCCACCCGATGTTCTCCGCGCGCGAGCGGTACGTCGTGCACGCGGTGCTCGACTACTGGGCGCCCGTCGCGGACGGCACGCCGGCCGAGCTGCTCGAGGGCGCATCATGAGGGAGCGCGGCGGTCCTGCCCTCGCCGGTGGGAATGCCGTTCGTCGTGACGACCGCAGGAGGCGATGATGTACGCCTGGCTCTGGCGCCACCTGCCCGGCCCGGTGCTGGTGCGCGTGCTGCTCGTGGCGGTCCTCGTGGCCGCCGTGCTCGCGGTCTGCTTCACGTGGGTGTTCCCCGCGGTCGCGCCGTTCATGCCCTTCAACGACACCACGGTGGGTGAGTGATGACCCGGATCCTCGTGATCGACAACTACGACTCGTTCGTCTACACGATCGTGGGCTACCTCAACCAGCTCGGTGCCGAGACCGTCGTCGTGCGCAACGACGCCGTGCCTCCGCTGGCCGAGCGTGCCGAGTTCGACGGCGTGCTCGTCTCGCCCGGCCCGGGGACGCCCGCCGAGGCCGGCGCGAGCATGGACGTCATCCGTGACTGCGCCGCGACCGGCACGCCGATGCTCGGCGTCTGCCTGGGTCACCAGGCGCTCGGCGAGGTCTACGGCGGCACCGTCACGCACGCGCCCGAGCTCATGCACGGCAAGACGAGCCCGGTCGAGCACGAGGGCCAGGGCGTGCTCGAGGACCTGCCGTCGCCGTTCACCGCGACGCGGTACCACTCGCTCGCGGTGGTCAACGGGACGGTGTCCGACGAGCTCGTCGTGACCGCCCGCACGGGCGACGTGATCATGGGCCTGCAGCACCGCACCCTGCCGCTGTACGGCGTGCAGTTCCACCCCGAGTCCGTGCTGACCGAGGGCGGTCACCGCCTGCTGGCCAACTGGCTCCAGGCGTGCGGGGACGACGAGGCGGTCGCCCGCTCGGCGGGCCTGCACCCCCTGGTCCGCCTGTAACACCCTCGCACAGCCCCCGAACGGCGACGACCCCGCGTCTGCGCGGGATCTGAACGCTCAGATCCGGCGCACCCGCGGGGTCGTCGTGCTTGCGGGTCCCGTCAGGGTCAGCCCTGGTCGTTCCCGTCACCCGGGTCTGGCTCCTCGGAGGTGCCCGGGTCCGGGTCGGGTGGCGGCTGCTGCGGGCCGGCCGAGACGTGGATGATGATCAGCTGGTCGAGCTCGACCTCGGTGCCCGCGTTCGGGTCGGTGAACAGCACGCGGCCGGCCTCGCGGTCGGAGCCGTCCTCCTGCTTCTGGACGTTGGTCAGGCCCAGCGCGGCGAGCGCCTGGACGGCCTCGGAGTACGTCATGTTCTCGAGCTTCGGCACGATGGCGGTCTCGGGCGCGACCGCGACCTCGATCGTCACGCGCGTCCCCTGCGAGACCAGGCCCGCCTGACGGTCCTGGCTGAGCACCGTCCCGGCCTCCTTCTCGGTCGTCGTGACCTCGCGGACCGACGAGACGAGCTTGAGGTCGGCCAGGATGTCGAGCGCCTCGTCCTGGGTCTTGCCCACGAGGTCCGGCAGCTCGACGTTGCCCGTCGAGACGAACAGCGTGACCGACGAGCCCGCGTCGACCGTCTCCCCCGCGGCCGGGTCGGTCTTGGTGACCTGGCCCTTCGGGAAGTTCGGGTTGTTGTCCTCCTGGCGGTCGCCGTTCACCTTGAGGCCCTGACCCTCGAGGATCTGCTCGGCCTGCCCCTCGGTGCGTCCCGAGACGTCCTCGATCTCGACGGAGTCCGGGCCCGACGACAGCACGTAGTCGACGCGCGTCTCGGTGTCGACGAGCGTGCCCTCGGCGGGGTTGCTGCTGATGACCTCGCCCTGCGGCTTGTCCGACGGCTCGGTGGTGCGCTTGCCGACCACCAGGTCGGCCGCGAGGATCGCCGCTTTCGCGTCGTCCTCCGTGAGCCCGACGAGCGTCGGCACCTCGACCTGCTTGGCGGTGTCGTCGCCGCTGTTCGCGACGAGCAGCGCGACGATCCCCGCGACGGCGAGCACCGCGATCGCGACGAGCACCCAGATGAGCCACGGGCGCTTGTTCTCGTCCTCGTCGACCGGCGGGGTCTCGGCTGCGACGGCGGTCAGGCCCGTGGACCCCCACGGCGTCGCGGCGGGCGGGAACGCCTGCGTGGCGGTCGCCGGCGCCATGACCTGCGTGGCCTCCGCCGCCGGGACCGCCGCGACCATCGCGGTGCCCACCGGGGGCGCGCCGACCACGCCGCCGCGCAGGACGGCCTCGAGGTCCGAGCGGAACTCGGCCGCGTTCGGGTAGCGCTGGTCGCGGTCCTTGGTCAGGGCCTTCATGGTGATGCGGTCGAGCGCCTCGGGCACGTCGGACGCGAGCGAGCTCGGGACCGGCGCGGCCTCGCGCACGTGCTGGTACGCGACCGAGACGAGCGAGTCACCCGTGAACGGCGGCCGGCCGGTGAGCAGCTCGAACAGCAGGCAGCCCGTGGAGTACAGGTCGGAGCGCGCGTCGACGGACTCGCCGCGGGCCTGCTCGGGCGACAGGTACTGCGCGGTGCCGATCACGGCCTGCGTCGCGGTCATGGTCGCCGCGGAGTCCGCGACGGCACGCGCGATGCCGAAGTCCATGACCTTGACCGCGCCGGTGGGCGTGAGCATGACGTTCGCGGGCTTGATGTCGCGGTGCACGATGCCCGCGTGGTGCGAGTACTCGAGCGCCGAGAGCACGCCGATCGTGATCTCGACGGCCTCCTCGATCGGCACCGCGTGGCCGTCGCGCAGGATGTCCCGCACGGTGTGGCCCTCGACGTACTCCATGACGATGAACGGCACGTGCGCGACGACGCCCGTGGGCTCGGTGAACACGTCCTCGCCCGTGTCGTACACGGCCACGATCGCCGGGTGGTTGAGCGCCGCCGCGGCCTGCGCCTCGCGGCGGAACCGGTTCTGGAACGACGGGTCGCGGGCGAGGTCGGAGCGCAGGATCTTGATCGCGACGGTCCGGCCCAGCCGCGTGTCGTGCCCGATGTGCACCTCGGCCATGCCGCCGCGGCCGATGAGCTCACCGACCTCGTACCGACCGGCGAGGATGCGGGGTCCGCTGTCCACCACTAGGCGTCCTTCACTTCCGTCTGGGTTCCCTGGCTGACGCGCACAGGGGTGACGTCCGGGGCGATCATCCCACCTGAGGGGGTCGCCCTGACGGACGTCCAGGTCACGATACGGGCGAGACGGTCCTGATCGTACGGGCCGTCGGCCTTGGTCAGCTGCCCCGCGAGGGCGGCGCCGAGCAGCGCGCCGAGCAGCAGGACGAGCGCGAGCACCGGCCAGCTCAGCCGGCCGAACCGGCCGATCCGGGGCCCGGAGCCCTGCATGCGGAGGCGGCTCGAGGTCACCGAGCGACCGGCGCCGGACCGGGCGCCGCCGCTCGACACCGAGCGGCGCGAGCGCAGCGGCGTCGAGTCCGGTCGCACGTCGTGGCGCGGCGGGTAGGACGGCGGCGGCGGGACCGGGGGAGTGCCGCCGGGGACCGACGAGCCCTGTCCCGACGAGCCCTGTCCCGACGAGCCCTGTCCCGACGAGCCCTGTCCCGACGAGACCTGTCCCGACGAGCCCCGTGCCGACGAGACCTGTCCCGACGAGCCCTGTCCCGACGAGGGCGCGATGGACGAGGGTGGGGGCGGCGGCGGGGTGCCCGGCGGCACGCCGACGGGCGTCGCGGGCCGCGGCGGGGTCAACGGCCGGGCGGGCGGGGTCGTCACGACCATCGGCACGCCGCTCGGCGGGGTGCGCGGCATGAGCCGGTCGAGCTCGCGCGCGAGCGCGGCGCCCGAGGTCGGCCGCTGCGCGGGGTCCTTCGACAGCAGGCGCATGACGAGGGCCGCGAGACGCGGCTCGACCGCCGCGGGCAGCGGCGGCACGGGCGTGTTGACGTGCGCGACCGCGATGTCGACCGCGGTGGGGCCGGTGAACGGGCGGTGCCCGACGAGCGCCTCGTAGGCGATGATCCCGAGGGAGTACAGGTCGGACAGCGGCGTCGCGGGCCGGCCGACGGCCTGCTCGGGCGACAGGTACTGCGCGGTCCCCATGACCATGCCGGTCGCGGTCATGGTCATCTGGTTGCGCGCGAGCGAGACCCCGAAGTCGGTGATCTTCACGCGCCCGCCGCGGCCCAGCAGGATGTTGCCGGGCTTGACGTCGCGGTGCACCACACCGGCCTCGTGCGCGGCGTGCAGTCCGCGCGCGGTCTGCGCGAGGATCGGCAGGAGCCGGCGCACGGGCAGGACGGGCTCGCGTTCGAGCAGGTCGGACAGCGGTTCGCCGGTCACGAGCTCCATGACGAGGTACGACGAGCCGTCCTGCTCGCCGTAGTCGAAGAGCTGGGCGATGTTCGCGTGCGACAGCGACGCGGAGTTGCGTGCCTCGGTGCGGAACCGCTCGAGGAAGCCCTGGTCGCCGGCGAACTCCTGCTTGAGCACCTTGACCGCGACGGGTCGCACGAGGGACTCGTCGTACCCCTCCCAGACCTCGCCCATGCCGCCGACGGCGATCTGCTTGATCAGCCGGTAGCGGTTGCCGAGCGCGATGCCCGCGGTGGTCCTCATGAGCCGAGCACCGCCTGGATCACGGCGCGCGCGATCGGCGCGGCGACGCGGCCACCGGTCGCCTCGGAGCCCGCGGAGCCGCCGTGCTCGACGAGCACCGCGACGGCGACCTGCGGGTCGTCTGCGGGGGCGAACGCGGTGAACCACGCGTGCGGCGCGGCCTCCGACGAGGTCTGGGCGGTGCCGGTCTTGCCGGCGACCTGCACGCCCGAGATCTTCGCCGCCGTGCCGGACCCGCTCTCGACGACGCCGACCATCATGTCGGTGAGCTGTGCGGCGGTCCCGGGCGAGACCGCGGTCGACAGCTGCTCGGGCTCGGTCTGCGAGACGACCGACAGGTTCGCGGCGCGCACGCGGTCGACGACGTAGGGACGCATGAGCTTGCCGTCGTTCGCGATCGCGGCGGACACCATCGCCATCTGCAGGGGCGTGGCCGCGACGTCGAACTGCCCGATCGCCGACTGCGCGGTCTGCGGCGCGTTCGGGTCCTGCGGGAAGCGGCTCGCGACGACGCGCATCGGGATGGTCAGCGACGCGTCGTCGAACCCGAATCGCTCCGCCTGCTCGCGCAGCGCGTCGTCGCCGACGTCCATTCCCAGCTGGGCGAACGCGGTGTTGCACGAGACGCGCAGCGCGTCGGCCAGCGTGATCGGGTTGCTGCCGCAGCCGCCGCCGCCGAAGTTGCCGATCGTCGCCGTGGTCTGCGGCAGGTCGAGGGTGACGGGCGCGGGCAGCGTGGTGCTCGCGTCGTACTCGCCGCTCTCGAGCGCCGCGGCGGCCGTGACGAGCTTGAACGTCGACCCCGGCGGGTACGTCTCGAGCGTCGCGTTGCTGCGCAGCGGGTTGCCGTCGGCGGCGGCGAGCTCGGCGTAGACGGCGCTCGCCGCCGCCGAGTCGTGCGTCGCGAGCGCGTTCGGGTCGAACCCCGGGGTCGAGACCATCGCCAGGATCCGCCCCGTGCTCGGCTCGATCGCGACGACCGCACCGTGCTGGTCCCCCAGGCCCTCCCGTGCGGCGCGCTGCGCGGCCGCGAGCAGGGTCGTCTCGACCGCGGCGCCCTCGGGCTTGCGGCCCGTGATGATGTCCCGCAGGCGCGAGAAGAACAGCTGGTCGCTGCGGCCCGTGAGCTGGTCGTTCGCGGCGTGCTCGAGCTGCGAGCTGCCGTTGACGATCGAGTAGAAGCCCGTGACCGCGGAGTACAGCTCGCCGTCGGTGTACTGGCGCTGGTAGCCGAACGGGTCGTCGACCTTCACGGACTGCGCGATCGCCTCACCCGCGACGACGATCGGCCCGCGCGCGTTCCCGTACTCGCGGTACAGCGTGCGCACGTTGCGCGAGTCGGCGTTGAGGTCGGGTGCCTGGACGTACTGCACCCACGTGGCCGAGCCCATGAGGGCCAGGAACATCACGAGCATGACGGTCGCGACGCGGCGCAGGGGAGTGTTCACGACAGCCGCCCGATCCGCTCGGTCGGGTGCTCGTCGGGCTCGGCGCCCACGGGGTGCTCGCCCCTCGCCGAGACGCGGACCGGCACGGCGTCGTCGGGCTCGTCGGGCACGTCGTCGAGCAGGTCGTCGGGCAGCGGCTCGTCGGGACGCAGGCCGCGTGCGGCGGGGGCGGGACGACGCGCGTCGTTCGAGATCCGGAGCAGCAGCGCGACGATGATCCAGTTCGCGAGCAGGCTCGAGCCGCCGTACGCGAGGAACGGCGTGGTCAGGCCCGTCAGCGGGATGAGCCGCGTGACGCCCCCGACGACGACGAAGCACTGCCACGCCACCACGAACGCCAGACCGCCCGCGAGCAGCTTGCCGAACCCGTCGCGCACGCCGATCGCGGCGCGCATGCCGCGCTGCGTGAGGACGGCGTACAGCATGAGGATCGCGAGCAGGCCCGTCAGGCCGAGCTCCTCACCGAGCGACGCGACGATGAAGTCGGACTCGGCGTACGGCACGAGGTCCGGCCGGCCGTCGCCCCACCCGGTGCCGAACAGGCCGCCGCTCGCCATGCCGAACAGCCCGCGCACCAGCTGGCCCGACCCGCCGGGCGCGCGGTCGAAGATCTCCGGGTCGAGCGCGTGCAGCCACACGTCGAACCGCGCGCCGACGTGCGCGAACGCGGTCGCGGCGACCATCGCGCCGCCCACGAACATGAGCAGGCCGATGACGACCCAGCTGACGCGCTCGGTCGCGAGGTACAGCATCGCGACGAACAGGCCGAAGATCAGCAGCGACGTCCCGAGGTCCTTCTCGAGGACCAGGACCGCGATCGAGCACGCCCACACGACGAGGATCGGCCCGAGATCCCGCGCGCGCGGCAGCTGCAGGCCGAGGAACTTGGACCCGGCGAGCGCGAGCGTGTCGCGGTGCGTGACCAGGTACCCCGCGAAGAACACGGCGAGTGCGAGCTTGGCGAACTCCGCGGGCTGCATGCCGACGCCGCCGAAGTACACCCAGATGCGGGCCCCGTTGATCGAGCGGCCGATCACGGGCATGAGCGGCAGCGCGAGCAGCCCGAGCGCGACGACCATCGCGGTGTACGTGAACCGGCGCAGCGTGCGGTGGTCGCGCAGGACGACGAGCACGATCGCGGCCAGGCCCACCGCGATCGCGGTCCACATGAGCTGGCGGCCCGCGAAGCCGTTGGCCTTGTCCCGCAGCTCGTAGGCGAAGTCGATCCGGTAGATCATCGCCAGCCCGATGCCGTTGAGCGCGACGGTCGCGGGCAGGATCACCGGGTCCGCGTACGGCGCGCGCCAGCGCAGCACGAGGTGCAGCGCGACGGCCAGGGCCGCGAGCCCGGCGCCGTAGCCGAGCACGTCCGGCGGCACCTCGTCCGAGGTGCCGAGCCCGACGAGTGCGTACGCCCCGACCCCGATCGCGAGCGCCAGGACCAGCAGCAGGAGCTCGGTGCCGCGGCCGGCGCGCACGCGGTGCGGCTCGACGGTCGCCATGAGGCTCACCCGTCCGCGCCGGTGGTGGCCGGCGCGGTCGTGGTCGTCTCTGCTGAAGGGGTGCGGGTGGGCGCGGCCGTGGTCGCGCTGTCGTCGGGGCCCTCGTCCGAGCCGGGGCCGGGGTACGTCGCGTCGTCACGCAGGCCGATCTCGTCGACGAGGAGGCGTGCGGACTCGCGGTCGTCCGCGTGGATGGTCTGGTAGACGCGTTCGCGCACGTACTGCGACGCGATGTCGTCGACCGCGACGCCCGTGCGCTCCACGACCTGCGAGAGCGCGACCGGCCCGACGGCCTCGGGCACGCCCCGGAAGATCGCGACCTCGCCGTCGTGCACGCCGACGAAGTACTGCGTGCGCGTCCAGGCGTACCCGCCGCCGAGCACCGCGACGACCAGCGCGAGGGCCACGGCCCCGGCGATGGCCGCACGGCCACGTCGCGAGCGGGCCGTCGGCTGCTCGTCGGAGTCGTCGCTGTCCTCGTCGTCGCCCGGGTCGGTCCCGGCCGGCGGTGCGCCGCCGGCCTCGTCGTCCGCGCCCGCGCGCTCGCCTGCCGCCAGACCCGCTCGCTGCGCACGAGCCGCCGCCTGCGCGAGCTCGGCCGCGCGGGTCGCCGGGCCGTCGGCCGCGACCGTCGGGTCGTCGCGCGTGCTCGCCGCCGCGCCCACGACCTGCGGCGCCGTGCCGGGCGCGTCACCGTCGGCGACGTCGTCGAGCTCGATCACGTCCGCGAGCACGACCGTGACGTTGTCACCGCCGCCGCCGCGCAGCGCGAGCTGCACCAGCCGGTCCGCGCACGAGTCGAGGTCCGTGAGCTCGCGCATCGTCGTCTCGATGGTCTGCGCGCTCACGAAGCCCGACAGGCCGTCGGAGCACAGCAGCCAGCGGTCACCCACGCGCGCCTCGCGCACGGACAGGTCCGGCGTCAGGTCCGCCTCGAAGTCTCCGAGGACCCGCATGACGACCGAGCGCTGCGGGTGGTGCTCGGCCTCCGCCGGCGTGATGCGGCCGATGTCGACCAGGTGCTGCACGAACGTGTGGTCGGTCGTGACCTGCGTGAGCACGCCGTCGCGCAGCAGGTACCCGCGCGAGTCGCCCAGGTGCACCATCGCGAGCTTGTTGCCCGCCCGCAGGATCGCCGTGACCGTGGTGCCCATGCCCGCGAGGTCCGGCTCGGCACCCGAGCGGGCCTTGATCTCCTCGCGGGCCTCCTCGAGCGCGCCCTCGAGCTCGTCGAGCGCGTCGTCGGGACCGTGCGACTCCTCGTCGAGCGGCGCGAACGTGGCGACCGCGACGGACGACGCGACGTCGCCGCCCGCGTGACCGCCCATGCCGTCGGCGACCATGAGCAGGTGCGGACCCGCGTAGGCGGAGTCCTGGTTGTTGCTCCGCACGAGGCCCACGTCGGACCGGGCGGCGTACCGCAGCGCGACCGTCATCCGGCTACCCCTGCAGCTCGATCACGCTACGGCCCACACGGACCGAGCGACCGGGGGGCAGGGGGGTCGGCGCGTCGATGCGCTCGTCGCCGACGAACGTGCCGTTGGTCGAGCCGAGGTCCTCGACGAACCACTGCCCGGCCTGCGGGAAGATCCGCGCGTGCTTCGAGCTCGAGTAGTCGTCGTCGAGCACGAGCGTGCAGCCCGGGGCGCGACCCACGACCACGGCGGACTGGCCGAGCGGGACGATCGTGCCGGTCAGCGGGCCCTGGGTGACGACGAGGCGGGCCGAGCGCTGGCTGCCGCGGCCCTGAGCGCCACGACCCTGACCCGCACGGCCCTGACCGGCACGGCCCTGGTGCCCGACCACGGGCGTCGGCGCGGTCGACGGGCCGACGGCCACCGGACCACCCGCGGGCACCGGTGCCTGGCGGCGGGCGCGGCGCTTCGTGATGCGCGTGCCGTACAGGTCGCGGCGCAGGACGGCGATCGACGAGAGCACGAGGACCCACAGCAGGGCCAGGTAGCCCAGCCGCAGCAGGGTGATGGTCAGCTCGCTCATCGTTCGGGCGTCACCGGCCGGTCACTCGTCGGGCTCCTGGTCCCCGCCCGTCCAGAACAGGATCCGCGTCCGCCCGATGGTCAGCGTGTTGCCGTCGAGCAGCGTCGCGGCGGGCACCTTGTGACCCTCGACGAACAGGCCGTTGGTCGACCCCATGTCCGTGGCCACGACGGTGTCCCCGGTGACCCGGATCTCCAGGTGGCGGCGCGAGACGCCCGGGTCGTCGACGATGATGTCCGCCTCCGAGCCGCGGCCGATCACCGTGACGGGACCCGTGAGCAGGTAGCGCTGGCCGTCGATGTCCAGCAGCGGGTGGCGCGGGCTGGGCGCGGCCGTGGTCGCGGGCGCCACGGCGCCGCGCACGGTCGCCGAGTGCACCTCGAACCGGCCGGCCTCGAGCTCGGTGTCCTCCGCGAAGCTCACGGTCACCGGCCCGACGAACGCGTAGCGCTGGCTGGCGGCGTAGTCCGTGACGTTCGCGGCGAACTCGTCGGCGAGCGTCTCGGCACCCCAGGCCTCGACCTGGTCGTAGTCGGGGGTGGACAGCTCGATGGTGAACTCGTTCGGCACGACCGTGCGGTCACGGCCCACGACGGCCGCGCGCTCGTCGACCTCGCGCCGCAGCCGGCTGGCCAGCTCGACGGGCTTCAGGTCGCTGCGGAAGGTCTTGGCGAACACGTTGTTCACCGCGCGCTCCACACCGTTCTCGAAACGGTCGAGGAAACCCACGAACCCACCTCCCTTCGGCACACCGGCGCGCACGACCCCGGGGGGCAGCCACGCGAGGATCGGTCCCGATCCGACTCGATGGTATCCGCGCCCCGGCGTCGCGCAGCGTCTTGCCGCAGGAGCGTCAGGTGTTCTTCTGCTGGTCGAGGAACTCCTTGGCCTTGGCCGTGACCTCGTCGACCTTCGCGTCACCCGCGTCGTCGGTGCGGGACTTGACCGCGTCGGCCGCCTTGTCGAGCGCGTCCTTGGCCTGCTCCTCGTGACCCTCCAGAGCGCCCTTCGCCTTCGAGACCAGGTCGTCGAGACCCATCGCGCACCTCCGTCGTCGTACGGGGGCGGTCCGTCGGGCTGACGGTGCGACCGTCGAGCGGGCCGTCCGTCAGGTGCCGCCCCACCGAGACGCACAGTGTCGTCCCGCTGGTGAGCGCGCGCACCCGGAACGGGAGGAACGCGACTGTTGCGGCGAGTCCCGGCGTCCGGATCGCCCGTTCCTCGGCGCGTCCCGCGGGCGGGTGTCAGTGGTCGGGCGCACCCTGGGGGTCATGGTGACGATCTCGTGCTCGTGCGGCGCGGCCGCGAACTCGCGCACCCACCCCCTGCGTGGCGTACCGATCGAGGAGCGCATGGACCTCGTGCGCACCGCCTACAGCGCGTACGACGGGTTCCTCACGCTCGAGGTCGACGCGTCGTGGCACCCGGGGTCGTCGGAGCCGGAGGCGGACTGCGTCGTGCTCGTCGACATGGACGCACTCGACGCGTGCGAGGGTCTGTCCGACGAGGAGCGCCACGGGTTGAGCGCGCTGCTCGGCATCGCGCACGTGCGCGGCCGGGTGCTGCCGCCGCCGGTCGAGATCGGTTCGGTGCGGTTCCGCGTGTCGCCGGCCTTCGGGTTCGACGGCGAGGTCGTCTACGTCGTGCACGACGGCCCGCAGACCCTGCTCGAGGTCACGTGCCCCTACGGGGGGCGCGGCGAGCTCGCGGCGCTCGTCGAGCTGTACAGCGAGCACGGGCCCGCCGCGGTCGTCCAGGTGGACGGTCTCGCGCCGCGGCTCGGGCTGTCGGCGGCGATCGCCGGCATCGCCCGGGCGCGCACGCCCTCGGTCGCCTGAGGCGCCCTGCCGCGGGCCCGGCGTCGGCACGGCTCGCGTCGGCACGGTCGGTTGCGGCAGGCCCGCGTCGGCCCGGTCGGCGTCCGGACGGTCGGCGGGTGGTGCGCTCGTCGTCCCCCGTCCGCGCGGCCACCCGCTCGTCGTTCACCCCGGCGGGGCGAGGCGCTCGACCGATCGGGTGGCGTTCGTCGTCGACCTTGCGTGAAATGCGGACGACGAGGGACGTACCTCGCCGCCCCGTGGGGTGACCGGCCGGGCGAGGCCTCACCTCAACCGCCTCGGTACCGATGTCGAAGAAGTGACGAGTGCGCGTGCTGTGCGGGCCGGGGCCGCCCCGGCCCTGTTCGTGCTGCTCGTCGTCGCCCTGCTCCAGGGCCCGAGCGCCCCGATGCTCGCGCTCGCGGGCGGGATCGGGCTGTGGGCCGCGGTGGCGACCACGCAGGCGGCACGCCTGCGCGCACCGCGTGAGCGGCTCGCGTGGCAGTGGTTCCGACGGACCACGTGGGCGGTCGGGTGCGGGCTCACGATCGAGGCCGGGCTCGTCGCGCTGAGCGGCCACATCTCGACCGGCCTCGGGACGGTCGGGTTCGGCGTCGGGACGATCCTGTCGGTAGCCATGCTGTACCAGGCGATCCAGCACTGGAACCGCACGCGCACCGACGACCAGGAGTCGGGCGAGTGGCTCGTGGGGCTGGGCGGTGCGCTCACCGCCACCGCGCTCCTGATGTACGTCGCGACCCGCATGGTCGGCCCCGCCGCCGACGGCTGGGAGTCCAACACGCACGCGCTGCGCGTCGCGTCGATCCTGGTCCTGCTGGTCACGCTCGGCGCGATCATCCCCACCGCGCGGCTCGTGGCCGACTGGCGCTCGTGGGCGCTCGGGCTCGTGCTGACGACGATCCTCGTCCTCGAGCTGGTGGCGTACGTGTCCGTGGTGACGGGCAACGGGCACCACGACCGGCTCATGGCGGGCGTCGTCTGCGGCTGGATCGTCCTCGCGCTGATGATCGCGCTCGCGAGCACCGCGCCCCCCGTGGTGCGGCCGCGGGCCGGCATCTCCCCGACGGCGTCGACCATCGGCTCGATCGTCATGGTCGTCGTGGCCGTCGCCGTGGTCGTCGTCGACGCGATCTCGTCGAGCGGGCGGGTCGACGTCCCGCTGCTCGCGGCGCTCGCCGGGCTCGCGGGCACCCTGCGCCTGGCCTACATGGTCCGCGACTACGCCGAGCTGACGACCGCGCAGCGCGAGTCGCGCACCGATGGGCTCACGGGCGTCGCGAACCGGCGCGCGTTCGTCGAGCGGCTCGAGCGCCGGCTCCTGCGGGGCCGCGAGGTCAGCCTCATGATGATCGACCTCGACGAGTTCAAGGCCGTCAACGACGACCGCGGGCACGCGGCGGGCGACGCGCTCATGCGGACCGTCGCGGCGCGCATGGCCGCGGCGCTGAGCGTCGACGGCCTGCTCGCCCGGATCGGCGGCGACGAGTTCGCGGTGCTGCTCGACGGGCACGACCACGAGCTCGCGCTGCGCACCGCGCGCTCGGTGCTCGACGCCGTGCGGACCCCGATCCTCATCGACGACGAGCCCGTGCACATCGACGCGAGCATCGGCGTGGTCAGCACGCGGCAGCGCGCGGCCACCGTCGAGGAGCTGCTGCGCGCGGCCGACCACGCGATGTACTCCGCCAAGCGCGCGGGAGTGGGCATCACGGTGTTCGACGAGCGCATCGCCGCGGACGCCGACCGCCGTGTCGGGCTGCTGCGGGACCTGCGTGCGCTGCTGACCACGACCTCGCACCAGGTGGGCGAGCTCGTCCTGCACTACCAGCCGCAGATCTCGTGCACCGACGGCACCGTCGTCGGCGTCGAGGCGCTCGTGCGCTGGCAGCACCCGCGGTTCGGCCTGCTCGCCCCGATCGAGTTCCTCGACCTCGCCGAGCGGTACCAGCTCATGCCGCGCCTGACCGAGTGGGTGCTCACGCGCGCGGTCGAGGACGCGACGGCGTGGCTGCGCACCGGCCGTCGGCTGCCCGTCTCGGTGAACCTCTCGGCGAGCTGCCTGACGCACCCGGGCCTGCTGCCCACGCTCGAGCAGGCGCTCCAGCGCTCACAGCTCCCGGCCGGGATGCTCACGCTCGAGGTCACCGAGACGGCGATCATGGACGACCCGAACAAGGCGATCCGCGCGCTGGCGACGCTGACGTCGTCGGGGGTGCAGGTGAGCATCGACGACTACGGCACGGGCCACTCGACCCTGGCGTACCTGAACCACCTCCCGGCGCGTGAGCTCAAGCTCGACCAGAGCTTCACGTCCCGCCTGCTGGCCGACGACAGGACCAGCACCATCGTGGCCGGTACGGTCGACCTCGCCCATCGGCTCGGCCTTCAGGTCACCGCCGAGGGTGTCGAGGACGACGCTACCCAGGAGGCCCTGGCGGCCATGGGGTGCGACCGGACGCAGGGCTTCCTGCACAGCCGCCCGCTGCCGCTCCTCGAGCTCGACGCCTGGCTCGACGACTGGCACACCCTGACCAGGGCCGGTCTCAGGGAGACCTGAGGGAAAACTGAGCAAGCGACCCGGTTCCGTCAAAACAAGGCGGATGGTCGGTACGTTTTGAACGAAACGCGGGTATATTGCCGCTGCAGCGGACCGAGGGAGGACGACGTGGCGCAGCAGGCGCGCGCGGTGGCGACGAGGAACGCGATCGTCGAGGCGGCGGCGGCCGAGTTCATCGAGCACGGGTTCGCGGGGGCGAGCATCGCCGACATCGCGGAGCGCGCGGGGGCGACCAAGGGCGCCATGTACTTCCACTTCAAGTCCAAGGACCTCCTGGCCCAGGCCGTGATCGACCGGCAGCGTGAGCTCAACACCGCGCTCCAGGACCGGTTCGCCTCGAGCGACCTGTCCGCGCTCGCGATCCTCGTGTCGATGGTCCGTGCGCTCGGTGAGCTCATGCGGGACGACGTCGTCGCGCTCGCCGCGATGCGCCTCGCGGTCGAGGTCCCCGACGACGACGACGTGCGCGGACCCACGTACGACGCGTGGGCCGGTCCCACCGCGACCGTGATCAGCCACGCGAAGGCGCAGGGCGACCTGCGCGAGTCGATCGACCCGGAGACGCTCTCGCGCTTCCTCGTCGCCGCGTTCACCGGCATCCAGACGGCCTCCTTCGCGTCCACGCGGCTCGACGACCTCATGGTGCGGCTGCGCGAGATGTGGACGCTGCTGCTGCCGGGGATCGTCGCGCCGGGCCGGGAGCACGTGATCCCGGACATGCTGCAGCGCGCCTGACGCCGCGCAGCGAGGGAGCCGGCCGCCCGGCCCCGGCCGACTCGCACCGGACCCGTCGCACGGGTCCTCCCGCGCGTCACCTCACCGGTGGTCCGAGCAGTCCCGGTCGCTGCGGGACCGGGGCAGTCAGACGAGCGCCGTGCCCGCCGGCTCCTCGACGTCCGCGCGGCGCAGCGGTGGCAGGACCTCGGTCGCGCACGTCACGACGGCGGCCGGCTCGTCGCCCTGCAGGATCTCGGTGCGCGTCGCGCCGTCCTCGCGGACCGAGCGCACGCCGGCGGTCCCGGTGAGCTCGACGTAGCGCGTGCAGCGCACGTCGATCGCGGTGACGGTGTCGGCGGCGGTCAGCAGGTGGTGCGCGGTGATCGCGGCCCGGGCGAGGTGCATCGCCGGGACGTGGTCGACGCCGTGGTCGAACACCATGCGGTCCTGGGCGTCCCACCCGAGCCAGGCCTCGAGGCCCTCGGGCGTGGTCCGCACGTCGCCGAGCGCCGCCGGGTCGTGCCGCGGCTCGAGCTCGTGCCATGCCGGTGCGCCGGCGCGAAGGCGGGCGTGCACGCGCGGGTCCACGCACTGCAGGTCGCCCGACGCCTGCGCGACGACCACGCCGTCGACGGTCACGTCCGCGTCGAAGACGTGCCGGACGAGCGTCCCGCGCCGGTGCTCGGCACAGAGAGTACGGAAGGAGAAGCGCACGGGGACGACGCCGACGAGCGCGCTGGGGTCGGCGGTCCAGCGCATCGCGACGCGCGTCGCGACGAACGCGTGACCGAGCGGCACGCCCCCGGCGACGTGGGCGAGCGCCGTGCCCGCCTGGCGGAAGGCCTCCATGCCGAGCAGCACCGCGCTCTGGTGCGCGTACACCGGGTGGGCCACCTGCAGCGGGAGGCTCACCTCGACGTCCCAGATCGTGTCCTCGTCGAGCGCTGCGTCGGCGTAGGGCGCCACCACGCGGGTCACGAGGACCGCCCACGGGTCGAGCTTGTGGACGTACCGCTGGTCGAAGCTGCTGATCTGCATGGCTGACCTCCGCGTCTGCGGCCGCCCGACGCGCCCGCGTGCCCCGAACGCTAGCCGCGACGGACTCGTCATAACAAGGCGGGCGGTCGGTTTGATACCCCCGTTCGTGCGGTGGTGCGTCTCGGTGCTTGACGACCTCCGGGCCGGTGGTTCATCCTCGACAAAGCCGGACGTTCGGTTTGTTTACGGATGGCTGTCCGCGCGTCGCCGTCGCCGCACGGGGGCGCTCGCACGGCCGGGCATCACCCGACGAGATGCCCACCCGACGCCCACAGAGAGGCACGTGGCATGACCGACCTGCATCCCGCGCACGCCACGTGCCCGCCCGTGCCGGGCACCGCCGCGACCCACGTGCCACCCTCACCGCGCGGGCGGGTCCGATGAGCACGCCCGTCAGCACCCCGCCGCCGGTCGACGCGCCGCTGCCCGCCGGCCGAGGGGTGCGGCTGCGCGTGGGCACGCGTGCGCGCCCGATCGACGGGCGGGGGATCGCGATCAGCGCCGGTGCGAACGCCGTCATCGTCGACGACGCGGGCGCGCAGGCGCTGTGGGCGACGCTCGAGCCGGTGCTCCGCGCGGGCGTCGAGCCCGAGCGGCTCCTGGCCCGGGTCCCGCAGCGCGGCCGCGACCTCGCGGCGAACATCCTCGCCCGGCTCGACGCGCACCAGCTGCTGCGCGAGGTGGACCACGACACGCTCGAGATCCCGGCGCTCGTCCACCTCGAGGCAGTCACGCGCCGGCCGGCGGCGGCCGCACGGCTCGTTCGCCACGACGACCGTGCGGGTCACCGGGGACGGGCCGGTCGCCCGCGCGGTGGCCGCGCACCTCGAGGCGGTCGGCTACGGGCACGTCGTGACGCAGCCGAGCGCTCCCGGCGCGGGGGATCGCGTCCCGCACCTGCTCGCGCGGGTCGAGCGGCTGTGCGCCGACGACACGTGGCACGACGTCGCGTTCGCGTTCGGCGACGCGCGCACGACGATCGTCGGGCCCCGCAACCGCGACACCGACGCCGAGGTCGAGGCCGCGGCGCTCGCGCGCCTCGCCCGGCAGGGCGCGTCCGGGCGCCCGACCGCCACCTCGCCGGGCGGTACTGCGCACGGCACCGCGTCGAGCACGACGCCCGGCACGACGCCCGCCTTCGCCCCCGTGTCCGCACCCGTCCCTGCACCCGCTCCCGCGCACGACCCGCTGACGGTCGCGCTCGTCGCCGCCCAGCTTGCGCTCGCCGTGCTCGACTCGACCGGACGTCTGGTCGAGGACGGCGACCCGCAGCGGTGGCCCGAGCTCCTCGTCACGACGGACGGGATCGTCAGCGAGCTCCGGCTGCACGTCGCGCTGCCGCGGCTCTCGCGCGACGGGCGCGCGCTCGACGTCGACGCGTGGTCCGCGAGCGAGCCGCACGACGACCACGGCGACCCGGCCGCGATCGCGCGGCTCGAGCCGCTCTGGGACACGGTCCTCGGCCTGGTCGGCGAACCGCTGCCGCTGGACCTGCCGCAGCTGCCCGCCGGACTGGCGGCGATCGTCGACGACGACGGGCGCACTCTCGGCGGCGTCGGGGCCACGACCGCGGCGGCGCGCCTCGACGTGGCGCTCGGTGCACTGCGCGTCGCCGCCGACGGCCCGGTCGGGCACCTGCCCGGGATGCTCGGGCTCGGCACCTCGGCGGCGGCCGCGCGCGTGGACGCGGTGGCGCGGCTCGTCGAACGGTCCGACCTGGGCTGGCGGCCGCTGTGGCGCGAGGTCGAGACCCTCGGTGCGGACGTCCGCTCGCTGCACGTGGCACTCACCCGCCACCTCGGGCGGCCCGTCACGATGTCGATCTCCGCGTCCGAGGTCGGGCTGCACCGCGTCGACGTGCGCGACCCCGACGGCGAGCTCCTCGGACGCGCGGTGGCCTCGGGCGTCGGTGCCGCCGCGCACGGTGCGTTGCTGCGCGCCGTCGGGCTCGCGCAGTGGCAGACCTCGGGCGCGCACCTCGTCACCCCCGACCCGGTGATCGACGTGCTCGACACGCGCTCGCCCACCGTCCGCGTCCAGCTCGACCTGTGGGCGCGCTCGGCCGTCGAGACCGGCGCGCTGCTGCTCGTCGTCCCCGAGCGGGCCGACGACTGGAGGACCGTCGGGCTGCACGCGGTGGTGGCGTCATGGAGCTGACCAGCGACGTCGCCGAGGCCGTCACGATCGCCCTGTCGCGCGGTCGGTCTCGTCTCGCGGTCTCCGGTCCGCGCTCGCTCGCCGTCGGGGTGCACGGCAGCCACGTGCTCGTCGGGCCGCTCGTCGCGCGCGACGGCCTGGGCGGGTGCGCCGACTGCGCGCTCGCGTGGTGGTCCGACGTCTCGCCGCACACCGCGGGCGGGCCGCCGGTCGACACAGGGCTCGACTGGGCGCCCGTCGTACGGGCGATGGTCGCGCGCGTGCTCGCCGACCCGCCGGGGCTGTGGCGGCGCGCGGTGCTCGTGCTCGACCGGGACAGCGGGCAGCTCACCCTGCACCGGTTCCTCGTGCACCCCGCGTGCGTCGCGTGCGCGAACCCCGCCAAGCCGCCCGAGCCGCTGGACCTGCGCACGCCCCAGCCCGCGGTCGCGGGACCGCTGCGCACGCGCGGGTTCGACCGCGAGACGCTGCGCGAGCACCTGCTCGACCCGCGGTTCGGGCCGGTCGCGCACGTCGCGCGCGACGAGGAGTCCCCGCTCGCCCTGGTCACCGCGCAGACCGCGGTCCCGGGACGCTCGCGGCGCGAGAGCGGGACCGGTCGGGCCCCGACGTTCGCCGCGAGCGAGGTGCCCGCGATCCTCGAGGGCCTCGAGCGTGCGCTCGGCGGGTACCGGCGGCCCGCGGTGCCGGTCGTCGTCGCGTCGTGGCGCGAGGTCGCGCACCTCGCCGTGGACCCGCGTGCGCTCGGTGAGCACGAGCCGTCGCTGCTCGCACGTGGCACGGGGTACGAGCAGTTCGAGACGAGCAGCGCGACGAGCTGGGTCTGGGCGCGCTCGACGCTGCACGACCGTGCGGTGCTGGTCCCCGAGCACGTCGCGTACTGGCACGAGCGCGGGGTCGGCTCGCGGTTCGTCGCCGAGTCGTCCAACGGGTGCGCGGTGGGCGGATCGCGCGAGGAGGCCGTGCTGCACGGGCTGCTCGAGGTGATCGAGCGCGACGCGTTCCTGCTCGCCTGGTACGCGCGGGCCCGGCTCGTCGAGGTGCAGCCGGCCGACGACGGCGAGCTCGCCGCGCAGCGCGACGTCCTCGCGGCGCGCGGGCTGCACCTGCGCGTGCTCGACCTGACCTCGGACTTCCAGGTGCCCGTCGCGCTCGCGGTCGTCACGGCCGACGAGGAGACGGTGCGCAGCGGGCAGGCACCCGCGCTGTCGCTCGCGTCGAGCGCCGCGGCCGACCCGCTCACCGCGATCCAGGAGGCCGTCGAGGCGTGCGTGACCAAGGCCGTCATGCACACGACGTGGGTGCGGCGGCGCGAGTCGCTGCCCGTCGAGCAGTGCCGGCCGCTGCTCGAGGACTTCGACCTGGTCCAGACGCACGAGGACCACACGGGCCTGCACGGGCTGTGGGAGTCCCGGGGGCTGTGGGAGTTCCTCGAGCACCCGGCGGGGACGATCACCGAGGCCGAGCTGTGCGCGCGCCCGCGCCTGGCGACCGGCGACGTCGCGCTCGCGCTGCGGCAGCTGCTCGAACGCACGCACATGCTCGGCATGGACGTGGTCGTCGTCGACCAGAGCGCGCCCGAGCTCGTCGACGCGCTCGGGCTGCACGCGGTGAAGGTGCTGGTGCCCGGCACCGTCCCGCTGACGTTCGGTCACCGCCACCGGCGCACGGTCGGCATCCCTCGCCTCGCTCGCGCGGCCTCGATCCTGGAAGGAGCCGTGCCGTGGGACGACGACCCGCGCCCGAACCCCGTGCCGCACCCGTTCCCGTGAGCGTCCCGGGGACGCCTTAGCTCGTGCGCTCGCTCGACGCAGGGGGGCGAGCGAGCGCATGGAACTCCGCACGGTTGTGCCGCCGCTGGGCGCGCACCGCCACCGACGGCACAACCGTGCGAGCACCACCAGCCGGCGGGAGCACGCGCCGGCAGCACCGCAAGGAGGATCCGATGACGCACGGGCTGAGCACGCGGGCGCCCCGCGGCGAGCGCCGGCGAGAGGGCGGGCGAGGGTGACCACCACGACCGTTCCCGAGCCCCAGACCCTCGACGACGACCGCGCGCGGGCCGCGCAGGACCTGTACCGCGCGCTGCACGCGGCGCCCGAGCTGTCCGGTCGCGAGCGGGAGACCGCCGCGCTCGGTGCCGCGCACCTGCGAGCCGCGGGCGCGGACGTGAGCGAGCGCGTCGGCGGGCACGGCGTCGTCGGGGTGCTGCGCAACGGCGCCGGGCCGGTCGTCGCGCTGCGGGCCGAGCTCGACGCGCTGCCCGTGACGGAGGCGACGGGGCTGCCGTACGCGTCGAGCCGCCGCACGACCCTGGGTGGTCGGCAGGTCGGGGTGTCCCACGCGTGCGGGCACGACGTGCACCTCGCGGCGGCGCTCAGCGCGGTGGACCAGCTCGCGACCACGCACGACGCGTGGTCGGGCACGCTCGTCGTGCTGCTGCAGGCCGACTCCGAGACCGGCCGGGGCGCCGCGGCGATGCTGGCCGACGGCCTGGCCGCGCGTGTCCCCGCACCGGACGTGCTGCTCGCCCAGCACGTCAACCCCGACCCGCTCGGCACGGTGACGTTCGGCGCGACCGCGATGCTCTCGTCGTCGGTGGCGCTCGCGGTCACGCTGCACGGGACGGGCGGGCACGTCGCGCTCCCGGGCGGGGGCGTGGACACGGTCGCCGTGCTGCTCGACGTGCTGGCCGCGGCCGGGGACCTGGCCGCCGAGGCGGGCGTCGAGCTCACGGTCAGTGCCGTGCACGGCGGCGCGTCCCACAACACGCTGCCGCACGTGGTGCACGCCGAGCTGACGCTGCGCGGCGCCGACGAGCGCGTGCTCGACGTGATCGCGGACGAGGTCAGTGCGCTCGCGCGGCACGTCGCGGACCGCTCGCGCTGCCCGCGGCCCGCCGAGGTCTCGCGCGTCGCGTCGTTCGGGGACGTGCGCAACGACC
Organism: Cellulomonas persica; assembly: GCF_007989825.1. GTDB lineage: Bacteria > Actinomycetota > Actinomycetes > Actinomycetales > Cellulomonadaceae > Cellulomonas > Cellulomonas persica. The sequence continues at coordinate 190,904 of NZ_BJUA01000005.1, read as the reverse complement.
CGGACGCGGCGCGACGCGTGCACCGCGCGTTCGTCGGCCGGCGCATGCCCACCTACCCGCTGACCGCGCCGTCGCCCGCGAGCGACGACGTCGGGGCGCTCGCGCACGGCCTGGGCTGCCCGCTCGTGTACTGGTTCCTGGGCTCGGCCGACCCCGCGCTGCTCCTGGCGGCGCCGTCGTCGCCGCTGGGCGCGTCGGGTCAGCCGACCGCCCCGCCCACCAACCACGCGCCGGACTTCGCGCCGCACCCGCAGACCGTGGAGCACGCGACGCGCGCGCTGCTGGTCGCCGCGGGTGCGTGGCTCACCTGACCTGACCGCGCGCTAGCGTGGCGCGACGCCCGGGACCGCGGGCGGCCGGGAGGCGCGTGAGCCGGGGGTGAGGATGCACGCGATCGCGTTCGTCGACGTCGACGAGACGCTGCTGACGATCAACTCGATGGGCGGATTCCTCGTCGCGCACGAGCGGGCCCGCGGACGCTCGTCGGACGAGGTCGCGGCGCTGCTCGCCGAGATCGCGGCGCTCGACGTCGGCGGCGACCGTGACGCGGTGAGCCGCGCGTACTACGCGACGTTCGCGGGCGCGCGCGCCGACGACCTGCGGACCTTGGGCGAGCAGTGGTTCGCGGGGCTCGCGGCGGACGTGCTGCACCCGCAGGTGGCCGACGAGCTCGCAGCCCTGCGCGCCGCGGGCACGTTCCTCGTGCTCGTGTCGGGCGCACCCGGCGCGACGGTCGCGCCGGTGGCCCGGGCCGTCGGTGCGGACGCGTGGTTCGCGACCGTGCAGGAGGAGCGCGACGGCCTGCTGACCGGGGTGGCGAGCGACACGATCGTCGGCGAGCGCAAGGCGGACGTGGTGCGGCACGTCGTGCGTGAGCGCGGCGTCTGGTCCGCCGCGTGCGTGGCGTACGGCGACCACGCGAGCGACCTGCCGATGCTCGAGGCCGTCGGCACGGGCGTCGTCGTGGGCGACGACCCCGTGCTCACGGCGGCCGCGGAGCGCCACGGGTGGCGCACGCTCCCCGCGGTCCGCGCGGGTCGCGCCTGATCAGCCGGCGAGGGTCGGATCGGTCGTGAGCTCGATCGTCGCCCAGACGTCGAGCGGCAGCGCGTCGAGGCGCGCCGTGAGCGCACGGCGGACCGCGTCCTCGTCGTCGACCTCCCAGCCGTGCTCCCCGACGACGAACGTGACCTCGACGTACATGCGGCGACCCAGCTTGGTCGCGCGGACCGTGGGTTCGGGCAGGTCGAACTGCTCGCGCGTGCGCGTGACGGCGTCGTCGAGGGCCGCGGCGAGCGTCCCGGTCGGCGCGCCCTCGAGGAGCTCGTGCATGCCGTCGCGCACGAGCCGCACCGGCAGGTGCACGACGAGCGCGACGGCGACGAGCACGAGCACGGGGTCGACGTGGTCGGCGAGTCCGTCACGACCCGCCGACCGCAGCACCGCGGCGACGACGCCGCCCACCGCGACGACGAGGCTGAGCACCGCACCCGAGCGCCACGCGACGACCTCGGCACGGGCGAGCTCCGACGCCGGGGCCGTCCGCGCGACGAGCACCGCCACCAGCCAGGACGCGGCGGCCGATGCGACGCCGTAGACCATGAGCACCGTCGCGGGCACGGGAGAGCCGCCCTGGAGGATCGTGCCCACCGCGGAGACCACGCCGTACAGCAGCGCCGCGAGCAGCGCGGCACCCTGCACCGCCACGGCGAGGGGTGTCGCCGCGGACCGGCCGAACGGGAAGCGTGCGGAGGGCGGCGCGTTCGCCGCACGGGACGCGAGCAGGGAGACAGCGACCAGCCCGATCCCCGCGAGCATGTAGACGCCGTCGAACACGAGCACGTCGGCCTGGACCAGCACGCCCCACGTGGCCGCGGCGAACCCGATGACGGCGGAGGCGAGGATCGAGACGACGAGCGCGCGGCGCTCGCGGCGGGCGTCGTCGGGCGGCTCGTCGGGCGGCTCGTCGGACGGCCCGCTCACGTCGGCCACACCACCGGGATGAGCGCGAGCGCCACCACGAACCACGCGACGGTGACCGCAGCCCCGAGCTTCCAGTAGTCGCCGAACCGGTACCCCCCGGGCCCCATGACGATCATGTTGGCGGGTGTCGCGATGGGCGTGAGGAACGACGCCGCTCCCGCGACCGCGACGAGCATGAGCACGGGTGCGGGTGCGACGCCTGCGTCGGCGGCCGCGGACAGCGCGATCGGCGTGACCACCAGGACGGTCGCGGTGTTGCTGACGACCTGGCCCAGCACGAGCGTGAGCAGGAAGAGCGCGGCGAGCAGCAGGTGCGCCCCACCGCCGGACACCGCCGCGACGATCCCACCCGCGACGAGGTCCGCGGCGCCGCTCGACGAGATCGCCGCGGACAGCGGGATCAGACCGCCGATGAGCACGAGCGCCTGCCACGAGACCGACCGGTACGCCTGCTGCGGCGTCACGACGCGGAGCAGCACCATCGCGACGGCACCGACGAGCCCCGCGACCGCCGGGATGGTCACGCCCGAGGCCAGCAGCGCCACGGTCACGGCCATGACCGCGAGCGCTCGCCACGCCGCGGCGCCGAGCGGGGCGTTCTGGCGGCGGACCGCCGCGGGGTCGGCGACGACGAGCACGTCGTCGTCGCGCTCGAGCTGCTCGACGGCCGGCCACGGCCCGTGCAGCAGCAGGAAGTCCCCCTCCGCGGCGATCGTCTCGCGCGGACCGCGGTCCTTGCCGAGCCGTCGGACCGCGAGGACGGTCAGCCCCGAACGGACCTGCCCGGGGAACACGCGCTGCCCGATCAGGTCGGACCGCGGCGCGACGACGACCTCCGCGACGCCGGCCTCGCGACCCAGCAGCGCCTCGCGGGTCTCGTGCGTCAACGGCGTCGCGACCACCTCGACGCCCGACTCCGCGACGAGCCGTGCGACCTGCGACGACGTGCCCGTGACGACCACGACGTCGTCGGCCCGCACGGCCTCACCCACGTGGCCCGGCGCGCCGTCGGCGTGCTGCACGCCCACGACGACGACGCCCTCGGGTGCCGGGACCGCGTCGGGCGGCGCGCCGACGAGCGGCGAGCCGGCGCCGACCCGCACGCGCGTGAAGCCCTCGTCGAGCCGGTAGTGCTCGAGCATCGCGGTGAGGTGGTCCGACAGGTCCGCAGGCAGGCCCTCGGCGTCGCGGTGCGGCAGCAGGCGCGGGCCCAGGAGCAGCACCACGCCGATCGTCACGAGCACGAGCGGCACACCCACGACCCCGAACTCGAAGAACCCGAAGCCCTCACCGGTCGCGTCGGCGAGCGCGTCCGAGACGATCACGTTCACGGGGCTGCCCGAGAGCATGAGCAGACCACCGGCGCTCGCGGCGAACGCGAGCGGCATGAGCAGCGACGACGGCGACCGTCCCGAGCGGCGCGCGGCGAGCACCGCGACCGGCAGCAGCGCGGCGGCCGAGCCGTTCGGGGTCACGAACGCGGTCAGCACCGCGGCGAGCGCCATCACCGCGATCAGCAGGCGACCGCGTCCGGTGCCCGCGCGCGCGACGATCTCGCGTCCCGCCCACGCGGTGACGCCGGCGGACTCGAGCCCGCCGGCCAGGATGAACAGGCACGCGATGAAGATGATGATCGGGTCGCCGAACCCCGCCACGACCGTGCGCGCGTCGACCAGACCGGTCACCAGCAGGGCCAGCGAGCACAGGACCGCGACCGCACCCACCGGCAGCCGGTTCCAGACGAACAGCGCGACCGTGGCGCCCAGCACGATCAGGCTCAGCGTCGCATCGCTCACGTCGTCCCCTCCGTGGCCCGGTGGCGCCGGACCGCCGCAGACGGCCCCACGACGCAGTCTGCCGCGCCGCGCGTGCCCAGGCCGGACAATGCACCACGAATCTCTTCGCGCGCCAGGGGGTGCGCTCACGTGGCCCCTACAACTACGTTCCGTCTATGAGCAGTGACCCACTGGGTGACGACGCCATCGCGGCCGGGGCCGCGCGCCTGCTCCCCACGCTCGTCGACGACGTGGTGCGGCTGTCCCGCATCGCTTCGGTCGCCGCGCCGGGCTCGCCGCCCGGCCCGCTGCTCGAGGCGCACGACGAGGTCGTCGCGCTGCTGCGCCGCGCGGGCGTCGAGCAGATCGACCAGATCCTGCTCGACGGCATGACGGCGCCGACGATCGTCGCCGACGTGCCCGGACCGCCCGGCGCTCCGACGGTCCTCATGTACACGCACTACGACGTGGTGCCCGCGGGCGACGAGGCGCTGTGGAGCAGCCCGCCGTACGAGCCGGTCGTCACCGACGACCGCGTCGTCGGCCGCGGCGTCGCGGACTCCAAGGCGAACATCGCCGCGATGATCGGCGCGCTCGAGCTGTACGGCACGAAGCCGCCGGTCACGCTGCGGTTCGTGCTCGAAGGGCACGAGGAGTTCGGCAGCGTCTTCGAGGAGCACCCGCCCGCGTCGCCCGAGACGTACGCCGCGGACGCGATCGTCATCGCCGACGTCGGCAACGTCCGTCCCGGTCAGCCCACGCTCACGATCGGCCTTCGCGGGTCCGTGACCGTCACGGTCGAGGCGCGGACCCTGGGCTCGGACAAGCACTCGGGCCAGTTCGGCGGCGCGGCACCGGACGCGCGGACCGCGCTCGTGCGGGCGCTCGCGGCGCTGCATGACGACCAGGGCGCGCTCGTCGTCCCGGGCCTGCGACGCGACCCGTGGACCGGTTCGACGTACAGCGACGACGAGTTCCGCGAGCTCGGCGAGGTTCTCGACGGCGTCCCGCTCGTCGGCGACGGCGACCTCGGCTCACGCATCTGGTCCGGCCCCGCCGTCACGATCATCGGCTTCGACGCCCCGCCGACCACCGCGCCGCTGAACGCCGTCGCCTCGTCGGCCAAGGCCGTGCTCAACCTGCGCGTGCACCCCGCCCAGCCCGCCCAGGAGGCGGGCGAGGCGCTCACCACGTTCCTGCGCGGCCTCAAGCCGTTCGGGATCGAGCTCGACGTGCAGGTCGGCGAGGCCGGCAACGGGATCCTCGCCGCGACGGGCGGCCCCGCGTTCCGCGCCGCCGAGCGGGCGCTGCGCGTCGCCTGGGGCGCCGAGCCCGGGACCATGGCGCTCGGCGGCTCGATCCCGATCGTCATGTCCTTCCACGAGGCCCAGCCCGCCGCCGAGAAGATCCTGTTCGGCGCGAGCGACGGCTACTGCAACATGCACGGCCCGGACGAACGGCTGCTGATCGACGAGCTCGAACGGACGGTCGTCGCGATGGCGACGTTCTGGCGCGAGCTCGCGGCGACGAAGGAGAGCTGAGCATGAGCGCGACGACCGCCGAGAAGCCGCCCGACGTCGCACCGCGCAAGAAGCGCAGCCTGAAGTTCCCCACCGCGATCACCACGCTCGCGATCGTCACCGTCCTGGTGTGGGTCGCCGCGATCTTCATCCCGTCCGGCCGGTACCAGACCGACGACACCGGCGGCCCGATCCCCGGCTCGTTCGAGGAGGTCCCCTCCCCGCTCGAGGGATGGGACCGGATCCGCGAGCTGATCCTGTCGCCGGTCAACGGGCTCTACGGCATCCAGGACGCCACGAGCGGCTTCGTCAACACGGAGAACGTGGGCCGGATGTTCGGCTCGATCGGCGTCGTCATGTTCATCATGGCGCTCGGCGCGTTCATCTCCGTCAGCTTCTCGACGCGCAGCCTCGAGGTCGCGGTCTCGTCGATGGCGCAGCGTCTGGGCTCGCGTGGCTGGCTGCTGATCGCCGCGATCATGGTGCTGTTCTCGCTGCTCGGCTCGACGATGGGCTTCTCGGTCGAGACGTTCGGCTTCTACCCGCTGCTCATCCCGCTGTTCCTCGCGCTCGGGTACGACCGCATGGTCGCGGCCGCCGCGATCATCCTCGGCGCGCTCACCGGGTCGATGGCCTCCACGGTCAACCCGTTCTCGATCGGCGTCGCCTCTGGCGAGGCGGGGGTGTCGATCGGCGACGGGATCGTGCTGCGCGTCGTGCTGTGGGTGCTGCTGACGGCGATCGCGGTCGCGTTCGTCCTGCGCTATGCGGCGAAGGTGCGCCGGGACCCCTCGGCGTCGATCGTCGGGCACGTCGAGGTGGCCGACGACGAGGAGGAGGCTTCACCCGTCGAGCCCGGGACCAAGCTCAGCCGCACGCAGACGTGGGTGCTCGTCATCACGGGGCTCACGTTCGCGCTGATGATCTTCTCCGTCATCCCCTGGTCGAGCATCTTCGGCGCGACCGCCGGACCGGCCGAGGACGAGCTCGTGCACGCCACCGCGACCGAGCCGTACTGGTTCGAGCTCGGCTGGTGGTTCCCGCAGCTCACGATGCTGTTCGTGCTCGCCGCGCTGCTCGTCGGCGTGGTCGCTCGCATGGGAGAGTCGACGATCGTCTCGCTCATCGGGCGCGGCGCGGCCGACATGATCGGTCCCGCGATCGTCATCCTCCTGGCGCGCGGCGTCTCGGTGATCATGACGAACACCGAGACGCTCGACACCGTGCTGCACGCCATGGAAAGGGCCGTCGAGGGCGCCTCCGCCGCCGGGTTCGCGGTGCTCGTGACGCTCGTGAACATCCCGCTGGCGTTCCTCATCCCCTCCTCGTCGGGTCACGCGACGCTCGCGATGCCGCTGCTCGCCCCGTTGGGCGACTTCGCCGGCGTCTCCCGCGCGCTCGTCATCACCGCCTTCCAGATGGGCCACGGGCTCATGCTGCTGTTCGCACCGACGAACGCGGTCGTCGTCGGTGGTCTCGCGATCGCCAAGGTCGGCTACGACAAGTACCTCAAGTTCGTCTGGCCGCTGCTGGTGATCAACCTCGTCCTCGTGGTGACGGTCATCGGCATCGCCGCCGCCACCGGCTGATCGGCCACCCCGGGCCGCCGACCGGCGTCGGCGGTCAGCCCGGCGTGTCAGGCGGACCGTCGGCACGGCCGAGCCCCGACCGCACGACGTCACCACGACGGGTGCGGAACGTGTACACGACCGCCCCGACGGGCCGCGCGAAGGGCGACGACCGAGCGCCACCCGGCGGGGCGCCGGTCACCGAGTCTGCTACCGAGCCGGCCACCGAGTCGGCCACCGAGTCGGCCGACGAGACTGCCGAAGCACCCGCCGACGGGTCGTCCGGCGCCCGCCCCGTCGCCGGCAGCCCGCGCAGCGGCGGTGGCGCGTGCCGCACGATGGTCAGATCCCGCTCGTGCACCACGTGGTGGTGGTACGAGCACAGCAGCACACCGTTCTCGACCGACGTCGGGCCGCGATCCCTGTCCCACCACCGGATGTGGTGGACCTCGCACCACCGCGCGGGGCTCCCGCAGCCGTCCCACGCGCAGCCGCCGTCGCGTGCGATCACGGCACGTCGCAGGTGCCCGGAGTAGAGCCGCTGCGTCCGTCCGACGTCGAGCGGGCGACTCTCGGCGTCCATGACGACGCGCGTCAGCGCGCAGTCGCACAGCAGGCGCGCGACCTCGCTCGCCGGGACCGGTGCGCCGTCCTCGTCGGTCGCGGCAGGGACGTCCGTCAGCGCCGCCGCGAGCTCGTGTGCCGGGCTGTGGGTCGCGCCCGGACCCGTCGTCGCTCCCTGCCCGCTCGAGCGTGGCCCGTCGTGCAGCGCGCGCGTGAGCGTGCGGAACGTCTGCTCGCCGAGGACGACCGACACGTGCGGCCGAGACGCCGCACCCGAGGCGGTCTCGGGCGCCGCCAGTGCGTGCTCGGCGAGCGCCACGAGCGCGTCCGCACGGCGTTGCTCCGCCGTGCGGACGTCGTCCTGCGCCGGACGGCCCGCTGCCGCCTCGAGCGCGAGACGCAGCCGGTGACCCGCACGCGCGTCGAGCATGCCCTGCACGCGCGTCCCCGACGGCAGGTCGGTGACGAACAGGTGCCGCCGCTCGCGCTGCACCGCGTGCTCACGCTCGACGGAGACCGGGTCCGCCTGGGCGACGAACCTGTCGACCGCCCGGGCGTACTCGCGTCCGTCCAGACGCCTGCCCAGCGCGACGAGCTCACCCTGGACCGCGGGCGAGGCGAGGGCCGCCGTGACCGCTGGGGTGGCCCGCGCCGCGACCCGTGCGAGCACCCCGACGTGCGTCGGTGAGAGCTCGCTGGCCAGCAGTGCGTCCTCGAGCTCGGGCATCGAGGTCAGGATGCGCGCGTCGCGCAGCTCGGCACCGGCCGCGCCCGCTCCGGCTCTGCTCCCGCGACCACGCCACGCCGCGAGGTCCCGGTCGCCGTGCCCCTGCCAGGTCCCTGCAGCCTCCTCGGCCTGCAGCACGTGCGCCTTCGCTGCCGTGAGCGCGGCGACCGCCTCGTCGATCCGGGCCAGGACCGCGTGCCGGTGCGACTGCTGCCAGGTCGCGGCATCCCGTGCCCGCACGGCGAGCTCGCGCGCCGCACGGCCCACGCGTGCGGCGTCGTCCGCGACACCACCGTCCACGGCGGGGCGGAGCTCCACGAGGCTCGAATGCATGTTCGAACCGTACCGATGTGTCCGGACACGCTCTCGCCGTCATCCACAGGTGCAGGCACCGGGGAGCGGACGAGGCGTCGGGCGGGCACGGGGACCCGCCCGACGCCTCCGCGTCAGCGCGCGACGGCCGCGGCCGTCACGAGACCGTGCAGGAAGTGCCGTTGAGCGTGAAGCTGGTGGGCTTCGGGTTCGAGCCGGTGAAGCTGCCGTTGAACCCGATGTCGACCGAACCACCCGCCGCGATCGTGCCGTTCCACGGCGCGTTCGTGACGGTCACGGCCTGACCGTTCTGCGTGTACTGGCCCGACCAGCCGTTGACGACCTGCTGGTTGCCCGGGAAGGAGAACCTCAGGGACCAGGAGCTCAGCGCGGTCGTCCCGGAGTTGGTGATCCGCACGGACGCCGAGAACCCGTTCGGCCAGTCGTTGGTCGAGTACGCCACCGCGCACCCGCCGGCGGGCGGTGGCGTCGTCGTCGGCGACGCGGTGGGCGTCGGGGTGGGCGTGACCGTGGGTGTCGAGGTGACGGTCGGCGTCGGAGTGACGGTCGGCGTCGGCGTGACGGTCGGCGTCGGCGTGACGGTCGGCGTGGGCGTCGGCGTCGGCGTGACGGTCGGCGTGGGCGTCGGGGTGCCCGTGGGCGAGGTGCCCGTGTTCCCGACGATGATCCCGCGCCCGTTCGTCGCGACGTACACGCGCCCGAACACGTCCGGGTCTCCCGTGATCGCGGCGCCGGTCCAGGCGTACTGGTGCTCGTCGTCGTTGATCCGCGTCCACGTGGCACCACCGTCGAGTGAGCGGAAGAACCCGCGCACGCCGTCGTACTGCGACGTCGTGTAGATCGCCGGGTACGTCGCCCCGGCGGCCGCCTTGCCGAACCCGACCGCGCCGCCGTCGGTGAAGCCCGCGAGCTTCGTGAACGTCGTGCCGTAGTCCGACGAGCGCCACAGGCCGTTCTCGGCTGCGACCCACACGTGGCCCGCCTTGCCCGGGACGGCGGCGAACCGGATGTTGCCCGTGGTGGCGAACCCGGTGGCAGCGGACTGCGTGAACGTCGCGCCGGAGTCACGCGAGACGTAGAACCTGCCTGCGGCCACCGCGTAGAACGCCGCGGCGTCCGCGCGGTCGGACTCCACCCGCGCCTGCGCGGGCACCCCGCTCGACGCGGTCCACGTCGACCCGAGCGTCGTCGACCGGTGCACGCCGGCGCCGTCGGGCGACCACACGATCGTCGTGCCGTCCGCCGAGACCGCGACCGTGCCCCCACCCGTGACGCCCCCGGGCTCCTGCCCGGCCCACCACGTCGAGCCCGACGAGGTGGACACGCCGATGTGCGACTCGGTGCTCCCGTCGGCCGTGTTCCCGACGCGGACCATCGTCGCCGGCTTCGTCCCGGCGACGTCCACCGACGTCCCCGAGCTGTGGAACGGCTGCGTGAACTGCCGGGCGGGGACCTTCGTGATGTCCGTGTGCACGAACCCGCCGAGGTCGCCGAGCGCGGACACGAGCTCGACGGCCCCGGGAGGTGCGGCCAGGTCGAGCACCGCGGTCTCCTCGATGCCCTGCGCCTTGACCGTGAGGTCGATCTTCCCGCCGCGGTCCCAGGCGGTGAGGTTGTCGGTGCCGTAGATCGTCGCGCCCGTGCCGTACATCATCCGGTCGGAGTCGAACGGGTCGATCTCGAGCGACTCGGTCATCCAGCCGAGCTTGACCGGCGGCTCGGGCGGCTGCGGGTTCGTCGCGCCGAACGCGAGCCACGGCGCCGCGGAGATGTCCTGCGTGTAGCGCAGCGTGCGGTCCGGGTAGCCGTTCCAGTCCCAGATGCGCGACCACGTGGCGCCGCGGTCCGTCGAGCGGAAGATGATGATGTCCGGCCACCACGAGACCTGCGTGGCGACCATGATCGTGTCCGGGTCCTGCCGGTCGACCGTGAGCCCGGAGTAGCCGAAGTAGTCGTCGGCGCTCGTCGAGGGCACGGGCGAGATGCGGGTCCACGTGCCGCTCGTCGCGTCGAGCCGCCACACGTCACCCTTGGCGCCGTCGTACGGGCCGCCGGTGTCGCTCGTCGCGATGTAGAGCTGCTTGCCGACCTCGTCGAACACGCCCTTGTGCGGCAGGAAGCCCGTCGGCTGACCGGGCACGCGGGACCACGTGGTGCCGCCGTCGGTCGAGCGGTAGACGCCGTTCGCCTTGTCCGCGACGCCCACGTAGATCGTCTGGCTGCGGCTGCCGGGCGTCCCGCTCGTCGGGTCGAACGTCACCCACACGACGCCCTGGTTCGACGTGAGGTAGGAGTTGCTCGACGTCGGGTCCTGCGCGTAGGTGCCGGCGTTGGGGAAGCTCGTCACCTTCGCCCACGTCACGCCCGAGTCGGTGGAGCGCCACAGGCCGTTGCCCCCCTCGGTGCCGAGGTACAGGACGCGGCTGTCGTTCGGGTCGATCTGCAGGCGCTCGCCCATGCCACGGCCGGGCATGTTGCCGCCGACCTTGAACGGCAGGTCGGTCTGCTGCCACGTCTCGCCCCGGTCCGACGAGCGCAGGATGGCGCCGTTCTTCGGGTCCCAGTCGTTGGTGTACGTGCCGACGGCCGCGTAGACGCGGTCGGGGTCGCGCGCGTCGGTGGCCAGGGACAGCACGCCGGTGTGCCCCCAGTCGTCCCAGCCGACGTGGTCGAGCAGCGGGACCCAGCGCTGCGTGGACGTGTCCAGGCGGTACGCGCCGCCGATGTCCGTGCGGGCGTAGACGAGGCCCTGCTCGCCCCGGTTGTAGACGATCCCGGGGACGAACCCGCCGCCGACGACCTCGACGTTGCCCCAGGTGTAGCCCGCGGCGTTGGGTGGGTCGGCGGCCTCGGCCGGGCCGGCGGCCGTGACGACCGCGGCCCCCGCCGCGGCGAGCGCGGCAGCGAGGACGCACGCGGCCGCGCGCCGCGCGACCGGGGTCGGCGAGATGGACGGAACACGCATCCGCTCACTCCTTCGTGGCGTGGTGCCCCGCCGCGGTGCCGCTGGCGGGACGCCGGCGCCCAGGCGGCAGCGCGGCAGCCGCGACGGTAATCGAAGCGCTTCGACCGCCACAGCCCACGAACCGATTACGCCCCCGCCCCGCCCGGGGCATCCACTACCGGAGCGCGTGCGGGTGACGAGCGCTGGGTCGGCGGTGGGTGCGGGTCAGTTGAGGCGGAGGTCGGGCGGGTAGTGGGCGAGCATCGCCAGGTCGCCGCCCTGGCGGTGCAGCACGCGGGTCCACAGCGTCTCCGGGTCGGCGGTGAACACGTCGTCGGGCTCCGACGGCACGACGTACCACGCACCCTCGTCGATCTCCTCCTCGAGCTGCCCGCCGCCCCAGCCCGCGTGCCCCGCGAAGATCCGCAGCCCGCTGAACCGTCCGACGACGGTCGTCGGGTCGGCGTCGAGGTCGACGAGCCCGAACGCCCCGGTGAACCGGTCGACGAGGTGGTCGTCCGGCACGTCCGACGACGCGCCCCGCAGCCGGGCGGGGTCGACGAGCGACCCGTGGTCGCGCTCGTCGTCGGGCTCGCTGCCGAGCGCGAGGTCCGGATCGGTCGAGCGGCCCGCCGCGCCGAGCGGCGGCGCCGAGGCGATCGCGACGCCGATCGCGCCGTCGAGCCCCACCGGGCCGCCCTGGAAGAGCCCGTCGGGACGGCTGACGACGTCCTGCCACCCGGGAAGCACCGCGTCCACCTCGACCGGCAGCAGGCGGTTGAGCACGACGCCGAACGCGCCGTCGTCGTTGTGGTCGAGCACGAGGACGACGGTGCGGTGGAAGTTCGGGTCGAGCAGCTGCGGCGAGGCCACGAGCAACCGTCCGCTGAGCGTCATGGCTCCATCATCAGCGACGAGCGGCGCGGTGCCACCCGACGAGCCCGGCAGGGCCGTCAGACCTGGAGCCCGACGAGCCACACCGCGCCGAGCGCGAGGCCCGCGAGCGTGACCAGCGCGAGCACCAGCACCCAGAACGCCCCGGGCAGGTGCGTCAGGCCGCCGAGCAGTCCCGCGTCGGACGTGTCCCGACGCCCGCGTCGGCGCGCGTCTCGTCGTCCCGACTGCATCTCGAGGACCGCGCGCGGCGCCCCCAGCAGGAAGAACCACGTGACGGCGTACGCGAACACGGCCTGCACGTCGGGCGAGCCCCACCCGGTCACGACGACGAGCGCGGCGAGGCTCACGAGCACCGCCCACAGCCCGTACCAGTTGCGGATCGCGACGAGCACGAGGACGACGAGCACGAGCAGCGCCCACAGCACCGCGAGGTCGTACCCGCGGGACAGGAGCCACGCGGCGCCGACGCCGACGACCGTCGGCGCCGGGTACCCGGCGAACGCGGTCGCGATCATCCCCGGGCCGCGCGGCTTGCCGCGCGACAGCGTCAGGCCGGACGTGTCGGAGTGGACGCGGATCCCGGAGACCTGCCGGCCGACGAGCAGCGCGACGCCCGCGTGCCCGGCCTCGTGCACGATCGTCAGCGCGTGCCGCGCGAGCCGCCACGCGACGGGCACGGTCAGCGCGGCGAGCACGACGACCGCGGTGGTGACCACGACCCACGTCTCGGGCACGGGGCTCGCCGTCGTCACGTCCGCCCAGGTGTCGCTCAGCCAGTCCACGGGCGTGAGCGTACGGGCACCGCGCCGGGGAACAGGCGGGTGAGGACCGGGGAACATCGGCGGACGCCGTCCCGTTGCCCACGACATGCGTGCGATCGCCTACAGCAAGTACGGCCACAGCGACGTCCTCGAGCTCGTCGACCTGCCCGTCCCGAAGGTCGGCCCGGACTCGGTGCTCGTCGCGGTGCGGGCCGCGTCGGTCAACCCCGTCGACTGGAAGGTCCGCGAGGGCTACCTCGACGGGATCGTCGACACGACCTTCCCCGTGGTCCCCGGGTGGGACGTCGCGGGTGTCGTGGAGCGCGTCGGGCTCGACACCCCGGAGCTGCAGGTGGGCGACGAGGTGTACGGGTACGTGCGCAAGGACTGGATGCACGGCGGCACGTTCGCGCAGTACGTCGCCGCACCCGTGCGCACGCTGGCCCGCAAGCCCGCGTCGCTGTCGTTCGAGGAGGCCGCGGCGGTGCCGCTCGCGGGGCTCACGGCGTTCCAGACGATCGAGCGCGCGGGCGTGACCGCCGGTCAGACCGTCCTGGTGCACGCGGCGGCCGGCGGCGTCGGGCAGTTCGCGGTGCAGATCGCGGCGGCCCGCGGCGCGCGCGTGATCGGCACGGCCTCGCCCCGCAACCACGAGCACCTCGTCGCGCTGGGTGCCGAGCCTGTCGCCTACGGGGACGGCCTGGTCGACGCGGTCCGCGCGCTCGCGCCCGAGGGCGTCGACGTCGTCCTCGACTACGGGACCGACGACCTCGTCGGCACGACGAAGGCTCTGCTGAAGCCGGGTGGCACGGTCGCCTCGATCGTCGACGCGAAGGCGCGCGACGAGCTCGGCGGGCACTACGTGTGGGTGCGCCCGAGCACCGCGGACCTGGACGCGCTCACCGCGCTGATCGAGGCGGGGCAGGTGCGCGTGGACGTGGCGCAGGTGTTCGACCTCGCCGACGCCGCCGCGGCCCACGAGGCGAGCCAGTCGCAGCACGTGCGCGGCAAGGTCGTCGTCCGGGTCTGACCCACCCGATAGCGTGCGCGGTCATGGCGATCCGGTGGACCACGGCGATGCTCGACCTGCCGTCCGACGTGCTCGACGAGACGCTCGGGTTCTGGTTGCGCGTGACGGGCACGTCGTTGTCGCCCTGGCGCGGCCTGAGCGACGAGTTCGCGACGCTCGTCGCGCCGGACGGTGACGACTTCCTGCGGGTGCAGCGCTTCGACGACGGCCCGCGCGTGCACCTGGACCTGCACGTGGGCGACGACGAGGAGCTGCGCGCCGAGCTCGTGCGCGCGCTCGCGCTGGGTGCCGCGATCGAGCACGACCCGGGCACGCACGTGGTGCTGTCCTCGCCCGGCGGCTACGTCTTCTGCCTGGTCACGGACCAGGGGCACGCGCGTCGTCCGGCAGCCGTCCCGGCCCCGGACGTCGGCCCCGCGGCCGAGTCCGACGAGCCGGTGACCGCGCTGGTCGACCAGCTGTGCCTCGACGTGCCGGCCGCGGGCTTCGCGCAGGAGGCCGCGTTCTGGTCCGAGCTGACGCGCTGGCCCGCGCACACCGGGAGCCGCGAGGAGTTCGTCGTGCTGGACCGTCCCGACGGCATCCCGCTGCGCCTCATGCTGCAGCGCCTGGGCGCGACGGACCCCCGCCGCGAGGTGAGCGCGCACCTCGACCTCGCGACGACGAACCGTCCGGCGGTCGAGCGCGCGCACGTCGCCGCCGGAGCCCGCGTGCTCGCCCACGGGCCCCGGTGGACGACGCTCGCGGACCCGTCCGGCCACCCGTATTGCCTGACCGACCGCGACCCGACGACCGGGCGCCTGCCGACCGCCGCTCCCTGACCGGGCTGCGCCCGACGGCGCGGCCGGGGTCCCTGATCCGCCGCGCGCCCAGGAGCACGAGGCCGTCGCGGTCGGCCGTCCGGCTCTGGCTGCCTCAGCCGACGAGCGGCGTGCGGCTGAGCGCCGAGGCGAAGCCGAGCCAGGTGTGCCGGTTGCCGGCCCAGCACCAGCCGACCTTCGGGGCGTCGCGGCGTTCCCGGCCGTCACGGCCCGTGCCGTTGGAGATCCACAGCGCGGGCGTGCGCGCGTCGAGCCCGCCGCGCGGCCGGACCCGGCGCGACCCGATCGTCATGAAGCAGTGGTTGCGCTCCAGCACGTCCGGGACCTGCAGCGCCCAGTGCACGCCCTCGGCGAGCGTGAGCGGTGTGCGGCCGCGGGACGTGAGCTCGGGCAGGGCCTCGTCGGGTGACCAGCTCGCCAGGTCGTCGCCGCGGTCCAGCCCGGACACCACGTAGGCGCGGGCCGCGGGCGGGGCCGGGACGTCGAGCCCCGCGATGGGCACGAACTCGGCGACGTCCGTCATGTCCTCGACGACGAACCCCTCGCGCTCGCCGCGCCGCAGCAGCGGCGCGAGCGCCGCCACCGGCGCGAGCTCAGGGGGCACGACGAGCAGCGCGCCGGGCGCCGGGTCGGCGGCGCGGACGAGCGCGTGCAGGTCGTCGGGCGCGAGGCCCGCGAGCTCGGCGACCCCGAGCGCGACGAGCCGTTCGGCCTGCTCGGTGAGCGGGGGCGGCGCGGCGGGTGAGGTGGTGGGCGACGTGGTGGGCAGGGTCATGGCGGTGGACCTCCGCAGGTTCGTCGACGATGCGAGGTTCTCAACGCGCCACGTGCCGGGATCGTGCCCGTGCGCCGGGTGAACCGCTCCGCGCGGGGTGCGCCGCCGCGCGCGGGGTGCGCCGCCGCGGGACGCGCGCTCAGGCCTCGTGCAGCCACGCGGTGATCTCGACCTGGTTGCGCGGCGGGTCGCCGACGACCTCGCGGACCTGGATCGGCTGCGCGAGCGGCCGGCCACCGCGCCCGGGCACCGCGGACACGAGCGCCGCGATCTCGAGCGCGCGCTCGACGGTCGCGGTCTCGACGACCTGGAACCCCGCGACCCACTCGCTGAACTCGGGGAACGGTCCCTCGGTCACCTTCGTCGCGGCCGGCCCGGCGGACCGGACCACGAACGACGCGTCGGGTGCGGACAGGATCTCGCCGCCGACGAGCTCGCCGCTGGCCGCGAGCTCGTCGTTGAGGCGGCGGTAGTAGGCCATGTGGGCGTCGACCTCGGCGGGGGTCCACTCCTCGAGGGGCGTCGGGTCGTCGCCGGGCTGGAAGTCGACGATGAGCAGGTAACGCGGCATGGGACGTCTCCTCGTGCGGTGGGGTGCTGTCGCCAGCATGACGCGCGGGAGGCACGAGGATCGACAGCGGGCCGCGAGCGGGCCCTGGCGTCGCGGTTCGGGGCCGGGCCGCGAGGCGTCGGACAGGGACCCCCGCGTCCGATCGGAGCGCAAAGCCCTGCGCGCGTGACAGGGGTGGCCGATAGAGTGCCGAGGTCCCGCTGGTGGACACCCGTCTCACTGCTCGGCGCAGCCGCCCGTGGCGCTGGACGTCGCCGTCCGGCGCCTCGCGAGCCGCGCTGAGGTGGCGGTGGTGCGAGGTGCGGATGACGCGCGCGCTCGGGCACGAGCGCGCCACGGGCAGGCGCCGACCAGCACGGATCAGGACGGATCAGCACGCGACGAAGGGGCCGACGAATGGGTGCGCGGAGACGGACGATCGCGACGACAGCGGTGATCGCCCTGGTCACGGCGCTCGGCGCGGCGGCGTGCACATCCTCGCCCCCGGGACCCCAGGACGCGGCGACCGCGCTCGCGGCGGCCCTCGAGTCGGGTGACCTGGACGGTGTCGCGTTCACGCCCGACGTCTCGGCGGACCAGGCCGAGAAGCAGCGCACGGACGCGTACGACGCCGTGGTCGAGGCGCTCGGCGAGGACGCGCTGCGCGTGAGCCTGGTGAGCGCCGAGACGCTCGAGGACGACGACGCGCTCGCGGACGCCGTGCTGCGGTTCACGTGGTCGACGGCCGGCTCGGCGGCGGCGGACTCCGAGCGGCAGTGGACGTACGAGACGACGGCCCGGCTCGAGCGCGACGACGAGGACGTGTGGCGCACGCACTGGGCCTCGACGATCCTCGCGCCCGACCTCACGGTCGCGGAGGACCTCGTCGTGTCGCGCGAGACGCCGCAGCGGGCGAACGTGCTGGGCGCGGGTGGCGAGGTCCTGGTCGAGGCGCGTGACGTGTTCCGCGTCGGCATCGACAAGACGTTCCTGCCCGCCGCGGAGGCGGGCGCCGCCGCGCGTGGGCTCGCCGCGGCGCTCGAGATCGACCCCGACGAGTACGCCAAGCGCGTCGAGTCCGCGGGCGACAAGGCGTTCGTCGAGGCGATCGTCATCCGGCGGGAGGACTCCTACTACGACGTCCCGGCGCTGCGGAAGCTGCCCGGCGTCAACGCGATCGACGACTCCCTCCCGCTCGCCCCGACGCGCACGTTCGCGCGCCCGATCCTCGGCACGGTGGGCACCGCCACCGCCGAGATCATCGAGAAGTCCGGCGGCGCGATCCAGGCGGGCGACCTCACCGGCCTGTCCGGTCTGCAACGGCAGTTCGACGAGCAGCTGCGCGGCCGGCCGGGCCTGCGCATCGACGCCCGCGGGATCGAGGGCAGCGGCTCCGAGGGCCAGGCGCGCACCCTGTTCACGGTGCCGGCGGTCGACGGCGAGCCGCTGCAGCTCACGCTCGACTCGCTCGTGCAGCAGTCCGCCGAGAACGTCCTGGCGAGCGTCGGCCCGGCCTCCGCGATCGTCGCGATCCGTCCCTCGACGGGTGAGGTGCTCGCGGCTGCGAGCGGACCGGGCAGCCAGGGGCTGTCGACCGCGACGCTCGGGCAGTACGCGCCGGGCTCGACGTTCAAGGTCGTCAGCGCACTCGCGCTGCTGCGCGCCGGCCTGACCCCGGACAGCTCGGTGACCTGCACCGACGGCATCACGGTCGACGGCCGGCGCTTCGACAACTTCCCCGACTACCCGGCGGCGGCGCTCGGTGACATCCCGCTGCGCACCGCGTTCGCGAACTCGTGCAACACCGCGTTCATCGGCCTGCGCGACGAGACGCCGCAGGACGCGGTCGTCGACGCCGCGGGCTCGCTGGGGCTCCTGCCGACACAGTCGCTGGGCTTCGCGTCGTTCGTCGGCGCGGTGCCGTCGGACTCGGACGGCACGGATCACGCGGCGACGATGATCGGGCAGGGTCGCGTGCTGGCCTCGCCGCTCGGCATGGCGACGGTGGCCGCGTCGGTCGCCGCGGGTCGCACGGTCACGCCGCACCTCGTCGAGCCGGGCTCGTCGTCGGCCGACGACGCGACGGACGACAGCACGTCGTCGGCGCAGGCGTCCGACGACGAGTCCGACGAGAGCAGCAAGGACGCCGAGACGACGGACGAGCCGCGCCCGCACGTCGACCTCACGTCCGACGAGGGGGCCGCGCTGCGGTCGCTCATGCGCGCGGTGGTGACCGACGGCGGCGCGGGGTTCCTGCGGGACCTGCCGGGCGAGGTCATGGCCAAGACGGGCACCGCGCAGTTCGGCGAGACCGACGACCTGCGCAACCACGTGTGGATGATCGCGATCCAGGGTGACCTGGCGGTCGCGGTCTTCGTCGACGAGGGTGAGTACGGGTCGACGACCGCGGGGCCGCTCCTGACGCGGTTCCTCGAGTCGCCGGTCGTCGCGGCGCTGACGGACTGACCGTCCGGGCGTCGTCGTCCATGCCTCAGGAGGACCCCCGCATGACCCAGCCCCGCTACGCACCCGGCGGACCGCAGTGGCTGCGCCCGCTGCCCGGCACGGACCTGACGGTCTCCGCCGTCGCGCTCGGCGGCGGTCCGCTCGGCAGCATGCCGGACCTGTTCGGGCGTGACGTGACCGCCGAGGAGGGCGTCGCGACGGTCCTCGCGGCGTTCGACTCACCGATCCGGTTCATCGACACCTCCAACGGCTACTCCGACGGCGAGAGCGAGCGGCGCATCGGCGCGGCGATCGGGTTGGCCGAAGGGCTGCCGGCGGGTGTGGTCGTGGCGACCAAGGTGGACCCGCGCGGTGACGACTACTCGGGGCAGCGGGTGCGTGAGTCGGTCGCGGAGAGCCGGCAGCGGCTCGGGCTCGACGAGCTCCCGCTCGTGCACCTGCACGACCCGGAGTTCCACGACTTCGCGACGATGACCGCACCCGGTGGCGCCGTCGACGCGCTCGTCGAGCTGCGCGAGCGCGGCGTCGTCGGCCGGATCGGGCTGGCCGGCGGGCGCGTGCACGAGATCGCGCGGTACCTCGAGCTCGGGGTGTTCGACGTGCTGCTGGTGCACAACCGGTGGACGCTGCTCGACCGCAGCGCAGGCCCGCTGATCGCCGAGGCGCACCGCCGCGGCATGGGCGTGCTCAACGCGGCCGTGTACGGCGGCGGGATCCTCGCGGCGCAGTCGGGCGGCCCGACCACCTACGGCTACCGCCCCGCGCCGCCCGAGGTGCTGGAGGCGGCGGCCCGGATGCGCGAGGCCTGCGCCGCGCACGGCACCGACATCGCGACCGCGGCGCTGCAGTTCTCGCTGCGCGACGAGCGGATCGCCTCGACGGTCGTCGGGATGAGCCGTCCGGGCCGGGTCACGGCCACCGTCGAGGCGGCTGCGCGCGCCGTGCCGGACGGGTTGTGGGCCGAGCTCGAGGCTCTCGTCCCTCCGGAGAGCACCTGGTTGGACGCCCGCTGATCCGGTTCACCGCTTCGTGGGACCACCAGGACCCGGGACCAAAGGGACAGAACGCCCAGGTTTTCACTGGTCCGAACGGGTGATTTTGCTCGCTGTCCGTATTTGGCCGCTTCGTGCCCTTGGCCGGGTAAGTGATCTGAACTACCTTCCTACCTGTCAGCGATAACGGCAAACCCTCCGCGAGGAGGGGACGCAAAGCCACGGGACCCTCGACGGTCAGCCGGGCTACCGAACAGACAGGAAGCGATCATGGACCAGACCGGCCTCCCCGCCGAACCGTCGCAGTCGCCCACCACCCCCGCCTCCTTCCGCACCCGCGCCCAGGCGTGGAGCGCGATGGCGGCCGCAGCGGGTGCCCTCACGGCACTGCCGACGCAGCGGGAGCGCGCCGCGGCCTGACAGCCGCGACGAGCGACGACGCACCACGAACGGCCGGTCCGGGCTTCCCGGGCCGGCCGTCGCCGTCCCGGCCGACGCGCGTGCGTCGCTCGTCGTCGCCCCGCCGGAGCGCGCCCGCGCGTCGTGCCCGAGCGCCCGCGCGTCGTGCCGGGCGGCCGGACGCCCTGGAAGGGTGTCGAGGTGTCCCGTTCGTCGCTAATGTCGGCAGCACGGCCGATCCCGCCGCTTTCGACGTCGAAGGGCACGACATGAACTTCTGGCAGTGGGTCTGGATCCTGTTGTGGTGGTTCCTCTTCTTCGCCTATCTCGTCATCCTGTTCCAGATCCTGAGCGACCTCTTCCGTGACTCCACGCTGAGCGGGTGGTGGAAGGCCGTCTGGATCGTCTTCCTCATCGTCTTCCCGTTCCTGACCGCGCTCGTGTACGTCGTCTCGCGCGGCAAGTCGATGGCCGAGCGTCAGGAGGCGGCCGTCCGTCGGGCCCGGTCCGAGACGGACAGCTACATCCGCGAGGTCGCGGGGACGAAGTCCGCGGCCGAGCACATCGCCGATGCGAAGGCCCTGCTCGACTCCGGCGCGATCAACGAGGACGAGTTCGCGCTGCTGAAGGCCAAGGCGCTCGCAGCCTGACCCACGCCGAGCCGGACGCGTCCGCACGAGCGTCCCGCACGACACCCGAGGCCCGCCACGCCGCTCAACCGCGTGGCGGGCCTCGTCGCGCGCGGCCCGGGACGCAGGGCTCGCCCCCAAGACCGCGGGGCTAGAGCTCGCCGACCTTCTGCAGGTGCCGCATCGCGACCCAGCCGATGGGGATGCGCACCCAGTAGGTGACCACGCGGAACAGCACCGCGATCGACGTCGCGACACCGGGGTTGATGCCCGTCACGGCGGTGAGCGCCGCGCCGAGCGCGATCTCGATCGCACCCATGCCGCCCGGCGTCGGGACGAGCGCGCCCGCGGTGTTCCCCGCGAGGTAGACGATCGCGACCTGGATGAGGCTCGCCTCCTGCCCGAAGGCCTGCAGGCACGCGTCGAACGCGAGCACGAAGCCGAGGGTCATGACGAGGTTGCCGGCGACCGCGACGGCCAGCCGCCACGGCCGGCCGAGGATGTCCACCAGCCGCGGCCAGATCTGCCGCAGGGTCGGCCGGATCTTGGCCAGGACCCACTGACGCACCTTCGGCACCAGCAGGGACGCGCCGACGAGCGTCGCGACGAGCGCGATGATCAGCAGCACCTCGGGCGAGACGGGCAGTGCGGACTCCTGGCCCCCGGACCCGACGGACAGGACCGCGAGCAGCGCGATCGTCACGACGAGCTGGCTCACCTGGACCATGGCGACGGTCGCGGCGGCGAGCGACGTGGGCACGCCGCGCTTGGTCAGCATGCGCAGGTTGAGGGCCGCCGGGCCGATGCCCGCAGGCGCGGCCATCGCGACGAAGTTCGACGCGGCCTGCACCTCGAGCGTGCGCCACAGGGGCAGCCGCACCGGGGAGAACGCGATGAGCGCGAGGGCCGCACCGACGATCGTGAGCAGGCCGAGCAGGAACGCCACGATCGTCCAGCGCCAGTCACTGTCGGTGAGCGCGGTGGTGATCTCGTCGAGGTTGATGCGCGTGACGAGCAGCAGGACCACGACGATCGGCAGCACGATCGTGACGACCGACCGCGCCCCGAACCGCACGAGCTGCTGCGGCTCGACGTCGGCCTCGGGGATGCGCGCGACGATCGCGGCGCGCAGGTCGCTGAGCACGGCCTTGTGCCGGCGCACCTCGGTCCGGGTGCGCTCGGGCAGCGTGATGCCCTGCAGGAGCGGGCCGATCGCGGCGACGTCGTCGTCGTCGAGCGAGTCCGCAGCGGACTGCAGCGCGCGCTCGACGCCCACGCGCAGCGCGAGCAGCGCGAGCATCTGCGTGAGGTCCATGCGTCGCGCGAGCTCGGACGACGCGACGTACCCGTTCTCCCAACCGACGATCCAGATCATCGGCGTCCCGACGAGCTGGTCGACGAGCACGGTGTCGGACGTGAGCGCCCGGTGCGCGATCCCGGCCTCGTGCGCGGTGCGCAGCTGCTCCCAGATCGCGCGCAGCATCTCGTCGGTGATCTCGTCGTCGTGCAGCTCGGTCAGGGGGCGCGCGTTGCCGGGGTGCGCCTGCACCAGGAGCATCGAGTCCTGCGCCTCGGCGACGCGCAGCAGCTCGGGCGTGCGCACACCCGCGGCGCGCGCGGCGTAGCTCAGCAGCGCGGTGCGCTCGGCGGTCTGGCGCAGCGACTGGACCGAGCGGCCCTCGATGCCGCGCAGCCGCACCGAGCGCCACACGCGCGAGACCATGCTCGCGACCTGGCGGTCGCCGTCGATGACGACGAGGTCGCGGCGCTCGTCGTCCTCGGTGGTGAGCTCGTACGTGCGGTAGCCGGTCGAGCGGACGAGCGCCCGGGCCGCGGCGTCGTCGGGCGCGGGCCGGTGCGCGGTCGAGCGGAGCACGTCGTGCGGCGCGTCGGCGGTCGGGTCGTCGTCGTCGCCAACGTCGCCGTCCGGCTCGTCGGCCGCGATCCGGCGCAGCCGCACGGGCTCGAACCCGGCCCGGCGCACGCCCGCGACGAGGCTCGCCCCGTACGCGCGCTCGGAGCGCACGCCTGACACGTAGCGCACCGCGAGCCCGCACACGCGGCCGATCAGCAGGGCGACCGCGAGCCCCGCGAGCGAGACCTGCGCCGTCACGAGCAGCACCGCGATCGCGAACCACAGCGCGCTCCACGACCACGCGACCGTGCGGCGGCGCTGCCGCGGCCCGCTCACGGTGAGCAGGCTCGCGAGCATCGAGACGTACACGGGGATGGTCAGCTGCCACGTGCCGCCGAGCAGCACGGACAGGCCGCGCACGAGCTCGTCGGAGCCGAACTGCTCGACGACGAGGATCACGGCCGCGCCGACCATGATCGCCAGGACCGCCGCGACGATCGCCTCGATCAGCTGGCGGCCGAGCCGCCGCAGCGTGAGCTCGATGCCGACCGCGAGCGGCACGGCGAGCGTGACGACGCCCTCGAGCACCTGCACGGGCACGAACAGGATCTTGCGCAGCAGCGTCGCGAAGCCCTGCACGTCCTCGGCGACGCCCGTGGTGGTGTGCTGCGCGTACGTCGCGAGGATCATGACGACCGCGACGCCGAGCGCCGACAGGATCGTGGCGATGAGGTCGCTCGGGTGGTGCACCCGGACGGTGGGCTGGTCGTCGACGACGATGACCGCGGCCTCGGCCTCCGCACGGGCGCGCTCGGCGCGCTCCTCGTCGGGGTCCGGCAGGTCGAGCCGGGCCTCGCCGTCGGCCGCCTGCCCGTCCTCACCCGGCTCGACGTCGGTGCCGACCGTCGCCGGACCGCGCGTGCGCGTCGTGCGTGCGGGTTCGATCGGGCGTGGGGTGACCAGGTCGTCCGCCGGACCGGGAGGCCGCGGCGACGCCGACCCCGCCGACCTCCGTGCAGACATACGGGCGAGTCTAGGCGGCGGGCCCGTCGCGCGACGGTCGTCCGCGCGCGGTCCGCCGACCTGCTCGGACGCGGTCACCGGGCTGCGCCGGACCGGTCCGCGACGCGCGCGGCGCGTGTCGGACCGTTTCGCCGGGTTCGTCACGCTCAGCAGGGCTAGCGTGGCCACCAGGCGGCCGCGGCCGTGCGGCGCGGACGGGAGGCGATCGTGAGCGACACCCTCGAGAAGCAGGTCGGCCGGGAGCTGCGAGCCGTCTGGTGGTTGCCCGTGCTGCGCGGGCTCGTGTTCCTGGGCCTCGGCCTGCTCATGCTGCTGCACCCGCTGGAGACCCTCACGGCGATCACGTGGGTGATCGGCATCTTCGCGCTCGTCGACGGCGCGCTGATCGTCCTGCAGGCGCTGATCGAGCACCGCAAGGGCGCGATGTGGTGGCAGCTGCTCGGCGGCCTGGTCGTGATCGGTCTCGGCGTCGTCGTCGTGACGTGGCCCAAGCCCACGGTGCTGGTGCTGTTCTACGCCGTGACGGCGTGGGTGCTCGCGGTCGCGGTCGTGGGGATCGTCGCCGCGGTGCTCCTGCACAAGCGCGGCGACTACTCCTGGTACGGCGCGCTCGCGATCGGCCTGGTCAACCTCGTGATCGGGCTGCTGCTGGCGTTCAACCCGCAGACCTCGCTCTCGGTGGTCATGGTGCTGTTCGGCGTGTTCGCGCTGGTCGGCGGTGTGCTGCTGCTGATCAGCGGGTTCGCCGCACGGTCCCTCGGGCGCGAGCTCAGCGCGTAGCCGGCCGGTACTGTTCTGGGGCCGACGAGCGGGCACGCCCGCACCTGGCACGGCACCGACGCACCTGGAACGGCACCCGCATGATCGAGATCCTGAGCCCCGCCGAGCTGCTGCGCGCCCGGGACACCGGCGCGCTGGTCGCCGAGATCCTGCACACGCTGCGCGACCGCGCCGTCCCGGGCACGAACCTGCTCGAGATCGACCGCTGGGCCAAGGCGATGATCGAGAAGGCGGGCGCGCGGTCCTGCTACGTCGACTACGCGCCGTCGTTCGGGCGCGGCCCGTTCGGCCACTACATCTGCACGTCCGTCAACGACGCGGTGCTGCACGGCCTGCCGCACGACTACGTGCTCGCCGACGGCGACCTGCTCACGCTCGACATCGCGGTGCTGCTGCGCGGCATCGCCGCGGACTCGGCGGTGAGCTTCGTCGTGGGCCGCTCGCGGCCCGCGGAGTCCGTCGCGCTGATCGACGCGACGCAGCGCGCGCTCGCCGCGGGGATCGCCGCGGCCGGCCCGACGGCGCGGATCGGCGACCTGTCGCACGCGATCGGGCGGGTGCTGAGCGCGGCGGGGTACCCGATCAACACCGAGTTCGGCGGGCACGGCATCGGCTCGACCATGCACCAGGACCCGCACGTGTCGAACACCGGCCGGCCGGGCCGCGGGTTCGCGCTGCGGCCGGGGCTCCTGCTCGCGCTCGAGCCCTGGGTCATGGTCGACACCGACGAGCTCGTGACCGACGCGGACGGCTGGACGCTGCGCAGCGCGACCGGCTGCCGCACCGCGCACAGCGAGCACACCATCGCGATCACCGACGACGGCGCGCAGATCCTGACCCTGCCGCGCTAGCCGGTCCGCGCGGGCTCGGTGCTCGACGTCAGTCGAGGCCGAGCGTCGAGATCCAGTCGTCGGGGATGAGCGCGTAGCCGACGAACACCACGAGGTCCATCACGGTGTGCGCGACGACGAGCGGCATGACGCGTCGCCTCCGGCGGTAGTACTCGGCGAAGACCAGGCCCATCACGACGTTGCCGAAGAACGGCCCCCACCCCTGGTACAGGTGGTACGAGCCGCGCAGCAGCGCGCTCGTCACGACGATCACCGGCGGGCTCCAGCGCAGGTCGCGCAGCCGCTCCATGAGGTACCCGACCGCGACGACCTCCTCGAGCAGCGCGTTCTTGAGCGCGAGCGCGACGAGCAGCGGGATGGTCCACCAGTGGTCGTCGATCGTCGTCGGCTGGACCTGGACGGTGATGCCGACGGCCCGGCCGATCGCGTAGAGCCCGAGCCCCGGGACGCCGATGAGCGCGGCGAGCCCGACGCCGACCCCGAGGTCGCGCCACGGCCGGGCGAACGTCAGGCCGATCCGGCGCGTGGCCGAGCGGCCGTTCGCGGACAGCAGGTAGAGCGCGAGCGCCACGGGGATCAGCGCGAACCCGATGGACAGGACCTGGTAGATGACGTCGAGCCAGGGCCGGGCGTTCAGGGGCGGGTTGATCGTGGTGCTCTGGTCGGCGAGCGGAGGGCCGGCGGTCATGCGGTCGAGGATGTTGACGAGCGCGTAGACGCCGGACCGGCCCAGCGACAGGCCGAGCACGATCCAGATCTCGACCGTGAGGCGGCGCCGCAGCGCGCGTTCCGAGACGGGCGGCGTTCCCGTGGCCTGCGCGGGGGCGTCGTGCACGTCGCTCATGTCGGCACCGTAGCCGCCGTGCCCGTGCGGGTGTTCGTCGAACGGGTCGCGCACAGGGGCTTGTGGAACCGGGCGAAAGGTGCGCAAACTGGTTTGCCGCACAAACCAGACGCCGGGGGACCCGGCGTCGCACCGCTCGGCGAGGGGGACGAGATGGACGACGACGAACCAGGGACGGCGCTCGCGCCGCACGACGCGCTCGCGATCATCGCGGGCCAGCGCGCGGTCGCCGCGCGCACCTACCCGTCAGCCACGCTGCTGTTCGGCCTGTGGGGCACGGTGTGGCTCCTCGGCTACGGCCTGTTGTGGCTCACGTCGCTCGACGACGACACGCCCGCGGTCTGGGCGGCGGTCGTCGCGGCCGTCGCGACCATCGTCGCGATGGTCACCACCGCGTGGCACATGGTCGTGCGCACCCACGGCATCCGCGGGCGCAGCGCGCTGCAGGGCGCGATGTACGGCTGGGCGTGGTTCGTCGGCTTCCTCGCGCAGGGCGTGATCGTCTCGGCGCTCGCGAACGCGGGCGCGACCCCCGTCGTCATCAGCCTCGCCGCCAACGCGATGGCGACCATGGTCGTCGGCCTGCTCTACCTCGCGGGCGGCGTGCTGTGGGAGTCGTACCCGATGTACGGGCTCGGCGCGTGGGTGCTGCTCACCGGGGCGTTCGGCTCGTTCGCCGGGATCCCCGGGTCCTACGCCGTGCTCGCGTTCGCGGGCGGCGGCGGGATGCTCGCCGCCGCGGTCGTCGTGAAGGTGTGTGGTCCGCGCCGTGCCTGACGACGAGCTCGACCCCGTGATCCACGCGCAGGCCCGCCTCCGTGTGGTCGCGACCCTGGCCGCGCTGGGCGAGGGCGACCGGATCGCCTTCCCCCGCCTGCGCCGCCTGCTCGACATGACGGCAGGCAACCTCTCCACCCATCTGCGACGCCTCGAGGAGGCGGACTACGTGATGATCACCAAGACGTACGAGGGCCGGTCGCCCGCGACCTACGTGGCCCTGACCCCCACCGGACGCCTCGCGTTCGACCGCTACTCCCGCCGCCTGCTCGACCTGCTGGGGAGCGCGCGATGAGCGCCCGGACCGAGGGCGCCGGGCCACCCGTGGTCGAGGTCGATCACGTCACGCGTCGGTTCGGTCCGGTCGTCGCGCTCGACGACGTGTCCTTGACGGTCGGCGAGGGCGAGCTCGTCGGGCTGCTCGGGCCGAACGGCGCGGGCAAGACGACGCTCCTGAGCCTCGTCAGCGGCCTGCGCAAGGCCGACGCCGGGACGGTCCGGCTGTTCGGCGGCGACCCGCGCGTCGCGAGCGCGCGACTCACGCTCGGCACCACGCCGCAGGAGACCGGGCTGCCGCCGACGCTGCGCGTGGGCGAGGTCGTCGCGCTCGTCGCCGGCCACTACCCCGCACCCATGTCGACCCACGAGGCGCTCGACCGGTTCGGGCTCGCCGACCTCGCGCGGCGGCAGACCGGCGGGCTGTCCGGCGGTCAGAAGCGGCGGCTGGCGGTCGCGCTCGCGCTCGTCGGCCGGCCGCGCCTGGTGCTGCTCGACGAGCCGACGACCGGGCTCGACGTCGAGGCGCGGCACGTGCTGTGGCAGGCGCTGCGCGACTACCACGCGGACGGCGCGACGGTCGTGCTGACCAGCCACTACCTCGAGGAGATCGAGGCGTTGGCCCACCGCGTGGTCGTCGTCGGGCAGGGCCGCGTGCTCGCCGACGGTGCGCTCGCGGACGTGCTCTCGCTCGTCGCGCGCCGCCGCGTCCTGCTCACGGTCCCGGACCGCGCGCTCCCGACGGTGCGCTCATTGGCGGGCGCGGAAGTGGTCGACGAGCAGCGGGTGGAGAACCGCTCGCTGAGCGAGCGCTACCCCACCCAGGACGACGAGCAGCGGCTCACGCTGCTCGCGGAGGACGCCGACGAGCTCGTGCGCGCGCTCGTCGGCGCGCGCGTGCCGTTCCGCGACCTCGAGGTGCGCGGCGCCTCGCTCGAGGAGGCGTTCCTCACGCTCACGGCCGACCAGCCCGACGAGGGCCGGGCAGCGGCCGGTCGGAGCGCCGACGACCTGCACGACGCGCGTCCGCTCGCGCACGCGACCGAGGGGGAACGATGACCACGACGACGACCGCCGCACGCGCGTCCGCGCGCACCGGCCGGCCAGCGCGGACGCAGCCGTTCTGGCGGCTCGCCCTGCTGCACGCGCGGCTCGGCTTCCTCGAGACGGTCCGCATCCCCATCGCGGTGATCGGCAACCTGCTGTTCCCGGCGCTCGCGCTGCTGTTCTTCGTCGTCCCGCAGCGCGCGGTCGCCGACGACCCCGGATCGGCCACCGTCGCGGTCGCCCAGCTCGGCACGTTCGCGGTCATGTCCACGTGCCTGTTCTCGTTCGGCGCGGGCGTCGCCGAGGACCGCGCGCAGCCGTTCGACCCGTACCTGCGGACCCTGCCCGCCGGGCCCGGCCCGCGGCTGACGGGCCGCGTGCTCAACGGTCTGCTGTGGTCCTACTTCGCCCTGGCGCCCGTGGTGCTCGTCGGCTGGCTCCTCACCGCCGCCGCGCTCGACTGGCTGCAGGTCGGGCAGTCGGTGCTCCTCGTCGTCGGCGTCGCCGTGCCGTTCCTGCTGCTCGGGCTCGCGATCGGGTACCGGATGTCGTCCAAGGCCGCGATCGCCGTGGTGCAGGCCGTGCTGTTCCCGCTCGCGTTCGCCGGCGGGCTGTTCCTGCCGCCCGAGGCGTTCCCGCAGTGGCTGGACGTGTTCTCGAAGGCGCTGCCGTCGCGGGCCGTGCGCGATCTCGTCGTCCAGGTCACCGCGGGCGTCGACGCCTACCCGCTCGCGCTGCCCGTGCTCCTGGGCTGGACCGCGCTGTTCGCCACGCTCGCCGTGCTGGCCTACCGCTCCGACGAGGGCCGCCGGTTCCGCTGACGCGGCACCCGGTGAGGTCAGCGGAACGTGCGCAGGCGCAGGGAGTTCGTCACGACGAGCACCGACGAGAACGCCATCGCGGCGCCGGCGATCATCGGGTTGAGCAGGCCGAGCGCGGCCAGCGGGATCGCGGCGACGTTGTAGGCGAACGCCCAGAACAGGTTCTGCTGGATGATGCGCAGCGTGCGGCGTGACAGGCGGATCGCCTGCGCCGCGGAGCGCAGGTCACCGCGCACGAGCGTCACGTCGGCGGCCTCGATCGCGACGTCCGTGCCGGTGCCCATCGCGAGGCCCAGGTCGGCTGTCGCGAGGGCCGCGGCGTCGTTGACGCCGTCGCCGACCATCGCGACCTGCCGGCCCTGCTCCTGCAGGCGCCGGACCGCGTCGACCTTGTCCTCGGGCAGCACCTGGGCCACGACCTCGGTGATGCCGACCTCGCGTGCCACGGCCTGGGCCGCGCCCTCGTTGTCGCCCGTGAGGAGCACGGGACGCAGGCCGAGGGCGCGCAGGTCGTCGACCGCGTCGCGGGACGTGTCCTTGAGCGGGTCCCGGACGACGAGCGTCGCGCGGGCACGTCCGTCCCAGGCGACCATGACCGCCGTGGCGCCGTCCGCCTCGGCGGCCGCGAAGCCGTCGGTCAGCGCCGCCGTGTCGACACCCTGCTCCGCGAGCCAGGTGGGGCGTCCGACGAGCACGCGTCGGCCCATCTGGAGCCCGGAGTGGGCGGTGCGGACCACGCCGACGACGCCGCGACCGGCGACCGCCGAGAAGTCGTACACCTCATCCGATCCGATCTGTACGCCGTCCTGCCCGACGCCCGTGACCTGCGGAGCCGCCGCGGCGAGCTCGTCCCACGCGGCCACGACGGCCGCGCCGATCGGGTGCTCGGCCTGACGCTCGACGGCAGCGGCGAGCCGCAGCGCCTCGCGTCGTGCGTCGTCGACCCGCGCCCCGGCGACCTGCGCCCCGGCGGCCGGTGCGTCGGTCCGGGGCTCGGTCTGGGCATCGGCGGGCGGCGCGCCCGGGAGGAGAACGTCGGTCAGCGCCATGCGGCCCTGCGTGATCGTGCCGGTCTTGTCGAGCACGACCGTGTCCACGCGACGCGTGCGCTCGAGGATCTCCGGACCCTTGATGAGGATGCCGAGCTGAGCACCGCGTCCCGTGCCCACCAGCAGCGCGGTCGGGGTCGCGAGGCCCAGGGCGCAGGGGCACGCGATGATCAGCACCGCGACCGCCGCCGTGAACGCGGCCTGCGCACCGCCGCCGGTCAGGAGCCACACCGCGAGCGTGCCGAGTGCGAGCACGAGCACCACCGGCACGAACACCGCCGAGATGCGGTCCGCGAGCCGTTGCACGGGCGCCTTGCCCGTCTGCGCCTGCGCGACGAGCCGGCCGATCTGCGCGAGGCGCGTGTCCGCACCCACGCGCGTCGCCCGCACGACGAGCGCGCCGGACGTGTTCACGGTCGCACCCGTGACCTCGTCGCCCGGACCCACCTCCACCGGCACGGGCTCACCCGTGAGCAACGAGGTGTCGAGCGCCGACGACCCGGAGACGACGACGCCGTCGGTCGCGACCTTCTCGCCCGGCCGCACCGCGAACTCGTCGCCCACGCGCAGCCGGTCGATCGGCACGCGCTGCTCGGTGCGCCGCCCGTCCGGGCCGGTCACGACGAGCGCGACGTCCTTGGCGCCGAGGTCGAGGAGCGCGCGCAGCGCGTCGCCCGCACGTCGGCGCGAGCGGTGCTCGGCGTACCGGCCGGCCAGGAGGAACGTCGTCACGACCGCCGCGACCTCGAAGTACAACTCCGGGACGGCCATCTGTACGTCGGTGGCGCGCGGCCAGAGCGTGGGCGTCATCGTCATGCCCAGCTCACCAGCCCCGCCGAGGACCAGGGCCCACAGCGACCAGCCGGTCGCCGCGATGATCCCGATGCTGACGAGCGTGTCCATGGTCGAGGCGCCGTGCCGGGCGGCGCGCGCGGCCGCACGGTGGAACGGCCACGCGGCCCACGTCGCGACGGGCAGCGCGAGCGCCGCGACCACCCACTGCCACGCCCGGAACTGCAGCGCGGGGATCATCGAGATCAGCAGGACGGGGACGGTGAGGACCGCCGCGACCGTGAGCCGGCGACGGAGGTCCGCGCCGCGCTGGTCGGTCGGGGCGGAGGTGTCCTCGTCCGGGTCCATGTCGTGCCCGGGCGCCATCGAGTGCCCCGACAGCGCGTGCTCGACCATCGAGTGCTCACCGGTGTGCTCACCGGCGTGCGCACCGGTGTGCTGACCGGTGTGCTCGGCCTGCGCGACGGCGACGGCACCGGACCCGTCGTGACCCGCGGTGCCGTGCGCGTGCTCCGCGTGCTCCGCGTGCGAGCTGTCCGCCTGCGAGTCGTGCGCGTGCTCGTCGTGCCGGTGCGTGGCCGCCGACAGCGGCGACGTGACACGCGCGTCGTAACCCGCGGCGCGGACGGCGGCCACCAGGTCGTCGTGCGTGACGGACGGGTCCGTCCCCACCACGTGCGCCGACTCGAGGGGGAGGTTCACGGTCGCGGTGACGCCGGGCAGGCGCTGCAGGCGCTTCTCGACGCGTGCGACGCACGACGCGCACGTCATGCCCTCGACCGCGAGGTCGACGACCAGTCGTTCGTCGGTGCTCATGGACGTTCTCCTCGATCTGTTCGGCGTGCCCGCACGGGCGGGCTCAGGTGGGGTGCGGGCTCGCGCTCAGAGCAGCGAGCGGCGCGGGGTGACGGCGTACCCGGCCTCGTCGACCGCGGCGGCGACGGCTTCGTCGGACAGCGGCGCGTCGGACGTCACGGTGACGCGGGACGACCCGCCGACGGCGAGGTCGATCTCGACGCCCGTGACGCCGGGGATGGCCTCGAGCTCGGTGGTCACGTGCTGGACGCAGTGCCCGCACGTCATGCCGTCGACGCCGAACGTGGTGGTCTGGCTCATCGCGATCTCCTTCTGGCGGCTGCCCTCGCAGCCGGTCGTGGGTTGGTGGGGGTGCTCAGCTGCGGACGAGGCGCGCGATCGCGTCGGACGCCTCGCGGACCTTCGCGGCGCCCTCCTCGGGGTCCCGACGAGCCGCGTCGACGACGCAGTGCCCGAGGTGGTCCTCGACGAGGCCGATGCTCACCGCCTGCAGCGCCTTGGTCACGGCGGCGATCTGCGTGAGCACGTCGATGCAGTAGACGTCCTCGTCGACCATGCGCGCGATCCCGCGCACCTGGCCCTCGATGCGCCTCAGCCGCTTGAGGTAGTCGTCCTTGGAGCTGTCGTACCCGTGCATGCGTCCTCCTCGTCGTGCCTCACAACCAACATACCCCCGCGGGGTATTCCCGCGAACGCGCGGACGTCCTGACCGGAGCCCCTCGACGTGAGGTACCCGGGCTGCCAGCGGGAGGAATGAGACGCGGTGACCGAAATGTGGACGGGGTGTAGACGGGGCCGACGGCGCGGGACCACTATTCCGAGCGTTCTGATCGGGTAACTCGGGATAAGCCGAGCCCCGAGCGTCGACCAGGGAGCACACCGACCATGAAGTCCCCCATCCGCGGGCAGCGCGCCCGCACGCACTCTCGCCTCGCCGCGGTGCTCGTCGCCGCGTCGCTCCTGGCGGTGGCGGGGTGTGGCTCGTCCGACGACACGGCGACGTCCGCCGACGGCACCGCAGGCGCCGGCGGCGGCGACACGTCCATCGACCTCGTCGGCTTCGCGGTCATCCAGTCCGCCTACGACCACCTCGCGGAGGAGTTCGCCAAGACCGACGCCGGCAAGGGCGTCACGGTCAAGGGCTCGTTCGGCGCCTCGGGCGCCCAGAGCCGCGCGGTGATCGCCGGCCAGGACGCGGACCTCGTCGCGCTGTCGCTCACGCCCGACGTGGACAACATCGTCAAGGAGGGCCTGATCGCGCAGGACTGGAACGCCGACGAGAACAAGGGCATCGTGTCCGACTCGGTCGTCGTCCTCGCGGTCCGCAAGGGCAACCCGAAGAACATCACGGGCTGGGACGACATCGTGCAGCCCGGCGTCGGCATCGTCACCGCGGACCCGGGCACGTCGGGCGCCGCGAAGTGGAACCTGCTCGGCGCGTACACGCACGGCCTGGGCGAGAACCAGGACAAGGCCGCGGCGCAGGACTTCCTCGGCAAGTTCATCGGCAACGTCGTGAGCTGGAACGACTCGGGCCGCACCGCGACGGACGCGTTCGTCAAGGGAACGGGCGACGTGCTCATCTCGTACGAGAACGAGGCGATCGCGGCGCGCGCGGCGGGCGTCGAGCTCGACTACCTCGTCCCCGAGTCGACGTTCCTCATCGAGAACCCGGCGGCCGTCACCGAGAGCGGCTCGCAGGCGGCCAAGGACTTCCTCGAGTTCATCAAGTCCGACGAGGGCCAGGCGATCTTCATCGAGCACGGCTTCCGCTCGCCGTCGGGCGTGCAGCCCACCGCGGACGTCGAGGGCGCGAACGACCCGTCGAACCCGTTCCCCGACGCGAAGATCTGGACCGTCGAGGACCTCGGCGGGTGGAGCGTCGTCAACGACGAGCTGTTCGACAAGGAGAACGGCCTCGTCGCGGAGCTGCGGGGCTGATGTCCCTCGTCGCACAGGTCGACCGGGCGACGCCCTCCGCCTTCGGGCGGGGGCGTCGCCCCGGCGAGCTCACGGGTGTCGCGAGCCTCGGCCTCGGCGTGGGCGTGCTGTGGCTGAGCCTGCTGGTCCTGCTGCCGATCGCGGCGATCGTCTCGACGGCGTTCGAGGACGGGCTCGCGGGCTTCTGGGACGCGGTCACCGACCCCGAGGCGCTCTCGGCGATCCGGTTCACGGTCGGGGCCGCGCTGCTGGTCACCGTGATCAACGCGGTCGTCGGGACGCTCATCGCATGGGTGCTGGTCCGGGACGACTTCCCGGGCAAGCGGATCCTCGAGGTCGTCATCGACATCCCGTTCGCGCTCCCGACGATCGTCGCGGGCCTCGTCCTGATCACGCTCTACGGGCCGAGCGGGCCGTTCGGGATCAACCTCGTCGGGACGCGCGCGGGCGTGGTGCTCGCGCTGCTGTTCGTCACGCTGCCGTTCGTCGTGCGCTCCGTGCAGCCCGTCCTGATCGACGCGGACCGTGAGGTCGAGCAGGCCGCCGCGTCGCTGGGCGCGTCGGGCTTCACGATCTTCCGCCGCGTGATCCTGCCGACCGTCACCCCGGCCGTCGTCTCGGGCGCCGCGCTGAGCTTCGCGCGGGCGCTCGGGGAGTTCGGGTCGGTCATCCTCATCTCCGCCAACCTGATCGGCAAGACGCAGGTGTCCTCCTCCTACATCCTCAAGATGATCGAGTCGCAGGAGACGGTCTCCGCCGCGGCCGTCGCGACGCTGCTGCTCGCCGTCGCGGTCGTCGTGCTCGTCGTGCTCGACGTGGTCCAGCGCCGGACGGCCCGCCGTGGTTGACGTCCGGACCGTCGCCCCGGCGCCCGTGGACGCCCGCGTCCGACGAGCGCGCCGCCGCACCACGCGCACGGCGTGGGTGCTGCGCCTGGTGGCGATCGGGTATGTGCTCGCGCTCGTCGCGCTGCCCGTCGCGTCCGTCGTGCAGCACACGTTCGCCGACGGCCTGGGCCCGGTCTGGGAGGTGCTGACGTCCGACGACTTCCTCGCGGCACTGCGCCTGACGGCCGTGGTCGCGGGCATCGCGACGCTCCTCAACACCGTGTTCGGCGTCGGGATGGGCGTGCTGCTCGTGCGGTACCGGTTCTGGGGGCGTCGGTTCGTGTCCGCCGTCATCGACCTGCCGGTGTCGATCTCACCGATCGTCGTCGGCGTCGCGCTGATCCTCGTCTACGGGACCTACGGCTGGTTCGGCGGGGCGCTCGAGGACGCCGGGTTCCGCGTGATCTTCTCCGTGCCGGGCATGGTGCTCGCGACCGTGCTCGTCTCGCTGCCGCTCGTGCTGCGCGAGGTGGTCCCGACCCTCGAGGAGGCCGGGATCGAGCAGGAGCAGGCGGCGCAGTCGCTCGGGGCGAGCGCGTGGCAGCGGTTCTGGCGCGTCACCCTCCCGACGATCAGGTGGGCGCTGGCTTACGGCGTCGCGCTGAGCCTGGCGCGCTCGTTGGGCGAGTTCGGCGCGGTGCGCGTCGTGTCCGGCTCGGTGGCCGGCGAGTCCCAGACCCTCACGTTGTACGTCAACGACTCGTACCAGGAGTTCGGACCCGACGCGCAGCGGCAGGCGTTCGCCGCCGCGTTCGTGCTCATGGCGATCGCCGTCGCGCTGATCGTCGTCATCGCCGCACTGCGGCCCCAGGAGGAGCGCTCGTGAACCAGTCAGCCGGCCACAGCGGCAGCGCCGAGGCGCAGTCCGGGATCGTCGTGCGCGGCGTGCACCGGTCGTTCGGTGACTTCGTCGCGCTCGAGGACATCGACCTCGAGGTCAAGCCGGGTGGCCTGACCGCCCTGCTCGGCCCGTCCGGGGGCGGCAAGTCGACGCTCCTGCGGATCATCGCGGGCCTCGACTACCCGGACCGCGGCGCGGTCGAGATCGGCGGCCGCGACGCGACGTTCCTGCCGCCGCAGCGCCGCTCGGTGGGCTTCGTCTTCCAGCACTACGCCGCGTTCAAGCACCTGACCACGGCGCGCAACGTCGCGTTCGGGCTCGAGATCCGCAAGCGCCCCCGGGCCGAGGTCCACGACCGGGTCGCCGAGCTGCTCGAGCTCGTGCACCTCGAGCAGTTCGCCGACCGGCTCCCGTCACAGCTCTCGGGCGGCCAGCGCCAGCGCATGGCCCTGGCCCGCGCGCTCGCCGTCCAGCCGGAGGTGCTGCTGCTCGACGAGCCGTTCGGTGCGCTCGACGCCAAGGTCCGCAAGGAGCTGCGCGACTGGCTGCGCCGCCTGCACGACGAGGTGCACGTGACGACGTTGTTCGTCACGCACGACCAGGAGGAGGCGCTCGAGGTGGCCGACGAGATCGTCGTCATCTCGCAGGGCCGCATCGAGCAGGTGGGCTCGCCCGCGCAGCTGTACGACCACCCGGCCAACGAGTTCGTCATGTCGTTCCTGGGCCCGGTGACGCGGCTCGGCGGCGTGCTGGTCCGGCCGCACGACATCGAGGTGCTGACCGACGAGCGCGCGGGCGCGGTGCAGGTCGAGGTGACCAAGCTGCTGCGCGTGGGCTACGAGGTGCGCGCCGAGACGCGCGCGCAGGACGGGTCGACGCCGTGGGTGCAGCTCACGCGTGCGCAAGTGGCCGAGCTCGACCTGGCCGAGGGCGCGACGGTCTGGCTGCGCCCGCTCGTCGCCACGCCGTTCCCCGCGGGCTCGCCGCGCGCACCCGAGCCCGTCCCCGCCTGAGGCGCCCGCGTGCACATCTCCGCCAAGGTCGACTACGCGGTCCGCGCGCTCCTGCTGCTCGCCCAGCGCGCGCCCGAGCTCGTCACCGCGGAGGCGCTGAGCGCCGAGCAGGACCTGCCGCGCGAGTACGCCGAGCAGATCCTGACCGAGCTGCGCAAGCTCGGGTACGTGGTCTCCAAGCGGGGTGCGCGTGGCGGGTTCCACCTCGCGCACCCGGCCGACGAGGTGCTGATCGGGCCGGTGCTGTCGTCGCTCGAGGGTCCGTTCGTCACGGTGCGTGCGGCGCTGCCCGACACGTTGACGTACCGCGGCGTGGCGCAGCACCTGCCGACGCTGTGGGGTGCGCTCGACGAGACGCTGCACGACGTCCTCGACCACGTGACCCTGGCGGACCTGCTCACGGGTGCGGTGCCGTCTCCGCGCGATCCCGCGGTCGCTCCGGGTCCGGGGGCCGGCACCCCTGAGCGACCGAGTCTCGTCGGGGGGTGCTGACCGCCGGCCGGGGCCGGTGACGTGCGCCCGACGAGGTGCGCGGGTGCCGGTTCTCGATCGGGGCTGTCGGGAATCGCCGGATGGGACGTCCGGTGCCGGGTCCGTGGCGCCCGGCAGGCAGAATGTGCGCATGCGGGTCTCGGCGAAGGCGGACTATGCGGTGCGTGCGTGCGCCGAGCTCGCGGCGAGCCCGCAGGGCCAGCCCGTCGCGGTCGAGACGCTCGCCGCGGGCCAGGGCCTGCCGACGAGCTTCCTCGAGCGCATCCTCGGCGACCTGCGACGCGGCGGCGTCGTCGTGAGCGTGCGCGGGCGGTCGGGCGGCTACAAGCTCGCGCGGCCCGCCACCGAGATCACGCTCGCGGACGTCATGCGTGCCGCCGAGGGCCCGCTGGTCACGGTGCGCGACGAGCGTCCGCCGTCGCTCACGTACGACGGCTCGGCCGCCGCGCTGCTCGACGTGTGGGTCGCGCTGCGCGTCAGCGTGCGCGACGTGCTCGACGAGGTGTCGATCGCCGCGCTCGTCGCGGGCGACCTGCCGGCCCCGATCCAGGCGATGCTCCAGCGCGCGGACGCATGGGAGAACCCCTGAGCCAGCCCCCTTCGCGGGCGGGCTGGACCTCGACGACGACGGGCGGACGTCCGCCCGCGTCGTAGCGCCGTGCCCACGGCGGGACCTCGCGCGCGGGTGCGGCACCCGCCCGGGCCAGGGCCGTGCGCGCGCTCCTCGTCTTGCATCCTGGGACCGGGGTTGAATATCGAGTTGGGCGGTCGGGATTATCGGGTTCTCGCTCCGAACCGGCCCATACCCGAAGGAACCCGCCATGCCGCAGCTCGTGCTCCTGGCCGTCGTCGGCCTTGCCGCGCAGCTCGTCGACGGCTCGCTCGGCATGGCCTACGGCGTGACGTCCACGACGCTGCTGCTGGCGATCGGCACGAACCCGGCCGCGGCCTCGGCGACCGTGCACCTCGCGGAGATCGGCACGACGCTCGCGTCGGGCATCTCGCACTGGCGGTTCGGCAACGTCGACTGGAAGGTCGTGCGGCGCGTCGGCGTGCCCGGCGCGATCGGCGCGTTCCTCGGCGCCACCGTGCTGTCCCGGCTCGCGACGGACGCGGCGGCACCGGTGATGTCCGGCATCCTGCTCGCGCTCGGCCTCTACATCCTCATCCGGTTCACGTTCCGGGGTCTGCGCAAGGACCGGCTCGGCCAGCCCGTGCGCAGGCGGTTCCTCGCCCCGCTGGGCCTGGTCGCGGGCTTCGTCGACGCGACCGGCGGCGGGGGCTGGGGGCCGGTCGGCACACCCGCGCTGCTCGCGTCGGGACGCATGGAGCCGCGCAAGGTGATCGGCTCGATCGACACCTCCGAGTTCCTCGTCGCGATCGCCGCGTCGCTCGGCTTCCTGTTCTCGCTGGGCTCGCAGGGCATCGACGCCGTGTGGGTGCTCGCCCTGCTCGCCGGCGGGCTCGTGGCCGCGCCGATCGCCGCGTGGCTCGTGCGGCTCATCCCGCCGCGCATCCTCGGCTCCGCGGTCGGCGGCGTGATCGTCCTGACGAACACGCGCACGATCATCCGGTCCGACTGGGTGGGACTGGCGGGCACGCCCGCGCAGGCATGGATCCTCACGCTCCTCGCGGTCGTGTGGGCCGCGGCCGTGGTCTGGTCGGTGCGCGCCTACCGGCGCGAGAAGGTCGTCGCGACGACGATCGTCGAGGTCGCGCCGTCGCACGACGAGGCGTCGGCGACGTCCGAGCGCGAGCCCCAGGTGGCCGTCGTCGGCTGACCGCCGGGCCGTCGTGACTCAACCGTGACCTTCGGGCTGCCGATGGACAGTCTGTGAGTCAGGCGGAGGTCGCGTTCCGGTACGCCGGTCGTTCGGGGCTGAGGGTCGAGCGCGGTGGCGTGCACCTCGGCCTCGCGACGACCGAGCGGCGCACCTTCGTCGACGGTCGCGCCGAACGCGCCGACCTCGTCGGAGCCGCGCTGCTGGTCGTCGCGCACGTGGCCGCGGCCCGCTACGACACCCCCGAGGGAGCCGGCGTCCGGCTCGCCGACCCGTTCGTGACGACCGGCGACGGGGCCGTCCGCTTCGAGAGCCTGTCCGGCTGCGGCCGGGTCGCCGCACGGCTCGACCTGCTGCCCGGCGGGCTGGAGCTCGCCGACCACCCCGCGGGGACGACGAACGTCGAGCTCGGACCGCGCGTGCGGGAGCTGCTCGGCGGTGTGCTGCCGCGCGACCCCGTGCGGCTCGAGGTCGGAGCCGCGGGCCAGACCCTCATCCCGCCGGGCGCTCGCCTGCACGAGCGGCGCGTCATGCTGCCCGCGCACTGGGTGCGCACCCTCGCCGAGCTGCCGGCGCTCACCGCCGCGATGACCGTGCGCGCCGAGCTCGGCACACGGCACGCGAGGTCGTTCGTGCGGTCGCTGCCCGCCGACCCGTCGGCCCGTCAGGCCCGGCCGACGCGCGACACGCTGCGGCTCGTCGCCGACACCGAGGCGGACGCCGCGCGTCCGGATGCCGTCCTCGTCGCCGCGCCCGCGGCCCTGCGTGAGCTCGAACCGCTGCTCCGCCACGCGAACGCGCTGCGCGTGTGGGCGGACGCCGCGACCGGTGCGTCGTGGTGGGAGCTCGACCTGCCGCACGCGCGCCTCGGCGTCGGGATGGGGCTCGACCCCGCCGGCGGCGAGCGCGAGGCGGTCGTCGACCACCTCGCGGCCGCCCCCGACGCCGCGACCGGGCGACTGGGGTACGACCTGCACGACCGTCGCTGGTACGCCCGCCGCATCCCGGTGGGCCGCGACCTGCTCGAGCCCACCGATCGCACCGCCACGGCCTGACCGCCCGGCCCGTCGCCCGACTCCCGACGACCGACTCCCGACGAACGACTCCCGACGACCGCACGCCCGGGCCCTGCCGCTCGACGCGTGCCCGACAGCCGCGGTGGTCGTCCTCCGGCGGCGGACATGCGGACGGCGCCGCACCGTGTGGCGGGCGCCGTCCGGGGATCAGCGGGACGCGGGGGTCGCGCTCACGAGGCCGGTGCCTCGGCAGAGGCCTCGATCGTGGCCTGCTGCGGGCGGGCGCCGTGCTGCACCTCGACCTTGCGCGGCTTGGCGTCCTCGGCCACCGGGATCGTGAGCGTGAGGACGCCGTCGGTGTACGTGGCCTCGATCCGGTCGAGCGCGAGACCCGCACCGACCGCGAGCTGACGCGCGTACGTGCCGACCGGGCGCTCCTTGGCGAGCCACTGCACGTCGTCCTCGGTGCGCGCGGTGCGCTGCGCGCGGATCGTCAGGGTGCGGTCCTCGACCGAGACGTCGATCGTGCCGGGGTCGGCGCCCGGGAGGTCGAGGTGCAGGACGTAGTGGTCCCCGGCGCGGTACAGATCCATCGGCATCGTGGCGGACGCGCGGTCCGCGGCGAGCACCTGGCCGAACAGGCGGTCGAGCTCGTGGAAGGGGTCGAATCGCGTAGCCATGAACCCTCACCTCCTCCTGGTGAGCCCGGACCCTCCGGGCTCGGGGCTGCCCGGGGGAGACGGTCCGCCCGGGACGGCTACATCTCCGTTTTAGCACTCTCGCTGCCAGAGTGCTAGTCCGGTGAGAGGGTCCGAGCCCGCCCTCAGCGATGCCCCGCACCACGAGCCGAGGGGTCGCCGAGATGGCGCGCCAGCGCGCCTAGACAGGCGTGCCCAGCGTGGCGACGGGCAGGCCGGCGCAGCCCGGGCGAGGAGAGCAGGCCACCGCCGCGGGACGCGGTCGCGCGCCGTCGGCTCGCCCGCACAAGGCGTGCCTTCGGACCATGACCGGTGGCTCTCGCTCCCCGGACGCCACCGCGTCACGGCGGTTGCCGGGAGCATATGAACGACCGCGCGACTCCGCATCCGGAACAACGACCCCGCCCAGCCCGCCGGCTCAGGGAGGGGGAGCCGGAGCGTTCGGTGGGTCGCGCGCCGCTCAGGGGTGCGTGGCGGTGGCGGCGGCCTGGGCGGCGGCGGGGAGGGCGTCCTCGATGCGGCCGAGGGCCTCGTCGTCGTGCGCCGCGGAGACGAACCACGCCTCGAACGGCGACGGCGGAGCCGAGACACCCGCGTCGAGCAGCGCGTGGAAGAACGGCGTGTACCGCCAGTGCTCGGACGCCTGCACCGCGGCGTAGTCACGCACGCCGGCCTGCGCGGCGTCCGCACCGAACGAGACGGAGAACAGCGAGCCGGCCCACTGCAGCGCGTGCGGCACGCCCGCGTTGGCGAGCGCCTTGGTCACCGAGTCCCGCAGCCGCGCCGCGGCCTCGTCGACCTTCGCGTACACCGCCAGGTCGGCGAGGCGCAGCGTGGCCAGGCCCGCAGCGGTCGCGACGGGGTTCCCGGACAGCGTCCCGGCCTGGTAGACGGGCCCGACGGGGGCGAGCATCCCCATGAGGTCGCGCCGACCGCCGACCGCCGCGACGGGCAGGCCGCCGCCGATGACCTTGCCGAAGGTGAACAGGTCGGGCGCCCAGCCCTCGCGCAGGCCCTCGAGCCCCCACCAGCCGGAGTACCCGACGCGGAACCCGGTGAGCACCTCGTCCTGGATGAGCAGCGCGCCGTGCTCGAGCGTGAGCTCGCGCAGCGCGGCGTTGTAGCCCGGCGCGGGCGGCACGACGCCCATGTTGGCGGGCGCGGCCTCCGTGATGATCGCGGCGATGCGGTCGCCGTGGGTCGCGAACGCCTCGCGGACCGCGTCGACGTCGTTGTACGGCAGCACGATGGTCTCGGCCGC
The DNA here is from genome assembly GCF_007989825.1 of Cellulomonas persica. Classification (GTDB taxonomy): domain Bacteria; phylum Actinomycetota; class Actinomycetes; order Actinomycetales; family Cellulomonadaceae; genus Cellulomonas; species Cellulomonas persica. The sequence continues at coordinate 149,309 of NZ_BJUA01000005.1, read as the reverse complement.
GACGGCCGCCGAGACGCCTGCCGAGCCCGGCAGCGCGAGCGTCGCCAGGCCCGAGCCCGCCTGGGCCAGGAGCGCGTCGACGTGGCCGTGGTAGCAGCCGGCGAACTTCACGACGAGGTCGCGGCCCGTCGCGGCGCGCGCCAGGCGCAGCGCGGTCATGGTCGCCTCGGTGCCGGTCGAGACGAGGCGCACGGACTCGGCCGCGGGGACGCGGTGGCGGACGGCGTCGACGAGCTCGACCTCGGTCGTCGTCGGGGCGCCGAAGCCCAGGCCGCGCGCGGCGGCCTCCTGCACGGCGGCGACGACCTCGGGGTGTGCGTGCCCCAGCAGCGCGGGTCCCCACGAGCCGACGAGGTCGACGTACTGCCGGCCCTCGACGTCCGTGACGTACGGGCCGCTGGCCGACGCGATGAACGCAGGCGTGCCGCCGACCGAGCCGTAGGCGCGCACGGGCGAGTTGACCCCGCCCGGGATGACGGCCTGCGCGTGGGCGAACACCTCGGCGTTCGTCGGGCTCATCGGTACTCCTCCGCCAGCCATCCGGCCAGCTCCGTCGCGTGGTACGTCAGTACGTGATCGGCACCGGCGCGACGGATGCTGAGCACGGACTCGCGTATCGCCCGTTCGCGCTCGATCCATCCCGCCGCTGCGGCGGACTCGATCATGGCGTACTCGCCGGACACCGCATAGGCCGCAACGGGAACGGAGCTGCTGGCGGCGACGTCGGCGAGCACGTCGAGGTACGCCATCGCGGGCTTCACCATGACGACGTCGGCGCCCTCGGCGATGTCGATCGCGACCTCGCGCGCGGCCTCGCGGCGGTTCGCGGGGTCCATCTGGTAGGTCCGGCGGTCGCCCTCGAGCTGCGACTCGACGGCGTCGCGGAACGGTCCGTAGAACGCCGAGGCGTACTTCGCGGCGTACGCGAGCACCGCGACCTCGTCGTACCCGGCGGCGTCGAGCGCGTCCCGCACGGCCGCGACCTGGCCGTCCATCATCCCGGACAGGCCCACGAGGTGTGCTCCGGCGGCGGCCTGCGCGAGCGCCATGTCGGCGTACCGGACGAGCGTCGCGTCGTTGTCGACGCGGCCGTCGGGCGTCAGCACACCGCAGTGGCCGTGGTCGGTGAACTCGTCGAGGCACAGGTCCGCCTGCACGACGAGCGCGTCACCGGCCTCGGCCGCCGCGACGGCGAGCGCACGGTTGAGGATGCCGTCGGGCTCGGTGGCCTGGGTGCCGGTCGCGTCGCGCACCTCGGGCACGGCGAACACCATGACACCACCCAGACGAGCGGCCGCCGCCTGGGCGACCGCGCCGCGCAGCGAGTCGAGCGTGTGCTGGACGACGCCCGGCATCGAGTCGATCGGGCGCGGCTCCGTCAGGCCCTCGCGGACGAAGACGGGCAGCACGAGCTGGCGCGGGTGCACGTCGACCTCGCGCACGAGGCGACGCATCGCCTCGGTCGAGCGCAGACGTCGCGGACGGACGCGTCCGGGGGTCGGCGCGTCGGTCGGTTCGGGGCTCACAGCACCTCCAGGTGTCCGTTCCGTCCATCTTCCCCGACGAACGGGGTGCGGACGGGGGTGTCGTGCGACGACGCGCGTTCCTCGTCGGCACGCGCGGCGGCCCGCGCGAGCGCCGCGACCAGGCCGCCCATCGTCTGCTCGTCGGCCGTCGCCGTGAGCGTCAGGCCGAGGCGTCGGGCCTCGTCGGCGGTCGTCGGGCCGATCGCGACGAGCAGCGTCCCGGTGGGGGGTGCGCCGAGGTGCTCGACGAGCGAGCGGACCGTGCTCGCCGACGTCAGGAGCGCCGCGCGGATCTCGCCGGTGCGCCAGGCATCGCGCACGTCGTCGGGCGGGGGCGGTGCCGTGACCGTGCGGTACGCGACGACCTCGTCGACCTGCCAGCCGCGGGCGCGCAGCCCGTCCGCGACGGTCGAGGCCGCCAGGTCCCCGCGTGCGAACAGCACACGGGGCGGGCGGTCCTCGCCTGCGTCGGCGCTCGCGGGCGTGGGCCACTGCGCGGCGAGGTTCGCGCCCGTGGACGCGCCGCGGGGCGTCAGCGCGGCGGTGACCTGCGCGTCGGACAGCGCACGCGCCGTGCCGGGGCCGACCGCGGCGACCTGCACGCGGCCGTCGGCGACGAGCGAGGCGAGCGTTCGCCCGCCCGCCTCGGCGCGGTCGTCGAGCACCGGGACGGCGGCGCCGCTGGTCACGACGAGCCAGCGGTACCAGCCGGCGCCGAGCGCGAGCAGCGCGTCGTCGAGCGGGCCGGTCTCGGGCGGCGGCTCGATCGCGATGAGCGGGACGAGCTCGGCGGTCGCTCCCGCGGCGGCGAGGGCGACGGCGGCCGCCGACTGACCCGCGGTCGGGCGGGGGACCAGGACGCGCCAGCCGGCGAGCGGCCCGGGCTGGCGGCTCACGCGCCCGGCCCGAGCGGGGCGAGCTCGGCCGCACCCTGCTCGAGCAGCAGGTCGGCCAGGTCCTCCCCGGCGGAGCGCGCGGTCTGCTCGTCGGCGACCGGGTGCGGCAGGGGGGCAGGCGGGTCGCCCTCCCACCCGAAGGACACGCCGACGGACACGCCCTCGCGCAGGAGCCGCGTCCCGTCCGTGCGGGCGACAACCGCCTCGAGGTGCACCGTGGCGTCGTCGATCCGCCCGAGCGCACCGACCGGCGCGGCGCAGCCCGCCTCGAGCCGCGCGAGCAGCGCGCGCTCGGCGACGACCGCGAGCCGCGTCGGCTTGTGGTCCAGCGCGGCGAGCGCCGCGGCGAGCGGCGACGCGGGGTCCGCGAGGTCGGCGGTGCGGACCTCGACGGCGAGCGCGCCCTGACCGGGTGCGGGGAGCATGACGTCCGGCCCGAGCACCTCGGTCACGGCGTCGAGCCGTCCGAGGCGGGCGAGGCCGGCGCGCGCGAGGACCACCGCGTCGAGGTCACCGGGACCGTGGCCCGAGCCGCGGACGCGGCCCAGGCGCGTGTCGACGTTGCCGCGGATGTCCACGACCTCGAGGTCGGGCCGGGCGGCGAGGAGCTGCGCGGCGCGGCGCGGCGAGCCCGTGCCGACACGTGCGCCGGCGGGCAGCTCGCGCAGCGTCAGGCCGTCGCGCGCGCACAGCGCGTCGCTCGGGTCCTCGCGCAGCGGGACCGCCGCGACCGTCAGGCCCGGCGCGGGCGCGGTGGGCAGGTCCTTGAGCGAGTGCACCGCGACGTCGCAGCGACCCTCCAGCAGCGCGTCCCGCAGCGCGGTCACGAAGACGCCCGTGCCGCCCAGCGTCGCCAGGCTCCCGGTGAGCCGGTCGCCCTCCGTGCGCACGTGCACGATCTCGACGTCGAAGCCGCCGAGCCGGGCGAGGTCGTCGGCCACGTGACCCGTCTGCGTGAGCGCCAGGGCCGAGGCGCGCGTACCGATCCGGACCGCAGGCATGTGAGTCAGTCTGACCCTTCCGTCGTCGATGTGCGAAACAATGCGCCGTCCGTGACGCGGTCGTGACGCCTTGTCAGAATGTTCGTCGGCGCATTCTCGACGCTCGTCCAAATGGCCAGGACATCCTGAGCTCGTGCCATTCTGTGACCGGGTCGGGACGGACTGTCAGAAAAGAGAATCCGCTACGGCTCGAGCACCGAACGCGCGGCGGTGACCGCATCGGGAATCACCGATGCGAGCCCGTTGCCCGCGAGCCACGCCCCGCACGCCGCCACCCGCACGTCGCGCGCCGCCGCCGAGCCGAGCGCGGCACGCACCGAGGCGACCGCGTCGCGGTGCCGGGCGCTGGGCCGCGGCAGCGCCTGCGTCCACCGGACGACCGCGCTCGCGGTGACCTGGTCGGCGGTGAGGGGCACACCCAGCAGCACCGAGGCGTCGGCGAGCGCCTGCGCGACGAGCTCCGGCCCGCCGAGCCCGCCCGGCCCGGCCGAGCCGCCGGCCGCCTCGTCGGCCGCGTCGCCCCGGCCGTAGGACAGCCGCACCACGTGCCGGCCGGGACCGGCCTGCCGCGCGAGCCACGGCCACTTCGCGGTCGCGTGCGTCAGCGCCTTGGCCTGCACGTCCGTGGCGTCCCGCCCGACGAGCACGCCCGTCCCGCGCGGAGCGGCGTCGAGCGCCGGGGCGTCGAGCACGAGCGTGACGAGGCGGACGTCGGCGCCGTCGTCGAGCGTCACGTCGTCGAGGCCGGGCAGCAGCGCCGCGAGCAGCGGGAGACCCTGGGGCGCCGCGACGACGAGACGCTCGGTGCGCACGCTCGTCCCGTCGGAGAGCCCGACGACGACCGGGCCCCCGGGGCCGTCCGTGCCGGCCGTGACGCTCGTCGCCCGGGTCCGGGTGCGGATCTGCCCGCCCCGCTCGCCGACCTGCGCGGCGAGGGTGTCGACGAGCACGCGCACACCGCCGTCGAGGCCCTGCACAGCAGAGCCCGCGGGCGCCGCGGCCCGCAGCGACCGCACTGCGCGCGCGAGCGAGCGTGACGAGCGCAGCGCCGCGGGCAGGCCCGGCGAGACCGCGTCGACCGCGAGCTCGTCGGGGTCCGCCGCGTGCACGCCGCCGACGACGGGCCGCACGAGCCGGTCGACGACGCGCGCGCCCATGCGCGCCCGGACCAGGCCGCCGAGCGTGGTCTCACCCGCGCCCACGCGCGTCGGCAGGATCAGGTCGAGGCTCGCGCGCGCCGCGCCGAGCAGCCCGAGCGTGCGGCGCACGTCGGCCGCCCACGGCCGGGACGGGATGCCGAGCAGACCCGTGCGCGGCAGCGGACCGTCGCCCGACGGCAGGTGCACCCAGGACCCCAGACCGCTCGGCGCGACGACCAGCCCGGCGATCCCCAGCTCCTCGAGGTACGCGGCCACGGTGCCGCCGCGCGTCGCGAACGACTCCGCGCCCGCGTCGAGCGTCAGCCCGGCGACCGTGTGCCCGCGCACCGCGCCGCCGACCGCGTCGCGTCCCTCGACGACGAGCGTGCGCACGCCCGCGTCCACGAGCTCACGCGCCGCCACCAGCCCGGCCACGCCACCACCGACGACGACCGCACCCCACGGCACGTCGGCGGTCTCGTCCGGGGTGCTGTCGCGGGCGTCGTCGGCGGTCGTCATCGCGCGGTCACAACGAGTGGACGAGCTCGACGACGCGCGTCAGCACGTCGGGGTCCGTGCTCGGCGGCACGCCGTGGCCCAGGTTGACCACGTGCGCGCGCGCCGCCTCGCCACGCGCCACGACGTCGCGCACGTGCGCCTCGAGCACCGGCCACGGCGCCGCGAGCAGCGCGGGGTCGATGTTGCCCTGCAGCGGCGTGCGCGCACCGACGCGTCGCGCGGCCTCGTCGAGCGGGATCCGGTAGTCCACGCCGACGACGTCCGCGCCCACGTCACGCATCGCGGCGAGCAGCTCGCCGGTGCCCGTGCCGAAGTGCACGGTCCGCACGTTCAGGTCGTGCACCGCCGCCAGCGCACGGGCCGACGCAGGAGCGACGTGCGCGGTGTAGTCGGCGAGCGACAGCGCCCCCGCCCACGAGTCGAAGAGCTGCGCGGCGGACGCGCCCGCCAGCACCTGGGCCCGCAGGAACGCGCCCGTGACCTCGGCGGTCCACTGCGTCAGCGCGCGCCACGTGTCCGGGTCGGCGTGCATGAGCGTGCGGGCCGCGAGGTGGTCGCGCGACGGGCCGCCCTCGACCAGGTACGCGGCGAGCGTGAACGGCGCACCCGCGAAGCCGATCAGCGGCGTACGGCCGAGCTCGGCGACCGTCCGGGCGACGCCCTCGGTCACGGGCGCGAGCGCCTCGTCCGTCAGGGTCAGCTCGGCCAGGCGCGCGACGTCGGCGGCGGTCCGCACGGGCGTGCCCATGACGGGCCCGACCCCCGGCTTGATCTCGACGTCGACCCCGGCCAGCCGCAGCGGCACGACGATGTCCGAGAAGAAGATCGCCGCGTCCACGCCGTGGCGGCGCACGGGTTGCAGCGTGATCTCGGACGCGAGCGCCGGGTCGAGGCACGCCTCGAGCATCGCGGTGCCCACGCGCAGCGCCCGGTACTCCGGCAGGGAGCGTCCGGCCTGCCGCATGAACCACACCGGAAGGCGGTCGGGGCGCTCGCCGGAATAGGCCCGCACCAGCGCAGAATGTGACGTACGCCCGTCGACGAGCGGATGACCTGCAGAAAGCATCTGACGATTGTGCCTGACATTTCTTGTCCGGGTTGCCCGGATGGTTGAATCGAGCACGTGGTGCTGCTGTCCCTCGTCGCGTCGCACCGTGATCTCGACCTCGGAGTGCTCGAGCGTCTCTCGTCTGACGTGCACGCCGTGGGCCGGGAGCTCGTCGGTGCGTCCCCCTCGATCTGCGGTGCCGTCGTGCTCGCGACGTGCAACCGCTTCGAGCTGTACCTGGACGTCGACGACGCCGCCCACGCCCCCCATGCGCGCGACGCCGTGGCCGCCACCGTCGCGGCGCGATCGGGCTACGACCCGACGAGCGTCGCCGCGCACCTCACCGTCGAGATCGGCACCGACAGCGCACGCCACCTGTTCGCTGTCGCGAGCGGGCTCGAGTCGATGGTCGTCGGCGAGCGGGAGATCGCGGGGCAGGTGCGCCGCGCCCTGACGACCGCGCGCGCGGACGGCACGACGACGAGCGCGCTCGAGGGTCTGTTCCAGGCCGCGTCGCGCGTGTCCCGGATCGTCGAGAAGCGCACGGGCCTCGGCTCGACCGGTCGGTCCGTCGTGGGCGTCGCGCTCGACATCGCCGAGCGCGACCTCGTCGCGTGGGACCGCGTGCGCTGCGTGCTCATCGGCACCGGCTCGTACGCGGGTGCGTCGCTCGCGGCGCTCAAGGCCCGCGGCTGCCGGGACGTGCGCGTCTACTCCCCGAGCGGTCGCGCCGCGCCGTTCGCCGCCGCGCGCGGCGTGGCTGCGGTGCCCCCGGGAGCGGACCTCGCCGACCAGCTCACGGGGGTCGACCTGGTCGTCGCGTGCTCGGGCGCGGCCGGCGCGGTGCTCACGGTCGACGCGCTCGCGCAGGCCCGCTCCGACGGTGCGCAGCCGCTGACCGTCGTCGACCTCGCGCTGCGGCACGACGTGGACCCCGGCGTCCGGACCCTGCCCGGCGTGCGGCTCGTCTCCCTGACGACCGTGGCCGAGCACGCGCCCGCCGAGCACGGCGCGGTGGTGACCGCGCGCGAGCTCGTCACGCGGGCCGCGGACGCGTACGAGGCCGAGCGTCGCGTGCGCGAGTGGAACCCCGCCGTGCTCGCGGAGCGGTCGCGCGTGCTGGGCGGGCTCGAGTCCGCGTTGTCCGCGCTGTCCGACGACGAGCGCGACGAGCGTGCGGCGCGGCAGCTGCGCCGGCGCACCCGGGCCGCGCTGCACGGCCCGACGGTCCGGGCGCGCGAGGCCGCCCGCGCGGGGGACACCGCGGCGTACGCCGCCGCGCTCGCGGACCTGGCCGCGATCGAGGTCCCGGCACTCCCGACCGCGCTCGGCGTCCGCTGACCCCACGCACGGGCCGACGCACGGCTCGACGCCGCTCAGGACGTCGCGCCGCTCAGCACGTCGAGCGGGTCACGACGTCGGGCTGGTCAGGCGACAAGCGGTCAGACGGCGAGCGGCTCAGTACGACGACTGCGAGGACACCGGGCGACGGAGCGCGCGCGCCGGGCCGGGCGACCAGGTGTGCGGGACGACCTGGTTGGTCTGGATGTCCGTGAGCTCCGCCGCGTACACGACTGCCTCGTACACGCCCGCCTCGACGCGGTCGAGGCGCAGGTGCTCGGCGTGGTCCAGGTCGTCGCCCAGGTGCGAGATGCGCGCCACGACGTACCGCTGCGCGTCCTGCCACTGGTCGACGACGCGCACCGCGAGCCCGTTCCACCGGGCCGTGAGGTCCAGCTCGAACAGCTCGGAGACGTCCTCACGCGGGACGCGGCGGAACCAGCGGCCGGACTGCGCCTGCTGGAAGCCGGTCTCGGCGAGCGGCGGGTTGGCGAGGGCGAGCACGACGGTGTTGCCGCCGTCGACGAGGTCGGCCTCGAGGTAGGCGCTGTGCCACTTGGCGACCGGGCCGACGCACCGCGACAGCGAGGCGAGCGCGGGCCGGTAGCCCAGGTTGGTCACGGACCAGCCGGTGCCGACGTCGCCGTAGCGCGCCAGGAGCGTGACCGAGCCGTCGGCGAAGACGCGCACGAGCTCGGCGCCCGGCGTGATGCGCGAGTGGCGCAGCCACCACAGCGGGACGATGTAGCCCGGCACGTCGCGGTACTGCAGCTGCGGCCCGGACTCGAACCGCAGCAGGTCGATGAACTGCGCGTCGGGACGGAACGGCGAGCCGGGGTAGCCGAGGCCGTGCACCTCGAAGAGCTGAGCGGGCGTCGTCGCGAACGCGACGTCCTCGGCGCGCACCACGTACCCGGCCATCCGGTCGTAGCCACCCTCGACGTGCGCTCGTGCGAGCGCGGGGGTGATCGCCTTCTGCATCAGGGTCATGGCGGCCTCGCCTACGACTGGACGGAACCGACCCCGTCGCCGAAACTTTCAGGGTTCGGGAACGGGTAAATCGGACGGATCGGGCCCGATTCTGCAAGGAATCGGGTCGGATGTCCAGATCGGGTCATCCGGAAGTGGTAGCGCGCCCACGCCGCACGCGGCCCCGGACATACCGGGCGTGACGACCGTCACATGGTCATGCGCCGTAGCCCGCCGACGCGGCCCGGCCGTCGGGGTGAAGCCGTCAGCCCGCGCCGGTTCCGCGCGTCAGGCGTCGAGGTGCGCGACGAGCGAGGCCGCGAGCCCCGTGTACCCCGCGGGCGTGAGCTCCTGGAGCCGCGCCGCGACGTCCGCGGGCAGCCCCAGGCCCGCGATGAACTCGCGCATGTCGTCGGCCGTCAGCCGGCGCCCGCGCGTGAGCTCCTTGAGCCGCTCGTACGGGTTCTCCATGCCGGTCACGCCCGCCACGGACGCGGCGCGCATGGCCGACTGCACGGGCTCGCCGAGCACCTCCCAGTTCTCGTCGAGCTCACGTGCCAGCAGGTCCGCGTCCACGGACAGCGCACGCAGCCCTCGTCGGACGTTGTCGATCGCGAGCAGGCTGTGCCCGAACGCGGGGCCGATGTTGCGCTGCGTCGTCGAGTCCGTCAGGTCGCGCTGCAGACGCGACGTCACGAGCGTCGAGGCGAGCGTGTCGAGCAGGGCCGACGAGAGCTCGAGGTTGGCCTCGGCGTTCTCGAACCGGATCGGGTTGACCTTGTGCGGCATGGTCGACGAGCCCGTCGCACCCGCCACGGGGATCTGGATGAACACCCCGCGCGAGATGTACGTCCACACGTCGGTGGCCAGGTTGTGCAGCACGCGGTTGTAGCGGGACACGTCGGCGTAGAGCTCGGCCTGCCAGTCGTGCGACTCGATCTGCGTGGTCAGCGGGTTCCAGGTCAGGCCCAGGTGCTCGACGAACGTGCGCGAGACCTCCTGCCAGTCCGCGCCCGGGACGGCGACGACGTGCGCGCCGTAGGTCCCCGTCGCGCCGTTGATCTTGCCGAGGTACTCGTCGCCCGCGATGCGACGCAGCTGGCGGCGCAGGCGGTGGGCCAGCACGGCGAGCTCCTTGCCGAGCGTCGTCGGCGTCGCGGGCTGACCGTGCGTCAGCGCGAGCAGGGGCTGGTCGGCGTGCTCGTGCGCGAGCGCCGCGACCTCGTCGGCCAGCGCGGTGGCGGCCGGAAGCCACACGTCCTGCACGGCGCCGCGGACCATGAGCGCGTAGGACAGGTTGTTGATGTCCTCGCTCGTGCACGCGAAGTGCACGAGCTCGCCGACGGACGGCAGCACCGTGCCCTCACCGAGCACGCCCGGCGCGGCCTCGAGCCGGCGCTTGAGGAAGTACTCGACCGCCTTGACGTCGTGCACCGTGACGCGCTCGATCTGCGCGAGCTCCGCGATCTCGGCGGCGCCGAACGTCGCCACCACGTCCCGCAGGTACGCCTGCTCGGCGTCGCTCAGCACGGGCGCACCCGGCACCACGCCGCGGCTCGTGAGGTGGATGAGCCACTCGACCTCGACGTGCACGCGCGCTCGGTTGAGCGCCGCCTCGGACAGGTGGTCGACGAGCGGCGCGACCGCGGGACGGTAGCGGCCGTCGAGCGGGCCCAGGGCGATCGGCGGGGTGACGTCGGCGAGGCTCACACGCGCGGGAGAGGTCATGGCGCCCATCATCCCAGGCGTGCCCGCACGCGCGGGCCCCGGTCCACGACCGCTGTCCGGGTGCCGCACCGGGGCGAATCGCCCAGCGTGTCGTCCGGCGGGCCCGCAGGTCGTTACCGTGAGCGCGCGGGCGTGGGACGCACGTCGCGGACGCGCCCGGACAGCGGCGCACGACGAGGGTCCGGGGAGGGCGCATGGCGGTCGGCCCGACGAGCCCGACAGGCGCCGCGACGTCCGGCACCTCGCGCGGTGCGGCCGATGACGAGCACCCCGAGCCCGGCGCGGCGGACGGACCGTCCGCGCTCGCACGCCTGCGGTCCGCGCAGCGTGCCGCGCTCGTCGCGAGCGGGCTCGTCGTCGTGACCGTGCTGGCCGCCGCCGTCGCGGGACCGTTCGTCCCCGGGCAGCGCCCCGGCGCCGAGTTCGAGATGCCCACCGCGCTCCTGCCGGACCGCAACCAGCCGACACCCGTGCCCACGGGTGAGGCGGTGAACGAGGTCGTCACGGACAACGGGATGCCGCCCTGGCTCGTCGTCCTGGGGTTCTGCCTGCTGCTGGCGGTGCTCACGTTCCTGGGCCGCAAGGCGCTACGCGTCGTGCGGCGCTGGCTCGAGCAGCAGCGTGAGCTCGCGGTCGACGACGGGCTCGCGCCCGGGCAGGTGCTGCGCGGCGACGTGCTCGACCTCGCGCAGCCCGCGCTCGCGGCGGGCGTCGACGACGCGGTCGAGGCGCTCGCGGGCGACCTGCCACCGGGCGACGCGGTGATCGCCGCGTGGGTCGCGCTCGAGCGGTCGGCCGAGCGCAGCGGCGTGGTGCGCGAGCGTGCGCAGACCGCGACCGAGTTCACGCTCGAGCTGCTGGACGCGACGCGTGCCGACCCGGCCGCGAGCCGCGCGCTGCTCGACCTGTACCTCGCGGCGCGGTTCAGCGAGCACCCCGTGACCGACGACCACGTGACGAGCGCGCGCGCCGCGCTCGAGCAGATCGCCCGCGGCGTGCGCGAGCGGCGTCAGGTCGACGACGGTGCTCTGCCAGGGACGCCGCGCGAGCAGGGGGCGCCGTGATCGGGCACGTCTGGCACCTCGTGTGGCGCGAGGGCCTCGGGCTGCTCGCGGGCCTCGCGCTCGGGCTCATGGCGGGCTTCACGGTGTGGTCGTCGCTCGTGCTCGGCATCGCGGTCGCCGCGTTCGTCGTCGTCGCGACCCGTCTCGAGACGGACCCGGACCCCGAGTGGGACCGGGAGCGGAACGTGCGTCCCGCCGGCTCGCGCGGCGACCTGCAGGACCTGGCGTGGTCGATGGTCGGCCGTGACGGCCGGGCCGGCGAGCGCGCGATGCGACGCCTGCGCGAGACCGCGACCGTCCGGCTCGCGCGGCACGGCGTGGACCTGGCCGACCCGGAGCAGTCCGAGGCCGTCGCCGCGCTCGTCGGCCGCCGCGCCGCCGCGACGCTCGCCCGCCGCTCGGCCCCGCTGCCGTCCGTCGCCGACCTGACCCACACGCTCGGCGCGCTCGAGGCCCTCGGCCCGCGCCCCGCCCGACCCGAGCTCGACGCGCTCGACACCGACGTGCTCGACGGCGACGTCGTCGCCGGGCACGACGCCGAGCAGCACGACCACGACCACGAGCAGTCCCCGCGCCCCAGGAGGAACCGATGACCGAGCGCACCCTCGAGCCGGCCGAGCCGGTCCAGCACCTGCCCGTCGACGAGGTCGCCGCGCACGGCCGCGCGGTGCTCGACGAGGTCTCCACGGTCGTCGTCGGGATGCGCGAGCCGCTCACCGTGGCGCTCGCGGCGATCCTCGCGGGCGGGCACGTGCTGTTCGAGGACGTGCCGGGCCTGGGCAAGACGCTCGCGGCGCGTTCGCTCGCGACCGCGCTCGGCCTGGAGTTCCGGCGCGTGCAGTGCACGCCCGACCTGCTGCCCTCGGACATCACGGGCTCGTCGGTGTTCGACCCGGCGACGGCGACCTTCGACTTCCGGCCGGGACCGGTGTTCGCGGGTCTCCTGCTCGCCGACGAGATCAACCGCACCGCGCCCAAGACGCAGTCGGCGCTGCTCGAGGCGATGGCCGAGCGGCAGGTCACGGTCGACGGCGTGACGCGCCTGCTGCCGGACCCGTTCCACGTGGTCGCGACGTCCAACCCGGTCGAGTACGAGGGCACGTACCCGCTGCCCGAGGCGCAGCTCGACCGCTTCATGGTGCGCCTCGCGGTCGGCTACCCGCAGCGCGACTCCGAGGTCGACGTGCTCGCGCGGCGCCTCGCGCGTCGCCAGGAGGTCGCGACCGTGCGCACGGTCGTGGACGCGGGCACGCTGCGCGCGATGCAGGCGGGCGTCGAGGCCGTGACGGTCGACGACGACGTGCTCGGGTACTGCGTGGACCTCGCGGCGGCCACGCGTCAGCACGCCGCGGTCGAGGTCGGTGCGTCGCCGCGCGGGTCGCAGGCGCTCGTGCTCGTCGCGCGGTCGGTCGCGGTGCTCGCGGGCCGCGACTTCGTGACGCCCGAGGACGTCAAGGCCGTGGGCGTCGCGACGCTCGCGCACCGCATCTCGCTCACGCCGCAGGCCTGGGCGTCGGGCCTCGCGCCGCAGCGCGTCGTGCAGGAGGTCCTCGCGCATGTGCCGGGTCCGACGACGGTGCGGGGGGTCGGCGCCGCGCGATGAACGAGCCCTGGTCCCGTGCACGGACGACGGCGGTGGGTGCCGCCGTCGGTGCCGTGCTGCTGCTCGTCGGCGCCGCCTTCGGGCGCGCGGACGTCGCGGTGCTCGCGGGACCGCTGGTCGGTGCGGCGCTGTGGGGCTGGCTGCGCACGCCGTCGCGGGACGTCGAGGTGAGCGTGGGTGCGCGCGACGAGGCCGACGGCTCGCCCGACGAGGCTGCCGGGTCCGACGGGACTGCCGGGTCCGACGAGACCGTGCCGCGTGCGGGCGTCGCGGCAGGTGACGAGCCCGGGACGCTGCGCACGCACGTCCGGGTCCGGGCGCCGCGGGACACGGCGGGCGTCGCGCTCGCGGTGCGCCGCTCGAACCGCTCTCAGGACGAGGTCGTCGTCCAGGTCCGCGGTACACGGACCGTGCCGCTCGTCGTGCGGACCGTGCGCACGGGTCCGCAGACCGTGGCCGAGGTCGACGCGATCGGCATCGGGCCGGGCGGCACCAGCGTGTCCGAGCCGGTCGAGCCCGCGTCCGACGAGGCGCTCGTGCTGCCGACGCCCGGTCCGCTCGCCCAGCTCCCCCTGCCGCACCGCCTGCGCGGGCTGTCCGGCGCGCACCCGTCGCGCAGGCCCGGCGAGGGCGGCGGCCTGCGCGACGTGCACCCGTACGCGCCCGGCGACCGCCTGCGGCGCATCGACTGGCGCGTGACCGCGCGGCGCTCGCCGCGCCTGCAGGAGCTGTACGTGCGCCGTGAGCTCGCGCTCGCGGAGGCCGTGGTGCTGCTCGTCGTCGACTCGCGCGACGACGTCGGCCCCGACCCGCGGACCTGGCGCGGCTCGTCCCGCCCGCGCGCGACCGACCCGACCTCCCTGGACCTGGCGCGCCAGGCGGCGACCTCCCTCGCGCAGGCGTACCTGTCCGCCGGTGACCGCGTGGGGCTCGACGACCTCGGCGCGGTGCGACGCCCGCTGCCGCCCGGCGGGGGCCGCCGTCAGCTCGACCGGATCCGGCATGCGCTCGCCCTGACCCGACCCGAGGGCGAGCCGTTGCACCGGGTGCGCGCGCCGCAGCTCCCGTCGGGCGCGCTCGTCGTCGTGTTCTCGACGTTCCTCGACGACGCGGCCGCGGACGCCGCCGTGCAGTGGCGGCGCGCGGGCCACCGGGTCGTCGCCGTCGACGTGTTGCCGACGCTGCGCGAGGCTGCGCTGCGCGATCGCGAACGCCTCGCGCTGCGGCTCGTGCGGCTCGCGCGTACCGACCGGCTCGCGGCGGTGCAGGACGCGGACGTCGAGCTGGTCTCCTGGCGCGACGCGCCGCAGGTGGCGCTCGCCGGGCTGGCGCGCAGCGGTCAGCGGCGACCGGGTGCCGGGGCGGGGGTGCGATGAGCGGCAGCGCGGCGGCCGGCGGCGCGATGGACGGCGGCGTGGTGAACGGGCGGACGACGACGCGCGTCGGGACGGGAGCGCGGGGAGCGGCGTCGCGGTGGGCGTGGGTGCCCGGGCTGCGGCCCGCGCCCGAGCCGGAGGCCGAGCTCGAGGTCGGACCCACGGTGAGCGGCGGGGTCGTGCGCCTCGTCACCGGACTGATCGTCACCGCGATGCTCGTGCTCGGCTGGTCCGTGCTCCTGCCGCTGTCGCTCGCCTCCGCGCTCGTCTCGCTGCTCATGGCCACGGCCGTGGTGCTGCTGCCGCGCGCGTCGCTCGTCGGGCTCGCGGTCGCGGCGGTCGGGCTGGAGGTGCTCGTCGGCGGGCCGCCGTCGGTGTTCCTCACGCTGACCCTGGTGCTGCTCGTGCACCTCGCCGTGTGGGCGAGCGGCTGGACGGCGCGCGTGGGTCTGCGGGCGCGCGTCGAGCTCGCGGTGCTCGCCGACGGGCTGCGCGAGGTCGCGCTCCTGCAGGTGCCCGCTCAGCTGCTCGCCGTCGGTGCGCTCGCGCTCGCGGGCGCTCAGCTCGACGCGGGCGACGTGTGGCGGATCCTCGCGCTCGTGGCCGGCGCGGGCGTCGCGACGCTGGTGCTCCCCCGCCGCGGCTGACCTGCGCGGCTACTTGTTCTTGCCGGGAAGCAGGACCGAGAGCAGGAACGACGCGATCGAGATGATCAGCGCGCCTCCGACGGCCCACCAGAACCCCTCGATCTCCAGGCCCCAGTCGGTGAAGCCCGTGATCCACGCGGTGAGCAGCAGCATGAGCGCGTTCACGACCAGCGTGAACAGGCCCAGCGTGAGGATGTACAACGGGATCGACAGGATTTGTACGATCGGCTTCACGACCGCGTTGACGATCCCGAACACCAGCGCGATGAAGGCGATGATGAGGATCTTCTCGCCGGTCGAGTCCGCGCCGACGATCGTCAGGCCGTCGGACAGCAGCACGGTCGCGAGCCAGATCGCCAGGCCGTTGATGATCACGCGCATCACGAAGGACATGCACCCGATCCTGCCAGGAGACGTGCCGCGACGGGTGGGAACACGGCACGCGGATGCTGCCCGGCGCGCTACCATCCCCGCAGGTTTCGGCGACGACGCCGAAAGTCGAACGGAGACTCGATGCCTCACGCCGCCCTCGCCCGCGTGCCCGCACGCCGCCGCGTCACCGCCGCGCTCCTGCCGCTGCTCGTCGTGCTCCCGCTGGCGGCCTGCAGCGACGACGGCGACGCCCAGGACGTGACGCCGGACCAGACCCAGGCGCAGCCCCCGGCGGGCACCGACCCCGTGCTGGCCGAGCTCGCGGGCGGGAGCGCGCTCGACATCGGCTTCGCGATCGCCCCCGAGCTGCTCGACGAGCCCGAGTACCGGGACATCGTCGACACGCACGCCACCCTCGTCGTCGCCGAGAACGTCATGAAGTGGGAGACCACCGAGGCGGCGCCCGGCGAGTGGGACTTCACCGCGGCCGACGAGCTCGCGGCCTACGCCCAGGAGCACGGCAAGAAGCTCTACGGCCACACGCTCGTCTGGCACTCGCAGCTGCCCGCGTGGGTCTCGGAGCTCGACGCCGAGGCGATGCAGGCGGCGATGGAGGAGCACGTCCGCACGCAGGTCGAGCACTTCAAGGGCCAGGTCGTCGCGTGGGACGTGGTCAACGAGGCGATCGACGACAACGGCCGGCGACGAGCGGAGTCCCCGTTCCAGGCCACGCTCGGCGACGGCTACATCGAGGACGCGTTCCGCGTCGCGCACGAGGCCGACCCGGACGCGCAGCTCTGCTACAACGACTACGACCTCGAGGCGATCGGCATCAAGTCCGACGCGGTCTACGAGATGGTGTCCGACCTCGTCGAGCGCGACGTGCCGATCGACTGCGTCGGCTTCCAGGGTCACCTCACCGCCGGCACGCTGCGCGACGACCTGCAGGAGAACATCCAGCGGTTCGTCGACCTGGGCCTGACGGTGCGCTTCACCGAGGTCGACGTGCGCGTCCACACGCCCGCGAGCGACGAGGACCTCGCCCAGCAGGCGAAGGACTACGCGAGCGTCGTGACCACGTGCCTCGCGGTCGAGGGGTGCCTCGGCGTGACGGTCTGGGGCGTCACCGACCGGTACTCCTGGATCCCGCGGTGGTTCGAGGGGTACGGCGCCGCGCTCCTGTGGGACGAGGACTACCAGACCAAGCCCGCGTTCGACGCCGTCGTCACGGCGATCGGGGCAGGACGGCCGGGGCGCAGCTGACCCGGGCCGACGCGCGTCGGACGAGCGTGCCGTCGGGCGGCGACAGGGCCGGCGGTCACCGGGCGAACGCCCCGGTCGGCGCCCCGGGCATCGGTGGCATCCTGTGCACGTGAGCCGCCCCACCCTGCGCCGCGCCCTGGCCGACCTGCCGCCCTACGTGCCCGGTGCCCGCTCACCCGTCGGCGCCGCCGCGTTCAAGCTCTCGTCGAACGAGAACCCGTACCCGCCGCTGCCGTCCGTGATGGCCGCGATCGCCGACGCCGCGGTCGACGTCAACCGCTACCCGGACATGTACGCGACCGAGCTGACCGAGGCGATCGCCCAGGACCTCGGCGTCGCGCCGGACCAGGTCGTCGTGGGCTGCGGGTCCGTCGCCGTGCTCGGGCACGTGCTGACCGCGTTCTGCGAGGCCGGCGACGAGGTCGTCTTCCCGTGGCGCTCGTTCGAGGCGTACCCGATCGCGGTCACGCTCGCCGGTGCGCAGGGCGTGCGCGTCCCGGTGACCGACGACGGGCGGCTCGACCTGCCCGCGATGGCGGCCGCGGTCACCGACCGCACGCGCGTCGTCCTGGTGTGCACCCCCAACAACCCGACGGGCCCGGCCGTCCGTGCCGACGAGCTCGAGCAGTTCCTCGACGCGGTCCCCGAGCACGTGCTCGTCGTGCTCGACGAGGCGTACGTCGAGTTCGTGCGCGACCCCGCGGCCGCGGACGGCCTGGCGGTGTTCGCCGCGCGCCGGAACGTCGTGCTGCTGCGCACCTTCTCCAAGGCGTACGGACTGGCCGGGCTGCGCGTCGGGTTCGCCGTCGCGCGCGCCCGGCACGCGGCGGGCATCCGCGCGGCCTCGACGCCGTTCGGGGTCTCGCACGTCGCCCAGCTTGCCGCGCTGGCGTCGCTGCGGGCGCGCGACGAGCTGCTCGCACGCGTCGACGCGATCGTCCAGGAGCGCACGCGCATGCTCGCCGCGCTGCGGGCGCAGGGCTGGACCGTTCCGGACAGCGAGGCGAACTTCGTGTGGTTCGGCGTGGGCGACCACGCGACGTCCTTCGCGGAGCGGTGCTCGCGGGGCGGCGTGATCGTGCGTGCGTTCGCGGGTGACGGCGTGCGCGTGAGCGTCGGCGAGCCCGAGGCGACCGACCTCCTGCTCGAGGTCACCGCGCAGCACCTCGCCCGCTGACCGCGTCGCCGTTGATCCCCGGCGACTGATCCCCGCTGACATCCCGTCCCCGCTGGCGTCCAGGTCGGGCTGCCTCGGCTGGTTGGGCGGTCCGCTGGGCGCGGGGCTCGTCCGGTCGCGAGCGTCGCGGGCCTGATCTGCGGCGACGTCTGGTCGTGCGCCCGACGGGCTCGTGGAGCACCCTGGTGCGGGCGCCGGCACGGGCGCCCGGGCGGCCTGTGGGGTGCCGACAAGTCGGGCGGACGAACCTTGTCGCAGGGGTTGCCTGGAACCTACGGATGCGTAGGCTACGGTGACGTAGGTTGGGTGCTGGACCAAGCCCCGACGTTCCGGAGCGGCCACCGCCGCTGCACGCGAAGGAGCACCGCGTGAGCTCGTCCGGCCTCCCCCACGCCGACCTCACCCCCGCAGCACCCGGGGCCCGTCCGACCGGATCACCGTCCGGCTCGACGGCGCCCGCTGCGCCCTGGACGCCCGCCGCCACCCACGGCGGGCCGGCCGCGGCCCCCGTCCTCACCACGGACGGCCGGGCCGCGGCCTACTCCACCTCCCAGCCCTCGTCGGCCCAGTCTTCGTCGGCCCAGCCCGCGTTCGAGGGCGGCCCGCTGGCCGAGGAGGGGCTCGTGCAGCTCCTCACGCCCACGGGCGAGCGGGTAGCGCACCCCGAGTACGACGCGTACGTCGCAGCGCTCACGGACGACGACCTGCGCGCGATGTACCGCGACATGGTGCTCGTGCGGCGGTTCGACACCGAGGCGACCGCGCTGCAGCGCCAGGGCGAGCTCGCGCTGTTCGCGCAGGCGCTCGGGCAGGAAGCCGCGCAGGTCGGCTCCGGGCACGCGCTGCGCCCGCAGGACCACGTGTTCCCCAGCTACCGCGAGCACGGCGTCGCGCACGTGCGGGGCGTCGACCTGACCGACGTGCTGCGGCTGTTCCGCGGCGTGGACCACGGCGGCTGGGACCCGGTCGCGCACGGCTTCCACCTCTACACGCTGGTCATCGGCTCGCACACGCTGCACGCCACGGGTTACGCGATGGGCGTCGTGCGCGACGGGCTCGTCGGGACCGGTGACCCCGAGAAGGACACCGCGGTCGTCACGTACTTCGGCGACGGTGCGACCTCGCAGGGCGACGTGAGCGAGGCGCTCGTCTTCGCGGCGGTCAACCAGGCGCCCGTGGTGCTGTTCTGCCAGAACAACCAGTGGGCGATCTCCGAGCCGACGACACGTCAGGCCACCGTCCCGATCGCCGCGCGTGCGCCGGGCTTCGGCATCCCCGCGGTCCGGGTCGACGGCAACGACGTGCTCGCGAGCTACGCGGTGACCGCGCAGGCGCTCGAGCGCGCCCGCTCGGGCGGCGGCCCGACGTTCGTCGAGGCGTTCACCTACCGCATGGGCGCGCACACCACGTCCGACGACCCGTCGCGCTACCGCTCGTCCGAGCAGGAGGAGTACTGGCGCCGCCGCGACCCGATCGAGCGCCTGCGCGCGTACCTCGAGTCGCGCGACGCGCTGCCGTCGCAGTTCCTCGCGTCGCTCGCGGCCGAGGGCGACGCGCTCGGCGAGCACATCCGCACGACGATCCGCGCGATGGGTCACCCGTCGGCCGCGTCGATGTTCGAGCACGTGTACGCCACGCCGCACGCGGGCGTCGAGGCCGAGCGCGCATGGTTCGAGTCCTACGAGTCGTCGTTCCTGGACCGGCCGGGTCACTCCGAGGGGAGCCACCGATGAGCACCGCGACGCACGACAGCCCCGCCGGCCTCCACCTCCCCGCGGCACCGCACGCCGCCGTGCGTCCGGCGTCGACCGGTCCGACAACCACCACGAGCGGTCCGACGGACGCCACGACCACCGCCACGACCCACGCACCTGCGGCGTCGTCGGCCGCGACCACCGGCGCGCCCGCACGCTCGTCGGACATCCCGCCGTTCCCCACGGGCGTCCAGAAGCTCACGTTCGCCAAGGCCATCACGCTCGGCCTGCGGCGCGCGCTCGCGGACGACGACAAGGTCCTGCTCATGGGCGAGGACATCGGCCGGCTCGGCGGTGTGTTCCGCGTGACCGACGGGCTGCAGGCCGAGTTCGGTGACGACCGCGTGGTCGACACCCCGCTCGCCGAGTCGGGCATCGTCGGCACCGCGATCGGCCTGGCGCTGCGCGGCTACCGCCCCGTGCTCGAGATCCAGTTCGACGGGTTCATCTTCCCCGCGTACGACCAGATCACGACCCAGCTCGCGAAGATGCACTACCGCTCGCGCGGGCGCCTGAACCTGCCCGTCGTGATCCGCGTGCCGTACGGCGGCGGGATCGGTGCGGTCGAGCACCACAGTGAGTCCCCCGAGGTGCTGTTCGCGCACACCGCGGGCCTGCGGGTGGTCACGCCGTCGAGCCCCGCCGAGGCGTACGCGCTGATCCAGCAGGCCGTCACGTCGCCCGACCCGGTGCTGTTCTTCGAGCCCAAGGGCCGGTACTGGGAGAAGGGCGAGGTCGACCTCGACGCGCCCGCGACCGCGCCGCACGGCGACGCCGCGACCGGCATGGACACCGCGCGGGTCGTGCGCGCGGGCACCGACGTCACGCTCGTCGCGTACGGACCGACCGTCACCACCGCGCTCAAGGCCGCCGAGGCGGCCGCGGCCGAGGGCACGAGCATCGAGGTCGTCGACCTGCGCACCCTGTCGCCGCTCGACACCGCGACCGTCGCCGCGTCCGTGCAGCGCACCGGCCGGTGCGTCGTCGTGCACGAGGCGCCCGTCATGTACGGGACCGGCGCCGAGGTCGCGGCCCGCATCACCGAGGAGTGCTTCTTCCACCTCGAGGCGCCCGTGCTGCGCGTCGGCGGTTTCCACGTGCCCTACCCGGTCGCGAAGATCGAGCACGACTACCTGCCGGGCCTGGACCGCGTGCTCGACGCCGTGGACCGCGCGCTCGCGTTCTGACCCCGGCCGCTCACAGGAGACGACGTGCCCACGTACCAGCAGTTCCCCCTCCCCGACGCGGGTGAGGGCCTCACCGAGGCCGAGATCGTCGAGTGGCACGTGGCCGTCGGCGACACGGTCGAGGTCAACCAGACGATCGTGGAGATCGAGACCGCCAAGTCGCTCGTCGACCTGCCGTGCCCGTGGGCCGGGGTCGTGACGCGGCTGCTCGTCGAGCCCGGCACCACGGTCGACGTCGGCACGCCGATCATCGAGATCGACACGGACCCGGACGGCGAGGCCCCTGTCGGGTCCGACGAGGGTGCGTCCGGTTCCGCCGCGTCCGGTGACGCCGCAGCCGACGAGCGTGCGACCGGCGAGGCTGCGTCCGGCGAGGCTGCGTCCGACGAGCCCGCGACGACGACGGGCGCGGTCCGGCACGTCGGCGGTGCCGTGCGGCACAGCGGGGTCGAGCCCGGTGGCGCCGAGGAGATCGAGGCCGCACGCGAGGCGCGCGGGGCCGCCGAGCGCGCGGCGGCCGCTGTGCCGGCTGCCGACGGCTCCACCGCCGCCGCCCCTGCCGTCCGGTCCGCCGCGCAGCCCGCCGCGGCGGAGCAGCGCGAGTCGGTGCTCGTCGGGTACGGGCTGGCTGCCGGTGGTTCGGCGCGGCGTCCGCGCGGTGAGGCCGGTGCGACCACCCCCGCGGCGGCACCGCCGGGCCGCACGCACGCGCTGGCCAAGCCGCCCGTGCGCAAGCTCGCGCGCGAGCTCGGCGTCGACCTCGACTCGCTCACTCCCACGGGGCCCGGCGGGATCGTCACGCGCGAGGACGTGCTCGCGCACGCCGCGCAGGCCGAGGCCCGCACGCTGGCGACCTACCCGGGCGACGACCAGCCGTGGCTCGCGTCCGGCACCGTCTCGTCCGACGGTCGGCAGACGCGCGTGCCCGTGAAGTCGGTGCGCAAGCGCACCGCGGAGGCCATGGTCACCTCGGCGTTCACGGCCCCGCACGTCACGGTGTTCCACACGGTCGACGTCACGCGGACCATGAAGCTCGTCGAGAAGCTGCGCGGCGACAAGGAGTTCGCGGACGTGCGCGTCACGCCGCTGCTCGTCGCCGCGAAGGCGCTCCTGCTCGCGGTCCGTCGCCACCCGGAGATCAACGCGAGCTGGGACGAGGCCGCGCAGGAGATCGTCTACAAGCACTACGTGAACCTCGGTATCGCGGCGGCCACGCCGCGCGGGCTCGTCGTGCCGAATGTCAAGGACGCGCACCGGCTCGGCCTGCACGAGCTCGCGGCCGCGCTCGGCGAGCTCACGTCCACCGCGCGTGCGGGCCGCACGTCGCCCACCGACATGGCCGACGGCACCATCACCATCACCAACGTCGGGGTGTTCGGCATCGACACGGGAACGCCGATCCTCAACCCGGGCGAGGCGGCGATCCTGGCGTTCGGCGCGATCCGTGAGCAGCCGTGGGTGCACAAGGGCAAGATCAAGGTGCGCTCGGTCACGCAGCTCGCGCTGAGCTTCGACCACCGTCTCGTCGACGGCGAGCTCGGCTCACGCGTGCTCGCCGACGTCGCGGCCGTCCTCGCGGACCCGGCCCAGGGTCTCGTCTGGGGCTGAAGTCAGCCGATCTCGCCGGCGAGCTCCTCGAGCTCGGCGAGGTCCGGGAGCTCGCCCCACTGCGAGTAGAACGTGGTCGACGTGCCCTCGCCCGCGCCGGGCGTGGTCGAGGTGACGTCGATCCGCGCGGTCGGGCCGGGCGTGGGGGTCCACACGACGAGCTCGGTCGTGGTGCTGTCCGCGAACGTCGGGAACGGAGCGTCGGCGCGGATCGCCCACAGCGACGTCGTCGTGCCGTCCGCGAGCTCGACCTCCTCGCGACCGTCGACCGTGAACCCCGGCGCGAGCCGGATCATGGCGTCGAGGAACGTCGGGTCGAGCGACGAGCGCAGGATGTCCACGCCCTGCGCCGCGAGCGCGGCCTCGGAGTCGCCCGCCGGGTCCCCCTCGACCCAGCCGGACTCGTCCTCGATCCAGCCCCGAGTCGGCGTGAGGGCGACGCGTCCGCCCGGCTCGCGGTCGGTCAACGCGTGCAGACCCTCGTCCGTGAGCACCCAGTCCACGCGCGTCGTGGTGCCTGCGAGCCGCACCTCCTGGTGCCCGCTGCGGGCCCAGCGCATGTGATCGGCGAGGCACGCGGCTAGCTCCTCGCTGGTGATCGCGGCACCCTCGACGAGCGTGATGGAGGTGCACGATGCGGGCGCGGGCACAGGCGCCACCGCGTCCGGCGGGAGCGCACCAGCGGGCGTCTCGCCGCTGTCGGGCGCTCCGGCCGCAGCGGTCGCGGTCGTCGTCACGGACGGCGCCACGCGCGACGGACCGTCCGAGCCGGGTGAGCACGCCGCCACGAGCGCGCAGCCCGCGACGACGAGGGGGACGACGTGAACCAGGCGACGCTGCACGGGTGCTCCGGGATGTCGGCGGCGGGGCAGGGTGACCCTGGCAATCCGGGAGCAACCGGTCAAGCTCGGCCCGCGACGTGAGACGCGCGCCGACGAGGTCAGACGCGCCGCCGCCGCTCCTGCACGAGCGCCGCCGCACCACCGACCACCGCGAGCGCCTCGGTGACCGCCGAGACCATCTCGGGCCACCCGCCCCACAGCGACCGCACGCCGAACAGGCCGTCGGGCAGGTACACCGCGAGCAGGAAGCCGACGAGCGTGCTCAGGCCGAACGCCACCGCCCCGAGCAGGGGCAGCGGCGAGCGCCACGTGAGCACGAGCACCGCGAGCACGAGCCCGCCGATGCCCTGCAACCAGAACGCCGTCGCGAGCCAGTTGCCGTCGCCGCCGCCGTAGTCCTCCACGGCGACGAGGTACACGTGCACCGCCCCGGAGATCGCGACGACGAGGGCGGTCAGGACCCGCCAGAGCCACGCGACCGAGCGCGTGGTGCCGACCGGTGCGGCGTGCGGTGCGGTGGTCATGTCATGCCGCCCCGGAGAACACAGCCCCGTCCTTCACGTGGACCTCCACGCTCGGGAGGGGCTTCTCGGCGGGCCCGGACACCGTGGCGCCGTCGAGCGCGAACACGGAGTTGTGGCACGGGCAGCGCAGGTCGCCCTCGCCGGGCGCGACGGTACAGCCCTGGTGGGTGCAGATCGCACTGACCGCGGTGATCGTGCCCTGCGACTCCTGGACCAGGAGGATCTTCTGGCCGCCGCTGTCGACGAGCAGCGCACCGCCCACGGGCACGTCGGCGACCTGGGCGAGCGGGCTCGTCGCGCCGTCGCCGGACGAGGCGGCGCCTGCGCTGCTCGCGGCGTCGGACGAGCCGCCGCCGGGGGTCGCCGAGCTCCCGCACGCGGCGAGGACGGCCGCGCCGGCGACGGCCAGGCCCACCCCGCCGGCGCGCGTGAGGAGCTGGCGGCGGTCGAGACAGCCCGCGCAGGAGCGGTGGTCGTGCGTCGGCTGGGTGTCCGGGTCGGGAGCGGTCGTCCCGACGGGGCCTCGTGTCGTGGTGCTGGTCATCGCGTGCCTCCGGGTGGTCGGTATGGCTCGTCGTCCCACGGCTCGGCCGGAAGGCCGGTGCAGCGACGTTAGCGGTCGAGGCTGTGTGTCGTCTGCGTCGTGACGTGCGTCGACCCCTGGCGGAATCGTTCTGCGTCGTCGGTCGCGCGCTCGTCGTCGGGCGGTCCGGGTGCCTGCGGCGGCTCGTCGCCGTCGTCTCGGGTGGAGGCTGCGGCTGCCGCCCGGTCCGCGGCAGCCTCGTCGGCCAGGCGGCCCTGGATGCCGGACACCGTGCGCAGCGGCAGCTCGGGGAGCAGCACCGTCAGCACCACGCCGGCGATCATCACGATGCCCGCGAGCAGCAGGACCAGGTCGATCGATGCGGCGAAGCCCTCGAGGATCGGCCGGGCCAGGCGCGGGTCGAGCGCCGAGATGAACGACGAGTCGTCGATGCTCAGCCCGTCGGTCCGGCCGGTCTCGAGCAGCTCGATCACGTGCGCGTTCGCGGGGTCGGCGCGCACCGCCGGGTCCGCGAGCGCGCCCTGCAGCTGCGGTGTCGCGGCCGCGCGGGTGAACGCCTCCGAGATGTTGCCGACGACCGTGGAGAACAGCACCGACAGGAACAGCGCGGTGCCGAGCGTGCCGCCCATCTGCCGGAAGAACAGCGACGAGGACGTCGCCACCCCCATGTCCTGCACGGGGACCGCGTTCTGCACCGCGAGCACCAGCGGCTGCATCGTGAATCCCAGGCCGAGCCCGAACACCACGGAGAACGCGAAGATCCAGGCGAACGGGGTGTCCACGTCGAGCGTCGCGAACGTCAGGCAGCCGACGATCATCAGGACCGTGCCCAGGACGGGGAAGATCTTGTACCGGCCCGTGCGGGACGTGGTCTGGCCCGCGATGACGGACCCGGACATGATCCCGACGGTGAACGGGATGAGGGTCAGCCCGGCCTGGGTGGGCGACTGACCCCGCACGATCTGCAGGTACAGCGGCAGGACCGCGAGCCCGCCGAACATCGCCAGGCCGATCACCACGTTGGCCGCGGCCCCGATCGAGAACACCCGCAGGCGGAACAGGCGCAGCGGGAGGATCGCGTCGCTGCCGGCCCGCCGTTCGCACAGCCAGAACGCGACGAGTCCCACGCCGCCCACGACGTAGGCGGTGACCGCGCGCGGGGACGTCCAGCCCCACGAGCGCCCCTGCTCGGCGACGACGAGCAGCGGCACGAGCGCGACGACGAGCGCGAGCGCCCCGGGCCAGTCGATCCGGTGGTCGACGCGCCGCACGGGCGGCAGGTGCAGCACCCGGGAGACCACCGCGAGCCCGAGGATGCCGAGCGGGACGTTGACGAGGAACACCCAGCGCCACCCGGCGAGCCCGAGGATCTCGTCGGCGCCCGAGAAGAACCCGCCGATCACCGGTCCGAGCACCGACGACGTGCCGAACACCGCGAGGAAGTACGCCTGGTAGCGGGCGCGCTCGCGTGGTGGGACCAGGTCGCCCAGGATCGTGATCGCGAGCGACATCAGGCCGCCGGCCCCCAGGCCCTGCACGCCGCGGTACACCGCGAGCTGGTACATCGAGTCCGCGGTGCCGGACAGCAGCGACCCGACGACGAAGATGCTGATGGCCGCGAGGTAGAACGGCTTGCGGCCGTAGACGTCGGAGAGCTTGCCGTACAGCGGCGTCGAGATCGTCGCCGTGAGCAGGTAGGCCGTGGTGACCCACGCCTGCAGCGACAGGCCGTGCAGGTCGTCGCCGATGGTGCGCATCGACGTCGCGACGATGGTCTGGTCGAGCGCGGCCAGGAACATGCCGATCATGAGGCCACCGAGGATCGCGACGATCTCGCGGTGCGTGGGCCCCTGCACGGGGTCCTGCGTGGGGTCCGGCTGCGGTTCCTGGACCGGGTCCGGTGCAGTCGTGCCGACGTCGGCCGAGGCGGCGGGAGCCTGACCGTGCTCGCGCTGCTCGGTGTCCTCGGACCTGGCGTCGTGCTGCGTCATCTGACCTCGATCGACGTAGGGCGGACGGGCGGGTGGTCACGGCGCCGGTTTCGCCGGTGTCCTCGGGGACGACGATCACGCCCCGAGCACGCGCACGTCATCAACAATGTGCGTCCATGCATGTGTTCCCGGTCACAGGGTGTGTCTCGCCGGGCGGACGACCGTGCGCCGTGGGGGATGCTGGACGGGTGCTGCACGTGACGACGTCTCCCGGGGCGTGAGCGGATGACCGCCACGACCGAGCCCCGGCGTCCCGGCCCCTGGCGGGCCGCGACGCTCGTCGGCGCCGCCGTCCTCACCGTCGTCCTCGGGGTGTGGTTCTCCGGGGCGGCCCTGCCCGCGCTCGTGCTGGACCCCGGCCCGTTCGTGCGGTGGGGCCTGCCCGTCGCGGAGACGTTCGTGCAGGTCGCGGCGGCGACCACGATCGGCTCGCTCGTCCTCGCGGTGTGCGTGCTCCCGCGGCGTGAGGAACGCGCGTCGGGCGCTCGTCGCCCCGCACGCACCGGACCCGTCGCGGACGGCACCGCCTACCCGCGTTCGCTGCTCGTCGCCGCGTGGGCCGCGGGTGCGTGGACGCTCGCCGCAGTCGCGCAGCTCGTCCTGTCGTACGCGAACGTCGCCGGGACCTCGGTGACCGCGCCGAGCTTCGGCGACGAGCTGTGGCTCTACGTCACGCAGATCTCGCTCGGCCGGACGCTCGGGTCCGTCGTCGTCGTCGCGGCCCTGGTCACCGCGCTGTCGATGGTCGTGCGCACCCCGACCGGCGCCGCGTGGACGCTTGTGCTCGGGGTCGTCGCGCTGTGGCAGCTCGCGCAGCTGGGCCACGCGGCCGGCGCCGCGGGCCACGACCTGGCGACCTCCGCGCTGTTCGTGCACCTCGTCGGTGCCGCGGTGTGGATCGGCGCGCTCGCCGCGCTCGCGGTCCTCGTGCGGGCCCTCGGGCGCGACGTGGCTCCCGCGGTCGCGCGCTACTCGGTGATCGCGGGCTGGTGCGTCGCGGCCGTCGCGGTGTCCGGCCTGGTGAGCGGGTGGCTGCGCCTCGGCTCGTTCGCCGGGCTCGACACCCGGTACGGCACGCTGCTCGTCGCGAAGGTGGTCCTGCTCGTCACGCTCGCCGGCCTCGGCCTGTGGCACCGCCGCCGGACCGTCTCGGCGATGGCCGCCCGCACGGCCGACGACCCCGGCTCGCACGGCACGCCCGCGGGCGCGACGCGGCTGTTCTGGCGGCTCGTGCTCGTCGAGCTCGCGGTCATGGGCGCGGTCTCGGGCGTCGCCGTCGCGCTCGCGTCGAGCTCGCCGCCCGTCCCCGAGACCCCACCCGCCGACCCGACCCCCGCGTACCTCGTCACCGGCCACCCGCTGCCGCCCGAGCTGACGGCCGTGCGGTGGTTCACCGAGTGGCGCTGGGACCTGCTGCTCGCGTTCGCCGCGGCCGCGGGCGTCGTCGTGTACTGGCGCTGGGTGCGCCGGCTGCGCCGCCGCGGCGACGCGTGGCCGTGGGCGCGCACCGCGTCGTGGACGGCCGGGCTGGTCCTGTTCTTCTGGACGACGAACAGCGGCCCCGCGACCTACGGGCACGTCCTGTTCAGCGCCCACATGATCCAGCACATGGTGCTCGCGATGGTCGTGCCCGTGTTCGTCGCGCTGTCCGCGCCCGTGACCCTCGCCCTGCGCGCGCTGCCGGTGCGCGCCACCACGCTGTCGGGCGACGTGTCGCGCGGACCGCGCGAGTGGCTCCTGGTGCTCGTGCACAGCCGGCTCGGGCAGTTCTTCGCGCACCCCGTGGTGGCGGCGGTCAACTTCGTCGCCTCGATGCTGCTCTTCTACTACACGGGCCTGTTCGAGTGGTCGCTGCGCAGCAGCGTGGGCCACCTGTTCATGGTCGTGCACTTCACGCTCGTCGGGTACCTGTTCGTCAACTCGCTCGTCGGCATCGACCCCGGTCCCCGGCGGCTCGGCTACCCGCAGCGCCTGCTCACGCTGTTCGCGACCATGGCGTTCCATGCGTTCTTCGGCGTCTCGCTCGTCTCGGGCGACTCGCTGCTCGTCGCCGACTGGTTCGGGCTGCTCGGCCGCCCGTGGGGCGCGTCGGCGATCGCCGACCAGCAGACGGGCGGCGCGATCACCTGGGGCATCGGTGAGCTGCCGACCCTCGCGCTGGCGATCGGCGTCGCCCTGGCGTGGTCCCGCGACGACGACCGCACCGCGCGCCAGCGCGACCGCCGCACCCGCGACGAGGACCCCGAGCTCGACGCCTACAACGAGATGCTCAAGTCCCTCAACGACTGACCCGTCCGCCCAGGGCTGAGCACGTGCCGTGCGGAACCGCGCAGGTCTGGGGGACGTGGGTGATAGGACGGGGGGATGGTGAAGATCGGTGACCTCGAGGAGTACGTCGGCATCCCGCGGGTGGGTGGGCTCACGCTCTCCCAGGACGGCGAGCGGCTCGTCGTGGCGGTGTCGACGCTCGACACGAAGAAGACCAGGTACCTGACGGCGCTGTGGGAGGTCGACCCCGCGGGTGAGAAGCCGGCACGGCGGCTGACGCGGTCGGCGAAGTCCGAGGGCGGCGCGGTGTTCACGCGCGACGGCGACCTGCTGTTCACGAGCGCGCGCCCGGACCCGGCGGCGAAGGAGCCGGACGACGAGGCCCCGGCCGCGCTGTGGCTGCTGCCGCGCGACGGCGCCGAGGCGCGCGTGGTCGCGGCGCGCACGGGCGGGCTCGGCGGGGTGACCACCGCCACGGACGCGGACACCGTGCTGCTGACGGGTGACGTGCTGCCGCGCGCCGCGGACGCCGAGGGCGACGACAAGCTGCGCAAGGACCGCAAGGACAAGAAGGTCGCGGCGATCCTGCACGACGGCTACCCGGTCCGGTACTGGGACCACGACCTCGGCCCGGACCTCCCGCACCTGTTCACCGCGGACCTGCGGGCGGCGGGCCTCGCGAGCGCCGGGACGTCCGAGGCAGACGGGGCGGACGAGCCGGCCGCTCTGCTCGCCGGGCAGGACGACCCGCGCCTCGAGCTCACGGACCGCACGCCCGACGCGCGTGGCGCGCTCGTCGAGCAGCACGCGGCGATCTCCCCGGACGGCACGACGATCGTCACCGGCTGGACGCAGCTGCGGGGACGCGCGGACCAGCGCAGCCGGCTCGTCGCGATCGACGTCGCCACGGGTGAGCGCCGCACACTCGTCGAGGACGACGCGATCGACGCGTGGTCGCCGGTCGTCTCGCCCGACGGCGCGTGGGTCGTCTACGGGTACGAGACCATCTCGACGCCGCACGAGGCGCCGCGGTCCGGCCTGGCGGTCGTGCCGCTCGCGGGTGGGCAGGCGCGCGTCGTCGCGCCGGGGTGGGACCGCTGGCCGGGCAGCCCGGTGTGGCTGCCGGACTCCTCGGGTCTGCTCGTCGTCGCGGACGACGAAGGCCGCGCGCCGATCTTCCGGATCGACCTCGCGACCGACGGCGGCGAGGACCGGGTCACGCGCGTGACCAGCGACGACGCGGCTTTCACGGACGTGCAGGTCAGCCCGGACGGCCGCACGGCGTACGCGCTGCGCTCGTCGTACCTGGCCCCGGCGCACCCGGTCCGGGTGGACCTGACGAGCGTGCCGACGCAGGCGGTGCCGCTGCGCTCCCCCGCGCCCACGCCCGAGCTGCCCGGGCGCCTCGAGGAGGTCGAGACGACCGTCGAGGACGGCCGCCGCGTGCGGGCGTGGCTCGCGCTGCCCGACGGCGCGGACGCCGCTCACCCGGCGCCGCTGCTGCTGTGGATCCACGGCGGTCCGCTGGGCTCGTGGAACGCGTGGTCGTGGCGCTGGAACCCGTGGCTGCTGGTCGCGCGCGGGTACGCGGTGCTGCTGCCGGACCCGGCGCTGTCCACCGGCTACGGGCAGGAGTTCGTCCAGGCCGGGTGGGGCGCGTGGGGCAGGGCGCCGTACACGGACCTCATGGCGGTCACGGACGTCGCCGAGCAGCACGAGGCGGTCGACGAGTCGCGCACGGCCGCGATGGGCGGGTCGTTCGGCGGCTACATGGCGAACTGGGTCGCGGGGCACACGGACCGGTTCCGCGCGATCGTGACGCACGCGAGCCTGTGGGCGCTCGACCAGTTCGGGCCGACGACGGACGCCTCCTTCTACTGGCAGCGGGAGATGACCGCCGAGATGGCGCTCGAGAGCTCGCCGCACCGGTTCGTCGAGCAGATCGTGACGCCCATGCTCGTCGTGCACGGCGACAAGGACTACCGCGTGCCGATCGGCGAGGGCCTGCGCCTCTGGTACGAGCTCCTCGCGAAGTCGGGGCTCCCCGCGGACGACGAGGGCCGCACGCCGCACCGGTTCCTGTACTTCCCCGACGAGAACCACTGGGTGCTCTCGCCGCAGCACGCGATCGTCTGGTACCAGGTGGTCGAGGCGTTCCTCGCCGAGCACGTGCTGGGTCGCACGGGCGACGACGCGGTGCCGTACCCGGACACGCTGGGCTGAGGAGCCGCGCCGAGCCGAGGCTGACGCGGGGTCGCTCGTCCGAGTGACGGGCGACCCCCGCAAGCCCGCCCAGAACCGGACGAAACGGACGTTCGACGCGCGGTCACGAGCGGTCGCGGCAAGACTCCCTCATCTGAGACCGGCCACCACGGCCGACCGACGAGAGGGAGCAAGCATGGGTATCGGTGGAGGTATCGCGCTGCTCGTGATCGGCGCCATCCTGTCGTTCGCGGTCAGCGACGCGATCGACGGGGTCAACCTGGGGCTGATCGGGTACATCTGCATGGGCGCCGGTGCGCTGATGCTGATCCTGGCGCTGGTGGTCAACGCCCAGCGGTCCAACACGTCGCACACGGCGGTCGTCGAGCACCGGGAGACGCCGCCGCCGGTGGTGTGATCCCGGTGGTGGTGCGATCCCGGTGGTGGAGTGATCCCGAGGGATGACGACGAGCGCCGCGCGGCCGACGAGCTGCGCGGCGTTCGTCGTGCCAGGCCCGGGAGACCGGCGCGAGGCCATCCGGTTCCGGCCGCGGGGCGTCGCCCGATGCTCGCATCGTGGTCGGAGGGTAGGTTTGCCTAACCTCATGCCCTACGATCTTCCTGACGCCACGTCACCAACGTGCTGACCGCGACGAGAGAGACGCCTGTGACCACCACCTCCGTTCCGACGGCCCCCACGACGCTCTCGTCCTGCTTGCGCGAGGGCACGCGCGAGCAGCACAGCCAGGCCGAAGGCATGGAGTTCATCGACGGCCTCGTCAACGGCCGGCTCTCGCGCGAGGCGTACACCGCGCTCGCGGTCCAGCAGCTCGCGATCTACACGGCGCTCGAGGCCGCGGGCGCTCAGCTGCGCGCCGCGGGTGCGGACCAGGGGCTCGTCTTCGACGAGCTCACGCGCGTCCCGGCGATCGAGAGCGACCTCGCGTTCCTGCTCGGCGCCGACTGGGCGGCGCGGGTGACGTTCCTGCCCGCGACCCAGGAGTACGCCCAGCGGCTCGTCGCGTGCTCGTCGGACCTGTCGCTCTACGCCGCCCACGCGTACACGCGCTACCTCGGCGACCTGTCGGGCGGTCAGGTCGTCAAGCGCATGGTGCAGCGCCACTACGGCGTGCCGGACGAGGGCGTCGGCTTCTACGACTTCCCGCAGATCCACAAGCTCAAGCCGTTCAAGGACGTCTACCGCGAGCGGCTGGACGGTCTCGGGCTCGACGACGCGCAGCTCGCGGCGACCGTCGAGGAGGCGCGCGTCGCGTTCCGGCTCAACCAGGCGGTGTTCGCCGAGCTCGGCGCGCTGCACAACTGAGCTCGGTCCGCGCCGATCGTGCGCGCTGACCTGCGCGAGCGGGTGATTCGTGCGGAACAGGTGATTCCTCGGCCGCCGGTGTCCGCAGGCGGCCTCGGCAGGCGATGATGTCCCCGTGACGCCACGGGTGACGGCCGGAGCTCGCAGAGGCCGACGGGCCGCTGCGGCGCTCAGTGGCGCGCGTGGTTTCGCGCTCGCGGCGCACCGGCTGGAGAGCGCACGCTCGCTCGACGAGGTCGTGCAGACCGCCGCCGCGCTCGCCGCCGAGATGCTGCAGGGCAAGCTCGCGGCGATCTGCCGGATCGAGCACGAGACGATGCGCGTGCTGCACCACGAGCCGTCGTCGGACCCGCGGCACGCCTGGCGCCTGCTCACGACCTACCGCGCCGACGACCGCCCCGCCCTGCGTCGGCTCATCCGCGAGCGGGAGAGCTGGGTCGCGCACGCGCAGGACGTCACGGGCCAGCCCACCCGCCCGGGCGACGAGGGTGCGGGGGACCCGGTCGAGGTCGCGCAGCTGCTCGAGGTGGGTGCGGCGAGCTCGCTCGGTGCGCCGATCGTCGTGAACGGTGTCGTGTGGGGCGCGGTGTTCGCGCTGCGCGGGCCCGACGACGGGCTGTTCACGCTCGACGACCAGGCGTGCGCCGAGGTGATCGCCGCGCTCACGGCCGGCGCGATCGCGCGCGTCGACCTCGAGGAGCAGATCCGCCACCTCGTCGCCGACGACCCGCTGACGGGCCTCGCGAACCGCCGCGTCGCGGACAACGCCGCCGAGGCCGCGCTCGAGTCCGGCGAGGAGGTCTGCATCGTCATGTGCGACGTCGACGGCCTCAAGCGCGTCAACGACGAGCTGGGTCACGACGTGGGCGACGACCTGCTGCGCAGCGTCGCGGACGTCCTGCGCCGCGCGGTCGAGCGGCTGCCGGGCAGCACCGCGGCGCGTCTGGGTGGCGACGAGTTCTGCCTCGTGACCGTCGGCCAGCACCGGGCCGAGGTCGCGGAGGTCATGCTCTCGACGACGCTCGAGTCGCCGTTGCCGCACGGCGCCGCGATCTCCTACGGCCTGGCCTCGACCGCGATCACGGGCGAGATCTCCGCGCGGCACCTGTTCCGCCGCGCGGACATCGCGCAGTACCGCGTGAAGCGCGCCCGCGCACGCGCCCGTCAGTCCGCGGTGCCGATCGCCGATCCGGCGGTCACCGCCGAGCGCGTGGTCGTCGCGGGTGCCGCGGCGATCACGGCGGCGCAGTCCGGCGTCGTGCCGCGGCTGTGCGCGATGGCCGCGGCCACCACCGAGACGCTCGGCGGGTCGGCGTGGGCGGTGCTCATGCAGCGCGACGGCACCGCGTCCGCGGTCGCGCGCGGCGGCAGCCCCGCGGACGTGGACCACGAGCAGATCGTCACGCAGGTGACGCACGGCGTGTGGCTCGTCGAGATCGGTGCGTCGCCGCACGCGGCGGCCGGCCCCGCGGTGACCACCGCGCTGCACGCACTGGCCGCGGTCGCGGTCGAGGGCGCCTCCTGACCCCACCACGGCCGGCCGCCCGCACCGCCGTCGCGGTGCGCCGCGCCCGGGCTGCGGATCGGGTGGACCTGCGCTCGCTGAGCGAGCGGAAGCCCACCCGGTGCACGCCCCGCGGGGTGAGCGTGGTCGCTATCCGTGCAACGGGAGCGTCAGGGTGGTCTCGCCGTCCGCGGTGACGCGCACCGGCACGCCCCAGTCCTGCGCGTTCAGGTGGCACGCGGGGTACTCGACCGCGGGGTCGTCGTCGCACGACGCGGCGTGGGCGGTGACGTGCAGGACGCCCTCGCCGACGGTCGGGTCGAGCACGAGCTCGCGCTCGAACGGGACGTCGTCGCCCGCACCCGCGAGCAGCAGCCCGGGCGGGGTCGACGAGACCTGCAGGCGCGTCGACGGCCCGAACCGGTCGTCGTACTTCTGACCCGTCGCGGGCGTGAACACCACGTCGAGCCGCACGCGCTCGGCGAGGTCCGTCACCGGCCGCTGCGTGCGGTGCACGCCGCCGTCGACGGCCTCGGCGGCCAGGTCCGCGAGCGGGATGCGCGTGATCCGGTGGGCCGCGGACTCGACGACGAGCAGCGTCGCGTCCCGTCCGGAGCCGAGCACGACGAGCCCGCTCGGCTCGGCCAGACCGGTCGCGATCGTCGTGACCTCGCCGGCGCCGGACCCGACACCGGCCCCGGACACGCGCTCGCCCGCCATGCCCGCGCCGGACTCGTCGGCGGGCGGCACGTACCGACGGACCGCGCCGTTGTACGTGTCCGCGACGGCGACCGAGCCGTCGGGCAGGACCGCGACGCCGAGCGGGTGCTGCAGCCGCGCCTCGTCGGCCGGGCCGTCGCGGTGCCCGAAGTCGAACAGGCCCTCGCCGACGACCGTGCGCACCGTCCCGTCGCCGATGGTCGCGTGCACCGGCGTCACCACGCGCAGCGCGGACGTCTCGGAGTCCGCGAGCCAGATCCGCCCGTCCGGCCCGACGGCCAGCCCCGACGGCTGCGCGAACCACGCCTCGGCCAGCGGCCCGTCGACCAGGCCCTCGTTCATGGTCCCGCCCACGTGCGCGATCGAGCCCTCCTTGTCGTCGAACGCCCACAGGGTGTGGTTGCCGGCCATCGCGACGACGAACGCGCCCCACTCCTGCGACCACGCGACGTCCCACGGCGACGAGAGCCGCACCGCCTGCGCGGGCCCGGCGAAGCCCAGCCCCGTTCCGCCGCCGAACGCCGCGGACACGTTGTCCGACGCCCCGACCATGAGCTGCTCTCCGGTCCCGGCGACCGTGGTCACCGTGCCGTCGTCGAGACGTACGCCGCGCAGCGCGTGGTTCACCGTGTCCGCGACCAGCACGTCGTACTCGAGCCACGGCCGCAGCTCGTCGGGCACCAGGCACAGGCCGTTCGGCTCGCTGAACCGCGCCTCGTCGGGTCCGCCGTCGACGAACCCGCGCTCTCCCGAGCCGATCCGGCGGACCAGCGTCTCGCCGTCGGGCGCGAGCTCGGCGAGCGAGTGGTGGCCCGCGTCCGCGACCAGCAGGTTCCCGTTCGGCAGAGCGACCGCCTTGGCCGGGAACCGCAGCGTCCCGGGCGTGGCGGGCGGTGGCACGTACGGGCCCGAGCCGCGGTGCAGCGTCCCCTTCGCGTCGTGCTCCGCGACGAGCTCGCGCACCAGGATCTCGAGGTTGTGCCGGTGCCCCTCGCCGGCCATCTGCGCGACGACGTACCCCTCGGGGTCGATCACGACGAGCGTCGGCCAGGCCCGCGCGGCGTACGCCTGCCACGTCTGCAGCTGCGGGTCGTCCAGCACCGGGTGGTGCACCTCGTAGCGCTCGACCGCCGCCGCGAGAGCGACCGGGTCGGCCTCGTGCACGAACTTCGGGGAGTGCACGCCGATCACGACGAGCACGTCGGAGAACTCCGCCTCCACCTCACGCAGCTCGTCGAGCACGTGCAGGCAGTTGATGCAGCAGAACGTCCAGAAGTCCAGCACGACGACCTTGCCGCGCAGGTCCGCGAGGCTGATGTCGCGGCCTCCGGTGTTCAACCACCCGCGCCCGACGAGCTCGGACGCACGGACACGCGGCAGGCGGCGAGTCGACCCAGTCACGAACGTAGTGAACACGATCCACCCCCTCCCCGCCGACCCCGCGCCACGACCCAGCACCTGCTCCGGCCAACCTGATACGTGGCCCGAGTGTCCGCGGGGTCGAGTCCTCTCTCGACGACCCGGTACTGCGCTGGGCGGGGGACATGAGCGATAGCCCGGGTCGGGGGGATCTGCCACGATCGGGGCGTGAGCGTCGGGTTCGTGCTCGGTGGTGGCGGGGTCCGCGGGGCCGTGCAGGTCGGGATGCTGCGTGCGCTGTTCGACGCGGGGATCCGGCCGGACCTCGTCGTCGGGACGTCGATCGGGGCGATCAACGGGTCGGCGGTCGCGGCGGACCCGACGCCGGACGTCGTCGAGCGGCTCGC
This sequence comes from Cellulomonas persica, assembly GCF_007989825.1. GTDB lineage: Bacteria > Actinomycetota > Actinomycetes > Actinomycetales > Cellulomonadaceae > Cellulomonas > Cellulomonas persica. The sequence goes on along the minus strand of NZ_BJUA01000005.1, from coordinate 113,406 downwards.
GCAGGCGTGGGCGTCGCCGGCCGCGTCCGCGGTCTACGGCGACTCGTGGCCCAAGCAGCTCGCGCGGCTCGCCAAGTCGCGCACCCACCTCAACGACCCGACGCCGCTGCGCGAGCTCCTCGAGGGGATCGTCGGTGCGGAGACGCGCTTCGAGGACCTGACGGTGCCGCTCGCGGTCGCGGCGGCGTGCATCGAGCGGGCGGCGGAACGGTGGTTCGACACCGGTCCGGTGGTGCCCGCGGTGATGGCCTCGGCGTCCGTCCCGGGGGTCCTGCCGCCCACGGAGATCGGAGACGAGCACTTCGTCGACGGCGGGCTCGTGAACTCGATCCCGCTCGGTGAGGCGTGGCGACGCGGCGCGACGACGGTGTACGTGCTGCAGGTGGGACGCATCGAGGAGGCGCTCGTGGCGCCGGACAGGCCGTCGGACGTCGCGCGGGTGAGCTTCGAGATCGCGCGGCGGCACCGGTTCGCGCGCGAGATCGACGAGGTTCCCGAGGGGGTGTCGGTGCACGTGCTGCCGAGCGGTGGTCCGACGAAGGGCGACGAGAAGCTCAGCTCGTACCGCCGCATGGACACGGTGCGTGCGCGCATGGAGGCCGCGCACGCCGCGACGAGCGCATACCTGGCGGGCTCGTGAGCTGGCGCCTGCCGCCGCGGTGGGTGCGGCGCGCCGTGCTCTCCCCGGCGCTGCTGCTCGTCGCGCTCGTCGTGCTGCCGATCGGCGTGCTGCTCGCGGCCTTCGTCGGCGCGGTCCTCACGTGGCTGCTCCCGGGCCGCCTGCGGGTCCTGCGGGCGATCTGGATGGCGGTCTTCTACCTGTACTGGGACGCGGTGGTGCTGGTCGTGTGCTTCGCGCTGTGGGTGGGCAGCGGGTTCGGCCTCCATCTGCGGCGGCCCGCGTTCCAGCGGGCGCACTACCGGTTCGCGGGCCTCATGCTGCGCGTGCTGTTCTGGCAGATCACGCAGACGCTGCGGCTGAGGATCGACGTCGAGGACGCGGACCTGGGCAACGTGCTGCGGGGCCGGCCGATCGTCGTCGCGAGCCGGCACGCCGGGCCGGGCGACTCGTTCATCCTGGTCCACGCGCTGCTGAACTGGTTCGACCGGGAGCCGCGCATCGTCCTGAAGGACACCCTGCAGTGGGACCCGGCGATCGACGTGCTGCTCAACCGGCTGCCGTCGCAGTTCATCACCCCGCGCAGCGCGCGCCGCGCGGATGCCCCGCGGCTGTCGGACGCGGTCGGCGACCTGGCGCTGGGTCTCGACGGCGACGACGCGCTGCTGATCTTCCCCGAGGGCGGCAACGTGACCCCGCGCCGGCGGCTGGGCCGTATCGAGGCGCTGCGCAGCGCGGGCCGCGTCGAGCTCGCCGCGCAGGCGGAGCAGATGGTCAACGTCATGGCGCCGCACGCGGGTGGGCTGCTGTCGGCGCTGGACGCGGCACCGCAGGCGGGCGTGGTCTTCGTCGCGCACACGGGGCTCGACAAGCTCGTGACGGTGCGGGACATCTGGCGTGAGCTGCCGATGGACAAGTCCATCGTCATGAAGGGGTGGTCGCTGCTGCCCGAGGACGTGCCGCGCGACGGGTCCTCGCAGGAGGCGTGGCTGTTCGAGCACTGGCGCGGGATCGACGAGTGGATCGCGGCGCGTGAGGAGTCCGCCTGATCACATTGCCGACATCGTGTCGACAAGACAGCCGGAACCGACCTACGCTTACCGACATGATGTCGACAAGAGTGGGTGGGTAGTCGTGTTCCTCGCCTTGCGTGAGCTCTCGTTCGCCCGCGGTCGGTTCGCCCTCATGGGCTCGGTCGTGGCGCTGATCGGCGTGCTGATGGTCCTGCTGTCCGGACTGTCCGTGGGCCTGGTCAACGACGGCGTCTCCGGGCTGCAGAAGCTCCCCGTCTCCTCGTTCGCCTTCGAGCGCGACGTCGACACGAGCGCCGCGTTCACGCGCTCGGTCGTCGACGTCGACACCGCGCAGACGTGGGCCGCGGCCGACGGCGTCGCCGAGGCCGGTCCGTTCGGCCTGACGCTCGTCAACACCCGCACCGACGGCGGTCTCGACCTCGACCTGGCGCTGTTCGGCGTCGAGCGCGACTCGTGGCTGGCGCCGCAGGTCGCCACCGGCACCGCGCTGGCCGACGAGGGTCAGATCGTCCTGCCGGGCACGCTGCGCGACGAGGGCGTGGCCGTGGGTGACGTCGTCACCATCGACCAGGTCGGCACCGAGCTCGAGGTCGTCGGCTTCATCGACGGCCAGCACACGTTCGGCCACGTCGACGTCGGCTACGTCGACCTGCGCACGTGGCAGGAGGTCCGCGCCGGGGTCCGTCCGGGGGAGAACGTGCCCGAGCACGCGTACCAGGAGGTCAGCGCGATCGCGGTGCTCGCCGCCGACGGTGCGTCGCCCGACCTCGCGGCGGTCGACGCCGAGGCGGGGACCACGTCCCTGACGCTCACGCAGTCGTTCGGCGCGTCGCCCGGCTTCACCGCCGAGACGTCCACGCTGCAGCTCATCCAGGTCTTCCTCTACGCGATCTCCGCGCTCGTCGTCGGCGCGTTCTTCACTGTCGTGACGATCCAGCGCAAGCACGAGATCGCGGTCCTGCGGGCCATGGGCGCCAGCACGCGCTACCTGCTGCGCGACAGCCTCACCCAGTCGGCGATCCTGCTGGTCGTCTCGACCGCGATCGGCGTGGGCATCGGGCTCCTGCTCGGCGCGAGCATCTCCGGGACGGACATGCCGTTCGCCCTCGAGGCCTCGCCGATCGTGGGCGCGAGCGCCCTGCTCGTCGTGCTCGGCATGGTCGGCGCCGCGTCGGCCGTCACCCGCATCACCCGCGTCGACCCCCTGACCGCACTCGGAGGCAACCGATGACCGCCCACCCGGTGACCACGACCACGGGCCTCGTCATGGTCGGTGTGACCCTCACCCACGGCGACGGCGACAGCGTCGTGACAGCGCTCGACGACGTCTCGCTGACCGTCGAGCCCGGCGAGCTCCTGGCGGTCGTCGGGCCGTCGGGTGCCGGCAAGTCGAGCCTGCTCGCCGTGGCCGGCGGCCTGACCCGCCCGGACTCGGGTCAGGTGCGCGTCGGCGCGGCCGACCTGGTCGCCGCGTCCCGTCGCCAGCTCGCGGCGATCCGCCGCACCGAGATCGGCTTCGTGTTCCAGAGCGGGAACCTCGTCCCCGCCCTGACGGCCGTCGACCAGCTCCGCCTGCCGCTGCAGTTCGGGAAGGTCGCGGACCCGCGCGACCCGATGGAGCTGCTCGAGGAGGTCGGCATGGCGGAGCGCGCCAAGCGCCGCCCGCACCAGCTCTCCGGAGGTGAGCGTCAGCGCGTCGGCATCGCCCGCGCGCTCATGACCCGCCCGCGCCTGCTGCTCGTCGACGAGCCGACCGCCGCGCTCGACCGTGCTCGCAGCCAGGAGGTCGTCGCGCTGCTGGCCCGCGAGGCGCACCAGCACGGCGTCGCGACCGTCATGGTCACGCACGATCACGACGTGCTGCACCACTGCGACCGCGTTCTGGAGATGATGGACGGACAGCTGCTGCCCCACACCGCCTGACAGGAGGTCCCGTTGCCGCGGATCAACGCTGCGACCGTCGCCGAGCACCGCGCTCTGCAGCGCCGCGCCGTCCTGGACGCCGCGCGCGACCTGCTCGCCGAGACCGGCCAGGCACCCTCTCTCGCCGAGGTGGGCAAGCGCGCCGGTCTCGCGCGGTCCAGCGTCTACGAGTACGCGCGGTCGCGTGACGACCTGATGGCCGCGGTCGTCGCGGACGTGTTCCCCGGCTGGGCCGACCGCATCCGGACGGCCATCGCGCAGGCTCCGACGCCGGCCGAGAAGGTGTGGGCGTACGTCGAGAGCAACGTCGCGTTCTTCTCCGGCTCGGAGCAGCGGGTCGCCCGCGCGCTGGGCTCCGTGGTCGACCCGGCGATCCTGCACGGGCCGATGCAGGAGTTCCACACCGCGCTGCAGGAGCCCCTGCGGGAGGCGCTGCGCGAGCTCGGGGACCCGGCCCCGGACGCGGTCGCGGACCTCGTCGACGCCATGCTGCTCAGTGCGACGTCGCAGCTGCGCGGTGCCCAGCACCCCGAGGTGGGCATCGACGACCGCGCGGCCGCGCTCGCGCCGCTGCGGCGTGTGCTGGGCCCGTACCTCGGCCTCCCCGCGACCGACTGACCGCACGGGGCGCGGCCGGCGGTCGCGGCCGGCGGTCAGGAGACCTTGTCGAGGACCCAGATCCGCGGGTGGTGGCCCTTGGCGAACACGCGCACGGCCGGGCGAGGGGTCCACAGCGTCGCCGCGTCGCGCACGGCCGCCTCCATCACCTTGACCTCGTGCGTGAGCACGACGAGGCGCGCGCCGGGAGCCGCGACCTCGTGCGCGGCGCGCAGCAGCCCCGCGTGGACCTGCGCAGCGGAGGCGTGCGAGCCGTGCAGCGTGCCCCACGGCGGGTCGGCGAGCACCAGGTCGGCCGGTCGGACGTCGGTCGCCGGACCCGTCGACCACGACGAGGGCGCGAGTGCGTCGGCCTGCACGAGCGACGCGCGCCGGGTCAGGCCCGCGGCCTCGAGGTTGTCGCGCGAGGCGGCCAGGGCCTCGTCGGACAGGTCGATCCCGACCGCCGCGGCCGCGGGACCGGCGAGCAGCCGCTCGATCAGCAGCGTCCCCGAGCCGGACATGAGGTTGAGCACGCGCTCGTCGTCGCGCACGCCCGCGAGGCGCACCATCGCGGCGGCGATCGTCGCGTTCGCGGCGCCCGGGAAGTCCGTGACGCGCCACGTGCGGGCCGACAACGGCCGCGGCCCGATCCGCACGAGCACGTCCCACCCCGGGTCGGCGTCGTCGGCGCGACGCGCACCGCGCCGGACCTTCACGACGAGCTCGCCGTCGGCCGCATCGTGCTTGAGACCCGTGGCGCGCGCGAGCTCGTCGCCGAGCCGCAGGAAGGTGGGCGAGTCCGCGCCGGCGGCCTCGAACCGGAACGTCGAGGACCCCGCCACCCGCAAGGAGGCGTACGCGGCCTCGACGATCCGCGTCAGGTGCTCGCCGGACAGCAGCGAGCGCGGACGCGGGACGTCGTGGTGCAGCACGACGAACGCCGCGACGGCCGTGCGCAGACGGCGCACCTGGGCGAGCCGGTCGGTCGGCAGGTCGACGACGAGCGCGTCGTCACGTCCCGCGACGGGTCGGGGCGCGACCTCGAGGACCTCGCGCACCTCGTCGGCCAGGACGTCGCCCAGGCCGGGCAGGTACGTGAGCTCGACGCGCGTCGGGCGGTGGCCGGCGCGGCTCGGCTGCCGTGCCGTGTCGCGCGCCGGACGGCCGTGGCCGTGGCGCGGCGACGAGCTGCGACCGCCGCGCGGCGCGGCGTCATCCTGGCGCGACCCGCTGCCCGGACGGCCGCGCCCTCCGGAGAAGCCGCCGGAACGGTCGGGGTGCGGCGGACGGCCGCGCCGGGACGGTGGCACGCGGCGGGTCAGGCGGAGACCGCGGACAGCAGCGCGGCCTCGTCGTCGACGCGGATGCCCTCGCCGGTCGCGGCGGACGCCGCCTGGTCGGACCCGGACGTGGCGGCGGTCTCGTCAGCCGCGGCCTCGTCGGACGACTGCGGTGCGGAGGCGGTCTCGGCCGCCCCCACGGCACGCAGCACGAACGCGACGGTCTGCTCGATCGCCCGCTCGCGCTCGGGGCCGTCCTCGGGGACGCCACGGCCGGTCAGGCACGCGTTGACCAGCGGGACGGTGGTGTCGAGGTCCTGCTCGGGGAACGCGCCGGACGCGATGCCGTCGGTGAGGATGTCGCGCAGGATCCGCTCGACGATCACGACGTGCTCGCGCACGCGCTGCTGCGTCTGGCGGGAGAGCACGCTGCGCAGCTCGGGGCCGGGGGCCACGTGGTAGATGCGCTTGAGCTGGATCTGCTGGCTCACGTAGGTGCGCAGGCGCTCGACGGGGTCGTCGAGGTCGTCGAGCGAGCTCTGCAGCACCGCGGCGTACTGCTCGGTCTCGTGCGTGATGAACCCGAGGAGCAGCGCTTCCTTGTCGGGGAAGTGGTTGTAGACCGCGGTACGCCCGACACCGGCGGCGTGCGCGATCTCCGCGAGCGTCACGGCGTCGAACCCGCGCTCGACCATGAGGGTCGAGAGCGCGCCGAACAGCTTCAGCCTGGTCTGCTCGCGGTGCTCGTGCAGTGACCCGCCGATGATCTTGGGCATGCTGACAGTCTGACACAACATGTCAGAATCCCCGCATCCCGCGGGCATGGTGGCCACGACCAGGGGCGGACCCGCAGGCCACGGCCGTGCGCGCCCGGCGGGGACCGCTCCGATTCCGGTACAGGCCTTTCGTCCCTAGACTCGGCCTCACCGTCGGCGCCGACGGTGAGCGCGCGCCGACCCCCCGAGGACGGGAGGTGCCCGTGTCGACGACGACCGAGCCCGCCGACGTCCGCGCCGCGCAGGACACGTTCGTCAGCACCGGCCGCCTCGCCGGTTCCGTGCGCCGCCTGGTCGCGGAGTCCTGGAGGCGCAGCCGCCGCAGCGGCGTCGACCCCGAGCACCCCGCGCCGCGCATCGACGTCTCCGCCAACGACCTCGCCGACCTGCGCCGCGCCACACCCCTGACCGACGCGCTGCCCGTGGTGCGCCGCCTGCTGCTCGACACGGACCCCCAGTGGGTGGCCGCGATGACGGACGCGTCCGGCCGCCTGCTGTGGGTCGAGGGCAACGCGCAGGTCCGACGAGCCGTCGGCGGCGTCGGGTTCGTCGAGGGGGCCGTGTGGAGCGAGGACTGCGCGGGCACCAACGCGCCCGGGACCGCGCTGGCGACCAACCGCGAGGTGCAGGTGATCGGCACCGAGCACTGGGCGCGGCCCGTGCACGCGTTCAGCTGCGCGGCGGCACCCGTGCACGACGCGCACGGCCGCGTGCTGGGCGTCCTCGACATCACGGGTGGAGCCGTCGTCGGGTCCGGGCTCGCGATGCAGCTCGTCCGCGCGACCGCGACGGCCGTCGAGGCGACGGTCGGGCGCATCACGACGAGCACGCCCGCCGGACCGCCCGCGCCGACCCTGCGCGTGCTCGGCAGCCAGGGCGGCACGCTCGTGCTCGACGGCACCGCGCACCGGCTCTCCGGCCGGCACGCCGAGATCCTGCTGCTGCTCGCCGAGCACCCCGCGGGACTGACCGCCGACGAGGTCGCGGTGCTGCTGAGCGACTCCGAGCTGTCGGGCGTCACCGTGCGCGCGGAGGTCTCGCGCCTGCGCCGCGTCGTCGGGCCGCTGCTGAGCGAGTCGCGCCCCTACCGGCTGACGCGCGCGGTGCGGACCGACGTCGACGCGGTCCGTGAGGCGCTCGCGCTCGGGGACGTCGCGCAGGCCGTCGGCTCGTACACCGGTCCCGTGCTGCCCCGCTCGTCGTCGCCGGGGGTCGAGCGCGTGCGGGCCGCGGTGTCCGACGAGGTGCGCGCGGCCGTCCTCGCGTCCCGCGACCCGCGCGTGATCGTGCGGTGGGCCGCGTCCGACGAGGGTGCCGACGACTACGCCGCGTGGCGTGCGCTCGCAGCGACGAGCGCCCCCGGCTCGGCCACGCAGCTGCGCGCCTTCGCCCAGCTCCGCCGCCTCGAGCACGCGCTCGGCCCGCGCTGAGCCGCGGACAGCGCGGGCGCCTGTCGCACGTGGCGTCTAGCGTCACGCAGGTCAGGTCACGGCCAGACGCAGGACGACGAGGACGACGAGGACGAGGGTGACGACGTGGTGCTGATCGGTGCTCACACGCGTGGCGACGACCCGGTGGCGGCCGCCGCCGAGACCGGTGCGCAGGCGGTGCAGGTGTTCCTCGCCGACCCGCAGGGCTGGAAGAAGCCCGAGCCGCGCCCGGACGCCGACGCGATCGTCGCGAGCGGCCTCGGGGTCTACGTGCACGCGCCGTACCTGGTCAACGTCGCGTCGACCAACAACCGCATCCGCATCCCGAGCCGCACCATGATCGCCCAGCACAGCGCCGCGGCCGCGACGCTCGGCGCGCGCGGGCTGATCGTGCACGGCGGGCACGTGGGCGCGGGCGACGACATCGCGGTGGGCGTCGACAACTGGCGCAAGACGTTCGAGCGCGCGACGTACCCCGTGCGCGTGCTCGTCGAGAACACCGCGGGCGGCGAGAATGCGTGCGCGCGCACGCTCGACCGCATCGCGCAGCTCTGGGACGCGATCGGCCAGTACGACGTCGGCTTCTGCCTCGACACGTGCCACGCGTGGGCGTCGGGCCTCGACCTGGAGACCGTGGTCGAGCAGATCACCGCGATCACCGGCCGGATCGACCTGGTCCACGCGAACAGCTCGCGCGACGAGGCAGGCTCCAACCGGGACCGCCACGCGAACTTCGCGCACGGCACCATTCCGCCCGAGCTCATCGCGCACGTGGTCCGCGAGGCGGGCTGCGACGCGATCGTCGAGACCCCGGCCGAGGGCCAGGCCGACGACATCGCCTTCCTGCGGGCGGCGCTCGCAGGCTGACAGCGGGCGCAGGCAGGTCGTCAGACCGCATGTGGGTCGTCAGCACGACCTGACGACCCACCGCGCGCCTGACGACCCAGCGCGCGCCTGACGACCCATCACGGCGCTGCAACGGTGATGCAACCTCGGGTGCTTAGCGTCGGGACGAAGCGCGGCAACGACGCCGCGCCCGGGCGCCACGGCCCCCGCCGGCGCCCGCGCACCCCGGAGGGAGCGGCCGCATGACCGTCTACTCAGCACCTGGCACGTCCGGCAGCCTGGCCACCTATCGCGAGCGGTACGACCACTGGATCGGCGGCGAGTTCGTCGCGCCGAAGGCCGGCCGCTACTTCGAGAACCCGAGCCCCGTCACGGGCCGCACGTTCACGGAGGTCGCGCGCGGTGACGCCGACGACATCGAGCGCGCGCTCGACGCCGCGCACGGCGCCGCGCGCACGTGGGGGAGGACCAGCGCGACCGAGCGCGCGGTGATCCTCAACAAGATCGCCGACCGCATGGAGGAGCACCTCGAGATGATCGCGGTCGCCGAGTCGTGGGAGAACGGCAAGCCTGTGCGCGAGACGCTCGCCGCGGACATCCCGCTCGCGATCGACCACTTCCGCTACTTCGCGGGCGCGATCCGCGCGCAGGAGGGCTCGATCTCGGAGATCGACGCGGACACGATCGCCTACCACTTCCACGAGCCGCTCGGCGTGGTCGGGCAGATCATCCCGTGGAACTTCCCGCTGCTCATGGCCACGTGGAAGCTCGCCCCGGCGCTCGCGGCGGGCAACACCGTGGTGCTCAAGCCGGCCGAGCAGACGCCCGCGTCGATCCTGTTCCTCATGGAGCTCATCGCGGACCTGCTGCCGCCGGGCGTGGTCAACGTCGTCAACGGGTTCGGTGTCGAGGCGGGCAAGCCGCTGGCCTCGTCGTCGCGGATCCGCAAGATCGCGTTCACGGGTGAGACCACCACGGGCCGCCTGATCATGCAGTACGCGAGCCAGAACATCATCCCGGTGACGCTCGAGCTCGGCGGCAAGAGCCCGAACATCTTCTTCGAGGACGTCGCGCGCGCGAAGGACGACTACTACGACAAGGCGCTCGAGGGCTTCGCGATGTTCGCCCTCAACCAGGGCGAGGTGTGCACGTGCCCGTCGCGTGCGCTGATCGCGGAGTCGATCTACGACGACTTCCTCGCGGACGGCATCGCGCGCGTCAAGGCCATCAAGCAGGGCAACCCGCTCGACACCGAGACGATGATCGGCGCGCAGGCGTCCAACGACCAGCTCGAGAAGATCCTCAGCTACTTCGCGATCGGCCGCGACGAGGGTGCCAAGGTCCTCACGGGTGGTGAGCGCGCGCACCTCGACGGCGACCTGGCCGAGGGGTACTACATCACCCCGACGGTGTTCGAGGGCAAGAACTCGATGCGCATCTTCCAGGAGGAGATCTTCGGGCCGGTCGTCGCGGTCACGTCGTTCTCCGACTACGCGGACGCGATCTCGATCGCGAACGACACGCTGTACGGGCTGGGCGCGGGCGTGTGGTCACGTGAGCAGGCCACCGCGTACCGGGCCGGGCGTGACATCCAGGCCGGCCGCGTGTGGACGAACTGCTACCACGCGTACCCGGCGGCCGCGGCGTTCGGCGGCTACAAGGGCTCGGGCGTCGGCCGCGAGAACCACAAGATGATGCTCGACCACTACCAGCAGACCAAGAACCTGCTGGTCAGCTACTCGGGCACCAAGCTCGGCTTCTTCTGACCGGCACGGCTTCTGACCGGCACGTGACCTGACCGCCGCGGACCGCGCGCCCCTGCCTCGTCGGGCGGCGCGCGGTCCCGCGGCGCATGCTGGCAGGACGACGACGAGGAAGGAGGCCTGCCCATGGCCACCACCCAGGTCGAGCGCGTCGCGGTCACTCCCGCGGCCGCGCAGCTGCTGCGCACCCTGCGCGCGCAGCACGGCGAGCTGATGTTCCACCAGTCCGGGGGCTGCTGCGACGGCTCGTCGCCCATGTGCTACCCCGCGGGCGAGTTCCTCACCGGGGACGTCGACGAGCACCTCGGGGACCTGGACGTCGGCGACGGCGAGAGCGGCCCGGTCGTCGTCCCGGTCTGGATGACGAAGGCGCAGTACGAGTACTGGAAGCACACGCACCTGACGATCGACGTGGTCCCGGGGCGCGGTGCGGGGTTCTCGCTCGAGGCCCCCGAGGGCGTGCGGTTCCTCATCCGCTCGCGCGTGCTCACCGACGACGAGTTCCGCGAGCTGCAGTCCGCGGGCGTCCTGTGACGCGACTGCTCGTCCGACGAACGCGATGTCCGGTTCGTCACCGCGGTGACACGTCTCGTTGCTAGCGTGCGGGCATGGCGACCGACACGTCCGACCCGATCGTTCCCGACGACAAGGACTGGACCTGGGTCCTGCACGAGCGGTGCGGCGAGTGCGGGTTCACCGCCGCCGACGTCGACCCCCGGCAGATCGGCGCGACCGTGCGCGACCTGCTGCCGCGGTACGTCTCGGCGCTGCACCGCGACGACGTGCGCGTGCGCCCCGAGCCGACCGTGTGGTCCACGCTGGAGTACTCCGCGCACGTGCGCGACGTGTTCCGCATCTTCGGCGGCCGGCTCGAGCTCATGCTCGCCCACGAGGACCCGCTGTTCGAGAACTGGGACCAGGACGCGACGGCGCTCGCGGACCGGTACGACCTGCAGGACCCGGCGGTCGTCGCCGAGGAGCTGGTCGCGTCCGGGGAGGCCACCGCGGCCGCGTTCGAGGCCGTCGGCGACGACGAGTGGGAGCGCACCGGCCGCCGCTCGAACGGCTCGTTCTTCACCGTCCGCACGCTCGGGCAGTACTTCCTGCACGACGTCGTGCACCACCTGCACGACGTGCACGCCTGACGCGCGTCGTCCGCCCTGTCCACCGGTCATCCACAGGGTTCTGCACACCCGTGGGTATCTGTGCGCGCGGCCCTGTGGACAACCGCGAGCAGACCGGTGGACGGACGCCCACGACCCGTGGACGGCGGGGCGGGCGGGAGCGGCAGGTGAATGGATTCACATGCGCACCACGTGACGCAAGACCCACAGAGGGCGGCAAACCGAAACATCCCGGCAGCATCCTGGCCCTACCGTGCGGCCATGGACGCCACGCTCCCCGCCGCTCTCGACGGCAGGCACGTGCTCGCTCTCCCGGCAGGGACGGACCTGCTCACGCTCGTGCGTGCCTGGTTCCCGGACGCCGCCTGGGAACGAGAGCCCGTCGCGGCCTCGGTCGCGCGCCCCATGACCGGAGCCAGGTTCCGGGGCCTGGCGGTGGAGACCGCCGCGACGGCACCGGGGCGACTCCCGGTCGCCGACGCCGCGGTCGTCGGCCCGCACCCCCTGACCGCCGACGAGGTCCGCGCCGCCGGTCTGCGCGGCGACGGCGGGCTCGACCTGTACGCGATCGACGGGGACGCCTCGCCGCAGCTCACCGCCTGGTGCGTCGCGGCGGCGCGGCACGCGCGTGGGCTGCTCGTCCCGGCGACGCGCACGCAGGTCGTCGTCCCGGACCCGCAGGCCGCGCCCGGCCTCACGCTCTGGTCGCCTGTGCCCCTGGCGCCGGCCGACGTCCTGCCGCTCGTGCGGCCCGCGATGATCGGCGCGCGCGTCTCCCCGACCGAGCTCCCGACACCGCCCGGGATCGACGGTCCGCCGCTGTGCGCCGTGACCGCGCAGTTCGAGTACGACGGTGCGGTCACGCTGCGCTCGTCGCGCGGTGAGGAGGTGCCCGCGGTGCTCACGACGCTCGACTGGCGCGAGTACGGGCCCTGGGCGTACCGCGTGCGCTGGCACCCGCCGGACGGCGAGGACCCGGAGTCACCGCTGTCGGCGATCGCCCGCCAGCGCGTCGCGCCGACGATCGCCCGGGTCGCCGCGGCGTTGTGGCGTACGGCGGGCGGGACGGTCGTCGACGAGGGCGGCTTCGTCGTCGAGCCGTCCGAGCTCACCCGCCGGGCCGTCCCGCCGCGCTGACCAGGCGCGGCCGTGCCGCCCCCGGCTTGGGGGGCTGGGGTCGCACCCTGGTTCAGGCGAACGCGGGTGAGCCGGACGGGACCAGGTCGACCTGGACGGAGAGCTTCGAACCGCTGCCCTCGGTGAAGATCACGCCCCGCAGCGGCGGCACGTCGTGGTAGTCGCGCCCCCAGCCGAGCACCACGTAGCGGTCGTCGACGAGCTGGTCGTTCGTCGGGTCCGCGTCCACCCATCCCGCGCCGGGGATCCACACCGACACCCACGCGTGCGACGCGTCGGCCCCGCGCAGCTTCTCGCGGCCGGGCGGCGGCAGGGTCTCGAGGTACCCGCTGACGTACCGCGCAGGCACCCCGTGCAGCCGCAGCGCCGCGATCATCAAGTGCGCGAAGTCCTGGCAGACGCCCGTGCGCTGCGCGAGGAGCTGACGCTGGGTCGTGCTGACCGTCGTCGACCCGGTGCGGTACGTGAGCTCGTGCCGGATCCGGTGGCACAGGTCGACGACGACGTCCCCGAGCGGCCGCCCGGGGGCGAACGACGGCGCCGCCCACTGCCGCACCTCGTCGACGAACGTCACGTGCGCCGAGGGCAGCACCATCTCGCGCAGCACGACGAGCGCGTCGGGCGACATCGCGGCCGCGGCGGACCCCGTCTGCACCGAGGTCGCGGTCTCGTCCCACGCGACGGTCGGCAGGCTCGCCGGGTCCGGCCGGACGCGCGTGATCTCGATGGTCGAGCGGGCGGTCACGACGAGCCGCGTGTGCGGCTCGGTGACGCAGTAGTAGGTCGTGCGGTTGCCGAAGTAGTCGTGCTGCACGGCGCTGTCCGCGGGCGCGGGGTCGATCTCGACGGCGCTGGTCAGGACCGTCTGCCCGGGCAGGTCGCGCGGGGTCATGACGGTGCGGCCGTAGGAGTCGGTGACCTCCTGCGGGTACGTGTACGTCGTGCGGTGCACGAGGTCGTACGTGCGGCTCACGGTGCGACCTCCTCGTCGCCCGCGTCCCACGGGTCGTCGAGCGCTCGCGCGGTGACGGGCCGTGCGAAGTGCACCTTCTCGATCTCGTCGGCGACCGCGAGCAGGCGCCAGTGCATCGAGTCGAGCGTCTCGGCCAGGCGCACGCGGCGGCCGTCGGTGTCACGTGCGCTCGCGGCCGCCGGGTCGAGCTCGACGACGAGGTCGCCGAGCTGGGCGAGCAGGCGGTCGCGTTCGTCGGTCGGGCGCGAGCGCATGGGGACGCCCGACAGGTCGCGGCGCAGACGCTCGATCTGGAACGCGAGCGAGCGCGGGTTGGCGTCGTCGAGCAGGAGCAGGTCGAGCACCGCGGTGACGCCCGCGTCCTCGGGGTAGCGGCGGCGGAAGGTGATCGCGGAGTCGTGCGCGAGGACGACCGAGTCGACGACGTGCGCCTCGACCGTGCGCGGGAGCGGGTCGACGAGCGTGCGGCGCAGCGCGGCGACCACGTGCTGCGCGCGTTCGAGGCGGCGTCCCGCGTCGAGCAGGTGCCAGCCGACATCGCGCACGAGCCCCTCGGCGACGATCCCCGCAACCGCCAGAAGACCCTCGAGCGTGCGGTCGAGCACGGGCCGCAGCCCGGCGGTCGCGGCACGCGCGTCGTCGAAGCGGCCCAGGTCGAGGCCCTGCTCGGGGACCCGCTGCCGCGCACGCTCGGCTCGCAGTGCGCGGTCGATCCGAGCGAGCGGGCCGAACGTGTCGGTCGAGAGCTGGTCGCGCACCGCCGCGGCCGCGTTCCCGAGCCCCGCGATCGACGCCGCGATCGACTCGGGCCGGGACCGGTCGAGCGCGAGCTCGCGCAGCGTCGGGGCGTGCGCGGCGTCCGCGGGTGCGTCCGGGTCGACGAGCGCGCCGACGAGCACGGCGAGCGCACGTCCCCCCGCGGACCTCGGGCGCCCGTGGAAGTCGTCCCACCGGTCGACGACGACGCGCAGGTCACGCGCCTGGTCCTCGGCCCGCTCGGCGTACCGGCCGAGCCAGAACAGGTTCTCCGCGGTGCGCGACGAGATCCCGACGCCCGTGCGACGCGCGACGGGCGCCTCGCCGCCGGCGTCCGCGGGCTCGGCCGCCGGCTCGCTCGCCCCCGCGAGCACCCACACGTCCTTGGCGACCGCCCCGGTGCGCGACGACACCACGGGCCCGTCGGCGACCCGCGCGAGCCCACCCGCCATGACCGTGTACGCGCCCCGGTGCGCCACCGCGAACGTCCGTAGCACCCCGACCCCGGAGCCGGAGCGGTCCTGCTCACCGGGCCCGGTGCCGTCGTCGCCCGCGACGTCCAGCAGCGCCCCGCCGCCGACGCGCGCCTGACCCGCCCACCGCCACGGCTCCGCGCTGATCCGCGTGGCGAGCTCGTCGCGCTGCGTCGCGTCGAGCGTCCAGCCGAGCACGCCGTGGTCCTCGCGTGACAACGGGACCAGCACGAGCTCGGCCAGGTGCTCGAGCACGTACGACGCCGACGACGGCTCGCCGCACCACCACGTGGGCGCGGACGGCAGCAGCAGGTCCTGGTCGAGCACGGTGCGCGCGAGCCGTGGCAGCGCGGCGATGACCGCGGGGTTCTCGAGCACGCCCGAGCCCAGCGGGTTCACCACGGACAGGTTCCCCGCGCGCACCGCCCGCACGAGGCCGGGCACGCCGAGGCGCGAGCCCGCGCGCAGGTCCAGCGGGTCGCACCACGCGGCGTCCACGCGCCGCAGCAGCACGTCGACCGGCTCCGTCCCGCCCAGCCCGCGCACCCACAGCCGCCCGTCGCGCACCACCAGGTCCGAGCCCTCGACGAGCGGCAGGCCGAGCATCGAGGCGAGGTACGCCTGGTCGAACGCCGTCTCCGAGCCCGGCCCGGGCGTGAGCAGCGCGATCCGCGGCTGCGGGGCGGACGGCGGTGCGACGTCGTGCAGGGTCTGGCGCAGGGCACGGAAGAACGGGCCGAGGCGCTGGATCGGCGTCTGCCGGTACACGCCTTCGAGCACCTGCGCGACGACGCGCCGACCCTCCATCGCGTACCCGGCCCCCGAGGGCGCCTGGGTCCGGTCCGCGAGCGCGAGCCACGTGCCGTCGTCGTCACGCGCGAGGTCCGTCGCGGTCAGGACGAGCTCGCGGCCGCCCGGCAGGCGCAACCCGTCGACGGTCCGGAGGAACCCGGGGTGCGCGACCGCCGCGGTGGGCGGCAGCAGCGAGTCCGCGAGCAGCCGCCGCGGGCCGTAGAGGTCCTGCAGCACCGCGTCGAGCAGCTCCGCGCGCTGCGCGATCCCCGCCTCGAGCCGCGACCACTCGTCCTCGTCGATGACGACCGGCGCAGGGTCCAGCCGCCAGGGCTCGTGCTCCGCCGCGGCCCCGTACGTGACGCCGTGGTCGGCGAGCAACCCCTCCGCCTCGGAGCGGGCCCGCGCGAGGTCGCTCTCGCTGGGCGTCGCGGCCTGCTCCGGCAGCCAGTCCCACGTGCCCCCCGGGCGCGCGCCGTTCGGGCCGGCGGAGGAGAGCACGTCGATCACAGCCCGAGTCTGACGCACGACCAGGGCGAACGGCTCGCGTCTCAGATCGTGGGCCGGTCCCTCAAATACTTGACCGAATCGATCGGATTAGCGATCCTCTCTGCCACGGGGGTCGGCCGTCGGGGGACGGGCCGACCCCCTGGCTCGCCCCCCACACCGTCACGCGATGCGGCCGGTCCTGCACAGCGCACGGGCGCGGCGTGGTGCCCGCGCACCCCTAGTCCAGCGGCAGCGTCAGCAGCTCTGGCTTCGAGTCGCCCCGCCAGCCGATGCGCTCGACCCACAGACGGTCCCCGCCGCACTGCGGCGCCGACGTCGAGAACCGGTTCAGGTCCGACTCGTCAGGTGACCGGTACACGACCTCGATGGTGTCGCTGCCAGGAGTCCAGCGGCGGATCTCAGACGGCGACACCGGAGGGGTGAAGTCTTCCCAGAGCCAGTACACGCTGCCTTCGCACAGGAGGGTGGAACCGGCGGCCGCGGTGCCGAGCTCGCGCTCGACGCCGTTGCTGGTCGCGGAGAGCGGCGCGTCGAAGTAGTTCGTGCCCAGGTCGCCAGTAGGCGGCAGACCGGTCCAGACGACCGTGGTGCCGTCGGCGTTGCCGCGAGAGACGCAGTCGCCGCTAGCCACTGTCTGCGGGGCGCCTCCCGGCGCGACCTTGTGGAGTGCGCCGCAGTCGGACGCCTGCGGGTGTGTCAGGTAGCTGATCGTCCCATCAGGAGCGGCGCGGAGGTGGTCCAGCGTCTCGCCTTCCTTGGCGCAGTCCAGCGTGGTCGTCCCTGCGCCGACAGCAATGGGCGTGAGCACGTCCAGGCAGTCCGACCCGTCGTCGTGTCGGCGTGTCAGGTACAGGGAGTCACCGACCAGCGCTGTCTCGGACCACGATGCTCCGACACCCACCGACTCGTACAGAACGGATTGCTCGCCACTTTCCGGGTCCCACTGCTTGACCCAGAACTCGCCGTCGTCGTCGTCCCCGAGCCCGTAGACCACGGTCCCGTCGTCTGCAGTCTGTGCGTTCTGGACGATCTCGGCAGGCCTCATCGTGAGGGGGGCGGCCGTGTCATCGCCGACCACCGTGAGGCTCTGGATGCCCTTCGCGTCCTGGAGCACGGCATAGGCGTTCCCCGTGCTCGAGATCCCGACCGTCCCGAGGTATCCGTCGGGGACATCGACGTTCGACCACTCGCTGTTGTCGTCGGACACGTCGACGGTGGTGTCCCCCTGGGGGTCGCTGCCCGTCGTCGCGCTCGCGGACGGGGTGGTGCTCGCCGTGACGACCTGAGGCGGAGCGGGATCGACCCCGTCATCCGTGCACGCACACAGTGCGATGACGGCGACGCTCGCCAGCACCGCGACTCGTAGGCGCATCAGTAGGAGAAGTTCTGGTTCACGTTGGCGAGCGTCGCCCCCCACATCTTGTCCAGCGGGATGACGTGGTACCCGCCGGATGCGGCGCCGCCGCTGCGGTAGTCACGCTCGTCGTACGGGTCGATGATGCCGATCACGTTCCCGGTCGTGCTGCTGTACCCGCGGCCGACCTGATAGTGGCCGCCGTGGTTGTAGTTCAAGTACGAGAAGTACTTCATCAGCAGCTGGACGTGCTCGACGACCGGCGACTTTGTGAAGCCCACCCGGGTCCGATGCGCCGAGAAGAACCAGCTAGCAGTCCGATCCGACAGGTCCACGGTGACGTACTTGCCCGCCGTGTTGTCCCACGTCGTGTACGCGTTCATGCCATCCTTCATCGCTCCGATGCCGGTGCCATCGGTCGTGGTCCCGAGGAGTTCTGCCCACTTGGCCTGCGTACGGAGCGAACCGCCGTCGCCCAAGTCCATCATCTCCATCGTCGCGGGCCCGCACCAGTAAGACGTCTTCTGGTCGCGAGCGACGTTAGGCATAATGTATTCATAGTCCTTTGACGGGTCGCTCGACACGGCAAGTCTCGTCGAGTTGCCACTCGCCGCAGCGAACCGCATCGACGTGCCGGCCCTCAGAGCCCTGGCCTGAGCGCTGCCCTCTTTCACGTGCAGTTGCGGGTACTTCGCGAAGAAGCCTGCCGGGATGGGCTTGCCCGAGTCGACGTAGTCGACCAGCTTCATGCGGCCGACCGCGTCGCGCGCTTCTGCCAGTTGCGCATCCTGACGCGCCTTGAGCTGTTCCGGCGTGAGCCCGGCCAGCTGAGCGAGCTGCTCGGCCGGTGTCAGGTCGCCAGTATCCAAAGGCCCCGCCGCGAATGCCGTGTTCGCGGACGCCATGGTCCGGTGCACCCTGGCGCGGATGGCCGTGGTGGACTCCTTCGTGAAGCCGACTTCGGTGCAGAACTTCAGCCCGTCGACCGTCGCGCATTGAACGACGTCGGCCTCAGCCGCCGTCGCGCTCGACGTGCCGGCTAGCCCGCCTGCGACGAGGACGCTGACCATGAGTGCGCGCATGCGAATGCTAGACATCGTTTTGCCCCCTGCAGAACGGTGGATTTCTCCGGTCGTCGGCGAATGTATCGCGCCGGAGCTCCGCTGCGGGTCGAAACGGTCGTAGGAATTCCCCCGCGGTCTGGGCATGCCGTGCCGTGGGGCGGGCGCGGCGGCACATTGCGGCCACGCCCCGTGCCGTGTCAGGCGGTGTGGCGTAGGCAAGTGCGGTGTTCTGGGCGGGGTCCGCCGCTGACGGGGTTCCGTTCGGCCTACCGTCCTGCACGTCACCTGGAGCGGGTGACGGGAATCGAACCCGCGCTGTCAGCTTGGGAAGCTGAAGTTCTACCATTGAACTACACCCGCGCGAACCGTCGATCACGGGCGTCGGGGACGCCTGTGCCGCGGCAAGCAGTCGTCATCATAGCGGGCGTGAGCGGCCCGGCGAACTCGCCCGACGAGGGCGTTCACCCTCCGAGGTCGAGCTCGACGGCGTCGTCGGGCGCCGCGATGGCCACGTCGTCGCCCCACTCGGTGAAGTCGACCTGGAGCGTGGTGGCGGGTTCGGCGTAGCGGCGCACGAGCCCGTCGGGGCCGATCCACAGGCGCATCATCGCGTAGGGGTTCGTCGTGGCTCCGGTGGTGAAGCGCGCGCCCATCGCACCGGTGGCGCGTCGCAGGTCGACGACGACGTCGAACGGCTGGGCGGGGACCTGGTCGAGCTCGACGGACGCGCCGCCCGCGGCGACGGAGACGACGGCCTCGCGGGTCTCGAGGAGCGTGGTGGCGAGCTGCGCGGGTCCGAACGAGGCGATGTACGCGGCGACGAACGCGTCGCCGGGCTCGTCGCGCGACGTGCGACCGAAACCGTCGGTGAGACCGGAGACGTACACGTACGCGTCGTCGCCGACGAGACGGACCTCGGTGACGGTCTCGGCCTCCTCGACGCGGCCGACGAGGTCCCACCGGTCGCCGTCGCGCGCGGCGGCCCCGGTGAGCGCGGGCGCCTGAGGGTCGAGCGTCAGCGTGAAGGCGTAGGAGTCGGCGGGGCGCAGCGCGTCCAGGAGGTCGCCGACGACGTGCTGCGGGTCGTACCGCACCGTCACGCGTGGCGCGGCGATCGCGGTCGGCACGGCGGGCCCCGCGTCCGGCTGGCTGCCGGCGAGTGCGCTCCCCGCGAAGGCGCCCGTGAGCCCGCCCGCGATCAACCCGCCCAGGGCGACGAGCGCCGGGACGCGCGAGAACGGGGGAAGACGCACGGCGGAACTCTCTCAGGCCCACGGGCTCGTGCGCACCGTCCCGACGAGCGAATGTGCACGGACGAGCACCGGTGGGCCGGGAGCGGCCGCGCCGCAACCGGCGGTCGGGCTGGGGCCGGGTCAGGCGGCGAGGAGCGTCAGGCGGCGGGCAGGGCGAGCACCTGGTCGCGCACCACGCGGCGCAGCACCTTGCCGACCTGCGAGCGCGGCAGGTCCGGCAGCACGACGATCCGGCGCGGCACCGCGTAGCGCGCGACCTTGCGCCCGCACCACTCGCGCACCGCGGCGAGGTCCACGTCGTGCCCGTCGCGCAGCACGAGCGCCGCCACGACGGACTCGCCCAGGTCACCACCGGGGACGCCGACGACGGCGACGTCCTGGACGCCCGGCATGTCGCGCAGGTGGTCCTCGACCTGCGACGGGTACACCTTGAACCCGCCGGTCACGATCATCTCCTTGATGCGGTCGACGAGCAGGACGAACCCGTCGTCGTCGACGCGCACCACGTCGCCGGTGCGCAGCCAGCCGTCGGGCAGGAGCTGCTGCGCGGTCTCGTCGGGCCGCTGCCAGTAGCCGGCGAACACCTGCGGTCCGCGGACGAGGAGCTCACCGGGCTCGCCGGGCGCGACGTCGAGCGTGACGTCGGTCTGCGACACGACCCGCACCTCGGTGCCCGGGAACGGCACGCCGAGCGCGCCGGGGCGGCGGCTGGCGTCGAACGGGTTGCCGAGCGCGACGGGCGACGTCTCGGTCATGCCGTAGCCCTCGACGACGAGCCCGCCGGTCGCGGCCTCCCAGCGGCGCGCGGTCGCGGGCGGCAGCGCCATGGCGCCGCTGATCGCGTGCGTGAACGAGTGCAGCGAGACGCCCGACTTCTCGGCCGCGGTCACGAGCCGGTCGAGCATCGGCGGGACGGCCGGGATGAAGGTCCCCGGGCGGCGGCGCTGCGCCGCGAGCACGAGCGCGGGGTCGAACGACGGGAAGACGACGAGCGTCGCGGCGATCCGCGTGGAGTACGACAGGCACAGCGTCAGGCCGAACGCGTGGAAGAACGGCAGGACGCCGTAGACCGTCTCCTGGCCGCGCCGGTGCTGGGTCCACAGGTGGCCCTGCTCGGCGTTCGCGACGAGGCTCGCGTGCGTGAGCACGGCCGCCTTGGGGGTGCCGGTGGTGCCGCCGGTGTACTGCAGGAGCGCGACGTCGGACGGCGCGGGCTGCGGGTGGTTCGCGGGCAGCGGGTTCGCGGCGGCGACGAGGCGGTGCCACAGCGGGATCTCGGCGGGCACGGGCCCGCGCATCGCGGCCGCGGTGCGGCGCGCCTTCGCCACGGGCAGGCGCAGCGCGAGCCGCTTGCTGAGCGGCAGGTCGTGCGCGAGGTCGACGGCGACGACGTGGCGCAGGGCGGTGCGCTCGCGCGCCTCGAGCACCGCGGGCACCGCCTTGGTCCAGACGAGCGCGACGGTCGCGCCGGAGTCCGCGAGCTGGTGCGCGAGCTCGTCGGCCGAGTACGTGGGGTTGTGCTCGACGACGACCGCGCCGATCCGCAGCACCGCGTAGAACGCGGCGAGGTGCTGCGTGCAGTTGGGCAGCGCGATCGCGACGCGGTCGCCGGGCTGCACGCCGAGGGCGACGAGCGCGGCGGCGCCCCGCGCAACCTGCTCGCCGAGCTCGCGGTAGGTGATGGTCGCGCCGAGGAAGTCGGCGGCGACGCGCTCGCCGTGGTCCGTGATGGCGCGGTGCAGGGCGGCGGTCAAGGGCTCGTCGGGCGCATCGAACTGGGGGATCGGCGAGACGGTGATCGTCGGCGCGGGGGTCACATTCGTCAGCCTAACCTACGCCACCGTAAGTTACTAGTGCGTAGGTTTGTTTTCCACGTCCCACGGCGCCGGCGGATAGGGCGGCAGATCCGGCGCGCGTCCGACCTGCGCGGCACGGTCCGGCCGGCGGCGCGCGAGCACCGCGGCACCCCACGTGCCGACCAGCGCGACGACGACACCCACCCAGACGCTGCCCGGGTCCGTCCACGCGACGGGGGTGACGGCCGTCGCGACACCTGCGACGACACCGACGACGAGCCCGCCCAGCGCACCCACCGCCATCTCACGACCAGCCAGCCCGACCGCCAGAGCTGTCAGACCCGCTGCCGTCAGGAGCAGCACCGTGACCACGAAGCGGGGGACCGGCACGCCGGTGGACGGACCGTAGACCGCACCCAGCTCCATGACGCTCACCGCCACCAGGGCCACCGCCCCCGCGCCCAGCCCCGACGCCCACGCCCCGCCGCGCCGCGCCGCTCCGACCTCCACCCGCGCGGGTCGGCCGACGACCACGAGCGCGAACAGCCCCGCCAGCACGCCAACCACCACGCCGAGCGGCAACGGGAACGTCCGGGCCTGCGGCTCGCCCGGCAGCGCCGCGACCCAGCCGCCCTCGAACGTCGTCCCGAGCCGCTCCCAGCGGCCGTCCTCGTGCCGCATCGCCAGGCCGTCGCCACCGTTCGCTGCGAACACGAGGAAGCCGTCCGCGCTCGGGAGCACCGCGACCTCGTGCGTGCGCAGGAGCATCGGGTCGCCCCACCGCTCGGTCAGGACGCGGACCTGCTCGGCGGTCAGCGCCCAGTCGACGTGCCACGTCCGCCCGCCGTCGTCGCTGCGCTCGACCCCGACGCCCTCGTCGGCGACGGGACGGAAGCACACGTCCGGCTCATCGGGCACTCAGTGCCGGCCGTCCTCGACCGCAGGGCTCGTCGGATCGGCACCTGCGGCCTCGGACGGTCCGGGGCCCGGGGGGTAGGTCGGCTCGACGCTCGTCCACGTCACCCCGTCCGTGGACCGGTGCAGCCTCACGTCCGTCTCGGACCACCCCGTGCCGACGAGGACCGCGCCGTCCTCGACGTCCACCGTCAGGGTCCCGGTCGGCCCCATGCTCGACGTCGCCGCGGTCGCGAGCACCGCGAGCGGCAGGACCAGCGCCCACCGGCGCCCGGCCCGCACGCGACTCGGCCGCGACGAGACGCGCGCGGCCCACCATGCGACGGCCAGCGCGGGCAGCGCGAGCAGGTCCGTCGTGTCGCGGAGCACCTCGCTCGGCCCGGCGACCGCCGTCCACGCCGCCGACGCCAGGGTCGCGCCGACGGCGGTCGCCTTCACGAACGTGAAGCCCAGGCCGACGACGATCGTCGTCAGCCCCCCGAACGGCGCGCGCGGACGCGGCCGGACGGCGCCGGTCCGGCGCGGGTGACGGACCGACCCCCGAGCGCCCGGCGATGATCCGGGACGGCGAGCCCACGCGCGGACCCCCGAGATCGCCACCGCGAGCAGCGCGGGCGCCAGGACCAGGCCGGCGACGTCCGAGAGCTTGCCCGTCCACCACGTCCCGTACGCGCGCTTGAGCACATGGTCGTTGAGCAGCAGCACGACGAGCGCGACGACCGTCACGGGGTGCGTCAGCCACGCGAGCGACGCCCGCAGCTCCGGATCGCGCACGCGACCGGCGCGGACTCCGCCCGCAACGCCCCGCACCCGCTCGTCGGCCCTCGTCGTCACGTCGCCCCCTCGTCGTCCCGAGACAGGATCGCGGTCCGCGCGCCCCTTGCGGGCGGGTTCGGTCCAGACGTGACCCAGCCGCGCCCTCGTCGTGATGGGATCGGGACGTGGCGACCCAGATCCGTCCGTTTCATCCCGCCGACCTCGCCGGGATCTACCGGCTGTGCCTGCTCACGGGCGAGGCGGGCGGCGACGCGTCCGGCCTCTACCGGAATCCGGACCTGCTCGGGCACCTGTACGCCGGGCCGTACCCCGTCGCGGACCCGAGCCTGACGTTCGTCGTCGCCGACGACGAGGGCATCGCGGGGTACGTCGTCGGCACGGCGGACTCCCTGGGGTTCGCCCGCTGGCTCGACGAGCACTGGTGGCCGACGCTGCGCGCGCAGTACCCGCGCGTGCCCGACCCGGGCGACGGCTCGCAGGACCACGTGCTGATCGACCGGATGCACGCGTGGTCCGCGGCGCCCGAGCCGCAGTACGACGAGTTCCCCGCGCACCTGCACATCGACCTGCACCCGCGTCTGCAGGGGCAGGGCTGGGGTCGGCGCCTGATCGCGACCCTCGCCGACGCGCTGCGCGAACGCGGCGTGGCCGGCCTGCACCTGGGCGTCGACGAGCGCAACACCGGCGCGATCGCGTTCTACGCCAAGGTCGGCTTCGCGACCTACGCGCGCCGCGAGTGGGGCCGCGTCCTCACCCTGCCCGTGTGACGGTCCGGCGAGGGGATCGGGTCACTGGTCGCTCGGCCCGAACGGGTCGATGTCGGAGATCTGGTCCGCGGGCGGCGCCTCGACGACGATGCTCGGGCTGTCCCAGTCGGACCAGGTGCTCGTCGTGGTGGTGCCCGCGATGGTGCCGACCTGCTTGAGCGGTCGGTTCCGGGCGTCGATCCAGTAGTCGGACGTCAGCGCGGGCGGCAGGGACATCGTCTCGATGAGCTCGGCGACCGAGCCGCCCATCGTCGTCGCGATGGCCTCGACCTGCTTCGCGGTGTCGATGGTCACGGCGTACCGCGTCGCCGGCTCGCCGTCGACGTCCTCGGGCCCGATCTGCTGGACGTCGAGGATCGAGCCGTCGAGGTGCTCGAAGCTCTTCCGTACGTCCATGATCGCCCCGAAGTCCGGGAAGCCCGGGATCTCGGCGAGCGCACGGTCGAGGTCCGCGACGACGAACTTGCCCTCGGACGCCTCACCGAGGTTCATGTAGATCGTCCTGTCGATCACGACCACATCCATCGTGGTCCCCGGGGCCTCCGTGTGGATCGACATCGACAGGACACCGTCGTCGATCTGGACCACTCCGTCGTACGTCACGGTCCCTTCGGCGGTGACGGCGGTCGAGCCGTACCGGTAGCCGGTCGCGCTCGACATCGTCTCCACCATCGTGTCGATCAGCGTCTCCGCGGTGAGCGCACCGGCGCCGGGCTCGGCCTCGGGCGTCGGGTCTGCAGGAGCGGTGGTCTGCGCCGCCGCGGACGTGCTGGCCCCCGCGCCCGGAGTCGGCGAGGGCGACGAGCCGCACGCCGTCAGGCTGAGCGCCAGGGCGAGGCCCGCCGTGGCGGCGAGGGTTCGAGTGATGACGCGCATGAGCGGGCCCCCTGTGTGCTGTGTCGTGACGAGTCGGCCGATCCTGGCAGCCGTTCCGCGCCGGACGAAGGGGACGAGGTCCCGGTCACCCGGACGGACGACGACGAGCCGGGTGGGCGGGGCACCACGCCGCCGGACGACGACGAGGGCGGGCCGCGTCGTGCGGTCCCGCCCTCGTCGTGCGCTCCTGCGGAGTGTGGCTGGTCAGCCCTCGGTGGTGGCACCGCCGAGCAGCTCGGAGAAGTCCAGCTCGGAGATCTGGTCGGCGCTCGGGGCCGTCACCGAGATGCTCGAGTCGTTCCAGTCGTAGTACCGGATGTCGGACGTCGTGCCCATGGTCTCCGACGTCATCTTGACCGGACGGTTCTCGTCGTCGACCCAGAAGTCGTAGACGAACTCGGCGGGCAGCGACGGCTGCGCGGACGGGTCGATCCCGGCGAGGGAGTCGCTCACGGCGGAGGAGTCGAGGGTCACGACGTAGTGCGTCGCGCTCGTGCCGTCCACGTCCTCCTCGCCGACCTTCTCGACCGACTTCACCGAGTCCTTGAACATCTCCAGGCTCTTGCTCGGGTCGGTCAGGTCCTTGAGCGAGCCGACGCTGGACCCCAGCGGGTTCGACGGGTCGTTCAGGTCGATCTTCACGAACTTGCCCTGGGTCATCTCGCCCATGTTCATGTAGTAGGCGTCGTCGACCATGATGATCGTCATGTCGACGCCCGCGTCGTTCGTCGTCATCGACATCGCGGGACCCGCGTCGGTGATCACGACCTCGCCCTCGATCGTCGAGGCCGCGCCCGCGTCCGACGACGTCGACATGCTCATGCGGTACGACGTCCCGTCCGCGATCGAGGCGGCCAGCACCTCGTGGAAGTTCTCGGCGGTCAGGCCACCGGACGATCCCTTGTCGGCGTCGTCCGCGGGCTTCTCGGACGCGGTCGCCTGGCCGGTGGCCTTGGCGTCGTCGGGCGTCTTCTCGTCCGACGAGCTGCAGGCGGTGAGCGTGACGGCGAGGGCCGCGGCGGCCGCAGCGCTCACGATCCGGGTGATGGCGCGCATGAGAAGGACTCCCCCTGTGACGGTGACGGCAGACGGGCAATCCTGACACATGCGGCGGACGCGACCGCAGGGCCGCCCACAGGATCGAGCCGCACGCCCGCGTCGGGCCGGTGCCGTCAGCCGCGGGTGTCGACCGTGAACGTGCCCGTGACCTGCTCGTCGGGCTGCAGGACGACGACGCCCGTGCCGGCCACACCCGCGTCGTGCAGCGTGAAGCCGTCGTTGACGTTCGTGACGGGCTCGACGGCGAAGAACGACCGTCCCCGCGGCACGTACACCACGACGTGCGCGTACACGGGGTCGCTGCGCAGCTCGACGACGAGGCCCTCGTCGTACGTGATCCGCACGGGCTCGTCGCGTGCGAGGTCCGTGAGCACGTCGTCGACGAACGCGCGGCCCACCGGGCGCGGCCGGCGGTAGTCGGCGCGGGCCGGGATCTCGCCCGCGGGGCCGACGGCCATGCCCGCCTCGAGGGGGAAGCCCTTCGCGGCGGGGACGTGCAGCACCGGGTCGCCGTGCACGGACGGCAGCGTCCCCGGGGGGACGAGCGTGCGCCGGAAGTAGGGGTGGTGCCCGAACCCGGCGGGGAACGGCTCGGCGCCCAGGTTGCGCACGCTCGTCGTGACCGACAGGCGGTTCCCGGACAGTGCGTACGTGATCTCGGCGGCGAACCGCCACGGGAAGTTCACCCCGACGAGCCTCGTGGAGTCGTACGCGAGCGTGACGGCGCCCTCGGTCCGCTCGACGACGTCCCACGTGGCCCAGCCGGTGGTGCCGTGGATCGCCGTGCCGTCCGCGCCGTTGTGCTGCAGCTGCCAGGTGCGACCGCCGTACCGGAGCACGCCGTCCCGGATGCGGTTGGACCACGGGACCATCGCGAAGCTCGCGCAGTGCTCGACCGAGCCCAGGTGCTGCGACGGCGTCGGCCGCAGCAGGTCCACCCACGTGTCGCCCAGGCGCACGCGACCCGCGGCGACCGAGGCGCCCGTGCCGGGCAGCACGTCGAGCTCCCACCCGTCGCTGCGCAGACGCAGCACACGCGGGTCGAGCTCGACGTGCGCCCCGGCACGTTCACTGACTGCGGTCATCGTCGCCCCCTGCTCACCCTCGTCCGACGACCGCCGGGCGAACCAACCTCAGACCGTCACCTCGACGCGCACCGTCGAGCCGGCGGGCGCGTACTGCACCGTGTTGCCCTCGACGGGCGTGCCGTCGACGACGAGCCGGCCGCGCGCACCCTCGGCACCCGAGTTCGTCACGACGATCTCGTACGTCGCGCCGCGGGCGACGCGCGTGACCGTGAACGACGGGACCTCGGGGCCGATCTGCGGGTCGACGACGAGGCCGTCGTACTCGGGCCGCACGCCCAGCAGGTACTGCGAGACGGTGACGAAGTTCCACGCAGCGGTACCCGTCAGCCACGAGTTCTTCGCCTCGCCGTGGCGCACGGCCTCCTTGCCCGCGATCATCTGCGCGTACACGTACGGCTCGAGCCGGTGCACGTCGGAGATGTCCTCGCGGTAGGCGGGCGTGATGCGCTTGTAGTAGTCGAACGCGCGCGCACCGCGGCCCACGACCGTCTCGGCGATGATCACCCACGGGTTGTTGTGGCAGAAGATGCCGCCGTTCTCCTTGTACCCCGGCGGGTACGTGGAGACCTCGCCCATGTGCACCTGGTAGGTGGTGTACGCGGGGTACTGCAGCACCATGCCGTGGTCGGTCGCGAGCATCTCGTTGACCGAGTCGAGCGCCTTGATGGCCGGCGCGTCGGTGTCCTGCGGGCCCTCGCCCACGCCGACACCCGCCATGACGGCGAAGCCCTGCGGCTCGATCCAGATCTTGCCCTCGTCGTGCGCGTCGGTGCCGATCGGCTTGCCGTAGTAGTCGTACGCGCGCAGGAACCAGGAGCCGTCCCAGCCGTCCGTCAGGAGCGCGTCGCGCATCTCGGCGACGAGGCCGCGTGCCCGCTCGGCGACGTCGCTCAGGCCGCGGCGCGCCGCGAGCTCGGCGTACTGCTCGCCGTACAGGACGAACTGCGCCGCGATGAACGTCGACTCCGCGACCCCGCCCTCCTGGTTCTCGGTGGTCTGGAAGGACTCACCGGGCGTCGTGGAGAAGCAGTTGAGGTTGAGGCAGTCGTTCCAGTCGGCGCGGCCGATGAGCGGCAGGCCGTGCGGGCCGCGGTGCGTGACCGTGAACTCGAACGAGCGCGTCAGGTGCTCGAACAGCGGCACCTCGGAGCCCGGCTCGTTGTCGAACGGCACCGGCTCGTCGAGGATCGAGAAGTCGCCCGTCTCCTTGATGTACGCCGCGGTGCCCGCGATCAGCCACAGCGGGTCGTCGTTGAAGCCCGAGCCGATGTCGTTGTTCCCGCGCTTCGTCAGCGGCTGGTACTGGTGGTACGCCGAGCCGTCGGCGAACTGCGTCGAGGCGATGTCGATGATCCGCTCGCGCGCCCGCTCCGGGATCAGGTGGACGAAGCCGAGCAGGTCCTGGTTGGAGTCGCGGAAGCCCATGCCGCGGCCGATGCCCGTCTCGAAGAACGACGCCGAGCGCGACATGTTGAACGTGACCATGCACTGGTACTGGTTCCAGATGTTGACCATCCGGTCGAGCTTCTCGTCGGTCGAGGTGACCGAGTACGTCGACAGCAGCGACGTCCAGTACTCCTGCAGCTCGGCGAGCGCCGCGTCGGCCTGCTCGGCCGTCGCGAAGCGCGACAGCAGCGCGTGCGCGCGCTCCTTGTTGACGACCTGGTGGGCGTCGTCGGCCCACTTCTCCTCGTCGGGGTTCTCGACGTAGCCGAGGACGTAGACGAGCTCGCGCGACTCGCCGGGCGCCAGCGAGACGTTCACCTGGTGCGAGCCGATCGGGTACCAGCCCGACGCGACCGAGTTCGTCGACTCGCCCTTGAGCGGGACGGTCGCCTCGCCGAGCGAGTTGTACGCGCCGACGAACGAGTCGCGGTCCGTGTCGAAGCCGTCCGCCTTCGTGTTCACGGCGAACACGGCGTAGTGGTCACGGCGCTCGCGGTACTCGGTGCGGTGGTAGATCGCCGAGCCGTGCGGCGAGTCCTGCTCGATCTCGACCTCGCCGATGGACAGGTTGCGCTGGTAGTTCGTCTGGTCGTCCTGCGCGTTCCACAGGCAGAACTCGACGAACGAGAACAGCGAGAGCGTCTTGTCGGCGTCCGAGGTGTTGGTGACCGTGACCTTCTGGACCTCGGCGGTCTCGCCGACCGGCACGAAGAACGCCGTCTCGACGCGCACGCCGCCCCGCTCACCCGTGATGGTCGAGTAGCCCAGGCCGTGGCGCGCCTCGAAGTGGTCGAGGTCCGCCTTGACCGGCAGCCACGACGGGGTCCACACGTCGCCGCCGTCGTTGACGTACAGGTAGCGGCCGCCCGCGTCGGCGGGGATGTTGTTGTACCGGTAGCGCGTCAGACGGCGCATCTTGGCGTCCCGGTAGAACGAGTAGCCGCCCGCCTGGTGCGACAGGAGCGAGAAGAACTGCTCCGATCCCAGGTAGTTGATCCACGGGTACGGCGTGTGCGGAGTCGTGATGACGTACTCGCGTGCCTCGTCGTCGAAGTGCCCGTAACGCATGGGGATGGCCTCTCGCGGTGCTCGTTGCCGGGGCTCCTGCGGTCCGGTGCTGCCTTGCGTCCGGATCCGTCGGTGCCCCTCTTGGTCGGTGCGAGAGCGCTCCCATGCGCCTCACGAGACAGGACTATAGCGGGGCGTGCGGGCACACGATAACCACCGCGCGCGCGTAGGACTCAGCCGCTCGGTCGACCTCCCACGGACGGGCGTGGGCAGCCGGCGCCACGGGCACTACCGTGGGCGCGTGCTGCTCTCCGACCGTGACATCAGGGCCGAGCTCGAGTCGGGCCGCGTGGCCCTCGACCCCTACGAGCCGGCGATGATCCAGCCGTCGAGCATCGACGTGCGCCTCGACCGGTTCTTCCGGCTGTTCGACAACCACAAGTACCCCTTCATCGACCCCGCCGCGGAGCAGCCCGACCTCACGCGGCTCGTCGAGGTCCCCGCGGGGGAGTCGTTCGTGCTGCACCCCGGGGAGTTCGTCCTCGGGTCCACGTACGAGCAGGTCACGCTGCCCGACGACATCGCCGCGCGCCTCGAGGGCAAGTCGTCGCTCGGGCGCCTCGGCCTGCTCACGCACTCGACCGCGGGCTTCGTCGACCCGGGCTTCTCGGGGCACGTGACGCTCGAGCTGTCGAACGTCGCGACGCTGCCGATCGTGCTCTGGCCCGGCATGAAGATCGGCCAGCTGTGCTTCTTCCGGCTCTCCTCCGCGGCCGAGCACCCCTACGGCTCGTCCCGCTACGGCTCCCGGTACCAGGGCCAGCGCGGCCCGACCGCCTCCCGCTCCTGGCAGAACTTCCACCGCACGGAGGTATGACCCCATGACGCGCGACCTGCCGCGTCTACCGCTGTCCGACGACGGCCTGCGCACGCGTCACCTGCTCGCGCTGCCCGACGGTGTCGAGCCCGACGAGGTCGAGGTCCTCGCCGCGAGCCGCTTCGTCAACGCGCGCTGGGAGGAGCCCGGGGGCGACACCCCCACGCAGCGCTCCCGGCCGCTGACCGCCGCGTTCGGGCTGCGGCTGTCCGGCGCGCGGCCGCAGGCGCGCGTGCTGCGCCTGAACCGCCACTCCACCCTCGTCGGCCCGTACGCGGTCACGCAGGAGGACGCCCTCACCCTCGGCCTGCCCGTCTCGACGACGACCGCGTTCGACGTCGTCTGCCCGCGCGACCGCGGCGCGAAGCCCTACCCGGGCGGCGACCGGCACGGGCTCAAGCGCGCGTTCCCCGACGGCTACCCGAACCGTGAGGAGGAGCGTGTCCTGCTGTGGCTCGTCGCGGCCGCGCGGCGGCTCGGCGGTGCGGTGCGGACCGGGCAGACGGGCGTCGTGCTGCAGCCCGACATGGAGTCCGCGATCGACCTCACCGTGTTCTCCGACCACTGGGTCGAGCCCGCCGAGGCGCTCGCCGTGGTCCAGCGCGCGGCGCCGCGCGCGCGGCTGTCCGTCCCGACGAGCGAGTGGGACGGCCCGATGCGCGGCGCCGGCCGGTACGAGGGGCACGCGTTGTCCGGCATGCCCGAGCCCGGCGGCTCGGGGCTGCGCGACGCGCTGCTCGAGCACGGGGTCCTCGATCCCGACGAGCGTCGGCGCCTGCAGATGGAGGCCGCGGCCTTCGACGAGCTCATGCTCGCGGCGCCGCCTGCGGCCGAGTCGTTCGGGGTGCTCGTCGAGCTCGGGGTCGACGGCATGGTGGTGGTCGAGGCGGCCGAGGAGCAGGACCTCCCGCCGCTGCTGCAGGGGCTGCCGTGGACGCAGGACGGCGTGGTCGCCTACCGGGTGCGCTGGGAGCCGCTGCTCATCGAGGAGCTCGAGCTCGAGAAGCCGTCGTTCGAGCACCGCGTCGCACGGACCCGCAGCGCGCCCGTGGTGCAGGCGATCGCGCGGGCCCTCCACGCCGCCGTCGGCGGGGAGATCGCCGACGAGGCCGACTTCCTCATCGACCCCGCCGACCTCTGACCCGCACCGATCAGGCGCGCTCAGTCGTCAGGACATCGCGGGGTCGTCAGTCGTAGCTGACGATCCAGCGCGTCACTGACGACTCGGCTCCGGGTCGGGGGTCAGGGGGTGGCGAGGCGGTCGCGGAGGAGGAGGGCGATGTCGGTGACCTCCGGGACGCCCACGGCGGCGCCAGGCTGCGCGGCGGACGACGACGCCGTGTCCGCCGAGCTCGCGGCGGCGACGCCGTCGGTGAGCATGACCGTGCAGTAGGGGCACGCGGTGGCGATGACGTCGGCGCCGGTGGCGATCGCCTCGGTTGCGCGGGCCGTGGAGATGCGCGTGCCGATGGACTCCTCCATCCACACGCGTGCGCCGC
Organism: Cellulomonas persica; assembly: GCF_007989825.1. Taxonomy (GTDB): domain Bacteria; phylum Actinomycetota; class Actinomycetes; order Actinomycetales; family Cellulomonadaceae; genus Cellulomonas; species Cellulomonas persica. The sequence continues at coordinate 81,591 of NZ_BJUA01000005.1, read as the reverse complement.
CCGCGCCGCAGCAGAAGGAGTCCGCACCGGAGCGCGGCATCTCGGTGACCTGCACACCCGGGATCGCGCCGAGCAGCTCGCGCGGCGGCGAGTAGACCTGGTTGTGCCGGCCCAGGTAGCAGGGGTCGTGGTAGGTGACCGTGCGTTCGTCGTCCGCGGGCAGCAGCGTGAGGCGACCGTCGGAGATGAGCTGGTCGAGCAGGACCGTGTGGTGGACCACCTCGTACCGGCCGCCGAGCTGCGGGTACTCGCGGCTGATGGTGTTGAAGCAGTGCGCGCACGTCACGACGATGCGCTGCGCGCCGACCTCGTTGAGCACCTCGACGTTCTGCGCGGCGAGCATCTGGTAGAGCAGCTCGTTGCCCGCTCGGCGGGCCGGGTCGCCGGTGCACGTCTCACCGTCGCCGAGCACCGCGAAGCTCACCCCGGCGGCGTGCAGGAGCTCGGCCACGGCCCTCGTCGTCCGCTTGGCGCGGTCCTCGTACGCCCCGGCGCAGCCGACCCAGAACAAATACTCGACGTCGGCCGCGGACTCCACGTCCGCGCCGACCACCGGGACCTCGAAGTCGAGCCCCTTGGCCCAGTCGAGCCGCGCGCGGGCGGGCAGACCCCACGGGTTGCCCTGCCGCTCGAGCTTGGTGAACGTGCCGCCGAGCTCCTTGGGGAACGCGGACTCCATGAGCACCTGGTAGCGGCGCATGTCGACGATCGCGTCCACGTGCTCGATGTCCACCGGGCACTGCTGCACGCACGCACCGCACGAGGTGCACGCCCACAGCGCGTCGGGGTCGATCACGCCCGTGCCGATCAGGTCGAGGCCCGCGTGCTCGTCGTCGAGGTTGCGCGTGCCGTCCGGTGCGCGCAGGTACGGCGCGGTCGCGGCGGCGTGGTCGCGCAGCGCGAGCGTGACGAGCTTGGGGGACAGCGGCTTGCCCGTGGCCCAGGCGGGGCACTGGTCCTGGCAGCGGCCGCACTCGGTGCAGGTCGCGAAGTCGAGCAGACCCTTCCAGGTGAAGTCCTCGATCGCGCCGACGCCCAGGCGCGCGTCGTCGGGCAGGTCCTCGAGCGCGGCCAGGTCGACGCGTGAGCCGTCCGCGAGCGTCAGCGGCTGCAGGGGTCCGAGCGCGGGGGCGCCGTCCGGCTCGCGCCGCGCGTACACGTTGACCAGGCCCAGGAACCGGTGCCAGGCCACGCCCATCGTCGGCTGCAGGCCGATCACCATGAGCCACGTCATCGAGACGACGATCTTCACCGTGGCCACGACGACGACCGCGGTCTCCAGCGTGCTCGTCGTCGCGCCCTGCCAGGCCTGCCCCAGCCACGCGGTGAGCGGGAAGTGCAACGCGGACGCGGTGCCCTCACCGGCCGCGGCCGCGAGCGCGTACTCGAGCCCGCGCAGGACGATCACGGCCAGCACGACGAGGAGCACGGTCGCCTCGACGTAGAACGCCTGCCACTGCGTGGACCCGAAGAACCGCGACCGACGCTGGACGTCGTCCGGCTGCGAGGCGCGCGGCCGGATCCGCAGGCGCAGCACGATGAGCGCGACGATCCCGACGAGCGAGGTCCACGCGAGCAGCTCGACCGCCCACTCGAGCGGCACCAGGTGCCCGATCAGCGGCAGCGCGGCACTCGGGGAGACGACCTGCAGGTACCCGGTCGCGAGCGTCACCGCGAGCACCGGGAACGACACCATGACCACCCAGTGCGCCGCGCGCACGACGGGCCGGTGCTGGAACCGACCGTGCCCGAGCACCTCGCGCGCGAGCGTGGCCAGCCGCTGCCCGACGGGCTTGAGCCGCCCCGGAGCGGGCCGGCCGATGCCGACCGTGCGCGTGATCCTCGTCGCCCCGCGGGCGAACAACCACACGCCGACGACCGTCGTCGCGACGACGACGACCAGGCACGCCCACTGCACCCCGTTCACGCCGCACAACCTACCCACCCACCCGGCACCCCCACCCATACGCCCACATCCCACGAGCGCCGGCCCACCCGCGCGAGCGCGGGCGTTGGTGCGCGAGCGCGGGTGATCGGCCGCGAGCGCGGCTCGAGCAGGCCCGCGCTCGGACCGGATCTGGCGCGCTCGGAGTCAGGGCGTTGGGCGTGGGGGCGTGCGGGCGTGGTCCGAGTGGTCAGGCGTCCGTGCGTGCGCGAGCGCGGGTGCTGGTCCGCGAGCGCGGGTCATCGGACGCGAGCGCCTGTCAGGGAGGACCGCGCTCGGGGTGGATCTGGCGCGTTCGACGCGGGGTGCCGCGGTGGGAGGGGAGGGGGCCAGGGGTCCGTGAGGGTGGTCACGGTTCGGGATCGGGAGCCGGGTGCGGGGATGTCGGTTGGTAGAGTCTTGACCGATCCCCTGCCCAGGCACGCCGTCGACCAGAACGATTCGGTCACCGGTGCTGCGCCCCGACAGGACGGAGCCCGCACGCGTGCTGCTGCTGCTTCTCATCCATCTCGCAGCAGCCCTCGTTGCGCCCACGCTGGTCGGGCTGTGGGGACGCAAGGCGTTCTGGGTGCTCGCCGCCGCTCCGGCCTCGGCCGCGATCTGGGCGCTGAGCTGGACGTCGCAGGTGCAGCGCGGGGACGGACCCGTGCAGAGCGTGCAGTGGATCCCGGCGCTCGGGCTGGACCTGACGTTCCGGCTCGACACGCTCGCGTGGCTCATGACGCTCGTCGTCGGTGGGGTCGGTGCGCTCGTGCTGATCTACTGCGCGGCGTACTTCTCGGTCTCGGCGCAGGGGCTCGGCCGGTTCGGCGGGGTGTTCGTCGCGTTCGCGGGCGCGATGCTCGGCCTGGTCACGGCCGACGACATGGTCCTCATGTTCATCTTCTGGGAGCTGACCACCGTCACCTCCTACCTGCTGATCGGCCACTACAGCGACCGCAAGGCGAGCCGTCGCGCGGCCATGCAGGCGATCGTCATCACCACCGCGGGTGGCCTGGCGATGCTCGTCGGCGTGGTGCTCCTGGGCGAGTCCGCGGGGACGTACCGGCTCAGCGAGGTGATCGCGCACCCGCCGACGGGCGCCGCGGCGACCGCCGCGATCGCGTGCCTGCTCGCGGGTGCGGCGACGAAGTCCGCGCTGCTGCCGTTCCACTTCTGGCTGCCCGCCGCGATGGCCGCGCCGACGCCCGTCTCGGCGTACCTGCACGCGGCGGCGATGGTCAAAGCAGGGGTGTACCTCGTCGCGCGGTTCGCGCCCGCGTTCTCGCAGCACGAGCTGTGGCGGTGGACCGTCGTCGTGCTCGGGTGCGGGACGTTGCTGCTCGGCGGGTACCGCGCGCTGCGGCAGCACGACCTCAAGCTCGTCCTCGCGTTCGGCACGGTCAGCCAGCTCGGGCTGATCACGCTGCTCGTCGGCCTGGGCACGCGCGCCACGGCGCTCGCGGGTCTGGCGATGCTCGGCGCGCACGCGATGTTCAAGGCGACGCTGTTCCTCGTCGTCGGCGTGGTCGACGCCGCGACGGGTACGCGTGACCTGCGGCGCCTGTCGGGCGTCGGCAAGGAGCTCAAGCTCACGGCGCTCGCGGGTGCGCTCGGGACGGCGAGCATGATCGGCCTCCCGCCGTTCGCGGGGTACGTCGCCAAGGAGGCGGGGCTCGAGGCGATCGAGCACCTCCAGGACAACGCCGTCGGGCTGATCGTGCTGGTCAGCGTCGCGGTGGGGTCGGTGCTGACGGTCGCGTACGGGCTGCGGCTGTGGTGGGGTGCGTTCGCGACGAAGCGCGCGGTCATCCCCGAGTCGGCGATCGCGCACGAGGCCGTCGCGACGCAGGCGGACGGCGCGCGCAGCCCGGGGTCGACGAGCCGCGTGGCGACGCAGCCGGACGCCGAGCCCGCCGCGATCTCGCACCCGTCGCTGCTGCTCGTGTGGCCCGCGATGATCCTCGGCGTCCTGGGACTCGCCGTGGCGCTCCTGCCGCAGCTCGGCGAGCACCTGCTCGAGCCGTACGCGGACACGCTGCACGTCGGCGAGCCCGGGCACCTCGCGCTGTGGGCCGGGGTCACGCCCACGCTCCTGCTCACCGTGGTGATCCTCGTCGCCGGTGCCGCGCTGTTCGCGGTGCGGGAGCGCATCGAGACGGTGCAGGCGCGTCTGACGTACCGCGGCCCCGACGCCGACCGCATCTACCGCCGGTTCATGCGCCGGCTCGACGACTTCGCCGCCGACGTGACCGCCGCGACGCAGCGCGGCTCGCTGCCGCTGTACGTCGGCGTCGTGCTCGTCGTCTTCGTCGTCGGCGTGGGCACGAGCCTGCTCGTCGGCGGCACGTGGCCCACCGACGTCACCGCGTGGGACCACCCCGCGCAGGTCGTGTTCGCGGCCGCGGTGATCGCCTCGTCGGTGCTCGTCGCGCGCGCCCGCCGGCGCCTCAAGGCCGTCATCCTGCTCGGCATCGGTGGCTACGCGGTCGCGGGTCTGTTCCTGCTGCAGGGAGCGCCCGACCTCGCGCTCACGCAGGTGCTCACCGAGACCGTCACGCTCGTCGTGTTCGTGCTCGTGCTGCGCCGCATCCCGCCGTACTTCTCCGACCGTCCCCTGGTCGCATCGCGCTGGCTGCGTCTCGCGATCGGCCTGGCCGTCGGGTTCACGGTCGCCGGCATCGCCCTGGTCGCACCGTCCGCGCGCATCCACCCGCCCGTCACGGAGCACTTCGCCGAGGAGGCGGTCAGCTGGGGCGGCGGCAAGAACATCGTCAACGTGACGCTCGTCGACATCCGCGCGTGGGACACGATGGGCGAGATCTCGGTGCTGCTGGTCGCGGCGACCGGCGTCGCGTCGCTCGTCTTCCTCTCGCGGCGCACGGGACAGATCTTCCGGGCGCGGGACGCGGCGCCCGAGCGGGCGGTGTGGGCGGGGCTCGACCCGATGGCGGCGCTGCGGCGGGGGACGGACGAGGCGCGCATCAACGCACCGACGACGAACCGCGAGTGGCTGCGCGCCGGCTCGACGCTCGCGCCGCAGCGACGCTCGGTGATCTTCGAGGTCGTCGTGCGGCTGCTGTTCCACACGATGGTCGTGTACTCGGTGTTCCTGCTGTTCAGCGGGCACAACCAGCCGGGCGGCGGGTTCGCCGCGGGCCTGGTCACGGGCATCGCGCTCACGGTGCGCTACCTCGCGGGCGGTCGGTACGAGCTCGGCGAGGCCGCACCCGTGCAGCCCGGTCTGCTGCTCGGCACGGGCCTGTTCCTGTCCGCGGGCGTGGGGCTCGTCGGGCTGCTCGCGGGCGGGTCGGTGCTGCGTTCGTGGATCGTCGACCTGCACGTGCCGCTGCTCGGCGACGTGCACCTGGTCACGAGCCTGTTCTTCGACATCGGCGTGTACCTCGTCGTCGTCGGCCTCGTGCTCGACATCCTGCGCTCGCTCGGCGCCGAGCTCGACCGGCGCGCGGAGATCGGCGACGACCCGCCGTTCGACGGCGCCGTGCCGCGGGTCGGGGAAGGGGCGTCGCGATGATCGACATGGCCCCCAACATCACGCTCGTCGTCGCGATCGGCGTGCTGTTCGCCGCGGGCGTGTACCTGGTGCTCGAGCGGTCGCTGTCGCGCGTGCTGATCGGCGTGATCCTGCTCGGCAACGGCGCCAACCTGCTGTTCCTCGTCGCCGGGGGACGCGCCGGGCGCCCGCCGATCGTCGGGCTCGCCGACGAGCGCCGCATGTCCGACCCGCTGCCGCAGGCGATGGTGCTCACGGCGATCGTCATCACGCTCGGCATGACGGCGTTCCTGCTGGCGATGGCCTACCGCTCGTGGCAGCTGCAGCGGCACGACGAGGTGCAGGACGACGTCGAGGACCGCCGTATCGCGCGTCTCGCGGCGATCGACGAGCGCGCGACCGCGGACGCCGACACCGAGGCGACCCGTCAGTCGCTCGACGAGGAGGCCGAGGAGGCCCGCGACGAGGTCGACGACGGCCTGGTCCGCGAGGGCCGTCCCGAGGGGAACCAGCACGACGAGGCCCAGCAGGGCGACGAGCACGGCGACGAGCCTGGCGACGAGGAGGTGACACCGTGAGCGACTGGACCTGGGTCGTGCCGCTGCCGGTCGTCATCCCACTGTTCGCCGCCGGCCTGACGCTCGCCCTGTGGCGCCGCCCGCGCGTGCAGCCGGTCGTCTCGGTGAGCGCGCTCGTGCTGGTCCTGCTCTCGTCGGTCACGCTGCTGGTGCTGGCGGACGACGGCCCGCTCGTCGTCGACGTGGGCGGCTGGGCCGCGCCCGTCGGGATCAACCTCGTCGCGGACCGGCTCTCGGCGCTCATGCTGAGCGTCTCGTCGGCCGTCACCCTGTGCGTCCTGCTGTACTCGCTCGCGCAGGGCCGGGACGACGACGAGGAGTCCGCGCCCGTCTCGATCTACCACCCGACGTTCCTGGTGCTGTCCGCGGGCGTCGCGAACGCGTTCCTCTCGGGCGACCTGTTCAACATCTACGTCGGGTTCGAGATCCTGCTCGCGGCGTCGTTCGTGCTCATCACGCTCGGCGGGACGCGCGACCGGATCCGCGCCGGGACGATCTACATCGTCGTGGCACTGCTGTCGTCGGTGCTGTTCCTCGTCGCGCTCGCGGCCGTGTACGCGACCACGGGCACGGTGAACCTCGCGCAGCTCGCGCTGCGCCTGCCGGAGATCGACCCGGGCACGCGCCTGACGCTGCAGGTGCTGCTGCTGCTCGCGTTCGCCGTCAAAGCGGCCATCTTCCCGCTGTCCGCGTGGCTCCCGGACTCCTACCCGACCGCACCGGCACCCGTGACCGCGGTGTTCGCCGGCCTGCTCACCAAGGTCGGCGTGTACGCGATCATCCGCACGCAGACGCTGCTGTTCCCGGACGGCAGGCTCGACGACGTGCTCATGTGGGCCGCGCTCGCGACGATGGTCATCGGCATCCTCGGCGCCGTCGCGCAGGACGACATCAAGCGTCTGCTGTCCTTCACGCTCGTCAGCCACATCGGCTTCATGCTGTTCGGTATCGCACTGTCGTCGCAGGCGGGCTGGGCCGCGGCGATCTACTACGTGGCCCACCACATCACCGTCCAGACCGCGCTGTTCCTGGTCGTGGGCCTCGTGGAACGCGTCGGCGGCTCGACGTCGCTGACGCGCCTGGGCGGTCTGGCGAAGATCGCGCCCGTGCTCGCGATCCTGTTCTTCGTGCCCGCCATGAACCTCGGCGGCATCCCGCCGCTGTCCGGGTTCCTCGGCAAGCTCGGTCTCCTGCAGGCGGGCGTCGACGCCGGGACACCGCTCGCGTACGTGCTCGTCGTCGGCTCGGTGGTGACGTCCCTGCTGACGCTCTACGCGCTGGTCAAGGCGTGGAACAAGGCGTTCTGGCAGTCGCCGCAGGACGAGCCGCGGCCGGTGAGCATGCCGTTCGGCATGGTCGGCCCGACCGCGGCGCTGATCGTCGTCGGGCTCGTGCTGACGTTCGCGGCCGGGCCGCTCTACGCGTACACCGAGCGCGCCGCGAGCTCGCTGACGCTGCGCACGACGTACGTCTGGGCGGTCCTGCCCGACGGTGAGCGCGGCGAGGGCGAGTCCGCCGACGTGAGCGAGGACGAGGCCGGCGAGCACGACGAACCGGCTGGCGGACAGGCCGGCGACCCGGCGGGTGCACCCGCCGGGGGACCGGCCGACGAGGCGGGTGACGACGCATGAGCCTGCACGCACGCCGCGCACGACGACTCCCGTGGGGGACGGTCGTCTGGCTGACGGTGGTCTGGGTGTTCCTGTGGGGCGACCTGTCGGTCGCGAACGTGCTCGCCGGCGCGGGGCTCGCGCTGCTCGTCACGCTCGGGCTGCGGATGACGCCCGTCGACTTCCACGGCCAGGTCAGGCCGTGGGGCGTCGTGCGGCTGTTCGCGCGGTTCGGCTGGGACCTCGTGCGCGCGTCGTTCGAGGTCGCGGCCATCGCGCTGCGCCCGGGCTACACGCCGCGCGGCGCGGTGATCGGCGTGCAGCTGCGCAGCCACTCCGACCTGTACCTGACGATGACGGCCGAGCTCTGCTCGCTCGTGCCGGGCTCGCTCGTCGTCGAGGCCCACCGCCTGACGGGCCGGCTCTACCTGCACGTGCTGGACGTCGAGGCGGCGGGCGGCATCGAGGCCGCGCGCCAGGCGGTGCTCGACCAGGAGGAGCGCGTGCTGCGCGCGTTCGGCTCCGACGCCGAGCAGCGCGCGGCGGGCCTGACGACCGGCCGGACGGGGGTGCGCTCATGACGTGGGTCGTGATCGTGTGCGCGGTGATGATCACCACGGGTGCGGCGCTCGCGATCGTGCGGGCGGAGAAGGGTCCGTCGATGCTCGACCGGACCATCGCGCTGGACGTCACGGTGACCGCGGTGATCGCGGCGTTCGCGCTGTACGCGGCGTCGCAGCGGCGCACCGACGTCGTGCCCGTGCTGGTCGTGCTGTCGCTCGTCGGGTTCGTGGGGTCGGTGACGGTCGCACGGTTCGCGGCGGTCGAGCCCGAGGGTGAGGGCCGGGTGCGCACGCGCGAGGAGGTTGCCGCCGAGGAGGCCGCGCGGCGGGAGGCCGAGGAGGCCGAGCTGCGGGCGGGGCTCGAAGGTCCCGAGCACGGTGGGCCGGCGGAGGGGGAGGTCCGATGAGCACGTGGGACACGGTCGCGGACGTCGTCTCGATCATCTGCATGCTCGGCGGGTCGTTCCTGGTGCTCGCCGCGGGCGTCGGCGTGCTGCGGTTTCCCGACCTGCTCGCGCGCATGCACGCGGGCACGAAGCCTCAGGTGCTCGGGCTGATCCTCGTGCTGGTGGGGCTGGGCCTGCGGCTGCGCTCGGGCGGTGCCGTGTGGGCGCTCGTGCTCGTCGCCGTCTTCGGCCTGCTCACGGCGCCCGTCGCGGCGCACATGGTGGGCCGTGCGGGGTACCGCACCGGCAAGGTGCGCAGCGACCTGCTGGTGACCGACGAGCTCACGCGCGACCTCGCCGAGGCGCGCACGCGCGACGAGACCTGACGGCGTCGGCGGTCCGTGGCCGGGCCGACGAGCGGTCGGCGACCAGACGTCGCCGACGAACGGCGCTTGCGCACGTCAGCGACGAGGGTCGGCGGACGGACGTCCGCGCCGACGACGCGGTCAGCGGATGGACGTCCGCGTGGACGGGCGGGCGACGAGCCGGCCGTTCTTGAGCTCGACGACGCGGTCCGCGAGCTCGGCGAGCTCCAGGTCGTGCGTCGCGACGACGACCGCGATCCCCGCGTCGCGCGCGGTGGCGACGAGCAGCCCGAACAGCGCGAGCGCATGCCACGAGTCGAGGCCCGCGGTGGGGTCGTCGGCGAGGACCGCGCGCGGCTGGTGCACGAGCGCCCGCGCGACGGCGGTGCGCTGACGCTGCCCGACGGACACCGCGTCGGGCACGCGGTTGGCGCCCGCGCCGACGAACAGGCGCGCGAGCAGCTCGGCGGCGTGCTCGCGCGCGAGGTCGGCGGGGATCTGCATGCGCAGCAGCGGGAGCTCGACGTTCTCGACGAGCGTCAGCTCGGGCAGCAGCTCGTCGCCCGGGAACACGAGCCCGAGCGACCGCAGGCGCGTGGCCGCGAGCTCGTGCGGCTCGAGCCGGGCCAGGTCGACGCCGTCGAGGCGCACGCGTCCGGCGGTGGGCTTCGCGAGGCCGGCCAGGCACTGGAGCATCGTCGTGGTGCCGGACCGGGGCGGGCCGAGCAGCGCGACGGACTCGCCCTCGGCGACGTCGAGACTGGCGCCGAGCAGCTCGGCGGGGGATCCGGCGCGAGCGACGACGTCGCAGGCGGAGAGCACAGACATGGCGCCTCGCAGCGGTGCATGGGGAGTGCGGCGGTCAGCGGTTCGCGGGGGCAGGGGGCTACCCGCTTGCGTGGCATCCTGACGGGCGAATTGTGGCGATGCGTCCAACTTCAACGATTAGGGCGCCGTGGAAATGGTCCCAAATCGCCGCATATCACCCAGTCGGCGCGTCGGGGCCAGGCTCATGGGCACCGCGACAGCCGCCGCGGTGAGCACCCATGCCGAGTAGTCGAGCCCCAGGAACAGCCAGATGCTCGTGTGCATCACCGCCACCGCGAGCGCGAACAGCGCCCGCGTCCGCCGCCACACGAGCCACACCGGAGCGGTCAGCTCGAGCAGCAGCGCACCCGTGGCCAGCGCCCCGGCGAGCAGGCCGTGGTCCGCGACCCAGTGCGCGAGCCCCGTCGCCGGTGCCTGGCCGCCCTGCCGCAGGATCCACGACATGTTGTCGGAGAACGCCCAGTCGAACCCGGAGTGCCGCACCTTCTGCACGCCGGTCAGCCAGTACACGACCGCGAGCACCGTGAGCGCCGCCCGAGGCGGCCACCCGAACGCGACCGTGCGCTCGTCGTCCCGACCGCGCTGCGGCACGCGCGCGAACAGCAGGACGAAGCCGACCCACACGGTCAGCACGTCGTTGTGCATGACCTTGCCCGACGAGCCCCACAGCGCGCACAGCACCGCGTAGGCGGTCCACGCGACGACGAAGCCCAGCTGCGCGCGGCGCCGCGCGACGACCAGCCCGACCCCCGCCACCCCGACCACCGCGAGCGCGACGAGCACGCGGTCCGGCACGTGGGGCGGGAGCCAGGACACGAACGTGAGGCCGTCGGTCAGTGCCGCGGGCCGGTCGGCGACCGCGCTCCAGTCCCGCGCCACGAGCCGCAGCCCGATGACGAGCGCGACGAGCGTGTGCACCTCCAGCAGCCGGAAGCCCGGCCCGGGGGCGGTCAGACGCGCGTCGATGCCGCGCACGAACCGCGTCACGCGGCCCGGGTGCCTCACCTGCGCGGCGGCCGCCGTCGCGGGTTCCGTGCCGGTCGCGGCGGCGCCTGGCGGCGTGCTCGTCGCCGCGCGGCCCGGGGTGGGTGTCGGCGTCACAGCGGCACCTCCACGAGCCGCGTCGTGCTCCGGACGTGCCGCTCACGCGTGTCGGGGTCCATCGTCCACGCGGACCGGTCGACGGCCACCGCGACGAAGTCCTGCGGGTCGAGCCCGGCAAGCTCCAGCCACGCGACCGCCTCGGCGCGCTGCTGCCGCGGGGACTGGTCGCGCAGCTCGACGAGCTGGTGGCTCGTGGTCGCGAGGACCTGGTGCTCGGGGATCGGCACGGGGGTCTGGGTGCCGTCCGGCGCGATGGCGACGAGGCTCGTCGTCGCACCGTCCGCGGTGCGCATGGTGCTGAACAGGCGGAACGACGTCACCGGCCACGCCTCGATCTCGACAGCGGCCCCGAGCAGGATCACCGCGACCGCGCCCCACGTCACGACGCGCGCCACGCGGCGGTCCCGCCCGGCCGCACCGGCCGCGGCACCGTCGTCGCCTGCCTGGCCCGCAGCCTGCTCGTCGTCGACCGCAGCGCCCATCGCGTGCTCGTCGGACACCCCTGAGCCCGCCGTGTGCTCGTCGGCCGACGGCCCGCGCGAGGTCGCCCCCGTGTCCCCCATCGCTCCCCTGCCTCCTGCCGCGGGCGTGCGCCCCTCGGCGGCACTCTGCCAGACCCGGCCGGGCCTGCGGGCGCATCGTCACGACCTTCACACAACCCGGCGAACCCGCAGGCCAGCAGGCCTCGCCGGGACCACGCCCGCCGCCACGCACACCGCCGCGCACACCGCCGCGAGGACCGTGCGCCCGCTCGGGCCCACCGCTCGAGAACGCGGAGCGTCCGCTGGGTCGTGGGCGGGGTGGGGTGGGGCGGTGGTTGGATGGGCGCGGAGACGAGTCGACAGCCGGGAGGCAGGGTGCGGGGCCACGGCGAGGGGCACACGGAGGTCGTCGTCGTCGGCGCGGGACCCAACGGGCTCGCCGCGGCGGTGACGTGCGCACGCGCGGGGCTGCAGGTCACCGTGCTCGAGGCGCAGCCGACGTCCGGCGGTGGCGCGCGCACGCTCGACCTGGGCCTGGCCGACGGCATCGTGCACGACGTCTGCTCGGCGGTGCAGGCGATGGCGTGGGCGTCGCCGTTCTTCCGCGCGTTCGACCTGGGCGCGCGGGGGGTCGAGCTGCTGACGCCGGAGATCTCGTACGGGCAGCCGCTGCCCGACGGCCGGGCCGGCCTGGCGTACCGGGACCTGGACCGCACGGTCGACGAGCTCGGGGTCGACGGGCCGGCGTGGCGCTCGCTCGTCGGACGGCTCTCGGAGCACTGGCCGGACGTGGTGCGGGTCGCGCTCGGCGACAAGCGCAGCATCCCGCCGGGGCTGGTGCCGCGGGGTGTGCCGACCGCGGTCGCGTTCGGGCTCGCGGTGCTCGAGCAGGGCACGCGCGCGTGGGACCGGCGCTTCCAGGGGGACGTCGCACCGGCGCTGCTGACGGGTGTCGCGGCGCATGCGATCACGCCGCTGCCGTCGTTCGCGGCCGCGGGGACGGCGTTGCTGCTCGGCTCGCTCGCGCACGCGGGCGAGGGCTGGTCGATCCCCCGCGGGGGGTCGGGTGCGATCACCGACGCGCTGCGCGCGGACCTCGAGGCGCACGGCGGGACGGTGCTCACGGGCCGGCCGGTGCGCTCGGTCGCGGACCTGCCGCACGCGCACGCGTACCTGTTCGACACGACGCCGCGCACGGTCGTCGAGGTGCTCGGCGACGAGCTGCCCGCGCGTGCTCGGCGGGCGCTCGGGGACTTCAGGTACGGCGACGGCGCCGCGAAGGTCGACTTCGTGCTGTCCGGTCCGGTGCCGTGGACGCACCCGGAGCTCGCGCGTGCGGGCACGGTGCACGTGGGCGGGACGCGCGCGCAGATGGCGGCCGCGGAGGCGCAGGTCGCGGCGGGCAGGCACGCGGAGCGGCCGATGACGCTGGTGAGCGACCCGTCGGTGGTCGACGAGACGCGCGTCGTGGGCGGGCTGCGGCCGCTGTGGTCGTACGCGCACGTGCCCGCCGGTTCGGACGTGGACGTGACCGAGGCCGTCACGGCGCACATCGAGGAGTTCGCGCCGGGCTTCCGCGACGTCGTCGTCGCGAGCCGGTGCGTCCCGGCGTCGCAGATGTCGCGCCACAACCAGAACTACGTGGGCGGCGACATCTCGGCGGGTGCGGTCTCGATCCGGCAGATGTTCGCGCGGCCGACGATGCGCCCCGACCCGTACGCGACCGGGCGTGAGGGCGTGTACCTGTGCTCGTCGTCGACCCCGCCGGGGCCGGGCGTGCACGGGCTCGGCGGGTGGTTCGCGGCTCGTCGCGCCATGCGTGAGGTCTTCGGGATCACCGCGGTGCCCGACCTGCGGCCCTGATCAGGGCGAGCGCCGGGCCGGTCAGGAGCGCGCGGCGAGCTTCGCGGTGCCGCGCGTGGCGAACACGCGCGCGATGGAGACCGCGGCGCCGGTGAGCGCGGCCGCGACGACGATCTCGGCGAGCCCGGAGTCGCCCGGGTCCTCGGCCTTGGGCGGCTTGTGGCCGCGCGCGGCCTGCCAGGACTGGTTGACGACCTGGGTCGCGACGAAGGCGGCGAGGCCGGCCGCGGCCAGTCCGACGAGCTTCGCGAGGAGCGGGGTGGAGGGCTTGTCTGCCATGGTCGCCGACGCTACCGCGCACGTACGGGTGAACGCGCGCGGGGCCGAACATGAACATCTGTCCAACTGGCGGGACGGCCACCCCTCTCTTTGTGACAGTTCGTCGTGACAAGTCCGAAATGATGCCCTGACCTGGGTCGATGTGTCCCATACGCTCCGCGGTGACTACACCCCCGGAGGTCACCGTGCGTCACCGCAGCCCCAGCAGGGGCCTCGCCGCGCTGCTCAGCCTGGCTCTCGTCCTCGGCATGGGGGCGGTCGTCACGGTCGCCTCACCGCCCGCTCCCGCAGCCGCCGCCACCGGCACGCTGAGCCTCGACCACGACGCGACGCCGGCCACCGTGCTCGCGGGCGAGAACGCCCGGATCGCCCTCGAGGCGCGGCACGCCGGGGCGTCCGAGGACATCGCGTACAACGTGTCGTTCGTCGCGACGCTGCCCCCGGGTGCGACCTACGTCGCCGGTTCCGCGACGCCCGCCTCGGGCCCCGGCTCGCCGGGTGAGCCCCAGGCGACGAAGGTGACGCCGAACCCGGCCGACACCTCCACCGACTTCTGGGTCCTCGAGTGGTCCAACGTGACCGACGTGCCCGCCGGGGGCACGGCGACGCTCGGCTTCGAGCTCGCGCTCGACCCGGCCCGGTTCCCCGCGGGCAGCACGGTCGAGGTCCCGAGCCTCGTGCTCGGCAGCGACGACGAGCGCATGGTGCCCACGGTGACCCTCGGGACCACCGGCGTCTCGTCCGTCGCGAACGCGACCGTGGACGCGTCGGACACGGCCGTCACGCGCGTGTCGCCCGTCGAGATCACGAAGTCCGAGCCGTCGTCGGAGAGCGAGCTGCTGCGCGGCCTGCAGGACCAGCAGACGACGTACACGCTCACGGTGCGCGTCGCGCAGGCCGGCGCGCTCGAGGGCGTCGTGGTGCGGGACATGCTCCCGGCACCGCTGCAGTTCCTGGGCTGCGAGTCGGTGAGCACCGTCGACGGGTGCGCGCTGTTCGCGGGGCAGTCCGTGGTGTCGAGCCCGTCGGGGGCGATGACCGAGCTGCGCTGGGAGCTCGGGACGCTCCCTGCGGGCAGCACGACGACGATCCGCTACCGCGCCGCGGCGGGGTACCAGGCGCTGACCGAGACCGGGGCGTTCGACGGGACCTCCCTGCGCCAGAGCCCGTCCGGCACCGAGGCCGTGAACACCGCCACCGTGACCGGCACCTACGGGGGTGCCGTGCTCACCGCGGCGGACCGCGCCGTCGACGCGAGCACCCAGCACACGGTGCAGGTGCTGGACGTCGCGCTCGCCAAGTCCGCCGACACGGGCAGCTTCGCGGGCGGCAGCACCGTGCGCTACACCCTCGACGTGCGGGTCGGCCAGTACACGGACGCCTCGGCGATCGTCGTCACCGACACCCTGCCCGACGGCGTGTGCCTGTACCTGCCCGCCGGGTTCGCCGTCCCGGCGGGCTGGCCGGCGGACTGTGCGGGCCTGGACCGACGCCCGGTCTCGGGTGCGACGCTGCTCGGTGCGGACGTCCTGGGGGACGGCCGCACGACGCTGACGTTCGAGCTTCCCGACGTGCCGGCCAACGGGACCGCGCGCGTCACCTACGACGCGTACATGCGCGCGACCCACGCGGACGGCTCCCCGACCGCGACGGGTGAGACCTTCACGAACACCGCGGCCCTCAGCGCGACGACGAACCCGGTCGCCGGATCGCCCGAGACCGGCTCACGCCACGTGGCGAACGGCTCGTCGGCCGTGGTGGCCTCCGACGGCCCGACGCTCGTCAAGCAGGTCTGGCCCAACGCGTCCCGGTCGCCGATCGCCGGCCTGGCGTCCTGCCCCGACGTCACCAGCCCGCTGTGGTCGACGAGCGCCCAGCCCGTCGTGCGGCTCGGGGACCTCGTGTGCTTCCAGATCACGCTCCGGGCCCACAGCGGCGTCGCGCTGCGTGACGTCGCGCTGCGGGACTTCGTGCCCGTCGGCACCGAGTACGTCGACGCGGACGTCGTGGACACCTCGTCGTCGTTCGCGGTGACGCAGATCCCCGGGCAGCCCGCGTGGACGATCGGCGACACGATCGGCTCGTCGCGCTACCTGCCCGCGGGCGCCTCGGCGACGTTCCAGGTGCTCGCGCAGGTCACGGACACGAACCCGACCGGCAAGGACATCCTCGGCAACCTCGCGAAGATGCGCTGGCGGGACGCGGACAACCGGATCGCGGCGCAGCGCACGCAGGTCGACTTCGTGGTCGCCCCCGCGGCGCCGCTGTCGCTGACCAAGACCGTGACCGCGGCGAGCGGCACCTCGACGAGCCAGCGCGTCGGCGAGGGCGAGGTCGTGACCTACCGCCTGACCGTGCGGCAGGACGGCACGGCCGCCGACGCGAGCGACCACCCTGTGAGCTCGGTCGAGCTGTGGGACGCGCTGCCCAGCGGCTTCACGTGCGCGGACGTCGTCTCGGCCGTCACGTGCGCACCCGGGACGACGACGTCGACGACGGGCCGCAGCGTCGTCACGACCACGCTGCAGGGCGCGGCCCTGGGTGGGGACGCGGTGCTCACCGCGGGCGAGACCGCGACGTTCGACCTCCAGGTCCGCATCCCGTCGCCGCTGTCGATCGCGTCCTCGCACCGCAACGACGCCTCGGTCGTCGAGTACACGGTGCCCACGACCGACGGACGCCCGGGCGCCACGGAGGCGGTCTACCGGCCGAGCGACTCGCTCGCGGACCCGACCGACGGCAACGCACCCGCCGCGAACGCGTCGGCGACCGTCACGCTGCCGAACGCCGTGGTCGCCAAGAGGGTCAGCACGACGAGCGTCGTCGAGGCGGGCAACGACGAGCTGACGCAGGCGACGATCGGTGAGCGGGTCTCCTACGTCTACTCGATCGAGCTGCCCGCGAAGTCGTCGATCTTCCACGGCGTGCTGAGCGACGCGTTGCCCGGCGGAGGGCGGCTCACCGACCTGACCGTGCACTCGTCGGCCGCACCGGGGCTGACGACGACGGGCTTCTCGTCGGGCGACGGGGAGACCTGCACGCCCACGGGGACGACCGCGTGCGTCGACCAGACCACGGGCAGGCTGTCCCTGCCGCCCGTCGTGACGAACTCGACCGCGTCCGCGCAGACGTTCTCCGTGTCGGTCTCCGCGCGCGTGGCGAACGCCGGGGCGAACACGCACGCCTCGACGCTGGTCAACACCGCGACCCTGACCAGCCACCCGTCGGCCACGGCGACGACGCCCGTGACGCGCGGCACCGCCAGCGCGACGGTGAACGTGGTCCTGCCGGCGGTCACGCTCGTCAAGGCTCCGCTGAACGGCTCGAACGCGCCCGTCGACCCCCTGACCGTCGGGACCAGCCAGGTCGTGACGTACCGGCTCACGGCCGCGCAGTCGTCGAGCACGCGCCCGACGGCGCACGACGCGGTCGTCGTCGACTGCCTGCCCGTGGGGATGCTGCCGGTGACGCCGCTCCCGGCGGGCCTGACCACGCAGGACGGGACGGGCAGCCCGTGCGCCTCGACGCGCAAGCAGATCACGTGGGACCTCGGCGACCTCGCCGCGACGGGCGAGAGCGTCGTGGAGTACCAGGCGACCGTCCCGGCGGACTCCGCGGGTTCGAGCGCGCTCGTGAACACCGCGACCCTGACGGCGTCGACGATCGAGGACGGCGCGAACGGCACGACGACCGAGCGCTCGTTCACCGCGTCCGACACGGGCACGGTGCAGCTCGCGAGCCCGACGGGCACCAAGACCGCGGACGTCACGTGGGCGGTGCCGGGTCAGGTCGTGACCTACACGCTGACGTCGCGCCTGCCGGCCAACGCGAACTACTACGACTCCGCGGTGATCGACGTGCTGCCCGCGGGCGTCGAGCCCGACCTGACGAACGCGACCGTCACGTGCACGGGTGGCGACGCGACGTGGCAGGCGACGTGCGCCGGCACCCCGGTGTCGGCGACGTACACGGGCACGACGACGACGCGGGTCGTGTGGCCGCTCGGCGACCTGCCGGCGCTGACCAGCGAGCGCGTCGTGACGATCACGCTGCCCGCGACGATCGACCCCGCGGGCTCCACGGCGGCCGGCACCTCCACGACGAACGCGCACGGCATCGGGTGGTTCCAGACGGACGCGAGCCGGACGGTGACCACGACGACGACGTTCGACCGGGCGCCGACGCTCGGCACCGTGAGCGTCGCCGTCCGGGAGCCGCTGCTGACGGTGACCAAGACCGTCGACGACAGCACGCCCGAGCCCGGTCAGGTGTTCACCTACTCTGTCAAGGTCTCGTCGGCGACCGCCGCGAACCGCCAGGCCACGGCGTACGGCATCACGGTGACCGACACGGTGCCGGTCGGCGTCGAGCCGCTCGACGCGGACGGCGACCCCGTGGCGGACCTCGGCACGACGGCCTCCGGCGGCGCGTGGGACGCGACGACGCGACGGATCACCTGGACGCTCACCTCGCTCGCCGCGAGCGCGAGCTCGACGCTCGCGGTCCCCGCGATGATCGTCGACGCGGACGCGGTGACCGCGGCGACGCTGACGAACACGGCTCGGGTCGCCTCGTGGTCCTCGCTCGCGGCCGACGGGCGCTCCTACGGCCCGAGCACGCCGGCGACGGTCGACGTGACCCCGGTGTACCCGCGGGTGAACGCGACCAAGGCGCAGACGACGACGAACCCCGTGACGGTCGGTCAGGAGGTCTCGTACGCCGTGACCCTGACCAACGCGGGCGGCGGCACGGCGGCGTCGGTCGGGGTGACCGACACCCTGCCGGCGAGCTGGGAGTACGTGGCCGGGAGCGCGACGATCCAGGTCGGGTCGACCCCTGCGGTCGCCCTGGCCGACCCGTCGGGCACCGGCACCCTGGTGTGGTCCGACGTGCTGCCGAGCGGGGTGAGCCTGGCGCCCGGCGCCGAGGCCGTGCTGCGGTACGTCGCGACGCCGACCGCGGCCGCCGCCTCGTCCGCGGGCTCGGCCGCCGCCCACACGAACACGGTCGACGTGACGGGGGTGACGGACCGCCTCGGGGGTGACTCGTACGACGGCGGGACCGGCTCGTACCTCGGCACGGGTGGCTCGGCGACCGCGCGCATCCACGCGGCGGACCTGTCGGTGACGAAGACCGCCTCGACGTGGGTCGCCGGCTCGTCGACGAACACCTGGACCGTGCGGGTGACGAACGCCGGCCCCGACCCGGCGGTCGGCGTGGTCGTGCAGGACGTGCTGGGCACGCTTCCTGACGGCGTCTCGCTGGTGTCCGTCGCGGGCACGGGCTTCACGTGCGACGTCGACGCCGCCGCGGGCGAGGCGACCTGCACCCGGGGCACCGCGCTCGCGTCGGGCGCGTCCGCGACCCTCACGGTGACGATGAGCGTGGACTCCGGCGTCGCGGCGGGGACGCAGGTCGCGAACACGGCGACCGTCACGTCCGCGACGTTCGACCCGGACCCCGACGACAACGAGGCGAGCAGCACGGCGACGGTCACCACGGTCGCCGACCTCGAGCTGGTCAAGACGGGCCCGGCGTCCGTGGCTGCGGGTGCGCCGGCGACGTGGACCGTCACGGTGACGAACCGCGGACCGTCCGTCTCGCGCGCCACGGTCGCGGCGCCGGTCGTCGTGACGGACACGCTGCCGCAGGGGGTCACCGTCACGGACGTCTCGCCGGTGGGCGCGGTGTGTGACGAGCCCGACGGCACGGAGCTCACCTGCCGCCGGACGACCGACCTCGCGAGCGGGGCGTCGTTCCAGGTCCAGGTCACGGGCCGCCTCGACGCGGCGCTCGTCGCCGCCGACGGCCCGCTGGTGAACACCGCCGAGGTGGTCCCGGTGACCGGTCAGGGCGACGACACGTACGACGACGCGGACTCGACCAGCACGGCGATCGCGCACGCCGAGGACCTGCACATCACCAAGACGATCGCGCAGACGCTCGTCGCGGGCTCGACCGGCTCGTACGCGATCGCGGTCCGCAACGACGGCCCGTCGCTCGCGCGTGGCGTCGTCGTGACCGACGACCTGCCCACGGGCCTGACGTTCGCGGGCGGCGTCACCTCGACCGACGACTGGACGTGCACGGGCACGACGAGCGTCACGTGCGAGCTCGACGGCGTGCTCGGCGTCGGCACGTCCGCGGCGTCGTCGTTCACGTTCGACGTGACCGTCGCCGCGGGCCGCACGGGGACCATCCTCAACGAGGCCGTCGTCGGCTCGACGTGGCAGGCCGACCAGGACAGCGACGACGTGCAGACGGGGACGACCGTGCACGCCGACCTCGGCATCACCAAGTCGCACCCGGCCGGTGACGTGCGCGCGGGCGACGGCACGACCTTCACGATCGTCGTGACGAACCACGGCCCGTCCGACGCACCCGGCCCGATCACCGTGACCGACACGGTGCCCGCGGGTCTGCCGCTCGACGGTGCGCCGACGCCCGACGGCGGCTCGTGCACGGTCGGGGCGGCGACGTCCGGCGGTGCGCGTCCCGTGACGTGCACGCTCGCGACGGGCCTGGACGTGGACGACGAGTGGGAGATCGAGATCCCGGTGCTCGTGCCCGCGGACGCCGCCCCCGCGACGATCACGAACACCGCGACGGTCGCGGGTCCGCCCACGCTCGACGAGGACGACGACACGCACGCGAACACCGCGAGCGACGACGTCGTGGTCGTCCGCGCGGCCGACCTGTCGATCACGAAGACGCCCTCGGCCACCACGGTGGTCGCGGGTGACGACGACGGCGTGACGTACACGCTCGTCGTCGAGAACGCCGGACCCTCGGTGGCCGCGGCGACGACCGTCGTCGACACGCTGCCCGCGGCCCTGGCGCCGGTCTCGGCGTCGTCGACCGTCGGCACGTGCCAGATCGACGGCCAGGAGGTCAGCTGCGACCTCGGCGACCTGCTCGAGGCCGACGGCCCCGTGACGGTCACCGTCGAGGCGCGCGTACGCTCGGGCGTCGCGGACGGCGCGACCGTCACGAACACGGCCACGGTCTCGTCGACCACGCCCGACGTCGACGGCACCGGCCCGACGACGGACTCCGACGACGCGACGATCACGGTGGACACCGAGGCGACGCTCACGGTCACCAAGACCGCGACGAGCACGACGGTGCGGGCGGGCGAGACGATCGCGTACACGCTCGTCGTGCACGACGACGGGCCGTCCGACGTGCCCGGTCCCGTGACCGTCACCGACACGCTGCCGACGGGGCTGACGTTCGACTCGGCGTCCACCACGGGCTCGCCGGCGTGGGTGTGCGACGACGACGGCCAGGAGGTCACCTGCACGCTCGGTGACGGCACGGCCGGCCTGGTCGCGGGCGCCTCGGCCCCCACGCTGCGGCTCGTCGCGGTCGTCTCGGCCGCGGCCGAGCCGGGCACGGTGACGAACACCGCGTACGCGACCTCGACGCTGTCGGGCGACTCCGACCCCGACACCGCGGACGTCGACGTCACCACGTCCGCCGACCTGGGCCTGACCAAGACCCACACCGGCACCGCCGTCGCGGGTGAGCCGTTCGCGTGGACGCTCACCGTGACCAACGGCGGTCCGTCGGACTCGCGCGCCACCGCGGCCGACCCGATCGTCGTGCGGGACACGCTGCCCGTCGGCGTGACGTTCGACGACTCCGACCCGGTCACCGGCGGCGGCTTCACGTGCGTCGCGGGGACGCCGGTCACCGTCGGCGGGGACACGCACGAGGTCGTCGAGTGCACGCGCCCGACCACGCTCGCCGCGCTGGCGACCGCGTCGGTGACCGTGCCGGTGCTGCTCGACGCCGACCTGCACGGCACGGTCACGAACCGCGCCGTGGTCACCCCGAGCGGCCTGACGGCCCAGCCGGTCGTCGAGACGCTCGACGACGAGGCGACCGACGACGTGACCGTCACGGGCGTCGCGGACCTCGGGCTCGTCAAGGAGCTCGTCACCGACCCGGCGGACGTCGTCGCGGGCCACGCGATCGCGTGGCGGGTCGCGGTGACGAACCACGGCCCGTCCACGTCGCGCGCCGACGCGACGACGCCGATCGTCGTCGTCGACGAGCTGCCCGCGGGCGTGCAGGACGCGACCGCGTCCGGCGCCGGCTGGGTCTGCAGCACCGACGAGGGCACCGTGACCTGCGAGCGGGACACCGACCTGCTGGTCGGGGCCGCGCCGGTCATCACGGTGACGGCGAGGGTGCGCTCGAGCGCGACCGGTGACGTCGTCAACCTCGCGACCGTCCGGCCCGGGCTCTCGCCCCAGGTGGGTCCCGGTGCGGGCAGTGCCCAGACGGGCGACGAGCCGGACTCCGACGACGCGACGGCCACGCCGAGCGCGTCGGCGGACCTGCGGCTCGTCAAGAGCGTCCTGTCCGAGCCCGTCGCCGGTGGCACGGCCCGGTACCGGGTCGAGGTGACCAACCTCGGGCCGTCCGACGCGCGTGACGTCGTCGTGCACGACGAGCTGCCCGCGGGGCTGACGTTCGCCGCCGTGGTCGGCTCGTCGGCCGGCTCGTGGGCCTGCACGGGCACCACGGACGTCACGTGCACGCTCGACGCCCCGCTGCCGACCGGCGCGATCGCGACGCTCGACCTCGAGGTGGCCGTCGACCCGACGCTCACCGGGGACGTGGTCAACACCGCGACGGTCACGTCCTCGACGCCCGACCCCGAGCCCGCGGACAACACCGACAGCGTCACGTCCGGCACCACGGCGTACGCCGAGCTCTCCGTCGTGAAGACCCACACCGGCGACGCGCGCGTCGGCGGGACCCTGACGTACCACCTCGTCGTCGCCAACGCGGGGCCGTCGGCCGCGTCCGACGTGACCGTGCTCGACCAGGTGCCCGCGTCGCTGCAGGTCACGGCCGTCCGTGCGGACGACGCGACCTGGCGGTGCGTGATCGGCGAGGCGGCCGCGGACGGCACCCCCGTGCTGTGCACGACCGCCTCGCTGGCGCCCGGCACGACCGCGCCGACCATCGACATCGACGTGGTCGTCGGACCCGACGCCTTCCCGGGCGTCGTGAACGTCGTCGAGGTGCGCTCCTCGACGCCGGGCGCCGACGGCATCGTGATCTCGACGGACGACGACTCGATGGCGCTGGCCCCGCTCGTCGACCTGACGCTGGTCAAGACGTTCGACGGTGACGCGCTGCAGGTCGGCTCGACGGGCACGTTCGTGCTCACCGTGACCAACGCGGGACCCACCGCGGACCCCGGCCCGATCACGGTGACCGACGTGCTGCCCGCGGGGCTGACGTTCGACACCGCGAGCGGTGCGATGTGCGCGGCCGACGGCCAGGAGGTCACGTGCACGCTCGACGGGCTCGACGTGGGTGAGTCCGCCGAGGTCCGGCTGACCGTGCGCGTCGGCGCGGTCGGGGGCACGTCCGTGACCAACACGGCGTCCGTCACGAGCGGCACCGAGGACGTCGACACCGAGAACAACAGCGGGTCGGTGACCGTGCCCGTGCGCGGCAAGCCGCTGGCGACGACCGGCGTCGAGACGGGGCTGCTCGCCCTGCTCGCGATGTTCCTGCTCGCGGGCGGGACCGCCGCGGTCGTGCAGGCACGCCGCCGCTGACCCCGCGTGCCCGGAGGCCGGCCCCGTGGCCGCCTCCGGGCACGCGCGGCGACCGTGCGAGGTCCGGTCGACCGGACCGACGACCGCGCGCACGCGGGTACGATCGAGGAGAACGACAGGGGAGCGTCGGGCTCTGGGAACCCTCGGGAACCCACCGCCGGGACGCTGAGAGTGCGGGACAACCGCAGACCCTCGAACCTGATCCGGGTGATACCGGCGTAGGGAGTCGGGAATCTCAGCTCCGTGGTCGTCGTCGACCGCGGGTCGGCGCCGCCCGCGGTGCACCCCTCCTGCAGACCAAGGAGGAGCACCACCCATGGCGGGAACCGCCTCGCACACGCGCCACGCGCGCATCGTCGCCCTCGGCACGGCCGTCGGCACGGCCCTCACGCTCGCGCTCGCGGGCTGCTCGCTGACCGGCTCCGACGACCCGGCCCCCGGCCCCGACGCGTCGGCGACGGCCCCGACCGGCGAGGCGACCGCCGGAGGGAAGCTCACCGTCGTCACGCACGACTCGTTCGCGCTGTCCGACGGCCTGCTCGACTCGTTCACGCAGTCCACCGGCATCGAGGTCGAGGTCGTGCAGCCCGGCGACGCGGGCGCGCTGGTCAACCAGCTCGTGCTGACGAAGGACGCGCCGCTGGGCGACGCGGTCTACGGCATCGACAACTCGTTCGCGTCGCGCGCGATCACCGAGGGCGTCCTCGAGCCGTACGCCGCGCAGGGCAAGGCGGCCGCGGACGCGCTCGGCTTCGCGGTCGAGGGCGACGACGAGGGGGCGCTCACCGCCGTCGACTTCGGCGACGTGTGCCTCAACGTCGACACCACGTGGTTCGACGAGCACGACCTCGCGGTCCCCACGACGCTCGACGACCTGACGCTCCCCGAGTACCAGGACCTGCTCGTCGTGCCGAACGCGGTCACGTCGTCGCCCGGGTTCGCGTTCCTGCTCGCGACCATCGGCGCGAAGGGCGACGCCTGGCCCGACTACTGGTCGGCGCTCAAGGCCAACGGCCTCAAGGTCGCCGACGGCTGGTCGGACGCGTACTTCACCGACTTCTCCGGCGGCGGCGGCGACGGCCCGCGTCCCGTCGTGCTGTCCTACGCGAGCTCGCCGCCCTCGACCGTCCCCGAGGGCGGCACCGAGCCGACGACCCAGGCGCTGCTCGACACGTGCTTCCGTCAGGTCGAGTACGCGGGCGTGCTCGCGGGTGCGGAGAACCCCGCCGGGGCGCGTGCGTTCATCGACTTCCTCCTGTCCGACGAGGTGCAGTCCGACATCCCCGGCTCGATGTACATGTACCCCGTGAGCTCGTCGGCCGAGCTGCCCGACGAGTGGGTGCAGTTCGCGCCGCTCGCCGAGAACCCGTTCGAGGTCCAGCCCGCCGACATCGCCGCGAACCGCGACGTGTGGCTCACCCAGTGGTCCGAGACGGTGATCGGCTGACCACGCGGCCATGACCTCGGCGACCACCACCCACGCACCTCCCCCCGGGGAGGCGCGACCCGGCGTGCCCGCACGCACGCCGGGGGGTCGGTGGTCCGCCGGTCCGTCGCACCCCGGTCCGTCGCACCCCGGTGCGGCGCGTCCCCGAGGGGGTCGCGGGCGGGACCGGGCCGGTCGGCTCGGCCGCGGCACCGTCTGGACCGTCGCGGTCGTCGTCCCGCTCGCGTTCCTCGTCGCGTTCTTCGCCTACCCCGTGGCGGTCATGGTCGGCCGCGGGTTCGTCGTCGACGGGCAGCTCGACCTGTCCGGGTTCGCCGACGTGTTCTCGCGCCCCCGCACGTGGCGGATCATCGGGCAGACCCTGGGTCAGGCCGGGGTCGCGACGGTCGTCAGCGTGCTGCTCGGCGTGCCGGGCGCGTACGTGCTGTACCGGCACCGGTTCGCGGGGCGCGCCGCGGTGCGCGCGCTCGTCACCGTCCCGTTCGTGCTGCCGACGGTCGTCGTCGGCGTGGCCTTCCGGTCGCTGCTCGTCGAGGGCGGGCCGCTCGGGTTCCTGCACCTCGACGGGACGTTCGCCGCGATCGTCGCCGCGCTCGTGTTCTTCAACTACGCCGTCGTGGTGCGCAGCGTCGGCGGGCTCTGGGAACGGCTCGACCCACGTGCCGAGCAGGCCGCCCGCGCGCTCGGCGCCACGCCCTGGCGCGCGCTGCGGACCGTGACGCTGCCCGCGCTGACGCCTGCGATCGCGTCCGCCGCGTCCCTCGTGTTCCTGTTCAGCGCGACCGCGTTCGGGACCGTGCTGGTGCTCGGCGGCCTGCAGTTCGGCACGATCGAGACCGAGATCTGGGTGCAGACCACGCAGTTCCTCGACCTGCGCGCCGCCGCGGTGCTGTCGGTCGTGCAGCTCGTCGTCGTCGCCGGCGCGCTGCTCGTCGCCGGACGGGCCCGCACGCGGCGCGAGCGCGCGCTCCAGCTCGCCGACCCCGGGCTCGTCGTGCGCCCCCTGCGGCTGCGTCGCCGGCGCGGTGAGCCGCGCGACGACGGGCTCGCGCTGGTCCGCGGCGCCACCGCGCTCACCGCGCTCGTCGTCGTGCTGCTCGCGCTGCCGCTCCTCCACCTGGTCGTGCGCTCCTTGCGCGTCGGCGACGGGTGGGGGCTCGACCACTACGTCGCGCTGTCCACCGCCAGCGGCGGCGTCACCGTGTCCGTGTGGCAGGCGGCGCTGACGTCCCTGCGGACCGCCGTGGACGCGACGCTGCTCGCGCTCGTCGTCGGCGGGCTCGTCGCGCTGATCGTGTCCCGCCGGCCCCGCCGCCCCGCCGCACGACGAGCCGTCGCGGGACTCGACGCGCTGTTCATGCTCCCGCTCGGGGTGTCCGCCGTGACCGTCGGGTTCGGGTTCCTGCTCGCGATGCACGAGCCGTTCGGGCTCGACCTCGACCTGCGGCGCTCACCGCTGCTCGTGCCCGTCGCGCAGGCGGTCGTGGCCGTGCCGCTCGTCGTGCGCACCGTGCTGCCCGTGCTGCGCGCGATCGACCCGCGCCTGCGCGAGGCCGCCGCGACCCTGGGCGCCGCACCCGGGCGTGTGCTGCGGACCGTCGACGGCGCCCTCGCGCTGCGCGCCGTGGGGCTCGCCGTGGGCTTCGCGTTCGCCGCGTCGCTCGGGGAGTTCGGCGCGACGTCGTTCCTCGCGCGCCCCGACTCCCCAACCCTGCCCGTGGTGATCTTCCGGCTCATCGGCCGGCCCGGGCCCGAGTCGTACGGCCGGGCGCTCGCGGCGTCCGTGCTGCTCGCGGTGCTGACCGCGACCGTGGTGGCCTTGTGCGAGCGGTTGCGTCGCGCGGGCGAAGGAGGCGAGTGGTGACGACGAGCAGGACCACCCCGAGCACGACGGGCCTGAGCCCGACGAGCCCGAGCCCGACGAGCGGCAGCGCGGCCGGCTCGCGTGCGGGGGCGGCCTCGCGCACGCCCGACGACGGTGCGCGCGATCGCGCGGCGGGGCTCGGCGTGCGCGACGTCGTCGTGCGGTACCCCGCGCCGCGGCGGCGGGCCGAGCCGGTTGCGGCGGTCGACGGCGTGAGCCTCGACGTGGCACGCGGTGAGGTGCTCGCGCTGCTCGGGCCGTCGGGCTGCGGCAAGTCCTCGCTGCTGCGCGCGGTGGCCGGCCTCGAGCCGCTCGCCGACGGGGACGTGACGTGGGGCGGCGCGTCGGTCGTCGACGTCCCCGTGCACCGCCGCGACTTCGGGCTGATGTTCCAGGACGGGCAGCTGTTCACGCACCGCGACGTCGCGGGCAACATCGCCTACGGCCTCGCGGGCCGCCCGCGCGGCCAGGTCGCGGCGCGCGTCGAGCACCTGCTCGAGCTCGTCGGCCTGCCCGGTGCGGGACCTCGCGCGGTCGCGACGCTGTCCGGCGGCGAACGGCAGCGCGTCGCGCTCGCGCGTGCCCTGGCCCCCGCCCCCCGCCTGCTGCTGCTCGACGAGCCGCTGTCCGCGCTCGACCGCTCGCTGCGCGAACGCCTCGCGCTCGACCTGCGCGCGGCGCTGCTCGCCACCGGCACCACGGCGCTGTTCGTCACGCACGACCAGGACGAGGCCTTCGTCGTCGCCGACCGCGTCGCGGTGATGTCCGCAGGACGGCTGCTGCAGGTCGGCCCGCCCGCCCAGCTCTGGCGCGCGCCCGCCGACGAGCAGGTCGCGCGCTTCCTCGGCTACGAGGCCTTCGTCCCCGTCGCGGACGCCCCCGTCGCTCTGCGCCGGGCCGTGCCCGCACCGGACGACGCCACGTACGCGCTCCCGCCCGGCGCGCTCGTGAGCGGCGCGGCCACCGGGTCCGCCGACGTGCTCACGGGTGTCGTGCTCGCGGTGCGCACGCGCCGGGGCAGCCCGACGCTGCACGTCGACGTCCCGGGGATCGGCGAGGTCACGGCCGCCACCCGCGCTCTCGTCGCCCCCGTACCCGGCGCGGCCGAGCCGGCAGGTCCCGCGCTCGCGGCTCGGGGTCCCATGGGCTCCGGCATGCCGACGCCGGGCGACGAGGTGTCCCTGCACATCCTGCGCGAGGCGGTCGTCGTCCTGCCGCGTTGACCGCGGCGCTGGACCCGGCCCTGACCTGAGGTGCGGCGACGCGACGCCCGGGCTAGCGTCCGAAGCGAGGAGATCGTCGTCGAGGTCGACGGGCAGGTGAGGCGTGATGGCCTTTGATCGCCGCGAGATCGTGTCGCTCGAGATCCCGGTGGGGCTCGCCACCGTGTGGGAGCACCTGCGTGAGCCCACGCTCGTGCGCCGCTGGTTCGGCTGGGAACGCCCCGGGCTCGACGAGGAGGCGCTCGCCTTCACCCGGACCCCGACCGAGCGGCGCGACGTCGACCACGACGCCACCACCCACACCCTGACCTGGCCCAACCACGACGTCCTCGCCGTGAGCGCCGCCGCCCACCAGCCGCACCTCACGCGCCTGCGCGTGACGCGGCGCAGCCACGACGCGCTCGCGGTGCAGTACGACGGGAACATGGACGAGGTCGACGAGGACTGGATCGCGAACATGCACCAGCTCCAGTTCGCCCTCGGCAAGCAGCTGGGACGTGACCGCCGGACGGTGAGCCTCGTGGACGCCGACGCCGGCCCGCGCACGGACCGGCTGCTCGACCGTGCGGGTCTGCACGGTGCGCACGGCATCCCGGTGCGCGGGCACCTCGAGGCCCGACGGCCCGACGGCTCCGTGCTCGGCGGCACGGTCCTCTACAAGACCGAGCACCAGCTCGGCATCGAGCTGCATGCCATCACCGAGGCGCTCCTGGTGGTCCGCGAGATCCCGATCGGCGCGCACCCGCCGCACGGGACCGTCACGGCGGTGCTGTCGGTGTTCGGCCTGGACCAGCCCACGCTCGACGAGGTCACGGCCCGCTGGGACGCGTGGTGGCGTGACGCCGGCGCCCCTGTCCCGACCCACTGACCCCGACCCACTGACCCCGACCCACTGACCCGACCGCCGGCCTCACCCCCGCGCGCGGCCCACGACACCCCACGACGCAGCGTGCGCTGGGTCGTGTCGGTCAGCGTGGCGGTGAGGGCGGGGTGGGGGTGTCGGGTCGGGTGCGGTCGATCGGCGTGACCACGGAGGTCAGGACGTAGCCGCCGACCAGGGCGACGTGCGCGACGCGACCCGCCTGCGTCCGCCAGGCGAGCACGCCCAGCCCGACGAGCACGACGACGACCCCCGCGGTCAGCACGAGCAGACGCCGGTCGCCGCGACGGCGCAGGCGTCCGACCTGCCACGCGGCGAGCGCGCCGACGAGCGCCGCGACCAGCACGAGCAGGGGCACGCTCCACCTCCGGCGCGGGACTCACCGGGCGCCTCGTCCGCGGCCGGCCTGCGGGACTCTATCCGGCCGCCTCGTGGGCCGCACGGGGCCCGGACCGACCCGATGCCAGGTGGGGTCGGGGTGCGCGAAGGGTCGTGGTGAGGACGTCGGTCCCTGCGACGCCGGGGAGGGGGTTGTCTGCGATGTATCGACGATATATCGTTCACACGTCGGCGACACCGACGCACCTACATTCAGGAGGCACCCCGTGCGACACGACGATGCCGGGTGCGGGAGGCGCGACCAGCGCCCCGACCCGATCGAGAACATCACCGGCCGCGAGCGCGGCCAACGCCGTCGGCGTCCCGAGCGCGGCCCGTGGGCCGGCGGCTGGGACGGCGGCTGGGACGGACCCGAGCGCGGCCGACGAGGCCCGGGCGGGCCCGGCGGACCGGGCTTCGGCCCGCGCGGCCCGTGGTTCGGCCCGCGTGGTCCGCACGCGTTCGGCCCCCCGGGGTTCGGCCCGCCGGGGTTCGGCCCGGAGGGTCACCGCGGCCGCGGACGACGAGCAGGCCGGGGCGACACCCGCGCCGCGATCCTGCTGCTGCTCGCCGAGCAGCCGATGCAC
This sequence comes from Cellulomonas persica, assembly GCF_007989825.1. Taxonomy (GTDB): domain Bacteria; phylum Actinomycetota; class Actinomycetes; order Actinomycetales; family Cellulomonadaceae; genus Cellulomonas; species Cellulomonas persica. The sequence goes on along the minus strand of NZ_BJUA01000005.1, from coordinate 52,132 downwards.
GGCTACCAGCTCATCCAGGAGATCGAGCAGCGCACCGAGGGGCGCTGGCGGCCGAGCCCCGGCGCGATCTACCCGGCGCTGTCGGCGCTCGAGGACGAGGGTCTCGTCGCGATCGTGAGCGAGTCGGGCCGCAAGCTCGCGACGCTCACCGAGGCCGGCGGCACGTACGTCACCGAGCACGCCGACGAGCTCGGCGACCCGTGGCAGGCCGCGAGCGAGCGCCCGGAGCACCCCGGTCGCGAGCTGCACCACGCGCTGGGCGCGCTCGCGGGCGCGGCCGAGCAGGTCGCCCGGACGGGAACGCCGGACCAGGTGGCGCGCGCGGTGGCCGCGATCGACGCGGCTCGTCGCGAGCTCTACCGCCTGCTCGCCGACGACCCGACGGACCCGACGGCACCCCCGGCACCCGCGGCACCCCCGGCACCCGCGGCACCCCCGGCCCCCACGCAACCCCCGGGCCCCGCAGGACCCGGCGCTCCCGCCGCGCCCGACGACACCGCCCCACCCGCCTGATCCGACCCCGGACCCGCCGGTCCACCTGCGGGGGGCTGCTCGACGCCGCCGGCGCCGACGGGCCGCACGGCACGACGAAGCCCCGTCGCCCCTCGACCACACACCGAGGTGACGACGGGGCTTCGTCGTGCCCGGCCCTCCGGGACCGACCGTGCGGGTGGTCGACCCGGAGGGCCGGAGATGTGCGCACCGTGGCCGACGACGGGTGCGCCGCGCGTCAGGCGGCGGGCCGGCCGTGCGCGGTGCCGAGCTTGAGCTGCCACTCGCCCGCGCACCCCGCGGGGTGGAAGCCCAGGGCGATGTTGATCGCGAGCATGTGGTCGTTCTCCTCGGCGTTCCACGTGTCGATGCGCTGGGCGTCGGGCCGCGCGGCGGCGAGGCGCTGCAGGTTCGTCGCCTTGAGGAGCATGCCGAGCCGGTGCCCGCGGTGCGCCTCGGCGACGAGCGTGTCCTCCTGGTGGACGAGGTCACGCACGGGCGGGACCTCCAGGAGCGTCGTGTAGCCGACGAGCCGGCCCGACGGCACGTGCTGCGCGACCGTCGTCCACGACGCGATGCCGCGCCGGACCTGCTGCTCCTCGTGCGAGCGCACCCGTGCGGCGTCCCAGCGGTCCTGCTCGTACTCGAGGCCGCCCATCGGGGGCGCGTCGCTCATCTCGGTGTAGAGCTCGGCCATGGCGTCGACCCACTCGTCGGGCACGGGGCCGTCCCAGCCGACGGTGCGGTACTCGTCGCCGGCGGCCCGTGCGGCGCGTGCGCGGTGCTCCTCGAGTGCGTCCGGGTCGACCGGCAGGTCCAGGACGGACCGCCTCGCGACCTGCTCGAGGTCCCACCCGCGCTTCGTCAGGAGCCGCACGCCCGCGTCGTCGAGCGGGACGCGGCCCGAGCCCGTCGGCGCGGTCAGGGACTCAGGGCCCTCGGGCGGCTCGACGCGGTGCTCGGTCTCGGCCATGAGCGTGCTGCGGCCGTGGTCACGTGCGACGCGCACGCAGCTCTCGAGGATCGCGCCGCCGACGCCGCGCCCCCGGTGCGCGGGCCGCACGGTGGTGCCGACGTACGCCCACGTGAGGTTGTCCTGCTGGGGGAGCAGGACGACGCCGGTGCCGGTCACGGCCTCGAGCGGGAGCTCGTCCGACGGGGTGTCGGCGTGGGCGTCGTCGATCGCGACGAGGCGGACGAGCTTCTCGTAGGGCTTGTCGCGCATCGCCTCGAGCATCTCGACGGGCTCGCGGACGAAGTCGTCGTGACCCCAGGTGTTGTGGCTCACGTCGTTCCACGCGTCGACGTAGGCGCGCAGGAGTGCGGCCGCCGGCTCCGTCGCCGTGGCCGTCACGGGTACCTCTCGGACGGTGGTCATACGTTCAGCGTGCGCCTGCGCGGGTCCCGGTCGCCACGTATTTGGCGGCACCTACGCTCGGTGCATGAACTGGCTCGAAGTCTTCGGCTGGATCGGCTCCGTGCTGGTCGTCGTCTCCCTCATGCAGGCTCGCGTGCTGCGGTTCCGGTGGATGAACCTGGCGGGCGCGGCGATCGCGACCGCGTACAACGTCGCGATCGGCATCTGGCCGTTCGCGGCCATGAACGCGGCGATCACGCTGATCGACGTCTACTGGCTCGCGCGCCTGCTGCGCGAGCGGCACGACGAGGCGACGTACGAGGTCGTCGAGGTCGCGCCGGACGACGCGTACCTGGGCCGGGTCCTGGCGGTGCACGCCGCGGACATCGCGAAGTTCGAGCCGGGGGCCCCGGCCTCAGGCCGTGACGGTGCGCCGCGGGCGGCCTCGGCGGCGTTCCTCGTCGTCCGGGGCGACGAGACCGTGGGTGTGGTGCAGGTGCGCGACGAAGGTGCGGGCACGGGCCGCGTGCTCATGGACTACGTGACGCCGCGGTTCCGCGACTGCACCCCCGGCGAGTTCGTGTACCGGCGCTCGGGGGTGTTCCGCGACCGCGGGTTCTCCCGGCTCGTCGTCGACCCGGTGCCCACGAACCGCGACTACTTCAGCCGTGTGGGCTTCGCGCCGGAGGCCGACGGCACGTGGGTGCGCGAGGTCGCGGCGGCCTGACGGCGTCGCGCGACGAGCGCGTGTCCGCGCCGCGGAGTCGGCCGTGACGACGTAGAGTTCGGATATCCGAACTTCTCTACGAGGGTGGCCGAATGACGCAGGTGCCGGTGGCGGAGCGTGGCACGACGAGGCGGCCCGGCCGGCGGCCGCGCGGACCGCTGCTGCTGGGGCCGGCGTTCGTCGCGGCGATCGCGTACGTCGACCCGGGGAACGTCGCCGCGAACCTCACCGCGGGCGCGCGCTACGGGTACCTGCTGCTGTGGGTGCTGGTCGCGGCCAACGCCATGGCCGTGCTCGTGCAGTACCAGTCCGCCAAGCTCGGGCTCGTCACCGGCCACTCGCTGCCCGACGTGCTCGGCGACCGCCTGCGCCGCGGACCACGCCTCGCGTACTGGGCGCAGGCCGAGCTCGTCGCCGCCGCGACCGACATCGCCGAGGTCGTCGGCGGCGCGATCGCGCTGAACCTGCTGTTCGGCGTGCCGCTGTGGCTCGGCGGCGTGATCGTCGGGCTCGTCTCGCTCGCGCTCCTGGGCACCCAGGACCGGTACGGGCAGCGCCGGTTCGAGCACGTCGTCGTCGCGCTGCTGGCCGTCATCACCGTGGGCTTCCTCGCGGGGCTCGTCGTCAGCCCGCCCGACGCGCGTGGCGTGCTGTCCGGGCTCGTCCCGCGGTTCGAGGGCAGCGACTCGGTGCTGCTCGCCGCGTCCATGCTCGGCGCGACCGTCATGCCGCACGCGATCTACGTGCACTCCGCGCTCGCGCGCGACCGGCACGGGCACGCCGAGGCCGGGCCGTGGCGCGACCGTCTGCTGCGCGCGACGCGGTGGGACGTCGGGCTCGCGCTCGTCGTCGCGGGGCTCGTCAACATCGGTCTGCTGCTGCTCGCCGCGTCGGGCCTGCGCGGCGTGCCGGGCACCGACTCCATCGAGGGCGCGCACGCGGCGATCACCGACGCGCTCGGGCCGGTCGTCGGCATCGCGTTCGCGATCGGGCTGCTCGCCTCGGGGCTCGCGTCGACGTCCGTCGGGTCCTACGCGGGCGCGACGATCATGGCGGGGCTGCTGCACAAGCGGATCCCGATCCTCGCGCGCCGCTCCGCGACGATCGTCCCCGCGGTGCTGCTGCTCGCCGCGGGCGCGGACCCCACATGGACGCTCGTCGTCTCGCAGGTGGTGCTGAGCTTCGGCATCCCGTTCGCGATGATCCCCCTGGTCCGGCTCACGCGGTCGCGCGACGTCATGGGCGAGGCGCGCACGCGCACGCCGCTGCACGCGGTGCTCGTCACGGTCGTCGGCCTCGTCGTCGTCCTGAACGGCGCGCTGCTCTACCTGCTGGCCGTCGGCTGACCGGCCCGGTTGCCCGACCCCGGCCGATCCGTCAGGACCGCTGCTCCGGGGTCCGGCTCTGCGGGTCGGGTCCGCCGACGAGCGCCGCGCGTCGTGCCTGCAGGTACCTCACCTCGGCCGGGCTCACGGCCATCGTGATCGCCCGGTCGTACGCGTCCACCGCGTCGCCGGCCCGGCCCGCTCGGGTCAGGAGCTCAGCCCGCACCGCCGGCACGCGGTGGTGGTGCGGCAGCGCGACCTCGATGCCGTCGAGCACCTCGAGCCCCGCGTCCGGGCCGTCGGCCTCCGCCACCGCGACCGCGCGCGCCAGGCGGACGACCGGCGACCCCGTGAGCGTCTCGAGCCGCGCGTAGAGGTCCGCGATCACCGGCCAACGCGTGGCCTGCGCGGTCGCCGCCGTCGCGTGCTCGGCGGCGATGCTCGCCTGCAACCGGTACTCCGCCGCGAGCCGCGAGCCCGCGACCGGCGGCAGGTCCGCGAGCAGCGCGAGTCCCTGCGCGATCTCGTCGTGATGCCACAGCGTGCGGTCCTGGTCCGGCAGCAGGACCAGGTCGCCCGCCGCGTCCAGACGCGCGTCGCGACGCGAGTGCTGCAGGAGCATGAGCGCGAGCAGCGCGCGGACCACGTCCCGGCCCGGCAGCAGCTCGTCGAGGAGGCGCGCCAGGCGGATCGCCTCGTCGCCCAGGTCCACCCGGAGCCCGTCCGCACCCGGCTGGTACGCGGACGTGAACGCCAGGTACACGACCGTGGCGACCACGTCGAGCCGGTCCGCGAGCGCGTCCGGACCCGGCGTCTCGAACGGGATGTCGGAGGACGCGAGCCGCTTCTTCGCGCGCGTGATCCGCGCGGCCATCGTCATCTCCTGCACGAGCTGCAGCCGCGCGATCTCGCTCGTCGGCAGGCCCACCACGAACCGCAGCGTCAGGGCGACCCGGTCGTCGGCCGCGATCGCCGGGTGGCAGCACGCGAACACGAGCCGCAGCTGCTCGTCGGCGACGTGCGCGCCCGGGTCGACGACCGCGGCGGCCAGCGCCCGCATCTCGTCGTCGACGGCCATGAGCGGCTCCTTGCGTCGGTGCACCGCCTCGCTGCGCAGGCGGTCGAGCACGCGTCGGCGCGCGGCGGTCAGCAGCCACGCGCCCGGGTTGGCAGGCACGCCCGACGAGCGCCACGTGCGGGCCGCGGCCTCGAACGCGTCCGCGGCGGCGTCCTCCGCGAGGTCCGGGCGGCGGTACTGCGCGACGAGCAGCGCGACGACGCGCGACCAGCTCGACCGCCACGCCTCGTCGAGCGCCGCCCGCGCCGGGTCGGCGGTGCGCTCCGCGGTCATGCCTCGCTCGTCGTCGGGCTGCTCATCCCACGTCCTTTCGCCGTCGGCCTCACTGTGCCCGCCTCCGCGGCGGCCGTCGAGCGGATGACGCGCCACGACGACGCGACTCGACAACCCGACCCGCCGGTGTCCGGCTGGCACCCCGACGCAGCGCAGCGCGGCGCCCCCCGCGGGACGCCGCGCTGCGGTCTGGTCGCGCCCTTCGGGCCGCTCAGTCGCCCGACTCGGGCGTGGACTCGACCACGGACTCGTCGACGACCGACTCGTCGTCGACCGTGGCTCCGCCGCCCGTCCCGCTACCGGTCGACGCGTCGGCGTCCTCGGTCCCGTCCACCGAGGTCACCTCGAGCGTGCTGCGGTCGATCGCGGGGGACTGCCCGACGGTGCCGTCGGCGAGCGTCGGCACGACGCCGGCCGCGAGCTGCTGCGTCGGCCACCACGCGGCCCACACACCCTCGGCGACGCTCGCCTGCACGGTGCTGCCGTCGGCCAGGCGCACCTCGACGGACGTCACGTCCGCCCCGACGCGCCCGACGGCGAACCCCCACGGCTCGTCGGAGCCGACGCCGTCGATCCCGCCCGCGGCGTACGTCGCGCCGTCGGCGGCCGGCGTCTCGTCGTCCCCCACGACGCCCACGCTCAGCTGCTCCCGGGGCGCGTCCGAGGCGTCGCCGGAGCCCGATCCGAGCACGACGTCACCGGACCCGGACAGCACCAGCGACGTCGCCACGGCCGGCCCGATGAGGCACGACTGCAGTCCCGCATCGGACGCGAGGACCGTGAACGTCGTCTCGCCGCGGCGGTCGGCCAGGACCGTGCGAGCCCCGGCGAGGTTCACCGGGGGGTCGCCCTGCGGTGCGTCCCCGGCGAGGTCCGTGCGCAGCGCGAGGCACTGCTCGCCCGCTGCCGCGGTGTCGGCCGCGTCGAGCTGGGCGGGCACGGCGGTCCAGCCGGCGAACGCCGCCGCGTCGGTGGGGTTCGGCAGCACGAGGGTGACCACCGCGGCGGCCGCCGCGGCGGCACCGACGAGCCCGAGCCGCACCGCCCCCCTGCGGCGGCGTGACGTGAGGTGGACGACGGTCGTCGGGGTCGCGTCGGCCTCGATGCGGGCGTGCAGCAGGTCGCGTGCGGCGTCGAGACCGGCGGGGTCGATCGTGCGGTCGGGCCGCAGGTCGGTCAGGTTCAGCGGGGCCATCGGTCAGCCTTCCTGGGAGACGAGGGACAGGGCGGCACGGGCGGCGTGCTCGTCGGGCCCGGTCGCGGCGACCGCCGCCTCGAGCCGACGACGCGCACGGTGCAGCCGCACCTTGAACGCGGTGACGGAGCAGCCGGCCACCTCGGCCGCCTGCGCGGGGAGCAGCCCGTCCCACGCGACGAGCAGGAGGGCCTCCCGCTCGATCGGGGTCAGGGCCGCCAGGGACCGCAGCAACGCGTCGCGTTCGAGGACGAGCTCGTCCGGTGAGGACGAGTCGGGGGCCACGACGGCGTGCAGGCGAGCGAGCTCGTCTGACAGCACGCGAGCGCGGTGGCGCGAACGGCGGTGGGACGCGACGGTGTTGCGGGCGACGACGAGCAGCCACGGCAACGGTTCGCCGGGGACGTCGACCAGCCTGCGCCACGCGACGAGGAACGTCTCGGCGACGATCTCAGGCGCCTCGTCGCGGTCGACGTGACGCATCGCGTAGGCCTGGATCCGCGGCGCGTACCGGTCCCAGAGGTCGGAGAACCGCTGCGCGTCGCTCGGCTGGTCTGTGCTCACACCCTGAAGTGTCCTGGGCGGGTCCGGGGTTACGTCAGGGCTCGTCGACGTCGTGGTGCGGGGCGGTGAGGGTGGTCTCGTGCGGGGCGGCCGTGCCGGTGTCGTCGTCGAGCGGGTGGGCCTGCTCGTCGCTGTGGGCGACGTGGCGCAGCTGCCCCCAGATCGCGACGACGAACACCGCCGAGCCCGCGAACGCGAACCAGAACGGCGCGGTCACGCCGTAGTGCTGCGCGAGCACGCCCCCGACCCCGGACCCGATCACGAGGCCGCCGAACACCCCGACCAGGTTCACGGACCCGACCCGGCCCTGCAGCGCGGTCGGCACCGCGCGCTGACGCACCGTCACGCTCGTCGTGCCCCACACGAACGCATGCGCGCCGAAGACGAAGAACACCACGAGCGCGACCCAGGCGGTCGTCGTGAGGGCGAGCGCCAGGTGCGTGAGCGTCTCGATGATCAGGCCGATCCGCATGAGGTTCGCGAGCGAGACCCGCCGCGTGAGCCACCCGTACATCGCGGTGCCGAGGAGCCCGCCGACGGCCTGCACGGTCGTGATCACGCCGAACCCGACGTCGCCGAGCCCGAGCCGCTGCTGCGCGTACAGCACCAGCACCGACCACGCGGCGCCGAACGTCACGTTGAAGATGAAGATCGTCAGGACGAGCGTGCGGACCGCCGGGTGCCGCCACGCCCAGCGCACCCCCTCGGCGATGTCCGCGCGGATGTGGGTGCGCTCGTGCTTCGCCCGGCCGTGCGGGGGCAGCTGCAGGCGTGAGACGAGCACGGCGCCGGCGAGGACGAGCACGCCGTACGTCGCGAACGGGGTCGCCTGCGCGGCCGCGAACATCGCGGCGCCGATCGGCGGCGCCGCCATCTGGTTGATGGTGAGGAACCCCGCCTGGATGCGCTGGTTCGCGGCGGCGAGGTCGTCGCGCTCGACGAGCATCGGCACGAGCGTCTGGGACGCGTTGTCCGCGAACGTCTCCGCGGTCCCGAGCAGGAACAGCGCGACGAGCACCAGGGCGATCGGTGCGGCGTCGAGCACCACGGCCGTCGCGAGCAGGCCGACGACGAGCGCGCGGACCACGTCGACCGTGATGACGAGCCGACGCCGGTCGAGCCGGTCCGTCAGCGCACCGGCCCACAGCCCGAACACGAGCGGCGGCAGCCACTGCACCGTCGCGGCGAGCGCGACGAGGAACGCGTCCTCGGTGCGGGACGCCACGAGCAGGGGTCCGGCCGCGAGCACCAATCCGTCGGCGAGGTTCGTCGTCCAGGACGACGCCATGACCCAGCGGAACCCGGTGCCGAGCCGGCGTGGCGCGAGCAGCTCGATCGGGTGAAGCACCGGGTGACGATACCCACACGCGGGACCCTGGGCCCTGGTCGCCTGTCCAGTCCGTGAGACGATCAGGGGGCCGGCGACCCCGGCGCCCACTCCAGCTGGATCCCACGAGGAGCACGTCGTGTCCGCCGTCACCCTGTCCCCCGCCCGCCCCACCACTCCCGCTCTCGGCATGCGCCTGCGTCGGTTCGTCGAGACCGTCCGCTGGGCCCCGGCCCCGCGCTTCGAGGGCTCGGTCGGCCGTCGTCTCGCGTTCGTCGGCTACCTCGTCGGCAGCATGGTGGCCTGGGCCCTGATCGGCATCGGCGTCTCCGCGCTCCTGGGCGCCCTCGTCGCCTGACCCCCGCCTCGCCGCCGGCCCCCGCGCGTGCGGTGGTTCGTCAGATCGTGCCGAGGTCGTCAGAACGCGGTGAGATCGTCAGCGGCATCTGACGACCTCGCGTGCTCCTGACGAGGTCGTGTTCTGGTCACTCGCGGGTGTGCCGGGTCGGTGTTGTCGATGACCAGCGTCGCGCGGGCCGCCGGGTCGCACGCCGCCAGGTAGAGGCGCTGGCCCTCGACGTAGCGCCGGTTGCGCTCGTCGGCAGGGTCGGCCGGGCAGCCGTCGCGCCGCGCCATGCGCGCGAACGTCTCGCCGAACGGCACGTCGAGGAACAGCGAGACGTCCCAGACGCCGGCCAGCTCGTCGCGGTGCAGGAAGATCCCGTCGACGACGAGCACGGCGTCGGCAGGCGCGGTGCGCTGCGGCTCCTCGACGGCCTCGTCGGAGGCCACGTCCCGGATCGCCCCGCGGTACCGCCGGTCGCCGCCCGGCGCGAACGGGTCGAGGACCTCCCGCCGCAGCGCGTCGTAGTCGTAGGAGTCGAGGAAGAACCCCTCGGGCGAGCGAGCCCCGCGCCGGTACCGCTCCACGCGCGGCCGGTGGAACCCGTCCACGGACACCCGCACCACGGGCAGCCCCGCACCGCGCAACGCATCCCCGAGCGCGTCGGCGAAGACCGTCTTCCCGGCTCCGTCGACGCCGTCCACGCCGACGAGCACGCCCGGCCCGGCGTCCTTGACCACCTGCACCACGTCAGCCAGCACATCTTCACGTCCCATGCCGACGACGCTACGGCCACCCGGAGGGGCCTTTGGTCGGTGGCGGACGGGTCGCGCACCTGCCGCGCGAGTCGTCAGATCCGCGGTGAGTCGTCAGTGGTCGATGACGACCCACCCTCGATCTGACGACCTCAGCGCAGGACGAGGGGGTGGAGGAAGCGGGGCGGAGTCGATGCAGCCAGGACCCGGTCGGGCAGGTACGGGCGGACCCGGGCGGCGACTGCGTCCAGGGTGTCGCGCTTCGTGAGGTGGACCGTGCGCCAACCCGCCTCGGCGATCGCATCGCGTCGGATCTTCTCGTCGAGGAGGTGCTCGCGCTCGCGGCCCTCGTACTTCTCGAGGCCGTCGTACTCGACCAGCAGCCGCCACCGCGGCCAGCCCAGGTCCGCCCAGTACGTCCCGCGCGGCGTCTCGACGCGCACCTGCGTCTCGGGTGCGGGCAACCCCGCGCGCAGGAGCGCGAACCGTGCCATGGTCTCGCGCGGCGACTCGGCGCCGTCGTCGGCGAGCCCGAGGAGGAAGCGCCCTCGAGCGGTTCCCCGCCCCCGCAGCCCGTGCGCTCGCGCGGCGAGCAGCTCTCGGTCGGCGCCCGCCCGCAGGGCCGCGTCGGCGACGACGAGGGCGGGCAACGGTGGCAGCGACGTCAGGCAGTCCCAGGTGGTGGTCTCGAGGTCGGTCACCGGCAGACCCGCCCGCACGACGATGCGCGACGCGTCGGGCAGCGGGCAGTGCCGCGCCACCCGTCGGTCGCTCAAGCCGCCGGCGCGATGCTGCTGGCGCACGTGCGTCCTCTCGGGGACGGACCAGACCCGCAGGCCGTGCAGCAGCGCAGCGGTCTCGTGGCTGAAGGCGTGCGGCGCGGTCAGCCGCGCGTGCAGACCGGCAGCCCGGGCGATCGCCGCGTCGAGCGGAGATGTTCCCGCGGCGACGTACGCCCCGTGCCCGACCTTGACCCACGCACCCGCCCGCACCCGGCTCACGATGACGTCCTGAGGGACCTCGCGCGCAAGCACCACGCTCGGCGCGGGGACGGGTGCGAGCGTGGAGACGGACCCCGGACGACGCGGCATACCCCCACCCTCGCCGCCCCAGGTCCGGTGCTGGCCCCGGCCCCCGCTCCCTGTGGACCGCGCGTGCGACACCCAGTGCTGGGGTCGGGTGGCCAGCGACCGGTGATCTCGTCAGAACCGCGCGAGCTCGTCAGACGCCGCTGACGACTTGTCGCGAAGCTGACGACTTCGCGGGGGCTGACGAGGGCTCGCCGGGGGTCAGGCGGGGGTGGGGGTGGTGGTGAGCCAGGTGTCGAAGGCTTCGTAGGTGCGGGGTCGGCCCAGGAAGGACTCGACCAGGTCGGCGGCGTCGCGGCTGCCGCCGGGGGCCAGGATCTGGTCGCGGTAGCGACGGCCGACGTCGGCGTTCATCAGGTCGCCGTCGAAGGCGGTCAGGAGGTCCTTCGCGATGACCAGGCTCCAGAGGTACGTGTAGTACGCGGGGCCGTAGCCCTCGAGGTGGCCGAAGCCGGTGACCTGGTGGGTGTCGGGCAGCGGCGCGAACGGGCCGAAACGCGCGTCGACCTGCGCGGTGAACGCGTCGAGGTCCGCGGGCGGGTCGGCGTGCAGGCCGTAGGACAGCGCGGTGAAGTTGAGCTGGCGGCGCGTCCACGAGCCGCGGCCGAACTCGTCGGCCCGCCGCATCTTCGCCACGAGCGACGCGGGGATCGGCTCGCCGGCGTCGTCGGTCGCGAACGACTGCAGCACGCCCGCGTCCCACGCCCACTCCTCGAGGAGCTGCGACGGCGCCTCGACGAAGTCCCACTCGGTCGCGACGCCGGAGAACTCGGCGTAGCGCTGGTGCCCGCCGACGATCTCGTGCACCAGGTGGCCGAACTCGTGGAAGAAGGTGCACACGTCGTCGTGCTCCATGCTCCCCGTGGGGAAGTTGCACACGAGCACGCCCTCGGGCAGCCGCACACCGGCGATGCCGGGCACGAGCGAGAACTGCGCGGCGTGGTTGAACTTGCCCGCGCGCGGGTGCATGTCGAGGTAGAACCGGCCGATCCGCTCACCGTCGGACGCGACGTCGTACACCTCGACCGACGAGTCCCACACGGGCACGTCGACGGCCGTGAACGTCAGGCCGAGCAGGCGGCCGATGGTCGACATGACGCCGTCGCGGACCTTGTCGTAGCGGAAGTAGCGGCGGACCTCCTGCGCGTCGACGTCGTACTGCTCGCGGCGCACGACCTGGTCGTAGTACAGGCTGTCGGCGGGCGTGATCGCGGTGGCGGTCGGGTCGTCGCGGCGGAAGCGCTCGAGGAGCACGGCGACGTCGCGCGCGGCGGGCTCGGCGGTGAGCGCGTCGAGCCGCTCGATGAGCTCGCCGATCGCCGTGCCGGTGCCGATCATCTTGACCTCGGCGTCGTACGACGGCCAGTCCGGGTAGCCGAGCAGCTGCGCCCGCTCGGCGCGCAGCGCGAGCAGCTCGGCCAGGACCGGGCCGTTCTCCGGGTGCGCGATGCGCAGGTACTCGGTGGTCAGCGCGCGGCGCACGGACGCGTCGTGCGCGTAGGTGCGCACCGGGATGAGGTCGGGGTACTCGGTCGTGAGGGTGACGAGGCCCTCGTCGTCCGGGGTGTGCGACGCGACGAAGTCCTCGGGGAGGCCGTCGAGCTGCTCGGGCCGGACGCGGATCGAGCGCGCGCCCTCGCGGATGTTGCGCGCGAACTCGAGCCCGAGCTCGGTGCACCGCTGCGCGAGGGCGCGCAGCCGGTCGCGCTCGGCGGCGCTGCGGTCGACGCCCGCGCGGCGGAAGTCGCGCAGCACGTGGGCGTGCAGGCGCTGCGCGTCGGCGTCGAGACCCGCGGGGTCGGTCGCGCTGAACGCCTCCCACAGCTCGCGGTCGAGGCCGCGCTCCGTGGCGAGGTCCTCGGCGGCCTGCGCGCGCTGCTCGGCGCCCTCGCGCAGCTCGGCCGACGGGTGCACCTCGGCGAGCAGGTGCGCCGCGGCGGACGCCTGGCCGAGCGCGACGTCGGACGCGTTCCACAGCTCGAGGACCTCGGCGGCGGTGCGCGACGCGCCGTCCTTGAGCGTCGCGAGGTGCGTGCGCGCCTCGTCGAGCGCGGCGTCGATCGTCGTGGTCAGGAAGTCCGACCACCCGGCGTCGTCGGCGGGAAGCGTGAGGGGCTCGAGCGTCATGCGCCGAACCTACCCGCGCGGACCCTCGCGGAGCCCGTGGATTGTGGGGCGCGGCGGTGCCCGCGATTTTCCACGGCCGGTTCCGGGTGGCGCGGGTCACACCCGTCGCTAGGGTCGGACCCATGGCGGACCCGCAGCTGCCCGGCCTCGACGGTCCTGCGTCTGACGTGCTCCTTCGCGCCGGCAGGTTCTTCACACGCTGGGACGAGACCGACGACGGTCGTGCCGTCTTCCGCGAGGGCGGACGACGAGGCGACGTGTTCTACCGAGACCGCTGGCGGCACGACAAGGTCGTCAGATCCACGCACGGCGTGAACTGCACGGGCTCGTGCTCGTGGAAGGTCTACGTCAAGGACGGGATCATCACGTGGGAGGCGCAGCAGACGGACTACCCGTCGCCGGGCCCCGACCGCCCCGACTACGAGCCGCGGGGCTGTCCGCGTGGCGCCGCGTTCTCCTGGTACACGTACTCGCCGACGAGGGTCCGCTACCCCTACGCGCGCGGCGTGCTCGTCGAGATGTACCGCGAGGCGAAGGCGCGCCTGGGCGACCCGGTCGCCGCCTGGGCCGAGATCACCGGTGACCCGGTCAAGCGGCGCCGCTACCAGCAGGCACGCGGCAAGGGCGGCCTGGTGCGCGTGACGTGGGACGAGGCCGTGGAGATGGTCGCCGCGGCGCACGTGCACACCATCAAGGCGTACGGCCCGGACCGCTGCGCGGGCTTCTCGCCGATCCCGGCGATGTCGATGGTGTCGCACGCGGTGGGCACGCGGTTCATCCAGCTCATCGGCGGCGTCATGACGAGCTTCTACGACTGGTACGCCGACCTTCCGGTCGCGTCCCCGCAGATGTTCGGCGACCAGACGGACGTCCCCGAGTCGGGCGACTGGTGGGACGCGACCTACCTGATGATGTGGGGGTCGAACGTCCCCGTGACCCGCACGCCCGACGCGCACTGGATGGCGGAGGTCCGCTACCGCGGCACCAAGGTCGTCACGGTGTCGCCGGACTACGCGGACAACACCAAGTTCGCCGACGAGTGGCTGCCCGCGGCCGCCGGCACCGACGGCGCGCTCGCGATGGGCATGGGGCACGTGGTGCTCAAGGAGTACCTGGTCGAGCGCGAGGTCCCGTTCTTCCGCGACTACGTCCGCCGGTACACCGACCTTCCGTTCCTGGTGACGCTCGAGGAGCGTGACGGCGCGTACGTGCCCGGCCGGTTCCTGCGTGCCGAGGACCTGTCCGACGAGCAGGGGTCGCCCGACAGCGCCGGGGCCGACCCGGTGACCGCGCCCGACGGCGAGGGCGCCGCGTGGAAGACCGTGCTGCTCGACCAGGCGACCGGCCGGCCCGTCGTGCCGAACGGCTCGCTGGGCTTCCGCTACACCGACTCCGGCGAGGGCCGGTGGAACCTCGACCTCGAGGGCGTCGTCCCGGCGCTGAGCATCCGCGACGCGCGCTCGTCGGACGCAGGTTCGTCGGGAACGACCGACGAGGCCGTCGAGGTGCTGCTGCCCCGGTTCGACGACCCCGGCGGTACCGGCGCGGTGCAGCGCCGCGGCGTGCCGGTGCGCCGCGTCAACGGCCACCTGGTCACGACGGTGTTCGACCTGACGCTCGCGCACTACGGCGTGGGCCGCGACGGTCTGCCCGGGCAGTGGCCCACGGGCTACGACGACGCGACGCAGGGCTGCACGCCCGCGTGGCAGGAGGCGCACACGTCGGTCCCGGCCGAGGCGTGCACGCGCATCGCGCGGGAGTTCGCGACGAACGCGGAGAAGTCGCAGGGCCGCTCGATGATCATCATGGGCGCGGGCATCTGCCAGTGGTTCCACGGTGACGCGACGTACCGCGCGATCCTCGCGCTGCTGGCGTTCACGGGGTGCTTCGGACGCAACGGCGGCGGCTGGGCGCACTACGTCGGGCAGGAGAAGTGCCGTCCGCTGACGGGGTGGATCTCGCTGGCGAACGCGCTGGACTGGTCGCGTCCGCCGCGCACGATGACGGGCACGTCGTACTGGTACATGCACACCGACCAGTGGCGGTTCGACGGCTACTCGGCCGACGAGCTCGCGTGGCCGCTGGCCGACGGCCACCTGGCGAAGATGCACACGGCGGACACGATCGCGGCCTCCGCGCGGCGCGGCTGGATGCCGTTCTACCCGCAGTTCGACGCGAACCCGCTGGACCTGGCCGACGAGGCGACGGCCGCGACGCAGGACGGCTCGGCACCGGATGCGGCCTCGCACGTCGCGGGCCGGCTCAAGGACGGCAGCCTGCGGTTCGCGGTCGAGGACGTGGACGCGCCGGAGAACTGGCCGCGCACGCTCGTGCTGTGGCGCTCGAACCTGCTGGGGTCGAGCGCGAAGGGCGACGAGTACTTCCTGAAGTACCTGCTCGGCACGCACTCGAACGTGCAGGCGCCCGAGCCGACGGCGCGGCCGAGCGACGTGACGTGGCGGGACGACATCCCGGAGGGGAAGCTCGACCTGCTGGTCAGCGCGGACTTCCGGATGACGTCGACGACCATGCTCTCGGACGTCGTGCTGCCCGCGGCGACCTGGTACGAGAAGCACGACCTGTCCTCGACGGACATGCACCCGTTCGTGCACGCGTTCTCCCCGGCGATCGACCCGCCGTGGGAGGCACGCAGCGACTTCGACGCGTTCCACCTGGTGGCGCGCCGGTTCTCCGAGCTCGCGGCGACGCACCTGGGCGTCCGCAAGGACCTGGTGAGCGTGCCGATGCAGCACGACACCCCCGGCGAGATGCCGCGCGACGGCGGTGCGGGCGGCGACTGGCGGCACGGGGACGCGCCTGCGGTGCCGGGCGTGACGATGCCGCTGCTGCAGGTCGTCGAGCGGGACTACACGGCGATCGCCGACAAGCTCGGCTCGCTGGGGCCGCTCGCCTCCACGCAGGGCTTCACGGTGAAGAACGTGACGTACCGCCTCGAGCACGAGGTGGAGCGGCTGGGCCGGTTGAACGGCGTGATGCTCGGTGGCGCGGGTGACGGCCGGCCCGCGCTGGACACCGACGTGAAGATGGCCGAGGCGATCCTCGCGCTGTCCGGCACGACGAACGGCGAGCTCGCGACGCAGGGGTTCCGCACGCTCGAGCGGCGCGTCGGCAAGGAGCTGCACGACCTCGCGGAGGGCTCGGAGGAGAAGCGGATCACGTTCCCGGACACGCAGGCGCGTCCGGTCCCGGTGATCACGTCCCCGGAGTGGTCCGGCTCGGAGACGGGCGGGCGGCGGTACGCGCCGTTCACGGTCAACGTCGAGCGGCTCAAGCCGTGGCACACGCTGACCGGTCGCATGCACCTGTTCCTCGACCACGGCTGGATGAAGGACCTCGGCGAGGCGCTGCCGATCTACCGCCCGCCGCTGGACCTGCACCGCCTGCTGGGCGAGCCCGAGCTCGGCCCGGACGGCGCCAAGCAGGTCACGGTGCGCTACCTGACCCCGCACAACAAGTGGTCGATCCACTCGGAGTACCAGGACAACCTCCTGATGCTCTCGCTGTCCCGCGGCGGCCCGACGTGCTGGATGTCGCCCGCGGACGCCGACGCGATCGGCGCGAAGGACAACGAGTGGATCGAGTGCTCGAACGCCAACGGCATCTTCGTGGCGAGGGCGATCGTGTCGCACCGCATGCCCGAGGGTGTGGTGTTCGTGCACCACGCGCAGGAGCGCACGATCGACGTCCCGAAGACCGAGAAGACCCGCCGACGGGGCGGCATCCACAACTCCGTGACGCGTCTGCTGGTCAAGCCGACGCACCTGATCGGCGGGTACGCGCAGCTGTCGTACGCGTTCAACTACCTGGGCCCGACGGGCAACCAGCGCGACATCGTCGCGACGATCCGTCGTCGGTCGCAGGACGTCGAGTACTAGGCCGGGGGGACGACGACATGCGTGTGATGGCCCAGGTCGCCATGGTGATGAACCTCGACAAGTGCATCGGGTGCCACACCTGCTCGGTGACGTGCAAGCAGGCGTGGACGAACCGTGCGGGCGTCGAGTACGTGTGGTTCAACAACGTCGAGACGCGCCCCGGGCAGGGGTACCCACGGCGCTACGAGGATCAGGAGCAGTGGCACGGCGGCTGGACGCTGAACCGCCGGGGCCGCCTGACGCTGCGCACGGGTGGGCGCGCGAAGCGGCTGCTGTCGATCTTCGCGAGCCCGGTCCAGCCCGAGCTGAACGACTACTACGAGCCGTGGACGTACGACTACGAGCGTCTCGTCGAGGCGCCCCTGGGTGACGACTTCCCGGTGGCGCGGCCGAAGTCGCTGATCACGGGTGAGGACACGAAGGTCACCTGGTCGGCCAACTGGGACGACAACCTGGGCGGCACGTCCGAGCTGGGCCACCTCGACCCGGTCGTGGAGAAGGTCCGTCGCGAGTCCGAGGACAAGATCCGCTTCGAGCTCGAGAAGACGTTCATGTTCTACCTGCCGCGGATCTGCGAGCACTGCCTGAACCCGTCCTGCATGGCGTCGTGCCCGTCGGGCGCGATCTACAAGCGCGCGGAGGACGGGATCGTCCTGGTGGACCAGGACCGGTGCCGCGGCTGGCGGCAGTGCATCACGGGCTGCCCGTACAAGAAGGTCTACTTCAACCACAAGACCGGCAAGGCCGAGAAGTGCACGTTCTGCTACCCGCGCCTCGAGGTGGGGCTGCCGACGGTGTGCGCGGAGACGTGCGTGGGCCGGCTGCGGTACATCGGGGTGTTCCTGTACGACGCGGACCGCGTCACCGAGGCTGCGTCCGTGCCCGACGAGAAGGACCTGTACGAGGCACAGCTCGACCTCATGCTCGACCCGCAGGACCCGGCGGTCGTCGCCGCGGCGCGTGAGCAGGGCATCCCGGCGGACTGGGTCGACGCGGCCCGGCGCAGCCCGGTCTACGCGCTGGCCAAGACGTACCGCGTGGCCCTGCCGCTGCACCCCGAGTACCGCACGATGCCGATGGTCTGGTACGTCCCGCCGCTGTCGCCGGTGGTCGACCTGCTGCGCGAGCAGGGGCACGACGCCGAGGACCACGGCAACCTGTTCGGCGCGATCGACGCGCTGCGCATCCCGGTGGAGTACCTCGCGGAGCTGTTCAGCGCGGGCGACACCGAGGTCGTCACCGGCGTGCTCAAGAGGCTGGCGGCCATGCGCACGTACCTGCGCGGGATCACGATGGGCACGGGCGCCGACGAGTCCGTCGCGCGGTCGGTGGGGATGACCGGGCAGGCGATGTACGCGATGTACCGGCTGCTCGCGATCGCGAAGTACGACGAGCGCTACGTCATCCCGAAGGCGCACGAGGAGCGCGGGCACGAGCTCGAGGAGCTGGGCTGCTCGCTCGACTACGACGAGGGCCCGGGCATGTACGAGTCCGCGGCGTTCGGCGAGGCGTCGGGCCGGCCCGTGCCGGTCGCGGTCGAGACGTTCCACGCGCTGCGGCAGCGGCAGACGTCGGAGGACATCGCCCCGCCCGACGAGATGCGTGGCCGGGTGAACCTCCTGAACTGGGACGGCGTCGGCACGCCGCCGGGTCTGTTCCCGCACAAGGACGTCGCGCACCCGGACGGTGCGCCGGCGCGGGCCGAGCACGGCCGGGACGACGAAGGGGTGGTCCGATGAGGCTGCGCCCGTCGGGTCGCGTCCGGGGCACGACGAGCGACGCGGCCTCGTCGTCGGCACGTCCCGACGCGGACGGTGCGGACGGTGCGCCGGCAACCGCGCCGACGCGCGTCGTGCACCAGGCGGCGTCCTGGTGCCTGGGCTACCCCGACGAGACGCTCGTCGAACGGCTCCCGCTCCTGGCCGCCGCGGTCGACGAGCTGCCCGCTGGCCGCGCGCGCGACGGCCTGCGCGCGTTCCTCGACCACGCCGCCGCGACGCCGCTCGAGCAGCTGCAGACCGACTACGTGCACCTGTTCGACCTGTCGCGCAAGCAGGCGCTGTACCTGTCGTACTGGACCGACGGCGACACGCGGCGGCGCGGCGAGGTGCTCGCCCGGTTCAAGGAGCGCTACCGCGCGAGCGGGTTCCTCGTGGACACCCACGGCGAGCTGCCGGACCACCTGCCGCTCGTGCTCGAGTACGCCGCGCTCGCGGACCCCGACGACGGTGCCGCGCTGCTGCAGGAGTACCGCGCGAGCCTCGAGCTCACGCGCTTCGCGCTGATCGACGCGTCCCCGCCGTACGCGGGCGTGCTCGAGGCCGTGTGCGCGACCCTCCCGGGCGAGTCGCCCCGGGACCGGGCCGCGGTGCACGCGATGGCCGCCGCCGGCCCGCCGACCGAGACGGTGGGGCTGGACGCGGCAGACCCGCGGCTGCTGCCGCTCGCGGGCTACGGGACGTCGGACGGGAGGGGCTGATGGACGTCGTGCTCTGGGGGGTGCTGCCGTACCTCGTCGTCGTGACGTTCGTCGGCGGGCTGATCTGGCGCTACCGGTACGACCAGTTCGGCTGGACCACGCGCTCGTCGCAGCTCTACGAGTCGAGGCTGCTGCGGATCGGGTCGCCGCTGTTCCACTTCGGGCTGCTGTTCGTGATCATCGGGCACGTCGTCGGGCTGCTGATCCCCGAGTCCTGGACGGACGCGATCGGCGTGACCGAGGACATGTACCACGCGGGTGCGCTCGGCATCGGCACGCTGGCCGGCATCGGCACGCTCGTCGGGATCGTGATCCTCATCGTGCGGCGGCGTCGCACCGGACCGGTGTTCATGGCGACGACGCGCAACGACAAGCTCATGTACGCGGTGCTGACCACCGCGATCGTCACCGGGCTCGTCGTCACGACCATCGCCTTCACCGCGGGCCACGACGCGCACAACTACCGCGAGTCGGTCTCGCCCTGGTTCCGCTCGCTGTTCACGCTGCGGCCGGATGTGGACGCCATGGCCTCCGCGCCGCTGCAGTTCCACCTGCACGTGCTGCTCGGGCTCGGTCTCATCGCGCTGTTCCCGTTCAGCCGGCTCGTGCACGCGTTCACCGCGCCCATGCACTACCTGTTCCGCCCGTACATCGTCTACCGCTCGCGCGACCGCCGACCGACCCCTGGAGCGTCCGCACCGCGGCGCGGCTGGGACCCCGTCGGCACCCGCGACCGGGACCGCTGACACTACTCGTCCCTGCAGGGGAGCACATGAGCGCATCGACGACGAGCGCACCGACCACGACCGGGCGCGCCCTCAACCTGGGCCTGGCCACGTGGACGTTCGCCATCACGTTCTGGGCCTGGAACATCATCGGCCCGCTGGCCGTGCGGTACGCCGAGGACCTGTCGCTGTCGGCCAGCCAGAAGTCGCTGCTGATCGCGACGCCCGTGCTGGTCGGGGCCGTCGGCCGGATCCCCGTGGGCGCGCTGACCGACCGGTACGGCGGTCGCGTGATGCTCTCGGTGCTGAGCGTCATCTCGGTCGTGCCGGTGCTGCTCGTCGCGTGGGCCGGGGTCCTGGAGTCGTACACGCTCCTGCTCGTGTTCGGGTTCTTCCTCGGCATCGCGGGGACGTCGTTCGCCGCGGGCATCCCGTTCGTCAACGCCTGGTACGAGCCGGCCCGACGAGGGTTCGCCACCGGGCTGTTCGGCGCGGGCATGGGTGGCACCGCGCTGTCGTCGTTCTTCACGCCGCGGTTCGTCTCGTGGTTCGGGTACGTCCCCGCGCACGTGATCATCGCCGTGGCGCTCGCGGTCACGGGCGTCGTCGTCTGGCTGTTCGCGCGGGACGCCCCGGCCTGGAAGCCCAGCTCGCAGGCGGTCATGCCCAAGCTCGTCGCCGCCTCGAAGCTCGGGGTCACGTGGCAGATGTCGTTCCTGTACGCCGTCACGTTCGGCGGCTTCGTCGCCTTCTCGACCTACCTGCCCACCTACCTCAAGGACGTGTACGAGTTCGACCTCGCCGGTGCCGGCACGCGCACCGCGGGCTTCGCGATCGCGGCCGTGATCGCGCGGCCCATCGGCGGGGTGCTGTCCGACCGCACGCACCCCAAGGTCGTCGTGCTGGTCTCGCTCGCGGGTGCTGCGGTCTCCGCGGTGCTCATGGCGCTCAAGCCGCAGCCCGAGATCCCCGCGGGTGTCGTGTTCGTCGCGATGGCGTTCTTCCTGGGCCTCGGCGCGGGCGGGGTGTTCGCGTGGGTGGCGCGGCGCGCGCCGGCCGACCGCGTGGGCGCCGTGACGGGCGTCGTCGGTGCCGCCGGCGGGCTGGGCGGCTACTTCCCGCCGCTCGTCCTGGGGGCGACGTACGACGAGGTCGCGCACTCGTACACGATCGGCCTCGTGCTGCTGGTGGTCACGGCGGCCCTGGCGTTCGCCTACACGCTCTGGCGGCTCCCCCGCGAGTCCCGCACCCCCTGACCCTCCCGCACGCCGGCCCCCGCCCGCCCGGCCCGGCGCCATCACCGGCCGGGTCGTCAGGAACACGGCGAGTCGTCAGCGAGAACTGACGACCTGCCCTGTGCCTGACGAGCTCGCGGCGGGTGGTGGGGTGTGCCGCGCTCAGGGGTGGGTCGGGGACTCGTGGGTCGCGTGGGCGGCCGGCTCGATCTGGAACGTCGAGTGCTCGACCGAGACGTCGAAGTGGTGCGCCACGCACTCCTGCAGCGTGTCGAGGATGTGCGGCACGTGCCCGGTCGAGAAGCAGCGCTGGTCGACGACGACGTGCGCGGACAGCACCGGCAGCCCGGTCGCGATCAGGGACGCGTGCAGGTCGTGCACGTCGACCACGTGGTCCACGCCGAGCAGATGCTCGCGCACGTCGTCGAGGTCCAGCCCCGCGGGCGTGGTCTCGAGGAGCACCGAGGTCGCCTCGCGCAGGATCTTCAGCGCGCGCGGCAGGATCAGCGCGCCGATCAGCAGACCCGCGACCGCGTCCGCCTGCTGCCAGCCCGTCGTCGCGATGACGACCGCCGCGACGATCACGCCGACCGAGCCCAGCGCGTCGTTGACGACCTCCAGGAACGCCGCGCGCAGGTTCATGCTCGCCGAGCGTCCGCCCGCCAGCACCGCGAGCGCCACGACGTTCCCGACGAGACCGATCACGCCGAAGACCACGAGCTCGCGCGCGGGGACCTCAGGCGGCTCGAACAGCCGCTGCACACCCTCGACCAGCACGTACACGCCCACAGCCAGCAGCACGGCCGACTGCGCGAGTGCGGCGAGCACCTCCGCGCGGCGGAAGCCCCACGTGCGGCGGGCCGTCGGGGGGCGGCTCGCGAGCGTCGCGGCGACGAGCGCGATCGCCAGCCCGGCCGCGTCCGTGAGCATGTGCGCGGTGTCGACGAGCAGCGCGAGCGACCCCGTCAGGAGCGCACCGACCGCCTGCGCGACCAGGATCGTGGCGGTGATCCCGAACGCGACGGCGAGCCGGGTGCGGTTCGCGTCGTCCGGACCGTGGTGGTGGTCGTGGCCCATGCGCCCTCAGACCCGCCCGACGACGCGCGCGAGCTGCTCCACCGCCGAGAGCGGATCCGGCCCGACCGGCGTCAGACCGACCGACGAGGCACCCGCCGCGCCCAGGGCCGCGATGCGCGCGCCGACCTGCGCCGGGGTGCCGACGAGCGCGAGCTCCCGCACCCACGCGTCCGGCAGTGCCGCCGCGAACGCCTCGCGGCTCGAGCTGCGTGCGCGCAGGTGGGCCAGGTCGTCGGCGAACGGCAGGCCGACGAGGTGCGGCGCCCAGTCGGGCTCGCCGATCCACGCCAGGCCCGCGCGCACCGCGGCCAGGGCCGTCGCCTCGTCGTCGTCCACCGCGGCCACGCCGTACGCGACCACGCGGTGCGGGCCGGGTGCCGCGATCTGCGCGAGCGCACCGCTGACGTACTGCGGCGTCGTCGGCTCCGCGAGGATCGTGCCGTCCGCGACCTGACCCGACACCGCGAGCGACCGCGGCCCCCGCACGCCCAGCACCACGTCCGGCACGGCGTCAGGGAGCGACGACTTCTCGAGCGCGACGTCGTGCACCCCGAGGACGTCGTCGTGCACCGTGCCGCCGCGCAGGAGCGTGCGCAGCGCGCGCGTGTACGCCCCGAGGTAGGTGAGCGGGCGGTCCGGCCACACGCCCACCGAGCGCATCCAGCCCGGCATGCCGTGCCCGATCCCGATCGTCACGCGGCCCGGGAAGAGCTGGGCGAGCGTCGCCGCCTCCATCGCCGTGAACGCCACGCTGCGCACCGCGGCCGGGAGGATGCCGATGCCCACGTGCACCCGGCTCGTCGCCGCGAGCACCGCCGCCGCCTGCGCCACACCGCCGCGGAACCCCAGGTCCTCGACCACCCACAGCTCGTCGAACCCGAGGTCGTCGGCGCGGCGGGCGAACGGCAGGATCTGCTCGGCGGGCAGGTCGCGGGGCAGCAGCACCCCGACAGCAGGCGTGGTCATGCGGCCAGTCTGCCCGTCCCCGCGGCGGGGTTCACCCTCCAGGCGCGGCCTGCCACCGTGCGCGGCTCGTCTCCGGGTGCGCTGGTCACCGTTCGGGTTCGTCACCGTTCGCGCTGGTCACCGTTCGCGCTGGTCACCGTTCGCGCGTCGGCGCGAGCAGCCAGCCGCCGACACCACCGAGCAGCACGAGCCCGAGCCCGCCGAGCAGCAACCCCACAACCCGCTCGTCGGACGTCCCGGCCCGCTCGGGCGTCGTCTCGAGCTGGACGGACGTGAACCGTGCGGCGGGGACCTCGCTCACGACGGTCCCGTCGGACAGCTCCAGGGCATCCGAGGAGCCGTCCGCCATGTCCGCCACGTCCGTCCAGCGTTCCGGAGCGAGATCCGGACGGGCGACGACGACCGGCCACGCCTCGTCGTCGGAGGTGCCGGTGGCGTTCGCGAGCAGCAGAGCACCCAGTGCGACCAGCAGCGCCCCGCCGACGGCGACGACGACGAGCGCGCGATGCGTGCGCCAGAGCCTCACCAGCACCTGACCGCCACCGCCGCGCCCGGTCATCCCCCAGCCGAGGACCATGCCCAGCACCCCGGCGCCCAGCGCGACCAGCGCGATGCCCAGCACGAAGCCCACCGAGGGGCCCTCGACGCGCAGGCCCACCACGGCGTCCGACCCGTAGTCGACCCACTCGTCCGGGTACGTCATGCCCACGGGCCACTGCGCGACGAGCAGGGACGCACCGAGCGTGAGGAGCGCGAGACCGACACCGGCCGCGAGCAGCTGGGTGCGGGGTCCGCGCGACGTGGGAGCAGGCTCGAGGGTCATCTGCTCAGCATGCCCGTGCGACGCCCCGGTCTGGGCGGATTCCGGCGAGCTCGCGACACGGCTCTCCGCGGGCGACCTTGCTGCTGGTGAGGGGTGAGGGGTGAGGGGGGCGACGGGCGAGCGGGCGAGCGGGTGGTGAGCGGGCGCTCGGGTGCGTGGCACGATCGGCGGGTGGCGGAGCCGGTGCTGATCGAGGGGGGCGACCTCGGGTGCGCGCGGCTGCTCGTGCTGCTGCGCGCGCGGGTCGCCGAGCTCGACGAGGGGACGGTCGTGCACCTGTCCACGAGCGACCCGATCGCCCCGATCGACCTGCCCGTCTGGTGCCGCATGACCGGGCACGAGTACCTGGGCACGGTCGCCGGGACCGGGGTGCCGACGTACGCGGTCCGCGTCGTCGCGGCGCCGACCGCGACCGACCCGGCCAACCCCTGGCGGCGCGCCGCGCCGCAGGACCCGATCAGCTAGACGACGACGAGGTCCGTCCCGTCGGGCCGGTGGTCGGCCATCGCGACGCTGCGGACCGCCGGGTCGTCGTAGGTGTTCCAGTAGTAGGTCGTCGTCCTGGACGAGAACAGCCCGGTGTAGATCGTCTTCTCGAACTCGCCCGAGTCCATGGCCGCGCAGCCGTCCACCATCGCGACCTGCTGCAACGTGTGGAAGGCGCGGCTGACGTTCTCCTCCTCGCTCGTCTTGTCCGGGTAGTGCGCGTTCACGTACGCGGCGCGCACGAACCGTGACGTCGAGTAGTAGTCGCCGGGGATCCCGCGCATGTGCGATCCGGAACCGAACGGGCTCAGGTGCGCCCGGCCGAGGACGCTCGTCCCGGGGAAGTCGGGGGAGGCGTTGAGGTAGTTCCGCAGGTTCTCGTGGTGCCAGGCGAAGCCCGGCTGGTTCGCCAGGACGTCGACGTCGTCGTCGAACACCTGCAGGCCCTCGCGCGTGCTCTCCACGACGATCGCGCGCGTCGCGTCGCCGACGATCCAGTGCAGCAGCGAGCTCGGGTACTTCTCGTTGATCGGCCGGTCGACCACGACGACGTGCTCGAGCGCGGCCTCGACCTCGTCGACCGAGGTGAACTGCGAGGCCACCCAGAGCGGGAGCTCGTACGCCGCGACGTTGGTCGCCCCGTCCACGGGTCCGTCCGCGTACACCGCGTACCCCGGGAAGTTGAGACCGGCCACGGCCAGGCCCGCGTCGTTCCCGCAGTCGAAGTACAGCGGTGTGTCGTCCTCGACGATGCCCATCCCGATCACCGCGTGCCGGATGCCGGGCACGGCGCCGAACGGTGACCTCGTCGCGTAGCCGGTCGGTGTCACCACCACCCGCTCTCCGTAGCCGCTCGTCCAGTCCAGGTTGCGAGCGAGGTAGAGGTGGCTGCCGTCCGAGAACCTGATGCTGGTGCACATGTCGATGCCTCCCACGCCGGTGGTCGCCGGGGAGCCGACAGCACGACGGCGGTCGCACGACGGCGGTCGACGCCTGCTGCCTGTCGCCCGCTCCCGGTCGAGCCGACGCCTCGTCGAGCAGGCCCCCGACGAGCAGGCCCCTCGACGAGCATGCGCCCTGGCGCGGCCGACGGCACGCCGGAGCCGTCGCGCGGTGCGAAACCAGGCGGTACGAGACCGCGCGGTGCGAAACCACGCGGTGCGGAACCACACCCGGCGCGGGACCGCGGTCGCCGCCGTGACGGTCGCGTGGTCCTACGCTGGGCGAGCAGACGGATGCCGCCGGCCGCATGCGCCGGGCCCGTGATGCGTGCGCGCGGCTGACGGCCCTTGCGCGTGGCGGCCAGCCCGTGGCCGGTCGTGACGACCGTGGGCAGGTGGCTGCCGACGACGAAGGAGGGGCCCGTGACCAGAGCGGCACCGCAGCCGGCCGTCACGCGCATCGTCGAACCCGCCGGGCACGCGCTGGTCGTCGGCGTGGTGCCCGGGCAGCCCGAGCTCGTCGTGCGCACCGCCGCCCGCTGGGCCGCCGCGGTGGGTGGCGCGCTGCACCTCGCGTACGTCGACACAGCCCGCTACGTCGTCGAGGAGCACCCGGACGGGAGCGTGCGGCACGCCGCGGTCGACCCCGACGGTGCCGACGACGCGTGGCGCTCGGTCGACGCGGACCTGCGCGCGTGGGCCGAGCGGCTGCTCGGCCCGGCGGCCTCGTCGACCATCCCCGCGGCCGCGGCGAGCGCGACCTCGGCCCCGGACCGTGTGCCGTGGACGTGCCACTACCTGGCGGGACGGCCCGACCGGGCGCTGACGCACCTCGCGCGCGCGGTCGACGCGGCGGCGATCGTCGTCGGCACGCGTGCACCCGGGACCGGGGCGAAGCTCCGCGAGCTGGTCGAGGGCTCGGTGGCCGTCCACCTCGCGCACCACCAGCACCGCCCGGTGCTGACCGTGCCGCTCGACGTCGTCGACTGGAGCGCGACGAGGTCCCCGTGGTGAGTCGGAGCGAGCACGCGCGGCTCGTCGGCCTGGTGTTCGTCGGAGGGGCCCTCGGGACGGCGCTGCGCGCGGGGCTCGAGAACGCGTTCGCGCCGCCCACGGGCTGGCCGTGGGCGACGTTCGGGATCAACCTCGTCGGGTCGTTCGTGCTGGGACTGCTGCTCGAACGGCTCGTGCGGGGAGGTCCCGACGAGGGTCGGCGCCGTGCGGTGCGGCTCGGCTGCGGCACGGGCATCCTGGGTGGGTTCACGACCTACAGCACGTTCGTGCTCGAGGTCGAACGGCTCGCGACCGACGGTGAGTCGGCCGTCGCGGTGGCGTACCCGCTGGTCAGCGTCGTGCTGGGGCTCGCGCTCGCGGTGGCAGGCATGGCGCTCGCGGGACGCCGTCCCGGGCCACCGGCGAGCACGACGACGGACTCGACGACGGACCCGACGACGCGCCCGACGGCGAACGGATCGGCCGACGAGCGGACCGTCGCGTGATCGCGCTGCTCGTCGCGCTCGCGGGCGGGCTCGGTGCCGTCGCGCGGTTCGAGGTCGACACGCTCGTCGCGCGGCACAACCGCTGGACGATGCCCGCCGGGACCCTCGTCATCAACGTGACCTCGTGCGTGCTGCTCGGGATGGTCACCGGCTGGGTCGCCGGTCACCCGGGGCTCGGCGACCTCAAGGACGTGCTCGGCGTGGGCTTCCTCGGCGGCTACTCGACGTTCTCCACGGCGAGCGTCGAGGGTGCGCGGCTGCTGCGCGCGGGCAGGGTCCGCGCCGCGGTGCTGCATGCCGGCGGCATGCTCGTCGCGAGCGTCGCCGCCGCCTGGCTGGGCGTGGCGATCACGTCCTGACGACCCGCTGGGCCGAGCGGGTGGCGCGCCGAGCGGCGACCTCCGGAGGCGCGAGGGCAGCCGCTAGGTTGTGCGCGTGGTCCCCGACGGTTCGCGCGACGACGTCGCGGCGCTCATCGCCGCGCGCACGCCGATCGTCGTGCTGGAGACGGCCGACGAGGCCGCGGCGGTCGAGCTCGTGGTGCGTGCGGCGCACGGCGCTGCGGGGATCACGGGCGGGCGGCCCGTCCTGCGCTGGAGCGTGACCGAGGGGCTGCGCCGGCTCGACGTGGACCTCGGCTCGACGCAGCGGCACAACGCGGACGCGGTCACGATGCTGCGCGCCGTCGTCGAGAACAGCGCGCCGGGCGTCTACGTGCTGCTCGACCTGCACCCGTGGTTCGAGGACCCCGTCGTCGTGCGGCTGCTCAAGGACGCCGCGCAGGCGCCGGCCGCGCAGCGCAGCACGGTCGTGCTCGTGTCGCGTGCCGTGGACCTGCCGCACGAGCTCGAGCACCTCGCGGTGCACGTCCCGGTCGCGTTCCCGTCGGCCGCCGAGCGCGCGGCGATCGTCGACGAGACGGTCCAGCAGTGGGCGGCGTCGTCGGGTCGGTTCCCGCACGTCGACCCGCAGGCGCGTGACCTGCTCGTGCAGCGGCTCGCCGGCCTGTCCCGCAGCGACGTCGCGCGTCTCGCGCGCGGGGCGGTCGTCGACGACGGCGCGATCACGGTGCGCGACGTCCCGGTCGTCGAGCGCGCCCGGTTCGACGCGCTCGCGGCCGACGGGGTCCTGTCGTACGAGTACGCGACCGTCGGGGCCGCGGACGTCGTGGGGCTGGACCGGATGATGCACTGGTTGACGCTGCGCCGGCCCGCGCTCGACGGCACGGCACCGCACCTCGAGTCACCGCGCGGCGTGCTGCTGCTCGGTGTGCAGGGCTGCGGCAAGTCGCTCGCCGCCCGCGCGGCCGCATCGGTCCTGGGGGTCCCGCTGCTGCGGCTCGACCTGGCGGGCGTGCACGACAAGTACGTCGGCGAGTCCGAGCGGCGCCTGCGCGACTCGCTCGCCGCGGCGGACGCGCTCGCGCCGTGCGTGCTGTGGATCGACGAGATCGAGAAGGCCGTCGCATCGTCGGACGGCGACGGTGGCTCCGCACGCCGTGTCCTCGGCACGTTCCTCACCTGGCTCGCCGACCGCCGCTCGTCCGTGTTCGTCGCGGCCACCGCCAACGAGATCTCGGCGCTGCCGCCTGAGCTCGTGCGCAAGGGCCGGTTCGACGAGATGTTCTTCGTCGACCTGCCCGACGAGGCCTCCCGCGCCGCGCTGCTGCGGCTGCACGCGGCCCGCCGCGGCCTCACGCTGCGCGACGAGGACCTCGGGCCGCTCGTCGCCGCGTCCGCCGGGTTCTCGGGGGCCGAGATCGAGCAGGGCGTCGTCGCGGCGACGTACGCCGCGCACGCGAAGGCCGTCTCGCTCGACGCCGCCGCGGTCCTCGCCGAGCTGGGCCACACGCGCCCGCTGGCCGTCGTCATGGGAGAGCGCGTCGCGGAGCTGCGCGCGTGGGCCTCGGCCCGGGCCGTACCGGCTCGCTGATCGCTCGTCGGTCCCTGCCGACGCGGGCGGGTGCAGGTCAGCCGGCCGCGCCCCGGCTGCGACCGGTCCGCGCGAGCACGACGACGCCGATCACGACGAGAGCCGCCCCGCCCACGAGCACCCCGAGGACCAGCCCGACGAGCGCGGCGAGGCGCCCGCCGATCGCCGAACCGACCCACGCGCCGCCGCCCGCGAGCACGACGAACGCGACGAGCCCCGCCACGGCGTAGCCCAGGTCCTCGAGGAACCCGCGCGCCACGTCGCGCGGCAGGTCCCGGGCGCCGCGGCGGAGCTCGCGAGCGAACGTCTCACGGAACGCGGCGGCCGGTCGCGTCCCGGCGGTGCGCGGTGTGGTCATGCACGCAGGGTGCCACGTCGCAGCAGGACGCCCTCGCCGCCACGGAACGTGATGCCCGCGAAGGACGAACCACGCGCCTCCTCGACGAAGGCGTGCGCGGCGTGCAGGTCGAGCGAGGGACGGTTGGTCGCGTTGACGATCGAGCGCAGCAGCGGGCTGCGGTCCGCCGTCGCCGCGATCACGGCCGCGAGCAACCCGTCGCCCGCGCCTCGTCGTCGCCACGCCGGGTCGACGGTCAGCGACGACACGTACCAGCCGTCCGGCGCGTCCTCGTGACCCGCGATGCGGGACGCCGACGACCAGCCGACCACCTCGTCGTCCGGCTGGCCGTCCGGCTCGTGGCCCACGCCGCCGTCCGGCTCGGTGGCGTGGCACGCGACGACCACCACGCGCTCGTCGTCGCGCACCCACGCGGTCAGCCGGTCCTCGAGCCCGGCGCGCTGACCCCCGCGGGTCCGTGCGACGCGAGCGATCCCGTCCACGTCACGCGGCAGCGCGGGCCGCACGACGAGCGTCGCGTCGCGCGTGCCGTGCCGGCCCGGCCGGTACTCGGCGAAGTGGCTCACCCGAGCACGCTAGCCGGGCGCGCGAGGACTGCGCGGGACCGCGCCAGGAGCGTGCCAGGACCGGGCGCGCGACTGGTCAGGGTCGCAGCGGGGGGCGCCTCCACGGACGCACAATGGACGCTGCTGCGGACGCGTGCGTCGAGCGGGCAGGCTGGACCCCGCCCGGCGCGGTCCGGCCACCGAACCCGGCCGACTCCCACCGCGACCCGGCGCCGTGCACCGCCTGGACGACCGACACACGAGGCCCGCCATGACCACGACCGCAGGACAGCTCACGCAGCTCACCGCCGGCACGCTCGTGCCGTTCGGCGGCGACCGGTTCACGACCGTCGACGAGACGCTCGCGGCCGCGTTCCGGCCGGGTGACCGGCTGTACGTCGTGCACGACGACGGTGCGCTCCTGCACGTGCCCGCCGCGGTCTCCGACGCGGTCACGACGAGCGTGAGCGCGGCGGTCGAGGCGGCGCAGGCGATGCGCAGCGTGCCGGCTGTCCAGGTCGCCGCGTTCTACCGCGCGTTCGCCGACGGGCTGGTCACCGCGTGGGACGCGATCGCCGCGGCCAACTCCGACGACGTGATGCGCGCCGAGGGGCTCGGCCGGTCGACCACGCGCCTGCGCATCGACGCCGCGGTGCGCGACCAGATGGCCGAGGGTCTGCGGGGCTGGGCGGACCTGGTGGAGAAGGCCGCGAGCGACGACGTCGCGCCGCCGCGCGTCACGCACGCCGACTGGCACGTCGACGTCGTGACCGCGCCGCTCGGTGTGATCGGGTTCGTGTTCGAGGGCCGACCCAACGTGCTCGCCGACGCCGCGGGCGTGCTCGCGACCGGCAACACCGCGGTGCTGCGGATCGGCGGAGACGCGCTCGGGACGGGGACCGCGATCGTCGAGCACGCGCTCGCCCCCGCGCTGCGCAGCTCCGGGCTGCCCGACGGCGCGATCAGCCTCGTGACCAGCCGGGAGCGCTCGGCGGGCTGGGCGCTGTTCGCCGACCGTCGCCTGTCGCTCGGGGTCGTGCGCGGCTCGGGTGCCGCGGTCGCGCAGCTCGCGGCGGTCGCGCGGCAGGCGGGCACGCCCGTCAGCGCGCACGGCACGGGTGGCGCGTGGCTCGTGGCCGACGAGTCCGCGCAGACCGCGCGGTTCGCCTCGGTGGTGCGGCACTCGCTGGACCGCAAGGTCTGCAACACGCTCAACGTCGCGGCGATCCCGCGCTCGCGCGCCGCCGAGCTGGTCCCGGTGCTCCTGGCCGCTGCCGACGAGGCCGCCGCCGCACGCGGCACGGTCGCGCGCGTGCACGTCGTCGCCGGCAGCGAGCAGTGGCTGCCCGCGGGTGAGCTCGAGCGCACGATCGACGTGCACCGGGCCGAGGGCGTCGTCGCCGAGCCGCGCGCGAGCCTGCTCGCGGCCGACGAGCTGGGCCGCGAGTGGGAGTGGGAGAACACGCCCGAGCTCTCGCTCGTCGTCGTCGAGGACGTCGCTGAGGCCGTCGCGCTGTTCAACGCGTACTCACCGCGGTTCGTCGCCTCGCTCGTCGGGACCGACGCCGAGGCCTGGCGCGCGTTCGTCGACGCGGTCGACGCGCCGTTCGTCGGCGACGGGTTCACGCGCTGGGTCGACGGGCAGTACGCGCTCGACCAACCCGAGCTCGGCCTGTCGAACTGGGAGCACGGTCGCCTGCTCGGCCGTGCGGGCGTCCTGACGGGTGCGGACCTCACGACCCGCCGCCTCGTCGCGCGCACCGCCACCGACCAGCACCGCTGACGCACGACGAGCCACTCCCGGCTCGTCGCACGTGTGCGCCGCTGACCTCGTCGTCCACCGCAGGTCGGCGCGCGGGCGTCCGACGTGGGAGTAATCGCGTTGACCGTCATGCGGTCGCGTGAGGATCGTCGGCGCATGACCACTGCGCACGACGCGTCGTCGGACCACGGGACGGACGCCGCACCGGACCCCGTCGCCGACGGCTGGGACGACGAGGCCGCGGCCACGTACGACACCCCGGGTGAGGGGATGTTCGCGCCCGAGCTGCTCGACGCGACCGTCGACCGCCTCGCGGCGCTCGCGGACGGCGGCCGCGCGCTCGAGCTCGCGATCGGCACCGGGCGTGTGGCCGTGCCGCTCGCGCAGCGCGGCGTGCGCGTGGCGGGCATCGACTACTCGCCCGCGATGGTCGCCGTGCTGCGCACCAAGCTCGACGAGGACGCGCTGCCGGTGGCCGTCGGGGACATGACGCGCGTGCGCGTCCCCGGGTCGTTCTCGCTCGTGTACGTCGTCTACAACCCGATCTCGAACCTGCTCACGCAGGACGCGCAGGTCGCGTGCTTCCGCAACGCCGCGGCCCACCTCGAGCCGGGCGGGCGGTTCGTCGTCGAGCTGTGGGTGCCCGAGCTGCGCACGCTGCCGCCGGGTCAGGGCGCGACGGTGTTCGGGACGGCGCCCGGCTACCTCGGCGTCGACACGTACGACACGCTCGCGCAGCAGGTCGTCTCGCACCACGTGTGGTTCGGCGCCGAGCACGCGCAGCCCGCCCGGCGGGCGCGGATCGGCACGAGCCGCCACCGGTACGTGTGGCCCGCGGAGCTCGACCTCATGGGCCGGCTCGCGGGCTTCGAGCTCGAGAGCCGGGACGCGGACTGGTCGGGCGCGCCGTTCACCGCCGAGTCACGCTCGCACGTCTCGGTCTACCGACTCACGCGCTGACCGGACGTCCTCGCGCGCGCCAGGGCGCGTCCCTCACTCGCCGGTGAGGCCGTCGATGGACTCGCGGATGAGGTCGGCGTGGCCGTTGTGGCGGGCGTACTCCTCGACGAGGTGCACGAGGATCCAGCGCAGCGAGATCTCCTCGCCGGTCGCGCGGTCGCGGCGGACGGCGGTCGCGTCGAGCCCGCGCGTGCGCAGGACCTCGCCGACGAGCTCGTCGGACCGTTCCACCGTGCTCACGAAGCGCCGACGGAGCTCGTCGGGCGACGACGTGACGGCGGCCGTCCACTCCCAGTCCCGGTCGGCGTCCCAGTCGGCCGACGCCCACGGCTCGGCGGGCGGGTTGCCGTGCAGCACGATGCTGCACCAGACGTCCTCGACGTACGCGAGGTGGTGCAGCAGCCCGCCGAGCGTCATCGTCGACGGCTCGAGCCGCGTGGCGAGCTGGGCGGCGTCCAGGCCGTCCGCCTTGGTCAGCAGCGTGCGCCGGTGGAAGTCGACGAACCCCAGGAGGATCGCGGCCTCGTCGCCGGACGTGGGCGGGTCGGTGCGTTCGGTGGTGATCACCCGACGAGGCTACGGCCGCGGCCCTGGTCGATGACCGACATGCGAAATACGGTGGCGGCTGCGGGCGCCCCTGCGGGAGCGTTCCCAGGCTGACGACGACGTGCGGGGGAGCGGATGGCCGGGCAGGACGACGAGCGCGGGCACGACGAGCGCGGGCAGGACGACGAGCGCGGAGAGGGCGACGAGCGCGGGCAGGGCGCGAGCGCACCGGCGACGTGGCGGCGGTTCGCGCGCGAGCGGGTCGCGCAGCGGCGGTTCGCCGCGCGCCAGCTCGCGGAGCTGCGCGGCTACGCGGGTCGCGGCCTCGTCGCCGGTACCGTCGCGGTGCACCTCGTCGCGGGCCTCGCGCCGGTCGCGTTCATGCTCGGCACGGGTCTCGCGCTGCGCGACCTCGGGAGCGACGCCGCGATCGGCTGGCTCGCGCTGGCTGCGGGGGCGTTCCTCGTGCAGCAGCTCGTCGCGCCCGTGCAGCTCGTGCTCTCGCGCCGCGTGCAGCGCCGGGTCGACGCCGCGTGCATCGAGCGCCTCGCCACGTTCTCGCTGCGCGGGGCGTCGCTCGCGGGACTCGAGCGGCCCGAGGTCGCCGACCGGCTGAGCCAGGCCGACGAGGCGTTCGAGCAGTGGACCCTCACGCCCGGGGCGGCGGTCGAGGGCGCGCTCGCGCTCACCGCGCGGTACACGCAGCTCGTCGGCTCGCTCGTCGTGCTGACGTGGGCCGCGGGACCGTGGGCCGCGCTCGCGGGCGCCCTCGTCGCGATCATTGCGCGGCTCGGCCAGACCGAGGCGTTCCACCGCTGGGGCGACGTGATCCGCTCGCTCGCGCCGCTGCGTCGTCGTGCGAACTACGTCCGCGAGCTCGCCACCGGGACGCGCGCCGCCAAGGAGATCCGCACGCTCGGTCTCGTCGACTGGCTCGACGACCGCTACGTCGCCGAGAACCGCGCCGTCCTCGACACGCTGTGGACGCGCCGCCGCGCGGTGTACGGCGCGCCGTTCGTCGCCTACACGGTCGCGGCGCTGATCGGCTCGGTGATCGGTCTGCTCGTCGTCGCGCGCGCCGACGTGGACGTCGCGGCGGTCAGCGTCGCGGTGCAGGCGCTCATCCTGTGCGGCCGGTTCGGCGTGATCTTCCCCGAGTCGGACGTCAAGCTCGTCTACGGGCGCGGCGCGTGGCAGGCGCTGCTCGAGCTCGAGGACATCGCGCGCCGCACGGGCCCCGAGCCCGCCGCCGCGGCGCCCGGCGCGCGGCTGACGCCGCAGCGCAGCGTCCGGCTCGACGACGTGCGGTTCGGCTACACGACCGACCGCGCGGTGCTCGACGGCCTCGACCTCGACCTGCCCGTCGGCACGTCCACCGCGCTGATCGGCGTCAACGGCGCCGGCAAGACGACCCTCGTCAAGCTGCTCACCGGCATGTACACGCCGCAGTCCGGTGCAGTCCGGATCGACGGCGAGGACCTGCGCACGCTCGACGTCGACGCATGGCAGGCCGCGTTCGCGATCACGTTCCAGGACTACCTGCGTTACGAGCTGCCGTTGCGGGAGAACGTCGCGATGGCCGCGATCGCGCACCGCGACGACGACGAGGGCATCCGCGCCGAGCTCGAGCGCGTGGGCCTCGGGTCGTTGCTCGCGGAGCTGCCCGACGGCCTCGACACCCCGCTCACGCGTGCGCTGCCCGGCGGCCGTGACCTGTCCGGCGGGCAGTGGCAGCGGCTCGCGCTCGCCCGCGCGCTGTTCGCGGTGCGGCACGGCGCGTCCGTGCTCGTCCTCGACGAGCCCACCGCGCAGCTCGACGCGCGCGGCGAGGCCGAGTTCTACGACACGTTCCTCGAGCTCACGCGCGGCGTCACGAGCCTGGTCATCTCCCACCGGTTCTCCACGGTGCGGCGCGCCGACCGGATCGTCGTCCTCGACGGCGGACGCGTCACCGAGGCCGGGACGCACGACGAGCTCGTCGCGACCGGTGGGCAGTACGCGCGCATGTTCGACGTGCAGGCGCGGCGCTTCGCCGACGAGGCGGGTGCCGGTTCGCCCGACGAGCCCGACGACCCGTTCGACCACAGCGCGGCCGCGGGTGCGGGCGCGACGGGAGGTGCGCGATGAAGGACGTGGCGTTCTGCCTGCGCCGGCTGCTGGGTGTCGCGTGGCGCCTCGACCGTCGCCGCTTCGTCGTCGGCGCCGGACTGCTGCTGCTCGGGGCGATCGCGACGCCCGTCGTCGCGATCGGCGCCGGACGGCTCGTCGACCACGTGGTCGCCGCCGACGTGTCCGGGGCGAGCGTGTGGGCCGTCGTCGTCGCTGTCGCGCTCACGGGCGACCTCATGCTCGGCCACTTCGCGCACCTGTACTACTTCGAGCTCGCGGAGCAGACCGAGGAGCACTTCAACCGCGAGCTGCTGCACCTCGTCAACGGCAGCGACCACCTGGACCGCACCGACGACCCCGCGTTCGCGGACCGCGTCGACCTGCTGCGCCAGGACGTCATGCAGATGCGCGCGACCGTGCAGACCGGGCTGCAGCTCGGCGCGACCGCGGTGCAGGTGCTGCTCACCGCGGTGGTGCTCGCAACCGTCTCGCCGTGGCTGCTGGTCCTCGCCGCGTTCGCCGTGGCGCCGGTGGTGCTGGGCCGACGCGCCGAGTCCGCGCTGCAGGAGGTGCGTGAGGAGCAGTCCGCGACCACGCGCTCCATCCGCTCGCTGCGCCGCCTCGCGACCAGCCCGGCCTCGCAGAAGGAGATCCGGCTGGGCGGCGGCACGGACTTCCTGCTCGCGCGCCAGCGCACGCTGCTCGACACGTACGACGACGCCATGGGCCGTGCCGACACCCGCTACGCGCTGCTGCGCGCGACCGGGCAGATCGTGTTCGGCGTCGCGTACGTGGCCGCGGTGCTCGGCGCGTTCTGGCTCGCGCGCGAGGGACGGGCGAGCGTCGGACAGGTCGTCCTGACCATCACGCTCGCCACGCAGCTGTCCGTGCAGATGTCCGCGGGGATCGAGATGCTCGGGTCGGTGCACCGCGCCGCCGCCGGACTGCGCCGGTTCCTCGCGCTCGAGGCCGAGGTCGCCGCCGACCGCGACGCCTCGTCAGGCCGCACTTCCTCGTCGGCCGGAACGCCGAGCCTCGATCGGGACCGCGGGCTGCCCGACGACCTCAGCGACGGCATCCGCCTCGAGGGCGTCACGTTCCGGTACCCGGGCACCGAGGCGACCGTGCTCGACGGGATCGACCTGCACCTGCCCGCCGGGACGTCGGTCGCGCTCGTCGGCGAGAACGGCGCGGGCAAGTCCACGCTGCTCAAGCTGCTCGCGGGTCTCTACCGACCCACGCAAGGGCGCGTGCTCGTCGGCGGCGCGGACCTCGCCACGGTGGCACCCGCCCGGTGGCGCGAACGCACCGCGGCGCTCTACCAGGACTTCGCGCGCGTCGAGCTCACGCTGCAGCACAGCGTGGGGATCGGCCGGCTCGCGGACGTGGACGACGAGGGCGCGGTCGCCGGTGCCGTGCGGCGGGCGGACATCGGCGAGCTCGCCGACGCCCTCGGTCCGCAGGACGTCGTCGGCACCGGGTACGCGCCCGGGCGTGACCTGTCCGGCGGTCAGTGGCAGAGCCTGGGCTTCGCGCGCACGCTCATGCGCGAGGACCCCGAGCTGCTCGTGCTCGACGAGCCCGCGTCCGCGCTCGACGCACTCGCCGAGCAGCGGCTCGTCGACGCCTACCAGGCGACCGCGGCGCAGGTCGCGACGACCGTGGGCGGCGTCACGGTGTTCGTCACGCACCGGCTGTCCACCGTGCGGCTCGCCGACCGGATCGTCGTGCTCGACGCCGGACGCGTCGTCGAGCACGGCACGCACGCCGAGCTCGTCGCCGCCGACGGCCCCTACGCCCGCCTGTGGGCCCTGCAGTCCCGCGCGTACGCGAGCTCCTGAACCGCTCGCGTGGGGACCTGGTCAGCCGTGCGTCGTCACCGCGGGCCCGCGTCGCTACTCGCGAGGGCGGGGCTGCGGCCCGGGTAATCCGGCGTGCACGGAGTGGAGCGTGCTGCTCCCGCTGTACGTCGCGGTGAAGCCGCTGCCCGCGACGAGGTACGGGACCCTGAACGTCACGGTCTGAGACTTCTTCTTCCCGGTGAGCTTCGCGGTGGCCACCAGCTTGTTGGCCCCACCGCGCGTGAGCCGGACCGTCCCGGCCACGGGCGTCGCCGCGTTGATCTTCACCGAGATCGTCCCGGTCTCGTAGATGTAGAAGTTCGAGGTCCGCACCCGTATCGAGGGCCAGCCGCGCGTGACCCGTTGCGTCACCCCGCTCGACGAGGCTCGAAAGCCGCTGTCCGGCCGGAACGCCACGGTGTACCGGTTCTTGCCCACACCGGCCAGGCGTGGCGTGGTGAGCGTCGTGGTCACGTCACTCGTGACGCGCTCGGAGGCGATCAAGCGCGTGCCGTCCAGCAGCACGACCCGGCCCTTCACGGGCGCGAACCCGCCGTTGGCGCGTGTCACCGCCACGGTGACGGTGCCGGGAGAGCCAAACGTGTTCGTCGAGCCACTGACGGCCACGACCGTCGGAGCCGGGCGCTGGTCCCGGGGGATCAGCACGACGTCGGTCGTCCTGACAGGGACCGCTCGCTGGGTGACGCGCTCGTCGTCGACGACCGCTGAGATGTCGTAGCACCAGCCCGTCTCGGTGGCGAAGGCGAACGTGCCGTCCGAGCCGGACGTGGTGCGGACCTTGGTCGTCGGCTCCACGACGACACCCGTGGTGCAGTCGACGGCCACGCCCGTCACCGTGTGGGACGTCGCCGGCCGCCCGTCGCGGCTCCGCACGTGGCCCCGCAACCAGCTCGGGTAGCCGGGGCCCGGGTCGGCGCCCCGCGGAAGGTCCCCCGTCACCTTCACAGTGAGCGTGTCGCGGGAGCTCAGGACGTCCCAGTGCCCGCTGAAGACGAGCGTGAGCATGTGTGTTCCCGCAGCGAGAGTCGGGAGGGTGATCCGAGCGACGGCGTCGTCGTCGATCGCCTGAGCGGCGAGGACCGTCGACCCCTCGAGGACGGTGACGGTCCCCGAGGGATGGCGTGAGCCCCAACGTCGAGCCACCACCCTGGCCTTCACGGCCGTGAATCCCGCGGTGCTGCGGATCGTCGACGCGTACACGGTGCTCGGCGTCGTGCCGCCCTCCCTGAGGGTGACCTCGCGACCGGCGTAGGGGGAGCGACCGTTCCCCCGAAGGTTCACATAGGTCCGGTACCGCCAGCCCGGCCGCGCGGGTACGGAGAACCGGCCCCGGCCGTCGGTCGTGGCTGACATGGACTCCCACTCCGGCGTCGGACCGGCCGGGGCCAGGTCCGCAACCGCGCTGACGTCAGCACCCGGGATCGGCCGGCCCTGACGGTCCTTGACGGCGCCCGTCAGCGGTGCGCCCGCGCTCATCGTCAAAGTCGGCAGCACTCCGGTGCTCGACGTGATCTCGAAAGGCTCCGACGTGACGCCGAAGTAGCCGTGGTAGTCGGTCGACAGCACGAGCCGGTAGCGTCCCGGCGGCACGTACGAGTGGAACACGTACGCGTCCCGGATGACCTCCACGCAGCCTTCACCGTAGACCGCTCCCACACGGACCAGGCAGACGCTCGCCGACCCGTCGAGGCCAGGTTCGCGCACCAGCCGCCCGACGAGGTAGCCGGTCTCCGACGCGTGTGCGGGTGGCACGAGAGTGAGCGCGCAGGCCGCCACGACGACCGCCGCGAGCGCTCCGCGCACCCGCCGGACCACGGCGCTCCCACGATCTGGCACAGCCCACCCCCCGTCGCCGCACGGCAGGTCCGCGCGAGCGCGAGCGTAGTGGCTGGCTGATGACGACCTGCCGCGGACCGCAGCGGTCACCCGTCCGGAGCATCAGCAGCGGCCGGCCCGCGCAGGCGAGGACGGGGCGGGTCGTGCCGTCAGGCTGGTCCTGTCACGTGCTCGTCGCGCCGGACGACGGCGCGACGTCGTCCGTGGGTCAGTGGTTCCGGAGGGCGTCGACGAGCTGGGACTTGGTCATGCTCGACCGGCCGTCGATCTCGAGCTCGGAGGCGCGCTTGCGCAGGTCCTTGACCGTCCAGTCGTCGTACGAGCCCGACTCGCCGCCCTTCTTCCCGACGGCCTTGCGCCCGCGTGCCGCAGCGGCATTGGCGATGCGGGCCGACTTCCCCTTGCTGTTGCCCTCGTCGCGCAGCGACTCGTAGAGCTCCTTGTCCTTCACGCTCGGACCGGGGTCACGTCGTCCAGGCATGGTGCCTCCTCGTCGTTCGGACCTCCACGCTAGGCACGGCGACGACGAGGCTGCATCCGGAGCCGGGCGGGAACCGCCGGATGTCAGGGGCGCAGGAGGACCTTCGTCGCGCGGCGCTCGTCCATCGCGGCGTACGCCTGCGCGACCTCGTCGAGCGGCAGCTCCAGGTCGAACACGACCCCGGGGTCCAGGCGACCGTCGAGGACCTCCGGCAGGAGCTCCTCGATGTACCCGCGCACCGGCGCGACCCCACCGCGCACGCCCACGTTCGAGTTGAACATCGTCCGCACGGGCAGCTCGGGCCCGCCCGCTGGCACGCCGACGAAGCCGACCTGACCGCCCGGCCGCGCGGAGCGCAGCGCCTGGTCCATCGACTCCTTGGTGCCGACGCACTCGAGCACCACGTCCGGGCCGACCCCGTCGAACATCTCCTTGAGCCGCGCCACGCCCTCGTCACCGCGCTCCGGTACGACGTCCGTGGCGCCGAGCGTGCGCGCGAGCGCCTGCCGGGTCTCGTGCCGGGACATCGCGACGACGCGCGACGCTCCGAGCCTCCGGGCGGCGAGCACCGCGCACAGCCCCACGGCGCCGTCGCCGACGACCGCGACCGTCGACCCCTCGCGCACCCCGCCCTGCAGCGCGGCGTGGTGACCCGTCCCCATCACGTCGGACAGCGTCAGCAGCGATGGGAGCAGCTCGTCGGACGGCAGGCCGCCCGGGACGACGACGAGCGTGCCGTCCGCCAGCGGTGCGCGTACCCGCTCGCCCTGCCCGCCGTCGGCCGAGCTGCCCGGACCGTCGTGGCTGCCCCACCAGCCGCCGTTCCGGCACGACGTGCTCACGCCGTTGCGGCAGTTCACGCACGTGCCGTCGCACACGTAGAACGGCGCGATCACGAAGTCGCCGACCGCGACGCCCGTGACCTGCGAGCCGACCTCCTCGACGACGCCCACGTACTCGTGCCCGATGCGCGTCGGCTGCCGGGTCGGCTCGACGCCCCGGTACCGCCACAGGTCCGAGCCGCACACGCACGCCGCGACGACCCGCACCACCGCGTCCGTGGGGTGCTGGATGACCGGGTCCGGGACCTGCTCGACCCTGACGTCCCGGGCACCGTGGATCACCGTCGCGCGCATCGTCGTCCTTCCGTCGTGCCTGCGTGCTGGCGCCCAATGTACGAGCCCGCGGCGCCGCCGGCCCTGGGACCAGGCGGAGTTTCCGTGCCCCGGAGCGGAGCACGGACCGCGCGCGACGAGGGCCGCGGTGCCTGGTGGCTGCCGCGGCCCTCGCCGGGTGGTGCGTCCGCCATCGGGATCGTCGCCGATCTCGTCGGACGGGTGGTGCTGCTGCCTGCTAGGCCGGCTCGCCGGTCAGCGGGCGGTGCAGGTTCAGCGGGCGGTGCAGGTGGCGCTCGGGATCGACGTGTTGCCTCCCGAGTAGTACGTCACCCCGAAACTCTGGCTGCCGCTCGAGGTGAACGTGTTCCCGCTGCGGGTGGCGTTCCACGAGTTCTGGATCGACTGGCCCGAGCCCGGGTTGACGGTCACCGACCAGCTGGACGCGCCGGACACCGTGTAGGTGACGTTGAAGCGGTCGGACCACGACTCGGCCCGGGCCGCCGTGACGGTGCACGAGCCACCGCCGGTGTTGCCACCGTTGTTGCCGCCGTTGTTGCCACCGGTCGACGGGGCGACAGCGCGGCCCGTGCTCGGCGAGATGGTGCCCGTGCACAGGTTGCGCGACTTGAGGTCCTGCAGGATGCCCGGCAGGGCCTGGATCGTGGCAGCCGGCCAGTCGTGCATGAGGATGACCTGGCCGTTGGTGAGCCGGCTCGCCGCGCTACGGATGGTCGACGACGACGCGTTGTTCCAGTCGGTCGAGTCGACGTCCCAGATGATCTCCGTCAGCCCGAGCTGCTGCTCGACCTGCTTGAGCGTGCTGTTCGTCTCGCCGTACGGCGGGCGGAACAGGTTCGGCGTGACACCCGCGGTCTGCTGGATCACCTGCTGGGTCCGGGACAGCTGCGACTGCACGTCGTTGTAGCTCATGTTGATCAGGTGCGGGTGGTCCCACGAGTGGTTCCCGATGGTCAGGCCCGCGTTCTTGTAGGCCTGCATGAGCGATGCGTTGTTCTGGGCGTTCTGACCGGTGGGGAAGACCACCGCGGTCGCGCCGTTGCCCGTGAGCGTGTTGATGAGCTGCGTCGTCGTGCCCGAGTTCGGGCCGTCGTCGAACGTCAGGGCGACATAGCCGGCGGTGCAGGTCCATCCGTTCCCGCCGCCGGTGTTGCCACCGTTGTCGCCCCCGGTGTTCCCACCGTTGTTGCCTCCGTTGTTGGAACCGGAGGCCGTGCAGCTCGCCGACGGGACCGACGTGTTGCCGCCCGAGTAGTACGTCACGCCGAAGCTCTGGTTGCCGCTCGAGGTGAATGTGTTCCCGCTGCGGGTCGCGTTCCACGAGTTCTGGATCGACTGACCCGAACCGGGGTTGACGGTCACCGACCAGCTCGTCGCGCCGGACACCGTGTACGTCACGTTGAAGCGGTCGGACCACGACTCGGCGCGCGTGGCCGTGACGGTGCAGCCGTTCGAACCGCCGTTGTTGCCGCCGTTGTCACCGCCGCCGTTGTTCCCGCCGTCCGAGGTGCCCGTGCCGACGGTGATGTTCGACGAACCCGAGGACTGGTACCCCTCGGTCGCGAGGATCTGGTAGTCGTGCGTGCCGAGGTTCATGCCCTTGGACGCCCACGCGTCGAAGTGGTTGCCCGCGGTGATGGTGCCGCCGGTCCGCTTCTGCTGGCGCACCGACCAGTACTGGTAGAACGTCGACGTGCCCTCGATCGACGGCTGGTTCACGCGCTGCGTCCGGTAGATGTCATAGGTGCCGCCGTCGGAGTTGACGGTGCCCATGAACGTCCCGGTCGGGCGGTAGGTGCCCCAGTTGTCGACGATGTAGTACTCGATGAGCGGACCGCGGGTCCACCCGTAGAGCGTCAGGTACGCGTTGCCGGACGGGTTGAACTGACCCGAGTAGGACACCGCGCGACGGGTCCCGGTCTGCCAGCCCTTGCCGGCGACGAAGTTGCCCGTGTTGGACCACCGGGTCGAGTAGTTGCCACCCGAGCCGAGGTCCATCGAGACCGTCCCCTGGGAGTCGGTCCAGAACGAGTAGTAGTACCCGTCGTGAGTGCCGGTCGAGTTGGTCGACACCGCTGAGGCAGGGGTCGCGACGGCCAGACCCGCCGCAGCCATCACGGTGGCCGTCCCGAGGGCCAGCCAGGCGCGCAGCGTTCGACGACCGTGTCGCCGCCCGCGCAGAGAGAAACTATCGGACACTGCTGCACTCCTTGGAGTGGGGATCGGCCGCG
This sequence comes from Cellulomonas persica, assembly GCF_007989825.1. Lineage (GTDB taxonomy): Bacteria > Actinomycetota > Actinomycetes > Actinomycetales > Cellulomonadaceae > Cellulomonas > Cellulomonas persica. The sequence continues at coordinate 9,596 of NZ_BJUA01000005.1, read as the reverse complement.
CTCCGCCTCCCCGCACGGGGGCGGAGCGCGGGCCCGACGAGCCGTCGGGCTGTCACGGTCTTCGCCCTGGTCGGTGCTCCGACAGCAGGATGTAAACCGTTATCGAGCGAGTGTGAGCGCGGGTCCGCCAGGCGTGGAACGGGTGGTGCCGAATCCGAACCGATTAGTGCGGATCGGGACCGGTTGCGTGAACGCGCACTCGAAACTGTCGAAACCGCGCAGGCCGTCGGTGCACGGAGAGGGGCGCCGCCGCGCCGATCCTGGAGCGCGCTGCCTGGCCTCTCGGCGTGCGTGCGACTCCGGCCGATGCTCGGCACCGCGCGCCCGGCACCCGACGCTCGCCATGCGCCCGGCACCCGATGCTCGCCGCGCGCCCGGCACCCGACGCTCGCCCCTCGGCCGCGGGCGCGCCTCGTCCGCTCGGGCTTTGTCCTGGTGCTGGCTTGGGCTTGGGCTTGGGCTTGGGCTTGGGCCGGGGCCGGCTCTGCTGTGAGCGGAACGCCTTCGACGGTCCCGACCCCGCAGCTAGCGTCGGCTCATGGGAGCAGGCGCGACGACATCGCTGCACAGTGACCGCGCGACGCGCACGGCCTGGCGCCGTCGGTGGCGGTGGCGCGACGCGGTGGGCGCGGTGCTCCGGACGACGAGGCTCGACGCGGGGCTCCGGCTGACCGACGTCTCCGCGCGCGCCGGCGTCTCGACCCAGTACCTCTCCGAGATCGAGCGCGGCCGCAAGGAGGCCTCGTCGGAGGTGCTCGAGGCCGTGACCGGTGCGCTCGAGCTGTCGCTCGCCGACCTCGCGCTGCGGGTCGCCGAGCTCCTCGAACCCGAAGCCCTCGCACCCGTCGCCCTCAGGCCCACCGCCCTGCCGCCCAGCGCCCTCACGTCCAGCGCCCTCGCGCCCGCTGCCTCCGCGCCTGCTGTCGCCGCGCCCGGCGCCCTCGTGCCCGCTCCCGCCGCCCGCAGTGCCCGCACGCCCGGCGCCCCCGTGCCCGCCGTCGGCGCCCGCGGTGACCTCGCACGGTCGTCGCACGCAGGCGCATCCGGCCGCGTCCGCGTCGGTGCTGCCGAGCGTCGCGTGGCAGGTCTGGCGACGCTGCCGCGACGAGCGCGGACGGGCGTCGTGCTCGACCTGACGGCGGCCCGCGACGCGGCGGGTGCGACCGTCTCGTCGTCGCCGACGGTCATCCCGGTCCGCGGCGCGGACGCCGATGCCCGCGCGGTCACGCTGCTCGCGGCCTGACGCTCGTCGTCGCCGACGGTCGTCCCGGTCCGCGGCGCGGACGCCGATGCCCGTGCGGTCACGCTGCTCGCGGCCTGACGCTCGTCGTCGCCGACCGTCATCCCGGTCCGCCTGCTCGCGATCGGACCGACCCTCGGGCGGCCCCCGGACGGCCGTCGGACGCGCACCTCAGGCGGCGGACCGACCCAGGTCGTCGCGGTCGATGACCTGGTCGGCGAGGCCGTACTCGACCGCTTGCTGAGCGGTGAGCACGAGCGCGCGGTCGGTGTCCCGACGCAGCGTCTCGACCGACCGCCCCGTGTGCCGTGCGAGCACCTCCTCGAGCTCGGACCGGACCCGCACGATCTCGTCGGCCGCGAGGATCAGGTCCGGCACGTCGCCGCGCGCCTGCGTCCCCGGCTGGTGCAGGACGATGCGCGCGTGCGCGAGCATCGACCTCTGGCCGGCGGCGCCGCCTGCGAACAGCACTGCCGCGTCCGCCGCGGCCCGGCCCACGCACGTCGTCGTGACCGTCGGTCGCACGTACTGCATCGCGTCGTAGATCGCGAGCATCGCCGACGGCGACCCACCCGGTGAGTTCACGTACAGGTCGATCCGGGCGTCCGGGTCGGCGGACTCCAGGTGCAGGAGCTGCGCGACGACGACGTTCGCGACCTCGTCGTCGATGGGTGACCCCAGGTACACGATGCGGTCCGCGAGCAGCCACGAGTACACGTCGAGCGAACGCTCACCACCAGGCACCTTCTGCGTCACGTAGGGGATGATCACCGCGCACCTCCTGCACCCGGCGCGACCGACGGCGCGCCGAAGCCCGTGGGCGTGCCGAACCACGGCAGCACCTGCGCCACGTCGTCGACCACGCGGTCGACGAACCCGTACGCGAGCGCCTCGTCGGCCGTGAACCAGCGATCGCGCTGGGAGTCCTCCGTGACGCGCTCGACCGGCTGACCCGTGTCCTGCGCGATCAGCCCCAGCACGGTGTCGCGCGTGTGGCGCAGGTCGTCGGCCTGCAGCTCGACGTCCACCGCCGTCCCGCCGATGCCCGCCGAACCCTGGTGCAGCAGCACCCGCGCGTGCGGCAGGGCTGCCCGCTTGCCGCGTGCGCCCGACGACAGCAGGAACTGCCCCGCGCTCGCGGCCCAGCCGATCGCGATCGTCGCCACGTCGCACGGCACCAGGTTCATCACGTCGCGGATCGCGAGCATCGCCGGCACCGAGCCGCCCGGTGAGTTGATGAGCAGCGTGATGTCGCGGTGCGGGTCCTCCGCGGCCAGGACCAGCAGCGCCGAGCACAGCCGGTTGCCCAGCTGCTCGTCCAGCGCGGTGCCCATGAGCAGCACCCGCTGGTGCAGGAGGCGTTGCGCCAGCACCTCGTCGTACTCGGTCTTCGTCGTCGTCTCGCTCATGCCGCCACGCTCGCACCGCTGCCGGTCGATGGTCGGTCGGTGCTGCCCACGGCGGATCTGCCGACGGCGGACCGGTCGAGGGCGGGTGGGTCGGGGCCGCGTGGGTGGCGGTTGGCTGGATATGCGTGATGGGGACGGGCGGGTAGATCCCGTGGATCGATCGAGGGCCCGGTGCGCACCAGGCGCCTCGGCGCGGAACCTACGATGGCTGACCGTGACCCAGGACGTGATCCAGGTGAGCGCCGTCGTGCTGCGCTCACCCGCCGGTGAGGTGCTGACCGTGCGCAAGCGCGGCACGGCGAGGTTCATGCTCCCCGGCGGCAAGCCCGAGCCCGGCGAGACCGCCGCGCAGACCGCGCTGCGGGAGTGCGCCGAGGAGGTCGGCGTCGAGCTCGATCCCGACGCCTTGCTCGAGCTCGGCACGTTCTCCGCAGCGGCCGCGAACGAGGCGGGCCGGCGCGTGCGCGGGACGGTCTACGTCCACCCTGCGGTCGTCGCGCCCGTGCCCTCGCGGGAGATCGCCGAGGTGCGGTGGCTCGACCCCGACCTGGACCCGCTGCCCGACGACCTCGCTCCGCTGCTCGAGCACCAGGTGCTGCCCGCGCTGCGCACGCACGTGCTCTGACACCCCGCCGCCGGCACCGGCCGGGTGCCAGGAAGAGCCGGTGATCCTGGAGCATGCGGTGCTGGACGTCGTCCCCGGCCAGCAGGAGGAGTTCGAGGCGGCCTTCGACGAGGCGCGGCACATCATCGCGGCGATGCCCGGCTTCCGGTCGCTGCGGCTCGAGCGGTGCCTCGAGCGACCGACGCGGTACCTCCTGCTCGTCGAGTGGGACTCGCTCGAGGCGCATACCGTCGGTTCCCGAGGATCGCCGGAGTACCAGCGGTGGCGCGCGCTGCTGCACCGCTTCTACGACCCGTTCCCGACCGTCGAGCACTACAGCAGGGTCCTGGTGGCCGACCCTTCGGCCTGACCGGTCGGGCCGCCGCGCGCGACGGCACGGGTGTGGTCGGCGCCCCTGAACCGGCCCTTCGTGCCAGGTCTGTCCGGATCTTCCCATCGATGACACGTGTCACTACTCTGAGCGCGGGGTTGCAGTGTCGCGGCCCGCACCGCCCGTCGGAGGGGACCTGCGATGACGAACGACCCGCACGCCGGCATCGACGAGCTCTCGGCGACCGGGCCCGCGCGGGCGGGCCTGGCTCAGGCCGGGACCAGCGCCCTGGCGGGCTCCACGCCCACGCACCGCTCGTCGTCGGCCGGCAGCCCAGGTGGTCCGGTGCCGTCGGCTGCGGTGCTGGGTCGTCGTTCGTTCCTCGCGCTCTCGGGCGCCGCCGTCGCGGTGGCCGTCGGCGCGAGCGGGGCGCTCGCCGGCACCGGACGGGCTTCCGCCCTCCCGGCGGGCCGCGCCGGCTCGTCGTCGGGAGGGGCGGTGGGCCATCCCGGACCGGCGCGACCCGCGCCAGGACGGCCGGGGCCGGGGCGGCCGGGTCACGGTCATCACCCCGCCGCCGCGCAACGTGCCGCGGTGGCGTTCCTCCAGTCGGCGACCGACGCGTACCCGACGCTCAACGCCGGTCCGCGGCTCGCGCAGTCCTACGCCGACGAGCTCGGCCTGTTCAGCACCGCGTTCGTCTACGACACCGCGCTCGCGGTCCTCGCCCTGCTCGCCGACGGCCGGCGGTCCTCGCTCGCCACCGCGAAGACCTTGGGTGACGGCCTCGTCTACGCGCAGGAGCACGACCCGGCGTTCGACGACGGACGCCTGCGCCAGGGCTACAACGTCGGGCCGTACACGTTCTACGACGGCAGCCTCCAGCCGTACGGCTTCGTGCTGCCCGACGGGAACGCGAACATCGGCTGGCAGTTCGGGTTCCTCGGGACGGCCGTCGGGGACATGGCCTGGCCCGGCCTCGCGCTCGCGCAGCTGTATGGCGTGACGCGTGATCGCCGGTACCGCGACGCCGCAGTGCGCATCGGCGAGTGGATCACGACGAACACGTGGTCGACGAAGCCGCTGGGCGGGTTCTCGTTCGGCGTCGACGGCGGCAACACCCCGGTCCCGAACGGCTCGACCGAGCACAACATCGACTGCGTCGCGTTCTTCACGATGCTGAAGACGGTCACCGGCGACAAGAAGTGGACCAAGGCCGCCGCGCACGCCCGCGCGTTCGTCGACCGGATGTGGTCACGCCGCGACGGGTGGTTCTGGACCGGGACCAACGACGGAGTCGAGATCAACCGCTCGCCCGTGCCGCTGGACCCCGCGACGTGGAGCTGGCTCGCGCTGCGGGAGCGCTCGTACGCGGGCGCCCTGGACTGGGCAGGCCGTGCGCTCGCCACGACCGACGACGCCGCTGCCGACACCTCGCAGCTCCCCGACGGCGAGCGGGTCTCGGGCGTCACGTTCTCGACCGCGAGCCTGACCTCGACCGCGCAGTACAACGGGATCACCGTGCACCCGCAGGGCGTCTGGCTCGAGGGGACCGGCCAGCTCGCGACGGCGCTCGCCGACCGGCACCGCCGCGGCGACAACTACACCTCCCGCGCGCTGCTCGAGCAGATCCGGCACGCGCAGCACGCGCTGGGTGGCGGTCAGCACCTCGGCGGCGTCGAGGTCTCCGGAGGCGTGGTCGCGGCGTCGTCGCTGCTCGACACGGGGTTCGGCTTCGGCTACTTCCAGGTGCAGCACGTCGGCGCGACGTCCTGGTTCGTCTTCGCCTCGACCGCCACGAACCCGATGCGCTGGGGTGGCCTGCGCTGATGCCGAGCGCTCGAGCCCGGTCGACGACGAGCGTGAGGACGCCTGGTGAAGTCGTCGAGCGGAGGCCCGGTTCGGTTCGGTCGGCGAGGTGCGGAGGGGGTCCCGATCCTGCCGACGACGAGCGGGAGGGATGCTGGCCTGCGCTGACGCCACCGCGCGCCGGATCGGTGCGCCGCGCCCGGGCGCGGCCCACCCGCCGGTGACCTTGGGACGGCCCGACGAGCAGCCGGCACAGGGCTCTCCGGGTCGGCGGACCTCGAATCCCGCTGCGATCAGGCGGGCGCGACCGTGCGGAGCATGACGCAGTGGTTCTTGCCCTTCGGGCGGTCGTAGCTGAAGCCTGCACGCTCGAACAGCGACCGCGTCCCGTTGTAGAGGAACGACGCCGACGTGCGCTTGCCCGCGGTGTCCTGCGGGTACGACTCGACGACGCCGCCGCCAGCCGCCGCGATGAGGTCGAGCGCGCCCTGCAGCGCGATCGCCGAGGTGCCCTGTCTGCGGTACCGGCGGTCGACGAAGAAGCACGTGATCCGCCAGTCCGGCAGGTCGACCAGGGCCTTCTCGTCATCTCTGCGGTGCTGGATCTCCGGGAGCTCGTCGGGCGTCCCGTACTGGCACCACGCCACGGCCTCGTCGCCGTCGACGACGAGCGCCGCGTGCGCCAGACCGTCCCGCACGAGCCGCTCCTTGAGGGCCCGGTTGCCCTCGGCGGACACCCGCTTCTCCGCGCAGTCGGGGTGGAAGTACACGCACCAGCACCCGCCCCACACGCCGTTGTGCCGCTCCGCGAGACCCGCGAACAGGTCCCACGTGGTCGCATTGAGCGCCTGCACGGTCAGCTTCCCCATCGCGACCACCTCCTCGTCGAAGCCTGGCACCGGCCCCTGACATCCGCTCCGGTTGCGGGGTTGCGCGGCCCGGGTGAGGGTGGTTCGGCCGGTCACGTTCGACGAGGAGCGGGCCGGTGCCCCGACGACGGGCGGTCCCCCCGCCGCCCGCGCCGGGACCGCCACAGATCCCCACTCCCACCGGCCCGCACGACGACCGACCTGCACTACGACGACCTGCACTACGACGACCTGCACCGCGACCGACCGGCACCGCCGGGCCCGACCAGGAGGACCGATGACCGCGACGCCATCCCCCGCCCGCCAGCGCGCCGCTCTCGCCGACCTGCTCGCGCACCGCACGCTCGCGGTCGCCGCCGTGCTCGTCGGAGCCGTCGGCGGTGTGCTCACCGCTCTCGCGGCCACCGCCGTCTGAGCGGACCGCACGGCCGCGCAGCTGGTGCAGCCACGGCCCGCGGCTGCGCGCGCGTGTCGCGGCCATGCTGGGCGGCGGACGGTCATGCCGAGGCAACGTTGCGCTCCTCGGACACGGCCGCAGGAACGGCAGGGGAGATGAGACTGCCGGGCGGCTCACACATGCCAGCACCAGGCATCGGTGCCGCCGGCGTCCGCTGCATCGGCGGCCGGATGAGGGCGTCGGTGTTGCCCGCGCACCCGGGTCCGTCGGTTGAGCTGACGCCCGCGTCGCCGGGAGGCGCCACCCGGCGCTCGCGTGCGGCGGCATGCGGTGCCGGATTACCTCGAGGCTCGGACCGGACGGTGCCGTCTGGTCGCGTGAACCGGTAGCGGGCGCGCGTGAGCGCGAACGCGCTGGCCTGCTCACAGCCTGGATCCGCGGCACCTGGCGGTGGCGGTTCAAGCCGCTCGACGTGCAGCGACTCCTGGTGCACCACGTGGTGGTGGAACGAGCACAGGAGCGCACTGTTCTCGATGCTGGTGACCCCGCCGTCTCGTTCCCACCACTCGATATGGTGCCCTTCGCACCACCGGGCGACCGCGTCGCAGCCGTTCCACGCGCACCCGCCGTCGCGGGCGACGACTGCTCGCCGCACCTCGTTGGTGATGAGGCGCGTGGTGCGCCCGAGGTCCACGGGCGTGCCCTGTGCGTCGACCACGATGCGCGTGAGCGCGCTGTCGCACACGAGCTGGGCGACGGCGCTCGGAGGCAGAGGCCGACCGTCCTCGTCGGTGACGGGCGGCAGGCCGCGCAGGCGCTCGGCGAGCGGGGTGCGGTCGCCGCTGCGCAGCGCAGCGGTGAGGGCGAGCCAGGTGGGCTCGGTGACGATCACCGAGACCTGCGGCGGCACCACGGCACCTGCGGCGTTCTTCGGCGAGGCGAGCAGGTCGGTGGCCAGCGTGTCGAGAGCGTCCGCCCGGCGCTGCTCGGACGTCCGCTCGTCGTCCGCCGACGGCCGTCCCGCCACCGACTCGAGCGCGCGCCGCAGGCGGGCGCCGGCCTGGAGGTCGAGCAGGCCTTTGACGTAGGTGCCGTCGGCGGTGTCGGTGAGCCAGAGGTGCCGGTTCGCGCGCTGCACGGCGAGCCCGCGCTCGAGCGACACCGGGTCGACCTGCGCGACCATGCGGTCGACCGCTCGCGCGTACTCACGGCCGTCGAGCGAGCGCCCGAGCGCGACGAGCGTCCCCTGCGTGTCCGGCGCCGCGAGGAACGCGGCGACGTCCGGCGTGCCGCGTGCCGCGACCTTCGCGATGACGTCCACGTGCGTGGGTGAGATCTCGGAGTCGAGGAGAGCCTGCTCGACGGCGGGCATCTGGGTCAGCGTCGCCGCCTGGCGGAGCTCGGCGCCCGCGGTGGTCGAGCCGGCCCGCGACGTCCGGGCCCGCCACGCGCTCACGTTGCGGTCACCACGCCTGGCCCAGTCGCGCGACTCGTCGACCGCGGCCAGCACGCGAGCGCGGGCCGCCGTCAGGGCAGCACTTGCCGCGTCGATGGCGGCGAGCCGGTCGCGACGAGAGTCCGCGGACCATGTGGACGCACGCGCGGCCTCGTCGGCCGCACGCCGTGCGACAGTGACGAGGAGCTCCCAGCCCGGGGCCTCGTCGTCACGCCCCGCACCCAGCGCCGAGCGCGCGACCGTCGTCACCGCCATGCCACGCACCTCCCTCGTCTGCCGGAACCCGAACCGGGCATCTCGTACAAGCGTACGAAGACGCAGCACGCGCGGGGCGGCCCCGGCAAGATCTGTGGACAACGAGGAGTCAGCCCGTCCAGGAGGGATCGACGCACGAACCGTGCCGGTGAGATCGCACCGGCGGGTACGGTCGGCGCGTGAGCACGACGGCCCGGCACCCAGCGGCGCTGACCTGGCACCGGGAAGGCGGGACCGGCGAACCGGCGGTCGTCCTGCCTGGCGGCCCGTGCCGCGGCGTCGAGTACCTGGAGGGCCTCGCGGGCCTCGCCGACGACCGCTCGCTCGTCGTGCTGCACCCGCGTGGCGCCCCGACGAACAGCGCGCCCTCGCGCGGGTGGTGGACCGACGCCGACGACGTCGTGGCGCTCGCGGACCACCTGGGACTCGCGTCGGTCGACGTCGTCGCGCACTCGGCCGGGACCCGGCTCGCGCTCGCCCTCGTCGCGCGCCACCCCGCGCGGGTGCGGTCGCTGCTGCTCGTCACGCCGTCCGCATCCTGGCTCACGGGCACGCCCTCCGACGCCGACGAGCTGCTGCTCGCTCGCCACGACGACGTTGCCGCCGCGGCGCTCGACGCGATGGCGGCGCCCGCGCCCGCCGACGAGGCCGAGTTCCAGCGGCAGCGTGAGCTCGTCGCGGCGGGCTCCTACGCGCGCTGGACCGAGCGTGAGCAGCGCCACGCGCGCGTCGGGGAGCAGTCGCTCGCAGCCGTGACCGCCTGGTTCCAGGGTGTGCCCGACGACGCCGCCGAGCAGGTGCTTGCCGCTCAGCCGCCGCCGACGCTCGTCGTCGCCGGCGCGCAGGACGCGCTGTCCGGCCGCGCACCCGTCACCGCGTACGCCGCGGCGCTGTCCGCCCCGGTCGCCTGGATCCCGGACTGCGGCCACTACCCGTGGGTCGAGCAGCCTGAGGTCTTCCGCGCCATCGCTGCGGAGTGGCTGCGCCGCCGGAGAGCCTGAGGCGGCGCCCTTGGCTCGCGCGCGGTCGCGCGATCGTCGTCCGGACCTCCTGGGCCGCGACCGCCGGGGCCGTCCGCACTGCTGAGCAGGCCGACGACGCCCTGCACGGCCGCGCGGCCCTCGCGGGGTCCGCCGCGCCCGGGACGCGTGCAGCGGTCAGCGGCGGGTCGGGGCGTCCGGGGCGGGGAGATCGTCGGGGGAGGCCCAACCCGTCGCCTCGAGCGG